>RFFC02000005.1:0-95883 GCA_005518205.2 Hormoscilla sp. GUM202
TGCCTGCACAAAATGGCAATTTGTCAATCCCCCTAAATCAACCAATTTGGGCATCGAAAATCAACCTTTTTGGCACGCTCCTCGCCGGTTGGGGGCGAGAGCGCTTTCCATCCTCGAAGGGGGCGAGAAGATCTCAGAACCACAACCACCGGCGCTCGCACTGAGGGAAAATCCAAAAAAAGCGCTCACACCGAAAGAAGCGCGATCGCATTAGGGCGATCGCCTCACAGACTGCGAGAGCATCGTTCAGTACGCCGGTGCCAGCAGGTGACAACTGCGAGTCATAACCTCCCAGGGAAGGAGCCTGTATACGCCGGTGCTAGCAGGTGGCGATCGCCATCAATAAGGTGCCACGAGAGCATCTCAAGAATGCATGAAGAAACCCGGTTTTGTGGAAAAACTGGGTTTCTGGGCTAGTATAGCTGGTAACAGCACGTTCGGATCCCCGCAGCCAAGAAGCAAAACTGGGATGCACCCGAGTAGCTTCGCCCATTGAGGGTAATTCGCCCGACATGATATCAGAATATTTTCTAAATGCCAGAATAAAGAAACCAGGTTTCGCAGAAGTTACCTGGTTTCTGGGTGGGATTTGTTCCCTGGATATGCCTGCCAAGGGTTCGGGAATGATATAATTCTAGTTGGTCCGTGCTGTGTTACCTCCTTTGACCCAACCTTCCTGGAAGCTATCTGATACCCGCACGCGCTGCCAAACTTTATCAGAGCTTTCTCCCAGGACTAGCACCCGTTCATTATATCCGATGCCACCAATTCTAAGAGAGTTATAGCTGGGCCGATCGCGCAGAATCAGACCGAGAGGCCAGGTAACGCGGGCTTCATAGGTTCTTGGTGGCAGTCCGCTCTGTTTTTTGCCACCAGGGATATCGTTAGCGAACATGGGTTTAGGCGCAGGTGCCGTCATTTTGGTCATGAAGAAGCGAGCGCTGGTTAGGCAACCAGCGAAGACCAGGGCGATCGCGATCGCCAACCCCAGTAAGAACTGAGTTGTATAAAACAAAGCCTTAAGGATCATATTAAAATGCGCCCATAGAGGAGATCAAACTGCTTTGTCGGGAAGCAAGGCGGGCTTTACCAGAGGCCGCCCAGTCTTGTAAGAACCGGATCTGTTCTTGAGCGGTGCGAGCCAGGGGGACAATTTGGCTAGCAGCTTCTAGAATATCATCTGTAGTGAAATCCCGGTTCTGGCTAAAGCCAATGTGCATGGCTTCAATTATAGTCTGCTCGATCTCGGCTCCCGAAAAATCAGGCGTTTCGTAGGCCAACCGTTCGATATCGTAGTTCTTTAAATTGTGGGGGCGCAGGCGGGACAAATGGACAGTAAATATTGAGCGGCGTTCTGCCTGGGAGGGCAAACCGACAAAGAAGATTTCATCAAACCGACCTTTGCGTAGCATTTCCGGGGGCAAAGCCTGGATATCATTGGCCGTAGCCACGACAAACACGGGTGAGGTTTTCTCCGCCAACCAGGTGATAAAGGTGCCGAAGACGCGGTTAGCTGTACCTGCATCCCCTTTGCCCCCTAAGCCCGAAAATGCCTTATCAATTTCGTCTATCCACAGCACGCATGGGGCCAGGGCTTCTGCTAGCTGAATCATCTGTCTGGTGCGAGATTCCGATTCACCCACTAAGCCCCCAAATAGACGCCCCACATCCAGCCGCAATAGGGGTAGGTGCCAGTGGTGGGCGATCGCCTTAGCGGTCAGGGATTTACCAGTACCCTGAATGCCCACCAGCAGCAAGCCGCGCGGATGGGGCAGGCCATAGCTTCTGGCCTGTTCTGAGAAAGCCCCTCCCCGTCTGAGCAACCAATCTTTGAGGTTATCCAACCCGCCGATATCGGAAATATCCTCTTTGGCCGGATAGAAATCTAATATTTGCGTTTGGCGAATTTTCTGCCGTTTTTCTGCGAGAATCAGTTCTACATCTTCCGGACGCAATTCCCCGTGATTGGCGATCGCCTTAGCCAGCACCCTGCGAATCCGTTCGATGGAGAGTCCCTGACAGGAGCGCACCAATTCATCTATATTTGTCCCAGTCAATCTTTTCCCGATCGCCCCTAACAAGCGTTCCAGTTCTGCTTTAATTTGGTCGCTGGTTGGCAGAGGAAACTCCAGGACAGTAATCGCTTCCGATAGTTCTGTCGGAATTGCAATTTCTGGCGCTACTATGACCAAATTTTTCGGCTGAGACAGTAGCACCCGGGATAGATTCCGCAGCTTTCGAGAAATAGAAATATCTTCTAAAAACCTATTGAAGTCCCGCAGTACCAATATTGCTGCTGCCGTTATGGGCAATTTCTCTACAAATTCTAGCGCTTGCAAGGGATTTCGGCGTCCGAAACCCGCATCATTAGGATTTCCCTGATAGCCATCCACAAAATCCCAGATATATACAGCCCTATTTCCTAATTTGGCTGCGATATTGGCGATCGCCTCTTCTACTCTTTCCTCTTCTGCTGTCTGGATGTAGATCGCCGGGTAACGCGATCGCAGCAATAATTCAAACTCCTCATTAAAATCCATTTCTCAATTCTCTATTTTCAATCCTGCCAAACTGGCCCATCGCCGATCTAGTAGCGGTTGTGACTCCCTAGCATCAGGCCCTGGCTGAATGCCCGGACATTGGCGATCGCACAGTTGGCGGTGAGGCATTGACAAGCACAGATGTTCGTACAACCACCCATCTGGATAAAAATAGCCCCTCGGGTGGAGGACTTCTACCAAATCTTCCAGTCCCACTTCCCGATTTTTCGGGCCGTCTGCGGCCCGATCTACGGGCCCATCTGCGTCCTGTTTATCAGCAGCTGCATCCAACCAGATCAGTTCCGAAGTATCAACTTTCAGGCGGTGATTGTACTGCTGCAAACAGCGATCGCAGGTGAGAGTAATAATCGTTTCCGCTGTTGCTGAAACCTCCAGATAATTCCGTTGATGTCTCACCTGCATCCGTCCCGTCACCGCCGTCAGACTTTCCAGACCTGGTAGGCGATCGCGCACATCAAGAGAAAGAGTGCGATCGGGGGCTTTCACTAAGTTAGGAATATAAATTGGTTCCATGACACCACTAAGCAATTCTCAATTCTCAATTCTCAATTCTCAATTCTGACAACCATTGATAACAATTGTTTCAGCGTTTCAATTTAAATGGGTGACAGCTTACCAGAAACATTGCTAAGCAATTCTCAATTCTCAATTCTAAATTCTCAATGGCGAAAGTAATTTATAGCAAGGGTTTCAGCATTTAGATCCATGCAATTTCAATGCGCGACAGCTTACAACCGGCGCACTATCAGGCGTCTATCTGGTTCTCGACCCCGGCTTTCACTTGCGATATCCTCATAGGACTTGAGAAAAGTATGGACTTGGCGTCTTTCTGCCGCCGATAGGTCCTTCATCTCAAACGGCACCCCCGTGCGACGCACCTGGGTAGCAGCATCAGATGCCAGCTGGAGTAACTCTGCTTGCCTGCGAGCTCGATAGCCATTCAATTCAATTGTATAGGCAATTTGCTCATTTCTAGTACAGCCCAAATTTAGGATAGTATTTGCCAAATACTGAATTGCATCTAGGGCCACACCCTCCCTGCCCGTAGTTAATATTTCCATCTGTTGGGCCGTCAGATTCTGGGAGTCAATAGTCAGCCAGCAACTTTCCATTTCCGGTTCTGCTTGATTTTCTTGCCTGGTGACAGTTGCTGGCAAACCTGCTTTGTGCAGAAATTCTTCAAGCCACTCCTTACCTCGTTGGATTTGACTCTCATTCATAAGCACAATCACATCTTTTTCTTTTTAGCACCTTGCGACTTTTTCGTCATATCTGGTTCTGTTTTCTCTTTCTTCTTGTAACTTTTCCGCTCAAATGGCAGGACATCTTTTTGCTCTTCCTTTACATTCTTAGCCTCCTCCACGTCTACTATTTTTTGGATGTTCTCCGGCAGAGGCTCCCGGGACAAAATCAACGTCTGGCCCGTTTGGAAAATGTTAGCTATCACGATGTACATCAATACTCCAGCTGGCAGAGGGAAGAACAAAAACATGCCTGAGAACAAGACTGGCGTAATTTTGTTAACCGTCTGCTGCTGATCGTTAGCATTGCTTGTTCCTTGACCTGAGAGATTCTGGTTGAGATACAAGCTGATGCCAAAAAACAGTACCATGCCCACGATATCCCAATTTATTTCCCCATTTTCACCAACTGCCCCCACCTGGCCTAGAGCCTTGATGAATAGAAATCCTTTATTAGCGGCTAACCCTGGTATCGTTCCCTGAATGGTGACGTCTCCGGGCTGGAGGGCTACTATATTGCCCTGGTCATCGATCTGTACTCGTTCTTCGCCCTTGATGACTGTCCATTCTATTGCCAGATCCTGCTTATTTTCCGGGTGTTCTGCTAATATATCCTTGAAGGGTTTGCCTTCGGTAGTCTGAAACAATACCTTGGTTTTTTCTCCCACCCCCAGATTATTGCCTCCTGGAAGCAAAGCCACTACTGGTGCGCGAACCCCATCCGCTACATAGATATTCTGGGGCTTGGTGGCAAATGCTTGGGGCACTATTCGCTCGATCTGTGTTTCGGGAAATATTTGCAGATTGACTGAGTAATTGATATTAGCAAAGGGCGAACCCCGCAAGGTAGCGAACAGGGCAAACAACACGGGCATTTGCAACAGCACTGGCAAGCACCCTGCCAGAGGGTTGCCCACTTCCTTGAAGAGTTTACCCATCTCCTCCTGCTGTTTGGTTGGGTCGTCTTTATATCTAGTCTTAATTTCTTCTTGCCGCTTCTGCATGTAGGGCTGAACCGCTCGCGTGCGACGCATACTTCTAATGGAGCCTGCACTCAGAGGGTAGACTGCAGTACGAATTACCAGGGTTAGAGCCACGATCGCTAATCCGTAGCTGGGCACGATCCCGTAAAAAAAGTCCAGGATCGGCAGCATTACATTGTTGGTGAGGAAACCGATACCAAAGTCCATACTTTCTGAGTTTACCTTTTTGCTGGGGAACTTTTCTGAATCTAATCGTTGCTTGCGAATTGTTAATTGTGAATTGCGAAGCCTTAACCGTGCCCCTGAACGGGGCACGGAGAAACACTGAAGTGTTTACTACGAACCATGCCTCCTGACAACTGACAACTTTCCATCTCGGGGTCCGGCTGCACCTAGTTAGCACAACCCAGGTGTTTACTTTAACTACTTTGAGCACCACTCTGTTTTTTGGCTTTGCTAGGCATTTTATCGTTGATGTAGTTATATACTTCTCGAAACTTGGGGATAGCTCTGAGTTCTATCTTGCTACCATCTTTGAGGGTGATGACCATATCTCCCCATAAGCCTAGTCCGCGAGACACCTTTACTATGTTAGTGATTTCCGAATAGATCAGATCGGCCCGATCGCGTCCCATCCAGCCACCTGTAACAGAGATGCGGCGACTGGTTATCCGGAAGCGCAGCCACAGGGCCCTGACTATGGCCCCCACTGTCAGGGGCAAAAAAATCAGGGTCAAACCCAGTAACAGATTAAAGATCAAATCACCGATATGGGGTCCTCCCTCATAATACACGTCCTCTCGAATCCCCATTGAGTACCTCCGCTTCTGCCAACATCTGCTCTAATTCTCGCAGAAATTGAGCAGAATCGCACTCCCCTGCTGCTAGTCGGGCCATTACTACCAACTGCCAACCAGGTGATAAACTCGGCAACAACTGGCGCATACAGGCCCGCAGTCGCCGCTTGATCCGATTGCGGATCGTAGCTTTTTTACTGACTTTCCTGCCCACAACAATACCAACCCGGGTTGGCTGCGACCCAGCTGCAACCGGCGCATCGACCTGCGACTGGTGCTGAGGTTGGGGCGGTGTCCCCGGGGTAGTGCGACGTATCGCTGTGGTCTCCTCCCTCGTTCCCATGGCTCTGCCTGGGAACGTGCGACTAGCGCGAGGTTTCTCCCCCCTCGTTCCCATGGCTCTGCCTGGGAACGTGCGACTAGCGCTCCCAGGAGAAACCTCACCAGGAGATGCAGCACCAGGAGACACCTCACCCGGGGACACTGGAGGCAAAGCTCTTAAAGTCAGATGAGGGGTGCGACGGGTTCTTCGACTCTGATAAACTGCTTCAAAGTCTCGCCAATGTCTGAGTCTATGGGCTTTCGGTAACACTGCGCTTAGGAAATCATTAGACGCTGAGGCGATGACGCCCCTTTCTTCTGCGAGCATTGATCGTTCGGCGGCCACTTTTGATCCGCATGCGAGCGCGAAAACCCGAGGTTCGCTTGCGTTTGCGTGTCGTCCCACCCAAGGTGCGTTTAGTCATAATACTTCCAGCCTCGTCAACCTCGTCAAAAAGTCACAATCGCTAATTATAGTACCAAAGTTGCGCTTATCTATTAATGCTCAAATCCCAGGTGCCGATATAGCGAGGCAGGGGGATATCACCGGGAGTGAGGATGAGACATTTGAAGTAGTAGATGCCAAAGGTGGGGTTGATGACGTTGGAGAAGACTAGCTCCACTTGAGTTCCCGCCGGTACTGGAGTTTCGGGATAAATTTCAATCAGGTTATTTTCCTGGTCCCAAATCACCTCCTGTAAAGGAATGGGCTTCCTTTTCACCCGGACTTGAATTTCTTCGGGGTCGAATTTGCCGTTGAAGCGCTCGGGATAGGAAACGGAAAACTGAGAAGCTGCCAGCTTCAGTTTCCTGGCGGGAATTCTCAGTCGGTAACGGTCCCACCGATCCGGTTGACCCCCGAAATCTAACCGGAAGGGTAACTGGTGTTCCCGCCCGGGACCTCCAAATATTGTCAATCCCGGAAGTCCATTGGCATAGCTGATGACTGGCACCCCTGTTACTAGACAGGAGGCGATCGCCAATGCAGAAAGACTGCGTCTGATGGGAGATTTTTTCTGTAACATAGAATTGTACCTGTACGGCTGTACTCCATGGACGGTTTTACCTGAGTATTATGGCCCGCCCTGGCGTTACCAGGCGGTCCCCAGGTAACGAGGCTCGGTGGCAGGCTGAGGCAACTGGTGCTAGGGGATGACCCTAATAACTCTGCTAGACTGCCGGTAGATCCGGATGGGGCTATAGAACTTGTATGAATATGGTAGGCATGAGTTATGATAAAAGATATTTCAGTCGAAGGTGGGAAAAGATTGAACGACTCTCATGAGAACCTAGTAGAAAGATGAATAAATCATATCAGGCCTGGGCAATGACGATCGGCGCGGCCCTAACGCTAGTGCAACCCCAAGCTGTTTGGGCTCTCGAATCGAGGGAAGTGAACGAAATTGCGAAAGAAATCACCGTGAGGATCTCGGGGGGTGATAATGGCACTGGGGTGATTATTGCAAGAAAACGCAAAGGCGACCATTACTATATGTATGTGCTCACCGCCCACCATGTGGTGCTTCGGCAAAATGATTACAAGATCAAGACTCCCGATAAAGAGGAATATGGCGTTGACTATAGCAAAATCAGAAGACTACCTGCGGTAGACTTGGCCCTGTTGGAGTTCACCAGTACAACGAAATACAAGGTGGCGAAGATAGGCGATTCGGATCGATTGACCGAGGCTTCTGCTGTTTATACTGCTGGATGGCCAGTCCCGGGAAGCGCGATAACTGAAAGGATATATCAATTTACTGAGGGTAAAATTTCCGCTCTGCGAAGCAGTTCACTGGAAGGCTACACTTTGGTGTACACGAATAACACCCGTGCAGGGATGAGTGGTGGCCCGGTGCTGAACGAGCTAGGTCAAGTGATTGGCATTCACGGTAAAGCGGAGGGGGAACGTCTGTCTGGGGGTCAAGTGCTCAAGGCAGGTTTTAACTTGGGCATTCCCATCCAGACTTTCATTGACTCAATCTACGGAAATGGATTGAGAATAGGTAAACGAAACAATAACTATCATCCACCTCACATATATACAAGTCCTCGGATGAATTCTGCGATCGGACAAGGAGGTTATGAAGGTGAGAGCCAGACGGAGGGACAAGCGCCCGATCGGACTTCAAGGACTCCGAGGATTGATCCTCCGACTAACGATAACCGCTTTCCGTCTCACATAGTGCTCAACAATCAGAGTCAGCCATTTGTCCCCAATGACATCGATAGAATTGATTCAGTATTGATCCATAAAGATTTGCAGCCAGCAGCGTGTAATCAGAGTGCTGATGATTTAGTAAGGATTAGAATGGGACCCTATAAAGTATGTGCATATCCTAATCCTGGGACTAAGTATCGAGCAGCAACAGAACACGAATTTCCTTTCTGGCGATAATTGATTAGCCGCCTCGAAAGTTGTATTGCTAGCCTAAATAAGCGGTAAAGTTGCCAAATAAGAATTTAGGCTAGCAATATGATGAGGATAAAGGTGGTTGATATAATTATGGTACAGATCGATAACAGTAACAGGTAGGTTAAGTTATGGGTAAAATGAAGCATGGTATTTCTTTGGTGAGAAAGTTGGGAGTTTTGGCCCCGATCGCCGCAGTGTGCCTGGGAATGACTGCCCCGGTGATTCAGCAGGTCCAAGCACAGCCGAGGAATTCTTCTGTTAATCTGGAACAATTGGTAAGGGATTGGGGATACAGCCTAGTTACCTGTGGTCCGAATGTGGCTATAATTGCATTAGGATCCAAGGCAGTATGCGTGAGTTCGACACCTCAACTGCCAGCGGGATTTTATACTTACGATCGAAATAGCAATCAACTAAATCCCGCATCCTCTCAAGCGACGGTGCCACAACGGACTGCGCCAGTGAAGATCCCGAAACCGATATTTACATTCACAGTTTCTCAGGAATATAGTTTGTGTGTAGAGGATATACTTCAGCTTTATCTAAATCGGGAGCAATTCCTACAGAGCAGAAGGAGGAGTAATTGTCTGCCAGAAATAATTGATATCTATACTAACGCGGGAATGTTCGAGGAGTCTGATGCTCTGAAGTTGATCGAATCTGCTGACTTATATGCAACTACATTACTAACCCGTAAACTATTTCTTCCGGTGGGACAGCGAAGGCGAATTGCTCAGTGGTTAGGGTATATTTATGAGATAGATGCAGGCAAGCCGGAGATGGTGAGACTGGCAGAAGGGGGCCCTCCCAATATACCGCCACCACTACCAGCGGAACCACCTCCAGCCCAAAATCAACCAGCCCAAAATCAACTAGCCCAAAATCAATCTCAAAAAATAGCACCAATTGTGGTAGAGCGCAGCTGCCAACCTAAGAATCCATTATCTAACGGAGAGAGTTGTACGATCGAATTTTCCTACGCCGACCCCGATGGGGATGCTAGCAGTTGGCGGGTGATGCAGGAAACAAATTCTGGGAATGTGCTGCTCAGGAGTGGTCAAATATATCCACCGAACGGTGAGGGCACAATTGAATCTGGCGCTCGTTTCAGTTGTGGTGGTACAAATTCCAGTATCAGTAGTGGTAAATATCATATCATTGTTATCGATCAAAATGGTATGGAAAGTGAGATCGGTCAGGGACAAGGACTGGTTTCATGTTCGGGCGGAAATATGTCGGGAGGGTAGTGGTTCTGGGAAAGTCAAATCCAGATACAGAAGTATAGGAGTTGCTCTCAAGATTGTATTAAGAAACCAAGTTTTCGCCGAAAACCTGGTTTCTGGTAAAGGAGTGAATCTACCCGCGCTTCGATGCAACTCAGCTACCGTCGAAAAAGTGAGATACATCCGAGGTATAGTTGTTTGAATTGGAGAAAAACCTATGACTGCTTATACCTTAAACTCACGGTAGTGATAAGCATGTAGTGATGCCATGCCTGCCCTAGTCTGTCCCCATAGGCGTGGTGGTGTGGCATTTTCAACTCGATCACTGGGAGAGGAAGGGAATGCATGAAATATCGTTATTTTACTTGCAGTTGGAGGCCACTATTGCCATCGCCCTCTAAGCTATGAAGTGCTAACATCACTACTTGTGACCCACCACCCAGATTTTTTGGTAGAATTGCGCTCTGCTAGTGATGAGTTGGAGAATATTCAACAAAAAATGCAGGAATATTTAGAAAATGGATTACAGTTGGTTGGTTAATCGACCCAGAAATGCACCAGGTGGAAATTTATCGACCGGATAAAGAAGTGAAGATACTGTACAGTCCAGCGGTGCTGTCGGGAGAGTAAATTTTGCCGGGGTTTGTTTTGGAGTTGAAGGGGATTTTGACTGAGTAAAAAGTTAGTGATGGTTTTTATGATGTTGGTTATGAGGGGCGCATCGAAGCAAATATGAGATGCGCCCAATCGTTTCAGCAATAATCAGTCTGGTAAATCATAAAGTAAAGCTATAGTTCCTTTGACTTATATGACACCGCACTGTAAGATGAGGGTTGATATCCATTTCATTTGACCCGAGGAAGTCCAAAAAGTAAAGATGATGCCAAGTTATACTCTCAGCAATCTCGGCACAGCGGTTGGGAAAGCTTTACAACTAACAGCACTGCTGCTATGCTGCCTAGCTCTCACGTTTTGGTCGCTACCGGCACAAGCAGCCAGCGGCATTAGTCCGCAATTGGAAGAACAAATTTTGCAGGTTATCCGCGCACACCCAGAAGTGATTATCGAGTCTGTAGATGCTTACCAGCAAGAACAACAACGGCAACTGCAACTGGCACAGCAGGCATTTTTGCAGGAGATAAAAGTCAATCCTCAAGCGCTAATTGGCGAATCTCCCACTACTGGCGCAACTGATGCGAAAGTTCTGTTCGTAGAGTTTTCAGACTTTCAATGTCCATTTTGCGGTCGGGCTTATAAAACTGTTAAAGAGTTTATGGAAAAGCATCAGGATGAAGTTACCTTGGTTTACAAGCATTTTCCTTTGATTTCGATTCATCCACAAGCCCTTCCGGCTGCTAAAGCTGCTTGGGCGGCTACTCAGCAAGGTAAGTTCTGGGAGTACCAAGACGCCCTGTTTACTCAGCAAGGTAAATTGGGTGAGGAATTTTATCTGGAAATTGCCCAAAGTTTGGATCTGGATTTAGAGCAGTTTAACCGCGATCGGAATTCTGCGAATGCGGATAGTGCCATTCAGCAGGATATGCAGCTAGGCGAAAAAGCTGGTCTTTCTGGCACCCCTTTCTTCGTGATGAATGATAAAGCTTTCTCTGGCGCAATTCCTCTAGAAGAGATGGAGAAGATATTCCAGCAGGTGCGTTAAAGGGAAATTTAAAGGTTCTGTTTTAGGGGCGATCGCACTTCGAGCGGCATCAGAGTGCGATCGCCCCTACATTTGTGATAAGATGACAAAGGAAGTGAGAGGAATATGATATGAGTACAGACAGGCCGGATTGAAGGTATTCTAGAAGAAATCGTCCTAGACAGAGAAGCTGACCGGCGGGAAATGGCCGAATTACGCGCTGCTGACCGGCGCGATCGATCTTCTACCGGCGGGAAATGGCCGAATTACGGGCCACCATTAGTTCTTTGGTGCAGATAGTTGAGATCCATCAGCGCAATTTTGAGGAAATTGTTGATGAGATCAGAAAGATAACAGTTGAAATCAGAGAAATGCAATCTGAGATCGGAGGTTTGCAGGTTGAGAACCGCCGCATTTTAGAACACCTGTTTGGTCCTGAAGATAACGACTCCACAGAGCAATAACCAAGTATTAATGTTGTTTGTTGTTTATCCTTTGTTGACCACCTAAATTTAATACAACTGACTACTGACCCGGGACTGTCTCTACCAGTCCGTTATTTTTTGCTGTCTGGGGACAAATTGGATATTATAGCATTCCTTACTCGCTCGGTAAGGGAAAAATATAAATAAAATCTAAATATAGGCAAATCTGTTTAAATGCTGAAAAAATCAGTTGCGAACTCCAGAAATAAGCAATAATTTGGTCCGAGCGAATACAGAAGAGCGAGTGGGAAGAGCTAAATGTAGAAAAAAGTTAAAGAAGGGCAGGGATTTAGGGAAATTAACATAGGATGCAGAATGGAGATGCCCAAATCCGATGCAATCAAGTAAAACTTCTGAGAGTTTTCGAGAAAAGGGAAAAGGAGCGTAAATGAAAATAGCAGTTGCCAAAGAAGTAGAATTCGGCGAACGCCGCGTGGCTTTGATTCCCGATATCGTCTCCCGGTTGACAAAGCAGGGCTTAGAAATATGGGTAGAGTCGGGGGCGGGGGAACAGTCATTCTTCCCGAACAGCGCCTATGAAGCTGCGGGTGCCAAAATAATCGAAGATCCCGGATATCTCTGGGGCGAAGCAGATGTGCTGCTGAAGGTGGGGACGCCCAAAGAGTCCGAAATTGACCAGCTACGGGCAGAAGGAGTCTTGATTAGCTTCCTCAATCCCCTGGGTTCGCCAGAATTGATAGGCCAGATGGCACAACGTCGGGTGACGGCTTTCAGTATGGAAATGATACCTCGTACCAGTCGGGCCCAGAGTATGGATGCTTTGTCCTCTCAGGCGGGTGTGGCTGGGTATAAAGCAGTACTGCTAGCCGCAGCGGCTTTGCCTAAGTTCTTCCCCATGTTGACAACGGCTGCTGGTACGATCCGCCCCGCGAAAGTGTTTGTGATGGGTGCTGGAGTGGCAGGTTTGCAGGCGATCGCCACTGCGCGACGTTTGGGTGCGGTGGTGGAAGCTTTTGACATCCGCCCAGCGGTAAAAGAAGAAGTGCAAAGCCTCGGTGCCAAGTTCGTAGAGGTGAAATTGGAGGAAGATACAGTAGCCGCAGGTGGCTACGCTAAGGAAATTTCCGAGGAGTCCAAGAAACGCACTCAAGAATTAGTGACTGATACTGTGGCCGCCGCCGATGTGGTGATTACCACTGCCCAGGTTCCTGGCAAGAAAGCTCCGCTGCTGGTTACCGAAGAAATGGTCGCGAAGATGAAACCTGGTTCAGTAATTGTTGACTTGGCAGCCGAACAAGGTGGTAACTGCGCCCTGACAGAAGCTGGCAAGGATGTGGTGCGTAATGGCGTTACGTTCGTCGGTCCGATTAATTTGCCTTCCTCCATGCCAGTCCATGCTTCTCAAATGTATGCCAAGAACATTTCCACTCTGTTGCAAACCATGATTAAAGAGGGGGAATTAAACCTTGATTTTGCTGATGATATCATTAGCGGTACTTGCGTCACCCATGGGGGCGAAATTCGCAACCAACGGGTTAAGGCGGCTCTGGAACAGGTAGCAGTTAATGCCTAGTCAAAAGGATGTGTCTGGAGCATGCTCCAGACACAGAAGGGCAGTACAGAAAACCCCTGGGATAAATAAAGGAGATTTGAGTTCGATGACGGAAGCATTAATTTCTGCTTTGTTCGTTTTTGTCCTGGCTTCCTTTGCTGGGTTCGAGGTGATTAACAAGGTGCCGCCAACCCTGCATACGCCCTTGATGTCTGGGGCGAATGCGATCTCGGGCATTGCAATTTTAGGTGCCCTGATTATTGCGGGGGATAAGGATTGGAATGTGACGGTGATTTTGGGCTTAATTGCTGTGGTTTTTGCCACAATAAATGTGGTGGGCGGTTTCCTGGTAACGGACAGGATGTTGCAAATGTTTAAGAAGAAGGAGATTAAGGCATGAGCAGTATCAGCGAATATATCCCGACCAGCATACAATTGACCTATTTGCTGGCAGCATCGTTATTCTTTGTCGGTCTGAAAAAGCTGGGTTCTCCAGCCACGGCTCGCAATGGTAACCTGTGGGCTGCTGTCGGCATGCTGCTGGCGATCGCGGTGACGCTGCTGGACCAGGAAGTGCTGAACTATCAGATGATTCTGATCGGCATTGCGATCGGTTCGGTAATAGGGGCGATCGGGGCTTACAAAGTAGAAATGACTGCCATGCCAGAAATGGTAGGTTTATTCAATGGCTTAGGGGGGGCTGCTTCCGCCCTGGTGGCTGTGGGAGAATTTTGGCGCTATTTCGCTGGCTTGGATAACCCACCCTTAGACACTACAATTACGGTATTGCTAGGGGTGTTAATTGGTGGCGTGACCTTCACAGGCTCTCTGATCGCCTTTGCGAAGCTGAAAGGGATTATGAGTGGTTCCCCCATCCTCTTCCCTTTGCAGCAACCCTTTAACGCCCTCCTCCTCGGCAGCTTTCTGGCAGGTTGTGTTTATATCTGCCTGAACCCCTTGAACACGCCAGTTTTCCTGGCATTGGCGGGTATTTCCCTGGTACTGGGAGTAATGTTTGTCATTCCTATTGGCGGCGGCGACATGCCCGTGGTAATTTCCCTGCTGAACTCTTTCTCTGGGTTAGCTGCTTCTGCTGCGGGCTTCGTGGTGATGAACAATATGCTGATTATCGCTGGTGCCTTGGTGGGTGCTTCCGGTATCATCCTGACCGTGATTATGTGTAAGGCGATGAACCGCTCCCTCACCAATGTCTTGTTCGCTGGCTTTGGTACGGGTGGCGGCACAGCTGCGACTGCTGCTGGTGGCAAGGTCGATAAAACTGTCCATAGCATCGACCCCGAAGAGAGTGCGATGATGTTGGGTTATGCTCGCTCTGTGGCGATCGTTCCCGGTTATGGCATGGCTGTAGCCCAGGCACAGCATGCGGTGCGGGAGTTGGCTGACCAGTTGGAACGCCTCGGGGTTGAGGTGAAGTATGCCATTCACCCAGTGGCCGGACGGATGCCCGGACATATGAACGTGTTGCTGGCCGAGGCGAACGTGCCTTACGAGCAGCTGTACGATATGGAGGACATTAATCCAGATTTCGATCGCACGGATGTAGCCTTGGTAATTGGGGCGAACGATGTGGTCAACCCAGCAGCGCGGGATAATGCTGGTAGCCCAATTTATGGGATGCCCATTCTGGAGGTAGACAAGGCTGGACACACGATCGTGATCAAGCGTAGTCTGAATACAGGCTTTGCTGGGATTGATAACGATCTGTTTTACAAGGACAAGACGATGATGCTGTTTGGCAGCGCTAAGGATATGGTGACTAAGATCGTTGGCGAAGTGAAACAGCTTTAAGCAGCTACACCCTACGGTTTCTCCTGCTATGCTCTTGTCCCTCGGGACGCGGCATGCAGGAGAAACCGCCTCACCCTTTAGGTTGCTGTTGGCGAATCAACTGGGGCAGAGCCCCAGCGAGCCCCAAGCATTAAAAATCAATGATTTCTCGCCTCTCCCTGCTCAAAGCTCCCTGCTCAGAACTCTCGCAGATCGCTCCTGAATGGTAATTCGCCAACAGAATCCTTTAGGGTGGGGATGGGGGTGGAGTGCGATGGCGCTGCGCGCACAGGGCTACACGCGCTCGGGGCATAATTATTGCTGGGGTAGCGCCACCGAGGTGGGCGAAAGAGTATGTTTTGGCGATCGCCCATCTTGCGGAAGTATTAAAGTTCCCGGTATTAGCAGAAGGACTCTCACCTTATTTATCTTTGTTATTTTTGTCCTGCCACCGCTTCCAGATAGTTGGCGCAGTAGCCCGCCCCCAGCAGCACTAGCCCCGGAATGGGGGAAAATTCATAGGGCGCACCCGCACCGTTACTAACACTTGCTCCAAAGGCAGCTTCTCCAGCGGCCACGTCTACCGCTGGTATTATACAGCATGGGTCAGGGAAAAGGCAATAGAAATGGTGAGCGGTACAGCTTAAACTATTGATGGGCCCCCTACTAACTGGGTTAAGCAATTCAAAATTATTTCTTCAAAATTCAAAATGGGTAAACAATTTGAGAACAAGAGTCTCAGGTTTGATCTGTATGCAATTTAACTGCGCGACAAAAAGCTGGTGGAAAAACTACTTTGAATCTGAATTTTGGCAGATATTTATTGATTATAATACTAAGGATATGTAGCTGGACAAGAGATAAAATGTACTGGGATTATACAGCATGGGTCAGGGAAAAGGTAAGGGAGAACAAGGGACAGGTTAAGAAGTCAGCAATTTAAGGAATTACCAACGGGTTTTAACCGCTGAGGAACAACAAGTAAAAAATGCTCTTATTCCGCAATGTAAATTTAGTTTGGGCTTCAATTTTAGCAGAAACATTAAAGCGACTGGGATTGAAAACGGCGATCGCCTGTCCGGGTTCGCGCTCGACTCCCCTGACGGTAGCTTTTGCCCAAAACCCCCAAATCGAAGCTATTCCAGTGTTGGACGAACGTTCAGCGGCATTTTTTGCCCTAGGAATTGCCAAGGGAACGGGATTGCCAGTAGCATTGGTTTGTACTTCGGGAACGGCGGGTGCGAACTTTTATCCAGCAGCGATCGAGGCGCGAGAAAGTCGAGTACCTCTATTGATTTTAACAGCCGATCGCCCTCCGGAACTGCGGAACTGCCATGCCGGACAGGCGATCGACCAAGTAAAATTATATGGCAATTACCCGAACTGGCAAGCAGAGTTAGCATTGCCATCATTAGAAATGGAAATGTTAGCATATCTGCGACAAACAGTAATTCATGCCTGGGAATGTACCCTGTTTCCTACCCCTGGGGTAGTCCATCTGAATGTACCATTTCGCGACCCCCTCGCCCCCATCCCACAACCAGAAGCAGAAGCATTAAAATCCGAGTTTTCCTCAGTAGAGTTCTTCACAGGAATAGCCAACATCGATCCAACTCTAAAGCCCGCCTGCGCGGGCTTTGTTCCTGTAGCCCCACCCTTTAGGGTGGGGGTGGGGAGGGGCATAATTATTGCTGGGGTAGCGCAACCGAGGTGGGCGAAAGAGTATGTTTTGGCGATCGCCCATCTTGCGGAAGCATTAAAGTTCCCGGTATTAGCAGAAGGACTCTCACCTGTGAGGAACTACGCCCATCTGAATCCTAATATAATTTCCACCTACGACATCATTCTGAGAAATGAACAGTTAGCAGAAAAACTCGCCCCAGAAATTGTCATCCAGATTGGATATTTTCCCACTAGCAAGCAACTCCGGGCCTGGTTAACAGGGAAAAAGCCGCCAACTTGGGTCATAGACCCCAGTCATCACAACCTGGACCCCATTCATGGTCAAGCAATTCACCTGCGCACATCCATAGAAAATCTTTGTGCTACAATTGAGTCAGGTCAGATGGAGACTTCCCCTTACCTGGAAGAATGGTCTGATGCGGAAAGGAAGGTGAGAGAGTCCTTAGACCCAACCCTGGCAGAGATAGATTATTTATTTGAAGGCAAAGCAGCATGGTTACTATCCCAGACCTTGCCCCCAGGAACGCCGATATTTATTGCCAACAGCATGCCAGTCAGGGATGTCGAATATTTCTGGAAACCAAACAACCTGGAAATCTCACCCTTCTTCAACCGAGGTGCCAATGGCATTGACGGCAGCTTATCTACCGCTTTGGGGATTGCCCATCGGCATCAACCCTGTGTTATGCTAACGGGAGACTTAGCCTTATTGCACGATAGCAATGGTTTTTTGCTCTCGAATAAACTTGTGGGACATTTGACCATAATCTTGATTAATAATCGGGGAGGTGGTATATTTGAGATGCTGCCCATCTCCCAAGAAGATCCGCCCTTTGAAGAGTTCTTTGCTATGCCCCAGGAGATTGACTTTGCCCAGCTATGTCCTGCTTATAATGTAGAATATGAATTGATTGCAGGGTGGGAACAGCTGCAGGAAAGGTTAAATCCATTACCGGAAACAGGGAGGCGGGTGTTAGAGTTGCGGACTTCTAGAAAGGCAGATGCTAAGTGGCGTAAGGAGAATTTGGAGAAGTTGGCGGCGGAGATAGAGTACATGTAGGAGAAGGGGCGATTCGTCTGCGAAGACGCTACGCGATCGGACGGGTGTATCTCACTTTTGCTATGTTACCACTTCCCTGTATCCTGGTCGATCGATGCCCCGGAAAACATCGAGCGACCAGAAAACATCGAGGGACCAGCTCCGGGCCCTCTCCGCTACGAGCGAACGGAAGAATCAAAGTGTTCAGTCAGAATTCGGGTTAATCCCTTTTTGTCTAACTACTTACCGATGCCAGTAGCGATCGCTCATAGACCGGTAGCCCATTTACCGATGGTGAGTCTAATGGCTGGCGCCACGCTGCGCGAATGGCTGGCGCCACGCTGCGCGAACGGAACCCACCGGTGCTTACTGAAGACTTTCTGCAACTAGCTTGAGGCGTTGCAGTTGGGCCTGCATGTCCCCTTGAGTCCAGCGAGAGGCAAAAGTATTGAAACCAAAGCGGATCAGGGGGTTGGGAATTTCAAAGGAAAATTGATTCAGCAGATGGGTTCCGACTTCTGCGGGTTGACATTCCCAGAGATCTTGTCCTCGGAAAAATCCGGAAAACCCCCAGACCACCTTGCCTGGCGATCGGCACAGCACCACAGTTTCTAAGGTAGGCTGCCACAGAGGAATCTGGATAATAAAGCGACCTACCGCACCGATGCTGGTATCCCAAATACCCTCATCTTCAGTAGTACCCACTGGCTCACACCGGAGCATGGGGTTAAGCCATCGGTGCATCAAATCTCGCTCTGTAATACAGCGCTCAACTACAGTAGCACTGGCATGAATTTGGATTGATTGTTCAAAAACTTGACTAAATGACATCGTTGGGATATAGGTATGGAATGCTGCTGGGCGATACCAAAAAGCGGCTCTTACCGTAATATGGTAATGCCCGGTGGCCCCAGGTCAGGAGCCGGAAATTATCGCTAGTCACGCAAGTAAGCTCGCAAACAGTGCAGCTACTGACGATAAGTGAAGATAATTCTCAGTAATAGCTTCTATCTGGAGCAATTTTTGCATTGAGTACCGTTGTGAGGATAGAAAAAATCTATGAATGAAATATGGCAAGGCATAACTCCATCAGTGGGGTTAGGCCAAATAATGGCAACAGAGCGGATTTCGGTGCCGCCGACTATGGCACAATTTCCCGCCCCTGACCTTTCCAGCTTGGTCCCGCGTCTGGTGGATATCGCCATTGCGGTGCTGATTTTGGTAGTCGGCTTTATAGTGGCTAAAATTCTGGCAGGAGTGGCCAGAGGAATACTGAAAAGTACCAAGCTGGATAACAAGATCGCAGGATGGGTCGCGGGTCGTACCGATCAACCGTCAACGCTACAGACTGAGAAATGGATCTCGGATCTGGTGTTCTGGTTGATCGTGATTTTCGCGTTCGTGGCCTTTTTGGACGCCCTGAAGCTACAGGTGGTTTCTCAGCCCCTGAATAATTTCCTCAGTGAGATTCTGATATACATTCCCAGGATGGCCAGTGCAGGAATTTTGTTGGCGATCGCTTGGCTGCTAGCAACCATCGTCAAGATGGTGGTGACGCGGGCGCTGAATGCCTGGAATTTCGATCGGCAAGTCTGTTCTCAGACTGGTGGCAACCAGTTGGCGGTGAGTAACACCCTGGCAAATGCCCTGTACTGGTTCATATTCCTGCTATTTCTACCGTCCGTTCTCAACACTTTGCAGTTAGAGGGCACATTAGAACCGGTACAGGGGCTACTGGATGAATTCCTCTCGATCCTGCCCGACATGGTGGCGGCGGGACTGATTGCTGCGGCAGGCTGGTTGGTAGCGACGGTGGTGCGTCGGATTGTTACCAATCTGTTACTGGCAACCAACGTAGACCAGTTGGGGTCGAGGTTTGGACTTTCTCCGAGCAGTGGCAGCCAAACCCTTTCCTGGCTGGTGGGTACGATCGTGTATGTTTTGATTTTGATTCCCATTGCGATCGCGGGCTTAAACACTGTCGGTATTGAGGCCATCTCTGCCCCAGCGGTAGCGATGCTAGAGGATATTCTCGGCATTATCCCCCTACTGTTTGTGGCTGGGTTGATTGTGGCGATATCTTACGCGATCGGCAGGTTTGTCTCAGATTTAGTGACAAATATCCTCACTGGGTTTGGGTTCAACAATATCTTTTCTTGGTTAGGTTTGCAATCAGCACAGGCAAGTGAGACTCAGTCGTCACCCGATGGCGAACAGACTCTGCTGCAAAAGACCCAGACCAAAACACCTTCAGAAATTGTGGGTACGATAGTGCTGGTGGCCATCATGCTGTTTGCCACAATTACGGCAACTGATATCCTGGGCTTAAATGCACTGACGTTGATTCTGGGGACGATTTTGCAGATAGCTGCCCAAGTTCTAGTAGGGGTAGTAGTGTTTGCCATTGGTCTGGCTGGCGCTAACTTCGTCAAAAACCTAATTATTAGTTCTGGCACTAGCCAAGGGAACTTTTTAGGTCAGGCTGCTTACATTGCGATTATCATCTTGGTCGGCGCGATGGCACTGCAACGAATGGGAATTGCTCCGGACATTGTTAATTTGGCTTTTGGTCTGCTGTTGGGTGCTATTGCTGTGGCGATCGCCCTGGCTTTTGGTCTGGGCGCGCGCGATATTGCTGGCTCGCAACTCAATGAATGGCTAGCAGCCTTCAAGGGAGATAAAACTCCTCGGTCTTAATCGACAATTTTGCCCTTACCCCTTACTCTCTCTCCCAATTTGGAAGAGGGATTTTTTTATCAAACCAACGACTGAAACCCGCAAAAGTTTGAGGCGCTCGTAACTTGTACTTTGTTCAGAAGTATGTATGTAAGCTCCTACGGTTAGGCTGCGGGTTATTTCTATCATAGTATTTCATAACTCAAAGGGTTTCACGGCAAAATCTCCCAGAGTCACAGTAAAACTCTGCTGCTGTTTGCAGGCGACAAAGGCGATCGTCACCTCGCAGGCGACAGCTACTGTCAGCATGACGAGATTCCTTGCCAAAGGATAATCGCAAACATCATCTAAGCCAGGTGAGGGGACGCGATAGATGTCATTCCAGATTACTTCGGCATAATCTGTCGCTAAACCTACATGCAGACAGGGAAGATTTGCATCAGCACAGTAATCTTTTACCGCTTGACGACGCTATTATCAAAAGTATCGATCGCGATCGCGCTTCCCTTTAACAACTGCGAGGCATTAGCTGAGGTTAATTCTTTGGTACGTCCATCTACAGCTACTCCCAAGGCGCGGTAGAGGGTATTGGCGATCATTTTCGCTTTATAAGCACCAACATCTGACTTGTAGTAAGGCTGGGTGGAGAGGTTGCGTTCTTCAATGCGATCGCGATCGATTACTCTCAGCTTAGCAAACCCAGCCCGCGCCAAGTTTTCGGTAATATTAGCACCCAGCGCCCCCGCACCGCAAATGGTTACGGGGAAATCTTTCATCTGGGCCATCAATCCTGGAGTTCTGTGAAGTTGTTCGTGAAAGAAAATAGACATAAGCAATTCAAAATTCAAAGTTCAAAATTTGGACAGTCTTTGGGCGCAAGGATCTGCTTCTTGAGAATTGAGAATTGAGAATTGAGAATTGAGAATTGAGAATTGAGAATTGAGAATCGAGATCTGGGCTATTTTCCATTCTCCATTCGCAATTCTCCATTCGCAATTAGCATAATTTAATGCCAAAATGCAAAAGTGAGATGCTCCCAAACTGTAGAAGCCCGATCGCAGGAGAATATGACAGCTATAGACAGCATTAAACAAGAGCCCGAGACAGGACGGCGAGAAGTTGTCAGATCTGTTAATGATTTGCTATCCTCTCAGAATCAGAGTTTTTACCAGTCTCAAGTAGATGAGAATCTCGATCGAGATCCGCTATCGGAGTTTATTGGAGCAGTTGAACATGGTTATCTAGCTGAAAATATGGATGCAGAAATTTATGAAACCTAAAGTTTTTGTAGATGGGGATGGTTAAATCTACATGATAGAATAATAGCAGAAACCCGGTTTATGGCCACAAACAGGCGATCTCCCGGTGGAACCAGGGCCATCTGCACAAACTAGAGCAAAATTGTTAGCATATTTGGTGCATCCCAGTTTTGCTTCTTGAGAATTGAGAATTGAGAATTGAGAATTGAGAATTGAGAATTGAGATCTGGGCTATTTCTCCATTCGCAATTTTCCATTCGCAATTAGCATAATTTAATGCCAAAATGCAAAAGTGAGATGCTCCAAATATCTTTTAAAGGAGGTAAACTGTATGGTTTTCCGCTATCAGATTGTCAAAAAATCAGTCGGTAACACCCCTTATACCACCAGACCTGACTTGGGTGCTCCTCTCACCGGTAGTGATAAATATGTAGTGATATAACATTTTATCCCTCTATTAATCCTTGCTTTTCAAAGGGATAATATAACATTTTTCATTACCATTGATAAGTTTAATTTATCAAAAATATCAGAGATAATCATGTATAATTAGTTGTCACAATGCTATATTGTTATTGGTAAAAACAATGTCTAAATTTATGAACACATCATCAGATTTATGCTTGCGACCTTCTTGTCCCCACTGTCAAAGTGAGCGAACAGTAAAAAACGGTAGTACTCATAACAAAAAGCAAAAACATAAGTGTAAAGACTGTGGCAGGCAATTTGTTGAAAACCCTACCAATAAAACGATATCATCAGAAACAAAAAAGAAAATAGATGGCCTTTTACTTGAGAGAATTTCTTTAGCTGGAATTGCACGTCAAGTTGGAGTTTCCAAAACTTTGCTCCAAGATTATGTTAATAAAAAATCTGCGGAAACTCCGCGTGAGATAAAGGTTTTAGACAAGCCAAAAGGGAAAATGACTATTGAATGTGATGAAATGTGGTCTTTTGTGGAGAATAAAGAAAATAAGCAATGGATTTGGTTAGCGTTAGATACAAAAACTAGAGAAATAGTTGGAGTTTATGTGGGCGCTCGCAGTCGGGAATCGGCAAAAAAATTGTGGAAATCTTTACCTCCTGTTTATCGGCGCAGTTTTTTACACATATTTTTGGGAAGCTTATAACACAGTAATCCCCAAAAAACGTCATAAACCAGTAGGTAAAGAAACTGGAAAAACTAATCATATTGAAAGGCTAAACAACACATTAAGACAAAGAATTAGTCGTTTGGTTCGTAAAACATTATCATTCTCCAAGAAACTAGAAAATCACATCGGAGCTATTTGGTATTTTGTACATTATTACAACAAATGTTTATCGGGATAGATAATGCATCACTACATATTTATCACCACCCTGTTTGCAAATGATAATAGATTTGAAGCTGAATATATACGGCTACTGGACGAACAGAAGCAGAAAACAGAGGCACAGTTTGAGGATACCACAAAATGCTACAAAGGATATTATTATCCCGTATGCATAAACGATGCTTATGGATTGCTGGTAGACTGTTCTATTAACGATAAATCGGCACCGCAACGGGCAAAATGCTTCGCCGAACTGAAGGAGGAGATCCAGCAAAACAGACTCCAGGGGGAACAACCGACGATCGGTCAAACCTGGATGATATCAGGTTGGTTCCCCGAGGGTTCAGAGAAAACACCCGCAGAAATTGCGGAAGCTTGCTATGCAGCATTAATGAGCACCCAAAGGTGGGAAAACGACTTGCAAGGAAAAGGAAAGTGGATGGGAGCGGATATTTTTGAACTCTCCAAATATCGCATCGTCATGAAAGAAGATGCGACGAGAGAGGCAAGGATCCAAGATATCCAAGATAACCAGCATGTCATCATTATCATCTATCCAGATAGAGAAACAGCGGATATAGCGGCATTTTTCTATGATGGGTGGATGAGGATGTTTCTCTTTCGCCACAAAGTTCTCTGGAATTACGGACAGAGTCGCATTCTGAAGCACGAGCTTAAAAGTCAATTTAGTCAGATAGAAAAAGTTGAATCAGATATCAAAATAGGTCTCGCTAAAGGTAGAGAAATAGACTTACTCAATGAAAAATTCTACGATCTGCAAGGGTCATTCGATCGCTATATAAAATTCTTGAGAACGCTGGATTTGCTGAAAGGGGCGATCGACATCAACCTGAAAAATTATCAGAGCGCAGAGAGTACACAGAAAAATAAAGCCCTGAAGTTAAAAGCAGAAGCGGAGACAGAACTGGATTTTTTAGATATATTTATCGCCGAGTTCAAGGAGAAATATTTGCAGCAAATCATCAAGGATAGGAGTAACATGTGGACGGGGATGAAATTGCTGCAAGAAGTAATTAAAGCGACAGAGAGTAGCGTAGCAGTCGAAAAGGTGAAGAGGGATAAAAATTTTCAAGAATTGCTTACGGATCTGGGAGTAGGATGGGCGGTAGGTTCCTTCCTAGCAGGGCGACTTCAGACAGAAGATAAATTGTCTGTGGAAAAGCTAGGATCTGTGGAAAAGCTAGTGTCTGTGGAAACTATCCAGTATTACGCTACCCTATTGGGACCGCCTGTCGGGACCGCGATCGCCGCCGCCTTGTTGTTTAGGTTCGGAAGATTCCTGTTGGTGCGATCGGATGTGTTGTCGCAACTGTACTCCCTGACAGTGGGTAAAATAGTAGAGATGCTCAAGAAATAGTAAATGATGTACCAAGCGGACAGCCTTCACCTGGCAAAACAGCCCCGATCGCCAGTTAATGCGCGATCGGTTTCTCTAGCCGAGGGATAGAATGACATCGCAGGGGTGCAGTTGGCGAGAGTGCACTGGCCGCCAAGCTTGCGGTACTAAACGCTGATATTTAGCGGCAAAATTGCTATAATATTGGAGGCGATCTATAGGATAAAACCGTGATTCAGGGAGAAGGATTTACTATCGATGAAAGCAAATTTGACTACTTTTTTGGTCGTGTTACCTCTAATCCCCACAATACAGAAAGATCCTGGCGTAATTATGAAGGATTGCGGAGACTAGGGATTGAAGAGACTACTGGTGGCAGAGAACGGTTACTACAGATCTTTCAATCAGGCTTAAATCAGCCTATAATTGATCGCAAAGAAAATAGCTATGGAATCACGCTGGTCAGGAAAGTTGAGATCGATCGCGGATCGCTCCAAGGCTCTATTGAAATCAGTTACTTCTACACAGATGGAGACTTAGAGTCAATCCCAAAGATTTCCTCAATCATTACAAAAATATACAAATAGGAGCAAAAATGAAGGTTCAAAAGATTAGTGAATTAGAATTCAATCAACTTGAAGCCCCCCGAAAGATAATTGTTAACGAACATTCTCACGTATTTGGGATTATCGACTTGGGCAAAACATTGGGGAATTACGGACTTTGTTGGGGAAGCGATATAATTACTCCCTGTGTTGAATTGTCAAGCGATCGCCGTACCCTTTGGGTGGGAGTGGATCAAAGGTTAGCAGCGATCGATTTGCAAAAGGGTCACATTTGCATAGCCATGTCCCTAATGATGCCCCTTTTCCAAATTGCGATCGCAGATAATTTCACCGCAGTCCTGACGGAGCTAGAAGTTTTACTATTCAGCCCCAATCGTACTCTTACTTGCTTCAGCGTATTACCAGATCTGACATCAAAAATATCAGTCTCAGGCTCAGATTTTACAATTGAGATGTTCGATGGCTCCAGTTTATTCTTAACCCGATCGGGAGTTATCAAGCAGCCTAGTGTAGCCTCAAAATAATGGGATGTAGGGCGGACGAGACGACGCAGACATTCCCTCACGCCTCTTCAGTCGTACCGTCCTTCCATCACTCCTACCAAAGATTGCAGATCGAAATCCCGATCGCGCCCACTCAAACAAATCCCAGAACTAATCACCGTTAAGTCATGCTTGCCAATAGCAGAATTATGGCGTGTAAGTACATGGACAAAATTAATTTCACACACTCTCTCGCGCTAGTCTCCATATCCGGAGCATGTCGCCCATGGCTATGTGCAATTATTTTTGTCTAACTACTTACCATCCGCCGTCGTCCACTCCACCCGCCAGAAATCACCTTTATCGGAAAACTCTTGTAACTCGCCGCCACCTTGCCGCAACGCCTTCTGCAAACGTTTCTCATCACTTGCAGTCTGAAAATCCTTCTCCCGCGACGCAGCCATCTGGTAAACAGTCCGCATTTCCGGCGTCATCCCCTGAAACTGGATCTCCTCGGGTGCCGTTACCTGCTTAAGTTGCTCTGTCAACTTTTCCATCACCAGTGGATCCGCACGGCGATCGATCTCTTCAAACCACCAATATCTGTCATCGACACGGGCAATGATTTGTTCAAATTGTCCCCCTTCACTCACAAGATGCACCGGCACTGGCTTAACTCTACCAAACCGCTGTCGGGCATCGGACTCATTGACTGGATAAGCTAGCCAAGTTTGTCCTTGCAATTTGTATACGAGGCGCAGACGCAGAGGTTTGAGCAAATTGAGATATTCCCCCAGTTGGTGTAAGCTAGGTTCTTCGACAACTTCAGCAGTTACCGAATCCACTGGCTGAAAGATGCCCCAACCCTCAAATTTGCGGGGCTTGGGCATGAAGCTGTAGACAATACCAGCCACCTTCGCGCGCACCGAACCCCCACGCACACAAGGCGCAAGGAATTGGGTGTCCTGCAGCTGCGCTTCCAGTGCAGCCAACTGGTTAAGAAGCTTGCCGATATCTGCCATATGTTTGCTGCCAGGCCAACACCAGTCCAGTCTAACAGTCTGCGGAGAGTGTAAAACCTTTAAAAATAAAAAACGCCCTGCTAGTGTGCGTCCATCAGGCTGCATCTATTTCACTATAACCTATCGATTTAGCGATCGCGGTACCCAAACCAGTGCCACCCTGCTTTTCCTGGGTAACAAAAGCTTCAAAGAAGCGATCGCGAATCTCTTCTGGAATACCGGGTCCGTTATCGCTAATCTTCACCTGCACCCACTCCGACAGTGGTTCAGCCGTAATTTCTATCCTACCGCCACCGGCGTCAAAAGCTTCTACAGCGTTGGTTACTAAATTTTGCACAACCCGCAAGAACTTGTTTTGATCCAAACAAACCACCAAATCCGCTGTTTTAGTTATCAACTCAACCTGGGAGTACTGAAAATATACATGATTGAGACGTTCAAACCGCTGCAATAGCTGAGCCAGGTTAACAGGTTGTTTGTTCAATACAGCGCATCCCCGTGTAATTCCAACACCTCTTCTGCCATTCCTAACATCCGCGTAATCTGCGCTTGAATCAGATCGCACCACTCCTGAGTTTCTTCATCAGGATACATTTCTTTCAACATTGAACTAGATAACTGGATGCTGTTGAAAGGACTTTTGAAATCATGAATAATCGTATTAACCATCTCGCCCACCAACTCCATTTTATCTTTGTGAACAACCTGATCCACATATTGATCCGTCATGTACCGCACACGTTTAATAATGTAACGAAACAGTTCCCGGACGATCTTACCCTTAGTGTTATCCAAAATTTCCATCAAAGACTCCCGGGGGATTTTTGCCAGAATTGAGCCCTTGCAAGCTACGGCACTGGCGCTACGTGGTTCTCCATCTAGAACCCCAAGTTCTCCTCTGGTTGCATGTCTCTTAAGTCACCGACCTCGTCACCACAACCCTTCCCTTTCTGGCAAACAGGGGGTGGGCCGCTACCACTCCAGCTTACCCCAAGTGGAAGCTTGAGACTCGTTTAATCAGATGCCCTATTCTATAATAACTGAGTATGATTGCTCATCCCATCTAGTGCAGCCCAAACAGTTGGCACGCGGCGGGTACGGGGCGCGATCTTATTGGCATTATAACAGAGATTTTTCTATCTTTCTGATTTTTTCTTAATTGGCTCAATATTTTCGGGAATAAAGAGAAGTTTTAGGACTGGGAATCTAGTCGGCGATCGCCTCACCCTAGGCCGCTCTCATTTAAACCAAATAATGCTACAGATAATACCTGAAACTCTCTGGGCGAGAGAGTTTAGCAATCTCAAATTGAAAATTTGTATGACAATTAACTATCTCATGTGATATTGAAAAAATTATCATGATTATAATTAATCGAGCGAAAATATTAATAAAAATCAAGAAATCAAGGGAGAGCGAAATAAAGATTTAATATTTGTAGAAATAACAGCGCGATCGCGCAAATGATGTTATAATCATGATAATCACCTGTGTAAACTTTTGTTAAACTAGCTTAAACCATTTATATGAGGTAGTTTCGGGTATCTTGTATACTAACAACTGACAACTGACAACATAGTTGACAGAGCAGTCATCACCAACTCCTGCCATGGTCTCATACCCGTGGGGCTGTCCCAGGTGGACTCTGTATCGCCGGTGTTAGGGCAGCGATCGCGGGCCAACTCTATGGGATTGACAGCAGAAGAGATATGCTAAATAAATCTGTTCCTCACAAGCTCCACCGTTACACATGAAGTCATATCTAGCCGCAGCCATTCAAATGACCAGCGTGCCTGACCTGGAAAAAAACCTGGTACAGGCAGAAGAACTGATAAAGGTAGCCGTGAATCAGGGAGCCGAACTGGTAAGTTTACCAGAAAACTTTCCCTTCCTGGGCAGCGAGTCAGAAAAACTGGCTCAGGCTGCAATTATCGCCCAAAAGAGCGAAAAATTTCTTCAGATAATGGCGCAGCGGCACAAAATCACTATCCTCGGCGGGGGCTTCCCCGTACCGGTAGACACGGACAAAGTCTATAACACAGCATTATTAATAGACTCAACCGGCAGTGAAGTAGCCCGTTACCAGAAAGTCCATCTGTTCGACGTCAACCTCCCCGACGGCAACACCTATCGCGAATCTTTAACAGTCCAACCAGGAACCCAGTTACCGCCGGTCTACGCGAGCCCATCATTAGGCGTGATGGGACTCTCCGTATGCTATGATGTCAGGTTTCCCGAACTGTACCGGCATCTGTCAGATGAAGGTGCAGATATCTTGTTTGTACCAGCAGCTTTCACCGCCTACACAGGCAAAGACCATTGGCAAGTACTGCTGCAAGCAAGAGCGATTGAAAACACCTGCTACGTCATCGCCCCCGCCCAAACTGGGAACAATTATGCCCTGCGCCAAACTCACGGCCACGCCATGATTATTGACCCTTGGGGGATGATTATCGCCGATGCTGGGGAAGCGCCAGGAGTGGCGATCGCCAAAATAGACCCCTCACGCCTGCAACAAGTGCGGCGTCAGATGCCTGCATTAAAGCATCGGGTGTTCGGCTGAACGCAGATTGGGTAAATCTGATTGCGCCCAATGTGTAAATAACCTGTACAGTATACCCCGATGAGTTATAGGGAACCAATGGTTGATGCAATAGCCTGGATGACTACCTTCACCCCAACCAACTTTATCCCATCTGCGCCCCCCGGACAAGTCCTGTTGGCAACAGCAACTCCAACAGCGGCGGCCCCTAGCACTTCCATGGTACTGGCAGCAGTGCTACTGAGTTTAGTTGTTATTTACCTAGCTAGCAAAGTCGGCGGCGAGATTTGTGCCAGAATTGACTTGCCCCCCGTCTTAGGGGAACTGGTCGGCGGCGTAGTTGTGGGCATATCTGCCTTGAACTTGCTAGTTTTTCCAGAAGGAGGGGCCCAAAGTTCTGATTCCGTGATTATGGCCTTCCTGCAAGGGACAGGTAATCTCACCCCAGAAACCTCCAGCAGCGTGTTTGAAGCCGCAAGCGAAGTCATTTCCGTTTTATCGGAACTGGGCGTGATCCTGCTATTGTTTGAAATTGGTCTGGAATCAGACTTGAAGGAATTGCTGAAATCCGGACCCACCGCAACAGTCGTAGCTGTGACGGGGGTGATTGTACCCTTTGCTGCTGGTACAACTGGACTGATTTATCTGTTTCATGTCTCCATTGTCCCAGCGGTTTTCGCCGGTGCTGCTCTGACCGCCACCAGTATCGGCATTACGGCTAAGGTGCTAGCAGAACTACAACGTCTGACTTCAACTGAAGGTCAGATTATCATTGGCGCAGCAGTGATAGACGATGTCCTGGGCATTATCGTTCTGGCCGTGGTAGCTTCTCTGGCCGAGACAGGTGAGATCGAAGTCACTATCGTCATTTATTCGATTATCATTGCTGGAGTTTTCCTGATTGGCTCGATTTTATTGGGTCGTTTTTTGATGCCCTATTTTGTCGGGCTAGTCAAAAGACTGCAAACGCGGGGTCAGCTGTTGATTGCTGCCCTCATTTTCACCTTTATTCTGTCCTACATTGGAGACGCGATTCAATTAGAAGCCATACTTGGCTCCTTTACTGCTGGTCTGATTCTGGCAGAAACGGAACTGCGCCGAGAACTGGAAGAGAAAATCATTCCCATTGCCGATATGTTCACGCCAATTTTCTTTGTTACCGTTGGTGCTAAAACAGATCTAGGAGTGCTAAATCCAGCAGTACCCAGTAATCGAGAGGGTCTGATTATCGCTAGCTTCCTGATTGTGGTAGCAATTGTAGGAAAGGTAGTTACGGGATTGACAGTGTTTGGCGCAGAGGGCAAAATTAACCGCCTCGCAATTGGCGTCGGCATGATTCCCAGAGGGGAAGTGGGACTTGTGTTTGCAGGCGTCGGTTCGGCTAGTGGTGCTCTCTCAGAACCCTTGCAAGCTGCAATTATTATGATGGTGATTTTGACGACCTTTCTAGCGCCGCCCTTATTGCGGGTAGTGTTCGCCCTGCCAGCATCCGACACCAAGCCAGAAACTCCTACTGGGACACCGAAGAGTCCCAAAGCAGAAGGATCAGCTACCGTTCGGGAACAATCGGAACAAGAGTTAAGGGAGTCGGTCAAAGAGTCAGATCGAAGTAAGTAGCAACGTCATCAGGTTTTGTGGTTTTTGCCTTAGCATTGGTCAGAAACATCTGATGACCAATGACCGAAGATTTTTGACAAAAAAGAGGAGCGGTTCGTGAAATTCCATTGGCTATTATCTGGTGCTCTAGGTGTTTGGCTGCTATCGAGTCCCGTACAAGCGGCTAACTTACAGTTTTGGCGCTTTGATGCTAACCGCAACCGCTTAGAGTTTACGACATCCAGCCGCGTTCAGCCCAGAGCGCAACTGCTCTTCAACCCCACTCGTCTGGTGATTGATTTACCCGGAGTTAGGTTAGGGAGAAGCATGCAAGAGCAGCCGGTGAAAACACCGGGGATTCGATCGGTCCGGGTGGGGCAGTTTACCCCTGGAACTACTAGGATTGTGATTGAATTGATTCGGGGTTATACCCTCGACCCACAACAAGTCAGATTTCAAGGAGCTACTCCGAGCCAGTGGCTAGTTCAATTACCGACTCCCCAACCCTTAAATCTATCTCCCCCCGCCCCACAGGCTCCACCTGTATATCCTCCGCTAGAGGTGGAGCCTTTCGATCCACCGTTAAATCCTGGTACTCGACCAGCCCCTACGATGTCCGCCGGGAGCGCTACTCGCACTACCCAGCGGACATCGGAGAGTGATATACCTAGATCGAGAATTCAAGTGGAAAATCTGCGGGTGACGAACGGTGGGTTTTTCATTAGCACCCGGGGGGAAACTCCAGAAATTAAAAAGGTAGAGCGCAGTAAAAATGGCACGGAAATTAATATTGACCTACCGGGAGCAAGCATCGATCCTAATCTGAGGCAGCGAGAATTATCGATCGACAGCAAAGGTGTTAAAAAGGTCAGACTCTCTCAAGTTGAAACCTCACCTCCCGTTACTCGTATTACTCTTTCTGTCACAGAAGATAGCCCCAATTGGCGGGCCCAGATGATCGGGAACGCGATTATACTCTTACCCAAAGGTGGCAGTCCTGCTTTGCCCTCTTCTGGTCAGCCTTGGCCAGTTGGAGAACAGTTAGCTAGCGCCGATCCTGGGTCTGACCAAACTGCCACCATACAGTCGGTTCAACTGTTTGGATCTCGACTGATAATCAGGACCGAGCGCCCGGTGAATGCTATGGGTAGATGGGAAACACCCGCAGTCTACAAGCTGACAATCTCTCGGGCACGACTGAGTAGCCAAACTAGAACACCCCAGTTAAATTCAACTGGTCCCTTGTCAGACCTGAGTATAGAGCAGTCAGATATTAACAGAGTAGTGATTTCCTTGCGCCCAGTTTATGGTGTGACAATTGCAAATTTCAGTCAGTCTGGTCAATATCTGTCTCTACCACTGTCACCCATTGCCACCAGAAATCCTCCCGTCCCGCCGGTGACTACTCCCAGGGGTCCGATCGTGATTGATGTGCCACCTAATGAGCGCCTTGTCGTGGTGGTCGATCCCGGTCATGGTGGAGGCGATCCCGGTGCTATTGGCATTGACGGCTTGCAAGAAAAACAGGTAGTTTTGGATATCTCTCTACAAGTGGCAACAATCTTGCAGCAAAAAGGCATCCTTGCACTGCTGACTCGCGATGATGACCGGGAAATTGACTTGCAACTTCGGGTGGATTTTGCCGAACGGGTCAATGCTAGTTTATTTGTGAGCATCCACGCTAACGCGATTAGTCTCAGTCGTCCCGATGTGAATGGGCTAGAGACCTATTACTATGATACTGGCGTCCGCCTGGCCAGGACTATCCACGACAGCATTCTGCAACGCACTGGCATTTCAGACCGGAGAGTGCGGCGAGCCAGATTTTACGTTCTCAGGAAAACTTCTATGCCCGCCGTCTTAGTGGAAACTGGGTTTGTAACTGGTGCTGATGATGCGCCTAGATTAAGGAATCCAGCTTGCCGCCGCCGCATGGCTGAGGCGATCGCGGAGGGGATTGTTCGGTATCTGCGGCAAAATTAGTCATGTCGGGCCTGGGAAGTTACAGAGGACACAGACAGATGCAAAACGGACGGATTGGTATTTTTGACAGCGGTGTTGGTGGTTTGACCGTTTTAAGAGAGCTTTACTGGCAACTACCTGGGGAGTCGATTCTTTATTTTGCCGATACGGCTCGACTTCCCTATGGCACCCGAGAACCGGTCCAAATCCAACAGTTTGTCCGCGAGATTCTGACCTGGATGGTACAGCAGCAGGTTAAAATGGTGGTAATGGCTTGCAACACTAGCGACGCTTTAGCTCTGGAAGTCCTGCGCTCAGAATTCGACCTCCCCATTATCGGACTCATCTTACCCGGAAGCCGCGCTGCTGTCCGTTCTGGAAAGCGGATTGGTGTTATCGCCACTCCAGCTACCGTGAAGAGCAATACCTATCGTCGGGCTATCCTAGAACTTGACCCAACTGTCCAAGTTTGGCAAGTAGCCTGTCCCGAGTTTGTGCCTCTAATCGAGCAAAACAGGATTAATCACCCCTACACCAGGCAAGTAGCACGAGCATATCTGGCTCCTTTGCTGGAACAGCAAATTGATACCCTCGTTTACGGCTGCACTCATTATCCACTCATGGCACCAGTGCTCCGCCGGATTTTACCCCACTCAGTGCAGTTAGTTGACCCAGCTGTACATGTAGTTGCCGCGGCCGCTCAAGAACTAGACCTGTTAGGATACAGAAATCCTCGCCCTCTTTTACCAACCCGGTTTGGAGTCAGCGGCTCTCCGGAGCTGTTTGCCCAATTGTCAGTTCAGTGGCTAGGTTGTACAATTAAGGTGGAACATGTAAATCTCACAAAAGTTCGAGCCCAGCCAGCTGAGATCTCATCTCGTGCGCAATCTCAAATCTGATCTGTCGAAATTCTGCCCCGCGCCCTAGCGGACAGAACTGCGCGTTAGCGAAGCAGAACGATTTATCTTCCTTCGCGACCAATTGACACCTCGTTGTGCCAGAATTAATATCAGATAAACTACACAGATATAAGCCGTGGCCAGAACGGGAATTATCATGGGAAGATCTTTATAAATCATAAGTACATGGACAAAATTAATTTCACACACTCTCTCGCGCTAGTCTCCATATCCGGAGCATGTCGCCCATGGCTATGTGCAATTATTTTTGTCTAACTACTTAGCACAGTTACACGGATAGCGGAGAGCAAACTGTTAGGGTATTTCAAATTCTATGGATCGCCAAACCTCGCCCTTGACTAGCACTGGCGCAGGTATATGCTTACGGCCACAATAATTTAACCTGTGGCGGATCCACAGATATCATAGCCGCAATAAACTAACCCATCAGACTTAAGACCTTTGACTAAGAACTGGACTGAGGACTTGACAACCCACCTTGAAAAGGAAGTTTGTGATTGCCTAGATCGACCGCGAGTGTTTGAACTGTCATCGGAGATGATCGCCGGTCAGTCTCGATCGGGTTAAATAAATTTGAAATCCTTAATAATTAAAATAACACAAAATTTCCTGCGGCTGTAGTTAATTTTGAGAAAAAGTTAACAAATCTTAATATTAGCTGTCAGATGCCGCCGGTTTGGCTTAGAATAGAGGAAATATGTAATTCGTAACCTAGCGCTAGAGTCGGCTGATCCATGACCGATCGCACAAAAATATTTTATCCGGTGGAAGCAGACCTGCTTTTGCTGACGGAAAACTTGAAGCAGCTTGTTCCTGCTCGTCACCCGATCCTGTACGCAGCGGCAGAACACCTATTCGGCGCAGAGGGAAAAGGGGTAAGACCGGCGATAGTCCTGTTGGTCTCGCGGACAACAATGCCGAACCAGGATATTACCCAACGCCACAGAAAGCTGGCGGAAATTACAGAGATGATCCACACGGCTAGTCTGGTACATGATGATGTGGTGGACGAATCAGAAGTGCGTCGCGGCATACCGACGGTACATAGCCGTTTTGGCAACCGCATCGCAGTGTTAGCAGGAGATTTCCTGTTCGCCCAATCTTCCTGGTATTTGGCTTCCTTGGATAACCTGGAGGTGGTCAAACTGCTATCAGAGGTGATTATGGATCTGGCGGAAGGGGAAATTCGACAGGGACTAAATCGATTTGATACGAGTTTGTCAATTGAGGCTTACCTGGAAAAGAGTTATTATAAAACGGCTTCTTTGATTGCTAATAGCTGTAAGGCTGCCGCAGTACTCAGTGAGGTGTCTCCGGAAATAGCGGAAAATTTATATCAATATGGCCGTCATCTGGGACTGGCTTTCCAAGTTGTCGATGATATTCTCGATTTCACTGGTTCAACTAAAACTTTAGGAAAACCAGCAGGTTCGGACCTCTGTAGTGGAAACTTGACAGCACCAGTCTTATATGCTCTGGAAGAAAAACCCTACCTGGAAGCAATGATTTCCCAAGAGTTCACTCAATCAGAAGACTTGGAAAAGGCTGTGGCTGTGATTAAAGAAAGTAATGGCATCAAGCGTTCTCAGGAATTAGCTGCATACCACGCCAGTAGCGCTATCGATTGTTTAGCTTCTTTACCACCCTCTGACTCTCGCCAAGCTCTAAGGGAGCTGGCTGATTACGTTTTGATTCGTATATATTAGTGGCGTTGTAAATTGAGAATAGCGCAGCGTGTTCCCAGGCGGTCCCCAGGGAACGAGGAGAAGGGAAAGTTGAAAAGGGAAAGTTGAAAAGGGAAAGTTGTTGATTATTTATTCATGTTCATAGCGCTCCCGCATCGGACACTTAGGATAGCCCAAGGTCGGGACTTGCCTCAGTTGTCAATGCCAGAATTTTGAATTGTTAGGCGATATCGTCGGGGCGCTCTCGGACACTCCGACAACATCAGCATTCGGCATCAACTCTTTCACCAAACTTTTATACGGTTTCCACAGGTCTATACTCACTTCTTCTATACCATTTAAAACCTCAGAACCCCATGAGAGCAATACTTTCCGCAAATCTTCTTGTCGTCGAGACGGAACTATTTCCAAAAGTTTACTATTAGAAATGTCTACCAAAACCGCTACATAATTTCCTTGCCCTTTCACCAATGCAATTTCATCGATACCTAGCTTTTTTAGTTCAGTCGATCGCGGTTGAATTTTTAGCTTTCCCACAGAAGATAACATTTGTCGCGTCGGATTCTTTTAAGTCATATCTCGCTGCTACATTCAGAAGATCTCCATTTAATACTTCTCGAACCACTTGTTCGGCTAGCCTATAAGTATATTTGCCTTGCTACATATTCTAATTCCTCACTAAATGGTTTAGAGCAGCATTGGCACTTAAATTGTCGGCGATTTATTTTGAGAAAAACTTTTCATTCCAGGGCAAATCCTTAATTAAATAAGTATGATTCTGATGCAAATGCTGACTTTTATGATGACATCTAGGGCAAATCGCTTGGGTGCATCCCAGTTTGGTAATGAGTATTTTTGCTTAGTCGAGCAACTGACGAGATGATGTTAGGCTGAGATACCAGACAAACGTTCCCCCTGAAACGATGAATAGAGAGAAGTTGGCTCAAATACAAACTTATGCCTTGGCCATGGCCGCCTTGTTGTACGAGGAGGCTCAAGCGACTGTTCCAGAGGAATTGAAAACGCTCTCAGGGATAGAAGGCACCATCCGCAGGCAGTGGCTTCAATACGTCGGTCCAGAGATTGCCCTTTTTTTATCCAAAGTAGCAGTGGTACCACTGCCGGACGAGCCAGAGCTTTAAATAGCATTGTGGGCAAGATTTCAATCACCTCCAAACAAGCGGCCTATTTTGAGGTAAAGCCCTATAGCCAGTGGAGCCCCTATCTGGAGAAATGTTGCTTATTGCTAAGTGCAAACTCTTCCTATGAGCACGCCTCGGAAGATCTTAAGGTGCTCACGGGGATTAGCGTCTCCCGGGGAACTCAGCAACGGCTGGTGCAGCGCCATGATTTTGAGTTCCCGACGGTCTCCGAGGCCATTGAAGAAATCAGGCATTCACAAGAGAAAGAGTCTGGCCCAGAGCAAGAGTGGCCGACGGTCTCCGAGGCCATTGAAGAAATCAGCATCGACCAGGACAAAGAGCGCACTCCTTCCTTTGAGTTGACTCATTTGCCAGAATCCCTTGCCAATCTCGGTAGAACACCCAAGGCTAGATATACTTCCGATATTGCGCTTACGGACTCCCCTTGGTCAACCCTGTGAGTGGCGCGATTACAAGGCTGTCAATCTGCATGACCAGGGGGTAGCGGCCTTTTTTCGAGACAATGCAGGACTGGTCAAATGGGTAAATCAGCAGCCCTTGGCGAATCCGCTTGTGTGTCTCGGGGATGGCCATGTTCGTCAAGAAATCCTCGATTGGTATCACTTAATGGAAAATCTGGAAAAAATCGGCGGGTCCGGCCAGCGACTGGCACGAGTGAAAGCCCTTTTCTGGTCTGGCAAGGTGCCAGAGGCCCTCAAGGAATTTGACGACTGGGACCATCCACGGGTGGACAATTTTAGGGCCTATGTTACTAAGCATCGCCATCGCATTGTGAACTATAGCTATTATCAAGCCGAGGGGATTTCCATTGGTTCGGGAGAGGTGGAATCAACGGTACACAGAAGGCGGCACGGCTAAAGCTTTCAGGATCGCAATGGAAAGCCGTCAATGTTCCCCAGGTTCTGCTGCATCGCTGCGCTTATCTTAATGGAGTATTCTCAAGGTGACAGTTGCGCAATGAAGTATTTTTACTCATTGCCAAACTGGGATGCACCCAATCGCTTCTTGTTTTTCAGCCTCAATCGTCAGAATCAATTCTTTTAAATGAGCCTTTGTATTCCCGACCACTTTTACGCAGGGAATGTTTAACAATGTTGTTAGCATTTTATTATTCGAGCGTGGCATAAAATAAATTCCCCCTTGTTTTTTCTATAGAGCGTAAGAGCGATTATACCATAACTAGAGGCTGAATGTCAACCCTGATAAGGTTTTCCCGTTTTTAAGAGTTCCCGTTGAGCTCCTGCATCAATGCCCATTCAAGACCTATTTTAGCATACTAGATTGAGAAGAGCCGATATTATTAGACTTGCGCTTGAGAAGCTGCATATATGAGAAAATTAATTTTTGTACATCAGCACGCTCAACTTCAGTACCAGCGTCGAGATTTCCGGGGGTCTCAAAGAACACCAGACTATCGACAGTTTCCATTGCTACCATCTGAAATAAAATGTGAGTGACAGGATGTGGCAAGGCCATCGCCCTCGGGTCTTGTCGGGCATAGGCGGTATTGGCGGCGTCTTTCTGGGTAGGAAAGGCATAAATGACATTTTTTTGCAGCTCGGGTTGGACCCGATTGCTCAGAGTTGTTAACACCCAATTGTCATCAGGGCTCTGTATGATATAATATTGCGAGTGCTTTAACTGCGAAGCGATCGACTTGAGTACAGGAGCGATCGCCTCCATCAAGAAGGGGGTGCTGCCATCGGTGGGAGCTTGGTCAATCAACAGTTGAATTTGTTGGTCTAAGTTCATATAGACTTCTCGGGTATTCATGCTGTGGGTAGGGATGATGAGATGGCCCAAATGGCGGCGACAAGACGAGCGGGCGGATCCTTGGTAGCAAGATTTTTGGTCAATGCTATAAATTATAAGCTGTACCATGCCCACTGGCTATCGGGAGTGGCCAATGAGCGTAAAGTTTTGAGTATGCTGGTGGGTGTGTTAGGGTCATTGATAGCAAAGAAGTCGTAATGGGGAGATTGGTGCCGATCGTGGAGGCAATCTTTGAGAAAGTTTTTCAGCTCCTGTTGAGAGAACTTAAACAGTCTACCCGTGCATCAGAGGGAAACTGTCAAGAGGTGGCAAAACGTTTTGCCACAGAAGTGACGCGGATATGCTCTGAAAGCAAGCGGATTCAAGCCTCCGGCGAAATAGCTTCATGGGCGCAGACGCTAGCCAGTCAGCGCCTGAAGCAATGTCTCCACTACTATAATTTGGGGTCTCGCCAAGGACGGGTGGAATTACACAGCTCTCTGAGTGCGATCGTCTATCGCTACATTACTCCATCTGGGCTGCCATCCAGCTATCAAGGCAGGCTGACTCTGATTGAAGATTTTTTGCAGGGTTTTTACATAGAGGCGCTGAATTCCTTGCGCCGGGAATCAGAACTGCCAGTTACCTATCAACCGAAAACTTTGCTGGAGTTGGCAGAGTACATGGCTTTTGTAGAACGCTACGGGAAACGCCGCATTCGACTATCGCGAGGTCGGTCTCAACAACTGATTATTCTCCGCGCCCAAACTTTTTCAGGGCAGCAACCGCCAGAAACTTTTGTTGATATGGAAAAAGCAGCGGAGGGATCCACTGGTGAGTCAGGCGGAAACTGGAGTGCAGCGCTGGGAAAGCAGGTGCGAGAGGTGATGGTGGCGGCGGCGGATCCTAACCCAATAGAAGATCACCTGCGCTTAAAGGTGGTTGAAGAATTGATGCAGTATTTACAGGACCGCAATCAACTTGATTGTGCTGACTACTTTGCCCTCCGCTTGCAGGATTTATCGACATCGGAAATTGAAGAGATCCTGGGTTTGACTCCCCGGGAACGGGACTATTTACAGCAGCGCTTTAAATATCATCTGAGCCGGTTTGCTACGGGACTGGGATGGGAATTGGTGCATCAGTGGTTGGAAGCGGACCTGGAACGGAACTTGGGCATGAGTCCCGGACAATGGCAGACTTTTACGGACCTGCTGAATCAACAACAGCGGAGTTTGCTCGGCCTCAAGCAACAGAAACTCCCCCATCAGGAGATCTCCTCCGAGATGGACATCACTCCTAGCCAAGTCACCAAAAAGTGGTCACATCTGCTACAAATAGCTTGGGAAATCCGTAATACCTGATATTATTATCCGGAATGAATGCATCTAAACATGAATAGAGAGCCAGAAGCCAACACAGATGAATTACTCGCTTGGCTGCTACAAGCTCCAAGAGCGAACGCATCTACACCTTCATCTGGGCCACAAGCTAACCTAGAGAATTCCAAAACTTCCAGAGATCGAACTTCACCAGACGAAGATATATGGTGGGGTGACGATATTCCGCTTGTAGCGGCAGAAATTGATATTTTCACACCCGACTCTAGCGGTTCTCCTAGACAACCGCTGGAGTCTCAACCTCTTGAAATTGGAGAGATACCTGCTGTGCAAGATCGTTTCCAGGCTGTTTTAAAGCGCCGAATTCAATCGGAAATCGCATCTATTCTACCACTATTTCCTTGGGAAACAGAGGTTTGCGAATACTATGATGATATTTCTGACTCCACATTGTCTTCCGGAGTTCCCGGACTACCCTGGACTGCCCAGCTACTTTACCTGAACCTGCCAGTGCCAGTTAAACTCCCCGAATCTATCTTAGCTCATCTGCTAGAGCAATGTCAGCCGATCGCCCGATCGGGACTGCGTGAAGGTGCTAAATTAGTTCAGGCTACCGGCGAGCTGTTTCCTAACCACCTCCAGACTCTGAACGAGTTAGCTGGTATGGTGCTCTTAGAGTATCGGTTCAATCAATGGGGGCAGTTAGAGTCTACCCATCGTGGTCCAGTAGACCAGAATAATTTCCTCAGTAGTTATGAAACCGCAACGCCTACCCAACAGATGCAACTATCCTTACTGGCAGCAAGGCAGATTTTGAATGGTCTGACTCTGTCATTAAACTTGTCGGGACCGGTGGTGTCCAGAGAATGGCTGACTAGGGCTGGGAAGTTGATTGTTCGGGCTAATTACTATATTAGAGATGGTGTATCTTGGTTGGAGATTCAGGCTCAGATGCCTTGTGCTGGTAGGTTAAAGTTGACCGGAGACCAGACAGAGGCGATCGCCCTTGGAGAAAATCCCGGCAGTTTGACTGTAGAATTGTCAGATATTCAAGCCGATCGGACTTACCCTTTGGTGGTTGAGTTTCCCACAGAGTCTACAGATCCCCTGATTTTTGCTGTTTGTCCTACTTAAGATGGGTTGGGTGGATATGTTACATTAATTGTAGCATCCCAAATCTATGAATTAACATGTCTAACTCCTCTGCAAGTTGGCGATCAGTGGCGGCGCATTCAGGCGTTGCCTCTCCCAGTGCCGGAGGATTCACTCCTGTTAAGGGTGCTAGTACAAGGGCTGGTAATTGTGGGAATTATTGCTACGGATGTGGCGGCAGAAACCCAGATGAGTTTCTGGGCGGTGCCCCTGAGTGTGGTTGGTGCTACTTGGAGTTGGCATCGGCGCAGAAAACGCAATGTGGCAGTGAAATTCCTACTGGCGATGGCCATGCTGGTGGCCCTGTTTGCTTTCTTGGGTAACCTGTTCACTCAGCTGAATGATACTAGGCTAGTGTTGGCAGAGTTGTTGATTCAACTCCAGGTACTCCACAGTTTTGACCTCCCCCGCCGTCATGATTTGGGATACTCGATGGCGATCGGGCTGATTTTGATTGGGATTGCTGGTACCCTGTCTCAAACTTTGGCTTTTGCCCCACTTTTGCGGATATTTTTGGCTTTAGCTCTGCCAACTCTGGTTTGAGATTACCGATCGCGCCTGGGTTTAATTCCTAGTAGGACTAAAGTTGGTACTAGGAGAAAAAATAGCCGCAAATTATTACCATCGCTACCACCAGAACTATCTCTGGGGCGTTTGAGTCTGATATTGCTGTTAATTGTCACATTAGGTTTGGCAATTTTTGCGTCTTTACCCAGGGTGCCGGGCTATCAATTGCGGACGTTTCCGGTGAGTGCTTCTAATCAAGTGGCAGAAGCGGACAGACCGGAAATTAATGGGATTGCTAATCCTGGTTATGTTAGAGAAGGAAATGCTGAATCGGACGGTGAGGGCTCTGGTGGTAGGGGGAGCGATGGTACGGAACTAGATGACACTTTTTATTACGGCTTTAATACTAAGATTAACCAGAACCTGCGGGGACAGATGCAACCGAGGGTGGTGATGCGGGTGCGATCGCAGGCGGCAGGTTTTTGGCGGGTGTTGGGTTTTGACCGCTACACCGGTCATGGTTGGGAGATTTCTCGCGAACAGACGGCAACTGTGGAACGGCCTAGCTGGTCCTATCGGTTCTTTTTGCCGAGTAGGCCGACTCAGGCTCAAACTAGAGAGGTGGTGCAAACCTATTCTATAGTTTCGGAACTGCCGAATATTATTCCCGCTATGACCCAACCGAAGCAACTTTTCTTTTTTACTAAGAAGGTTGAGGTTGATGCGGAAGACTCTTTGCGATCGCCTTTAGGTTTGCTGGATGGGGATACTTATACCGCGATCTCCAAAGTGCCCCTGCGCGATCGCACTCAATTGGGACAAGCGCGATCGGAGTATATAGCTAGTATCGAGGATAAGTACCTGCAAATTCCCTCCTCAATCGCTGCGCGGGTGCGCCAAAAGACTGAAGAAATATTGGCAAAATCCCAAAAGCCCGTGACTGTTCCCTATGAGCAAGCTCTCTATCTGGCACAATATTTAAAGCAGCATTATACAATTCAGCCCAACTTGCCTGTATTAGATGAAGAACAGGATCTGGTAGAGGCTTTTCTGTTCGACTACGAAGGTGGCTATCCCGACCACTTCTCTACTGTTTTAACAATTATGCTGCGTTCCATCGGCGTACCTGCGAGGCTAGCGGTGGGCCTTGGACCGGGAGAGTTCAATCCGTTCACGGGCCTGTATGAGGTTCGCAACAGTGACGCCTATGCGGTGACGGAGGTGTATTTTCCCGATTACGGTTGGTTTGCTTTTGACCCCATTCCCGGTCACGAACTGATTCCCCCTTCGGTTGAAGATTATCAGACTTTTGGTGTCCTGCGACAGTTCTGGCATTGGGTGGCCGGTTGGTTTCCCAGTCCGGTCAGGAATCTATTGGCGACTCTGTTTGGTGGGATTTTCCGGTGGGCAGGGCAATCGCTCATCTGGCTGTGGCGACTGTTTACCAGTGGCTGGGTGGGATTGTTGACTGGTCTGATGCTGGCGTGTGGCCTGGCCTTTCTGGGATGGTTGGGTGGGAATCTGTTGGGGCGGTGGCTTCACAGCCAGAAGCTGGCTAAGTTGCCTCCCATTGAAAGTGTCTACCAGCAAATGCTGGATCTGTTAAAGGCTCAGGGATATCCTAAGCATCCGGCTCAAACTCCCTTGGAGTATGCTACAGCATTACGCCCACATTATCACTCGGAGGCCCTAGGGGCGATCGATGAGATTTCTCAGGCTTATGTCCTCTGGCGTTATGGCGGTAAGGAGACTAGCTACAATCTGCTGCGGCCACGTCTGCAACATTTGATCCGGGGATCCTCAGGGTTTGGATAAGATTAAGCGGCTACCTAGTAACCGGTAATGCGGATGAAAGGACTTGAACCTTCACGTCATAAGACACTAGAACCTAAATCTAGCGCGTCTACCAATTCCGCCACATCCGCAGCTATCTCTAAGTTAGCATTCAGCCGCCTCTACTGTCAAGAATTTTTTTTGTGATGGCATCTTTTTTTGTCTTTGAGAATATTGTTGACATGTAAGCATATATATGATATAATAACCCATTATTCGCCTGTTGGTTGTCAGTTGACCACTATCAACTGACCTTTTACCAGCTATTGGGCAACTTCAGGATCTGTTGATTTCGCAGGAGGAGTAGGTTCTGGGTTTGAGGGCCCGCCACTCCATCAGGACGTAACTGATTATCGCGTTGGAACTTGATGACAGCGAGTTCTGTGACTGGACCAAAGTAGCTATCAAGCCAACCTGCCTTTTCTGGACTATTTCCCGCTGATTGCAACGGCGTCAAAGTTGCTGTTACAATCGCTTCATCTTCCCTATCTTCTATCTGTGCCCCCCCTCGTTCCCAGGCAGAGCCCTGGGAACGTGCGAGTAGCTCGCTGCGTCTCCTGGGTAGCGCGAATACGATGTCTCCCGGGTAGTGCGATGGGAGACATCGAGCGACCAGGAGACGCCCCTTTCCTTTGACCCTGAGCATCAATTACAAACTGAACAGATTTCAATGCTGCTCTTAAATCTGTCATATTTTTCCTCCCAGCAAGGTTTGTAATTATCGGGTGTAATTAAAAGTGACACTTAGGCATTATTAACCGGTCCGGTAGTTCTACCTCTGTATCACTGGCGGAGTTCTGATACCGCCGGTGATGGCCCCACAGTGGATGGAACAACTCAAATAGTGAATCTGCCTTGATTGGGAGATTTTTTTACCCTTATGTTATATAATTTTATTTATAAGTTGATCGTGGAGCTAAAGCCCTATATGTCTGAATTCATGAATTATGATGAAACGGTTGAACTAACCAGCAGCGCTTCGGAATTAGCTCTAAGATTGCAGGCTCATCCCAATATATCGGCTCGTATTTTATCTCTGCTAGATCTTGTGGAAAATCCGGATAATAATTGTGAAACAGCGAGCAGTACCGAGTTGAAAATTATCTCGGAACTCAAAAAACTGGGAAATGATTCTCTTCAAGATTGGGCCAATTCGCAAGAGAAAAAAAAAGCCTTAGCTTGTGAAAAATCTCCGGGGATGCGCCGTCAGAGAAAAAAGCAACTATATTGGCATAGTCTGTTGGGAACTATCCAAATTATAGAAGAAACTTTTATTTCTCGAAGACCGTTTTCATCATCTGCCCAAATACATTGTCGAGGTTATTCTTTGCCATTGCAACGAGCAATTACGGATTTTGGAGCCGATGTGCCATTTGGAAAAATTCCTGAAAAGCTACAAGAACATTACGGTATAACTGTGCCGATTAGTTCGGCCCAAGCTATTACTCAAAAACATGCACATGCGGTTAAAGGATCTCAAAAACCAGCAGAAAAAATTACCGATAGAGATGGAGTAGAGCTTCTAATTGCAGAAATGGATGGCACGATGATTCCAATTGTAAAAACTCCGACCAATGATGATAAAATTATCGATCGCCGAAAAACCAGATCTTGTTGTTGGAAAGAAGCTCGTCTATCACTTGTGGAAATCCCTACTCAGAAAAAAACAATTATTGGAGGTACAGTAGGTACCGTAGACTCCGCAGGAAACAAATGACTGCATAGCGCTATAAGGGCTGGGATAGGTGAAAAGACTAAAGTTCATGCGATCGGAGATGGAGCCAGTTGGATTGTTAATCAGGTAATGGGCTTGTTTGGAGAACGTGCTAGCTATCTAATATATTTTTATCATCTATGTGAATATTTAGCAGCAGCAGCTCCTGGAGCTAATGAAAAGCAACAAAAAAAATGGCTGGAAAAACAAAAAAAAGCTCTCAAAAACAATCAGGTTCTCAAAGTATTAAATAATTTATCAACTCGCCTGGAACCAGAACATATAGCTGATAAATTTGCTCCCGTCAGAGTCGGTGTACGATACATTAAAAACCGGCTTGAATACATGAACTACAAAGATGCGATTGATGCTAATTTACCAATTGGATCTGGAAAGATTGAGAGCGCACATCGTTATGTAATTCAAAAACGTTTGAAATTAACAGGTTCTTGGTGGACCGTTGAAAACGCTAATGATATGTTAGCTTTAAGGATATTAAGAGTTAATGATGATTGGCAATCCTATTGGCTAAATTTAAACCCAGAAAATTCGTCCCTTACCTAAGCAGTCTAACAATTATTGAGGCTCTTACCTTCTCAACATCAGTTTTCTGCCATGATCGCGTTCTGAACATATATCAATCTCGGGCGTCAATATTGCGCCTTCGTTCACCGGCGATATTGAGGCAGTGCTGGCACTGCCGGCACTGCCCGACCAACTACTTTTGACCACATCACCGGTTCATGATTAAGTGTCACTTTTAATTACACCCGTAATTATCTCTAAATGCGGATATTATTTTAAGATCGTCACAGCCATGTCAGGATTGTCGGGATTGATAATTAACTTTTGCTGCTTAGGGTCAATCAAAACATCCATGCCTTCCAGGGGAATAGCCCCCAGTAAAACATTACTGCCATCGGGTAAACTCAGAGAGTGTCACCACTCCGAGGAGTCTTCAGAACCGGACGTGAGACTTGAGGGGGTCTGCTCCCTCTTTTTTGATCCTCTGCTGTCTTTTCGTTTTTATTAGGCCCCTACACGAACTTCCGGCCTGGTAACAGCGCCCTGACCTGGCAGCGTTTGATTTGGTCTGTTGAGATGTGGCCCCTGCGGTAGAAGGTGAGGTCATCCCCGTTAATCAGTTCAATGTCTGCGTAAACTAAACCCATCTTTTTTTCCTGTCAACCTGGTTTAAGCTATATTATGGCAGGTGACGAGATATTTGCCCACATCGGTTCAATGTCTGGTAGCTGTCGTACCGAACTCGCCAACAGTATCCACTGCCTTTAACCAAACCTACTTTATATCGATCTTCGTCACAGTAGTCCCCCGATCGAGACTACTTAGAGGTGGCTGAATTGTCGAAGCATTGCCCACTACCAGAGTCACGATATCATCTGGTTGGAGATAACGGTTAGCGACCCGCTGGATATCTGCGACTGTAGTCCCTTCCACCCCTTTCCGGTACTGGAAGATAAAATCTTCTGGGTAGCCGTAATATTCATATTGCATCAGCCGCGACAGGGTTTGAGAGGGGGTAGCAAAGTTAAAGACAAAAGAGTTGAGAACGGCATCTTGGGCGGACTTCAGTTCTGCTGGGGAAATAGGAGTTGTCCGGATCTGCTCAATTTCTGATCGGACTGCCTGAATAAAGGGCACAGTTGCCTCGGAAAAGAATAGAATAGTTAAAAAATCGCTACTCAAATCAAGTAAAATCCTATGGTCCAGACAGCAGAAAAAATAGTAAAGACTCCGATTTTACCGGATCACACCCAGCTACCAGAGTCGGATGGTACTTTTGTGAAGAACTTTCAAGAACATCCCCAAAGCCTGATTCTCACAGATTCAATTGGACCAGTATTACGACAACTGCACCCCGACGGACAATATGCGATCGGGCAAGACTGCGGTATCTACTGGGCTCGAACAGACCCGCCAGAAGCAGGAGCAGTAGCACCGGACTGGTTCTATGTACCGGGAGTACCCCCCATAATAGACGGAGAGATTCGCCGTTCCTACGTGTTATGGAAGGAACCGACCATACCGCAGATTGTCTTAGAGTTTGCCAGTGGCAATGGTTCTGCCGAACGTAACAATACACCAATGGCTCGCGACGATGAAGGTAATCTCATCAAGCCCGGAAAATTCTGGGTTTACGAGCAAAGATTGAAGATTCCCTATTATGGCATCTATTTTGTCAATAGCGGTGCATTAGAATTCTATGAGTTGCAGGGGGGATCTTACCAGCTTCGGAGACCCAATGAACGAGGACATTATCCCATACCGCCCTTGGGAGTAGAACTAGGAGTATGGCGGGGGTTTTATCTCAACCAAAATCAACCGTGGATGCGGTGGTGGGACTCCCAGGGAAATCTCTTACTGCTGGGAGAAGAACGAGCCGAACGCGAACGAGAGCGTGCTGAAAGGGCTGAACAGGCTCAAAGAGCAGCAGTTCCCAGATTATTAGCTCTTGGCTTAACCGCCGAGCAGGTCGCCCAAACCCTGAGCTTGACCATTGAAGAAGTCCAGCAGTACTCTCAAGATCGCCCTTAGCTTGAGTCAGTTAAAATTGATAGCGCAAAGAAACCCAACAGCCGTTGGCGCGGTTGGGTTTCTTTCACATAAGCATTTTTCTATGATTTTGGTAACAGACGCCCTACTGTCCGATTTTCTGGGGTAAAGGTAGCCTGGGCGACTCGCTGGATATCTGCCGCTGTTACCTTTGCAATCAAATCTATTTCTCGGAACAGGTTCCGCCAAGCCCCAGTTTTCGCTTCGTACTCTACTAACAAACTAGCTAGACCGGCGTTAGACCCGATCGCCCGCAACCGACCTGCCCTTGCTTGAGTTTTCACCCGGTCTAATTCTGTTTGGGAAACCGGTTCAGTTTTCAGGCGGGTAATTTCTGTCTGTAAAGCTGCCGCTACCTCTTCTACAGTACGACCGGGTGCAGTCACGGCATAGAACAGCATCAAATTAGGATACTTATTCCCAGGGAAACCACTCTCACCTGCTGCTCCCAGGGCTACTTGCTGCTTTTCTACCAGAGACTTATATAGCCGTGAGGTGCGACCGTCACTGAGAATGCTGCCAATCATTTCATAAACTACATTATCTTTATCCTTCATGGCTGGGCGATGATACCCTTCCAAATACCAGGGTTGAGAAGGAAACTCTACTGTCACTTCCTGGGCTTCAGTTTGCGGCGGTTCCTCTGGGATTAGATCTTCTGGTAACTGTTTATCTTCATAGCCCCCAAAGTAAATTTGCGCTCACCGCTTCACTTCTGCCAGCTTCACATCTCCCACGATCGCCACTGTCAGGTTGCGAGGCACGTAATAAGTTGCAAAGAATTCTTCTACATCTTGCCGCGTCAGGTTGCGGATATCTTCTTCATAACCAATTATGGGACGGCCATAGGGATGTTCTTGGAAGGCAGAATCTTGAAATGCCTCTATCATCTTACCCAAAGCCGAGTTATCCGTGCGCAGGCGTCGTTCTTCCAGGATCACCTCTTTCTCTGTAAAAAACTCCCGAAACACGGGATCGCCAAACCTTTCCGACTCCAGAGACATCCACAGTTCTAGCTTATTGGATGGTAAGCTGAAAAAATAGCGGGTGGCATCTGCCGAAGTCGTCGCATTCAGTCCTACTCCCCCTGCCCGATCGATAATTTGACCGAATTCATTTTGCTTCACGTAACTTGATGCCTGCGATCGCACCCGCTCGAACTCCTCCTGGATTTCCGCCAATTTTGCCCCATCTCCGGCTGTTTGGACTGACTTTATTCGATCGAATAATCGATCCAGTTTAATTAGCAGAGGTTTTTCGGCTGCGTAATATTTGGTGCCGATGCGAGTAGTACCTTTGAAAGCTAAATGCTCTAAATAGTGAGCCACCCCCGTTTTCCCAACTGGTTCATCCACGCCCCCGACATTTACATAGGTAATGAATGATATAATTGGCGCTTGATGGCGTTCCATGACAATGAATTTTAACCCATTGTCCAGAGTGAATTCTCGGACTTGCTTTTCTATTCGTTCCAGATCCTGGCCAATGCGATCGGCTGCTGGTGCTGTCGAATTTTGCAATCCCAGGCCGCTCACCGGGCGATCGCGGTTGTGGGGGGAGTTCCCCAAGCCAACAGCATGACGATCGCGCTTCTTGGACCACCACGATCTCAATCTCAACACAGGTCTGCTCTTTTTATCTCCCATAAGAATTACTCCTCACTCTAGGATCGGAGCACAAATTTGGGGCCAACTCGACCCCAAATATCATGGCCAATACCCTATTTGGTGCCACCTTGCTGTTAATTGCCATGGAGGATTTGATTGCGATAGAAAGCGTAGGTATCAAACAAGGCTCCCACAAAACTACAGGCCAGACCTATCACCACCAGTCCTTCCATGGGACATCCACTGCCGAAGGTCGCCAAAAAATTCCAGACTATTGTTGCCCCCGCTTGAGAGATTCCTGCCATGCCCGGCAGATAACCACTCAGGAATATACTTACCATTATGCCACTAATTAACACCAGGGGGGCGACAAAACTGAGGACAGTTGTCAACAGCAGGGAGCGGATAAAAACCGGCAAGCTGCTCATTTCTATGTTACTCCAGTTAAATTGACTATTCTGGATGCAGGTCTATACTGCACCCGTTTCTCTACCATACGCCTCAATGCCATACCTAACCCAAGAGTTTATAAAACTTAAATTTTACTTACCAAATCTTTGTGAAGATATGTAGCAAAATTTTAATATTTTTACCTTGAGAGCCAAAATAAGGATATTTTTGCTAATGAGTAAAAAATGATAGAATATTACAGAACGTAAATAAGAGCGCTATGATAGACCAAGGCGATCGAGCCGATCGGGAAAATGGAGTTGTAGCTTATGGCATGGGGTAAGCGGTTACTAGCGGCGGTTTTATTGGCCGGGCAAGTGCTGGTGCATATATTGGCCGGTAAGATTAACCGCCGCAACACCCTGGAACAAATGGCATTGGTAGGTCCGGCGAGCTTGTCGATCACTCTGATGACCATGGGCTCTGTGGGCATGGTATTTACCATACAGGTAGCACGGGAATTTATTAACTTTGGTGCGACGGCGGCGGTGGGCGGGGTTCTGGCCCTGGCCTTAGCACGGGAACTAGCACCGGTACTCACTGCAGTGGTGTTGGCGGGTCGGGTCGGTTCGGCCTTTGCGGCGGAAATCGGTACCATGCAGGTAACGGAACAGATCGACGCCCTCTATATGCTGAAAACAGACCCGGTTGATTACTTAGTCATCCCCCGGGTGCTCGCCTGCTGCGTGATGCTGCCGCTGTTGACGATTTTGTCCTTGATTACAGGTCTGGCGGGGGGACTGCTGGTGGCAAGCGCTAATTTTAGAATCGTCTCGTCCCTGTTTCTCGATTCTGTCCGTAATTTCCTACAGCCTTGGGATATTGTCAGTGCGATGATTAAAGCTGTGGTCTTCGGTGCCTTACTGGCAGTGATCGGTTGCAGCTGGGGCTTGACTACCACTGGTGGAGCCAAGGGCGTGGGACAATCTACTACCACGGCTGTGGTAACTGCGATGTTGGCGATCTTTATTGCTAATTTCTTTCTCTCCTGGTTGCTCTTTCAAGGACTGGGCATCTCGTCCCTGGGAAATGTCTGAACTTAACCCAGCCCAGCCGCCCCAGCCCAGCCGCCCCAGCCCAGCCGCCCCAGCCCAGCCGCCCCACCCTAAAGGGATGGGGCTACATTACAAAGCCCGCCTGCGCGGGCTAGGGAGATAAGCATGACGATCGCGGCGGTTGCAGATATAGAAGTTCTCGCCCTTTGTGTGATATGCTATTGGTGAGATTGCTAGTGCTCCTGCGTCGCACCGCTGCGCTAACGGGGGGTTAACTCATAAAGCATAAGTCGATCGCAGTTATCCCCTCTCGCAATGACAAATAGGCTATGAAAACAGGCTCTTCGGTACCTGAGTTGCTAAACTATCAAATAAATACTCGTCAAATTAAACTAAAATTGTTATACTTGAAGAGTAAACATATTGCTGTACTTGACTTCTGGCATTTTTAATGCTTTACTGAAATTGAGGACAAAGTGAAAACTGAGGTAAAATTATCATGGCTTCAAAAGGACAACTCAAACTACTAACAGATTTTCTGAACATCCCAGATGTTAAAGTTACTCATTTCGTACAAGATACATCTCTAGGAAAAATCCTCTCCGTAGCGAGTTTAACTTCAGAAGTAGCCTGCCCTCATTGCGGTCAAATGAGTCAGAAAATTCACTCCTATTATTCACATCTAATTAAAGACTTGCCTATGAATGGTCAAAATGTTTATTTACAGGTAAATAAACGAAAAATGAAATGTGAAAATTGTTTAAAAATTTTTAGTGAGCCTTTGGATTTTTGTGAACCAAAACGCAACTATACTAAAAGACTTGCCGACGATATATTGAATCAGGTAAAACATAGTAATATTAAAAGTGTTGCCGAAAGAACCGGGGTAAGTGAGTCAGAAATTGAAACTATGTTAAAAGATTTAAAAAAAAGTTTGGTAGGTCAAAAACCTCAAGACTTAAAACGATTGGGGATTGATGAAATTAGCCTGATAAAAGGACAAGGTAATTATTGTGCGGTATTAGTAGATTTGGACAATAGTCAACTTCTAGCTTTAGTCCCCGATCGAACCCAAGAAGCCATTGAAAAAGTGTTGCTATCTTGGGGAATAGACGTGTTATCAGGCATAGAAGAGGTTAGCATTGATTTATGGCGTCCCTATAAAACTTTGGTAGAAAAATTAATGCCTCACGCCGAGGTAGTAGCTGATAGATTTCATGTAATGAACCAGGTTCAAGAAGAATTAGACAATGGTCGTAAGCAAACAAAAAAAGAAGTTAATAACATGGATGATAAGAAGAAAAAAACTGCAAAACTCAAGGTGCTTCATCACAGTAAATATGTCCTTCTTGCTAATTCCGATGATTTAAATGAAGCTCAAAAAAGCCAATTAGAAGAAGTCAATAAAGAATTCCCGAAGCTGCAAAAGATGCATGAATTAAAAGAAAATTTTAGGAAAGTATTTGAAGAGAGCATAAATTGGTTTGATGGCTTATTGAATTTAGCAGAATGGTTGAAACAATCAGCAGAATTATTTCCCAAAAGTCAAGGAACAATCCGTCGCTGGTTAGTGGAGATAACAGCAGATTTTGAGCAAAAAACAACTAATGGCATTGTTGAAGGTATTAACCAAAAAATTAAGTTAGTTAAACGGTGCGGATTTTGTTTTCGTAACATAGAAAATTTTGAGCTAAGATGTTTATTAGCTTTTCAAAATTAGCAATAGTTTAGCAACCCAAGTACCGAAGAGCCTGAAAACAATACCACATCAATGCCGAGATTCGCTATAAAATAGGGAGATAACTGAGCAAGCTAGAGAAAATTAAGCCCGTGACTACTACTGCTACTATTGAATCAACAGAGACAATTGAACTAACTCCTAGCTATAAGCTGCCTTTGGTGTTGGTAATTTCTGCCCCAGTCCTGGCACTGGTACAAGTATGGTTGAGCTTGCCGATCGCCCTGGTGGGATTATTCTTAATGTTTCAGACGGCCAGGATCCGCCTGCTATTCACACCAACGGCAATGGATGTCTACAGCACTTCGACTTTAATCAGAAGTTTTCCCTACAGGGATTGGCAGAACTGGCGGATATTCTGGAATCCGGTGCCCATACTGTTTTACTTTAAGGAGGTCAAGAGTATCCACTTTTTGCCGATTCTGTTTGACCCCAAGATGCTGAGGACTTGTCTGGAACAACGCTATCCATTAAAGTCAAGCGCAGATGAGTTATAGTTGCATTGGTAGGGTGGGCACCGCCCACCATGCGCGGGTTGAGGCAATAACAACAAACTGGGAAGTGACCCAAGTAAACCACAGAGAGAACAGAGGTAAATTTTAAGATCAGATATTAGTTGTTAGTAGTTAGTCATAAGTTACCAGATGAATTCAGAACATACTACAAGCCCAGAACAAGAAGATAACAATAAAGCTGTTGAGGAAACAGACAATAACCAAGTGACAGCAGAGGAAAACTCGGCATCTGAGGGTGCGGACACAGAAGAAGCATATATAGAGACAGAGGTGGAATCTCCAGATGTGCCGTCCGAAAACATAGAAGCAGAAGAGTCGGCAGTGGCGACAGAAGCATCTGATGAGACAATGTCGGCTGAGGTAGATAGTTTGGCGGAACGAGTAGCGGATTTAAAACGCCAAGAACGAAAACTTACAGAACAAATAGCTGCTAAGGAAGCGGAATTTAAACGCTGGCAAGAGGCGATCGCATCTACGCAAGCGGCGATGGGAAAGTTGGTGGAAGAGGGGGTGTCTGAGTTAGAACAACGGAAGAAAAAGCTGCAAATTAATGTAGAACAGTTGGAAAGGCGATCGGAGAGGATAAAGTCGGAGATGCGCACGAATTTTGCCGGGGTATCCCAGGATCTGGCAATTAGAATTCAGGGGTTTAAGGACTATCTGGTGGGGAGTTTACAGGAGTTGGCCAGCGCCGCAGAACAACTGCAACTGGTGCCCGATCGCGATCGCACGGTTCCGGAAAAATCGGAATATTATCAATCAGGGCCAGCAGCAAGGCAAGATCGCAGGAGAGTCAGTCAGGAACCATCGGGGGGTCCGGAGTTTGGGTCGGGGGGTTTTACGGAACAAAGAAGGCAAATTCGCCGGATTTTGGACCAATATCGCACCCAACCAGATTACTACGGTCCAGCTTGGCAGTTGCGCCGCACTTTTGAACCAATTCATGCCGAACGTGTATATAATTGGTTTTTTGCTCAAGGGGGAAAGGGTGCCGTGCCCAGTATGGGTAGTCGCTTGCAAAATATTCTGATTACTTCGGCGGTGATTTCCGTGTTGCGCAGTCTCTATGGCGATCGCCTGCGGAGTCTGATCTTGGTAAACTCGCCGGAACGACTGGGAGAATGGCGGCGGGGTTTGCAAGATTGCCTGGGCATTTCTCGCAGTGATTTTGGTTCCGATGGGGGTATAGTGCTGTTTGAGGAACCGGAACCTTTGGCGGTGAAAGCTGAACGCTTGGACAAGCAAGGGGAACTACCACTCATTGTGGTGGATGAGTCGGAAAATAAAGTTAGTCTGTCCATGCTGCAATTTCCTCTCTGGTTGGCTTTTGCAGCCGATCCGGAAGCACCGCCACCAATGATTTATTAGCAATGGAGTAAAGAGTAATGACGCTTTGGCTGGCTATCAATGGGGTTTTACTTTTGCTTGCCTATCTGCTAGGATCTCTGCCCACGGGCTATCTGGCAGGACGCTGGCTGCAAGGAATCGATCTTCGCGAGCATGGTTCGGGTTCTACGGGGGCGACAAATGTGCTGCGGACTCTGGGGAAAATTCCCGCGATCGTTGTTTTGTTAGTTGACGTGCTCAAAGGTGTCCTGGCGATCGCCCTTGTGGATCTGGTTTACGCTTTTGACCCACTGCAGGCGATCGCCTCCTGGCAGCCTTGGATGGTAACTTTAGCAGGGTTAGGGGCGATTTTAGGTCATAGTAAGTCCATCTGGCTGAATTTCAAAGGCGGTAAGTCTGTGGCTACCAGTCTGGGGATTTTGCTGGCTATGTCCTGGCAAGTGGGACTCTTAACTATGGTGGTGTTTGGCGTGGGAATGGCTATTTCCCGCATTGTCTCCCTCAGCTCCATCGCCGGGGCGATCGCCTTATCGGGTATCATGTTCTTGCTAGGTCAACCTTTGGCTTACGAACTGTTCGCGATCGCGGCTAGTTTGTACGTGATCTGGCTGCACCGCACGAATATCCAACGGTTGCTGGCCGGAACGGAACCAAAGGTGGGACAAAAGCTATCACAGCCGTCAGAACCAAGTCTGGAAAGCTAGTAATTTATGTAGGTTGGGTTTCGTTCCTCAACCCTACCCTACTATGCTGATGTTGGGTTTCGCTAGCGCTTGTAGCCGTGCGATCAACCCAACCGGAGCGTATTATGACTCTAGATGGTGAAAGTCCGAGGTTCGCCCATTGCCTCAGTCGGATCGGCGAACTCAAAGCCTAGCTTGCTATAGAATCCAGATGTATCATAGGGTGGCTCTACGTCAGAATCGTAAAGCGCATCTACAGTAATGAATCTCACCCCGATGATAGGAACAACCTCGGTAATCACATAATCGATCGCCCACTCCATCAACCGCACTCCCAGACCTTTTGTGCGCCGATCGACTGCGAGTAGTCCAATCTTGACGGCTGGAAAAGTACGATATTTCACGCCTTCTTCAACCAGTAGCACATCCTCCACCTGTAACTTATCTGCTAGAAGAGTAATGTAGCCAGCTAGCGCATTCTCCACTCTACTAATCCAACATTGGCACAGGTAGGCATCAACTTCCCGCTGGATTCGTCCCTGTTTCCAATAGGTGACAAATTCTCCCCTGACACAGCGAAACCCTTGACCAAGTGACCGAAGTTCAGGGGTTAGCAGTTCAATATCGAGTTGGGAAAAGTCTACTCCATCAAATTTACCGGAATTAGCCATTTTTCAGAGCTTTCTGGCGACGAAGATCGGCAAGGCGTTTGGCTAGGGCAATCATCCGATCGTTAACCACTGCGTTGCCAGAATCGATCGCTTCGAGCAATTTCTGAGCGGCAATGCCTGAAACAGGCTGAGATTGTCTCTGGAGAGGATATTTCATGAGGTGAACCTATGATTTACTATAGCAACTGAGAAGGCGAGATCGTGTTTTAGGCGGCTGCAAGTGAAAATTGAACCTGTCGCGATCGCTACCTGCTGAGTCTCGTCACGAGTCCGAGGCGTGAGCCTTGAGTCGTTACCAATATCATAGCACGGGCCGGGCACAGTGGCTAGTTAATCTATCCGTCGAGCGATCGTCCCCTCCAACTAAGCGCGACTGCTATCCCTTACCAAGGCATAAGCCATCGGGTAATATGTCAGTATCGATGTTTCGCAAGGAACCGAGTTATCATGTCGTACAAAGTTAGCATTCAGCTAGAAAAGACTGAATCTGGCTATAGTGCCTATTCTCCCGATCTGGCGGTAGGCGAATTTCAGGCTGATTCCCTCGATCTGATATTCATTAAGCTCAAAGAAGCTGTCAAACTCGATTTCAAAGAACTGGACTCTGACAACAATAACGGTAAAATTGGTCAATCAATCTGGGAACTGGCTGAAAACTTCGTTACAGATTTGACAGAGTCCGAACTGAACCAACTGCCCACTGATGGTGCAGAACAACACGACCATTACATCTACGGAACACCAAAAAGAACGACATGAAAGTTGTATTCGCAGCAAACCATACCTGCTATTCTGGGGGAAACCAATCCGATTGAATTTGTTCGGGGGAGTAAGGACAATCTTCTGGAAAATCCCAATCGTCAATTCCGGTTTCATTAGCAGCATCGGCTCTCGCATCACGATATACTTTTGATAGATCTGCCCAGTATCGCTTTAAGCTGGGAGCATCTCTCAGATAGCGTTTCAGGTGATTGCGTTCTCTTTTGATGGTGATTTCCCAAGATAAGAATCGTTTTTCTGGTTCATATTCCCATTTTAACAGATGTTGAATTATTAAGCGAATAGAAGATAAAAACAGGTCCCGTTCTCGTTTACTCAAATCTTCAATTTCCTCGATAATATTAACCCAATCTACTTCACTATATCGTTGTGCTTGGATGAGGTTAACTTGTTGTTCTACCCATTGGATGATGTCAGTTTCGTACAGCATTTTTCCTCCCAAGTGGTAACGAGGCTGGTGAGGCACAGCCCAACTACTGGCTTAACCTGCTATAATCAAGTATATCTTACCCAAAACGCGATTCGGGTATAGTCAGTATCGATGTTTCGCAAGGAACCGAATTATCATGTCGTACAGAGTTAGCATTCAGCTAGAACAGACTGAAGATGGCTATAGTGCCTATTCTCCTGAGCTAGCGGTAGGGAAATTTCAGGGCTCTTCAGTCGATCGAGTCTTTGATGATTTAAAAGAAGCGGTCAAACTTGACTTGAAAAAACTAGAGGAGAAAGCAAATAATTCATTAGAGGAGAAAGCAAATAATTCATCAGCACACTCCATCCTGAAGCTGTTTGAAGACGTTGTCAAAGATATGACAGAGGAGGAACTTAGCCAACTGCCCACTGATGGTGCAGAACAACACGACCATTACATCTACGGAACCCCTAAAAGAACCTAAAAGAAAACAATGAAGATGGTGTTTGCAGACACATTTTATTGGATATCTTCAATCAATCCAAGAAATGAGTGGTATCCGAGAATTATAGATGTCACCAGCAGGCTGGGTCAGACCCGTATAGTAACAACAGATGAAGTGCTAGTAGAATTTCTGACTTTCTACTCAAACTACGGTCCTCAAATGCGGCGACGTGCAGTTGAGCTAGTCCGAGGTCTTCTAAACGATCCAGGGGTCCAGGTGATTGAACAGACCCATGAATCTTTTCTGTCTGGTCTTAACTTGTATGAAAATCGCCTCGATAAGGGATACAGTCTGACGGATTGTATTTCTATGAATACTATGATCCGACTGGGAATTACTGAAGTGCTGACCCATGACAAACACTTTTATTGTCTCGCTTAGTTAAATCGTAGGGGCGATCGCCTTGTCGGGTATCATGTTCTTTCTAGGTCAACCTTTGGCTTAGGAAATGTTCGCGATCGCGGCTAGTTTGTACGCGCTCTGGAAACTGGCTGAAAATTTTATTAAAGATATGACAGAATGACAGAAGAGAAACTGAACTAACTGCCGACGGATTGTGCAGAACATTAATTGTCATAATCATCCCCTTTATGTTCGGCAACGATACGTTCGGCTTCACGATCGTAATATTCTGACAGGCCCTTGAGCGTGACAGCAAGGCGTTGATATCCTTCATTCTCGACCTCATCGGCCATTTTTCTGTACTTTTCAGCCAGTTCCCGTTCCGGCTTTCCTGTAGGAGCGACCCAATAAACTCCACGTGAGTTCAAAAACCCCAGGTAGTAACCGTTTCGCATTTCCTCTGAATCCCCAGAATTCAGTGCATCGGCAACCGTGCGATCGATCCACAACCCATCTGCATCAGCTGGGGAATGGATAAGTACCTGTCCTACATGGGTGAGCGCGACTTCTAGGTGCCCTGATTCCGTGCAGACCTCTTTTACACGCTGAAGCCAACTTGAGAATTGATCATTCTTGAAACTACCATCCGATTGCATGCCGGGTGGGGTACGCCACTCATAGAGCAATTGCCAAGGATTTGTGGCAATCGCCTTCCTGTCTTCGGATGGTTCATCGGCAATCTTGTCGTTTTTCTTCGAGCGGTAAATCAACAAAATGACTTCGCAGAAAAAATCCGGGTCTCCAGCAAGGCGACTTTCCAGCAGTTTTGGGGTAGCCCCGTAATGGCTATTTAAAAATGGCAAATAAGCCCACTCTACAAAAAGAGCATCCGGACTTACCTCGGGAGTTTCTTGCAGAATCTTGACGAGTTCGACTATTTTATATGGATCCTTTGAATAGAATGGCTCTGATGAAGACAAAGCAGCAAGGAGAGCATTGACAATTTGAGCTACATCGATGGGTTGCTTGCGGCAGTGCATTGTATACAAACAGTTGATTGCGGTGTAGGGTCTCCCATATTCGAGAAGTTTGTCGATGGCGATGCTTAAGTCACTCTTTGCCTGGCAGAGATTAGCATTGGTTTTTGCCCAGTATTCGCCTTGTGATTCTCCCAACCACTCAGCAGTTCGATCCCAGGTTTCCTTTGTGAACGGCAGGTAGCTCAAAAACTGTCCAATTTGACTGGCGCTCCATTTCGACTTGTTCAATCTGTCTGCCCACGACCAACCATTGGTATAGTGACGGCTCCAGACATACCCGCTGGCGAAGAACGAGAGCTTCCGGTTTTCTGTTTCCAGGTATGCTGGCAGTAAAACTTCATCAATTTGGCGTCTATCGGCAATATCGGCAATACACCCGATAGAATACCCAACGTCGAACGGCGAATTGACAGCTTCGGCAAATTCAATTACTAAATTTAGACCACCTATATTGAATATTTCGCTTATAGCTTTTTGCCGGCGATCGTCGAGTTCCTTCCTCTGATCGTCCAAATTCACATTCTTTTCATAAAGTTCCCAGTCGCGATCGGAAAATAAATGTTGATACAGGTTCAGAGGATTTGATGGAACCAGTTGGTCGGAAACCGCCTCAATGGCAGATAGCAAATCGGAGTTCAGCGCCCATTTCGCATCAGAAAAACGCCTGTGTTCGGAGGTCAATTTTGTGAGTCTGTCCCAAAGAGGTAAACGCTCATTTTCTGGTAGTCCTGTAATGGCATCTGACGATAATACTTTAAGCAAGCGATAGAAAGAAGGTTTGGGAAGCTTATCGAAATGGTCGATAAGTTCGCCAAGCCTGGAATTATCCTGACTTGCCATTGAAACAGCAAGTTCGGCATAAGAGGAGATTTGTTTCCAATATTCCTGGTGAGTAACAACTTGTTCCCTATCGTCTGGTATTGGGTTACGCCATGAAGGCTTATGTGAGCCCATTGATGTTTGTCGCTGATTGGGTAACAGGTTGATAATGAGTCTCCAAGTGATGTCTGGCAGCTCTTTACGGAGTGTCTGAACTGCTACGTTGCGCTTTTTTATTGATGCCATGGTTTGCGGGCGCCATGGCAGTAAGATAGTTGATAGTGAGTTGGCAGGTCTGTTTGCCCACTTTCCTCCTGGGTCATGGCTAGCGAGTTCCCCAAGGACGAGACAAACTCGGACGAAGTATTTCTCATCCCATGCGAGTCCTTCTAGTGCCCAAAGCAGGCCCGTCAGATAGTTACCACCAGTAATGCCATCATCTTCCCGAGAGAAAAGCTCATCAAACGGGCAAGGAGATAAACGCAACGCTTTTTCTACTGCATGCAAAAATAAATTTGGAGCTGCCTCTGCTAATATAGGGAGCAGGCTATTCAAGCTGCCCGACAGTACCCAATCAGCGTCTGCGAAAATTTCATGAATAGCCATAACAGCCGTGCTCTCTGCTTTACCATGCGAGCAGTTGATTAACTCGCTAGCTCTGCTGCCGAGTAGGGCTAGACCTTCTGCCAGACCTTTTCGCAGAGCTGACGAAAAAGATGGATTGCGTTCGGTTAGTATCGCAACAATCAATTTTTTGAAAGTATCCAGATGTTCGTCGAAAATACGCGAACCTAATGCAGTCCAAAGACTGCTGCGTTTCTCAACCTTCCATATTCCATTTTGAAGCAAAATTGGACTGTCAGAACCTTGAAGAACATCTCTAATTTTTGCGATCCAACCAGAATAATTTTCAGTGGTTATTTGGCTCATAATTGAGATGTCTGCCTCATTTTTATCGTGCCATGCACCAACTAAATTCGCCAAAGCAAGAGCATTGGCATATCGATGCTGACTCCAGTCTGTTTCCGCTGTTTCAGACGGGGGCACGGTAAATTCTGTAGGAATCTGCGCCAAGGCTGGTTGCTTGAATGCTTCCTTCAAGTCTTCGGGAAGTTTTTCAGGGGTGATTGTTCCCGCATTCTTATTGGTCGATTGCACTTCATCAACTAATTGTGTCCAAATATAAGCTGCATTATCCCTGGAATACTGACCGATCAATGAATGCAGTAGTGCGAGGGTTACGCCTGATTTGATATCCAGATCAAATCCTAACAGATGGAAGTGCTTTAAAAAATCATAAATAGTTTTGTCTTCTACATCATTGTCGTCGTTTGCCTTCTTTATGTTTGTCTTAAATGCCTCTATTTTTGTGCGTTTGCCATCATTGCTGACTTTAGGGAGATCTATATTTTTGAAGAATTCATCAGCGTTATCTAACGACCGAGCCCATTCCAAAACTGTACGAGTATCCTTGGTGTCTGTTACATTTAATGGCCCAGTTATTAGAGCAAATCTATCTCGACCTTTAATAAACACTTCTGGATTATTGAAGTCGTCCCAAGCAGCCTTTATGACTTCACCAAAAATCTCGTCATTCTTAGTGATGTTGATCGAGCGTTTGATTTGACCGAGGAGCTTGCTTTGTTCTCCTGTACCAGGATTTTCAACAAAAACGATTACATCATCTGTGTTATAGCCTGCCGATTTACCTTGCAACCTGATTTTCTTAATCGGCCAACATGGCAAGCATGGTGCATATCCACCAGTCAGCATCAGCGCAACAAACGTTGCTTGAACATGGGCCTCAAAATGTGGGCCACCCCCTCCGGTAGAAAAAGGGTTGCTAAGTTGTTTTATGTCCTTGCTCATTTGTTCTCATTATTCCGATCGACTACTGATAATTGTACCGCATTTCCTTGGCAATACCCTCTAAGTATGATAAAGGTTACTTTCTCGGGCTTAGGATATACGATATTATATGAGATGCACCCTACAAGATTAAGAAAAAGGGTAGGAGCAATTGCATTCTATTTCTTTTCCCATTCCCATCATACACCTAATTAATTCACTTCCCGTGTAAAATTCATAATTTATTCACGATTTCCCCCTACTCTCCCGGGTTTCTTTTCCTTCTCTCGCACATTGTCGCAGAAACCCGGTTTCTTTTCACCTCTTGGGTCCGGCGGGCTTTCGACTGTGGGCCAGAAACCGGGTTTCTGCTACCTACTGGAGCCCGAAATGCCAACATTATCCGAGAAACCCGGTTTCTTATCACTCCGAGATGCTATTAAAATCCCAACTTTGCCTTAACTGCTTCTAAACTAATGGTTTCTCCTGCATCTGCTTGTCTTATCCCCTCTTGCAACTGTGCCATAAATTCCCGATCGCTTAAAATTTCCATCGTTTCCAAAAGAGATTCAAACCCCAACTCATAGCTATCATCACCGGTGCCATCCTTGGTGATAATGGCTGATTCGCTTACCAGCTTATTCGGCAAGTCGGGCAGTTGTTGTTGAGCTTCAGTGTCTTGTGACATAATAGTTTTAGCATTCCCTAAAATATTTTGGCGACGAATCCAGTTATGACTGCGTTCGATAGCGCGTTTAGTGACCAGATCGACTGGGCGTTGCAAGAGTTTTTAGAATCCAATTTCAATAGCTTCGAGGCCAAACATGGTAATTCTCGCTTCGGGGTGAAAAGTAACCAGAAGGTCGATATCGCTATTGAGATTAAAGTCATCTCTGAGGATGGAACCAAAAACAGCCAGTTCAGTAATTTGCCACTGTTTACAGACTTTGGCAAGAGTAGCAGGAGAGATTTGAAGGCGTTGATAGATTTGTTCGATCGTGGAAATGTAATACAATTTTGGGAAAAGAATGCTACAATTACTTACAACATTATTTATTAGTCGGTTTTAACCGACTTCAGCTATTAGCCGGGGTAAGCATACCCCGGCGGGATAACAGCGAAGTGACTTCGTCGTATACTCTATTTTTAGTCCCTAATGCATTCATCTGTTTCGACTGACTTTTGATTATTTTATCTCTCTCATATTGTAACATAGATAGAGGCCGATCGCCCTCTATTGCTCTAGCAAATCAGCCATTGAGCACCATCCAAACCAGAAAGCCCAAAATTTGCTCGACCGGCGGCAGTGGATAATCCGTCAGATCGATCGCAACAGTTTGTCCTTCTAGCTTAAGAAATCGCCAAACCGTACCACTGGTCACCGTTCCGTAGATAGTTGAAATCGGCTGCTGCTTCTGTTGATTAAAGCGTTGAGCGGCTACCATCTCGGCTAAACATTGCCCCAGTGCTGGTTTGAGGTCTTCTTTTTTCGCTTCTACCAAAACTACCGCCGGAGCCTTAATAAATAACTGCTCTGGAGAGCGGCTAATCAGAAAATCGACATACCCAGTCAAATCAACCTCTGGTTGCACGGTAAACTCTTCACCCGAAAAAACACTGATTTCTCCTTTGAGTTGACGTTTTACTTCTAACAATACTGGATTGATAATGCCTTCCGATCGCGCCTTTTCACTACTCACCGCGATCGCCCAAGGAATTGTTTCTTTCAGGGTATCTTTCAGCAAGGCCGTGGGATTGACTGGCGAAACCTCTGGCAAAAAGCGATCGCCTTCCCTGAGAGTGAGTTGAAAATCTTCTACAGCTTTACTGAGGGTAAATTTACTATAAGGCATAAATATTTTTCCTTCACTCTAGTTACTTGACTAATGTATTCATCTGTTTAGACGGTATTTTGATTATTTTATCTCTCTCATATTGTAGCTGAGATCGGGAGCGATCGCCCATTTTCCCTCCATCCATAGGGGCGAATTATTAAAATTAATCGCGTCTATTCCTATTTTTTGAAGGTAATGAGCTAACTTGAGATCGTCAGTAATTACGTCTCTAGCAACATTTATTATCCCACAATCCGTTAAGCCAAACTTAGTAAACTTTTCTGTTTTGACAACTTCTTTACTTTGCAGATAGAATTCGTTTAAGCGATCTACTCCTTCTGCAAATACAGACAAACACCGAGAACGTTCCGGTTCCCCCAGCTCGCCAGGCTGTTAACTTCTGTTAGGATATTTGGAGTTGTTACTATTTTGTCAAAGTACGACAAAATTTGCACTAATGAATCGTAATCTGCTGGCAAAAATTTTTCGGTTCGATTAAATCGTGAAATTCGCTCCCGGTTAACAGTGCCAACAAACCACAACAACAGGATATTTGTATCGATCTAAATCCCTTTTTGTTTGTACTGCCCAAATAGAGACCGGATCGGTTCTTTCATAATTCTCTGATTTTCATCGACTGAACTTCGCCAGTTTCTGCATTTATTTGAAATACCTTATAGTCTCGTTCATCAGGCGACTTGGCAATCAAATCGACAAAGCTATCCTTAGTTCGATCTACAGGGCGGGTAAATCCTAAGGTAATAAACCAGTATTTTTTATCTTCTGAAATTTCCGTTTCTTCTAGCATTAAATCTTGGATTTGAAATCCCATCAGATCTTCCAGGCTTGCAAAATGTTTTTGGGCAGCAACTACTGCACTTCGGACATCAAGACTCATCAATTATTCACCTTTTTCACTCATCAACTATTAGTATAGCGAGCCCTTATGAGTTGAGCAATAGGAGTTTGCTCAACTCCTTACTATGCCAGGGAGCATCTCAGTTTTGTAATTTAGCCCCTGCGCAGCGGAGGGGGCCCGGAGCGTGGGCTTTGTGAGTGTAGCCGGACCCCTCGTTCCCACGGCTCTGCCTGGGAACGGGTTCGGACGGCGACGGCAAATATGAGATGCACCTCTGGTTCAAACCAGAGGCTAATAGCTAAAGTCGGTTAAAACCGACTAATAGAATGATGCTTGAAATAATTGTAGCATTTTTTTTTAAGTTAAATCATGGCGATGAAGGTTGGGACTGGTATAGTTGATTGTAGTTCCGATCTACTATAATCTAGCAATTATATTTTATTTGTGAACTAGATCACTTGCTATCAATCCGTAAATACTACGAAACGACAAACCGGAAGGACTAAAGTCCTTACTACGAACCGGAAGGACTAAAGTCCTTACTACGAACCTAGCGCTATTGTAGAATCAGAGCATCAATCACATGACTACCGCAATGCTGGACTTAGCCAAAATTAAATCTATCGCTCAATCCTATTCGGCGCAAGAACTCTTTGCCGCACTGGTTTGGCAGCGTCGGTTTAATCAGTTTAACGGAGAAGAAGTCATTACCGACCTCTCCCACCACCCAGAATTATGGGCAAGCTTTATGTTTACAAAACCTATTTTTGCACCAGACCCCAATGCACTCAGCTTTAATGGCCTGCTTGATACCCTCCTAGCAATGGCAAACTATCGTCCGATGCCGGAAACCAGCATTATCCATTTCGTTGCCTATCCTGCCGATACCCTATACATTCTTACAGAAAACCAAGATACAATAGTAGCTCAACTGATGGACTTCGGCAAAAAGTGGCAAGCTGATTCGGTGGAGGTCGCAGATGGCACGAATGAGAACTACGGTTGGCGCCTCCAACGCCGACTGCAGGGGGGACTATATGGCGATCGCGATCGCGAAGACCGGGATGCCGTCATTGTTGCCTATTGGTGGGATTAATTACCAGTGCGATCGCTTACCAGTATTTGAGAGAAGAGGTTCCGGTCAAAAAGTCTGTACAATGAGTAATGTTATGACTAGACCTCCGATTTTGAATCCAGAGGAAAGCTACAGCTTTAGCAGATACGCCGAACTCACCTTTGACCCAGAGGATATTCTGGCGGAGTTAGGTTTTAATTTAGAAAAGGCCGATCTACGGCTTCCCCAATTTGCCGGACATTTGGACTGCACCGATCTAAAAAAGAGATTAGAGCAAGATATCCTCTACGTTGACCTTACCAGTGAAACGGCACGTCGAGAGGTTTTGATTGTACCAACGCTATTAGAAATTTGCCGTTTATCTCGGACAAGGTTAAAGATCCATTATCCCGTCCTAGTGAATAACTTTTTGCAAGGAATTATAGACTACTGCGTTATCTCACAAAATAACTTGCTAGTCGTAGAAGCAAAAAATGCAGATTTATCAAGAGGATTTACACAACTGGCAGTGGAATTAATTGCTCTGGATCGGTGGACAACCTTGGATGTTCCCATACTTTATGGCTCCGTGACCGCCGGAGATATATGGAATTTCGGTCTCTTGCAGCGCGATCGCAAATCTGTGGTTCAGGATATTAATCTCTATAGATACCCAGCGGATTTGGAGGAATTGTTACGCATTCTTATGGGAGTTATTCAATCTTAATTCAATGCAATTACAACAGCACCACAAAAAACCAATTATCTTGTTTGTAAAAATTCTCTCTACAGTTCTCATCGCTAGCGCGATCGCCTTAGAATTCTGGCATCTTTATGCAACTTTCACCCAAACGCCTATTCCCAATTTTCTGAATATCATTTTTGGGATCGAACGCTTTGCTCCGATCGCGCACTTACTGGAAGGCGCGATCGCAGCTTTCTCTGCCAAACCCCAAAACCAGATCGCTTATGGAACATACAGTTTTTTTGTCGGGACAGTTGGTTTGCTAGAATTGTTTTACTGGCCAGATAGCAATGATGAATAATGCAAATAACTTCAGTCCCTTACTGGTTAAAACTGACTGGTAAGGAACTGAAAATCTGTTTAAGCTTAACTGCGATGGTGGTGGGCGGTGCCCACCCTACGAAAATCTGTTTAGCCGCCCAATTCTTGCGATCGCCTACTTGACTCTCGCACCGCTTCTATCAATGCCGAACGGAAACCCGCTTCTTCTAGTTTAGCAATTGCTGCAATTGTAGTACCCCCAGGACTGGTAACTCTGTCTTTTAATTGGGCTGGATGCAGCCCAGTTTCTTGCAGCAACTGGGCCGTTCCCAGTACCGTTTGGATCGCCAACTGGGAGGCGATCGCCCTCGGCAGCCCCGCACAAACGCCCCCATCTGCCAAAGCTTCGATTACAATTGCCACATAGCCAGGGCCCGAGCCAGATAAACCCGTCACCGCATCCATCAGGTATTCTGGCACCTCCACCACTTCACCTACAGCGGACAAAATTCCCTTAACCATCTCAACCTGGTCCGGGGATACATGCTTACCAGGGGCGATCGCACTTATCCCCGCCCCCACCATTGCAGGAGTATTCGGCATCACTCTCACCACCGGTCGAAAAGGAAACGCCGCTTCCAACTTACTCAAAGGTACGCCCGCCAAAATTGACACCACTACTGGCACCTTTACCCCTGCCAAATCTGCCGCCACCGCTGCAAACACCTGGGGTTTAATCGCCAACAGCAACACCTCTGTCGCCGCCGCTGCAGCATGATTATCCGTCGTCAATGCTACCTCATATTGCTGCGCCAACAAATCGCGCCTTTGCGGCATCGGTTCGCTCACCAAAATCTCTGATGCTTGATAAATCTGCCGCGCAATTAAGCCGGATAAGAGAGCTTCTCCCATTACCCCGCCACCAATTATGCCAAGTTTTACAGACACTTTTTTTGCTAATTGATACTTGTGCGGCGTTTAACCCTCACAAATCTAACAACTAGATATGTGCAAGTATAACATCCGCATTATGAGAGATGTGTAAGTTTTTGGGCACTTAGTCGCAACTCAGTTGTCCGGGCGCGTAGGACGGGCCGATCTCCTGTCCTACTGAGCCATCCGTGCCGGTTCATCTGTCCATGCCGAGGATGGAGTCACCGCCACCGCTGGACGCACTGGGCGCATTTGCGACTGGGGACCCTCGCCCACCGACTGAGTTCTCACCTGGACACAACTGGGAGTGAACAGAAAGATGCTTTCCCCTATCCGTTCTTGGTGACCCTCAATAGCATAGGTGCCACCAGCCACAAAATCTACAGCTCGTTGCGCCTGATCTGGGTCCATCATCGTCAGATTCAGGACAACAGACTTCCTCTCCCGTAGCGCTTGAATCGCTTGAGGCATTTCCTCAAAAGTACGCGGTTCCATTACCATCACTTCTGACATGCCGTTTACCGCTCCTGGCATCCCGATTACATTATTCATGTTTGGTGCGACTCCTGTTTCCTGCGCTACATCTAAGCGTTCCCGCGACCTACGTCTCGGACGTGGTTCTTCCTCTGGTTTTGGTTCGGGATGCTCTTCTGTGTAAATGTTTTGGTAATCTTCGGGATCCATTTCCTCATACCCGTAATCATAAGCTGGTTCATTGAGACCTACGAAATCTCGTAACTTAGAAATCAGATGCATGGTTTACAAACCCTCCTTAATCAAGTCATACTTCCCTTCTACCCTAGAGCACCCACTAGCATAAAAGATGCGATTGCGCTGCGCGCACGCTACGCGAACGGGAAGTTTATTTTACTTATACCGCCTCTTTTTAGAAGTGCTACTACAGCAAGCCGTCTACTAAGTCTCATTACTGCCATCGGCAAATAAAATTCGTCCTAAGCGCACCATTGTCGCACCGGCTCTCACCGCCAACTGGTAATCATTCGACATACCCATAGACAGATGCTGCATTTGGATCTGGGACCAGTTTTGCAGTCTTATTTTATCAGCTAATTGGGCAGTTTGCTCAAAAAAATTTTCGATTTCGGCAGTTTCTAGTCTCAAAGGGGGAATGCTCATCAGACCCTGAATCTTCAGGTTCCTACATTGCTCCAATTGGTGCAAGTCAGCCATGATATCAGGGATCGTCCAACCTGATTTATTGGGATCCCTGAGGATTTTTACCTGTAGCAAAACTTGCGGCTTCCGGGAGCGACCCTCAGCCAGCAGATCGAGCCTTTGTGCGAGTTTGAGGCTGTCAATGGAATGGATCCAGTGGAATTGTTCTAAGGCCTTTTGGGCTTTATTATTTTGCAGATGTCCGATCAGGTGCCAGGTGATATCTGGCAGGTCCTGAAGCATAGCCTGTTTTGTGGCCGCCTCTTGGATGCGACTCTCGCCAAAATCACGTAGGCCAGCGGCATAAGCTGCCCGCATAGTCTCAACTGGCACCTGCTTGGTGACGGCTATCAGCCGGACTGAGGTCGGGAGTTGGGAGCGAATGTTCGCGATGCGTTGGGCGACGGTGCCTGTCATGGGAACGTGCGCTTATGAATAACCTGAAGTTTATCGTGTTCGCTTAATTCACCAGTGCGACGCAGGGAGCGCATCCGGTTTTCCACCATAATGCGAGCATCGTTGCGACTGACTGGATCGAATTGTAGCCCATCGGGATTGTTCGTGACCACAAAGAACAGGCGTTGAGCATAGAGTGTTGTAAACAATTCCCCACCTGCTTCCACTATACATATTCTGAAAAGTAGACCAAAAGTGGGATGATTTAAGTAATTTTCCGACATTCAAGTTCAGGAAGGGTGGACAAGAAATGAACACAGACAGATCGACCTACTGCCCCTAGAGCGTCGGTCCATTAATAATACTTGACAAATTTCAACTACTGTGTATGTCCGAAAAATCAGTATATTCTCGTAAAAATATCTGGCCTTCACTCCCTCTGGACATCATGATTTTATCCAAAATCTGTTCTACTGAACGGGCGAGCGGGCATATACACATTTCTTTTTTTTTGTCAACCCCCTCTACTGGACCGACGCTCTAGCCTGCCCTAGGCTTGTCTGCAACACCGGGCAGGCTAGGGACCAGCCTGACGGCCCCACATTAAGCGAGTGACCCAAAGTATAGCCAACAGAACTAACACTAGCCAATCACCCCATTTTAAGCGCAGTTGGTGCCACTGTACCCGATGTCGATCGGGACTGGTAAAGCCCCGCACTGTCATGGCACTGGCAATTTGGTCGGCCCGCAATAGCAGATTTTCCAGCAGCCGCTGGGCTACTATCAACCAAACCCGAGCACTACGCTTGAGACCTAGCTTTTTCCAGTTGATGGCTCGTGTCTGAACAGAGCGAACTAAATTCTGTACTTCTTCGAGCACTAGGGAGATAAACCGCAGGGACAGGGTCAAGGTGAGGGCTATTTCCGTTACTGGCACCTTCACCCGCTTCAAGGGTGCCATCAGGTCCTCGATCCCAGCTGTTATTTCCTCTGGGGCCGTGGTCAGCAGATACAGGTTGGTACTGTAGATGACTGTAAAGATTAAGGTAGCAACTCGCAGGCCCAGATCCAAGGAGCGGCGGGTAACTTCGATCGCGAATAGCTTCAGATCCAGGTCTAACAAGATATAGTTGTAGTCGGTCGGCTGGGGATAAACTAAATCGTTGGCAGGGAGGCGGGGTTGAGATGGGATTACCAGTCCATCCCCAGCGATCGCGGTGATGATGACGACAAACACGGCTAATAGTAGCAGCCAACCTGACTGCTGACGCCATACCCGCCAAGGTATTGACGCTGTCAGGGTAAGCAGCATCAGCAGGACCACCAGTATGATTCTAAACTCAGTGCTCGCTAAAATTGGAGCCAGTAGAAAGCTCAACAACCAGCAGAGTTTCACTCTGGGGTCTATCCGGTGCAGCCAGGTAACCGGTTGTTCGAGATATAGCCCGATCGGGAGACTACGCAGTAAGTCCATTTACAAGTGATTTTTGAATGGGGACTGGCGATCTATTCGTTGAACCAATCGCTTTACCATAACTTAAACGCGGACGGCTCGGTTGACGCTCGCATCTTCGACATCGCGAGCTTTTTTGCCCCGCCACAGCAAGTGTATTGGCGTCCCAGTAAAGTCCAGATTTTTGCGTAACTGACTCTCTATGTACCGCCGGTAGTTTTCGGGAAAGCGTTTCGGCTCATTCACAAATAGGGCGATCGTCGGTGGCTGACTCCTGACTTGAGTGCCATAATATATTTTTCCCTGTCGTCCTTGTCTGCTGGTTGGGGGAGAGTGCCAACCGATCGCTTCCTGTAGCACTTCATTAATTACGGAGGTGCTCACCCGCCGCTGGTGCTGTTCTGCCGCTTTGTCCACCAGATCCAGAATCTTTTTGACTCGCTGACCCGTGATGGCGCTGACAAAAATGCTTTCTGCCCAATCGAGAAAATATAGCCTGTCTTTAACATGTCTCTGATAATCGAAGATTGTGTAGGAGTCTTTCTCGATCGCATCCCATTTATTTACCACGATCGCGCAGGCCCGTCCCTCGTCGGCAATGCGACTGGCTAGTTTTTGGTCTTGCTCGGTGATGCCATCGATCGCATCAATTACCAAAAGTACCACATCCGAGCGCCGAATGGCTTTGAAGGCACGATTGATGCCAAAGAATTCTGCACCGTACTCGACGTTTTTCTTTTTTCTAATCCCAGCGGTGTCTATCAGCCGGTATCTTTGGCCCTGCCGTTCCACTACAGTATCAATTGCATCCCGGGTGGTGCCTGATATGGGACTGACAATGGCCCGTTTTTCCCCGAGAAAGGCGTTCAATAAACTAGATTTGCCTACATTCGGGCGTCCGACGATCGCCACTTTGGTTTCTGTGATGTCTGGGATTTCTGAGACCAGAGGCAAGTGAGAGATCAACTCATCTAGCAATTCCCCCGTACCGTTGCCGTGAATGGCCGACAGGGCGAAGGGTTCGCCTAGACCTAGTTCCCAAAATTGGGTCGCCTGGATGAGTCCGAGTTCGAGGGATTCGCATTTATTCACCGCTAACAGCACTGGTACCGGTTGTTGGCGCAGCCATTGGGCAATTTCCGCGTCTGCTGCCGTTGGTCCTGCTTGTCCGTCCACGACGAACAGGGCCGCACTCGCTTGAGTTAATGCTGCCATTGCCTGTTCTCGGATCAGGGGCAAGAATTCCGTATCATCGTCAAATACTAAGCCGCCAGTGTCCACTACCTGAAATTCCCGGTCTCGCCAGAAGGCGGTCCGATAGGTGCGATCGCGGGTTATTCCCGGTTCGTCATGTACGATCGCCTGCCGAGCGCCCGCCAGACGATTCACCATCGCGGACTTTCCTACATTCGGGCGTCCAATAATCGCTACTATAGGCAGTGCCATAACTTATATTCTGTCAATAAAATCTGGTTCATACAATGAATTGTATCTTATCTTATTTTATATGACTGCTCATCTTTCGTTATCCAGCTCGCGCTTAAAATTAAGGCTCAATGAGTTCTAGGAGGGCAAATGTTTAAATTATGGCAGCGGTTGTTTGACCGGGACGACACCAACCAGTCCGGAGAGTCCACAAAATCCCCTGGGGAGTCCCCGCCCCTGACGGATGCTGATTATGAATTTTTGTTCGAGCAGTTGCTAGAAGGGGTGGCAGGGGGCTGGCAGCCCGATCGCATATTACAGTTTTTTGAGAAGCTGTCGGACAGGGGCAAGCAGGAGCAATGGGTAGAATGGTTGGGGCGGTTTAGAGAAAAGGTTCTGGCGTCACCGGTACCCGATCGGCAGTTGGCAGCCCGGATGATGCAGCTGGGGGACCAGACGAGCGCGATCCATTCTATCCAGGAAATTGGAGCGACTGCTTATGAAATCGGGATGCAACTGTCTAGACCGAACCAGGATGATGGTCAAATCTGGGAATATGACGGACCTGATGCTATTTCCACTGCTGATTCTACTGCACCAGAGGTCAAACCTATCAGTCTGGATGAATTGTTGGTGCTGTTGCAGCAAGATGCCAACTTGGTTGCGCAAATGGCCCAGCAACTGGGTATTGAAACTACCGATCCACAAGTGATTATTCAGACTATAATCGCTCGACAGCCTGCTACTGATGAAGCTACTGCTTGGTTCGATCGGGGCAATCAACAATATAATGCGGGTGATTTGGCTGCTGCTATTGCTAGTTGGGAAAAAACTTGTCAAATCCAACCTGACTACGATGAAGCCTGGTATAATAAGGGCTTGGCCCTGCTGAATTTGTCACGCTACGATGAAGCGATCGCGAGCTTAGATCGGGCCCTGGCGATCTCAGATGACAAGCAAGAAGCTTGGAATAACCGGGGTTTGGCGTTGATGAATTTAGGAAGCTTTGATGAGGCGATCGCTAGCTATGAGAAGGCGATCGCCATTCAACCTAATTTTCCTGATGCTTGGAACAACCGAGGGGTGGCCCTGGCGAATTTGCAACGTTTCTCGGAAGCGATCGTCAGTTTAGATAAGGCCATATCTCTGAAACCGGACTTAGATGCAGCTTGGCAGATGCGGGGCTACGTGTTGAGTAACTTAGGACGCCCCGAAGAGGCGATCGCTAGCTGGGACAAGGTTCTGGAAATTAAGCCGGACGACGGCAAAGTCTGGCAATTACGAGGGGTAGCACTGTTTAATTTAGAACGCTACGATGAGGCGCTAACTAGCTTTGACCGCACCATTGCCTGCCAACCCAATGACGAGGAAGCTTGGTTAAACCGAGGCATGGCCTTGTTTAAGTTGTCACGCCCCCTGGAGGCGATCGCTAGCTGGGATAAATCTCTGGAAATTAAACCAGATTACTACCTTTCCTGGCACAATCGCGGCTTTGCCCTGTACGATTTAAGCCGATATGATGAGGCGCTCTCTAGCTTCGAGCGCGCGCTAGAATTGAAACCAGATAACCAAAATTCCTGGTACAATCGAGGCAAGACTCTGTTTGATTTAGAACGCTACGATGAGGCGCTCGCTAGCTTCGAGCGCGTGCTAGAATTGAAACCAGATTTCTACCTCTCTTGGTATAGCAGAGGTGAGGTTTTGTTTAAGTTGGGACGCTATTCCGAGGCGATCGAGAGTTTTGATAAAGCGCTTAAATTGCAATCAGACCTGGCAGAAGCTTGGTACGTTCGGGGTCAGGCTCTAGAAAAATTGTCCAGGTCAGAAGAGGCGATCGCTAGCTTAGACAAAGCGATTGAAATTGAACCTGACTACTATGAAGCTTGGGAGGTTCGGGGTCATCTGTTGCAGTCACTCGATCGCCGGTCGGAGGCTAGTGCTAGCTTAGACTGCGCTCGTGAAATTCGCCTCAGTCGAGAATAAATAGTAGGGTGGGCCAGCTCCCCGGGTAACTACCCCTACGCTGCCCAGACCTAATGTTTAACTTGAGAATGAAAAATTGAGAATTGAGAATGAAAAATTGAGAATATTATTGGGAAAATAAAATGGTCAGAAAAAATCAGATATTAATCAAATTAATTAGTCTCGTATTTTTACTGTTTTGTTAAAGCATACGATCCTGACAACTATGGTTCTGGAATCACCAAAGCCAACTGGGAAAAGTATTGGGTGCATCTCAGGATCTGTACCCCTCGTTCCCTGGCTGCTCTCCTCGGAGGGGGCGTTACCCGGGGATCTGGCGCCTGCGACTCTGCGCTGCCGCCGTCTTCCGCATGCTCTTGTCCTGAAGGACATGCAGCGTGGCGGCAGCCATGCGCAGCGCCATCGGCATGCTCCAGACTGCGGCCTGGTGGGAACGGATTCGGGCGGAGGGCGACACAAATGCAAATATGAGATGCACCCAAAGTATTTAGTTCCTCCAGTATTTTTCACTTGCCCAATGGAGGAGAACGTTCTCCTGATGCTGCTTTTAGATTGGATTTACCATTGTAGGCGGCACGACCAGCACTTAAATAAACATCGGGGAAAGCATCGCCCCTAATGCTACCACACCAGCTATAATCATCAACCCAGCAGGCATAAATTTGCGGGTTTTGAACAACCGCATTCCAAATGTAATTATTAAGATCCCTGTTACCACTTCGGCTAAAATTAGCCCCACTGATGACATTCCCATTAATTGCATCCCCCCAGCTACCAGCAGCAACAAACCGGTAACAGTACCGGAAATTAGAGAAATCTTGCTCTTGACTTTCACGTATCCCATGATACCGCCTCCCAGGGCCAGCACTCCATACCCGATCGCTGCTATGATTCCTAATTCCATGATTTTCCCTTCTTTGTTGATGTTTTCTTGTTCATTGTCAATTGTTTCTATTCGCAATTAACTATTGACTATTGACAATTAGCTATTCACAAAATTAATTGGATTGTAAAGGGGCAGACAAGATTTTGTCAATCCGATCGCGCGTTTTGGCCAAATGGGCTTTGGTATAGGTATCGAGCCTCCTACCCCTTTTTCTCAAGGTCTTGTCGATGTCGTCTCGCAGCTGACCTAGATGATACCATGCCAGGGTGCGCGCATCTTCGGGAACTCTCGATTTCCGCAGCACCATTGCACTTAATATTTCCACATACTCTCGCTGTAAGGATCTGCGGATACTGGAAATATTCTGGGATGGGGCGTCCTTTTGTACTACTTCTGTCCAGATACTTTCTTGCAAGGTATCAAATAATTCTGGTAGCATTAATACTTCTGCGGGAGCTGCCTTCAATTCTGAGTCACGCATCCTGCTTAAACGTGGTGGCGCTAAGAGCGATCGCAACACTACCCGTTGCAAGGAAAACAGGCGATCGCTAATCGGATAATCCAGTCGGAACACGGCGGGAACTGTTCCCCAGTGCCACCAGCGGGACGGTGCTAACTGATTCAACAGTTGGGGTGAAAATTGAAAGGCATCTGATGCAAAAACGTACTCGGCAATCGCACTCAATGCCTCCCTTTGTTTCTGCACCGGAATCACCTCAAAGGGCAGTCGTCCATTCCCATCTCCGGGATATATGCGGTGGAATGACTGCCCCCCTACATACAGGGTGGCGTTCCTCGCATGTTGGAAATAGTATAACAACACCTCATCAAACATTTCCCGGATTTCACTGTAACTCTCTCCCAGATCCCCCCTGACCCCCCTTCCTCTAAGGGGGGAACCGCTGGTTGGGAAACTTTTGGCCAGACGGGACCACATCGCCTGAGCATTTTCTAACTGCCAGATCGAATAGCGCAGCATATCACTACTCAAGTCAAAGGCATTTGCTGCCGGATCTAAACTAGCTAAGGTGTCTTCATCCGTAGCATAAGATAGTTCTGGTTCCGCCGCCCGCTGGGCTATTTGCCTCAGTTCCTGGGACTCCCGCATCGGGGAAATTGGTTTGTAACCATACTCGATCGCCCATTCATCGTAAGGTCCGACAATGACTGGGAAATAGTCTCCCTGTTCTACTCCTGGGGGTGCCAAATTCACAGCTACATAGTCCATTACCGAGGCTACCATCCCTCGACTCCGGGCGATCGAGGTGTCGTTCAACTCCGAGGGTTTCAGCATTGTACTGCCCCGAAAATTATGTCGCAACCCCAGAGTATGTCCCACCTCATGGGCCACCAAAAAGCTCAGATATTGCTTGACATACTTGTCCATTTCCTCACTGTCGGACCCCACATTATGTAGCAGGGACATGGCGATCGCCCCCACGGCAAACTGGCGATTAAATTCCAGACCATAGCAGAGATCGTGCTCTCCCATCAGTCGCGATAAAGCCGAATTTAAGGGCTTTTCGGTGGTCGGTGCCATCTCAGGCAATTCTACTCCCTGTAGGTAAAGCTGCTGTAGACTGGTACTACAAGGATTTAACTCCGTGTCCCAGGGTCCATATTCTGCCCTGCTGCTGCCCGCCAAACTCCGATATCCATTCTTGAGAATGCGCACGATATTCGCATCTATTAAAATATCCGCATCCAAAATTTCACCTGTCAAGGGGTTAACTCGCGATGGCCCGATGCCGAAAAACGCAGGATCGAAGGATGCCGACCAGCGGATCGTATTGTAGCGCACGTCCTCGGGGTTCCATTGAGCATCATCTGGCATCTGCCGCACCTCGATCGCATTCATGAAACCTGCCTTGGCAAATGCCCGATTCCACATTAGCACGCCTCGAGCGATCGCCTCCCGGTATTCATCTGGCACCGTATTTTCTATCCAGAATACGATCTGCTGTTTCGGCGGCGACAGCGGCGAATATGGATCTTGTTTTTCCAGATGCCAGCGGTTGATGTAACGCACAAATGGATCTTTGCGGTTATCATTGCCTAAGTCCTTGTATGCTGTCACAAAATAGCCCACTCGTTCGTCCGCCACCCGGGGACGGTAGCCGTTATTGACTGGCAGTTCTGACAGACTATAATGTACTGATAGGCTAAAGGCCCGACTGTCTGGCAAGCTGGGAATATCTGCACCTGCATCTGACCCACTCTTAAACCCGTAAACTGACTCTATCTCTACATTTAAGGGAAAGGTTTTTGCCTCGCTGAAATACGATCTATTTCCGTCTATACTATAGCTACTTCCTAACATCTCCCTCACCACTGAAGACAAATTCCCTAAGTCTCTTTCTCCTAGCAGCAGACTCCCCATATCTATCAGCAATGTCTGGCGTTCTGGATGAATACTTTCTATTTTCAGGCTGTACAGCACTGAGTCGCTAAACGATCGCTCGCTCGTTCGCCGCGCCCGATCGTCTTCACTCCCCCTAAAGTTGATATTCGGCACCACCAACTCCACTTTATTCTGTAACTGGCGAAATTGAAACATTATTTCCCCGATCGGCATGCCCTTTAATATCCCGGCCTCCCCTATACCTGTGGACATCGTTATCACCCCTAGGTAGTTTTTCTCCAGCTGTTCTGGTTGAATTTCTAGATATATCTTATTCTTTTTCTCCTGGCGGTAAACTGTGAATAAACCCTCTAACTTCTCGGCATCTTTGACTACTTCTTCAAATGGTTTTAGCTGCCCTTCTTCATCATTTTCGGACTCTAACTTTTTCTCGACGTCCTCTATATTTCCTACCTGCTTTACTCCTACTTCGGCATTTACGTGCTGTTTGGCGATCGCATGTACTAGGATCGGCAGCACGCATGCCAAAATCAATACAAATAACCACAAAGTTCGTCTTTTTCTCATTCCCGTTGCTAATGCTAATTACTCATCTACTAACCGCTGACCGCTGACCGCTGACCACCGACAAGTTGATTTTAGTGCCATTCTTCTACAATATCTCTGGGAATTATTAAATCTCCTGGGAGAGGTAGAAATCAGCAAAGAAATTACATCGGAAGTCAGACAAATAGATGTGTTCTTTATCCCTGCTGCTGACGCGGCCTCCAAGGCGGAACAGATAGGTTTACTGGGACAACTGGCGGCCAAAGGTGCCGCAGGTTTTGAGGGATTCCGCAATGTTGTCGAAAAAAAACAAATTGCAAATGTATGGGGAAAATGTATGACTATCATTAATAAGCACTCACACCAAGCAGAGGTCAGTCAAAAGGTTGAAGGTTGGGTCTGGTGCCCCTGAGTTTTCCGGAATGCCATCCCCGTCCTTATCAAAAGTCTTCAAATAATTCAGAGTTCCGACAATAGCGGGCTAGCATTCTTGCAAAAACTCGATATCCGTGCTACCTGTCAGCACGAACTCTATAAGACTTGCAAAATCACAGGGTAAATCTTTCCATTGATTGCAATGGTCTTATAAATGGTCTAACTGGTATAATATATATGCTCCCAGGGATGTTCGTTCTTTCATATTAACGTCGTTAGGCAGATGTAGTTGGGAATTTTTGGAGTGCGGGCTGGGATAGACTCAACGACTCTACGGGAGCTGTGGAGGTACAGCACGCCGTTGTTCGCTTAGAAAGAGAAGGAGGCGAGACGTTCTTGACCAATTATTCACCAAGCCGGACAATTCGTCAAGTTTTTTTCTTTTTTCCGTAATTCGATACCTGTCAAACCTCACCTCCGGACGGGCCTTGACAGCTATCGGGTACTCAAATCCTAAAATCACTGTCAATATTTGCAGAATATTAAGAAAAATTACTATCATCCAGAGCAAAAAGCTCCATTAGCACTTCCCTAACGGCGATCGGACAGTTCTATCCATTGTTTGACTCGCAACGAGGCTAATAGAACTTTTCCAGAGCAACTTCATAGGCGTAACTATGAGCACGGACTCGCGATATCCGCTGTGTCTGATAATTGCATGCAATGTCTGACAATTGCGATCGGTGCCTAACTCAAACTGCCTCAACACCGGCACAGTCAGCCACAGTCTGCCACACCGGCTCAAACCCATCGCGCTCGCTACCCGACAGCTACTGAAGACAAGACGGAACCTCAAGCCCAGAGGGTGAATATGCCAATCAATAAGTATACCTAATCAGCGATCTAAGATATGCAAATATAATTTTCTGAAACTTACCGTGAAGACGCTATAATAATGGAAGCATAATCTATGCCACGCACGAAAGGAAGGTACAAGACATGTATGAGACTAAAAACTTTGAAGAGGACTCATTGGAATTTCCCAGTATCCCAACGCTTCCAGCACCAACTCCACTACGGTCAAGGGGGTGTAATTAAAAGTGACACTTAGGCATTATTAACCGGTCCGGGGGTTTTACCTCTGTATGACCGGCGGTATCAGATCTCCGCCAGTGATGGCCAGTGGATGGAACCACTTCTTAGGTGAATTCTGCCTTGACCCTTGAGATTTTTTTACCCTTATGTTATATAATTATTATAGCAGTTCTCAGATTAATGTGATATGCGATTGGTGAGATTGCTTCGGGGGGTTAACTCTATGAAAGCATAAGTTGAGCGCGGTCATCCCCCTCGCAATGACTTGCTAGGCGATCGAAAATATACCACATCAATTTGAGAAATGCAATATAAGTTTACTATGGAGCTAAAGTCCTATGTCTGAATTCATGAATCATAATCAAACGGTTGAACTAACCAGTAGCGCTTATGAATTAGCTCTAAGATTGCAGGCTCATCCCAATATATCAGCTCGTGTTTTATCTATTTTAGATCTTGTTGAAAATCCGGATGATAATTGTGAAACAGCGAGCTTTGCGGAATTAGAAGTTGTCTCGGAACTCCAAAAACTGGGAAATGATGCTCTTCAAGATTGGGCCAATTCCCAAGAGAAAAAAAAAGCCTTAGCTTGTGAGAAATCTCCTGAGATGCGCCGTCAGAGAAAAAAGCAACTATATTGGTATAGCCTGTTCGGAACTATCCAAGTTATAGAACAAACATTTATTTGCGTAAAAACGGAAAAAGTATTTAGACCGTTTTCATCATCGGCCCAAATACATTGTCGAGGTTATTCTTTACCATTACAACGAGCAATTACAGATTTTGGAGCCGATGTATCTTTTGGAAAAATCCCTGAAAAGCTCAAAGAACATTACGGTATAACTGTACCGATTAGTTCGGCACAAGCGATTACTCAAAAACATGCACATGCGGTTAAACTATCTCAAAATTTAGCATCCGAAATCCCCCATCGAGATGGAGTAGATCAGATAATTACAGAAATGGATGGCACGATGATTCCAATTGTGAACACGACGCCAGCAACCGATGATGTTCAAATTGTCGATCGCCGAAAAAACCGAAAGCTTAGTTGGAAAGAAGCTCGCCTATCACTTGTGGAAATTCCTGGCCAAAAACAGTCACTTATTGGAGGTACAGTAGGTACTGTTAATGATGCAGGAAACCAATTACTGCATAGTGCAATTCGGGCTGGTATAGGTAGCAATACTAAAGTTCATGCCATTGGAGATGGAGCCAGTTGGATTGTTAATCAGGTAAGGCGCTTGTTTGGAGAACGTGCTAGCTATCTAATAGATTTTTATCATCTGTGTGAATATTTAGCCGCCGCTGCTCCTGGAAATGAACAGCAACAAAAAAAATGGTTGAAACAACAAAAGCAAGATCTCAAAAAAAATCAGCTCCTCAAAGTATTAAAGAATTTATCAACTCGTATGGAACCAGAACATCTAGCTGATAAATTTGCTCCCGTCCGAGTTTGTACACGATACATCAAAAACCGGCTTGAATACTTAGACTACAAAAGTGCTATTGATGCTGATTTACCAATTGGCTCTGGAGAAATTGAGAGCGCACATCGTTATGTAATTCAAAACCGTTTGAAATTAACAGGTTCTTGGTGGACAGTTGAAAAAGCTGATGATATGTTAGCTTTAAGGATATTAAGAGTTAATAATGATTGGCAATCCTATTGGTTCAATTATTATCAAGAGACTCCCCTCATCGGCGCCGTCTAACAGTTATTGAGACTCTCACCAGTCACCAGACGACCATCATTTTTCTGCCATGAGAGCGCTCTGAACATATATATAGCATTTATCAAATAAGTGTGATATTTGGGTAAATCGCTGAAAACCTTATCCTGTCTGAATTTCATCGCACCATGTTATATCACATCAATTTGAGAAACGCAATAATATAAATCTCGGGGGTCAATATTGCCAGATATTCACTGGCGATATTAACGCTTGATCCTACCAATTAGTTTTGATGACATCGCCGGTTCATGATTGAGTGTCACTTTTAATTACACCCCGGTCAAGGTGGACGACCGACAAGAACGACATCGTTCGACATGTGTACACGAGTACCACAACAGATGATGATACCGGATGGAACGACTCTATTCGGAACTGGAGTGTTTCAGAGGTGTCTGGCCTACTAGAGGGAGACGATCCCATCATCGCGGACCAGGCCCTTGAGGGTTCGATAGACGGCTGGGCCGGGAACTACTCCGTCTATGAGGTAGATGATACCCTACTGGGCGGAAATGGACACGACCGGATGTTCGGCGGGGCCGGGAACGACTCTATCCGTGGCGGAGAGGGAGAAGACTTCGTGGACGGCGGAAATGGACACGACTTCGTGGACGGCGGGGCCGGGAAGGACTCTATCGTCGGCGGAGAGGGAGAAGATACCATACTGGGCGGTGATGGAAACGACTCTATTTACGGAGAGGGAGACGACCTCATCTATGGCGGTTTGGGGGACGACTACATAGTACCGGGCGTCGGTTCTTCTACTGTGTCAGGTGGAGTCGGTAACGATGTCTATGAATTGACGGCGCGACGAAGTGGGGAGTCTCTCATCACCATCACAGACTTCCAGGTTGGGAAGGACCATATAAAGATAGCAGATGAACAGCTTATTCTTGATGAAGCAGCTGACTCGATCTTTTCTTTTCGACCGGTGGCGAATGGGTGGGTCAATCATTCAAGGAGTAAGTTGAAGATCGAGAATGAAAAACTCTCGGTTTTTGTAACGCCGGCAGTAGTGAGGTACCCTCATGGGGGAGGTTCAGTGAGGATGGATAAGGGAGGTCGATGGATGTTTTTTGATGAGATAGCTAACGTGCCGGGCGTCGAAGATGGTTGGATAGGGACTCCTGGAAGCGAAGGAGAAAGGTGAGGCGCGAGAGGAGAAGACGTTCTTTTTTGACCTGACCAGCCTCCCTCCCAGCGCCGAGGGAGGTGCGGCTCGGGGGTAGGAGGCGGGAAGCGTTTCGTTCTTGACCAATTATTCACCAAGTCGGACAATTGGTCGAGTTTTTTCTTTTTCCCATAATTCGATACCTGTCAGCCCCCCATTTCCCAGGGCTCCGACAGGTATCGGGTCCTCCACACATCAGTTGAAGCAGAATATTGAGAAAAATTACTATCATCCAGAGCAAAAAGCTCCATTAGCACTTCCCTAACGGAGATCGGACAGTTATATCCCTTGTTTGACTCGCAACGAGGCTAATAGAACTTTTCCAGAGCAACTTCATAGGCGTAACTATTAGCACGGACAAAATCGAGGGCCGCCGTCACAATATCGTCAAGATCGAGAGTTTGCGCCCTCTGGACCCAAGGCAAAAGCATCTGCCCTCTTGATTCTTGCTGAGGCTTAACTTTGAGAATTTTTGGTAATAAATTGCAGCCCCAATGGGAACGGCGATCGGACTTGGCCCGGGGTTTATACCGGCTACAAAAGCTTTTATATTTTTCAGCACAACCATCTAAATTATCAGCAAGTTCTAAGAACGCTGGATGCCATTGGGTCAATCCATCATCGGTCAATCGTACATAGGATCCATAGTTGGAAAAGTCATAGAAAAAACCTTGTTGCATCCCAGCAGTTTTAGGATTGGCGTATGGATAACTACACTGGATATGTAAAGGTCTATTTCCCAAGGTGAAGCCCAGTATAAGACAACTTGGCCAGGATATCAACAAATGTCGATCGTAGTCTAACCAACAGTCGTCTTTGTGCCAACCTACCTTTTCGCCAAAGTTTGTATAATTGGCGTTACAACCCAACCAAATCTGCTGCGGCGTGCTAAAGCAGAAATGTCCATTGCTGTGCTTTAGCCAGAGTCGATCGAGCATCTGTAAGAGCTGTAGTTTATAGTTTCTAACTTCAATTCTTGCATAATTATCAACATCTCCACCTGTTTGTGATTTTTATCGTGTATTAAACATACCATTAATCTTAAATCAAGGGGGCAGGGACAAACACCCCCTGCTTTGAGCCGACTGGCGATCGTCGTCCGGAGGGCAGCCTCGCTTGTGGTAAGATTGAGATTGCTTCCATTCCCCTGTCTACCTGTACTTACTATAGTTCATCTAGCAATGTCTTTGAGAATCATTGAAAATTTTGATAGCAGCTTTACCTTGGACCCGGAGGCTAAAGCCACTCTCTTTAGCTTACTCCAAAGTGAAGCTTTCTTAAATCAAGTGAGTCAACAACTCAATGGAGTTCCCGTAGAGTTCACGGAGTTCCTGTTTCAACCAGTACCATACAGCGCCGGAACACCCAAAGGCATGCCCCCTGAGTTTGAAAAGTATCATGACTCCCAAGAACATGCGATCGTCAACGTGCCGCCCAACTTCACGTTCAAAGCCAAAATATTCAAACCCAGTCGCCTCTGTGCAATTTACCGCAAAATTAAGAAACTAGGCCATGACAAATAATATTCCAGCCCTCGCTAGTCTAACATATCTGCCCTATCTTGACGAAACCGGTCACTTGCCCCAGCAGTTGCAAGGCAAAATTGGGATTTATGCTATCTTTGATGAAGCGCAAGATCTGCAACTGGTCAACTATTCTCGTGATATCTTTCTCAGCTTGAAGCAACATTTAGTCCGTCAACCCCACAGGTGCTATTGGTTGAAAGTGCAAACTATTGACAGACCCAAGCGGACAACCTTAGAAAATATTCGGGATGCTTGGATCGCAGAAAATGGTACTACCCCACCTGGGAATGGTGCTTCCGCAGGCAAATGGACCGAACCTATTGATGCGAAAATCACCATGACAAATGAAGAACAAAGCAGTTATCGGGCGAGTGACGAACTGGGGCAAATGAAACTGTTGAAAAATGTAGCGAGGCGGGTGGAAGCGGAAATTAAAGCCGGACTTGCCGAACGGGGAGTCCAAGAGGAAATTCGCTTTAACCCCAAACTGAAGGAAAAGGGCTTACTTGACTTAAAGTAGAACGTAGGGTGGGCATCGCCCACCATTGAACTAATGTAGGAAGGAGTAAGATGACTGCGGAGAACATTCTGGAAGAGAAGAAAGAGAATCTTCACCAGTTGCTGCCAGCAGCAGAGTCAGATATATTTGAGTGGACAAAACAGTGGTATCCAGTAGCAGTTGTAGACTACCTGGACCCGTCTCGTCCTCATGCCATACAGTTACTGGGGTTAGACTTAGTCTTGTGGCGAGATGGGGAAGGGAAATGGCGTTGCTTTGCAGATTATTGTCCCCACAGACTTGCACCTCTGTCGGAAGGTCGGGTTGAGTCGGATGGGACTTTGTTGTGTGCCTACCATGCTTGGCGGTTTGACTGTGAGGGAAAATGTGTCAAAATTCCCCAATCTCAAGACCGGCAGACTGAAGCGAAGCATTGTGCTAACCCCCAGTCCACGGCAGTGGTTTATCCCACCCAGGAATGTCAAGGTTTGCTGTGGATCTGGCCAGAAGATGGTATACTTGGGCAGCAGGAATGTAAGTTGAGAAGGCCGCGCCTGGTGCAGGAACTTGCAGATGCCGATAACTCAGACAAAGTGGTAAAACTTGCTTGGAACGTGCGGGACCTGCCCTATGGATGGGATTTTTTCATGGAGAACGTCTGTGACCCAGCTCACGTGACAGTCTCTCATCACGGTATTATGGGTAGCAGGTACGATGAGGGCAAGTATTACGACATGATTGGCCTCAGGGAAATGTCCGCCCAAGAAGGCTTCTCTTTTGCGATCGCGCCAACTCCTGCTACCCTATCGGAAGCGGTCCACGACTTTCAACCTCCCTGTTATATGAAGATTGTCACTACCTTTGTGGATGGGGGCAAGTTAATACTAGCGTTGTATGCCAGTCCTACCCGTCCGGGTTGGTGTCGTCATATCGGGTGCCAGGTGTTAGTGAAGAATGAGGCCGGGAAGAGACCGAAAGGACTGGCATTCTTTGCTCTGCCCATGCCTATTTGGTTAACTCACGTGCTGGCTTCCCTATTCCTGCACCAAGACCTAGTGTTTCTCCACTATCAAGAGAAGCTGCTGGCCAAGCAGGGAAAAGGTAAATGGTTGGAAAAAGTCTACACTCCCAATCCTCAAGATAAGATGGTAATTACCTTCCGTAAATGGCTGGAGTTGAAAGCGGGAGGTGAAATGGGCTGGGCGGCCTCCTCCGGATGTAACCCGGACCTGCCCCCAGCGGAACGGGACAAGCAGCAGTTGTTTGATGTCTGGACGACACATACCCAACATTGCCAGGTCTGCCAGAAGGCCCTGAACAATATTAATCGCCTGGTTCTGTTAAGCTATGTTGCTGCTGGTGTATTTCTGGTTCTGGCCCTATTGCTGGATGCCCGGGCGATCGCCCTACTGGCGGCTGCGGGTGAAATATCAACATCGGACTCTATTTTAGCAATTACGCCCACTGCTAGTTTCTGGTGGGCAAGTGCGATCGCCATCTGCTTGGGAGTAGTGGGATATCTACTGCAAAAGTTCAGCCGACTCTTCTATCGGTACGAATTTGAGCATGCCCGCAATGACTAAAGGTCTGCTGATGAGGTGGACATCGCCCAATACCTCTCGGTTAATAATTTGTCATTGCGAGGGGGGAAACCTAAACCGATAAATTAGGGATCACCACCAGGATCCCCCCCGAAGCAATCTCATGCCTCGTCGGGGAGATTGCTTCGGGGGGGTCTCCTCAATTTGCCCATAAGTTAATCGCTACGTAACCCCCCCTCGCAATGACAACTTATAATCCTTAACCGAGAAGTATTGGGGCATCGCCCACCTCATTATTCTCACTAAAAAGATTGCAACCAACCTTGTAAGTTGTCTATATTGCCAAAATAAGTAATCCCAACTTCTCGACAAGCATCTCGAAGATTTTGCTGTCCAAACTGTTTCGTATTTTCACTAAAAAAGGCTTTCCTTTCTTCCGAATAATTTTGAGCGTGGTCTAAAATACAGCGCAAAATGAAATCATCTCTCTTTTCTGTCAATTTCTTCAATTTTGGATCTACTAAGGTTCTGCGCAAGGTATCCGGTTGAGGATGGATCGAAGTCAGACGAGATTCTAAAACTCTCAAAGCCTCAATGAATTCATCATTTAACTGTCGTGAGAGTAAATCATAGTTCACTTGACTTTGTTCTAAGTCATTCATCAACAATTGTGAAATGTTCAAATTGCTTCGTCTTGCTTCATTAATCTCAATAATCAAAGATTGGTTAAAGATATTTCTCCGTTTTTTATCTTGTTGAAAAGCAAATAGCGCTTCTATGTAGCAAATGCTGGGTAAGATTAACTGCACATCATTAGGCAAGTTTTCGATCGATGACTCAATTGCTGGATTTCGCTTTTGAGCCAAAGACATAATCCCATTTGTTTCAATATACAGAAAAACCGACATTTAATCCCACTCCAATATTCTTTCAAGAAAACCATTTTCTAGCATATCGCTCAAACCTATTTCATTAATCTGCGTTTCAAAAGGAGGATGCTCGCTTTTCCAATGAAAAGATAAATCACTTAACCAAGCATCCATTAATCCAACCAAATAATCCTGAAAAATAAACTCATGGTTTTGATAGTCAGGGTCGTAAACGGGGAAAATTTCTCCAGGATTTAATATCATGACTGGATGATAATTCCCAGATTGATAGATTCTCACTTGTGTGATATTGACAAACATCAGAAAAGGCACTTGTTGATAATTCTCTAGACCATGAACTTTCAATTCCTCAGATCCAAATGCCCGCAAGCCATAGACAGCGACAAACATCATGGGACGATAGTCTCCATCTTTTACCACAATATCCGGGTCAAAGTCAACATTTTTGGCAACAAAATTTTCCAGAGCCATATTTTCTCTCTTCCTTACTCATGATACCATGTATCTGATGATACATTAATAACACCCGGCGATCGGGTGGCAATTCCATGTTACCAGATTATACAGCATTAGTCGCGATTATAGCAAGGGTATGACGGTGGACACGGCCCACCCTGATCATCTCCCATTATACCCGATCGCCCTTTTCTTAGCAATTTCCCAATTCGCAATTAATCTCAATAGTTAAAAATCGAATTCATTATCAGCCTTCAACTGGCGATCGGGTGGCAAGGATACTAGATATTCTACAGCATTGGTCGCGATTATAGCAAGCAGATTACGATCGCAACCAACCTTGTAAATTTTCTACATTCCCAAAATAAGTAATGCCAACTTCTCGACAAGCCTCTCGAACAGGTTGCCGCCCAAACTGTTTCGTATTTTCACTAAAGAATGCTTTCCTTTCGGAAGAATAATTTTGCGCGTGTTCGACAATACAGCGCAAAATAAAATCATCCCTCTTTTCCGTGAATTTCTTCAATTTTGGCTCGACTAAAGTTGTGATTAACGTATCCGGTTGAGGATGGATTAAAGTCAGACGAGATGCTAAAAAAATCAAGGCTTCAATGAATTCAGTATCTAACTGTTGTGAGAGTACATCGTATCTCTCTTGACTTTGTTTTAAGTCATTCATCACCAATTGCGAAATCCTCAAATTTCTTCGGCTCGCTTCATGAATTTCAATAGCTAAATCTCGATCGAATTCATTTCTCCGCTTTTTATCTTGTTGAAAAGCAAATAGCGCTTCCATGTAGCAAATGCTGGGTAAGATTAACTGAACATCATGAGGTAAGTTAGAGAGCAATGACTCAATTGCTGGATTTCGTTTTTGAGCCAAAGACATGATTCCATTGGTTTCAATATACAAAAAAACCGACATTTAATCCCACTCCCATATTCTCTCAACAAAACCAACACCTTTTTCTAGCAGAGAAATCAAACCAATTTCATTAATTTGCGTTTCAAAAGGAGGATGCTCGCTTTTCCAATGATAAGATAAATCACTTAACCAACCATCTACTAAACTAACTAAATAGTCCTGAAAAATTACTCGATACTCTTGATAATTAGGAGCATAAAAAGACAAAATTTCTTCAGTATTTAATATCATTACTGGCTGATAATTTCCAGACTGATATATTCTGATTTGTTTGAGATTGACAAACATCAGAAAAGGTACTTGCTGATAATCCTCCAGGTGATGGATTGTCAAGTCTTCAGAGCTAAATGTCCGGTAAGATCTGACATCGACAAACATCATGGGACGATCGTCTTCATCTTTGACCACGATCGCCGGGTCAAAGTCGATATTTTTGGCGAGAAAATTGTCCAGCATTGATTCATCTCCTCTCTTGCTTGATATACATGATTTCCTCTGGCAAATGTATCTTACGCTACATTTGCCCTGGCGAACTGGCGATCGGGAGGCAAGGTTACTAGATATTCTACAGCATTGGTCGCGCTCGTCTCATCTCCCACTATACCCGATCGCCCAACAAATAGCATCACCATTCGCCACCATTCGCACTTAAAAAATATCTTTCCGCTTCTGCACCAACCAGGTCACTCCCAGGTAAACTAAGGTATGCAGGCACAACATTCCCCAATTTAAGCCCAGATTACCCCAAGTGGCAGCATAAACATCGCTTCCCTGGAAGGGCAGGTGGGGCAGAGGTTCGCCATCAAATCCCTTGGGTACCATTCCATTCACATCTACTAAGGCCCCATAGGCCCCGATCGACCAACGACTCAGCATCAACCAAGATATCTTACTAGCAAGACCTTCCATCTTAAACAAAACCCCGGAGAAAATAATCTGAGGAATTAACAGCAGGGGTAAAGTGCTATTGGCCTGAGTGCCATTTTTGGCCAGGGCCGAGATCGTCAAACCCAGACTCATGCTAGTTAATAATGTCCCGAAGGTAGTGATACCCAGCCCCAAGAACCAGGGGATTAATTCCGGTGAGGGAGATTTAAATACAACTATAATTACTGCACAGATTAACAGAGTTTGCAACAGCGCTAACCCCGAAAGAATTAACAGTTTTGAACCCAGATAGGCAAATAATCCTAGGTTCACCAACCGTTCGCGCAGGTAAATGGCCGATTCTTTAACAATTTCTTGCAAGGAACTGGAGAGTCCTACCCAAATAGCAGCACAGGTAAAGACAAATAAGACTCGCAAGGCTAAAGGGGCTAGGGTAGAATCAGGTGTATCGGGGAGAACTAAGGGTTCTTTATCAATTGCGAGAGTAATTAGACTGATGCCAATAGGGGCGGTAAACAGAGATAATCCGAGATTAACGGGGTCGCGCCACAGGAGTCGCAAGTAGCGTTGACTCAGCAGAGATAATTGCCCGATAAAAGAAGGTTTAACCTGTTGAGGATATGTGACCGCAGACTGGGGCTGGTTGCCCGCACTCAGATGATTAGTGATATAATCTCGGTAGTAGTCCGAACTCTCAAATCGATCGGCCCATTGCTGGACAACATGTTCGCCTTGTTCCAGTTTGATATAGATGTCGGCGAAGTCTTTCTGAGAGGTCAGGGTAAAGAATTTACTCGCCTCCTGGGGAGGTCCGAAGTAACAGAGGCGTCCGCCACGACCTAAAAAGACGATGCGATCGCATTGCGTGATATTGGCGGTAGCATGGGTGACGAGGATAACGGTACGTCCCTGGTCGGCCAACTTGCGCAGCAACTGCATCATCTTTTTATCCAACCCCGGGTCCAGACCAGAAGTGGGTTCGTCCAGGAAAAACAGCTTGGGGTCGGCCAGCAGTTCCACTCCAATACTCACCCGCTTGCGCTGACCGCCACTCAACTGACTGACGTTCACGTCCTGGCGATCGCTCATTTCAATTTCTTCCAGGGTTTTTTCCACCACCTGACTGACATCAAGATCTGGGGGCAAGCGCAACTTAGCTGCATAGGTCAGCACCTCCGCCACAGTCAAGGATTTGTGTATAATATCATCCTGGGGTACGTAGCCAATTTGGGTGCGATAGATATTAAAATTAGTTCGCAAGTCTTCACCATTGATCTGCAGGGTCCCCTCCGTAGTGGGGTCAATACCCAGGAGGGTCCGCATCAAAGTTGATTTCCCCGCACCGCTGCCACCCACTAGGGCCACAAATTGTCCCGGTTCGATCGCCAAAGTAATGCGATCGAGCAATTTGCGTCGCTTGCCCTTCTTATCTTTGACCTCTCGCAGTAGATCTAGGGCATCCAGGCGAATTTGATTGCCTTGGTCGAGTACCTGTAACTCATCCCCGCGCAAGACGAGAGTAAAGGGCCCAATGCGAATGGTTGACCCAGAACTGAGAACTGCCGAACCATTCACCCGCCGACCATCGACAAACACTCCATTAGTGCTGTAGTCCCGCAGTACATACTGTCCCCTGTCGAGTTTAATCAGGGCGTGACGCCAGGAAACCACCGGAGAATCTAGTTGCAGGGTAGCGCTGGGGTTGCGACCCAGTTCGCATTGTCCGTTTTTCAGGGAAATGCTATGTTGAGCGATCGGGGTAGAGATCGTTCCGCTAGAGGGGTTAAAATAGGTGAGGCGCACCTGGTTCTGGGGGTCTTGGCCGATGCGCAATTCCATGCCATTGTTCAGGATGATACCTTGGGATGGGGTAATGCGAGTGCGATCGAGGAACAAGCCGTTAGTGCTAGGCTGTTTACCATCACCATCGAATATATGGTATTCCGAGCCGTAGCGGCGCAGGACCGCCTGACTTCGACCCACTACCCGCCAGCTATTATCCACTACCAAGTCTGCCTGCTGGGCGTTCCGCCCTAAGAAATGCTCGTCTTTTGTGAGATACAGGCGTTTGGTGTGCTCGAGATAGTTGCACTCCAATAAGGATAGGGGCTAGTACCGCTGATAATTGTGACCATCACGTTTTACCCAGAAGTAGGAAGGAATCTGTGTTTCTTCTATCTTGCACTAACCGCTACTGCCAGCGAGCAGTTATTCAAGGTTAGCGGTAAGCTGACTGACCCTGATTTTGCTAATCCAGCGCCACGATCTCATTTTACGCATAAATATGCTCATCTGCTCGTCTTCGAGAGCGACCATCCCGGACTGGCACCACAGATGCGATCGCCTGAATAATTGCAGCCTAGCCCCTATTAAGTTATCATCTTAGAAGTAGACCATAACTATCATAGCAGGAGCGACAACAATGATAGCGGCAAAAACCGAAAGCAGGGAGATAGATTATCCCGAAGTGGCACCAATGGTGTTAAAATTTCATCCAGTAGTGGAAATGACTGCGGACCAATTTTTTGACTTCTGTCAACTGAACCGCGATTACCGCATCGAACGCACGGCCTCTGGAGAAATTATTATCATGTCACCTACTGGTTCGGAAACTGGAAATCGGAATTTCGATCTAACTGTGCAATTCGGCATTTGGGTAAAACAGGATGGCACTGGAGTCGGGTTTGACTCTTCGACTGGGTTGATCCTACCCAACGGGGCGACTAAATCCTCGGACATCGCTTGGATGAGACTGGAAAAATGGAACTCCCTCACCCGAGAACAACAAACTAAATTTGCCCCCATTTGCCCGGATTTTGTGGTGGAGTTGCGTTCTCCTAGCGATCGATTGCAAACCCTGCAACAGAAAATACTCGAATATCGAGATAATGGTGTATCCTTGGGCTGGTTGATTGACAGAAATAATAGAAGGGTCTATATTTACCGTCCCAATGCGGAAGTAGAAGTGTTAGAAAATCCCGATAGTCTGAGGGGAGAAAGCATTTTACCAGGATTTGTCCTGGATTTATCAACTATCTGGTAAAATTCAAAATAAATATCGTGAGGTAACATCAAATGACAGCCGCCAAAACAGAGAATCAGGTTCGGGAGATAGATTATCCAGAATTAGCACCAATGGTGTTAAAATTTTATCCAGTAGTGGAAATGACTGCGGACCAATTTTTTGACTTCTGTCAACTGAACCGCGANGTCTGAGGGGAGAAAGCATTTTACCAGGATTTGTCCTGGATTTATCAACTATCTGGTAAAATTCAAAATAAATATCGTGAGGTAACATCAAATGACAGCCGCCAAAACAGAGAATCAGGTTCGGGAGATAGATTATCCAGAATTAGCACCAATGGTGTTAAAATTTTATCCAGTAGTGGAAATGACTGCGGACCAATTTTTTGACTTCTGTCAACTGAACCGCGATTATCGCATCGAACGCACAGCATCAGGAGAAATTATTATCATGTCACCTACTGGTTCGGAAACTGGAAATCGGAACGTTAAGCTTATTCAACAACTTGCCAACTGGACAGACCGGGATGGCACTGGAATCGCTTTTGACTCTTCGACTGGGTTTATCTTACCCAACGGGGCGACTAAATCCTCCGATGCCGCTTGGATGAGACTGGAAAAATGGAATTCCCTCACCCGAGAACAACAAACTAAATTTGCTCCCATTTGCCCAGATTTTGTGGTGGAGTTGCGTTCTCCTAGCGACAGACTGCAATCCCTACAAGAGAAAATGCTGGAATATATTGATAATGGTGTGTCCTTGGGTTGGTTAATCGACCGAAATAATAGAATGGTCTATATTTATCGTCCCGATGGGTCAGTGGAAGTGTTAGAAAATCCCGATCGTCTGAGGGGAGAAAGCATTTTACCAGGATTCGTATTGGATTTAGCAACTATCTGGTAAAATTCAAAATAAATATCGTGAGGTAACATCAAATGACAGCCGCCAAAACGGAGAATCAGGTTCGGGAGATAGATTATCCAGAATTAGCACCAATGGTGTTAAAATTTTATCCAGTAGTGGAAATGACTGCGGACCAATTTTTTGACTTCTGTCAACTGAACCGCGATTATCGCATCGAACGCACAGCATCAGGAGAAATTATTATCATGTCACCTACTGGTTCGGAAACTGGAAATCGGAACGTTAAGCTTATTCAACAACTTGCCAACTGGACAGACCGGGATGGCACTGGAATCGCTTTTGACTCTTCGACTGGGTTTATCTTACCCAACGGGGCGACTAAATCCTCCGATGCCGCTTGGATGAGACTGGAAAAATGGAATTCCCTCACCCGAGAACAACAAACTAAATTTGCTCCCATTTGCCCTGATTTTGTGGTGGAGTTGCGTTCTCCCAGCGACAGACTGCAATCTCTGCAAGAGAAAATGCTGGAATATATTGATAATGGTGTGTCCTTGGGTTGGTTGATTGACCGAAATAATAGAATGGTGCATATTTACCGTCCCGATCGGTCAGTGGAAGTGTTAGATAATCCCGATCGGATTAGGGGGGAAAGCGTTTTACCAGGATTCGTATTGGATTTATCAACTATCTGGTAATATCAAACCTAGTTTCTCACTTCGCTGTTAACCCGCCGGGGGTTCAAACCCCCGGCTAATAGCTAAAGTCGGTTAAAACCGACTAAAAAATTGTATATTAAACCAACATTTATACGATTGTAACATTATATATCCTCCTTGATTTTTCAGGAATTTATATTTGATTTTATCAAAATACACAATTTTAATTAGGGTGCATCTCAATGCATGTAATATAGCCCGCGCAGCGAAGCGCGATGCCTTATTATCTGTCACTTTGGCAATTAAACAACGTTTGCGCAAAGACTGTACTGCCTTCAGGAAATCGGAGTCTGAAAAGGGTAACTCTGTCGGTTTGCGAGCAATATCTACTGCTGTATCTTGGGTTGCAAACCACTGCATTACCAATTTTTCCGACTCGGACAAGCGTCGATAATGTGCATCTAATATCGGTTCTAAATCTCCTAAGAACAGACTTGGATAGGATAGGAACTGGGCGACGCTACCGTTAAATAATTCGAGGATGGTATTAGCAATTATACTTAACCATAAAGGATTACCGCCGTACAGTTGAATTAATTCTAACCATTTATCTTCATCAGTTAATCCTCTTGCTGAAAAGATTTCCCGCGCTGACTCTCCCAAACCATTAAGTTGTAGGGTGCGACAGGGAAGGTTTCTGCTTTCTAAGGTGACTATTCTGGTCGGTTTTTCCCAACTCAGGAGTAGCAAGCAACTGTTGTGGGGTAAGGTTGCTATTTGCTTGCAGAATTTACTGTAATTTTCATGGTTGGGCAGATAGGTGCCCGCTAACTCTCCACTGAGAGGTGTTTCTTGGAAGTCGTCGAGTACGATTAGAGAAGGGCGCGATCGCATATAATCAATGATGGATGGTAATGCCGTTTCTCGATCTTGGGAGAAAAACGGCATTAAATTTGCTTCTAGCGAGTCTAACGTGAGACTGTTGGTACAGTTGCGCCAGATGACGCGATCGAACTTATCTTTAATTTCTTCTAGGAGTTGGCGGGCGAGGGCGGTTTTGCCGATACCGGATAATCCGATGATTGTGACGATGCGGATCTTTTCTACTAATATCCATTGCTTGAGGGTGGTTAGTTCTGTGGTCCGATCGTACAGGCGATCGCATTCCGGGGCCTCGGTGAGATCGTGGATTTTTTCCCTTTTAATGCTGTCTGGGTTAGTGGCGGTAGAGGGCGATCGGTTTTGTGCCGTTTCGGGAGAGTGCCAACCTTCCCCACAGACATGGATGCTGCTTCGGTTACTCTGTACGAAATTACCGTAATTTGATAAGTTAGAGATGTGGTAGCGTTCCATTGCAGCGCGGAAGTTTAATTTATTAACCTCTTCACCTAATTCTTGAGATACCAGTTTCAATAAAGGACTTGCAACTTTCTTAACGTTAGCTTCCGAACAGTGGCAGCGATCGGCAATTTCTCTGTATATTTGATTATCCCAGATTCCTGTTAACACATCTTGTTGCAGACTATTCAAGTGCTTGCCCGTTTTGGCCAACACTAACTCATCTACCCATTTTAGGACTTCTCGGACATCCATAGGCAATACATATAGTTTTTGGGATGGCGTTGCATATTGATGGGATGATGGAGGGCCAATTGTGCATTGCTAATTAAACCATGCTGGTTACCGGTCACTGGTGCGCGATCGCCGGTCATTCATCATCCTGTAGACCTATGCACTCCAGGCCAGATTGCTTGGATATCGAGGCAAATACTCGATCTAGTTGGTTGGGATCGAAGCCAAATTTGCTGTCCAGATGACCCGTGCGGATGTATTCGTGAGTGTGACACTCGATCCCCGGAGTCAGTCGCACCACGATCTCGATCGGGCTGTCACATGAGGCCACCATTTCCGCCAAAGTTTCCAACTCCAGCCAGTTATCTACCATAATGGTGCAGCCCGTTTTCACTGCGAAGTCCAGTTCGGCCCGGGATTTGTTATTGCCGTGGAAGTACAGGTTTTCCCCGCTGACGCCAGCTTTTATGGCCGTATATAGTTCCCCACCGGATGCTACATCTATTCCCAAGCCTTCCGACGCCGCGATCGCGCATACTGCCAGACAATTCCAAGCTTTGGAAGCGTAGATCGCCGATGCCTTGCCTGGATAATAGCGCTTCAATGCTTCCCGATACTGGCGGCAAGCCGTTCGCAGAGTCTCCTCGTCCAGTATATAGAGGGGAGACCCAAACTGAAGAACTAACTCCTGCACATCACAGCCACCTATTTCCAGACAGTCCCTGCTATTTACCCGAGCTGTTAGGGGTAACATTTCTTGATTAGGGGAACGTTCCTTTTCCCCGTTTCTGCTTGGTTCTGATATATACTGACTGCCTGACATAGCACTTGCACGATAGTTCCTTTTTTCCATCTACTTTTGAGAGATACCCTTTTTAGATAGATTTATCGATTGATTATACGCTATTAAATAATCTTACAATTACATCACTTCACCCGACTAGCGATCGCACTGACCACATCCGGACAGGCGATCCAAGTCCTACGCAATTGACAGATGGTGAGATTGCAGCAAGACCAGATCCTACTAGAACTCAAACCCCTAACAGTCGAGTGGCTGCCGGCGGTAGTCGAACTGGATAGACTGTGTTTTGGCAACCTCTGGAGCCTGGAAGGATATGAGCGAGAATTGCGTAGCATCAATAGTGATTTACTTACATTATCATGTCTTGATTCATTTGTCAAGGTATCTGGGAGCAAGGTGGACAAAGGAGTTTTGGTAGGACTGGGTTGTCTGTGGGCGATTTTAGAGGAAGCTCATATCACCCTGGTCGCAGTTCATCCAGAGTACCAGCATCAAGGTTTAGGTCAACTGTTGATGTGTACTCTGCTCAGAGAGGCATGGCGTCGGGGGTTGGAACGGGCAACTCTGGAACTCGGGGCTGATAATCTTGCGGCACTCTCGTTATACCAGAAATTTGGCTTTGCTGTGGCGGGACGACGCCGCAATTATTACCCCCGAACAGGTGAAGATGGCTTGATTATGTGGCGTAGCGGCCTAAATAGCCCCACATTTCCCGATGAATTGGCCCATTGGCAGCAGCAAGTGCGCTCCCGTCTGAGGGAAACAGGTCCCTACTCCGTGATTGACCAGCTGTAGGACGGGCGAGACCCCCGGACGAGTAATACCGGCAGCGAGGGAGGGCGATCGCTCAACAATACCATTATCGAACTTTATGGGCCCAGGGAGGTGATGCAATACCTCAAGGTTTTGGATAGGTTGTCCGGAGCGATTTTTCGCGCAGCGTGGGGGGGTACATAGCGATTAACTTATGCACCAATTGAGTTAACCCCCCCCGAAGCAATCGGATCCATCCCAGTTTTGCTTCTTGGCTGCGGGGATCCGAACGTGCTGTTACCAGCTATACTAGCCCAGAAACCCAGTTTTTCC
>RFFC02000005.1:96048-254309 GCA_005518205.2 Hormoscilla sp. GUM202
CCCTGTTCCCTGTTCCCTGTTCCCTGTTCCCTTAAAGCCTATAAAAAAAAATATATATCGCTCAAACCCTTTCCCAGAAAGCTTTTCAGACTTTGTCTCCCCCTGTTCCCTGTTCCCCTGTTCCCTTCCCCCTGTTCCCTGTTCCCTGTTCCCTGTTCCCTTAAAGCCTATAAAAAAAAATATATATCGCTCAAACCCTTTCCCAGAAAGCTTTTCAGACTTTGTCTCCCCCTGTTCCCTGTTCCCCTGTTCCCTTCCCCCTGTTCCCTGTTCCCTGTTCCCTGTTCCCTTCCCCCTGTTCCCTGTTCCCTGTTCCCTGTTCCCTGTTCCCTTAAAGCCTATAAAAAAAAATATATATCGCTCAAACCCTTTCCCAGAAAGCTTTTCAGACTTTGTCTCCCCCTGTTCCCTGTTCCCCTGTTCCCTTCCCCCTGTTCCCTGTTCCCTGTTCCCTGTTCCCTTCCCCAAAAAGCTTTTCAGACTTTGTCTCCCCCTGTTCCCTGTTCCCCTGGCGGGATGTCCAAGATCGATATCGTGAGCGAACAGTTACAGCGGTCACGACAATCATAAGTTTAATGGTTAGCACGGCTGGATTAGCTACAGGAGTAGGAGCTGCGCCCGCAGTTATTCAACTGATATGGGCTCTGTCTAGTGCTGCTGGTCAAGCTGCTATTAAGCAAGCGGTCAATTCGGCTCTATCCAGAAAAGGAAAGCGGTTCTCTGCAGCCAATATTGCAGAAACGATCGCAGACACATTGGAGGGGGCGATCGGATTTTTTCTAGTTAACGAATTGGAAGTGGGTTTAAAGTTACAGGCTTCTGCTGCATTAGATGGACCAGAAAAAATTGTTACCGGTGGTGCGATAGAATTTCCTATAACGAAGCTAAAAAGTATGTTGAGTGACATAAAAGATGGAATGGTGAACGCACTAAAGCAAGATGAATTCGCCAAGCACTCTTTGGATACGCTCGGAAGTAGCTTAACCCAAACTCTTAAAAAGCAACTGCAACATATCCCGAAAGAACTCCCTGAGAAGTTTTTGACTAGCGCAACAACTGAGATTGCCAATTTAACATTCAACGCAATAACACAAGGAAATTATCACGATACGACAGATATTACCAAATTATATCGGGATGAAGATACAGGGGGATTAAGCGAGGAGAAGAAACGGAAAGCCTTGGGTAATTTGTTCAACTTCACGAACGAGATGAACAATGCCGCTCAATTTCAGGGCGGTCCGAGCGACCTAATGGGTTCAGATACTTGGATCGGGTTGGAAGGATATGGCAACTTCGCCGAACATTTAGGTCACGCCTCCAAGACTGCAGGCTATGAGTTCACACGCGATTTTGCAGTAGAAAAGCTAGGTGAAAAAATCAAAAAGACACTCACCTCAGATTCAGAGGACGGAGACACACAAACTTCAGAATCGAGTGAATCCGTTCCCGAGGAGACTCAAATGATTCAGAAAGAAAAAGTCATGAAAATAATGTTAGAATCAATGGGGTTGAGAGTTCCAAGGAATATCCCAAACACGCCCTATGACATTATTAAATATGTGCAAGATAATGTGAGGGGGATGTCGCGAGATGAGGTAAAGAAAACTCTTTCAGATAATCTGAAAAAGTTTTCAGAAGAAGAATGGTTACAGTATATAAAACAAAAAACTGAAGTAGAGAGTAAGTGGTTACAGGATATGGAGGAAAGAGCTGAAAAAAAATGGGAAAAGATCGAGAGAGACCAAAAATCTAAGCTGCAACTCCGGGAAGCGTTCATGAACAGTTCTCCTGCTCCCGTGCGTCCCTTTTTGAATAACCAACCCGAGCATGTACAGGATTTTACGAGAGATGAAGTAGGACGAGATCGGCAAGGTCGAGAAGACCGACATGAGGATATTCAAGAGCAAGCACGCCAACAAGAAGTGCAGAAATCTCGTGAGAAGAAGAAGAAGAAAAAGAACAAAGCCCGTACTCTTGTGGCCGAATAAAGTTGTTGGCAATCTCTTGATTTCTTTGGGTTCAAAATTAAATGCGATCGCCGTTTAAAATGTCCACGTTGGTAAGGGAAGGAGTGAAGTGGCGTTGGGATGCGATCGCATTTAATTGGAGAGCTATAAATTGAGTTTATTGTCCGCGTCCGGGTTGACAATCGACAAAACTCAATGCCTCTGTATCCAGGAAGCTGGTGATCTCAATGACTGCTTCAACCGGATACTCAATTTCAGTAGCACGGGCAATTAGGGCCGGAGGTATTGCCAGAGAAACCCGGTAACATGAGCCGACGTTCTAGGGGGTGCGGTCAAAAGTAGTTGATAGTCTGGTTCATCTGGTGATGCATATAATCTAGCCCGCGCAGGCGGGCTTTGTTCATGTAGCCGGGCCCTTTAGGGTTCGGTCCGTGTCCCCCGGGTAGTGCGATTAGCGCTCCCGGGGGACACGGAAGACGAGGTCAAGTACCAACGGGTTTTGACCACACCCCGTTCTAGGGGGTGCGATCTACTTCGGTATCGAGAAAATCGGCGATCGCAAGGGTAAATATAGCGGAATTTTAAGGCGATCGCCTCCCTTCCCAATCCATGTTATAATTAAAACGAAGGTATTATTGTTCCCACCATGACCAGTACATCTGTTCGAGATTTAACATTGGAAGCCTTCCTCAAACTGCCTTACATTGAGGAATCACCTGCCTGGGAATATAATGGTCAAATAATGCAAAAACCAATGCCACAAACCCAACATAGCCGATTGCAATTCAAACTTTGTGAAGCTATCAATCAAGTTGGAGAAGATCGAGAGATTGCTTGTGCTTTTCCAGAATTACGGTGTACATTTGGCGATCGCTCCCTCGTTCCCGATATTTCCATATTGCGTTGGGAACGAATTCCCATGACAGTCGAAGGGGATCTCATCAATAAGTTTAATTCATTTCCCGATTGGACCATTGAAATTCTTTCTCCAGACCAATCTGCCAACCGCGTCGCCGCTAAGATTTTACATTGCTTAAAATATGGAAGTCAATTGGGTTGGTTGCTCGATCCAAGCGATCGCTCCGTGCTCGTTTTTCAACCCCGCCAAGAACCGACTATTTTCTCACAAAGCGATCGCTTGCCGGTGCTGACTGGAATTGAACTGGAAATAAACGCCATGGAAATATTTGCTTGGTTGAAGATGAAACCAAAAAGAACGAAGTGAGCAACTGGACTCTTAATGTTCGCTAACAATCAAGATTCACACTCCTAACTGCGCACTTTAATCTCAGATACTCTTACTCTGGTAAATCGGCAGCACTTGGTAAATCTGTCGATCGAAAAAAGGCGATCGCCTTAACAAACAGCATAGTCTGTAAACTGACGCATAATCGGAGGATGAAAGCCCAAAACAATGCGATCTTTTGGCACCCCAAGGGCTTCTAACTCAGCGGCAATATCTTCTTCTGTCCCATTCCACTGAATCCAAATCTTACCATCTTTAATATCCAAGTGTAAAATGGGACCATACACGCGCTTTTTATTATGCCAACCGACATAAATCATTTGGTAGTGGTCTCGTTCAGTATCAAAAATGGTTTGCGCTTCAACGTTATCATCTTCTCTATCTTTCGCCATACTCATTAGCAATGTTTGGATATACTGGCGATACTCGGCTATGGTTTCCATTGCACTATTTTCTCCGTTTCGGCATTAAAAATAATTAGATTAAGTTGACTTTTGCTAATCACTGCTTGAATGAATCTTTGATTAAAAAACTCCTCGTAAACACTTAATGGCACCGCCAAGTATAAACTTCGCTCTGGTTCTACTTCTTCTAGGGCATAACGATAATTAAAAAACTGACCCAATGCCAGATGAAATTCCGAAATGGTTGATGACCCGACAAAACTTTTGATTTCTACCGCTATTTTTTTTTCATCCTTTTCGGCGGCGATAACCTTTTGGGCTCCTAAATCAATATACATATCAAGTACACCACCTAAGCGGAGGTGTAGGGGATCTGCGGTGATCGTCCACCCATCTGTTTCCAGAGCTTTTTTGACGAGATCGTGAAAGAGGTCTTTGGCAGGCATTGCAGCTTTCCGAACAAGGTTGAATGATTCTTAAATTACATTGTCCTATTGGCGTAGGGTGGGCACCGCCCACCGAAATCGCTAGGGAATGTGTAAATATTTTTCTGTACTTGCTTAACAAGGCATCGACCTTGCTTCGCCATCCGATCGCATATAATTGGAAAGCGTCTAATTTAGTTTATTGTCCGCGCCCGGGTTGGCAATCGACAAAACTCAATGCCTCTGTATCCAGGAAGCTAGCGATCGCCATCTCAATCACTGCTGCAACTGGATAATCAATTTCACTGGCACGGGCTATTAGGGCAGTTCTAATCCCTTCTGGTAAGCGTTCCAAGATAATTTCAGCATCAGAGTCCGAAAGTTGCTCTTCTAGTTTGGCTTGCATAAATTGAAACCATCAAGAGTTAAACTCGTAACTGAGCACTTTAATCTCAGAGCCATTTTCTGGCAAATCAGCAGCACTCAGGGCGATCGCCTGGCCATCAACGCGGCGCACTGAGATACCATCCATCAGGTCCAGAAATTCATCCACCGTGACAATATCGCAAGCATCAGCATCAGCAGCAGCAGTGCGGTAATGGGTAGGAATGACAAGCTTCGGGTTCAGCACCGTCAGGGCCTGCTTGGCTTCCGAGGGATTATAAGCTTTGGGACCGCCTCCCACCGGGATGAATACCACATCAGGAGTCCCCATGAGAATCTTTTGCTCGATCGATATTGGTGCTGCTACCCCTCCCAAATGTAGAATCTTGATTCCCGCTTGGTTCCAGCGCCACGCCACATTCGTCCCAAACCGGCGTCCCCCTTCCCGATCGTGGTCAGTTCTAATTCCCTGAATCTGTATCTGAGAATCTATATTATAGGCTCCAGGCTGATATAATAACTTCGGCTTGCCTGGGAGAGATTCGATCGCCCCTTCATCAAGTAACTGACTGCTGATCAACACCACATCCGCCTCTACATTAGGAGGACGATATCCCGCCGTACAGCCCAGAGTGCGGAAAGGATTTACCAGGATGCGTTGCCCCTCTCCGGTAAATATAAAACAAGTGTGACCCAACCACTCAATTGACAAAGACTCTGCCTTTGTAACTGCAACAGAAGCCTGGAATTTCGCAGCCCAAGCTGTCCCCACAGCAGTGAGTAAACTTGCACCCGCGTAGCGCATCAACTGTCGCCGTTTCATCATCATCAATTTCTCTAATTTCTCTACAATCACTATAGCTGGTTCAGGAAATTTCGCAGCAACTGCTTGCCAGCTTTTGTGAGAATACTCTCCGGATGGAATTGCACGCCCTGAATGTGAGGATATTGCCGATGTCTGACACCCATAATTGTCTTATCTTCCACCCATGCTGTAATTTCCAGCACCTCTGGACAAGTCTCCCGGTCAATTACCAAAGAATGATAGCGCGTCGCCATCAATGGACTTTCCACCTCTTGGAAGACCCCCACACCTGTATGATGCACTGAAGATGTCTTGCCATGCATCAAAACTGGAGCCGAAACTATCTTACCACCAAACACTTGACCGATGCTTTGATGTCCCAGACAGACCCCCAGAATTGGTAAACTCGGTCCCAACTCTCTAATCAAATCTAAAGAAATACCCGTCAGAACCAGTCCACTTGTCAGTCCAATTACAGCTATTTCCACTAACTGTAAATGCAAAATCAAGCTCCCGCTTATCGCCAGACTGCCCAGCACCAGATGAATGCGAAAATTGCGTTGGGTATTAAAAGCGTACCTTACTCCCTCCCAGGCATATTTGAAACTAACTAGGAGGTTTTCCGCCACCTGCCAGGATAACTCCCGGTTGGGGAGCGCAGGCTGATGAGAGTTATTTTGCGTCGGCGTCATAACAATTCCAGATGTTTTAAGCAGCAGATCTTGCTGCTCCAACATACGCGATCCCACCCAAGTGCGATCGTCAATTGGGGAATTGGTACTGGCAAAATCCCTCTGAATACTAACTTCAACTTCCACTAAGCAATTGGTGAATTCTTTCTTCAAAATTAAAAATTGAGCGAGCAACGAACATTGCTGTTAAGAGGCTTGATTTTGGGCGATCGCACTTAATGAAAATAATCAAAATATTCGTGACGGACCCTGTATAGGATGCGATCGCCAATAGTAGGGGCAAAAATCAGAGATATTTCGGTTCAGATTAAAATCTTACTGATTTATGCCCCGGCCCCTACTGATTTTGTCGCCAGGATGCGAGGACTAGACGTATTTCCCCATAACTATAGCATTCTTGGAGATGTTCGTAAATAGTTTTGAGGGAAGAAGTACCCACCTGTTGAATTGCTTGTAATATGGGTTGTTGACGTTTTTTGGGGACTATCTTGTCTACATCTACGGGCTGCTGCATCTCGATCAATTCTGCTAGATGACCCATGATTGTGGTAGACTTGAGGTTGCGCTTTTCGGCAATTTCTTCAGGACTGTGACCTTGTTGATATAACTCTAAGGTCAAGGATAAAGTATTGGTCAGATACAAGCGACTATTATTGCCGCCCTGAGATAGTGAAACAGATGATTGCTGTTGGCAGTAAGCTTTAATTTCACTCAGGAAAGACAAGCCATATTGTTTGGCTTTGTGACGGTTGATGCCGTCAAGGCGGGCAAATTCTGCTAGAGTTTGGGGTTGCTGCTGTGCCATCTGCATCAGACTGGGGTCGGAAAAGATCGTATAAGGTGGGACGCCTTGGGCGTCAGCTAGCTTTTTGCGCAGCACTCGCAACCGCTGAAATAGCATTTCTCCAGCAGCAGCAGTTTTTTTCTGGGATGCGATCGCCTGTTTCTTTGGTACAGCAATCTGAACAGAAGACTTCCGCCGCATAACTTCCCAACTGAGTTGGTTCAGCTTGAGGATGCTATAACCATCTGTGGTTTGATTTAATAAACCTTGGTGAAGTAGAGAACGGGCTAGCATTTTCCACTCATCAACAGTTTTATCTTTACCTATACCGTATGTAGAAAGTTGATCGTGACCGTTTTGCAGGACTTTATTATTCCGAGAACCCCGTAATATATCGATAATATGAACCATCCCGAAGCGTTCTTGAGAACGGGCGACGCAAGAGAGAAACTTCATCGCTTCGACAGTCCAATCTTCGGTAGGTTGGGGATGGCGACAGTTATCGCAGCAGTCGCAATTACCCGGAAAACTCTCGCCAAAGTAACCCAACTGGATAGTGCGCCGACAGTCAGTTCCCTCAGCGTAGTCAATCACCTGACGCAACTGTTGATAGGCAATGCGCCTTTCCTTTTCGTTTTCTTTTTGGTCTAGCATCCACTCAACTTTCTTGAGATCGCTATAACTGAAAAACAAGGTGCAGCGTGCTGGTTCTCCATCTCGTCCCGCCCGACCTGATTCTTGATAATATGCCTCCAGGTTGCGGGGTAAGTTGTAATGGATGACAAAGCGGACATCGGGTTTATTGATACCCATGCCAAAGGCGATAGTAGCGACAATCACCTGGATATCATCGCGAATGAAGCGAGTTTGATTAGTTGCCCGTTCCGAGTCTTCTAAGCCAGCATGGTAAGGTAAAGCTTTGATGCCATCGCCCTGCAGTCGTCGGGCGAGTTCCTCTACTTGACTCCGACTGAGACAATAGACAATCACAGCACCGCTAGTCTGAGAAATCAGCCCGAATAATTCGGCGTAGCTTTGCTGAGTTTTGGGGCGGACTTCATAGTAGAGATTGGGACGATTGAAGCTGGCAATATGAATGTAGGGTTGTCGCAATTCTAACTGTTCAATAATATCTTGGCGGACGCGCTCAGTAGCAGTGGCAGTTAGGGCCATGAGGGGGATATCTGGGTAAAGCTCTCGTAACAGTTGCATTTGCCGATATTCGGGCCGAAAATCGTGCCCCCACTCGGATACGCAGTGGGCTTCGTCAATGGCAAAGGCGCTAATGCCAATTTGCTGTTGGATCATTCCTAAGAAAGGGAGAAATCTTTCTGCTAACAGACGTTCGGGGGCCAGGTAGAGGAGTTTAATCTGCCCGTTGAGGATGTCTCGTTCGCGCGATCGCATTTCGGCGTTACTGAGGGTACTATTGAGAAAAGTCGCGCCAATGCCATTATCCAGCAGGGCTTCGACTTGGTCCTGCATGAGGGCAATGAGGGGGGAGACCACAATAGCTAAACCTGGTTGCAGCAGGGCAGGCAGCTGGAAACAAAGGGATTTGCCGCCACCAGTGGGCATGATAATGAGTAAATCTTGCTGGCCGAGTGCCGCTTGGACGATCTGGCGCTGTCCCGGACGGAAGCTGTCATAACCGAAAAAATGCTTAAGTGATTGTTCTAAAGACGAAAATTTGGACATATGGCAAGAATTGTTTCTGTGCTGTTAGCTATTGTAAAGCCCCGTTCGTAGTAAACGCTTTAGCGTTTGCCGTTCGTAGTAAACGCTTTAGCGTTTGCCGTTCATAGTAAACGCTTTAGCGTTTGCCATCACCAGTCAGAAATCACCAAAAGAGAAGATGAAGCTACTTTGCCTGAGTAACGGACATGGAGAAGATGCGATCGCTGTCAGAATCCTGCGCCAACTAAAATCCTTCGCGGGGCCTCTGGAGTTAGCAGCCCTGCCCTTAGTAGGAGAGGGAGTTGCGTACCGCGAACTGGGGATTCCGATAATCGGTCCAGTAAAGCCGATGCCTTCTGGAGGCTTTATATATATGGATGGGCGTCAGCTGTGGCGGGATCTAAGGGGTGGCTTACTGGGCCTGACGATCGCCCAGTGGCAAGCAGTACGCCGTTGGGTAGGGGGATCCCTCGATGGGCGATTTTTTTCGCGTTTTTCGCTTGGGGTAGTGCGACGACCGCCTGACTGGTGCATCGAAAGGAAAGGGAAAATACTGGCAGTAGGGGATATTGTACCGCTATTGTTTGCCTGGTGGAGCGGTGGGAAGTATGCTTTTGTGGGCACGGCCAAGTCGGAATATTTCCTGCGGGATGAAGCAGGGGTACTACCAGGATATGAATGGCAGGCTTGGTCCAGTTCGGTATATCTACCTTGGGAACGGTGGTTGATGAGTAGCCGCCGCTGTCAGGCCGTTTTTCCCAGAGATTCCCTGACAGCAGCAAGATTAAAACCGGGTAAAATACCGGTTTTCGATTTGGGTAATCCGATGATGGATGATTTACAGCCCCAACAGCCAATTGCTGCTTTGGCGCACCCGAATGGGGAAAAAGGGGAACGGGACCGCCAGCTGACGATCCTGCTGCTGCCGGGTTCGAGATCGCCGGAAGCTTATGAAAATTGGCAGTTGCTGCTGCAGACTGCTGCTTGTATCCTCGGCAGGAGGCGTTCAAAGGTGATATTTGCAGGGGCGATCGCGCCTCTCTTAACGGTAGAGAGGATGGGAGAAATGGCTTCATCAGCTGGCTGGCTTCCGCGTGTCGTGAGAACTGATTATACTAGAAGCTGCACGGCAAGCATGACCTACATCCAGAAACATGGGACATTGCTTCTGACGGAAAAGGGTTATAATCAATGCTTGCACTGGGCAGATGTGGCGATCGCCATGGCGGGGACGGCCACAGAACAGTTTGTGGGCTTAGGAAAACCCGCGATCGCGATTCCCGGGGGAGGCCCCCAGTTTACCCCAGCATTTGCCGAAGCCCAGTCTCGCCTGTTAGGGCCTTCTCTGGTGCTGGTGCAGCAGCCAGGTCAGGTTGCCGATCTTCTAGAAAAACTGTTGCGTGACCCCGACTGGCTACAGCTGATTTATGAAAATGGCCAGCGGCGGATGGGAAAACCAGGGGCTGCTCGGCGGATCGCGACTTGCTTGACAAAACTCCCCTAGGGCAGTTTATAGTTAGAATCTCCTGCAACTTAGCGCAGCCTGTTCCCTGGCGGGAGCCGCGTTCCCAGGCAGAGCCGTGGGAACGAGGAGGAACGAGGAAATCTCCGGACTCTCCAAATTTTTGGGTTACGATCTGGATAATTGTGCGAAGAGAGTGTTATACTCTGAGAAAGTATGGCGAGCGTAGCCAAGTGGTTAAGGCAGTGGATTGTGGTTCCACCATTCGCGGGTTCGAGTCCCGTCGTTCGCCCTTCGTAGGACAGGGGTCCCCGCCCTAGGACAGGCGGGGACCCCTGTCTTGGGTTGAGTCGATGCACTCGGGGCGCGCTAATCGCACTACCCCTCGCGCACGCTCCGGGCCCCCTCCGCTGTGAGAGTAGAATCGGGAGATATATGGCAATAATAGTCCAAAAATATGGTGGCACCTCGGTGGGCACAGTGGAACGGATCCAAGCAGTGGCCCAGCGGGTACAGAAAACGGTGCTCGCTGGCAACTCCCTAGTGGTAGTGGTTTCGGCAATGGGCAAAACCACTGATGATTTAGTCAAATTAGCCAAAGAAATATCCACAAATCCCAGCCGCCGGGAAATGGATATGCTTCTGTCTACGGGGGAACAAGTCTCGATCGCCCTGCTGAGTATGGCATTACAGGAATTGGGACAACCAGCGATTTCTCTGACAGGGGCACAGGTGGGCATCGTTACGGAAGCGAAACATTCTCGGGCCCGGATTTTGGAAATTTCTACAGAACGGATCGCCGGTCACCTGGATGAGGGGAAAGTGGTGGTTGTAGCAGGTTTCCAAGGCGTCACAAGCAGCGCATTACCAGGCGGTCGCCAGGTAACGAGGGAAATTACCACCCTGGGACGGGGAGGTTCGGATACTTCAGCAGTGGCGCTGGCAGCGGCCCTAGAAGCATGCTGCTGCGAAATTTACACTGATGTGCCGGGGATTTTAACCGCCGACCCCAGGTTGATACCGGATGCGCAGGTGATGGCGGAAATAACCTGCGATGAAATGCTGGAACTTGCTAGCTTGGGTGCGAAAGTTCTGCATCCACGGGCGGTGGAGATTGCTCGCAATTACGGCATTACTTTAGTGGTAAAATCCAGCTGGACGGATGAGGCGGGTACGAAGGTAATCTCCCCAAGTCCTTGCGCCCGTTCTCTAGAAGGTTTGGAACTCGTCTACCCTGTAGATGCGGTGGAATTTGATGCCGATCAAGGTAAGGTGTCCATGCTGCGAGTGCCCGATCGCCCGGGAGTAGCAGCAGAGTTGTTTGGCGAGATTGGGCGTCAGGATATAGATGTAGATCTGATTATCCAATCGATCCACGAAGGCAATACTAATGACATTGCCTTTACCGTTGCTAGCAATGCTGCCAGTCGGGCGTCTTCTGTGGCAACTGCTATTCTACCAGCTTTGGGAAGCAGTCAGGCGCGTTCCCAGGCGGTCCCCAGGGAACGAGGTGAGGTGATGGCAGACAATAATATTGCCAAAGTCAGTATTGTGGGTGCGGGGATGATCGGGCGTCCCGGCGTGGCTGCCCAGATGTTTGCTACTCTAGCAGATGCGGGGATTAATATCGGAATGATTTCGGCATCGGAGATTAAAGTCAGCTGCACGATCGCTGCCCAAGAGGGCGATCGTGCGGTGGAGATCCTCTGCCAAGCGTTCGATGTCAGCAGTCATCAAGCAACGTTCCCAGGCAGAGCCGTGGGAACGAGCGCGCTTCCAGGCAGAGCCGTGGGAACGAGTCCAGAAACTCCGGTCCGGGGTGTGGCCCTGGATAAAAATCAAGCGCGTTTGGCGATCCTGTCTGTACCCGATCGCCCGGGAATAGCAGCTCAAATCTTCGGTCTGCTAGCCCAACATCAGATCAGCGTTGATATAATTATCCAGTCCCAGCGCTGTCGGGTGATTAATGGCGTCCCGACTCGCGATATTGCCTTTACTGTAGCACAAAGCCAAGTGGAAATTGCCCGGCTGGCTTTAGAAGAACTGCGAGCGGTCCGCGGACGGCCCGAAAAATCGGTCCGCGGACGGCCCGAAAAATCGGAATGGGGCTATAGTGAAATTGTAGTTCGTAGGGCGATCGCCAAAGTCAGCGCTGTTGGTATAGGGATGGTCAAGCATCCCGGCGTAGCGGCCCAGATGTTTGCCGCCTTAGCCGCACAGCAGATTAACATCGAAATGATTGCTACTTCAGAAATCAAAATTAGCTGCGTCGTAGCGGAAGCAGAAGGAGTGAAAGCCTTACAAGCTATCCATGCTGTCTTTGGACTTGCTGGGGGCCAAACAATCATGGTTCCCCCTTAGGGCGATCGGGCTTTTTGGGCATTGCCCACCTGAAAAACTTAGCTGCACAGGCCAGTTATTAGATAGACTTGAGGGCGTAGAAGAGGAAGGAATTGATAAATCCGAGGGCGAGGGAACCCAGCAAGGCACTAACTATACCCCCGCGCAAGCGAAATCCCGAGACCAAAGCAGCGGCTAAGCCAAAGATGATGGCATTAACTAAGATCGCGACCAGAGTAATATTAAGCATGTTAAGGGGCAAACCAAAATACTGAAAAGCGGGAACCTGCAGCGCATTCAATATTCCAAAAGCTGCTGCCGATATCATTGCTTTCTCGAAACTGTCAATTTCAACACCCAAAAATGGCAGTTTTGAGATAATAAACAAGCTGACCGATGTCACTAACCAGTAAACGACTATTTGGACAAGAGGTCCAAGATCCATTGATATACTCCCTTTCTAAAGTTTATGTCTGAGTAATAATTATCTAGATTCTCCATATTATAACTATTTAGAGCCAATTGCTGATTAGCTTTACAAAACTTAATCATAATAAATAGGACCGTTATCCCAATACTTCTCGGTTAACGGGACTTAGACAAAATTTAAGCCCAAATCAAGCCGAAACTCGCTTTGTGAGCGGCAAATACATCAACATTGTTACCGAGCCAACGCATAAACCGATAAGAGACAGCTGTACGAAAAGCCTCTAACGCTTCAACAAATGTTTTTAATGGTCTCGACGCCCATTGTCGCGCTAGACCACCGGTCAACCAATGCCAGAGAATAAAAGTATAAGCACAAAAAACTAATATCCAATGACGCTCAATACTTTTTTTTCCTCTAACTTGACATTCTTTTAAACCTAACCAACCTTTTACCGTTCGGTAAAAAACTTCAACCCAATTGCGTTGTGAATAGGTAGTAACTATCCATAATGCTGTGGCTTTTTCAATGGGAGCATTGGTGATTAAATAATCAATTTCCGTTGCCGAGGAAACAGTTTTTGCATTCATTACGATAGCTACTGTTCGTTTACCTGACATCCCGGAAATTTCGATTTTTATTGTTGCTACCCAAACCCTTCGAGGTTTTTGTAACTCGAGATTACAGCTTGTTCAGGAAACAAGTAGAACATTTTTGTGCTAAACTAGAGCTATACTCAATGCAGACCTTATTCAGCTATGGGACGTTACTCTCTGGACCTTAGACAAAAAGTCGTCACTGCTTATAAATTGGGCAAAGGCTCGAGGAGGCAACTTGCCGAGCAGTTTATGCTCAGTCCTGCTACTGTTCATAGTTATATAAAACAATATCGAGAAACGCAAGATCTAACCCCTAAAAAACCCGGCCCCAAACGTCCGGGCAAGCTAGAAGCCTATCGAGACTTGATCGTGAAGATGGTAAAAGATTACCCAGATTGTCCGGTAGGCTGAGGGAACATCTGTTAAATGAGCAGGATGTTTATGTCAGTGTAGGGGGGATGTGTGAGTTCCTAAAAAAAGAAGGCTTAACTCTTAAAAAAAAACTTACCGGGCAGAAAAAGTAGCAACTCCAGCAGTTCAACAGCAGCGAGTTGATTACCGAGAGCGGGTTCGAGATGTCCCACAGGGAAAATTGATATTTATTGATGAGGCAGCTTTCTGGATAGGGATGAGTCGCGAAATGGCCAGGTCGTGTCCGAGAGCGCCGGTGGGCGTCTCTGGACACGAGAGTGAAAAAGGTAAAAAGGCATTCTATTTAAGACCATTTTATAAGGGCAGGAAAATGACGTTAATCGGAGCAATAAGTATTGAAAGGGTTGTGGCGAAAAAAGCAATTAAAGGCTCTATGAAAGGTAAGGATTTTAAGGATTTTGTTGAACATGACCTGGTGGAGAAGCTGAATCCCGGGGATGTGGTAGTTATGGATAACCTTAATATCCATAAAATGAAAGGTATCGAAGAACTGATAGTCGCTACGGGAGCAAGAGTAGAATATTTATCACCCTACTCACCAGACTTCAATCCTATTGAGATGTTGTGGTCAACGGTTAAGTCACTGGTCAGAATGTTCCCAACACGAGCAATGGAGGCGCTAGAAAAGTTAATTGAACTTGCTCTAATGCTGATTGGAACAAATACGTTTAAAAACTGGTTTACTAAATGCTGTTATTGTACTAGCTAACTTGTGAACAATATGTAATAGAACTGAAAGATTCTTCTGGTAATATTGCTGTCAGTTCATCTAATCTCATTTTTGTTTTTTGTCCGGTCTCTATTTCTACTTCGACGTTTCTATTCTTGGCGACAACTCCAATATAAATTAATCCTCTCTTTTCTAGTTCTTTTAAAAAAGGTCCATTATTACCATAACCTCCATCTATTAACGTCACTTCAGGACGTTCGCCTCTATTTAAACATCGAGCAATTAGTTCTAAAGCTAACTCGGGTTTTTTCTTGAATTCGGGATCTTCTTTTCCTTTCTCTAAAGAATCGGCATGTAAATATTGAGCAAAATCTAATGGTAAACTTCTTACTCCATCATAGAGATGAGTTGTTACCATTACAAGCCCGTTATCAGTAGAGCCCAACTTCCCCAATATATTGTCGTCCTACCCCTTCAGTTAATATGCCGCTTTTTCGATGACCTGTGTCGTCCACTATTAAGTTAAAATTTTTCCTATGTTTTGTTTGACGACAGATATTCATTATCTCTAATCGCCTTTCATTTACACGAGAAGCAGACCAAGGAGACTCGGTTATAAAGTGATGCAATTTGTGATAAGAAACTCCCACAGTATTTTTCGATATTTGAGAGATATTTTTTCGCTCACTTTCTCCTAATAACCCCCCTAAATAATTACGGAACTCTCTTCGTTGAGCTTGACGACTAAAGACATCATCAAAGCGACGACACCATTTCTCAAAGCCAGGTGGCATGGCCTGAGCAACTGTTTCTTTCATGTTGTTTTCTCCTCCTACGGTGAGGGCCAATTAGTAGTATAATATACTGATATACAGGATATTTACTTAAAAAACCACTTCTGGGAAACTCCGTACATCTATATGCTACCGTGAAACCGTGTCCGTTGACGTATAATGCCTATTATACATGGAATTCAGCCGCTTTAGGGGGAAGTTTTTGTTTAAGTCCCGTTAATAACTTGTCCGCTCCGAGGGAAGCATCCCGGAGCACGAGCGCTTAAGCGAGTGTCGCACTGATGTATTTGCGATCGGTGTCTTCCGCATGCGGAAGGCGCCGAAGTGCTCACCTCCCGGGCCGAACCCACCGATAAAATCACTGGGTTTTCTAAGGGAGCCGACGACTACCTCACCAAACCCTTTAATCTTGAAGAACTGAAATACCGGGTAGAGGCGATAACAAGTATGGGAGTACGAATATGAAGGGGATCCGCGAGTTTTGGACGTACATATCGGTCAAATTCGCAGTCCGCTGGAAACTGACAATCAACTAAGTAGTTAGACAAAAATAATTGCACATAGCCATGGGCGACATGCTCCGGATATGGAGACTAGCGCGAGAGAGTGTGTGAAATTAATTTTGTCCATGTACTTAACACTGATTCAGACAGTGCGGGGTGTTGGTTATAAGTTTGAGGCTCCCAAGAACAGTAAACGGAACTAGAGCGCCAGTTTCTCAAACAAGAGGGCAATTTTCGCCAGATCCTTATTTCCAGGTTGGCGCTCTACACCGCTGGATAGATCGATACCATTGGGGTGAACTAGATCCAGGGCTGATTGGACATTGTCCGGTGTTAAGCCACCGGCAAGGAACCAGGGGCACCGGGGATGAAATTGCTTTAAGGCAGACCAGTCCAGGGTTTTGCCTGTACCTCCAAGCTTTTCTGGATCGTAGGCGTCTAGTAATATAGCATCTACACAGTCAATGTACAGATCTGCCTGATTTAAGGCCTCTTGCGTCTTTACTCTCAGGGCTTTAATAATTTCTATCTTCGGCAGGGCACGACGCAACTGGTGGCAAAATTCCGGTGACTCGCTGCCATGCAGCTGGACGCCACTCAATTGGGCAGTTGCCACCGTTTGACAGATTTCTTCTAAGGGGGCGTTGGCAAACACGCCGATGCGGTCGATCGCTCCTGGCAACTGCTCTACCACCACCCGGATATTTTCAGGCGTTATGTAACGCTCAGAGGACCGCACGCAGATAAACCCTAGTGCTGTTGCTCCTAACTGGGCGATCGCCATCGCCTGTGAAGCTATTGTTATCCCACAAATTTTGACTCGCATATATCTATTGTAAATTGTGAATTGTGAATTGTGAATTAATTATTAACAATATAAGAACTGCTTATAACTAGCGATCGCGTACCAGGCCCACCAGCGATGGATATCTCTGATATCGAACAACCACTGACAACTAACTACCCATTTTGGCTTCTGGCTGGGCCGTTGAATGTTAAGTTATATTAATTTATGAAACGAAATGATGGCTTTGTCAAAAAGTAATTTAAAATTATTAAAGCTTGTAAAAATAAATCGACGCAGGAGAATAGGTATGAGTACAGAGTGGTCTTTGAGTGTAGGCTTGACCATGATTATCTGCAATATAGTGGCGATCGCCCTAGGCAAGTTCTTCATCCAACAGAAGGGTGCTGGTCCAGCATTGCCGGGAGGGCCCTTTTTCGGGGGTATGGGCTTGCCTGAGTTGCTGGCAACCACCAGCCTGGGTCACATCCTAGGAGCTGGCACTATATTGGGCCTGAGCAGCGCTGGCATGTTCTAAAAGTTAGCTCGCTCGACAGTAGGCGATCGGCTGTCGGGAGGTCGATCGCCGCAGGACCCAGGTTCTTGAGTAGGGGAAGCATAAATCTCCTACTCCCTTATGTATTATACAACAATGGGTGTCAAAACCGAACGGGGGGAGAATCAATTAACCATTACTTGGGGACAAAAATGAGTCGATCGCCCCCCGAATTTGATGCGATCGATTAATGTCTCGCACAGGCGGTAGGAATAAACTAGGCAAAACTAGATGTTGCCCATAGGTCTAATATTAATTGATGAACGGGAGGGCCCGCGATCGGGCCTGCTTCAGCCGTTCTGCTAAAACCCGCACTTGAGGTTCCCGGATAATAGAGAAATGGTCGCCGGAAATCTCGTGAATTTCAATTTCTCCAGCGACTAAATCTCCCCAACCTAAAGTGCGATCGGCCGCTACATCGATCTGCTGCTAGCTGGCATTGAACAGGGCGATATTCTCTAGATATCGGTACATCCCCCGAGGCTCCTTCATTTCTTCAGTATGCGCGATCGCTTTTTTTTAATTAAACTCTTTTCCACAACTTCACTTTTTTATCCTCACTAGCACTTGCTATGGTTTTACCATCAGGACTAAAAGCCAGGGATGTTACTGCTCGCTCGTGTTTATTATCTTCGTCGGGTGAAACTGCATCTTTCATGGTTTTAATATCTCAAATTTTAATTATACCCCGATCATCTCCACTAGCAATTAATTCACCATCAGGGCTAAAAGCAACTGCTCTAACTATAGCTGAGTGTTGTCCTATTGTTCACCCCGATCGACGTCCCAAAGTTTAATACTACCGTCATTGCCACCGCTAACAAGTTTTTTACCGTCAGGACTAAAAGCTAATGAATTGATAAGCGATCCTTTTACAAATATTCTCCGAATCATTAGAAATTCCTATGAAGGCAACCCTCTCTGGTTGAATATAACCGCTACTCTCATTAGAGAATTATTTGGCGGTAGAGTCGCTGATTTTTTGCAATACGATATGCCAATTTTAGATGAATCATTATGCTGGCGCTTAGAGCAACAATTGCAGTGTTTAAGCGAGGAAAAAGTTGCGGTTATCGTTCAGCTTGCCAAGGAAAAAGAAGCAGTTGCCTTATCGCAAATGTTAAACCAAATAAAATTATCTCCTTCCAACTTAATCAATGCGATGAAATCTCTGGTCAGGCGATTTTTATTAGCTCCGCAAGAGCAAGAAAAAACCACTGTTTTTACTCTCAATCCGGTGGTCGCGCAATATGTAAAAACTAGGCATTTTCCCTAATGATTTAGCGATCGGACAACTACTCCTACTTAAGCAATTGAGAAGACACTTGCCTGATAGCCTGCCACTCGGACTCTGATAAAGGTTGTCTCACAAACTCGACTCCGAAACAACGACTAGCAGCATCAGTTAAAGCTTCCACTACAATTTCAATTAAGGCATCCCCCCGATCGCGCAGCGTGCGCGCAGCGCAATCGCCTGTCGGTAGCTGCACGGAAGCAGGGGCCTCAGTCTCGAATACCCGAGAAAACAAACCCCGATCGGGTTCTAAGGACATGGAACCATGTTGTAAAATAGCTTTCCCCCGTCGCAGTTGGGCGCTACCAATAAACTTACCGCCACATGCAGAAACAAGATCGGCCTCTGTAGCCGTAGCAAAACAACTGGGGTTGTGGATGTAGCCCCGCCCAGCAGTACCGTAATGTAATTCTAAACCGAGCGATCGCCAACCTGCAATCAAAAACTCACAAATCTTTTCGTAGGCTTCCCGGCGTCTGGGAGGAAGTCCCGAAGTTACTACAGCATAAGTTATATCTCCCTGATGCAGCACCGCCCGGCCTCCACTCGGGCGTCTCACCAACTCCATCGGGACACCTTGCCAAGTCAGATGATTCCAAAATTCCGGCCATTGGCGTTGATGATAACCCAGAGAAATTGTCGCTGACTCCCAAGTATAAAACCTCAGCGTGGGAGGATGTAAACCCAGCCTGTGCTGCTCCAATAACCAACGGTCGATCGCCATCTGGATCCGCCCAGACGATCGCACCAGGGGAATTAAACGCCACCGGGAATGAGGGTAAGGTGCCATCATGCGGGCTTACGAGCAATCAAATACTTGCTCATGAAATATACCTGAGACTCAATATTAGTGAAGCCTGCCGACTCTAAGCGTCCTACCAAATCATCACTAATATAGTTTTTGTAGTAGGGTTCGTGGAAAATGGCGGGAAAGTTTTCCATCATCACCTTAAACTCAGGCGCATCAGACAGTTGAATTGAATCGCAGATAATCAACAGTCCCCCCGGTTGAGTCACCCGAAAGCATTCATTGATTACCCGCTGACGCACCCCACCTGGCAGTTCGTGGAACAGAAAAACGCTAGTGACTCCATGGAAGTAATTATCCAGATAGGGCAACTCCTCTGCATTTCCCTGTAAAAGTTGAGGTAATTCCCCGGGAATTTCCGATAACAATTGATTTGCCTTCCGCAAGTAAGCAGGCGACAGATCCATACCATACAGACTTGCCAAAGGCAAAGTTCCCCGCAGGAATTTTAGAGTTCTGCCAGTACCACAAGCCACATCCAGTACCCGAATTTGCCTGGGGGAAATGCCGCTAAACCCTGTCAGTCCTTGCTTCAGGGGAGCCAAAATCCGCCGGCGCATCGCATCCGCCGTACCATTAAACAGAAGTTCCACCTGCAAGTCATACAAATTAGCTGACATCTCGCTTAAATAGCCATCAGTCTGGTAATGGAAGTTTTGCAGGTAGTAGCCCGGATAGCCTTCTGTCTCAATCTCTGGCGAAAACTCTTGATATCTCTTCTGCTTGACTCGCTCCCACATTTGTGGAAAATCTAGCCAGATCGCTGGATAGTAAAGAAAAAAGTCCGACCAAGAGCGATCGAACAGCAGACTCGCCGGATACAGGCCCCGTTCGGCATCGGACCAGTCGGCTTCCATCAGTCGATTCAGCCTTTGCTGCATTTCTTGTAACACCTGCGGCGGCAATGGTTTAGTCTTCTGCTCGACCGGAGGATCCACCAGGGAACGCAATCGCGAACTAATGGTTTTATGAGCTACAGCAAAATAACTTTGGCTCTGCTGAACCGTTTCATAGGCCAGTTTGGTGAAATTGTCCGACATAGTTGGCGGGATATGAATAATCTTTAACTACTGTAAATAATTGTAACGAAAAACCGCCCATGAAGATCCCAAAGCAAAACAGCCACCTGGAGAGGTGGCTGCTATCTGTTATCAAACTACTTGACAAAAGCTATACATCGTAGTATAGAGCAAACTCGTAGGGATGGGGACGTAGCCGCATCGGGTTCACTTCGTTATCCAGTTTGTACTCAATCCAGTTGCCGACGAAGTCTTCTGTAAACACGCCACCAGCGGTCAGAAACTCCCGATCCGCTTCCAGTGATTTCAGCGCATCTAACAGAGAACCGGGAGTCGAAGGCACCTTCGCCAACTCCTCTGGAGAGAGGTCATAGATATCCACATCCAGGGATTCACCGGGGTCGATCTGGTTCTTGATGCCATCTAAACCAGCACATAGCATAGCCGCAAATGCCAGATAGGGATTACAAGTAGCATCAGGACAGCGGAACTCTAACCGCTTCGCCTTCGGGTTACTACCAGTGAGGGGAATGCGGATGGAAGCGGAACGGTTTCCTTGGGAGTATGCCAAGTTCACAGGGGCTTCAAACCCAGGCACCAACCGCTTGTAAGAATTAGTAGTGGGGTTGGTGAGTGCCAGCAGTGCTGGTGCGTGCTTGAGCAGACCGCCAATATAGTGCAATGCTAACTGAGACAGGTTGGCGTAGCCATCTCCGTAGAATAGAGGTTGACCATCCTTCCAGATGGACTGGTGGGTGTGCATCCCCGAACCATTGTCGTTGAACAGCGGCTTGGGCATGAAGGTAACGGTCTTGCCGTGGCGCTTGGCAACATTCTTGATCGCATATTTGTAGATCATCAAATTGTCAGCAGACTGCACCAAAGGCGCAAAGCGAATACCCAATTCATTCTGCCCGCCAGTAGCTACCTCGTGGTGGTGCTTTTCGATCGGGACGCCACATGCTGCCATCGTCAGCAGCATCTCCGTCCGCATGTCTTGCAGAGTATCTGTCGGCGACACTGGGAAGTAACCTTCTTTGTAGCGGGGCTTGTAAGCCAAGTTGCCACCCGGTTCCTCTTTGCCAGAATTCCACCGTCCCTCTACCGAGTCTACATAGTAAAACCCTTTGTTCTCCGTCTGGTCAAAGCGGACATCTTCAAACACGAAGAACTCCGCCTCCGGACCGAAGAAGGCCACATCACCAATACCAGTGGAAATTAGGTAGTCTAGCGCCTTCTGGGCAATACTGCGGGGGTCGCGGCTGTACCATTCACCGCTTCTGGGTTCTTTGATGCTACAGATCATGCTTAGGGTCGGCTCTTCCATGAAGGGGTCGATCCAAGCCGTTTTCGGGTCTGGCACCATCATCATATCAGATTCGTTAATCGCCTTCCAACCCCGAATGCTAGAACCGTCGAAGGCTACGCCATCGGTGAAAGCGTCCTCGTCAATGAGATCCCGATAAAACGAGCAGTGCTGCCAGATCCCTGGCATGTCGATAAATTTCAGGTCGATAATCTTGATGTCTTGGTCTTGAATCATCTTCAAGACTTCTTGCGCCGTCTCTGGCATGCTTTACTCCTTATTTACTCTGCGAGATCGTGATAATCGGATCTGGTGCGTGTGGGATGGAAGTCGGTGGGGCTGACAACCACCAAATCCACCCCCGTTGGCCGCTCCCGTCTACCTGCCTCATCCTAGGGATAGTAGTACCGATATTTTGTATAATTCACTACAAAAAAATTGGCATTTGCGCGTCGCAAATGTTAAAAATTGTAGCGAAGTTAACTAATTTGCTGTTTAGCCAGCCCAGAAGTAGGTAATAGTACAATGAACGGTTAAATCGGTCATGGCCAGGCAGTTCCATTGCATTAACCTCGCGTACTCCATCACCGACACTGGACCTGGACATTGATGGGAATGGAGTTATAGATGCGTTAACTGACGGCCTTGTGGCCATACGTTATCTCTTCGGGTTCAGGGGAGAGACTTTGACTGAAGATGTTGTAGGTGAAGGTGCCACTCGCGATACGTCAGAAATTGTTGCCTACTTGGATGAAACGGCGAACACCATGTTAGATGTAGATGGCAATGGCACGGCAGGAGCGTTAACTGATGGCATTTTATTCCTGCGCGATGCTCTCGGGTTCGAGGATCGGGCTTTGATCGAGGGTGCAGTAAGCGAGGATGCCACCCGTACTACTGCGGAGGCAATTAACGAGCACATGCAATCTTTCGGCATGATGTAAGGCCTTATTCTTCTCCTTCCCGGGCTCCGCCTGGGAAGTTGGGGTTGGGGAGGGGAACTGGGTCCGATAATTAACTGTTATTTTATACGTTATAACCTCTAAATAGCTAACCCGCTGCATAGCACAATAAAAATATATTTTGTATCGAGGGTTGCTAAAACCCTCAAAATATCTGTAAAGTCTAAGTTGTTGAATGGGGTGACAGCCAAGAACTCCCGGGTGACGGAACTCTCAGCCGGAGTGAGCGGTACGCTCCCTTCTGAGTTAGGCAAGCTCACCGGTTTGCAGAAACTAGATCTGGAGCACAGAGGTCTTCACGGCACCGTTCCCTCTGAATTAGGAATCCTCCGCAATTTGACGTCCCTCAAGTTGAACGTGAATTCTCTGAGCGGTCCGATTCCATCTGAATTCGGGAACCTGAGGAACTTGCAGGAGCTCTGGATGAGCACCAATTCCCTCAGCGGCAGCATCCCATCTTCATTAGGGAACGCCACCAGTTTAGAATATATTTACCTGAACGATAACAATCTGAAAGGCACAATACCCTCCTCGTTGGGAAACCTCAGCAATTTGGCAAGGCTATGGCTGTACGACAACTCCCTGAGAGGCCCGATACCGCCTGAGGTAACCAACTTAGAAAGCCTATACGATCTTAGTGTGCAAACAAATCCCCCATATCTGATATTTGAGATTAGAGACGCGGAAGCTATTTCGGGTCAAGACTTCTACCTCAATAGCAGCGAGCACTTCGGCGACATTAACAACGATATTAGCAACTACAGAGCCAATGGTTTGCCAGACGGTTTAACTATTGACCCCGTTACTGGGGAGATCGCTGGCACCCCGACTACTCCGGGATTTTTTCCGGTGACAGTAACTGCATCGGATGGGAGTGCCGAGGCAGAAGATGAATTTAACATTACGGTATCGTCCGTCATCACGGGCACCGAAAACGCCGACACCCTCTCTGGAGACAGGGGCAACGATACCCTCAATGGGCGAGGGGGAGACGATCTCCTCAATGGGCGAGAAGGAAACGATGTCCTCAATGGGGGTAGCGGAGATGATACCCTCGATGGGGGCAGCGGAGATGATACTCTTTCCGGAGGCGATGGTGCGAATGTTTATGTCTTAGCCCGGGGCAGGGGCACGGATACCATCCTCGGCTATAATGACACGGACCGCATCAAGTTAGAAGGAGATTTGGATTATAATGATTTAGTAACTCTCGATCGGGGCGGTTCGACTTACATTCAAGCTGAAGTCGAGGGTTTTGCGAAAGTGTTGGCAATTTTGCCGGAAATTCATTCTGGACTTATCGATCGAGATGATTTCATCTAACAGTCCGGATCGAGCAGGAAACCAAGGGGGGTGTGGTCAAAAGTAGTTGCAGCCGGATCCCCCCCAACCCCCCCGTGGCAGTTGGGGGGGCTTCCGGAAGCCCCCCTTAAAAAGGGGGGTTTGGGGGGATCTCCGGGGCTGGGGTATCGATATTTTTATCAACGGGTTGAACACACCCGGTTGCCACGTTGCGCAAGCGAAAAACGCGAAAAAAATCGCTCCGGACATTGCTTTGTTCATGTAGCCGGGCCCCTCATTCCCTCACAGCGTCGGGGGTCCGTTCCGTTCTACCTGGGAACGGGTTTGGGCTACTCCGTCTCCTACCAACGGGTTTTGACCACACCCAACCAAGGGAGATAGTAACAGAAAGCATGTGCGGTTGGGGGGGTGGGGGTTGGGGGTTGGGAGAGGCAGAAAACAAAATGTTCACCAAGAATGAGGTTCAAAAAAATGAAATCAACAGTAATGGATAAGGTTGTCTTCCAGATCGGCGGTAGCGGTTGGCGGGAAACACCCGAGGACATGGCGATCGATCGCAATGGTGATGTCTGGGTTACAGGAGAGTTCAGGCAAAGCATCGACATCGACGGAGACGGAGAAGATGATTTAACCACTAATGGCTATCTCGATAGCTATGTAGCCAAGTTCGACTCTGAGGGGGATTTGGTTCGGGCCTATGATTTCGGCAATAGTATTTTTTTGAGCCAGGACAAGGGCATAGGCATAGCCACTGACAGCAATGGTAATGCGTGGGTGTTAGGAGAGTTCCATGGCAGCATCGACATTGACGGAGACGGCATCAATGATTTGACCAGTAATGCCGAATATGGTAACTCCTATTTAGCCAAGTTCGACGAGGAGGGGGACTTTGTTTTGGCCAAAGAGATCCACGCGGAGCACACTGTATCGGGCAAGAGCATAGCCATTGACAGCAATGATAATGTGTGGACTAAAGGACGTTTCGAAGGCGACCTCGACCTCAACGGAGACGGCATCAATGATTTGACCAATAATGGCGATTATGATTATGATAGCTATTTCGCCAAGTTCGACTCGGAGGGAAATTTGGTCAACGCCTTCCAGATCGGCGGTAGCAGTTTGGAAGTTGGCCATGGCATAGCCATCGACAGCGATGATAATGTGTGGACTACAGGAACTTTCTCCAGCACCATCGACATCGACGAAGACGGCATCAATGATTTGACCAATAATGGCTTTCGAGATGGCTATGTAGCCAAGTTCGACTCGGAGGGGGCTTTGCTCTTTGCCTCCCAGATCGGCGGTAAGGATGAGGACGGTGGCCGTGCCATAGCCACCGACAGCAATGGCGATGCGTGGGTGTTAGGGCGTTTCCAGGGCAACATCGACATCGACGGAGACGGCATCAATGATTTGACCGATGGCTCACTTGAGTATCCTTGGGCCACTGATAGCTATGTAGCCAAGTTCTCGAGCAATGGTAATTTCGTTAAGGTCTTAAATATCGGTGACTATGTCAGTGCCATAGCCACCGATAGCAACGATCGTCTGTGGGTTACAGGAGAGTTCGAGGGCAACATCGACATCGACGGAGACGGCAACAATGATTTGACCAGTAATGGCAGTATTGATAGCTATGTAGCTCAATTTGATAGCAATGGGAATTTGGTTCAGGCCTTAAATATCGGTGGTAGCGATAGTGATATTGGCTATGCCATAGCCGCCGACAGCAATGGTAATGTGTGGGCTGCAGGAACTTTCCGGGACAGCATCGACATCGACGGAGACGGCAACAATGATTTGACCAGTAACGTTCGAGATATCTATGTAATTCAAGTTGAGAAGGCAACTAATGCCGCCCCCACGGACACCACCGCTCCGGACACTGCGGAGGAGGACATAACAGTAATCTCTGCCCCTGAAGAAGTCACTCAACTGAAAATCACCCCTGAAGAACCGACCAAAGCAGTAGAACCAAACACGAGCGTCAGCTTTGATGTCAACTACTCTACCGAACCTGCGGAAACTCCCACCACGGGAATAGTCTTTGGCATGCATTGGGACAGTTCTCAAGTAGCATTCGATCCAGTCACCGGTCTGACCTCGCGCTTTTCTTTGGGCGCGCAACCTATAAGTGCAGTCTTGGACGATCCGGTCACCAACGGGGGTTTGGACGGCGACCCGAACACAGACAAATACATCCTGCAAGCTTGGATAGATGCTAACGGAAATTGGCCCAACAATTCTAATCCTACCCTCTACACGGCCAACTTCACGGCGCTACCAGGGTTTGAAGGGACGCAGATCAACTTTAGTGCCAACTCAGATGACCTGCCTGCAAATAGCAACTTTGTCCCCAGTTCCATTGCATTAACCTCGCGTACTCCATCACCGACACTGGACCTGGACATTGATGGGAATGGAGTTATAGATGCGTTAACTGACGGCCTTGTGGCCATACGTTATCTCTTCGGGTTCAGGGGAGAGACTTTGACTGAAGATGTTGTAGGTGAAGGTGCCACTCGCGATACGTCAGAAATTGTTGCCTACTTGGATGAAACGGCGAACACCATGTTAGATGTAGATGGCAATGGCACGGCAGGAGCGTTAACTGATGGCATTTTATTCCTGCGCGATGCTCTCGGGTTCGAGGATCGGGCTTTGATCGAGGGTGCAGTAAGCGAGGATGCCACCCGTACTACTGCGGAGGCAATTAACGAGCACATGCAATCTTTCGGCATGATGTAAGGCCTTATTCTTCTCCTTCCCGGGCTCCGCCTGGGAAGGCATGTTTGAGGCTCTGCTGGGGGAGAGCATGCCAGGTACGCGGGTGCTTAGTTTAATTCTTTGAGAGGTTTTTACACCCTCGATCCCCGAAAATCCGTAACTTTCACGAATTTTGTACCTATTCCTACTTATGTTCCCTAACTTTTTTCTCCAAGAGTCCACGCTCCGGGCCCCCTCCGCTGCGAGGATGAGAGTCGGACCAGCTCATGGCTGGAAAATTGCCCAAAATAGATAATGTGTTTTGTAGTAAAATCAACAGTTATTCCCAGCCCAGTCAAGCAGGCTCGTCATTCGCTGGTGACGGTGCGACGGCAACAACTGGGCTGGGAAATAGTAAACCACCACAAAATGCAGTTTTGGGAGAGCAGTTACATGCAGGACGCAGTCACAAGCTTGATTTCCACTTATGATGTTACCGGTCGGTATCTAGACCGAGATGCGATCGACCGGCTGAAAGCATATTTTAATAGCGGTCTGGCACGAGTGCAGACAGCGGCAGTAATCAATGGTAACGCGGCTAATATTGTGAAGCAGGCAGCAGACCGGTTGTATGAGGAAGTGCCAGAACTGCTTCGCCCTGGCGGTAATTCCTATACAACTCGCCGCTATGCAGCCTGTCTGCGGGATATGGATTATTATCTGCGTTATGCCAGCTATGCTCTAGTGGCTGGCGACTCTGACGTGCTGGACGATCGCGTACTCTTCGGTCTGCGGGAAACCTACAACTCCCTGGGAGTTCCCATTGGCCCGACCGTGCGGGGAATCCAAATTATAAAAGAGGTTGTCAAAGAACAAGCGGCAGCCGCTGGGGTGGAAAATACGGATTTTGTAGACCAGCCCTTTGACCACATGACCCGCGAATTCGGCGAAAAGGACATCTAATGCCGCTGCGCGGAATTCAAAATTCTTTCTTCAAAATTCAAAATGCTTTTGGAGCAAAGCTTTAGCCACAGCCACTATCTAGCTAGTGGATTATTTCTGCCGCACTGCACTAAGCGGGAAGGAAAAAGCGCGTAGCGTTGCCAGGTTTGAAGCAATCTAAAAGTAAAGAGTAAAAAGTCTTTTGAGATCGGGCTTTCGACCCGCCGTCCGGGAGGGTTGATTTACTCTTTGTGCTGTAGTAGCATAGGTGTAAGCATACAGCATACAGCGGTCATCTGTATGCTGTATGCTTGCCTATACAGCATAAGGGGTCGAAATAATATAATGAACTTTTGTTCTTGATATCGCTAATTACGGGATCCTAGATATACTTCCGGGATTGTGGGAGTTTGAACCGATAAAAGTGATTAATTGTCTGGATAATTATCCCGAAAGTCTAAAGGTTTACCCCCTGGTAGTAATAAATATGTAGTGACACGCTCTTGAGGTGATGTTGCATTTTGAAAGGTGATATTTGGGGGTAGCTATTGTTTGTATATAGTTGAGCAACCAAAAAATCGAAGTATTGTCCATTAAAGACAAAAAAAGACTAGAAGGAAAACAAATAACGCATTGCACCCGTTGTATTCTTGTTATCAGCGAAGAGGGAATATCTATAAACTTCCGCAATTGTCAAGACTGTGGCAGGCAATTTGTAGAAAATCCTACAAAAGACCTCTCCAAAATAGAAACTTATGCTAAGATTAGATTAGACAAATTCAATTTTGGGACTGAAAGTCATGAGTAGTTATACCTGGTACTGCAAGAAAATCGTAAAGAAGCGAAGCGACTGATCGGCTCGTCCCAGACCTTTCTGAAGAGCCTCGCCAAACTGCATTGCTATCGGCGTGTATTTCTTCATCTATCTATACTCCCTCTGAGATATAGCATTTCTCAAATTAGTGCGATCTATGTGAAAATAGCTGAAATTATTATGCTGTAATAATTTGCCGGTCGTGTCCAGAGACGCCCACCCTGTCGCTCGCCTGCCCTCGATGTCTAAAGCTGCGGCGTCTTCCGCGTGCTCTTGTCCTGAAGGACTCGGCACGCTCTAGACACCGCGCGCTACTCGCACTGCGCACCGCACATCGCAGCGACATGAGTGGTTCGTTTCCAAGAGCACCCACCCTGTTGTTCGCCTGCTCGGCAACGACATGGGTGGGTGTCTCTGGAAACGAAAGCGAGCGGACAAGATCTAATCAATCTAATATTATCACATCATTCTGAGAAACGCTATATCCCTCAGACCAGAGGTCGGCCAAACCGACAATTGCATTGCCTATTACCTATTATCCATTAGATCGCGGTAATTTTTGTTTGACTTTCTGTTCAACCGAGTCGATCGAGTCAACAATCTTTTCACTCAGTGGTTCGATCTGGGCAAGTTCTAGTTCCGCAGCATCAACCTCCCCTCGTGTCCAGAGCCTTTCGTTTCCGGAGACTTTCGTTTCCGGAGACTTTCGTTTCCGGAAACGACCCACAGGGTGGGCGCTCTCGGACACGACCAAATGCTTCATCTCCAGTATTATAGATGCGATCGCGTGCAGTTGCTGATGCAGAGTTTCCAGGGATTGCATTTCTGGAATTGACCCGTATTCAGCCATACCTGTAGAATACAACCACTTTCCTAAACGGCAATCTCTGTGAGAAACGAAGTCCGTCAGTTTAATATCTAACTCTCCATGCAGAAAGGATATGAGTTTTATCTTCCACAGCGAATGTTGAGCTTTTGCTAAGAAGAAGTCAATCATAAGGTAATAGGACAAAATTAATTACACTTAATTGATGGACTCAAGGTTCGGATGTATCCAGCAATATTTGCGATCTCCTTGATTTTTTGACATAAATGGTAGGGGCACAGCGCCAGCGTATCGATAAATTAGGATAGAAACACCAAAGATATATCGCCGCGCGATCTGTTGGGTGACATTTAATTCGCGAATGGCTGCGCTCCCGTGAGGGATACGGGAGTTTGTGGAGAAGATGTGGTGCGATCGCATCCGGTCCTTGTCGATAACAAAAGCATAGGAACCGAAATATATCTAACTGTCGGATTTGACATTACCGCTTGATTCGGTGCTATATTGGTAAATGGAGAAAGCATATCTGGAGGAATCATGCAGACGATCGCCTTACGTACCCGGGTCGGAGCCGATGGGATCTTACATTCGGAAGTTCCCGTTGCGATTACAGGCTATTGATTTAGAAGAAGTGGCAGCGGAGGGTTCGTTACCCGGGGAGCTGGTGTTCTATTGTGCCTCCTGAGTTGTTCTACGGGGCGATGAGAAGCAATAATCCCGACCAAACTCTAGCAAGACAGGAACGGTTTCTGCGGGTTTTTGAGTCTCTTCCCTTTGACGATCGTGCGGCTTCGATCTCTGCATTCGCGCATGGCTGCGCGATGTGCGATGCGTAGTGCGAATAGCGCGCGCTTTAGACATCGACCCAGCGTAGCGCTATCAGCAAGCTGCTGCGGGAACCCCGATTGCACGCTACGCGCAATCGGGCCTTATGACATGCAAATAGCAGCGATCGCAATGGCAAACAATTTAACCCTGGTGACACATAATGTACATGAGTTTAATAGAGTAGAAGGCTTGCAAATTGAAGATTGTCCAGTTGATTGAAGAGATATCTGTGCAGAAGCGATCGCAGATTGTTCCCAGGTTCGCAGATGGTTCGCCCGTTTCCGAGAGTGCCCACCCCTGTCGTGCGCGGGAGCGACACGACAGGGTGGGCATCTCTGGAAACGGGCAGGTGGTTCGCAGGTTAAAACCTGCGGCTACAGAAACAAAGCAATGTCCGGAGCGATTTTTCGCGCAGCGTGACCACGTGGCAACCTTCCTGCGTAGGCTAAGATTGGAGAAAGGGGCGATCCTGGGTACAAATAAACACTCTTCGTGTTTACTACGAACGGGGAAACACTCTTCGTGTTTACTACGAACGACGCACGGAAAGGTGGGCGATGCCCACCCTACCGTCATCACTCTGGGAAATTAAGCCTCATCTAAGGCCGCAATGCCCGGGAGAACTTTTCCTTCGAGTAACTCCAGACTAGCACCCCCACCAGTGGAAATGTGACTCATCTGCTCCGCTACCCCTACCTTTTCTACCGCTGCAACCGAGTCCCCGCCCCCGATGATCGTCGTAGCGCCTGTCTTCGTCAGATCCGCTAGCGATCGGGCGATCGCCTCAGTACCCGCCGCAAACTTCTCAAACTCAAACACTCCCATCGGACCATTCCAGATCGCCGACTTGCAGTCTGCCAGCGCTGCTTGGAAAGTCTTCACCGAGTCAGGGCCAATATCCAACCCCATCCAACCATCGGGGATGGCCTCAACGCTGACAGTTTTGGCATTAGCATCAGCAGCAAAATTATCCGCTACCACCACATCCGTGGGCAACAGCAGGGCCACGCCCTTTTCCTTCGCCTTCGCATCCAGTTCCTTGGCCAACTCCAGCTTGTCCTGTTCCACCAGAGATTTACCTACACTCAGTCCCCGGGCCTTATAGAAAGTAAAAATCATCCCGCCGCCCAGCAGCAGCTTGTCGCATTTTTCCAGCAGGGTCTCAATTACCCCAATTTTACTGGAAACCTTGGAACCGCCAATAATGGCCACCAGGGGACGCTGGGGATTTTCGATCGCCGCTTGCAGATATTGCAGTTCCTTCTCGATCAAGAACCCGGCCACCGAAGGACTCAGGTATTTGGTCACCCCCTCCGTGGAAGCATGGGCCCGGTGGGCGGTACCAAAGGCATCATTCACGTACACGTCCGCTACCGAGGCCAACTGCTTGGCAAATTCCGGGTCATTGGCCTCTTCTCCCGGGTAGAAGCGGACATTTTCCAGCAACGCCACGTCACCATCCTTCATTCCGGCCACCGCTTTGGCCACCTCGTCACCAATGCAGTCATCCGTCTTGACGACCTTCTGGCCCAGCAACTCCGAAAGGCGATCGGCCACCACATTCAGGCGCATGTCCTCGTTCACCTTACCCTTGGGACGCCCGAAGTGAGAGGTGAGAATCACCTTCGCACCCTTACCGTTTAAATCCTGAATTGTTGGCAAAGCTGCCCGGATGCGAGTATCATCAGTAATGCTGCCCTTATCTACTGGCACGTTGAAATCCGCCCGCATTAGCACCTTCTTGCCGGATAAATCAGACCTCGATAAACTTGCTATAGTTTTTTTGGACACAAAGCGATCTCCTTTAATTAATCTGTTTGTCAGATCCAAATAGTTACCTGCAAACAGTTCTCGGCGTCTTCCGCATGCTCTTGTCCTGAAGGACATGCGCTGCGCGCACGCTACGCGATCTGCATGCTTCAGACACCGCGTCAACATTTTATCGGAGTACGTGTCCCGGAGGTAATTCATGTTTCAGACAGTCCTATTTTCCGTCAATGACAGTCGCGAGTCCCGCGAAGCTGCTGAGGTGGTAGCCAATGTCGTACAAAAGTACAATAGCCAGTTGGTGCTGCTGTCCGTCCTAGTACCGGTGGCCGACGAAGCAGCCTCCCAACAGTCCATGTCCGACCATGAGGCGATCGCCAAGCTGCTGGAGGGGGCCAAGGCCATGTTTGCCCAGCAAGGCATCCAGACCGAAGTGATGGAACGTGAGGGCAACCCAGCATTCGTCATCTGCGATGTAGCTGATGAAATTGATGCCAATTTAATTGTCATGGGCAGTCGGGGCATGGGCTTGACAGAGGAAGGGATCAGTGATAGCGTCACCAATCGGGTGGTAAATCTATCTCCCTGTCCAGTCCTGATTGTTCCTTAGATGCGATCGCGCGTAGGGCGGGCGGATATTATGCCTGCCCGAGAAGGCGTAGGGGCGGATATTATGCCCGAGAAACGTCGGGCGTTAGCAAAGAACAAACAATGACAATCCAGTGGTATCCCGGACATATTGCCAAGGCAGAAAAAGCACTCAAAGAACAACTCAAGCGAGTAGATGTAGTGCTGGAAGTCCGGGATGCCCGGATCCCCTCAAGCACTGCCCTTCTACCGGCGTCTTCCGCGTGCTCTTGTCCTGAAGGACTCGGCACGCTCCAGACACCGCCGGCCCATCCCCAAGTTCCAGAATGGGTGGGAGATAAGGGGCGGGTATTGGTACTCAATCGTCAGGACATGATTTCTCGCCAAGTGCAGACCCTCTGGGCAGAGTGGTTTGCTGCCCAAGGGAGTGCAGTTTATTTTACCAATGCTAAGTTGGGTAAAGGGATAAAAGTTTTGGCAGCTGCGGCTACAGCGGCGGGGGCCGCGATGAACCAAAGAAGGCGCGATCGGGGGATGCTACCCCGTCCAGTGCGCGCAGTGGCGATCGGGTTTCCCAATGTAGGCAAGTCAGCATTAATTAACCGCTTGCTGGGACGGCGGGTAGTAGAAAGTGCAGCCCGTCCGGGGGTCACCAGACAGCTGCGTTGGGTGCGGATCTCCAAGGAAATCGAATTGCTAGACGCACCGGGAGTGATCCCCGCGAAATTGGACGATCGGGATGCGGCATTTAAATTAGCCATCTGTGACGATATCGGCCAAGCGTCTTACGACAATCAACTGGTAGCAGCTGAGTTAGTAGAATTGCTCAAGCAGCTGGACGACGAGGTTAATAGTTTAGATGCTGTGCGTGGGCGCTATGAACTTGACCCCCGAGAGATCGCCGGGGACGAATACCTCCAGGCTTTAGCTCAGTTGCGCTATCAAGGGGATGTCGAACGCACCGCACGTCAGTTGCTGACCGACTTTAGAAAAGGACAGCTAGGGGCTCACGGTCTGGAATTGCCGCCTCCTATCCAAACCTAGGGCAGCTTACCGTTAATGCATATCACACATTCGCTAATCGTCAAGATCTCAACGATAGTAGAAGTTTGATAGAAAAACATCATATACTGTCCACCTCTGCCCCGACTCTGGTGGAGAGGTTCTCGAACTTGTTGAGCCTCCCTCCGACCACGGGACTGCCCCGAGAAGCTAAACTCCGGGAATATATTTGGGGCACAGCTGCAGCTCGACCCCCCCCGTGAGTTACTATTATCAGTTGCAGGTATTGTCAAGAGTGCATCTGGTAAATCACACCGAAAACGTCCCTCTCTTCGGCAGGCGCAAGATTTAATTATAGGGCTTGCAGGAGTTGAAGAATGCCTTTGTCGTCAGAGTTCAAAGAGGGTTGGGAGTAATGACGAAGAAGGTCGGGTGACGAAAATCGAGATGAACAAAAACTCCCTGAGCGGTACGCTCCCCTCGGAGTTAGGTTCGCTCGGCAACTTGCAAAAACTCCGCCTGCAAAGCAACTCCCTGAGCGGTACCATCCCCTCCGAATTAGGCTCGCTCGGCAATTTGCAAGACCTCGGCCTGTACAACAACTCCCTGAGCGGTACGCTCCCCTCTTGGATCGTCTCCATCAGCGACTTGCAGTTCCTCGGCCTATCCAAGAACGACTTTCACGGTACCGTCCCCTCTGAATATAGCGAGTTCGGCAACTTGCGACAGCTCGGCCTGGCCCAGAATTCCCTGAGCGGTACATTACCCTCTGAGTATGGCGAGCTCGGCAATTTGCAACACCTATACCTGCACGAGAACTCCCTGGGCGGTACGCTTCCCTCTGAGTATGGCGAGTTCAGCAATTTGCGAAACCTCTGGTTGCACGGAAACTCCTTGAGCGGTACGCTGCCCGAGAGTATCAAGGATTTGTCGGCAAACAAACGATTGGAAAACCATCCCTATATGGAAACTCCAATTCTCGACTACGAGGTAGTTCCCGGTGAAAGCCTCGAATTTGATATCAGCGGTCACTTCTCCGACATCAACGACAACATTGCTAGTTACAGCGCCGAGGGTTTGCCAGAAGGTTTAACCATTGACTCCAGTAGTGGAGCGATATTAGGCACTCCTACTACTGAAGGCAGTTTTCTCGTAACAGTAACGGCATCGGATGATGCGGGAAACGTGGTATCCGATGAATTTAATATTGACGTCCGATCGACTCCTGAGGCAGCTTCAGATGAAGTTCTGAATGCCAATGATTATGCAGCCCTTCTGGCTCTCTATCACAGCATGAATGGAGAGAATTGGCAGACGAAGTGGGATGTCAGCAGCTCAACTCCCCCCAAGGCTTCTGTTGTCTCAGACTGGCATGGGGTAACGGTAGTAGGCGAGCGGGTGACAAAAATCGAGCTGATCGACAACTCCCTGAGCGGTACGCTCCCCTCGGAGTTAGGCAACCTCAGCAATTTGCAAGTCCTCAACCTGGACGACAACTTGGACATTTACGGTACGATCCCCTCAGAGTTAGGCTCCCTCGGCAATTTGCAAGAGCTCGACCTATCCGGCCATAGCAATGAGAACCTGGACGATCTGCTCTGGGACGACAAGAAGCACCTGAGCGGTACGATCCCCTCAGAGTTAGGCTCCCTCGGCAATTTGCAAGTCCTCGACCTGTCCCAAAACTGGCGCATGAGCGGTACGCTCCCCTCAGAGTTAGGCTCCCTCGGCAATTTGCAAATCCTCGACCTGTCCCACAACAAGGACATTTACGGTACGATCCCCTCAGAGTTAGGCTCCCTCGGCAATTTGCAAGTCCTCGACCTGGAAAGGAACTTGTACATGAGCGGTACGATCCCCTCATTTTTAGGCTCCCTCAGCAATTTGCAAGAGCTCGACCTTTCAAAGAACTACCGCATGAACGGTACGCTCCCCTCAGAGTTAGGCTCCCTCAGCAATTTGCAAGTCCTCGACCTGGAAATGATCTGGGATCTGAGCGGTACGCTCCCCTCATTTTTAGGCTCCCTCAGCAACTTGCAAGAGCTCGATCTGTCGTCAGGGAACTTCGCTATGCAAATTAGCGGTACGCTTCCCTCTGAGTTAGGCTCCCTCAGCAATTTGCAAGTCCTCGACCTGCAAAGGACCAAGCTGACCGGTACCATCCCCTCATTTTTAGGCTCGCTCGGCAATTTGCAAGAGCTCGACCTGTCCTACCTAAAAAGTCTGAGCGGTACGCTCCCCTCAGAGTTAGGCTCCCTCAGCAATTTGCAAGTCCTCGACCTGGAGAACAACCGCATGATGAGCGGTACGATCCCCTCAGAGTTAGGTTCGCTCGGCAATTTGCAAAACCTCCTTATGGACGGGAACTCCCTGAGCGGTACGCTCCCCTCAGAGTTAGGTTCGCTCGGCAATTTGCAAAACCTCGACCTGCGAGCGAACTCCCTGAGCGGTACGATCCCCTCGGAGTTAGGCTCCCTCAGCAATTTGCAAAACCTCGAACTGGACGGGAACGACCTTCGCGGTACGCTCCCCTCTGAGTTAATCTCCCTTGTTCGCTCCGACAGCAATTTGGAAGCGATCTCCCTGGAAAGATACGACTCGAGCGGTACGAGGGGGACCGAATTTCACGGGGGAGCAAAAGACAATGACTTCGGGAGCTACTTGGAGAAGAGAAACGATTTGCTTTACGGAAACGGGGGCAACGATCGCCTCGAAAGCGGACCTGGAGAAGATACCCTCTATGGCGGAGCTGGAAACGATGTCCTAGGTGGCGGAGATGGAAAAGATCTGCTTTATGGCGAAAATGAAAATGATACTCTTTATGGCGGAGCTGGAGACGATACCCTCATAGGCGGAAGAGGAGACGATTACCTCCACGGGGGCGATGGAAGCGATATGCTTTATGGAAACTCGGGTGCGGATATTTTTAACTTGCAGGTGGCCCATCACGAGAACGGAGACCCGCGCTTCGACGACCATAAGACCATCGGCGACTTTGAGAATGGGGCGGACAAGATCCTGTTATCAGGTGATTTGTCTTTTTCTATGTTAGAATTCGTCTCGATGGGCAGTTCGACTGCCATTCAGTTCCACTCTGAGGCCTTTTTAGTACATCCTAGAACCAGAGAGGATGTTTTTGTAGGGGGCGAACTGTTGGCAATTTTGCCGGGAACTACTCCGGATCAATTTGATTCAACTGATTTTGTAAGGGTTGTGTAAAGGAGCCCTCACCCTAAAGCCCTCACCCTTTAGGGTGGGGGTATATGAAGGATGAGCGGAGGGGGCCCTCCGCGTGCAGGGGCTAGATTACGTGCATCTCATATGCGTCGCCGCTAAGGCCAAAGAGCCAGTGAGAGCGGTGAGTGCCGACGGGGGCAAAGTGCGTTTACGAATTCCCAAAGGAGAGCCGAGCCAGTGGAAAGCAGATGTTGAAGCTTTAATTTTTGTGTTATATTGTATGAGTCATTTGTATGAATCATTTCTTACGAGGCCCGATCAAAAGATCGGGTCGTTTTTTCAGACTGTTGTGCCCGATCGGATGCTGCCCGTCGGGTTGTGTATGTTGTGCCCGATCGGCTGCTGCCTGATTGGGCTCTGAAGCAGACTTGGATAAATTCCAAACCATTGATGCCCCCTTCACAGATAATTGGGTGGTCACTACCAGTCTATATTCTGTGGCTTGATGTCATATGTGCGGGAACACAAGGATGCAACTCTCACTCGTTTGCAATCTAGTGAGTTAGAAGCATGGCTTGAAGACTATAGCTTGGGACAACTTTGATATCGGATCTGATGAGTTGGTGGAGGTAACTCCTAAGTCTATTCGTCTGCGGAAGCTGAAAGCTAAGAAGTTGGCAAAGCGTTAGAATCAGCGGCAGGTTGAAGCGGCAGGTTGAAGCGGCAGGTTTTAACCTGCCGCTACAGGAACTCAGCCCGCCTGCGCGGGCTGTTAAGCGAATTACAGATCGAATCATCGGCAGGTTAAAACCTGCCGCTACACAAACCAAGCCCGCCTGCGCGGAAGCATCTCCCACATGCGGTGATTTTCTGTTCCCGATCGCTCAGATAATGGTATGTACGTTCTGTCTGCCACTTTGCCTACACATCTATCGAATAATTATTGAAATTTCGACATGATCTTCCTATTTTATCTTGACGTCTGGAACTGTCTGAGCCGATCAATTAAACGATCGAAATAGGGCCCGATCGCGTAGCGTGCGCGCAGCGGTACTTAGGTCTCCTCTATAAGCCCGCAGTTCGTTGCATTAGCCCTAACCGCTTCCCCTTTTGGGGCCGGTGTAGAGCGCCTGATTTCACCGGTTGTACATTACGACTCATACAAGGATATTAGGGGGAGAGCTGGAAATCACTTTCCAACTCTCCCTTTCGGAACCAGTGTAGTTATCCATACGCCAATCCTAAAACTGCTGGGATGCAACAAGGTTTTTTCTATGACTTTTCTAATTATGGATCCTATGCAAGATTGACCGATGATGGATTGACCCAATGGCATCCAGCGTTCTTAGAACTTGCTGATAATTTAGATGGTTGTGCTGAAAAATATAAAAGCTTTTGTAGCCGGTATAAACCCCGGGCCAAGTCCGATCGCCGTTCCCATTGGGGCTGCAATTTATTACCAAAAATTCTCAAAGTTAAGCCTCAGCAAGAATCAAGAGGGCAGATGCTTTTGCCTTGGGTCCAGAGGGCGCAAACTCTCGATCTTGACGATATTGTGACGGCGGCCCTCGATTTTGTCCGTGCTAATAGTTACGCCTATGAAGTTGCTCTGGAAAAGTTCTATTAGCCTCGTTGCGAGTCAAACAAGGGATAGAACTGTCCGATAGCCGTTAGGGAAGTGCTAATGGAGCTTTTAGCTCTGGATGATAGTAATTTTTCTCAATATTCTGCTCTTACTCATGTGGAGAACCCAATACCTGCTGGGAAATGGGGGGCTGACAGGTATCTCATAATGGAAAAAAGAAAAAACTTGACCAATTGTCCAACTTGGTGAATAATTGGTCAAGAACGTCTCGCTTCCTTCTCTTTCTCAACTATATGGTAAGAGAAGTCAAATCAAACCATCTTCCACGCCAGGCACGTTAGCTAACGCGGATTTTCCGATCAGCCACATAGCCCGCTTTTCATCATTCTCAATCTTAACGTGACCATCCGGTCGCTCTACAGATCCTATCACCCAGACCTTTGAACTCCAATGGACCTCCAGTTTTTCACTCTGTATCTTCAAGATCCTGTACTGATGATTGACCAACCCCCACTGAGCCACCGGTTGCGACTTAAAGTATTCGTCAACTGCATCATCAAGAAACTGCTGTTCATCTGCTATCTTAATCTTGTCCTGAGAAACCTGGAAGTCTGTGATGGTGATGAGAGACTCCCCGACCCGCCGCGCCGTCAATTCATACACATCGTTCCCGACACCACCTGACACAGTAGAAGAACCGACGCCCGGTACTATGTAGTCGTCCCCCAAACCGCCATAGATGAGGTCGTCTCCCTCTCCGTAAATAGAGTCGTTTCCATTTCCGCCCAGTAGGGTATCTTCTCCCTCTCCGCCGACGATAGAGTCGTTCCCGGCCCCGCCGTCCACGAAGTCGTGTCCATTTCCGCCCAGTAGGGTATCTTTCCCCTCTCCGCCGACGATAAAGTCGTTCCCGGCCCCGCCGTCCACGAAGTTGTGTCCATTTCCGCCCAGTAGGGTATCTTTCCCCTCTCCGCCGACGATAGAGTCGTTCCCGGCCCCGCCGTCCACGAAGTCGTGTCCATTTCCGCCCAGTAGGTTGCCGAACAGGTCGTCACTGTTCACCTTTTGGCCCCAGGTGATTGACTCGGGAGTGGGGGTTTTATCACTATTAGCGGCGTTATTGCCCGAGAAGGTTACCTTTGAGAGGTTCACGATCGGCAGGGTGTTGGGCATGCCCTGGTTGTTCCCGTTGCTATTGGTGAGAGTGTGCATGGCGAAAATGGCACCCCCCAGACCTAAGCCGTTGGCGCCCTTCAGACCTTTGGGGTTGTTCGCGCCAGTGCCACCCCGAGCGCTATTGCTTTTAAAGCTGCTGTCCGAAACACTGAGGTAGCCCGAGCGGATGAATATGGCTCCGCCCATGCCCCCGCCGCCGCCGCTTAAGCCGCCGCTGCCGTCGCGGCCGCCGTAGCCGCCGCCGAAGCCGCCGTAGCCGCCGACGAAGCGGCCGTAGCCGCCGCCGCCGCCAAAGCCGCCAAAGCCGCCCTCGCTGCCAAAGCCGACGCCGCCGCCGCCGCCAAAGCCGCCAAAGCCGCCAAAGCCAAAGCTGCCGCCGCCGCCGCCGCCGCCAAAGCCGCCGTCGCCGCCGCCGAAGCGGCCGTTGCCGCCGTCGCCGCCAAAGCCGCCGTCGCCGCCGTAGCCGCCGTCGAAGCGGCTGCCGCCGCCGAAGCGGCCGTTGCCGCCGTCGCCGCCAAAGCCGCCGTCGCCGCCAAAGCCGCCGTCGCTGCCATTATTAGCAGGAATAGGAGTGACGAAATTAGCATTACCACCCTTTATCCTGCTTTTGAAGGCGCCATTGCCACCAATGGCGCTATTATTCTCGAAAATGCTATGGGTCACCTCGACCGTCCCGTTATAGACAAACAGGGCACCGCCCATGCCTGCCCCCCCGCCGCCGCCATCGCCTCCCTGGGCCCGACCGTTGCTAAAGTTCAGGTGATCGAAATTGACCTTACCGCTTTTGACAAAGAACAGCCGGTATTGGTTGTCGCCACTAATGGTGTTTTCGCCCCCTGAAATCGTTAGCTGGACGTCCTCTGAGATCGAGGGTAGCAACCCCGTCAGGGTAATATCTCCCGTGATGTTAATGCTATCTGCCTCACCGTTATTCCTGGAAGCGATAATCGCTTGGGAGAGTTCTGCTTCTGTGTTGACGTTGTTAAATTCAGCCAAAATTAATTAATTAATATCTCCTATCTCCTAATGGTTGGTTCTCCTGATGGTTGGTTCGGGGGAGCCCTTCTAGGGGTTGGTCCAGAGACCTTGTTCCCTGGCTCCATTGAGCGAAACTTTTAGCTCTCCCCTATACGCCGGTAGCATTTCCTGCTTTAACTGCCTGCCCCCGAGTTTCTGTTGGCGGAACAGTTGCATGGTAGGATACCACGGACTGTCAGCACGATGCAACATCCAGCGCCAGTTAGGGGCAAAAGGTAGTCGAGCAACGCCATATTTTTATCATAACCTAAATTCTGGCATTGTCAAGCTCTTTTGGAGTTGATTTTTACAAAAATACATCAGACCTTCTAAAATCCGACAGTTTTCGACTTGCAGACCTGTGATCTAAGTCATCATTCGATCAAATTTGCGTTCATTTGCATCAAAGTTGCGCTGAACTCGGTTCGTAGTAAACACTAATGACTCTAGCGCCCTTTGGACTGCCAGGAATACCTCCGACCAGTCCCCGAGTTTCTGTTGGCGGAACAGTTGCATGCTAGGATACCACGGACTGTCAGCACGATGCAACATCCAGCGCCAGTTAGGGGCAAAAGGTAGGAGAACCCAGACCGGTTTACCCAAGGCGCCAGCGAGATGGGCCACTGCCGTATCGACAGTAATCACTAAATCTAATGCTTGGATAATCGCAGCAGTATCGGCAAAGTCATGTAACTGTTCTCCGAGGAAAATAATATTTTTGTTGTCTTGGAGTTCGGGGGGTTGGGGGAAATCCTTTTGGAGACTATAGAGAGTAATGTGGGGAAGAGACAGCAGTTGCAAAAAGTGATTTAGATCGCAGGAACGCTTCCGAGAGTTAGGATGGTCTGTTCTTGAGGCCCAAACAATACCCACCTTAAATTTATCCGACGTTCGTAGTAACGCCTTTAGACGTTCTCCTTCCCTTGCATGCAAATAAGGAACTTGGGCCGGAATAGTTTCTAAAGTAGTCCCCAGAATATAGGGTAAACTCATCATCGGGGCCCAGACATCAAAATCTGGGAGTGCACTGCCCACGATTAGCAGTTCGATATCAGGAATAGACTTAAATAATCTAAGCATTGGTTTGAAGCAGATAACTAGGATCCGACCTCCCCCTGTCTGCTGTTCCCTCACAACTTTGGCGTAACGAATAAAATGAATCATATCGCCAAAACCCTGTTCAGGAGTGATTAAGAGCGTCCTTCCTTCCAGGTCTTCCCCCTGCCACAGAGGTTTAAAACTCGATAGCCTAATATTTTCTCGGGCAAATTTCGGAATTTGCCAGCGCCATTCATACTCGGCAAAACCCCGTTGTAAGTCTCCCAAGAGTAGCAGTAACGCGCCCAGGCTTTTGTGAGCTTTCGCGTCGTCTGGCTGCAGGGCGAGCGCCTCCTGGTAACTGGCGATCGCAAGAGTAATATTTCTCTGTTCCTGATAGGCACTGCCCAGGTTACTATGAACTTCAGCCGAGTCCGGTTCCAGTTTGATGGCCTGCTGGTAATAGGAGATCGCCTCGGTCAGTCGCCCCTGGCTTTGCAATACCGTCCCCAGATTACTATAAGCTTGGCCGTAGTCGGGCTTGAGGCTGATCGCCTGCTGGTAGTAACCTATGGCCTCTGGTAATTTTTTCTGCTTCTGTAGGGCAAGAGCGAGGTTATTATTATATTCTGCCCCCTTGGGGTTGAGGCTGACCGCTTGGCGAAAGTGAGCGATCGCCTCGGATATATTTCCCTGTCTGTCTAAGACATAGGCGATCTTATTATGAATGTCGGCCCTGTTCGGGTCCAGGGCGAGCGCCTGCTGATAATAGGCCATCGCCTCTGAGTATTTTCCCTGCTTTTCCTTGACTCTCCCCAAATTGCCATAAGCTTCTGCATCGTCCGGTTTGCAGGCGAGCGCCTGTTGGAAATGCCCGAGCGCCCGGTCATATTCTAGCTGTCTTTCCATAGCCATTCCCAGGTTATTATGAGCTTTCGGGTCATCTTGGGAAATTATAGGTTGCTGGGCGAGAACTTGTCGATCTTGCTGTTCTGCTGCTTCCCGCCTGCCTGCTTGGCGATCTTTGAGGGCGCTATTTAAAAATTCCATTTTCTTTTGCTGATCTCGGTTCGTAGTAAACACTAATGACTCTAGCGCCCTTTGGACTGCCAGGAATACCTCCGACCAGTCCCCGAGTTTCTGTTGGCGGAACAGTTGCATGCTAGGATACCACGGACTGTCAGCACGATGCAACATCCAGCGCCAGTTAGGGGCAAAAGGTAGGAGAACCCAGACCGGTTTACCCAAGGCGCCAGCGAGATGGGCCACTGCCGTATCGACAGTAATCACTAAATCTAATGCTTGGATAATCGCAGCAGTATCGGCAAAGTCATGTAACTGTTCTCCGAGGAAAATAATATTTTTGTTGTCTTGGAGTTCGGGGGGTTGGGGGAAATCCTTTTGGAGACTATAGAGAGTAATGTGGGGAAGAGACAGCAGTTGCAAAAAGTGATTTAGATCGCAGGAACGCTTCCGAGAGTTAGGATGGTCTGTTCTTGAGGCCCAAACAATACCCACCTTAAATTTATCCGACGTTCGTAGTAACGCCTTTAGACGTTCTCCTTCCCTTGCATGCAAATAAGGAACTTGGGCCGGAATAGTTTCTAAAGTAGTCCCCAGAATATAGGGTAAACTCATCATCGGGGCCCAGACATCAAAATCTGGGAGTGCACTGCCCGCGATTAGCAGTTCGATATCGGGAATAGACTTAAATAATCTAAGCATTGGTTCGAAGCAGGTAACTAGGACCCGACCGCCCCCTGTCTGCTGTTCCCTCACAACTTTGGCGTAACGAATAAAATGAATCATATCGCCGAAACCCTGTTCGCGAGTGATTAAGAGCGTCCGTCCTTCCAGGTCTTCCCCCTGCCACAGAGGTTTAGAGATCGATGGCCGGGGATTTTCTCGGGCAAATTCCGGCATTTGCCAGCGCCATTCATACTCGGCAAAACCCCGTTGCAAGTCTCCCGAGAGTATCAGTAACGCGCTCAGGTTTTTGTGAGCTTCCGCGTCGTCTGGCCGCAGGGCGAGCTCCTCCCGGGAACTGGCGATCGCAAGAGCAATATTTCCCTGTTCGTAATAGGCAGTGCCCAGGTTCCTATGAACTTCAGCCGAGTCCGGTTTCAGCAGGAGGGCCTGCTGGTAATAGGAGATCGCCTCGGTCAGTCGCCTCTGGCCTCGCAATACCGTCCCCAGGTTATTATAAGCTGGGCCGTAGTCGGGCTTGAGGCGGATCGCCTGCTGGTAGTAACCTATGGCCTCTGGTAATTTTTTCTGCTTCTGTAGGGCAAGAGCGAGGTTATAATTATATTCTGCCCCCTTGGGGTTGAGGCTGACCGATTGGCGAAAGTGAGCGATCGCCTCGGATAGATTTCCCTGTCTGTCTAAGACATAGGCGATCTTATTATGAATGTCGGCCCTGTTCGGGTCCAGGGCGAGCGCCTGCTGATAATAGGCCATCGCCTCTGAGTATTTTCCCTGCTTTTCCTTGACTCTCCCCAAATTGTCATAAGCTTCTGCATCGTCCGGTTTGCAGGCGAGCGCCTGTTGGAAATGCTCGAGCGCCCGGTCATATTCTAGCTGTCTTTCCAGAGCCATTCCCAGGTTATTATGAGCTTTCGGGTCATCTGGGCGCAGGCCGAGCGCCCGTTGCCAACATGCGATCGCTTCCGCAATTTTCCCTTGCCGGTACAGGGTCTTTCCTAAGTTACTGTGGAGCGCACCCTGCTTCGGGTCAATGCTGATGGCCTTCCGGTAATGGGCGATCGCCTCATCTATCTTGCCCTGTTTTTCTAGGACTAGACCTATGTTATTATGTGATTTATAACTATTTTTGCCCTTTGAGGCTAGGGACTGCTCGTATAATCCGATCGCCCGATCGTACTGTCCCCGAGCGCAGGCGATATCCCCTAGTATGTGAAGCGCATCTGCATGGTTAGGTTCCTGCCCGAGTATGTCAATACATATCTGTTCTGCTTCTCTTACCTTTCCTGTTTGGTAATGGACAACTGCCTCATCAATTACCACTTTTTGTTTTTGCCTTTTGCCGCGCTTTGCCATTTTGTTTTTCCCGTGCTTCTATGTTCTTTTATCACAGTTTGCTTGCATCTCCACAGGAAATTCGCTTATTCCCAGTCGAGCAACATTTTTATCATAACCTAAATTATGGCATTGTCAAGCTCTTTTGGAGTTTATTTTTACAAAAATACATCAGACATTCTAAAATCCGACGGTTTTCGACTTGCAGACCTGTGATCTAAGTCATCATTCGATCGAATTTGCGTTCATTTGCATCAAATTTGCACTGAATGACCTCAAAGTTGCGCTGAAATATCTCTACTGTTTGGACCAGAGCTGTAGTGGTATTCCTTAACTCTGCTATCTCTTGGCGATCGGTTTGCATTTGAACTGCCATCCCCTCTAGGATTGCTTCAATTCTGTCTAGTCTCTCACTCACGCTCTCTTATCCTACTGGATTGCTCTTCAATTATAACAAAAAATCATTCCACTGAGCTATATTTACCAAATTCGCTTTTTCTGGTACTAAGGTTTGAATCTATTCTAGCTCGGCCTTGGTGAGATATCGACCTTCGTCATCTGCCTGTTGAAATATTTCTCTGACTGCTTGGGGATGAGTTGCTTGCCAACTATCAAAGCTGACAATTTTGGCTTTAGCTATGAGTTGTTTAACCTGTTCGGACAATTCAGTAGTCATCTACCGTTCCGGAAAAATCGGAATTCTTTCTATCTATCTGAGTAATTGCGACAGCGAAAACTTGGCTTTCTGACTGTGTACTGGTGCTAATTTTTTCTTGCAGAGGTGCAATGGCGGCGACATCGCCGATTTTGCCCAAGGCCAAAGCTGTGACTTTCCTGACTTCACTGCTGTCATCCGCCAGTAAGTTAATTAGTTGTGTAACCGCCAGTCTATGCCCGAGGTTTCCCAAAGCTGTAGCAGCTTCGGCACGCACCTGTTCTGAAGAGTCAGTTAATGCTGCCAGCAAAAATTTTAAGGCCCGATCGCGTAGCGTGCGCGCAGCGCAATCGTCCGCCTCCGCTTGGACAAGGTTGGCGATCGCCCCGACTACGGCAGTTCTGACATCAGCAGAGTCCGAGTCGATCGCCCCATACAGTGAGTCCCGGGCGGATGGTCCAATAAAGGCGATCGCCCAGCTTGCGTGACCTTTTGCCGTTTCCGGGTAATCTCCAGCTAAAACATCCAGCAGGGCCCGCACCGCTTCCGGGCCCATTTTTGCTAAAGCACCGGCTGCCGAACTGCGAGCAACAGTATCGGAATCATAGAGTAAAGCTTGAATGAGAATAGGAACTGCTTGCGGGTCGCCAATTTTCGCCAAACTCTTGCCACAAGAACGCCGCACCACTGGGTTGGGGTGATTCGCCAGAGATTCTAATAAGAAGGGGACGATGGGCGAGCCAATTTTACCAAATGCTTCGACAAAGCCAAATCTGACCATGCCCCGATGGTCTGCTAAGGCCGCTACCAGGCGTTGCAGTAGCTGGGAGTCGCTGCTGTCAAAGGTTCCTGCGGCCAGTTCGGCGTTAATCTGTGCCAGCAAGCTGTCCGTTGCCGCTGGCGTCAGTGCTTCGGTTTCCACGATCTGCTACTATTATTGGGCTATTTGACAATAATTGCATAATCGCCGACGAGATGGGGCGAAAGGAAAATCAATCCGGCGATGGAGGCTCAGTGGGACTTTTTCCCTTTTACTGAGAACAGGAGGGCCCTATCAGGTGGCCCCTTGCTGGGACCGGAGCCTCTCCAAAGCCGCATCAATTTTGGCAATTTCCGGGTGTTTCTCCAGCTGGGCCATTACCAGTTTCTTGGGTAGTTTCACTCCTTTAGCCGTTTCCAGAGAATCGTCGATAATTCGCTGGCGATATTGCTCCAACTCGGCAATCACTTCCGCAATTTCTTCGGCAGATGCCGGTGTAAGGGTAGTTTCGGACATAATCTTCGCTTTTTCGAGGGTAGCCTGATACCATGTTCCCAAATACTGTCCCCGATTGCTACAGTATTAAGAAAAATCCAGCAAAAACACCATATTGCTATGAATATATATCTTATCGTTGCAGCTCTATCTAGTTCCGATTCCAACGCTCGCCTCAAGGCGATCGCCCAACTGAGAGGTTATAACCCCAAGCAAGCAGTCCCCCTGCTGCGGAGCAAACTGCGAGATCCAGAGTTTCTGGTGCGTTCCTTTGTAGCGATGGGACTGGGACGCCAGCAGACGCCAGAGTCTTTTACCGCTTTGCTGGAGTTGATGAAGTGCGATCGAGACCCGAATGTGCGGGCGGAAGCTGCCAATTCCCTGTCCATGTTTGGGAAAATAGCCGCATCCCATCTGGTGCTGGCATTTCACCAGGACGACCACTGGTTGGTGCGGCGCAGCATTATGGCCGCATTCTGCGAAATGCCCTGCCCTGAAGAACTATTAGATGTCTGCGTTTGCGGTCTGGCAGGGGAAGACCTCACGGTCCGAGAAGCCGCAATTGATGGATTTGGGGTGCTAGCTGGCGGGAATAAGCAAGCTGAGGTATTGCAGCAACTCCTGCCCCTGGTGAGTTCTTCGGAATGGCGCATTAGGGCCAGAGTTGCCTGGGCCCTGAGAAAATTTGACCACCCTCAAGCTAAGTCTGCTATTAGCTATATGATGAAGGATGAAAACCATCGGGTGGTGGCCGCTGCCCTGGAAAGTTCTCTTTAATGTTAGTTGTTAGTTGTGGGTGGTCAGTTGTAGGTGGTCAGTTGTAGGTGGTTATACTCATCACTGACATAGCTTTGGGCGCAGCTAATCGCCTACCCCTATCAGCCTTCAATCCTAAAGCTAACCGCTCAAAACTGACCGCTAAAAGTATTTTTATCTGCTGACATAGACTGTTGGTCCATTAATAAAACATCGCTTCTACTCGACCGACTCTCTAGAGCGTCGGTCCATTAATAATACTTGACAAATTCAAACATCTGTGAGTCAAGGAAAAATCAACATATTCTCGCCTCCGCCTCTCCCTCTCCTTACAGGGGTATGTTTTTTACATTTCGGTTTGTCTGAGAGGGAGAGGCGGTGTTGGGGAGAGGCGGTTAGGGGGATAATTATCTAGACAATTAATCATTTCTATCGGTTCAAACTCCCCCACTCCCCACTCCCCACTCCCACTCCCCACTCCCCACTCCCTACTCCCCCACTCAGTTGGATATGGTAAAAATCAAAAACATACCCTTGAAAGCTCTCCCTCTCCCCCTCATGATTTTACCCAAAATTTGTTGTACTGGACCGATGCTATAGGCGCCAATCGCGCCTTGGAAGCACTAAAGTGCTTACTACAAACAACGGAAGCACTAAAGTGCTTACTACGAACGACGGAAGCACTAAAGTGCTTACTACGAACGACGGAAGCACTAAAGTGCTTACTACGAACGGACTACGAACGGAAAATTATCAAAAAACTGTATAGAAATTGACAAAAACATCTGAAAAAAAGTGAAAGAATAGCAGAGTAAAGCTATGATCGGATGTTGCTGTGATTGATATTCTGTGGCTTCTGCTTTGTTCGGGCTTGGTATTCCTGATGCAGCCAGGGTTTATGTGCCTGGAGTCGGGATTGACGCGATCGAAAAACAGTATTAATGTAGCTGTCAAGAATTTGGCAGACTTTGGCATATCAGTGGCCTTATTCTGGGCTTTTGGCTATGCCCTGATGTTTGGCTCCTCTTGGGCAGGATGGCTGGGTTATAAGGGATTCTTGACGCACATAGAGTCCTCTCCAGAACTGGCAGCGTTCTTTCTGTTCCAGATGATGTTTTGCAGCACCGCGACCACCATAGTGTCTGGGGCGGTGGCAGAAAGGATGAAGTTCAGTGCCTATCTCATCGTCTCTTGTGTGGTTTCGGGTCTGATTTATCCAATATTCGGTCATTGGGCTTGGAATGGGCTGAGTTCGGGCAGTTTGACGGGTTGGCTGGGTTCGCTGGGTTTTGTGGATGCGGCTGGGGCGACGGTGGTTCATAGTATCGGGGGATGGGTGTCTTTGGCGGCTTTGCTAGTTGTAGGTCCGCGCTATGGTCGCTTCCCAGCCGATGCACCTGTACGCAAAATTCAAGGCTCTAATCTCCAACTTTCGGTATTGGGAGCAATGCTTTTGTGGCTGGGTTGGCTGGGCTTTAATGGCGGCAGCACTTTGGCTTTAAATAACTATGTACCCGGGACGATCGCCAATACGGTCCTGGCTGGGGTCGGAGGTATGATAGCGGCAGGGGCTATTAGTTGGTACCAGCGCCACGTGCCGGAAGTGGAGTCCCTGATCAATGGCTCGCTCGCAGGACTGGTATCGATAACGGCTTCCTGTCAGGTGGTGACGACTCCAGAGGCCTTCGCGATCGGGGCTGTGGGGGCGGCGGTGATGATGTCGGTCAGCTATTGGTTAGAACGCTGGCAAATAGATGATGCTGTCGATGCAGTGGCGGTTCACGCCGGGGCTGGGGTCTGGGGGACTCTAGCTGTGGCATTATTTGGCAATCTGGAGTTGCTGCATACTGGTCTGAGTAGAGGTGGCCAGTTGTGGGTGCAGTTGCTGTCCGTTGCGATCGCATTTATCTGGGCTTTCGGCATTACTTACCTGCTGCTATCTGCGATCGATCGTTTCTTTCCCCTGCGAGTCTCTGCTGAGGCGGAAGCTATGGGTCTGAATGTTTCCGAACATGAAGCGAAAACGGAAATCTACGATCTGTTTCAAGTCATGGCTCGTCAAGCGGCAACTAAAGATTTAAGCTTGCGAGTGCCTGTAGAACCCTTTACGGAGGTGGGACTTATTGCTGCCCGTTACAACCAAGTAATGGATGCTTTGTCAGCGGCAGTGACCCGGACGGAAGTAATCATAGAAACAGCTACAGATGCAATAATTACTTTTAGCCAGTCAACCCTGGAAATCCTGACTGCTAACCCCAGTGCGTCGGAAATATTTGGCTATTCTATCAGTAGCTTGCAAGGAATGTACGTTGGTCAATTGCTGGAATGGCCAACTAATAATGTCAGTGAGAGAAAACTGCTGCTGGATAAGTGGTTGCAGTCAGGACGCCATGAAGTGGTGGGACTGCGGGCGGATGGGCAAAATGTGACCCTGGAAATTACGGTGACGGCAGGGAGGTTGGGCGAACGGCCTTTCTACACGGGCATGTTTCGCGACATATCAGACCGGAAAAGAGCAGAAGAAGCTTTGCAGCAAGCGGCGGATATTTTACAGACATCCCTAGAGTTACAGGATAAAAATCGGCAATTGGAAAGCACTTTAGAGGAACTGAAAAAGACCCAATCCCAATTGATTCACAGTGAGAAAATGTCTAGTCTGGGACAGTTGGTGGCAGGGATTGCCCATGAAATAAATAATCCGGTAAATTTCATATTTGGCAATCTGACTTATGCTTGGGAATACACTCAAGAATTACTGGAAGTAGTAAAAATATATCGGCAGCATTACCCCGAACATACACCGGAAATAGAGGATAAAATAGCAGGCAGCGAACTGGATTTTATGATGGAGGACTTGCCCAAACTGATAAACTCGATGAAGGTGGGGGCCGATCGGATCCGGGAAATAGTTAAATCCTTGCGCACTTTCTCTCGCCTGGATGAAGCAGAAATTAAATATGTCGATATTCATGTCGGCATCGAAAGCACTTTGATGATTCTGCAAAATGAGATTAAGGGGAAACTGGGAAAACGCAGCATTGAGGTGATCGAGGAGTATGGTAACCTCCCCTTGGTGGAATGCTACGCGGGACAGCTCAACCAGGTGTTTATGAATATCCTCAGTAATGCGATCGATGCTTTGCAAATGGAGGCGGAAAAAGAATCCCGTGACTTGGGCCTGACAAATGGTAATGGCAAGAACGGGAAAAATGGAAAACACGCAGCGCAGCGCAAAATACCGAAAATTTGGATTAAAACAGAGGTGAAAGATAGCGATCATGTAAGGATCCGCATCGAGGATAACGGTCCGGGAATGACTGAGGAGGTAATGAGGAAGCTGTTCGACCCCTTCTTTACTACCAAACCTGTCGGCAAGGGTACGGGTTTGGGTTTGTCTATTAGTTATCAAATAGTGGTGGAAAAGCATGGGGGTAATATAATTTGTAATTCGGCACTGGGAGAAGGATCCGAGTTCGTCGTGGAAATTCCCGTTCGACAGGCGATCGCCCCGGTTCAGGAAGCATCGGAAACCTGCCCATACGCTGAGCAAGCAGATTTATCAATTTCTTAGTCGTCTTGCGTAGCACTTGTCCCGCCTGTCCGTTCTAGGCGCTTTCGCGCTTGGGAAGCACACTGAGTGCTTACTACGAACGGTAGGACGGTGAAACACTAAAGTGTTTCAGTAGTTGGACAAAATTAATTGCACAAAATCGAGAAAACTTGTTATACTAGATATAGCTACTCGTACATGTAGCAGATTTTTGTCAAACTAACGGGGAGTCGGTTTTCATGCTCATCCCCGGCCAGATATATTTGACATAATATGACGATAAATTAGGAGAAATTAAGAAGGATTTTAATGCGCGAAATAAATGAGCTTTCTGCAAAATTGCTCTTACGAATTTATCATCAAAGTCGCCATGATCGAGTTCGTCAAAGAGCACATTGTTTACTTTTGCGAGATCGAGAACATAAAAAATTTAAAGAACTTATGGAAATCTTTGATGTTAGTTATAGAACTATCTACAATTGGATTAAAAATTGGGATTCCGAGGGAATGGTCGGACTATATAATAAGTCTGGAAGAGGTCGTAAGCAAACCTTTAGTCTCGAACAAAAAGAAAAAATTAAAGCCTGGACTGAAGAAGAACCGAGGCAATTAAAAAAAGTGTCTTTTTGTTGTAGTCTAGTTCCTATACGAACTTCCGCAATTGTTAAAACTGTTCAGAGAATATTGAAAACAATGAATATGAGTTGGCATCGGATGCGTAAAGGGGTAGCTGTCAGCCCCCCAGCTCAAGAGTATGAGGAAAAAAAAGCACAACTTGAACAACTGAAACTGTTAGACAATTTGGGGGAAATTAATTTGTATTATTTAGATGAAAGTGGGTTTTATTTAATCCCTTGTGTCCCTTATGGATGGCAAAATATTGGGGAATATATAGAAGTACCTAGTCGGAGTAGCCGCAGATTAAATGTATTAGGAATAATGAATCGCCACAATCATTTAGAAGCGTATGTATCTACTCAAAATATTAATTCAGATGTAGTCATAGCTTGTATCGATGCATTTTTTCCCACGAGAATGGAAAAGCAAACAGTAATTGTAGTAGACCAAGCATCTGTCCATACTAGTGATGCTATTCAAGATAAGATTGAAGAATGGAAAGAACGCAATATTACTATATTCCATCTCCCCACTTATTCACCTCATTTGAATTTGATTGAAATCTTGTGGCGGTTTATTAAATACGAATGGATTGAAATCGATGCTTATTCTTGCTGGAAAAACTTAGTTGATTCCGTTGAAACAATCATAAAAAATTTTGGAGAAAAATATGTAATTAATTTTGTCTGACTACTTACTACGAACCGTAGGACGGTGAAACACTAAAGTGTTTACTACGAACGGTACGAACCGTAGAACGGTGAAACACTAAAGTGTTTACTACGAACGGTACGAACCGCTAGGGTAATCTTATGAATGGTACTCAGTACGTATGCAAACTCCCGCCCTACCCCAGGAATGGGCAGCGGAGGATTTAGAAGGAAAAGATATGGAATATGTAGAATGGGCCGGCGAATATAAATTATATTTGCTAGCCCAGGAAGATTTGCAGATTCTGAAAAAGTTAGACTATGTCACTAAGTGAATATTGAGGAGTTGAAGGCCGGGGTCGATCTTCTGGATGATTATGGGTTGACTATGAGGATAGAGTCAGAAGCTTCATTCAGAGAAGATCGGGAAGTATTTGTTACTTTTAAGGTCATGTTAGTCGATGATTCTGAACTTTACATCAGGGAGTATTTAGCTGAACGTTATGGGAAAATCGAGAAACTTAGCTACTCCTATCAGTATCGGGCAGGGGAGTCTGATATTTAGATATGATAATGCCCAACATAAACCTGCCTTGGGATTTAGCGAACATAAACATACGCGATCGGGTTCTATTATTCCATCTCTTCTGCCACCAATTGATGAAATTTAGATGAGGTGATATCATATTTGTGAAGGAATTACTCGAAGCGATCGCCTCTTTTTTCATATCTTAACCTGCGCAGGCTTCGTTCGGAATAGCCGCAGGTTAATATAGCGAACCCTGGAAACCACCTGCGATCGCTACTATATTTTGTGGATAAGCGATCGCTTTTACAGGGGTAAATATAGAACTACCCCTTTCCACTCATCTTGCTCGCTACATCTGGCAAGTATTATTAATTCATCGATCTCCTGTCCAATTTGCATCCTATTGTTAACCACAAACAAACCTGACATTACCTCGCCTCGCAACAATCGTTCGTAAGCAAAGTCTGGCATTGTGGCGCGATCGTGAGTTAAAACGATACGACCATTAGTCGCGGCCCAGTCTAAAATTATTGGGTCATCTACTTCTCGCAAACCAACATCTTGAACCCGCAATAAATCAATATTTGGTTCCCGTCTAAAAAGTCCGCGAACAATATCGCCATCAAAGTTTTCATCGCTCAAAAACTGCAACATAATTTATTTGAATTTCTTTTGAGCCAACAAGCGCGAACGAATTGAGCTAATATCTGGTTGAATGCTTGACAACTTTTGACGTACAGATTCTGCTAACTGTTCGCGGCGATCGAGATAGGCATTTATGGTTTCTGGATGCCGGAGATAGTAACCTATTGTCAGATAAACATCTCCTAATGATAGAGTTGAATATCGCTGGACAATTGACTCGGGAGACCCCCCATCCTGGAAAGCTTGAATCACCATTTCTAACAAAACTCTTGAGTTTCCTACTCGGATAGCCCCGGTTTCGTCTTCCCGCAGCGGGAGTGGGAGGGTTTTCGGTTCTAAAACTACAATCATCATTTACCTCAAAGCGGACATTTGTCTGTTGACATCTTAACACATATCTTCAGGCTCAACCCGATCGCCCCCTTTATACAATCTTAGCCTGTGCAGGCAGGTTGCCACCCTAATTTTACGAATCGATAAGCATATCCCTCTAACTGAGAAGTTGGCAAAGCCGGAACAGTTTGGAGTAGTGCCTGATAGTCTAGCATCAAATCGGCTGTCCTTTTTCAATTATTTCCACGATCTCCTCTAAAGCCTCCAGCTTCCCCGTCGAGAGATAAAGCAGAGGCGTGTCTCCTCCCAGAGCAGGATGGGGTGAGCTTAACCAGATGCGAAGGTACTCATTAGAGCCATCGAACTCCTCACTTAATCTTAAAAGCAGATTCTGTAGTCGTAAGAGAATGCCATTGGTAAGATTCAACTGGGCGATAGACTCGGAAACATCATCAGTTTCTGGACGTTTTTCGTTCTGTTTTCTATCAAGCTGGCTAACAGCAGGGTCTGGCATCGGATTATCCTCGATTATAGTGCTATTCCTATGATAACTCACTGCCCGATCGGTTGGGATTGGTAACCGGTATCCTTTGGCGATCGGTGGATCCTGCCCTACTAGCTAACTGGTGTTTTCGGGCCCAGCTACGAAATCAGGAACCGGGAAATGCGATCGCACCCCCTCCCTTTGCGATCGCCCCAATATCTCTATTTTCGCCTGCGCAGGCTTCCTTGCCCCGATCGCCCGCGTGCCATCGCCTCTCGACTAGACAAGAAACCGGGTTCCTGCGACTAAATTATCTTCAAGAAACAATTATCAATTAAGAAACCCGGTTTCACCTGGTTGGGTAAGGGACCTCAACCCAACCTACGACATTACTATTCAAGCAGCTTCCCAATCTTCAATTTGCAAGCCTTCCACTCTATTAAACTCACGTACATTATGTGTTACCAGGGTTAAATTGTTTGCCATTGCGATCGCTGCTATTTGCATGTCATAAGGCCCGATCGGAGTCCCCGCAGCAGCAAGCTGAGCGCGAATGCGCCCACAGATCGAAGCAGCACGATCATCAAAGGGCAGAGACTCAAAAACTCGTAGAAACTGTTCCTGTCTTGCTAGAGTTTGCTCGGGATTATTGCTTCTCATCGCTCCGTAGAATAACTCAGCTTTCACAATAGAACACACCGCCACTTCTTCTACATCAATAGCCTGTAATCGTCTCCGGATAGCCACAGATCTACCATTTAGATACCTGACGCAGACATTTGTATCCAGTAAATATCTCATAGTAACGCTTCGCGATCCTCGAACTCTCCTTCAAAGTCAATTATCAAAGGGTCATCTTGACAACTACCAAAAGTCTCTTCAAAAAAACCAGGAGGCCATCCCCGTCCTGAAGGACTATCAGTTTCTTCTTTTACAGGTTCCATGGTAAGCTTGACATCAACGAGCGTATTAGTTAGCGCCACGGGAACTTCTAAATGTAAGATCCCATCTGCACCGACTCTGGCCCGTAAGGCGATCGTCTGCACGAGCAATTCCTCCATATCTGCTTTCTCTATTTACCAATATAGCATAAATCAAATCGCACCCCCTCCCTTTGCGATCGCACCCCCTCTTGGTCTCCATTTGCTGTCCGATCGCCCCCAGAGACGACTCCCTTCGCACAACCGGGGCACGGCGTTATATCTTTTGGTTTATTGCCCAATTATCGATGCCGTGCCCCTACCAATGCCGTTAAAAATGTTTAATATGTGCCCTAACCCCACATCGGATCGCCCCGTATTCGCCATTTCCCGTAGGGGCACGGCATCAGAAAATTATCGGTTTATTTTATTATGTTAAATCTGCCGTGCCCCGGCCCCATGCCCGATCGCCAATTTTCTCTGTGCCCCGACCCCATGCGATCTCCATTTTGAATTTTGAATTTTGAATTGCTTATGACACGGCGTAATCTGAATACTTGCGCACATAAGGAGGGTGAAAGCCAACTACAATTGCTTTAGTGTAATCCGCGATCGCCCCTGAATACTCTCCCAATTTGTAGCGTACAATCCCTCGGTTTTTGTAGGCTAATGCATGGTCTGAGTTAATTTTTATCGCTTTAGTGTAATCCGCGATCGCCCCTGAATACTCTCCCAATTGTGAGCGTGCCTTCCCACGGTTGTTGTATAATTCTGTGCTTCATCCTCATATCCTCCCTTGAGTTGCATTATCTCGTTCCCGGGCTCTGCCTGGGAACGCACCCCCTGAGGCTCTGCCTCCTTTGACCACCGGTCACCGCCCCCCCTGTTTCTCGTTCCCTGGCTCTGCCTGGGAACGCTCTTCTTGAGGCTCTGCCTCCTTTGACCACCCGCACCTTGCTAACCACAGGAGGCAGAGCCTCCGAAGCCCCGTTACGTGGTTCAGCCACGTAACGAGGAAGTAGTTCGACCTTCGTAGTTCTCCTTTCGAGGACAGTACCAGTACCCTTACCACCTTTCCAGCAGCAAACCATCAATATATTGAAAATGTATATCGCGCGATACTAATGTCAATTGGTACTGCATGGCGACAGCAGCTATCCACATGTCATTCTCAGAAATAGGTCGCCCCCGCGATCGTAAACTATTCCTAATCTGTCCATAATACTTGGCTGTGGCAGTGTCGCACTCCAGCACATTAGTCTCAGCAATAAACTCTTCTAATCTTGCCAGGTTAGCTGCGACACGCCCAGATTTGTAAGCACCATAATATAGTTCGCCTATGGTGGGGCTTGACACATATATTGCTTCGGCCCAGACATAATGTTCCTCAACTGAACTGTCCCCTTCAAAAGAAGCAATAACTATGTTCGTATCCAGGAGAAATCTACTACTCATTACACCACGCTTTCAAATCTGCTTGTCCCCAGTCTTCCTCGATCGCCTCTCGCATAAGCTTGGCATCCTCATGGGATATCGTACCAGCAAAGCGCCGCAAATCTTTACCTGACATGCCAACTGGCTTTTTCTTCGCTAAAAATTGCGCAAAGTCTAATACTTGCTGCTGTTGTTCCGAACTCATCTTGTTCAACTGCGCCAGCAGGATTTTCTCGATCGATGGGTTAATCATCAGCGTACCTCCCTGTTACTCGTCACTTCTTCTATCTTACCATCTTAGCACCGCAACTGCTTTTTTTCATATTTTACCGTGGTCAAAACCAGTTGGTTGTTGTTGGCCCGCGAATGACAGTGGGTGCGGCCCACCCTACAAGGTGAAATAATCGCATTTTATGCCAGCAATTCAGTTATATCTATACCTTTCCAATCCTGGATCAGTTCGCAAATAACTTCTGGGGTGGTAAAGTTACCTGTAAAGGACTCAAATTGCCGGCGATCGCCATTCAATAAAAAGCTTAATATACTACAATGGTCTTTGACTCCGAAACCCATTTGGCAATCTACTCTCCAATTGTCCGCAGTGGTTGCGTATTCATAAACCGCATTATATGCTGCACCAACTGCCGCCGCATATTCTTCGGTAAAACGTCGTAACTCTGTAGGAGACAGTTCGCAAAAAAGCTCGATCGCCTGAAAAGTAAGATTAGTGGGTTGATACTTGTAGTCAACTAGAGATTTGCAAATGTCTAACCCTTGCAGAAATTTTTGTGCTGATGATTTATTCATAATTATGGCGGGTGATAAGTATAGACCAAGGATATCTCGCTTGAGCCAAATTGTGTGCATCAGGTTGACTCATTCCCTGATTCACTACCAGATCTGATTCAAAAACTTCATGCCTTAACAAAACTTCGTCTAGGTCATTACCCTGTCCTGATGCCATTCTATTCCATGCCTCTGCCATGCGGATGTCGGGACTAAATTGAGAAGCCCCCATGCCACTGCCAAAAGCATAATCTTTGGCCCGTTGAACGTCGGAAACACTCAATTGATAGCGACGGGCAATTCTAGGGATATCGTCTGTTACTAGGATAATCCGATCGTAAGCTCTCATTGCCTCAAAGAGGTACTTACGCTCGTATTGAGTCAGATGTGACCATCTTATAGCGAAAGTTGGCTCCTCGGGCTGAGTTTGGTTGGGTTCTGAGTTGTAAGACAAACTGATTGGTTATGCTGATTCTTGCTGTAACGTGATAATTGTAAACCAAAGGACTTGAGGTTCACGTGAACCAACTCCTGTCAGGAGACCATGCACGGGTTCGGGCCTGGTGTGGTCTTGCGCCTGTTGGTAGAGGGGTTGTGGGGCCAGAAACCCGATTTCTTCTCTACCCGATCGATCGACAAATGCATGACCACACCCGTTCGGGCCTGGTGACTCGATCGCATTGACACTGGCGACCTTTGGAAGCCGCAATATGCACCGGTAATCGGTGAAACCCAGTTTTTTGCTCATACCGGGTTTCTCAATTCCGCCGCAATGGGCCGGTTAGTGCCTACTCAAAGGGTGCCGTGCGGATAAACTCCTCCATATCCACCTCGACGTATATTTGGGGGATATCTTCAGGATCGTCAGACTCGTGATAAACCGACCGAGAAGCACCCTTTCCAGAGAAGCCAAAATTTCCAACTCATTATCTCCAGGTCGCAGGGCGATCGACAAATCCTCGCAGCCCCCAGCAGCGGAACGGGCCGTACAGATTACCTTTTGGCCGTTGATGGTGCCATTAGTCAGGTACTCAAGGCTACCATTCTTGTAAGCTTTCTGAAACCGAAACTTCGTAGCATCGCCTCCAAGGATCGTATCCCGCCCGTTCAAAATGATCTGTTACCCAGCGCACCACCGCAAGTTTGCCCCGTTTGGTCCAAGCATAGGTACTGGGTACGCGCTTGTCCAGCTTGTAATCGTATCCCTTCAGACAGCGGAACTGCAACTCCGAGTCTGACTTCACTTCCGGAGTATAATCAGTCCCGGTTCTAGCGTAGCTGCTGCTTCCCACTGCCAGCAGTGCTGCTGCCAGCACCGCCATCAAGGATTTATACTTAATTTTCATAATTAATTATTATCCTCCCTTCTCTTCGCAAAATCCGCCTTCATTTTACTACAATTCCCTGGGGTTGAGATCTTCTTTGCCCGATCGCCCGGCCAAAAAAATCTCCTCTCTAGATGTTATCTTATCTCCATCAAGAGAGGATTATAATATTATCAGTTGTTCGGTACATCTGGTGTTTTGTAATCTAGCCCCTGCGCGAGGAAGGGGCCTGAAGCGTGGGCTTTGTTCCTGTAGCCGGACCCTTTAGGGTTCGGCGGGGCGTGGTAGCTAATCTACAGACACCGCATCCACATCTACCGTAGTACCGGCGGTCTCTGGTTCTTCAGCAGCGGGACTGTTCCGGTTCGCCTGACGAGATTGAATGTAATCTACTAGCATCTGAGAAACTTCCGAGGCCAGCAACACTGCGATCGCCACATCGTCAATTTGACCGAAAATAGGGAACAAATCCGGGGAAATGTCAAAGGGAGAGAAAATATAAGCGAGAGTGCCCAGGATCAGCCACCAGCGGTACTTAGGATGGCGCAGGGTGTTGCGATACCAGTTGTATATTGATTCGATCGGGTTTTGCATGTTTAGTCCTCCAATTACCTTAATTGTGATCAACTCAAGGAATATCGACCAGTGGGGATATCCTACCAAATTTACGGAAACCCGACTAATAAAATTATAGAATATTAAAGAGAAGCAACCCAGCCGGGTGACCAGAGGAATCTAGATGCAACAACAAATCATCATAATTACAGAACTGTTTGAAAAGGGCGGGTTGACCATGGGACCATTGCTGTTCCTATCGATCCTGGCCCTGAGTACAATAATTGAGCGGCTGTGGTTCTGGGCGACTGTCTTAACCAAGGAAAAACTGATTATCGAACAAATTTTGCGTGCTGCCCGTCAACAATGGGACTTTGCCCCGGAGATTGCCAGACAGGCCAGCAATCAGCCTATCGGCCGGTTTCTCTATATCCCCTTGCGGTTAGAAAATCCCGAACCAGAAGTATTTAAACTCGCACTGGAAGCAGCAGCAGATGATGAATTAGCATCCATGCGGCGGGGCGAAAAATCCTTAGAAGCCGTAATTGCCCTGTCTCCCCTGTTAGGATTGTTGGGTACAGTGTTAGGCTTGATTAACTCCCTGGGGGAGATTAGAATTGGTGACTTGGGAACCGCTTCCACTGCTGGCGTTACCCTGGGCATTGGCGAAGCCTTAATTAGCACTGCCGCTGGCCTCGTAGTGGCGATCGTCGCCCTAGCTTTCTATCGGCTGTTTGGCGGCTTGCTGTTTACTCAGGTGAAGCTATTTCGCCGGGCGGGAAGCGAATTAGAATTGATTTACCGCCAGCATTGGTCCGCCATGGAGAGGGAAACTAATGAAGATTAATCGAGATTTACCAGGTGAAGATGTCCGCATTGAGATTATTCCCCTGATAGATGTCATCTTTTGCATTTTGACATTTTTCATCTTAGCCGCTGTGGGCTTGACTCGTCAACAGGCAATTACTGTGGATATTCCCAAGGCTAGCACGGGAACTTCTCAGATGCAAGAGATGTTGATTGTCACCATTAATGCGGCGGGTCAAACCTTTGTGGAACAAGACCTCGTCCTGACACCCGATGAGTTGCGCCAGAAATTGCGTCGCTATCGGGCCCAGTATTCTCGGGGATTGATTATCTTGTATGCGTCGAAAACGGCGATTTACTCTGATGTAGTGCAGGTTTTGGATATCCTGCGGCAAGAGGGCGGTTCCCGCATCGCCTTGGCCACTCTACCCAGTGCGGGCGATCGCCCCTAATAGATGTTAGTTGTCTGTTGTCTGTTGTCTGTTGCTCCGGACTGGCGTGCAGCCAGTCCGTGGGCACTGCCCACCCTATTCTGACTGGATAACGGTCAATACTTCGTAGGTTTCAAAAGCTTTCAGTTGCGGATCTACGAGCTGCTTATAGCCGGAATGCCGTTTCATCAAGCCAGAGTAGGCTTGTAACTGGTCTGCATTAAACTGAAGAGCGTGCAGCAGTGAGTGCAAGGTCGGGGTCGAGCTAGGAATCGCTTCCCAACCCTCCCTTTCAAAACCGGACTTGCGATTTTCACCGCAGGAGGCTCCTAGGTAATAGGCTCTTATCATGAGCAGCTTGTGTCAGGGTTACCCCAGTTTAGCCTTACGACCCGTTCGTTCATCCCTATTCTGGTTGTGAGTGGAGCAGCCGGCAAACCTTTAGTATCACTATTTACTAGGCCGTTTTACCAGAAATTATAACCTCACTTTCGCGGGTCTCCGTAATAATCAGGATTACTTGTTCCGGTCGTTTCCTATTATCACTGCCCTATGTCTGCATATCCCAAGCATTACCCTGGGCATTGGCTTTTTAGAGCATCCCTCCCCTGTTGGCTTTCGCTTATCATCTAACTTATCCCCTGGTCGGTTATCCGTATAAAACGTTTTTCCCGGTCCATGGATTGCACAACAGGGGTTATAACGTTCCGTGGAATCCATATGATGCTTTTAGGCCCCTGCATTACCCCGGGAGAATTTTTGTGATACGGGATAGCCATCAGAGAAGACTATCCACATCCTCCATCGCCTTTTGGCTCCAGCGTGACAGCCTTATTTCGCTGGTTCACCTTCACGAGGCTTATACAGATTCACTTAAGTAGTTGGACAAAATTAATTGCACAAAATCGAGAAAACTTGTTATACTAGATATAGCTACTCGTACATGTAGCAGATTTTTGTCAAACTAACGGGGAGTCGGTTTTCATGCTCATCCCCGGCCAGATATATTTGACATAATATGACGATAAATTAGGAGAAATTAAGAAGGATTTTAATGCGCGAAATAAATGAGCTTTCTGCAAAATTGCTCTTACGAATTTATCATCAAAGTCGCCATCATCAAGTTCGTCAAAGAGCACATTGTTTACTTTTGCGAGATCGAGAACATAAAAAAGTTAAAGAACTTATGGAAATCTTTGATGTTAGTTATAGAACTATCTACAATTGGATTAAAAATTGGGATTCCGAGGGAATGGTCGGACTATATAATAAGTCTGGAAGAGGTCGTAAGCAAACCTTTAGTCTCGAACAAAAAGAAAAAATTAAAGCCTGGACTGAAGAAGAACCGAGGCAATTAAAAAAAGTGGTGGCTAAAATCAAAGAAGAATGGGGAATTGAAACAAGTGTTAAAACTGTTCAGAGAATATTGAAAACAATGAATATGAGTTGGCATCGGATGCGTAAAGGGGTAGCTGTCAGCCCCCCAGCTCAAGAGTATGAGGAAAAAAAAGCACAACTTGAACAACTGAAACTGTTAGACAATTTGGGGGAAATTAATTTGTATTATTTAGATGAAAGTGGGTTTTATTTAATCCCTTGTGTCCCTTATGGATGGCAAAATATTGGGGAATATATAGAAGTACCTAGTCGGAGTAGCCGCAGATTAAATGTATTAGGAATAATGAATCGCCACAATCATTTAGAAGCGTATGTATCTACTCAAAATATTAATTCAGATGTAGTCATAGCTTGTATCGATGCATTTTTTCCCACGAGAATGGAAAAGCAAACAGTAATTGTAGTAGACCAAGCATCTGTCCATACTAGTGATGCTATTCAAGATAAGATTGAAGAATGGAAAGAACGCAATATTACTATATTCCATCTCCCCACTTATTCACCTCATTTGAATTTGATTGAAATCTTGTGGCGGTTTATTAAATACGAATGGATTGAAATCGATGCTTATTCTTGCTGGAAAAACTTAGTTGATTCCGTTGAAACAATCATAAAAAATTTTGGAGAAAAATATGTAATTAATTTTGTCTGACTACTTATCGTTGACCATGAGCTGCTTTCCTAGCGGAGACACCGGTTTAGGCTACCAGCCTCCTACATTTAAGTCCCTGCTCTCCACCGCCGGTGATGTCACTCCGCAGCAGTTGGGACCGGTGTACCTCCCGTATCCGGAGGGTGGGGTTTGGACCCACAAAGATTCCATAGTTCCCTGGCTAATGAGACAATTTTGAGCTGTCACAAGCTATGTTGGCTAATGGAGCCACACTATTCGCTTACGCTCGAACGTTTCGCACCTCCGACTTGATGGCGACCGCCCAAGAATGCGCTGCGCGCACGCTACGCGAACGAGACCAAATGGGAAGTACCCGCTCTCAGGTGGGCTGCAGCAGGGTGATGATGTTTATGAGGTAAGCTTGTTAAATGACTGCAAATATGGCTATGATGCTCTTCGGGACTGCTTGCGCTTGACATTGCTACAGGGTGGAACCTGGCCAGACCCAGAAGCAGATCGCGGATCTCGTGAATTTACTTATGCGCTTTATCCACATGCTGGCAGCTGGCAGTCAGCAGGAACAGTACGGCAAGGTTATGAGGCAAGATAAGGGGTCAGACTCAGCAGAAAACCCCAACCAGGATGGGACAAGACTTTTGCCTTACCAGTCACCAGTCAACACTGTTAGTCGGGGTGGTCCTCGAAGGGGTCGTCCAATTGCTTGGACGGGGGCCCGAAAGCGGTGTAGATTGAGAAGGCGGTGATGCAGATCAGAACGACGGCGATCGAAATAGTCACAACAGTTGCTGTTTCCATGCGCTCAATAAAAATTTAAGGACTATCATCTATAATATTACAAAAAGTTACACCAATCTCATTTGAGAGGGACGATTGAGACCAATGGCACAACAAACCAGATTAGGAGATATCCTCAAAACGCTGAACTCCGAGTACGGCAAGGTGACTCCCGGTTGGGGCACCACCCCCCTGATGGCCGTGTTTATGCTGCTGTTTTTCGTGTTTTTGCTGATTATCCTGCAAATCTACAATTCCTCACTGATCCTTGATGGACTGCCAGTGGATTGGTCCAGCTTGGGCAAATAAGCGGCTAGTTGTCGGTACTAAAGAGTTCGACTCTCGTTCCCAGATCTCTGTCTGAGAACGAGATAACTTTTTGTCAGGGAGATCGGATCGCCCGGGTTATCCTGAAAGCATTGCAGTCTCAGGAGGAGGTAGAGATGAACATTTTTGGCATGGGTCTGCCGGAAATAGTGGTAATAATGGTGGTGGCGCTGTTGATATTTGGTCCGAAAAAGTTGCCCGAAATCGGTCGCAGTATGGGAAAAGCGATCAGAGGCTTCCAGGAGGCGTCCAAGGAGTTCGAGACCGAGTTTAAGCGGGAAGCAGCCCAAATCGAGCAAGCTGCAAGGCCCGAATCATCGGAGTCCCAGCCCAAAGAAGTGGTAGCATCGGCCTCAGATAAGGCTTCCGAACCAGGATAAATGGCAGAAGATACCGGTGATAAAACCTTAGTGATTCCCCAGCTGATCGTCGGTTTGGGGAATCCTGGATCTAAGTACGATCGCACTCGTCACAACGTCGGTTTTGATGTTGTCGATGCCTTGGCGCGGATCTGGCAGATTTCCCTATCGGAAAATAAGCGATTTCAGGGGATGTACGGGGAAACCACTCTGGCCCCAGGGGGCAAAATCCGCTTGCTGAAGCCCCAGACTTATATGAATCGATCGGGACAGGCCATCAGAGCGACGATAGATTGGTATAAGCTGCCACCGCAATCGGTCCTAGTAATATATGATGATATGGATCTGCCCTTAGGGAGGATGCGCCTGCGCCTGTCAGGTTCCGCTGGCTCCCATAATGGCATGAAAAGCGCGATCGCCCATTTAGGAGGCCAAAATTTTCCCCGCCTGCGGATTGGCATCGGCAGTCCTTCCGATAGCACCACCAGTGACAATAATACCATTTCTCACGTGTTAGGGAAGTTTTCTCCATCGGAAACTCAGCTAATGTCAGAGGTAATCCAGTTAGCAGTCGATGCGGTGGAATTAAGTCTCAGACAGGGAGTGGAAAAGGCGATGAGTCTCTACAATGGTCGCGCGGTATCTCCTCTTTTGTGCGATTAGCGCGCTGCATCTCCTATGCATGTACGATTAGCGCGGCCAGGAGATGCAGCACCAGGAAATACTGCAATGTGCAACACAGAGAAGATTAAATGAGTTCTCGACGTTTACCGGAAACCACCGCTTATGTCCGGGTCTTATCACAATCCTGGATGCAAGGAAAAATGGAAGGAGAAGTGATAGCTGAGTTCTATCAGTGGGAGTTTCAGTGGCATTTTAGCAGGGGAGAATTGTATGTTAAGCCTTCTTTGGGACGTGCTTTAATTCAAGAACCTTTATCTCGGTTTTTAGAACAGCAGGATTATCAGCTTGAACCTGGAGGAGATTATTCTTTCACTATCCGCGCTCAAATTTGAGAATGGAGAATGATCGATGAACAACTAACAACTAACAACTAACGATTAGCAATGTACCGTTCAATTAAAATAATAGCAACAATATCATCGACGGGACGGGGTGGTTGCCGCATGCCTTGGGGAATTAAGCGAGTTAGTCCTTTGGGAGGGTAAATTTGCCAGTAGCGATCGCGTGCCTCCAGAGTACTGTAGTGTTCATCGACAGTAACGATCGGGGGTGGTTGGGATAAATTGCGGTTAATCTGCTGTTGCCAAGCTTTAGCAGTAGTGCGATCGCCCATTACTAGCAAAGAGACGGGATATTGATGAAGCAGGCGATCTATAGTGGCGATCGCCTCAGCAGCGGGGACAACTTGATGATAATAGACTTGGGCGTCGTCTGCCATGACAGCGATCCCGCACTTATCTCGTCCTGGATCGAAACCCAAAATCACTGATTGATGGGGGGCCGATGTGCGATTTTTCGCGCAGCTTGGGGTAGTGCGATTGTACATCGGGGAAGTTGGAGGATATAGCATTTCTGTAGTACAAAAAAATCGCCTACTTGTCATTGCGAGGGGGGGGTAGATTAGCGAGGAACTTTTGATTTATGAGTTATCCCCCCCCTCAGCAATCTCCGACAGCATATCACACTAATATGAGAACTGCTATAATTATTGAGCATATAGCGGGTAGAAATTATTCGAGATATCTATAAACCAGGTTTCTGAGTTAGTTTAAGTACGAAACAGGACTTCGTCATCTCTAATAGCGACAAGTTCTATTTTCAGGGGTCCAGCGGTATAGGTCACTTCTGCTGCCACAGCTTGAATTTCCAGTGGTTCTTTGGTAATCATGAGGTGTTCAATAAACTGTACCAGAGTTTTAGGGCTGCCATCGGCAATTTGGATGGTAGTACCTAGAATCCCAGCACGGCGGGCGCGGAATTTTGAAGATGCCATCAGCAAATCTAGGCGTTGCAGGATTTCATCTTCACTCATTCTCGAAGCATCAACAGAACCGGAAGCCACCACTTCGTTAGTCAGAAATACGATTTTATTAAGTGCTACATCGGCAAAGACGCGCACGGCATTTTCTCCATACACGTAGTTACCCGCTGAAAGAATGCGCACCACATAGTCTTTTCCATTACTAATTCTATTAGTCAATTGCTCAACTTCGGCTTGAGTAATTTGAATCACCTGTTCGTCAACAGCGGCATTGCCATGGGGGTAAGTTACCTGAGAGATAGCAGCTTTGTTAGCTTGGCGCAACAGGTGGTCTACGGCGTCTTTAGCTGCCGTAGGTGAGAGGATGCGCACGACCCCATCAGCAAGAATTTGACCCAGTCGCAGGGCGACATTGCCAAGACGCAACTCTTGATATTCCTGATAATATTGTTGCAGCATGTTAACTTGCCGTTCCAGAAAGGACTGCTCGGTTTCTAATCCTTTCAGGCGCAGTTCCCGCTGAGCAATGATATCGTCCCGCTCGGCAATCATCTGGTCCCGCTGGCCAATGATCTGGTCGCGATCGGCAATATGCTTGTCTAGCTGAGTAATTTCCCTGTCCCGCTGGGCAATAGCTTGATTGAGTCTAGCAATTTGCCGTTTCACCTCATCCCGCTGTCCGATCAATTCTTGACGTTCCCTTTGCAGTTGAGTGATTTCAGCCCCTAGGGTTTCCATTTGCCCAGAAACCCTTGACAGTTGAGCATGAGCTTGCGCCAGTTTCGCTTCCGTAACCCCTTGTTGTGCCAGTGCTGCCTGCAAAGACTGATTAATTTCATCTAAATGTTGTTGGACCGCTGCGTGCCGATCTCTCGCTTGGGCTAACTGGGTCTCTACATGAATCTTTTGGACTCTAGTTTCTTTTAATTCCCGGTGGGCGGCTCTGAGTTTTTTTAGCGTTCGATCGTATGCAAATATGCCTCGCCGTAAGGGTTCGCTAGTGGCAAATAAGATGCCCAGGGTGGTGCCTGCGATCATCACTCCCGTGGCGATCGTCACCAGAGTTGCGGTTTTCTGGGGACGCAGCTTGAACAGAGACAACCGCGCCTTGCCCACTTTCGTGCCAATGCGATCGCCCAGTGTCGCCAGGACACCGCCTAAGAGCAAAATCGAGACAATCAGGATGATACCGATGGTCATGGGCAGCGCAATCGCATGTACTTTCTATTTTGCTTATGCGAATCGCTGGCTGAGGGCCACAGGGTCATGGACCGTAATTTTTTTCTTGTGGATCGAGATCAGCTGGTCCGATCGCAAATCCCCCAGCACGCGAGTTATCGTGACGCGCGTAGAACCGATCGCCTCTGCGATCGCCTGATGAGATAGCTTTAGATCTATCGTAATCCCATCCATCCCATCTGGGCTAGAAACTCCAAAATCCCGACACAGGATCAACAGAAAGCTGACCAGTCGCGATTCCATATCCCGGTGTGCCAGAGTTTCGATCATCATCTCCGTTTGCAAAATGCGCGAAGACAGCCCTTGCAGCATAATCATCGACAGTTCTGGATTTTCCTTGAGTGCTTTCTGCACCTGTTCCATGGGCAGGGACATTAACTCTACGGAAGTAAAAGCCAATGCGTGGTAAAATCTGTCTGATTTATTCCCCGTAATCAGGGACAGGACGCCAAATACGCTATTTTCCCGCAGCAGCGCCACAGTTATTTCGTCTCCCGCCTCGTACACCCGGGATAGCTTTACCGCACCACTTTGCAAAAGATAAACCCGTTCCGCTGGATCTCCGGGAAAAAAAATCGTTTTGCCCCGTTCAAACTTTTCTGTAACCGGCGGATATGAGCTGCCACTCATTTGACGGAATGCATCTGCTAGAGGTTTGGTGTCAGTTACTACCATCTTCTTCGTCTTAATCGGTGCCCGGTGCCTGCCAATCAACAAACTCGGACAACTTATGAATATTGTCAGAAGTTGATCGTAAAACACCTAATAGGTAAGATTAATTATATCTTATCTTTCTGGTTGAAAGCGCTTGTTGTTACAGAATTTTTGCCTCGCCTGTAGAGGGAATATTACCTTGGGTAGCAACCGGTTGTCTGCTGGGCCCCTTCGATGTGCGGCGCATCGCCGACATTGACCAGTAGACCATAATACCCTAAGTTGGTAGACGGGTCCGCGATTTTCCAAACCACCAATACCCAATTTTACCTAAAATCTAGAGATTATGCTTGATTTGACTGGAAAAAACGCCCTGATAACGGGGATCGCTAACAATCGCTCGATCGCCTGGGGCATTGCCCTACAGTTGCATAAAGCCGGTGCTAACCTGGGGGTCACCTTCTTGCCGGATGATAAGGGACGGTATGAGAAAAAAGTCGCAGAACTGACTGCGTCCCTTTCTCCCAGCTTGTTTTTGCCCTGCGATGTCCAAAATGACGCCCAAGTCCAGGCAGCTTTTCAGGCGATAGGGGACAAGTGGGGACGCCTGGACATTCTCATTCACTGTCTGGCCTTTGCGGGGAAAGAGGAACTGACTGGAGATTTCAGCGATACCACGCGGGCCGGTTTTATGAGGGCAATAGAAATCAGTACCTACTCTCTAACCCAGATGACGGCAGCAGCGAAACCCTTGATGACGGATGGGGGTAGTATTGTCACCCTCACCTACTTAGGGGGAGTAAGAGTGATTCCCAATTATAACGTGATGGGAATTGCCAAAGCTGGCTTAGAAATGAGCGTCCGTTACCTAGCAGCGGAAGTGGGACCGCAAAATATCCGAGTCAATGCCATTTCCTCTGGTCCCATTCGGACCTTGGCCTCCTCTGCTGTGGGGGGGATCCTGGATATGATTCATCATGTCGAACAGGTGGCACCCCTGAGACGGACCGTGACTCAGACAGAGGTGGGGAATGCGGCTGCTTTCTTGTGTAGCGACTTGGCCAGCGGTATTACCGGTCAGGTGCTGTATGTGGATGCTGGTTACGAGATTATGGGCATGTAGGCAGAGTTTCTGGTGCTTAATTGTCTCCGGGTGGGCATTTTGCCCGCCTATTTTTGGTCATGTTCATTCAGAACTTGAACTTGCTAATATAGTACATAATCAAACGGAATGGTGCAATTGCTTAAGCGCTAGTAAATTATACCATAAAGATGATTAATAATCAACCAGAACCACCAAGCAATCCAGATCGGCAGAAGTCAGGACTTCAGAATTCAGACTCTGCCCAAGAAGAACTGAGAATTCTCAAAGAGGAGAATTCCAGGCTGAGAAAACAAATCAAGGAGTTAGACACTCTAGAGGAATTATTCGTTTACCGCGTTACCGAGAAATCTCAGAAGAATATATTAGCTTTAGCTATGGCAATCGTAACTGTCTTGTCTGGGTTATTTACTGCATTCATTTTTTTCGGGATTGAGAAATTGTTTAATTCGGATGAAATCAAGGAGGAAATTGTCAAGGCGATTAATTCCTCAGATGAAATAAAGGAAAGCTTTCTTAATTCGGATGAAGTCAGGGAGGGAATTATCGATAAAGCAGTCCAACAAATTATAAATGCTCGACTTCAAACAGATGAAATTGCCAAGAGAGTTTCATCTTCTGCTAGAATAGCAGAACAACAGCAATTGAAAATTGAAGGGGAAGTAGAGATCCAGTTTGTTCGGGCTGCAGAACGAGTTAGAAAACAAGATCGGAAACTTGCCGAAGCCCTTCAACCTTCAACTTCAGATTCTCTTTACTTTGTAGTAGCCGGTGCTTCTCCAATTCGAGGGGATCTTGAAAATGAGCTAGAAAGAGTTAAAAGCGGTAATGCTTCTTTGTTCGCTCCGGGAGGTCGTTACGCAGAAACAAAGATATGCCGGCCCAAAATAGGGAAAAGTAATCCGTTTTACGCCTTGGTAATTGCTCAGAACTTGACTTTGCCTAAGACGCTCGACGTTATATCCCAAGCAAAACAAACAGGTTTTAGATACGATACTTACCCATTACGAAGTGATAAAGCTTTCTTTGATTGTCAGTTAAGTTATTGAATTTGTCCAACATATCCGAGCAATACATCGTTTGCTGGAACTGCGGGAGGATAAACTTTGCAAACACTCTTTCTAGCTTGGCACGATTTTAGCAGTCACCCTTGGTTTCCCGTTGGTCGCTTAACCTTTGATGGCAGTTGCTACTATTTTGTTTACCTTCAAGGCCCGATCGCAGCACGAGCACAATATAATTTTCCGGGTTTGTGGTCATTCCCAGACTTCCACAAGCTTTATGAATCGATAGAACTGTTACCATTATTGTCTCATCGGATTATGCCCCGATCGCGACCAGACTACTCCGATTTTATGCAATGGTTGAACCTGCCAGAAAACTTAGATGACCCCATTGCCTTACTATCTCGTAGCGGCGGCAAACGAGCCACGGACCACTTTGAAGTTTTCCCCTGTCCCGAACCTGATGAAAAGGGATTGTATCACATCCATTTCTTTGCTAGGGACATCCGTTCCTTACCCGACTCCACCGCCTCGCGGATCGCATCTTTGTATCCAACGGAAACATTGCGTTTAGCTCCTAATTTGCAAAATCATCATGACTCTCAAGCCTTGTTACTCCTGACAGCAGACTGCTATCCTGTAGGCTATTGCCCTCGGTATCTGTTCGCCGATCGCCTGTAACTACTGGGCGAAGGAAGGGCGAGGGTGCGAGTTGAGGTGGAAAGAATCAACCCGCCACCAGCACCTCCAAACGTTCCGTTTCTCTAGGTTGCACTTGACGGTATCGCCCTCTAGGCCAGCAATTCAGTTAGGTCTAGACCTTTCCAATCCTGAAGCAGTTCGCAAATAACTTCTGGGGTGGTAAAGTTACCTGTAAAGGACTCAAATTGCCGACCTTCGCCATTCAAGAAAAAGCTCAATATGCTACAATGGTCTTTGACACCGAAACCCAGTTGGCAATCTACTCTCCAATTGTCCGCAGTGGTTGCGTATTCATAAACCGCATTATATGCTGCACCAACGGCAGCCGCATATTCTTCGGTAAAACGCTGTAACTCTGTAGGAGACAGTTCGCAAAAAAGCTCGATCGCCTGAAAGGTAAGATTAGTGGGTTGATACTTGTAGTCAACCAGAGATTTGCAAATGTCTAACCCTTGCAGGAATTTTTGTGCTGATGATTTATTCATAATTCTGGCGGGTGATAAGTATAGACCAAGGATATCTCGCTTGAGCCAAGTTGTGTGCATCAGGTTGACTCATTCCCTGAGTCACTACCAGATCGGATTCAAAAACTTCATGCCTTAACAAAACTTCGTCTAGGTCATTACCCTGTCCTGATGCCATTCTATTCCATGCCTCTGCCATGCGAATATCGGGACTAAATTGATAAGCGACCACGCCACTGCCAAAAGCATAGTCTTTGGCGCGTTCAACTTCGGAAACACTCAATTGATAGCGACGGGGAATTCTAGGGATATCGTCTGTTACTAGGATAATCCGATCGTAGGATCTCATTGCCTCTTTGAGGTACTTAAGCTCGTATTGAGTAAGATGGGACCATCTGATAGCGGAAGTTGGCTCCTCGGGCTGAGTTGGGTTGGGTTCTGAGTTGTAAGATAAACTGATTGGTTATGCTGCTTCTTGCTGTAACGTGATAATTGTAAACCAATTACCAATTACTTTGCCGAGGATCTGGGTATTGGCAAAAGGAATTTCGTCGCAGCGGAGCGCTGGCGCCCGCCCCGTCGTGCAGTACAACCCATTACAAATCCTTTTGAGTACACCGGGTTGATGGTAAACTTCAGCTTGACTGTGCTGTGGGAGTGCAGGACTGTTTCTGACCGTGGCCCTGACATGTGAGTTGCTATTCTACCGCCTTCATAATTACTATAGTTCCCACAACCGTATTACATCACTCACAGATAACAGAAATTTACCATCGGGACTGAATGCTACACAGGACACACGGTATGTATGTCCCTTCAGTTCTCGCAGTTCTCTGCCACTCGCCACATCCCACAACCGCACGGTTTTCTCCTCACTCCCAAAGGCAACTGTTTTGCCATTGGGACTGAATGCTACACTGCACACATATTCTGGATGTCCCTGAAGTTGTCGTTCTCTGCCACTCGCCACATCCCACAACCGCACGATAGGATACTGAAGAACCTGACTCCTAGAGACAACAGTCTTGCCATCGGGACTGAAGGCTACACTGTACACACTGTCTATATAGTCTGTATTTCCCTTAAGTTCTCGCAGTAAACTGCCACTCGCCACATCCCACAACCGCACGGTATGATACGCACTCCCAGAGACAACTGTCCTGCCATCGGGACTGAAGGCTACACAGTTCACACCGTATGTATGTCCCTGAAGTTGTCGCAGTTCTCTGCCACTCGCCACATCCCACAACCGCACGGTTTTATCCCACAAACTCCACCCACAAGAGGCGATCGTCCTGCCATCGGGACTGAATGCTACACTTCTCACAGTGTCTGTATGTCCCTGAAATTGTCGCAGTTCTCTGCCACTCGCCACATCCCACAAATGCACGGTATTATCTTTACTCCTAGAGGAGGCAACAGTCTTGCCATCGGGACTGAATGCTACACTGTACACAGAGTCTGTATGTCCCTGAAGTTGTCGCAGTTCTCTGCCACTCGCCACATCCCAGAACCGCAGGGTTTTATCCGAACTCCTAGAGACAACAGTCTTGCCATCGGGACTGAATTCTACACTTTCCACAGAGGATGTATGTCCCTGAAATTCTCGCAGTTCACTGCCACTCGCCACATCCCACAACCGCACGGTATCGCGACTCCTGCAAGACGCAACTGTCCTGCCATCGGGACTGAAAGCTACACCGTTTATAAAGTATACAAAAGATTTCTCAAATTCTCCCAGTTCTCTGCTACCCACCAGATCATCCCACAACCGCAGGATTTTATCCCTACTCCCAGAGGCAACAGTCCTGCCATCGGGACTGAATTCTACACTGTTCACATAGGATGTATGTCCCTGAAGTTGTGGCAGTTCTCTGCCACTCACCACATCCCAGAACCGCAGGGTTCCATACTTACGCCCAGAGGCAACTGTCCTGCCATCGGGACTGAATTCTACACTGACCACAGGGTATGTATGTCCCTGAGGTAGTAGCAGTTTTCTGTCACCCGCCCTACGATGATCCCAGAACTCCAGGGTACTATCCCAACTCCCATAGGCAACTGTCCAGCCATCGGGACTGAAGGCTACACAGTTCAGATACGATGTATGTTTCTGAAATTGTCGCAGTTCTCTGCCACTCGCCACATCCCACAACCGCACGGTTTGATCCCAACCCCCAGAGACTGTCCTGCCATCGGGACTGAATACTACACGGTTCACATATTCTGGATTTCCCTGAAGTAGTCGAAGTAAACTGCCACTCGCCACATCCCAGAACACCCGCAGGGTATAGTTCTCCTTACTCCTCCCAAGCGTGATAGAATTGGCACCCCCAGAGGCAACTGTCCTGCCATCGGGACTGAAGGCTACACTGTACACATCGGATGTATGTCCCTGAAGTTGTCGCAGTTCTCTGCCACTCGCCACATCCCACAACCGCACGGTATCCCAACTCCCAGAGGCAACAGTCCTGCCATCGGGACTAAAGGCTACACATGTCACAGAGCCTTCATGTCCCTGAAATTGTCGCAGAAACTTCCCTGTAGTTAAATCTCACAAGTAGATATCTGGGTTGCTTCCCAAAGCTAGCAGCTTACCATCAGCACTGACAGCGCCGCAGGTTGCAGGACAGTCTATCTCCCACAGCGTCTCGTCAGTACTGAGATCGAACAATGCCGCGCCACCCCTAGCACAGACTACTACTAACTCATCATTTAGAGGAATCACATCCACGATCTTTCTGCGCCCCAGTCGCCGCACCATCCCCTGTGCTTTCATTTCTGGCAAGACAAAATAGCCTCGCAATGTTCTTACATCCCCAGGGGAGGACACTCTCGGCGGTGGCGAAGGTATTGTTGGCGCAGGCGAAGGTCCAGACTTCCCAGACACCGCATCACTCCACCATTGCCCCACGCTGCTAGGGCGTTCTTCGTTCTCCAAAGGCAAGGCTTTTTCCACCAAACTCTGCCAGGGTTCTGCCAAAGAAGGTTCCCAGTTTGTCCCCATCATCCGACTCAATGCCGGTTCCGGCAGCGTCCCGGCAATCATTTCATGCAGCATCATCCCCAGTTCAAAAATATCGCTTTCCGCCCCCACCGACTTTCTGGCGATCGTTTCCGGTGGCGCATAGGCCTCCGTAAACGCCCGCGTACTCTGAGTGCCAGTCATACCCGTCTCTTGCTTCGCCGCCCCGAAGTCTATCAAAACCACCCGTCCTGCCTGAGTCAGCAAGATATTGTCCGGCTTCAGGTCTAAATGATAGACTCCCGCTTGGTGAGCAACTTCCAAAGCACCCACCAGGGGTTCTATAATTTCCGTTACTCTTGTCGGGGGCAAAAGCTTGCCAGGTTGGGCGTCTAAGACTTGCCGCAGGGTCTCCCCGGCTATTAATTCCATCACCAGATAAGCAGTGCCCCGTTCCGTGAATAAATCTTGCACCCGTACCAAACTAGGATGGTTGAGTCGGGCCAACATCCGCCCTTCCCGCAAGAACCGGTCTAACCAACCTTGGAATATATCAGCTTGGTTTTGGGGGACGGTAAGGTTCCCCGTAGAAATGTCGCGATGGACAAGTTCTTGGGGGTAATATTCCTTGATGGCAACTGGTTGTTCTAAGATAATGTGACGGGCGCGGTAGGTGATGCCAAACCCACCCCGACCTAAAGCATACTCGATCTCATAAGTATCCTTGTCCAAGCGGGTGCCAGGGGAGAGTACGTCTCGCAGCAGGGTCGGCAAATGCACGCCGCATCTCGTGCAGTATTCGGTGTTGTCCGGGATATTATCTAGGTGGCAGTTGAGACAACGCATGGCTGTAGTGCAGGTTAGTAACCGGTTCTGTTCTTCGCCATTATATTGTATGGAGTCTTTTCCGACAACCCGCCTTCCCAGTCTCCCGGCGAGTGGTCAGAACTAGGTGATTTTTCCCAGCGGTACGAGTACTGCACCCTTTAGACATTGAAGCCGACTCGGGGCTTTCTCCCTAAATGGCGTTAATAGAAATATTTTATCCGGGAATAACTTCCTCATTCCCGGGAATAACTTCCTCATTCCCGGGAATAACTTCCTTACTCCCGGGAAAACATAGTCATTTCTAGAAGTAACTATTTATTTCCTGGAGTGACTTCCTCATTCCACCGAGTACGAAAGTCATTCGGTGGCGGCAAAAGGTTACTCCTTAGCGGACGTGAGCGCCGCTTTGGCCGGAGTAAGCGCCGCTTTGGCCGGAGTAAGCACCGCCTTGGCCGAGGTAAAGTCCTCCAATGTCATGATACTCAAAATTTAGCTGTCTCTCGATCGAGGATAGCAGTACCCGCCCGCTCTGGGATTTATCGCGATCGACCTGATGCTGTCTGCAATCTAACATACCACATCTATTGGAGAAACGCTTAAAATGGCTGTAGTGCCGGTTAGCAACCGGTTTTCCTCCTTTACCATTATTGTGTGGAGTCTTTTCCGAAGGCCCGGCGGGGGTTCAAACCCACGCTATCCCATTCGCACTACCCGGGGGATAGGGTTGAAAACTGACAGCAAATCTTGTCGGTTGACTATCTGGAGGGTCAAAACCCGTCGATCGTTCATGGGCCCCAAACCCCCGGATCCCCCCTGTGAGCCCCTGCCTCCCCCCTGCCCCCTGCAAAACCTTGAGGTATTGAGATCTGAGAGGTCCGTGACTACACCATTATAGATCCCACGGGCTCGGTGAGAAATGCTATAATATAATGACTGCATTAAGGTCGGTATGATAATAACAGTCGATCGGATGAATCAAATCAGCCTGAGCGACGAGGGATGGGCAGGAGTAAAGTCGATCTGCTCCCAATTGCATTTGTCAGTATCGGAATTACTAGAACAACTGGGGCAGGGTAAGTTGGCTATCATTACCCCTGAGAAACTGGTAATAGCTCACACAGAAATCAAGGGTAACAATCAAACTTGGCTAGATCCAGACCCTTATGATTGGGGCCCCGACGGACAGCCCAAAGGGAAGCCAGTCGAATATATTCCTGGAGTAGGGATGGTGGTAATCGGTGGTAAGCACTAATCAACGAGATCCGCTTGAATCTGGTGATGTGGTCATAGTTGCTCTGCCTAGCCATATTCCTAGAGGGCATGAGCAACAAGGAACTAGACCTGCTGTAGTCGTAGGCACAGTTTGGGGAGAAGTACGTTATCCGACGATAGCGATCGTGCCCGTGACTACCCATATCTGGGAACACTTACCCTCCAACAATATACCCCCATCTTGTCAGGACTGAGGCAGTTTTTGAGACGAGAAGACAGTTGAGTTGGGGCGGTCCGTTCCCAGGCGGAGCCAGGGAAACTAGAGGCGGAGCCTCGATAACTCGTTCCCTGGCTCCGCCAGGGAACGAGGGTAATAATGCTTTTAGTGGGTTTTAACCGGTTAAAACCCACTTGAGCTAAAAGCCTGTGGTTTTTTGCAACCCCCGGCGGGCGATCGGGCAATAACAGGGAAATAATCTACAGCATATCCTGCAAAACTTGCCGAATCAAATCAGCAGACACCCGATCGGTTATAGTGACAGCACCCACCTGAGTTGGCAAGATAAAACGGATCTTACCCGCCTTCACCTTCTTATCCGTTTTCAAAGTCTCCAGAATGGCCTCAATATCTAATCCCGCTGGCAACTGCGTCGGTAAACCCGCTTTAGTAATTAATTCAAACTGACGCCGATCGCACTCTCGGTCCCACAGTTGCAACTCCAGGGCCAGCTTACTTGCTGCTACCATGCCAATAGCTACAGCTTCCCCGTGAATGACTGATTTATATTCCGTGACGCTTTCGATCGCATGGCCGATGGTGTGACCGTAGTTAAGGATGGCCCTCAACCCCGCTTCTCTCTCATCTTTGCTAACCACATCAGCCTTGGCTTGGCAAGAGCGTGTTAAGATTGTTTGCAATAACTCCCCGTCCAGGTCTTCGAGTTTTTCCAGACTACTTTGCTTCTCCAACTGAGAAAATAACTCCCCATCCCAGATGACCCCATATTTAATCACCTCTGCCATGCCCGCGCGAAACTCCCGTGGGGGCAAGGTCTGTAAAACCTCGGGGTCGATCGCCACCAGTCTCGGCTGATAAAAGGCCCCAATCAAGTTTTTACCCATGGGATGATTGACTCCTGTTTTCCCACCAACGGAGGCATCCACCATGGCCAGCAAGGTGGTGGGGACTTGCACGAACTGTACTCCCCGCAGCCAGGTGGCCGCGCTAAAGCCAGTCATATCCCCAATCACGCCCCCACCCAGGGCTACCATGGTGGAAGATCGTTCTAAATGCTGTTCCAGGGCGGCATCGTAGACCTTTTCGATGCTTGCGAGGGTTTTGTAACGTTCCCCATCCGGCAGGATGCAACTGGCCACTTCAAAACCGGCCCCACTCAGAGAGGCGATCGCCCTTTGGCCATAATGCTGAAAAACCACCGGGTTGGACACCAGCAATATCTTCTGGTTTAGATTTAGACTGGCCATGCTGGCACCCAGCCTGTCCAGACCCCCAGGGGCGATCGCAATTTCGTAAGAACGATCGGGTAAATCAACTCTAATCCCAGACATCACTAAAACCCCCTCAATAACCCTGAGCTGTATTTTAGCCCAGGGCATGCAAAAATAGTATTGAGCAGTCTTAAAGGAGAACAACAGATGACAGTAGATGGAGCGATCGCGTACTTTGTGCTATTGGGTGGTGCCTTCGCTGCCGCCCTCATCCTCTATTTCGGGCTACGGGCCGTTAAGCTAATCTAAGCTCATCCCGTCCGGTGGACCCCTGGCCCACTGGACAACCAGAACAGGGGGAACAAGCATACTTCTAGATTAATCAAGGGGTCTACCCCCACTGGACAAGACTTTGCCCGATCGAATTTCACAAAAATTTAAGATGAGCTGAAGTTGCCCAGAATATCGTGCTTTCTGCCGTGTGGGTGACCCCAGATCACGGCTGAGTGTGATCTGGGTCCGGGAATCCCAGTTGTAGAACTTGTAGAGTGATGAAATGGATCATGTCCACTTATTCAGTGGGGGTGATTTAATGGATGTCTGGGCTGGAGCTTCCGCGCCCTGTCTACCACCTATATCCCGATCGCGGCTTATCAGCTGCGAATAAAACAATAGGACTGGTAGACGAGCTGGACTAGCTTACAGCTTACCCACTAAGCCAATTTGGGGTGTATCTAGCCAGTTAAGCATTCAGCTATATGCAATAAGCAGTCAGGGTCGATAGGTCAGCGATTAGCAATCAGGCTATCGGCTGGCTTCTGACCGCCGAATGCGTAGAAGCTAGTTAGATGGAAAACTCAGAACTACAATTTGGGAAAAACCATGGCACTACAGCAAGTATTTAAGTGGACTGTGTCCTGTTTGTTGCAAGCCACTGTTACTCTCTCTGTCGGAGTTTTGCTGATGCAAGTAATCAGCAAATTGCCCTAGAATATGTTCGGTGGGAATCTCTGAAATCCGAGAGAATATGGATGGGGGAAAACGAAAGGGAACCTCTCCCCCCTGGCCCCTTCCCCCATCCAAGCGCAATTATCACAATCCCTTAAGGGGTTACACAGACTACCAGAAACCGGGTTTCTACATTTTGACGACTATACCCTCGGGAAGCACAGCGTGTCAACTGGCGATCGCCTCGACCTGCATTTCCACTTCCACTACTTTTTTCGCTGCCAGAAACTCGGCCAGCTGTGCGGAGATCTCATCACGGACAATCTGACGATACTCCAGAAAATGTTCGTTATGGGCGCAAGTTGTCAGGTAATGCTGCCACACCCCGGGGTTATGCTTGAGGATGCTATATAGATGATGCCAAAATTTCCAGCGGCTTTTACGTTTAATCCCCTGTCGCCAGATAATAATCATCAGGGCCCGCAAATCTACCAGGCTGATAAACTTGGCAGGTGGATGGCACTTCGGCGCACCCATCATCAGGAAATGGCGATAAGTCCGATCCAAGTAACTCTCAGCATCATACAGCGCACAAAACGCCTCGATATATTCCCGGGCAATATCCTCTACAGGGCGAGTGGGAATAAAGTTCATCAAGCCCCCCTGGGCATTACCCAGACTTTCTTTCGATAGCAAGCGTCCCTCTTTTTCGACCCGATCCCAGAGGGCTGTATGGGGGAACGCTTGCAGCATCCCCAACATGGCAGCCGGAATGGCGGTTTGTTCCACAAACCGGACAATGCGATCGCCCGCCCCTTTGGTTTCCCCATCAAAGCCAATAATAAACCCGGCCATCACCCGCATCCCCGATCGGACGATCTCTTCTACCGATTCCGCCAGAGAATCTCTGGTATTTTGAAACTTTTTCGTCAGAGTCAGACTGGCTTCATCTGGCGTTTCTATGCCCAAGAATACCGACTTAAAGTTACATTCTACCATCAAATCCATCAATTCCCGGTCCTGGGCCAGGTCTACTGACGCCTCCGTAGTAAAATTGAAGGGATATTGATGTTGCGCTTGCCAGACTTTCAACTCCTTCAGCAGCAACTTCACATTCCGCTTATTGCCAATAAAGTTGTCATCCACCATAAAAATCGCGCCCTTCCACCCCAGTTGGCGGAGATATTCCAACTCAGCGAGCAACTGCTGGGGAGTTTTCGTCCGGGGTTTGCGTCCGTAGAGAATAATAATGTCGCAAAACTCGCATTGGAACGGACAACCCCGGGAAAACTGCACCGACATGCTGTCATAAGCATTCATCTCTAGCAAATCAAACCGAGGCACCGGGGTTCCAGTCACGTCCGGTTTGGACTCGGCCCGGAAAGTCCCGCCCCGATCGCCCCGACGCAGCGCCTCCACAAACATCGGTAAAGTAATTTCCCCTTCATCGAGAATCAGATAATCAGCACCCGCCTCACGAGGCGGTTCCGGGACCGAAGTGGCATAGGGCCCCCCCACGGCTACTGGCTTACCCCGCCCTTTCGCTTCTCGAATCAGGTAGAGCAGATCGTCTTTTTGGACGATCATGGCCGAGAGAATCACCAGATCGGCCCATTCCCACTCCGACTCCGTCACCGAGCGCACATTGCGATCGACCAGCTTAAATTCCCACTCTTGTGGTAATATAGCCGCTACCGTCACCAAACCCAAGGGCGGGAGCAAAACCTGGCGATTTATCAGTTCCAGGACTTTTTCATAAGACCAAAATGTTTTCGGAAACAGGGGGTACAGCAATAAAACCCTCATTTATTAGTTAAACCTCACGCGATTTTTCTAGGATCGTGGTTCATTTGACATGCGCGATCGGTCCGCGGACGGCCCGAAAAATCGGATAATAGATCGCGTCATGTCAAGCGAGCCGGGAACGTCATTAGCATTATATCATACCGTCGCCCAAGTCTGACATTCTGCATGGGATTCGATCGGGCCCGAGTCGCCGCTCCCAATAATCATCTTAGCATCTGGACTGACAAATCTACGCTCTTTTTGGTCGAATGGGAATTTCTATCCTGAACTCCGCCCCCTCTCCCAATGCTGATTCACAATCTATCTTTGGCGTTTTTCCACAATAATTGAATGGCCGTAGGGCACCGCACCTGAAATTGATGATTAGCGAAGTTGACAATCGTGAGGGTTGGGTTTATGATAGTGAAAGAATAATGGTGTAGAACCAGTTTCACGAGACTGGGAAACTGGCAGTATTAAAAGGAAATTGAGATGAGGATCTACATTTAACGACCAAAAACACCATCAATAGTTAGTTCCGTGGAACTGATGTCGCGGAAAATGACCCAGGAGTGCCGCACTCAACAAGTTGAAGAAGTCAGCAGGCTGTGGCAGGAAGACCCCGTTTATCAAGAAATTAAGGGCTGGGTGGCTGAAGCACCAGGCGATCGGGTGCGCCTGGTCTCGAAAAATCCAAATTACAGCCAGATCACTGGTACGGTAGTTGTGGAAATGTTAGCAGGGGAAGCCCAACGACTGGAACGAGAATTGCCCAACGCCGCAGTATTGCCAAATCAACCAATTGAAATCATTCAACCGCGCAAAGTAACGACTAGCTTAAAGCAGGACTTGACCGCAGATGACCTCTGGCATCTGGAAGCGATCGGGCTGCATAGCAAGGGTCAACGGAAATTGACAGGGGCGGGGAAAGGTATTACCATTGGCGTGTTAGATACGGGAGTCGCTTCCACTCATAGGGCCTTGCGCGATCGGGTGGTAGCAGGCTATAATTTCAATGTAGAGGAATGGGAAGTCGAGCCTCAGAATGTCTCCCTGGATACTGATGGTCACGGCACCCATGTAGCAGGATTAATTTGTGGCAGCCCAACTGGGGTGGCACCAGAGGCTAAAGTCAAAAGCGCCGCGATGCTTCCCAACAGTCATGGTAGTGATGCTAACTTTATTTTGGCGATCGAGTGGGCAGCTATGCAACCAGACTTGCCAATAGTAAATATTTCTGCCGGTATTCGCGGATATCGACCCTTGATGGAGAAAGCAATTGAAAAGTTACTTCTAGTTGGAGTGCTTCCGATCTGTGCAGTGGGCAACGAGGGACGGGACAAAACCCGCAGTCCCGGAAATATTCGCGGCGTTGTTTCTGTGGGGGCAACTAACCGCAGAAACCGGGTGGCAGGTTTCAGTAGCAGCGGCACGCTATCAGTTGATAATCATCAGTACAATGTGCCGCACCTGGTAGCGCCTGGTGCAGCAGTGTACTCTTCAGTTATCCAGGGAGGATACGAATCTTGGGACGGAACTTCCATGGCAACCCCCATTGTTGCGGGAGTAGCAGCGCTGATTTTAGAGAAATATCCAGATATTAGCGTAATGGATTTGCGAGAAGAACTCATGTCGAATTGCCAGGATTTACAGCAATCTTCCATTCGCCAAGGAGAAGGACTGGTGCAGGTGAATTCGTAGGGCGGGCGTCTCGCCTGCCAGCGTATTGCGGGCGTCTCGCCTGCCAGCGTATTGGTATAAGCTGATGAAACTGGACAAAAGACACATCGATCACATCGATAAAATAGACGTGCTGCTAGAAGATGCTCTTCTGAATGCCAGAGGGGATGAATTGCTGAAAGTTGTCATCGTTCTCGACTCGCAACGGGAAAACAGAGAAACTCTCAGTCAACAACTCAGCCAACAACCAAAACCCTCTGAGTTCCCAAACCGTATAGCTTGGAGGAAAGCACTCATCGCCCAGCAGCAAACCCAGCTAGCTAAAGCTATTGGCGACCAGATCCAAGGGCTGAAAGACCTGTCCCTCACCACTCACGGCGGCATCACGACTAATATCGTGGTAGTGGAAGGTGCGGCGCGTCAAATTCTCAGGGCCCTGGAACTGCCTGGAGTTAGCCATGCCAGTCTCAACCAACCCTTAGTCAGACTTTTCCCCGACGTCTCCGCTGAAACTGTCCAACATCTGGCGGAGATGGCAATTGAAATCTATCAAGAAAATGCAAATAAATTTTTATTCTGGAAAAACAACAGCCTGAATGAAAGAACGAGGCAGTCAATTGTGCAAGCCTCGCAGCAGTACGTCCAGAACTATATAGCGCTTCACGGCAAAGTGAAAGTTTTGGGAATGCGCCACGCTGTCGATTTAGATTCTATCTATACTGCAGTACAGCTTTTGGACGAATGGGACATCTGGCGATATGAGTCGCTTTACGCGCTGGAAAGAACTTTTCGTCAACGTCAGCAGCGCAGGCAGTCGAAAGAAACCCGCAAGCAAACAGGCATCAGCGTCGCTAACCAGAAGAAATATCTGATGGTACTGGGGGGGCCAGGGGCGGGAAAGTCTACTTTTCTGCGGAAAATGGGACTGGAAGCACTCAAAGGCAAAAAAGGGCAACTGAAGCATCAATGCATTCCCGTTTTCATCGAACTGAAGCAGTTTACCGACAGCAACATTGAGATTGAAACACAAGTTGCCCGCGAGTTTGAAAGCTGCGGCTTTCCTTCGCCAAAAGAATTTACTGCCAGTGCCTTAGAACAGGGTCGGTTACTAATTTTGGTAGTGATAAATATGTAGTGATATAACATTTTATCCCTCTATTAATCCTTGCTTTTCAAAGGGATAATATAACATTTTTCATTACCATTGATAAGTTTAATTTATCAAAAATATCAGAGATAATCATGTATAATTAGTTGTCACAATGCTATATTGTTATTGGTAAAAACAATGTCTAAATTTATGAACACATCATCAGATTTATGCTTGCGACCTTCTTGTCCCCACTGTCAAAGTGAGCGAACAGTAAAAAACGGTAGTACTCATAACAAAAAGCAAAAACATAAGTGTAAAGACTGTGGCAGGCAATTTGTTGAAAACCCTACCAATAAAACGATATCATCAGAAACAAAAAAGAAAATAGATGGCCTTTTACTTGAGAGAATTTCTTTAGCTGGAATTGCACGTCAAGTTGGAGTTTCAAAAACTTTGCTCCAAGATTATGTTAATAAAAAATCTGCGGAAACTCCGCGTGAGATAAAGGTTTTAGACAAGCCAAAAGGGAAAATGACTATTGAATGTGATGAAATGTGGTCTTTTGTGGAGAATAAAGAAAATAAGCAATGGATTTGGTTAGCGTTAGATACAAAAACTAGAGAAATAGTTGGAGTTTATGTGGGCGCTCGCAGTCGGGAATCGGCAAAAAAATTGTGGAAATCTTTACCTCCTGTTTATCGGCGCAGTTTTTTACACATATTTTTGGGAAGCTTATAACACAGTAATCCCCAAAAAACGTCATAAACCAGTAGGTAAAGAAACTGGAAAAACTAATCATATTGAAAGGCTAAACAACACATTAAGACAAAGAATTAGTCGTTTGGTTCGTAAAACATTATCATTCTCCAAGAAACTAGAAAATCACATCGGAGCTATTTGGTATTTTGTACATTATTACAACAAATGTTTATCGGGATAGATAATGCATCACTACATATTTATCACCACCCTAATTTTGCTAGATGGACTGGATGAAGTGCCTACAAAGAACATGGATTGGGTGATTGAGCGAATTCATAATTTTGTTAAAAAATTCCATAAAAATCGCTTTATTACCAGTTGCCGCACCGCTGCCTATCGCCTCGCATTCGATCGGTTTAGCAATGTGGCAATTGCCGACTTTGACGACACCCAGATCGAGCAGTTTATTGGCAACTGGTTCCAGTCAGAGGCAGACAAGCAAGCCAGAACTGCCGATCGATGCTGGAAGTTACTGCAAAAACGGGAAAATGCTGATGCTAAGGAATTAGCCCAGACGCCTTTATTGCTGACATTCTTGTGTCTAGTGTATGACAAGTCGCAAAACTTCCCAAACAATCGCAGCGAACTCTATGGCAAGGCGCTGCGGATATTGCTGGAGGAATGGATAACTGAGAAGCGGGTGCAGCGAGATGAAGTTTTTCAAGAACTAGACGCACAGCTAGAGGAGATTCTGCTTTCGGAGATTGCCTATCAGGGCTTCCAGGCAGACAAGCTGTTTTTCCCCCAGCGAGAGATTGTAGAGCAAATTAAAACATTTTTGGTAGGTAATCTAAATGCCCCGCAGCATTTGGATGGCGAAGCTGTATTCAATGCCATGGCAGTGCAACAAGGTATTTTGGTAGAAAGAGCGCAGAATGTCTACTCGTTTTCCCACTTGACGCTTCAGGAATATTTAACCGCTGAGTACATTGAATATAACCGCTTATTTGAACAGTTAGTGACCAAACGCCTAATAAATGAACGCTGGCACGAGGTATTTTTGCTGGTAGCTGGGTTAATGCGCGGTGGTGTAGATGAGTTGCTGTTGCTGATGGAAAAAGAGGCTCAAAAGTTTATCAATACGTCAAATTTGTTAGATTTGCTGCGCTGGGCAGATCTGATAACTGCTGGATCGGAAAGTGATATTAAGCCTGTGGGAAAACGGGCGATCGCGATCGCCAACGCTAACGCCATCGCCTACGCCTACACCAACGCCTACCTCTACACAAAAGCCAACGACATCGCCTATACCTACACCAACGCCTACACTAAAGCCTACGCTGACGCCTACGCCACCTTCATCGCCGACGCCTACATCTACGCCTATGCCGACGCCTACGTCTACGCCGACCCAGACGCCATCGTTTACGCCAACATGATTACCAACAGCATTATCTATGTTGGTAAATTAAAAAAATTCAAAGTATTTAACGACGTAAATTTCTCTATATTGATTGCCAGATTGGAAGCAATAAAAATTCAAATAACAGAAAACAATATAAATATAGTGCCTCGAATTATTGCAAATAGCACTATTCAAGCCTTACTTGATGCATTTCATCTCACAGACGAAATGTTTAATTTATCTCAAACAGAAGCAAAAGCACTAGAAAATTATTTATATGCCAACGATCTCATCATTCAGTGCAAAAAAGCAGCAGTGCGGGTTTCGCCCCAAACCTGGGAAGCGATCGAACATCGGATGTTGCGGCTTCCCAAGTGAGGCGCGATCGGGGATTGGTGAATAGGAATAGTCATCGAACAGAACAGAAATGAGATCGCCCGATCGCCCGTAAATTAGTAGGGGAACTGCATCCAACAATTCACCCGATCTGCCAACAATTAGCTGACACTTAACCTCATATTGCAATTTGAACTAGAGGCAGAGCCTCTAGAACTCGTTCCCAGGCGGAGCCGTGCGTAACGAGGGGTAAACGAGGGGTAAATGGCTAAGGCTTCATTTTGGGGGAACTCGCTTTCTCGGGCCGAGGCGATCGCCCGATCGATCAACTCTAATGACTCCAAGTCCCGACCCGATATCCGGGCCATTACAGAGGCCACCATCAGATACTTATGCTGGAAATTTGCCGGACAGTTGTCTGCCCAGATTTTCAGCTGCTGTTGATTAACCTCTAACTTTTCGGCATATTGTTTTCGATCTGCTGGTGTAGCTGCAGGATAGGCCGCTGCCAGGACCAGTGAGGAATAAAAATTATATTCCGTCACCGGTAGTATTCCTAACAGATATTGCATCAGCCCTTCCGTCGCTAAAGCACATTTGAGCGCCTCATCTATATTCCCGTACAAATAGAGAACCTGGAGCTTAAAAATCTGATATACCCCTAGGGAGTAAAAGTTTTGATGTTGCTGACAAGTTTCTATATACTCTGCTTCCCCGACTGTTTCACTCTGGAAATCCCACTTAGTAGGAGTTTTGTTATTCAAGTTCAACAGCACCAAATGCAGTCCCGTCAGAGTATCTGTCACCAGACTATTTTCCGTTTTTTAGCTGAACTGCAAATACTTCGGTACTTCTGACAGGAGTTTGACGCAATCATAACCCTGCATGTATAAATTAATTAACTTATTGAGCAGCATGTAGCCACCATACTGCAAATCCCCCGAGTCCAAAGCCGACTGATACCCAACGTTGGCGATCTCGTTCGCCTCTTTTAAGTGATTAAACCAATAATTCAAGTAGATTACCATTGTAGCACTCGCCTTATATACTGGCTGGCCCCACTTTTCATTCAGCTTTAGTCCTAGCATGCCAAATTCATAAGCTGATTTATATTCCCCAAACATCACCCCCAGGAGTATACCATAGGTAGGGTAGAAAAAGGATGATTCGGGAGCATAACCAGATTTAATACAAATATTACTCCCTTTCAGGACAATCACTGTCCATAGTTGGGGGTCGAGCATGTATACAGAAGGGGCTAAATTATTTAACAGTAAAACTGTCGCTAAAGGCAACCATGCTGTTATTTCTGGCACATCCATTAAGTCAGCTATCTCCCGATCGCCCAAATTTTCTTTCGCTGATGCCACTTCCGCACTAATGGCCCCTGGTAAATCCTCTGTTGGCAATTCTATCCCTAACAGTCTCAGAGCCTCTTTTCCTGCAAGCACGGCTTCCTCGTATTTAGCACGCAGATTATACTGTACCAACAGCAGGTTATAAACCTCAATCTTTTCGGGAACTGATTTGGCCCGTGACAAGGTCAGATTAATCAATTCTTCACTCTCCGAGAAATTGCCATTGAGATACTCTACCTCTGCCCGTTCTTTATGCAACGCAAAGGCCAAGTCATAGTCCGAGTCCCAAATATTTTCTGTTAATATATCCATACCTGCGGTCACGTAGGAGTAGGCCGCCACGTCGGCTGTGGCATCTTTGGCTTTTTTAGCCGCGTCCAAATTCAATTTTGCCAATTCCACCCGTTCTCCTTCCGGCTCGATCGATGACCGACCGATATTCAGATGATCTACCAGATCGAAGATTCTGTCGGCCCGATATTCCACCGGTGTCATCGCCAGCAAGAGCCAGCCAATCTTCAGATGAACGGCCTGTTTCTGCGATTCATCAATCAGAGCATAAGCCGCTTGTTGCACCCGATCGTGCAGGAATTTATAATTGAGAATCAACAGCGGATAATTCATCAATGCTATGCCCTCTGCTTCCGCCTGGGAACTCGGTTGGATCAATCCTGACTCTATTGCTGGCAACATGTCTTGGAAGGTCGAGAACGATTCCTTTTCATAGATGAGAGAGAGGGTATTTAAGTCAAATTGGTTGCCCAAACAAGATGCCAGGCGTAAAACCTGCTGCGTTTCCGATGGTAATTTCTTCAATTTCGAGATCGTCAATTCTACCACATTATCCGCGATCCCGATCGCCTCTATTTCGGCGATATCCCAAGTCCATCCGCCCATCTGAGGATCGTTAAAAGCGAGCAAATTTTCTTGATACAGTGTTTGCAGGAACTGATTCACAAAGAAAGGGTTGCCTTCCGTTTTCCGCACCACCAGTTCGGCCAAAGGTTTTACCGCTCCTTGATTTTTCCTCAAGGTTTGAGCAATCAACTGAGTAATATGCTCGATTTTCAAGGGAGCCAAGGGAATCTCATTGATTGTCGTCCCATCATCCCGCAGCCTGTCAATAGTCACGCTCAAAGGATGGGTGGGACTGACTTCATTATCGCGATAGGCTCCAATCATCAACAGATATTTTGTCTCCTCATCGGTCATCATCAACTCGATCGACTTGAGGGTCGCAAAGTCCGCCCACTGGAGATCGTCCAGAAAGATAACTAAGGGATGTTCCTGTTGGCAAAACACCCGGATGAAGTTTTGAAACACTAGATTAAACCGGTTTTGAGACTCCGCTGGCTTTAAATCTACTACAATTGGCTGAGGTCCAACTATCAGTTCTACTTCGGGAATCACATCTATGATAATTTGCCCATTGGGCCCAAACGCTGCCAATAGTTTTTCTCGCCATAACTCTAGCTTAGCTTCACTTTCTGTTAACAGTTGCCGGACCAATTCTGAGAAGGCGCTGACTATCGCCGAATAGGGGATACCCCGCTGTAGCTGGTCGAATTTTCCCCAGATAAAATATCCCTTCGTCCTGGTAATTGGTCGATCAATTTCCTGCACGAGGGCTGACTTACCGATGCCCGAATATCCCAATACTAGCATCATTTCTGTCTTCCCCTTACTGACCCGATCTAACGCTGCCAGTAATGTTTCTATTTCTTGCACTCTGCCATATAGTTTCTGAGGTATTTCAAACTTATCAGAAATATCTTCACTGCCCAGGGGAAATTCTTCAATGTATCCCTTTGACTGTAACTGTTGCAGACATGTCTGAAAATCCGCTTTAATGCCCCAGGCACTTTGGTATCGATCCTCTGCGGTTTTTGCTAACAGCTTCATGACTATATCTGAAACTGCTTTGGGAATCTCCTGATTAATTTTGTGGGGTGGCACTGGCTGTTTAGCAATATGATCGTGCACTAACTCCATGGCGTCGGCGGCAGTAAAAGGCAGTTGCTGGGCCAGCAGTTCATAGAATGTGACACCGAGGGAGTAAAAGTCCGTGCGATAATCTAGCGATCGGTTCATTCTGCCCGTTTGCTCTGGGGACATATAGGCAAGTGTCCCTTCTAACACAGCCTGCTGTTTATTCGTCTGAGCTGTTTTATTGTTTTCTGCTTTCGTTAATCTCGTGGAGATGCTAAAGTCGATAATTTTTACCTCTCCTGTAACTGGATTAAAAATGATATTGGACGGGTTAATATCCTTGTGGATCGCATTTGCTGCGTGAATTTCTCCCAAGCTTTCTGTAATTTCGATCCCTAAGGCGATCAATTCCAAGATGGTAAACTTTTTGGAAGCCATTAACTGCTTTAATGATTCCCCGCCAATATCTTCTAATACCATTACCAGAGTATTCTGATATTTTTGCAAGCTGTAGGCTTTCACAGATCCCGATCAATTCAGACTCCGGGTTAGTTTATATTCCTGCTTATATCTGCTGATTGCTTCCGGACTGGGATATTCTTGCTTGAGGACTTTGATAATTACGGGGATCCGATCGTGCTCTTGACGTCCCCGATAGACTAGGGAATTGGCACTTTCATAGATTTTGGCGAGTATTTGGTAGCCAGGAATAGTAAGCATCGTTATCTTCTGTGAACTAAAAGTTGTTTGTAGTTGTCCAGTCCGAGTTATTTTTCTGCAAGATCGGGTCTCTCTTACAGTAGTATAGGGTGGGCAGTGCGGTGGGCAGTGCCCACTCTACGAGACGTATCAGTTATTTTCGCCCTGCTGTACTAGAACCACTGAGTGTGGAAGAATTCTCCCCTGGGTTTGTCTATCCGCTCATAGGTGTGAGCGCCAAAGTAGTCCCGTTGGGCCTGGGTGAGGTTTTGCGGCAAGCTAGCCCGTCGGTAGCTATCAAAGTAATCCAGAGATGCACTGAAGGCTGGCACGGGTATGCCCAGTTGGCTGGCTGTGGCCAGTACGTCGCGCCAGGCTCCCTGTCGATCGAGGATAGTCTGCTTAAACTCGGGAGCGAGCAGCAGATTTGCCAGTTGGGGATTTTCGTTGAAGGCTACTTTTATCTTATCCAAGAATCCCGCCCGAATAATACAGCCGCCTTTCCAAATGCGAGAAATTTCGCTCAAATTCAGATTGTAGTTATACTCACTGGAGGCTTTCGCCAACAGGGCCATGCCTTGAGCGTAGGAGCAAATCTTGGAGCAATAGAGGGCGTCGCGGATCTTGTTGATAAAGGCTTTGACATCCCCGTCATATTTGCCAGTGGGGCCAGTCAGCTCTTGAGAAGCGGCCACGCGCTCGTCCTTGATCGAAGACATGACGCGAGCGTTGACTGCTGCGGTAATTGTCGGCAGAGTCACCCCTAACTCCAGGGCTGAGACTACGGTCCAGCGCCCGGTTCCTTTTTGGCCAGCGGCGTCCAGGATCAGATCCAGGAGGGGTTTATTGGTGTCTGGGTCGATCTGGGGGAAAATATCAGCTGTAATTTCAATCAAAAAGGAATTGAGTTCGTCGGTGGTATTCCACTCGGCAAACACTTCATGCAACTGTTTGCGATCCAGCCCCAGAGCATTTTTGAGCAGGTCATAGGCTTCGGCGATCAACTGCATGTCCCCGTACTCTATGCCGTTGTGGGCCATCTTCACGTAGTGACCGGCACCACCAGGTCCGATAAAGGTGACGCAGGGTCCGTCATCTACTTGAGCGGCGATCTTGGTGAATATGGGCTCTAATTCTTTGTATGCTGCTGGGGTTCCCCCGGGCATGAGGCTGGGGCCATTCAGGGCTCCTTCTTCCCCACCGCTGACGCCCATGCCTACAAATCCCAGTTTTTTTGCTTCCAGGTCTTGGGTGCGCCGTTCCGTGTCTTCGTAGAGGGAGTTGCCCCCGTCTACGATCGTGTCTCCCTCTTCCAGCAAGGGTTTGAGCTGGTCGATGACGGCGTCTACTGGCTTGCCAGCTTTCACCATCACCAGGATCTTCCGGGGGCGATCGAGGAATTTGACAAATTCTTCAATGGTACGGGCCGATTTGAAGTTCTTGCCCTTTGCCCGCGTGGCCATAAACTCGTCGGTTTTGGCGGTTGTACGATTGTAAACCGTCACGGGAAAACCATTGCGCTCGACATTGAGGGCCAGGTTCTCACCCATGACTGCTAATCCAATGAGGCCAAAGCTGGGTTGTGTCATCTGGTTTTTTGCTCGTCCTACTATTGTTTTGGGTAAATCACCTCTCAGGTTAGCTCGTTCTCTCCAGATCTACCGTAAAGAAGATATTAAGCATTGCGATACCCTACTGCACAGGCCGCACGAAAGGATAAAATAACTTACGTATAGAAGACCTGGGGTGCATTGGCATGCACCCGAAGATATGTAATAGTAAGTGTTACACCAGTAGGGAGGAAGCTACGGTAAAATGGCATACATATTGGCTTTGGCTATTGGTATGGGAAGTTTAGCCCTTTATACGGCAGCCTTCTTTTTTCCCGAAGTATATCGCAAAGGCGATTTCTTTTGGAGCGGCGTCGGAATGTTTTATGCCTTGATTTTATGGTTCTGTGCAGGGCGCATTACAGGAGCTGTATTGCTGGGTCAATTGGCGGTGGTGGCGATCGTCCTTTGGTTTGGCTGGCAAATTCTGATGTTACGACGCTCTTTGACACCGGTGGCAGAACAGACTCAGATTAAAGGGGATCTCAAAGAGCAGCTTAAAGGGGGTCTGTCTGGACTGCCACAGCTTGTGAAAACTGGATTTAAGAAGGGCGAGCAGTCTTCAGTTGCGCCACCGACGACGCCTGATGCTACAGGAGAGCAAGAGATCGAAACTGATGAGGCGATCGCACCGCCCCAGACAGATGACGCCGAGCAGTCCGAGGTCACTGAGGCGATCGCACCGCCCCAGACAGATGACGCCGAGCAGTCCGGGGTCACTGAGGCGATCGCACCGCCCCAGACAGATGACGCCGAGCAGTCCGGGGTCACTGAGGCGATCGCACCGCCCCAGACAGATGACGCCGAGGCGATCGCACCGCCCCAGACAGATGGATCGAGGGACGCTGATGCCTCGGCAGAAGCAGTTAGGGAGAAAGAAGAGGAACCGGTTAAACCAGGAAAGCAGAAGCCGAGGGGATTTCTTGGCCTTGGTAAGATATTAGGCTCGGTCACAAGCAGATCTAAAAAGCCAGACCAGAAAATAACTTCCAGTGACAGTCCCGATGATGAGTCGGAATGGGACAGTCCAGCAGAGACGAGCGCTCCAACTGCTGGAGTCCCTGATGCGACCGCCTCGGAAACGATCGCTCCGTCAGACGTTGAGACTCGGGAAGCGGCGACGGAACTAGAGCAGGCAACAGTACCGGAGCCAGAAGAACCGGTGACGGAACCAGAGCAGGCAACTTCGCCGGAGCCAGAAGAAACGCAGGCAGAAGAAACTGCATCCCAGGAAACCACCAGTGAATCAGGTTCTCAATCAGCAGAAATTAAAGCAAAAACTGACGATGTTCCGTAGGACAGGCGTCTCGCCTGTCCGTCAGTTTCCTCGTTCCGTGGCAGAGCCACGGAATGCAGATCGGAGGCAGAGCCTCAAGGCTGTGGACTGGGGATTGGATAGGAAATGTCAAAAGATTTGTCGTAGATTAAAGGAGGCTTCTGCCTCTGCTTCCCTAGGGAAGGAGATAAAGTATAAGAAATAGGGGGTATAAGTGAGCGAAACTAAAAGTTACAAGGATACTGTTAACCTGCCCAAGACTAAATTTGACATGCGGGCAAATGCAACGAAAAGAGAGCCGGAGTTGCAAAAGTTTTGGGCGGAAAACCAGATTTACGAACAACAGGCCCGGCGATCGCCTGCTGGGGACAGGTTCGTGTTACACGATGGACCGCCCTATGCTAATGGTTCCCTGCATATGGGTCACGCTCTGAATAAAATTCTCAAGGATATTATTAATAAATACCAATTGCTGCAAGGGCGATCGGTGCGATATGTTCCAGGTTGGGATTGCCACGGGTTGCCGATCGAGCTGAAGGTTCTACAGAAAATGTCTTCTTCAGAGCGACAGTCTTTGACGCCGTTAAAACTGCGGCAAAAGGCCCGGGAGTTTGCTCTCAAAGCAGTAGAGGAACAGCGAGAAGGTTTCCAGCGCTATGGGGTTTGGGGTGACTGGACAGATCCTTATTTAACCCTGAAACCGGAATATGAAGCGGCTCAGATTGCTGTATTTGGGAAAATGGCGCTGAAGGGCTATATCTATCGCGGTCTGAAGTCGGTTCACTGGAGTCCCAGTTCGCGAACGGCTCTGGCGGAGGCGGAATTAGAGTATCCTGAAGGTCATACTTCTGATAGCATTTATGCGGCTTTCAAACTGACTGCGCTCAACTCAAAGGCAGAATTAGAACCTTATTTGTCCGAACTCTGGGTGGCAATTTGGACGACGACTCCTTGGACAATTCCGGCGAATTTGGCGGTGGCTGTGAATCCCGAGTTGACTTATGCTGTGGTCCAGTATAAACTAGAATCCACAGCACGGAAATATCTGTTGGTAGCAGCAGAGGCGATCGGGCGATTGTCTGCAACCCTGGGGACGGAGTTGCAGATTGTAGCAAAGGTAACGGCTCGTGATTTGGAGTATTGTAAGTACCAGCATCCTTTATTCGATCGGGAAAGTCCCATAGTGCTGGGAGGAGATTACATTACCACAGAATCGGGGACGGGTTTGGTACATACGGCTCCGGGTCACGGTCAAGAAGATTTTATCGTGGGTCAGCGCTATGGTCTAGCGGTGCTTTCCCCCGTGGATGAGAAGGGCAATTTTACTGATGAGGCGGGTCGGTTTGCTGGTTTGAATGTTTTGGGTGATGCTAACAAAATAATTATTGAGGCCCTTCAACAGGGGAATGCTTTGCTGAAGGAAGAACCTTACGTTCACAAGTATCCCTACGATTGGCGGACGAAAAAGCCGACGATTTTTAGAGCGACGGAACAGTGGTTCGCTTCTGTCGATAAGTTCCGGGATGAGGCGATGCAGGCGATCGCGGATGTAAAATGGATTCCCGCTCAGGGGGAAAACCGGATTAATGCTATGGTGAAGGGGCGATCGGATTGGTGTATTTCTCGCCAACGTAGCTGGGGGGTTCCCATCCCGGTGTTTTACGATGAGGAAACGGGTGAACCCCTGCTGACGGCAGAGTCGATCGCCCACGTCCAGGGAATTATTGCGGAAAAGGGTTCGGATGCTTGGTGGGAGTTGTCTGTTGAAGAATTGTTACCGGAGTCCTATCGGAACAATGGCAAAACCTACCGCAAGGGAACGGATACGATGGATGTCTGGTTTGACTCGGGTTCCTCTTGGGCGGGGGTGGCGGAAACTCGCCCAGAATTGTCCTATCCTGTGGATATGTATCTGGAAGGGTCGGACCAACATCGGGGTTGGTTTCAGTCCAGTTTGCTCACCAGTGTAGCTAATAATGGCATTGCTCCTTACAAAAAGGTCTTGACTCACGGTTTTGTCCTGGATGAAAACGGACGCAAGATGAGCAAGTCCCTGGGCAATGTGGTGGATCCTGCGATCGTTATTGACGGGGGTAAGAATAAAAAAACCGAACCTGCTTATGGGGCGGATGTGCTGCGCCTGTGGGTGTCTTCAGTGGATTATTCTTCCGATGTGTCGATCGGGAAGAATATGCTCAAGCAGTTGGGGGATGTCTATCGTAAGATTAGAAATACCGCCCGGTTTTTGCTGGGGAATTTGCACGATTTTGACCCCGACAAAGATGCGATCGCCTACTCCGACCTGCCAGAATTAGACAAGTATATGCTGCATCGGATCTGTGAGGTGTTTTCCGATGTCACGGACGCTTTTACTCATTATCAGTTCTTCCGATTTTTCCAAACGGTGCAGAATTTCTGCGTGGTAGACTTGTCGAACTTCTATCTAGATATTGCCAAGGACAGACTTTACATTAGTGCCCCTGGGGCTTTCCGCCGTCGCAGTTGTCAGACGGTGCTGGCAGTGGCCCTGGAAAATCTCGCCCGGGCGATCGCGCCAGTGTTGAGCCACATGGCGGAGGATATCTGGCAAAATCTCCCCTATGCTACAGCCCACAATTCTGTATTTGCATCGGGTTGGATAAAGCTAGACCCCCAATGGCAAAACCCCGAACTGACCCCATGGTGGCAGCAGTTGCGAGATCTGCGCGCTGAAGTCAATAAGGTGCTAGAACAGGCCAGAACTGATAAGGCAATTGGTTCTTCTCTGGAAGCGAAGGTGTTACTCTACGTTCGGGATGTCAACTTGCGGCAAAAACTAGAATCTATGCTTCCCTCTCAGGGGATGTTGAATGGAGTGGATGAGTTGCGCTACTTGTTTATTACTTCCGGCGTGGAACTGCTAGAGGATCCAGCAGCTTTGACGGGGTTGCAGCATAGTTTGCAGTCGGAAACTTTGGGCGTGGGCGTGGTCAAGGCCGATGGCGAAAAGTGCGATCGCTGCTGGAACTACTCGACTCATGTTGGTGAAGATCCCGAACATCCGATTATATGCGATCGTTGTGTTGCGGCCCTGGCAGGGAAGTTCTAAAACTGTCGCTTCGTTGTTAGACCGCCGGGGGTTAAAACCCCCGCGTTACCAGGCGGGAGCCAGGTAACGAGGCTAAAGTCGGTTGAAAACCCACTGATATCATGAAACCATAAAAATTGGATTATCTGTAGGTTGGGTTGAGGCACGAAACCCAACGCCCACGCTTTGTTTCGCGTTCTCTCTAAAGTCGGTTAAAATTAAAACAGAGATATTGCACCATTCGGGAATTCCGAGGAGCGATCGCCCTACAAATGCCGTTACCGGTAGAGCGATCGCCCCCCAATGCCCGATCGCCAATTTTATGTCACCCAACAGATCGCGACCGTCGCACCGGTGTACGGCAATAGATATATTTCAGTTTATATCCTGATTTATGGATACGCTGGCGCTGTGCCCCTACCAGTTATGTCAAAAAATTAATCCGATCGCAAATATTGCTGGATGCATCCGATCGCCACCTGTAGGGGCACAGCGGCAGCGTATCCACCAATTATCGGAGAAGATGAAAATGTAACTGCCGCCGTGCCCCGGCCACATGCGATCGCCAATAAATCTGTGCCCCGAAAAACTGCGATCGTAAAGGAAACCGTCTATGCCAATAATCGCCAGGTTGTTTAACTGACAGTCAGGGACAAAGTTAAGAGCTTGGGGGAGAGACCGGTAAAGTTCTCCTCCCCGTACTATTCCCTGCTGCCAATATTTTTCCCAAATGTCTGCTCCCGATCGCATCGATATCCTCACCTAAAAAGAAGACTCCCAGTTGGGGTCGTTGCGATGAAAATTTCACCAAATCTAATTTTCTGCTATTATTGCGTTTAGCTCATTAATCATTTTTTCGGCATTTTTGACTTCCCATGGGACATGTTTATATCTGATTAAAGAACCGGGAGACCTAATCGTAATATATGTTTTAACTATCTTAGTCAAGTTAAAAATTCCCAAAATAATGAATAGGACTCCTACCCAATTATTGATTGTCGAAATCCCAATCAGCATAAACAATATTACCCAAAACATCGGGGCAAAAACTTGTATTTTTTTCACATTTTTAACAGAGCCAATCTTATTTAACGGATAAGTGATTGTGTTACTGCTTACAGGTATAATCCAGGCAACAAAATTAGGGAAATTAGCAATCAATCTTTTGTTTGTGATCCAGAAATGTGATTTCACAAAAAACCTTAATATATCGTAAGAAAACTTATATTGACTTACGACCATCTCATCTTTCGCTAGCTCTACATTGAGTTCCATGTTTTCATCCTCCTCTGAACCATAAATGTTAAATTCTGTAACCAAACTGAACATCATATAGCACTTCTCAAATTCGCGTGATATATGAAAATCGCGCTCAACCCTTATGCAGTTTGCTATTTTCCGTACCTCATCGATCTGAAATCGGGGCTCATCTGAAGCTATATAGCCAGCCTAAATCTTGTGAACATTCTGTCGCCGCTGAAAACCTTGCATGGATTTCAGCAAAAGCCAGTTGCACAACTCATAAGGACTAGCTATATCGCCAACTAATCTTGAGAATCGAGATCGAGTTCTTCCCGTATTGCCTTTTTAGCTGACTGTTCGCTCATGAAACTAATCGTAGCTGCCAATGCCCATACAAACAGAATCAAGTGTACAAAAACACCAATAATAATACCAATAATACCCATTAGGATATAGTTAATTATCGTTAGAACGACTTGAATAAATCCTTGAATTCTCTTATTCGTAAAGAGAAGAGTTCCCAGTCCTGGCAAGAGGGGTGCATCCCAATTTGGCAATGAGCAAAAATACTTCATTGTTAAACTGTCACTAATAGACCCTTGGTCTGTCAAGGAAATGATGACGGATAAGAGAAGGGAAGGCTCGGAAGCGGTTATCTCCGTAAAATTCGTCAATTTTATCTTGACAGACCACGAGATGATGAGAATGTCAAGATTGACTCACCTTGAGAATACTCCATTGAGATAAGCACGCTCCGGGCCCCCTACGCTGCGAGATGCCGCAGAACTTGGGGAACATTGGCAGCTTTCCACTGCGCTCCTGAGAGCTTCACCCGTGCCGCAACCTGCTTAATCGTTGATTCCACCTCTCCCGAACCGATTGAAATTCCCTCGGCTTGGTAATAGCCATAGTTCACAATGCGGTGACGATGCTTAGTAACATAGGCCCTGAAGTTATCAACCCGTGGATGCTCCCAGTCGTCAAATTCTTTGAGGGCTGCATCTACCTTGCCTGACCATAGGAGAGCTTTCACTCGTGCCAGTCTAGAGCTGGACCCACCGACTTTCTCGAGGTTTTCCATCAAGTGATACCAATCGAGGATTTCCAGACGGAAGATGGTTGGGCCAATCTCGGCAAACAAATTCCAAACGCCATCATGACCGTCTCCGATACTCACAAGTGGATTCGCCAAGGGCTGCTGGTTGACCCATTTGACCAGTCCTGCATTGTCCCGAAAGAAGGCCGCTACCCCGAGGTCATGTAGATTAACGCCCTTGTAATCGCGCCACTCACAGGGTCTCCCTTGCGGGGTCCGTAAGCGTACTTTCCCCCCATCAATGCTCATTTCCTCAACAACTTCCTTGACAGTCGGCAACTTCAACTCATGGGCGAGCACTTTCGGTTCTTGAGGGCTGATTTCGGAAACAGCTTTTTTAGCCGTCGGCAACTCAAACTCCTGAGGGGGCAGTTTCGGTCCTTGAGGGCCCGTTGAGGAAACGGCTTCTTTAGCTGTGGGCAACTCAAACTCCTGAAGGGGCAGTTTCGGTTCTTGAGCGCTCGTTGAGGAAACGGCTTCTTTAACTGTCAGTAATTCAAACTCATAACGTTGCACCAGTCGTTGCTGAGTTCCCCGGGAAACGCTCATCCCCGTGAGCTGCTTAAGATCTTCCGAGGCGTGCTCATAAGAAGAGTTCGCACTCAGTAACAAGCAACATTTTTCCAGATAGGGACTCCACTGGCTATAGGCTCTCACATCAAAATAAGTCGCTTGCTTCTCCGTGATGAGGAGCTCGCCCAAAATGCTGTTTAAAATTCGGGTTCGCCCTGCGGTGGTGCCACTGGTGCTTTCGATAAAAAAAGGGCAATCTCTGGACTGACGTATTGAAGCAACTGCCCACGGACTGTAGCTTCGAGTCCTGAGAGTGTTTTCAATTGCTCTGGAACAGTCCCTTGGGCCTCCTCATACAACAAGGCGGCTATTCCCAAAGCATAGGTTTTAATTTGAGCTAAATTTTCAGGATTCATAGTTTTAGAGGGAGCGTTTACCGACTGTCTCAGCTTAACACCATCTCGGAACCCGTTCGACTAAGCATTTCTACTCATTGCGAAACTGGGATGCACCCGGCAAGAGAAAGTTGACAAATAAAGCAAGACAACCCATTTTTTGTTCCTCCAATTTGTTTGTTGTTTCCGAGGTTGTAATACAATACAAGCAATGATTTTAGAGACTATACGGGTGCATCTCAGATTTGCATCGCCGTCCGAACCCTAAAGGGCCCGGCTACCGGCAGCGGCAATTATACCTGCTACAGCGGTGGCATGATCGCTAGGTTGACCAGTTTGGGACTGTGTAACTCGACCCTTTAACCTATCATGTTCTAGCACCGCCCATTTATCATCACCTTCTCCTGATGCCTCCCAAACTCCAACTACGAAACCTTCACCGTTCAGGTTTAATTGAGACCCGGACCTAATTTTGTCGGTTTTAATCGTCTTTGCTGCAACAAAACTGGTGGGCTTAACTATATCCAAATCTTCAGGAGGGATGCCGGCCCCAAGATAATAAACATTGTCAGAAAGTTTAATAGGTTCTTCATTTAAGCCTAAGTCTTCGGCTAAATCGATCGTAGCCGTTATTTCTATTGAAGTTTCCGGCTTCATGTTACAGCCAGTTGATAAAGACACAAGTAGTAGTAAAGCCAACAATTTTTTAATTTTCATTTTGGTAGTCATGAATTGTACTGGTGGATAAAATCAAATCACTCCAATCTGTTTAGACATCTTTTCCAGAATAACAGGTCGCACTAACGTCGATATCGCTGTTGTCACCTGTCCTGGCCCTCAAACCTTACCCCATAACCACATTCTAACATGCCAACTTATCATGGATCTAGTTTCCCTGAAGCACCTCCGAACGCCGGTTGTTACCTGTAGCTTACTCCTAAGGCGCACTCATCAGACCCCGTGCATACCTGTCACTCTTCAGAAATCCGAAGGCTGACATCAAAACCGGGCTCTCAGTCACTCCGATCTAATTTGCATTTCACCAACTTGGCCATTATCATTCTTCTACACCGATGATATCTTATTTTTCCACTACTTGACAAGGGGGCTGCCAGAATTTTTAACATTTCTTAATAACTCCTTTAGTCGTTCTAGGAACACCGGCGACATGAGGGTCGTTAAGTAATGCTTCAGAAAATTTTGTGCCACCCTCGGTCACGATCATTCTCGCCAAATCTCATATCCGATGATAGCTTGATTTTCTGTAACTCAACAAGGGGGCTGTCTGGATTTTCAACATTTCTTAACAACTCCCTCAGTAGCTCAAAGATCACCGGCGACATGAGGGTCGTTAAGTAGGGAAGAGAGATGGGAGCGATCGGATGGCGGCCCGATCGGGAACCTAGCGAGCAAGACACTGGCGCGTAGCCTTGGGGCTGGAACAAAACTGGCGCAGGCGATCGCAAGTTTGTGTAGGGGCGGACCAGGGTGATGCCAGACATCAGTAATATAACAATTATATGTGCATTGTGTTGTATAATTTTTCCATAAATAAAATAGGAACTACTGGCAAACCATGGTTCTCAAATTTGACGAATCATTGAAAATTGCTATATACTAGATTCAGTATAACAACATTGAAGTAGACTCTATGGAAACTCATCGGACCCAAACGGCTGTAAAGGATAACATCACCGCAGAAACTAAAATAGATGACCTCCAGCAGAAATTAGCTCGCGCCCGGTCGAAAGGCGATCGCCCGCCAATGGGCGATCGGGGCACTGCATATGATAGATGTAGGTTTAGCAAGGCGTAAAGAATATGAACCAATAATTTTCGGATGCTGTGCCCGGACCCCACCCAGATGCGATCGGGTTGCGCCGGGGCACAAAGCTGTGACATAATTATATTAACCGATAAATTTCCGATGCCGTGACCGGACAGAAAATTTGCGATCGCGCCCATGAAGCCGTACAGATTCTGAAAAATAAGACTTACAGGTTTTTTATTTGTCCCAATATAAATCAATCTTTTCAGTCAACAAACTCTGCAATCTCTGCAACTGAGAACCAACTTGATAAAGTAGATCGCCTTTCCCCAACAGGTATGCTGCTGCTGTTTGCTTGCCACCTAAAATAATAACTGAATCTGCTTCGCTAGCGGTGCGGAGTGCCACTCGCCCTGGTAAGTTAGAACGGACGATCGGGGTAACAACTTTAGCTTCAGGGCGTTGGGTAGCAACGATCAGATGAATGCCAGCAGCACGTGCCATGGCCCCTAAGCGCTTGATGCTTTGTTCTAACTCGGTGCGACTTTCCTTTTCGGCCATGAAGTCGGCATATTCATCAAAGATACAGACTATCCGGGGCAATTGCTTGACAGATTTGAGGTTATAGGCATTAATATCAGCACAGCTTGCTGATTCAAATAGCTGATAACGGAATTCCATTTCTGCCACTAATTCTGCCATTAGTTCGATCGCCCGATCGGGGTCTTTGACCACCGGCGAATACAACCAGGGCATCCGTTCAAACTCGGGAAAAGTTACCCGCTTGGGGTCAACTAGGGCGATTTTCAGATGTGCGGGAGAGTGGCGAACTAGCAGACTGAGGAGAAGCGATCGCAAGAATTCACTTTTGCCACTTCCGGTGGTCCCACCCACCAAAAAGTGACAGGTATTTGGATCGGATAGATCTGCTTCCACGAGTTTACCATCTAAATTCACGCCAATGGCAATTCTGACAGATTCCAGTGTTTCTCCAGGTTGAATGTAATCTGAGAACTTCGCCACTTCCCAATCGAACCTAGGCAGATATACACTAACATAAGTCCTTACTGACAAACTTTCATCCCGAAAATATGCAACGCCAACATCATACGTTGAATTCAGAAATTAAGGCTCTTCGGTACTTAGTATGGTATTTGGGCAACCCATAAGAGCTGTAAGCCTTGCGCAGCAAGGCTTTGAGACGATAAACTGCTCTTTTGAGGTAATTATTGGGTATAGCAAGTCACCAAATCCTTACAGAGCAAGGCTTTCGGGTATTTTCGAGCCGGGAAATTGCCAACCAAGTACCGAAGAGCCGAAATTAAGTAGACTACCGCTTACCTGATAAGAGATCGCTAACCTTTGAGCTTTTCACCTTTTCACAGAGGTAGAAGCACCAGCCTAGTTCGCGAGCGGCGATCGCCTCCTGGGTTTTCTCAAAGGCAAAGCTTAAATCCTGATAGCGCTCCCGAGCCAGCTCGGACACCAGTTCGTAGCTCTTTTTCAGGTGTTCGCTCAAATCCTTTAGCTGCAACACTGTAAATCCTAGCGATCGCAGCTTTTCTGCGTAGACTTCAGGACTAAATGTCGGTTCAACCCGCTGTCGCTCGTAGACGTACTTGCGGGCTGTCTCGCTGACTTCCTCTACTGGTGTTACCAAGTCATCAAACAGGAAGATGCCTCCTTCTCCTAGGACGCGATGAACCTCCGCCAGAGCCTTTTCCAGCTCGTGGATATGGTAAAGAGCGCCTTGACTCCAGGCATGGGTAAAGGCGCCATTCTCGAAAGGTAGATTAGTGGCTGATTCCTTGTGGAAGCTCACCCGCAGAGACGGGAAATTACTAGCCTTCCCTCGAGCATTCTCGATATAATTGCTACTGAGATCTACTCCTACCACCTCGCATCCTGTCTGCTGAGCTAGCCAGATAGCAGCGTTGCCATTTCCACAGGCTACTTCTAGCACCCGGGATTGGGCAGTAATACCGCTCTGTTCGAGCATATATTCATCCCAGCGCTTGCAGGCTGGGACAAAGTCGGATGCCCGAGCATCGGCTAAGTTCTCGAAATAACCCCAGTGGAGACTGCCTTCTGGATCCCAGAAACTGCGAAAACGTTTGTCTCGTTCGCGATCGTCGAACAATGCCTCGGTGTCAGCTTCCGTAAAGCTACTTTGTTTCATGGTTTCCTCTGCTGATTGAATTTCTGCTATTCATCCTAACAATACTTTGGACAATTTTTCCGGTTAGGCGAGGGTCAAGTTGGGCCCATATCCAAGCGATGCCTTGCTACAGAAGGGTTTCAAGCTCTATAATCTCAATTTTTTTTGAGATTAGAAAGCTCCCTGCCGAATGCGGGATATAATAGACTGGTTTCTGGGCCCCGTTAAGTACGCTCCTCGGGGTAGTACAAACTTCCCTTCGCTTTATTGATGCACTCTCCGAGCAACTCGGGGACAGTGTTGCTGTCGGGGGTACGCTTCCATTTATAATTTGAAGACACTAACAAAAGGAAAGGTTGAGAACATGAGCATTTTCACTAGGCTGGAGTCCGAAGTCCGAAGCTACTGTCGATTATTTCCCACAGTCTTTACTAAGGCAGTGGGAGATAACTTGATTGATGAGAATGGGCGCACCTACATAGACTTCTTGGCAGGTGCCGGTGCCCTCAACTACGGACATAATAACCCCAAACTCAAAAAGCGTCTCCTCGAATACATTGAGTCAGATGCCATCACTCACAGCCTCGATATGTTCACCGTTGCCAAGCAGAAGTTTCTCGAACGTTTCGAGGAAGTAATCTTAATGCCGCGAGGACTCAACTATAAGGTGATGTTTACCGGTCCTACGGGAACCAACTCTGCGGAGGCTGCTTTGAAGCTTGCACGTAAAGTTACTGGTCGAAAAACCGTCATCTGTTTCACCAAAGGCTACCACGGTCATACTTTAGGTGCTCTAGCTGTTACACCTAATCCGGTCTATCAAAAGGCAGCCGGCATTCCCCTCACCAACGTCTTAACTGTCCCGTTCGAGGGTAAACCTGCTACAAAAGATGACAGTCTTGATGACTTGGAAAAACTGCTCGATGACTTGAGTCTGAATCAGGAAAAACCGGCAGCAGTTATCTTAGAAACAGTTCAATCTGAGGGTGGAATTAATGTTGCTAGTGTTGCTTGGCTCCAGCGTCTGGCTCAGATCGCTCGAGAGCGAGAAATTTTGCTAATTGTCGATGATATCAAAGTAGGATGCGGTCGAACTGGCCCTTTCTTTAGCTTTGAGCGGGCGGGGTTAAAACCCGATCTCGTTTGTCTGGCTAAATCTTTAAGCGCCTATGGAAACCCGATGGCTGTAGTGCTGATTCGACCCGACTTAGACTGCTGGAAACCAGGAGAACACAGCGGTACCTTCCGGGGCAACAATCTCGCCTTTGTTACAGCCACTGCTGCTCTCGACGAGTACTGGGAGACGGATGCTTTTTCCCAGGAAATAGCTGACAAAGGTGAGCTAGTGAGCAAGCAACTCCAAGACACGATCGCTCATTATCCAGAAATCGGCGGCGAACACCTAGGACTGGGTTTGATTCAAGGAATCGCCTGCAAACCACCGGGGCTGGCTAAAAAAGTTAGTAATGAGGCTTTCAAACGGGGTTTGATCTTTGAACCCATGGGAGTAGACAAAGAAGTCATTAATCTTCAGCCTACACTAACTGTTGAGCCCGACACTTTGACACGAGCATTAGATATTTTGGAGGAAAGCATCGGTGCTGTACTATAGCGACGCTAAATAGTTGAGAGATATGGGCTTGCTGAAATATTTAACCTGCAAGGGTTTCAGCAAGCCCATAATGCTTACGCCATATATTTAGGCTCGCTCTATCAAACTGACTGTCACAATAGGATAGCCATACTTATTTAATCAAACCAGCAGCTTCTAAAATTTCTGTCAAGACTTTAGCATGATATTCCCAGGGTAAAGTCTCAATTGTGAGAGCTTGCAATCCCGTATCTCCATCTATCGCTGCTCCCTCATTAACAAGAGTTGTCAAAATCTGTTTATCGGTTTCTAAGGTTAATCCCTCAGTTAACTTAGATTTCAAGTCCGGTCGGAGTAAAGCAAGAGAAGTCAGTAACCCCATTGCTCCCCAATTTGATACACCGCAAACGATCGGGTGATGGCAAGGAATATAACAGGCGATTCGTTCTCCATGCTTGATGCTTTTGGCAATTAGCTCTTGAGAAAGTGTTCCCATACCAAGTTCATTGCCCAAATCACCAATGCCGATGGAGATAATTTCACTGAGAGTAAATAGAAAATGTAAAGGAGCGGTATAAGCGGTGATATCATCACCATGTATATTTCGGACAGTACCATCGTAACTCGGGCCTGCTCTTTCAATGGAGATAATATGGGAGACAGGGGGTTCGGCACTTTGCCATGAATTCACAATAGAAGAAACGGAGGGGTCTTCTACACTCGCTGCATCGACAGGAACGACATCACAAGGAATTTGAGCAGGTATTCCTGCTGCCCGAGCAGCAACCTTGACAGCATTAAGACATAAATTATCGGTAACTAGACGTACAGGGATTCCAACTCTAAGTAATCCCGCTGCTAGGTGAGCGCAACCGATGGGGCCATCATTTTCCGCTGCTGGAGGAGTTCCATGGGGAATAAAAAAGCCTGTTATAATAGCCACATTGGGGGATGGATGTTCCGCGATCGAGCGAGCTGCACCTAGCAGCCCCCCCTTGGCAGCCTGCACAAGCGGCTCTATACCATTACCTATATCTCGTCCACAGATGTTTTCTATTTGTTCTATCCTAATTAGGACTTCTTCAGAATTTTCTAAAACAGCACTCATAAGCAATTAAGCAGATGCTCCTATCTCAATTATTTTTTTCGCTCCTGTCTCCTGGATGACTTCGTTGACAATATTTTCCAGGAGGTTTAGCCCTTTCTCTAAGGTCTCTTCGGAAACCGTTAAAGGCGGGAGACACCGAATCACCTGCCCCCGTGCGCCAGCCGTTTCCATGATTAGCCCATTCCCAAAGGCTGTCCGTAGGATTTTATTCGCGAGGTTCCCATCTTTGCAGTCTAACCCCTGAATCATACCCCTTCCTCTGACAGAAAAACCTGCTTGCCAGTGATTTTTGGCTATCTGCTCCAATCGTAACTGCATTCTGGTTCCTTTTTGCTTGACGGAGGCTGACAAACTGTCGTCCTGCCAATATATTTCCAAGGCTGCTTTGGCGGTCACAAAGGCGAGATTAGGTCCTCTGAAGGTGCCACTGTGTTGACCTGGTTTCCACTGGTCTAATTCTGGTTTCATCAGTACCAATGAGAAAGGAAGACCGAAACCGCTCAAGGATTTGGAGATGGTAATAATGTCGGGGGAAATACCTACTTCTTCAAAGCTGAAAAAGGAACCCGTCCGTCCACATCCCACTTGGATGTCGTCCACAAGTAATAGGACGTTATGTTTACGACATACTTTTTCGAGCGATCGCAACCACTCAAAGCTGGCCACATTGACCCCACCTGCTCCCTGAATCGTTTCTACAATCACCGCTGCTGGAAGCGCTACGCCACTGCCTACGTCCGAAAGGACTTTGTCTAGGTATTCTGTAGTATCAATATCTGCACCCAAATACCCATCATAGGGTATAAAGGTTACCCCTGTGGTAGGGATTCCGGCAGCTTCTCGCTGGGAAGCCTTAGCAGTTGTTGCTAAGGAACCCAGAGTTACCCCATGATAGCCATTAGAAAAGGCAATGATTGTTTCCCGTCCTGTTATCTTGCGAGCCAGTTTCAGGGCTGCCTCCACAGCATTGGTTCCTGTAGGTCCTGGAAACTGAACTTTGTAATTAAATTGCCTGGGTTTGAGAATAATGGCTGCAAAGGCTTCGAGAAACTCCTCTTTCGCCACGGTTGCTAAATCTAGACCGTGGACAATACCGTCGGACTCCAGATAACGTAGCAGTCGTTCTTTTATTTGTGGATTGTTATGTCCGTAATTTAGCGTACCCACTCCACTCAAAAAGTCAATGTATTTAATACCTTCTCTATCTTCTAAAATTGCTCCTTGTGCTTTCTTAAATACCGTGGGAAATAAACGGCTATAACTTCGCACATTGGATTCCAATTCATTGAAGGTTCTCATTAAATTATTATCCTCATTAGTTTTCTCTGGGATGCTTTCCGCAAGCCTACTGAAGCCTCTGCTATAGCGAACGGATTTGCACCGTGAAAGTTAGTCAAGGGGGGACGTCTACCCCCCAACCACCTTCAAAAGTCAGCTAAAAGTTAGCCTAAGAAGATGCGTTCTAGTTCTCGAGTTGGATCGCTATAGGTGGTCCTTGCATGTGCCATACATTTGTTATCCCAAAGCAAACATGAATATTGTTCCATCCGAATAGCCATGTGCTTTTCCTCGTAATACTCTAGAAATCGATCGGCAATTTCTGCCAAAAACGGCTCGGGAGTATAGGGCTTTAAATCCTCTGGATCTGGGCTGTAGTCACCGTATTTAATATAATTACAAGAAAACCGAAAAACAGGCTTGTTACCTTCAAATGAGAGGATGGGATGAATTGCTCCCTGGGTGCGGTTGGCGTGGATTCCCCTCGTGGCACCAAAATGATGTCGAGTCTCCATGAGTTTTTTCTTTTCTTCTTCCGTAAGAGTCTTCAGGAATCCTTCCACATAAGCCAAAGTAGTCATCCCACCACCACAAGCAGAAGGCTTTTTGCACCAAAGCGCTAGATATTTCGGTGGGGTTTGATAATCGCTGGCTTCGGTATGAGGAAGCAAACGCCTTTCACCTCTGGCATCGGACAATTTCATATATTCTGGTTGATATAAGACATGGAATATCTCTTGACCATATTGCAACATTAACTCCTCACCTGTGACCAATTTAGAAAATTCTATCCAGTCAAAGTTTGGCTCTTCAGTTTCCACATAAATAAAGTGATTTACCTCCAGTAATTGCTGATAGTTGGAAATTGATTTTGCTGATAATTCCGGCGACAAGACCGGTGAAACCGTTAACATAACTTGTGTATCCTCCCAAACAATTGTCGTTCTCTCGATCGCCTCCCGGACATCCAGACCACAAACCGGTTATAAGCTGTCGCGCATCGTTTACTGCATATTGGGCTATCTGTAAAATAATGGAGGCCCATCACCATATGAGTTTCAGCCATCATGTCCATTTTAGACTATGCAATTTAAATGCCTCACAGCTTACCCCATTTGCTTGCGTTCTTGCTATCGTCTGTTCCCAGATCCCAAAGCTTCGCCATTTCTGATTTGGCCCGGCGAGAGCCAGTTTGAGAACTTCCCATTCCCTCAGATGGAGATTGGCTATTTCCCGGAGACAGTGGTGCAACCATTAAAATGTATAGTGTAGAACACTTCCTTTCAATGGTATCTAGTATAGAACACTTCGTCAAGGCTAACCCAGATAGCCTTTATATTTTCTTTATGAATCAGCTATAAGTTTCACCAAATATTACAAATGTAGTATTCGGTTATGGGTAGTGGCTCGCTTTCCCTCTATGGATTATGAACGATCGCGGTGCCAGCGCGAAGCGGACTGGATCCATCCCAGTTTTGCTTCCTGGCTGCGGGGATCTGAACGTGCTGTTGCCGGCTATACTAGCCCAGAAACCCAGTTTTTCCACAAAACCGGTTTCTTCATGCATTCTCGAGATGCTCTCGTGGCACCGCTGACACCGGCATATACAGGCCCCAGGGCGCAGTCGCCGCAAGTCCAGCGGTGGGACGTCACAACAGTGTTCTGGGGAGGGTACTTTGACCTCAACCGGCACCCTACTGTTGAGGTTTTGGACCTCTCGGTTGAGGTTTTGGACCTCTCAGTTGAGGTTTTGGACCTCTCGGTTGAGGTTTTGGACCTCTCAGTTGAGGTTTTGGACCTCTCGGTTGAGGTTTTGGACCTCTCAGTTGAGGTTTTGGACCTCTCGGTTGAGGTTTTGGACCTCTCAGTTGAGGTTTTGAACCTCTCGGTTGAGGTTTTGGACCTCTCAAGAGGCCAGCATGTCTCTAAAGGATCGCCGATAAAAAGATCTTATAAAGCCTATAAAAAAAAATCATATATCGCTCAAACCCTTACCCAGAAAGCTTTTCAGACTTTGTCTCCCAAAAAGTTTCCCAAAAAATCGCCTTTAGGGTAGACACTGGAAAATCTAGTTGTTAGAGTAGAGTTGTAGTTCAATACATCACCTTTCAGCGGCTATGGGGTGCATCTCACTTTTGTAATGCAGCCCGCGCGGGCTTTGTACCTGTAGCCGGGCCCTAAAGGGTGAGGGCGGCGACGCTTGTTCCCTTCCCCCTGTTCCCTGTTCCCTGTTCCCTGTTCCCTGTTCCCTGTTCCCTGTTCCCTGTTCCCTGTTCCCTGTTCCCTGTTCCGCTGGGTTAAAGGTATTGCGAAACCATCCCCTTTCCAAAAACAACCGCCTGGGGGCGATCGGCTATTGTTTCGGCGGCGGCACGGTGCTAGAATTAGCCCGTAGCGGTGCGAAAGTAGCGGGTGTAGTCAGCTTCCACGGCAATCTGGATACACCCAATCCCACAGATGCTAATAATATTAAAGGCCAAATCTTAGTATTGCATGGTGCCTCCGATCCCTTCGTGCCCAAAGAACAGGTTGCAGCCTTTACCGAGGAGATGCGCCAAGCTAATGTTGACTGGCAAATGATATCTTACGGCGGCGCAGTCCACAGCTTTACAAATCCCAAAGCTGGCAACGACCCGTCTAAAGGGGCAGCTTACAATCGAGATGCTGACCGGCGTTCTTGGTCGGCCATGCAGTTGTTTTTTGCCGAGATCTTTAATTAGCCTCTAATAATTAATGGTTCGTGGTTATTAACCTGACCGTGAACCATTAAATTATTAGCAATTATCTCACAGGGCGGCGATTATTTCCTGGCAATCACCCAGACTGCATGTATAATTCCGGGAAGATAACCGAGCAGAGTCAAGAGGATATTAATCCAAAAATCCTTGCCAAGACCAACTTGTAAGAATACTCCCAAGGGGGGCAAGAAAATCGCACACAAAATTCTAATTAAATCGCCCATTTAAGCCTCCTTCAAAACAGAAACATTAACGTGACTCGATCTCCGAGTGCTAAATAGATCTTTAGATTAGCATGAAAACGCTCAATTGTCAATAGATATCCTTTCGGATGAAAAGAATATCTTAGCACTGAGGCTAGTGACGAATGATAGAATCGATTTGTTTCAGTCCCGAGGCGATCGCCCGATCTTGCTGATATCAGCCATGCCCTATATAACAAGATATGGGCATTAACTGGAGAATATCTTACAACTCTGGCTCAATTCCCGCTGCCCGTAGCTGTGCTATCAATTGTTCAACTCGCTGGCGTTCCCTGGCGACTAACTCCGAACCCCACAGCAAAAGTTCTCCTGCTTCATCCCACCAGCGCAACCAATAGCCAGTGCGGTTTTCGCGGGTGCCTTCCCAGATGCCCAGACACAAGCTCATTTCCGGAATCCAGTAACGGTTATTGCCATCGGCTTGTCGGCGTTGATAACGAAGTTCCTCAGAATTGAACCGATAGACTACGAGCGCTCCCGTTTCCGGCTCAAAAATGACGTAGTTAGGAACTCTTAAAACTTTTTCGTAAAAAAAAACTTGCCTGGAGGATAATCATCATTCATGGAATACTCGTGGTTTCCTTCCGGATCCGAAAGAAATTCCATCACAATGGCAGGTAGATCGCCTTGAATATAGGGGGTATAACTGCGCAGGATTTCTTCTCTGGCCACCCTCATAGATGGCACGTACCCCCAATCTGGCGCTTTCACCACTATTTGATTATTTACAGTGGCACAGAGCCCATAATTAGTAGTAATTAAGGCATTGGCTGGTAGCCTGCCAGCCATCACTAGGCTTTCTGTAAGAGCCGCCGCGAGCAGGGGTTGATTAATACTATCTACTAGGGCTTCGTCTAAAACAAAATCATCAGGTAACTTTTCCCAGGTTACTTCATAGTTTTCCCAGATTACTTCATAAACATCTGTTCCGGTAAACATGTTCTTACCTTCCGTGACTTTCTACTATCGATTTTAGCTTAAGCTGTCGTGCATTTAAATGCACGACGGGTGTGGTCAAAAGTAGTTGTAGCACCGGCTGTCTTCGCCCCCCCTCCTCGTAGCCGGACCCCTCGTTCCCTCACAGCGGAGGGGGCCCGGAGCGTTCTGCCTGGGAACGGGTGAGGGCGTGGTGACTGGAGGATATCTTACAACTCTGGTTCAATTCCCGCTGCCCGTAGCTGTGCTATCAATTGTTCAACTCGCTGGCGCTCCTGTTCGGCTCGCTGGCGTTCGAGTTCGGCTCGCTGGCGTTCGAGTTCGGCTCGCTGGCGCTCTCTTGCGACTAACTCCGAACCCCACAGCAAAAGTTCTCCTGCTTCATCCCACCAGCGCAACCAGTAGCCAGTGCGGTTTTCACGGGTTCCTTCCCATATGCCCAGAAACAAGCTCATTTCCGAAATCCAGTAACGGTTCTTGCTATCGGGCCGTCTGCGTATATAAAGTCCGCGATCGCTTAACTGATAGACCTTGAGATATCCTGTTTGCGGCTCAAAAATGGCATAGTTAGGAACTCTTAAAACTTGTTCGTAAAAAAACCACTTGCCTGGAGGATCGCTTTCCTTGCTGGAATACTCGTGTCTTTCTGTATCCGAGATAAATTCCATGACAATGGCAGGTGGTTCCCCTTGGAGGATGGGAGTATAACTGCGCATTACTTCTGCTCGGGCTACCCGAATAAATGGCACATACCCCCAATCTGGTGCTTTCACCACCATTCTGCCATTTAGAGTAGCACAGATTCCATAATTAGTGGTGGTTAAGGCATTAGCTGGCAGGCTGCCAGCTATTTCTAGGCTTTCTGTGAGAGCAGCTGCGATCGGGGGTTGATTAATATTATCCACGGGATCGTTGTCTAAAACAAAATCATCAGGTAACTTTTCCCAGGTTACTTCATAAGGATCTGTTAATGCTAACATAATCTTACCACATTTGCGCTATCTACCACTTATTTTAGCTTTGTATTCCATGTTTGTCAATATTTCCAGCAGCTTTTGAGTATGATCTCCCTGAATTTCAATCGTATTTTCCTTCACTGCGCCCCCGGCGCCACACTGAGTTTTCAATTTTTTCAGCAGCTCTGCCAAGCTTTCCGGTTGCTGCTGAAAACCACTTATTACCGTCACAGTTTTACCCTTACGTCCCTTCCGAGATGCTTGCACTCTCAGATTTTGCTGGTTCGGAGGCAGTTGCTGTTTGCCCCTAGCGATCGCCTCTGAGTTTTCCGCCTTGCCAAATTCGCGGTAGACGATGCGATCGCTATTTTCTTGCGAAGGATTGGATGATTTTTTCCGTGCCATGATTATCAATTGTTTATTATCAATTTTTCCGGTCTATTATTATTGATTTTTCTACCCTCTAAATTCTCAAGGAAAATTTATCCTATTTTTCCAGGTAATAGAACCCCTTAATAAAATCAGCTATCATACTCATGGGAGGCAGAGGTGATGTTAACAATTTCAGAGAGTTTCCCGAATCATCTTTAGGCAGGGTATTTAATAAACGCTTGCCAAAAGTTGGGTGATGATATATTGAAAATATGAGCGCTGGAATTTGTCAACACCACCTGGGTGGGTACATCAAAGAATTTAACTGATTTTAAGGGCGTCGGCAGATTTGAGGGAAGTGATATTTTAGCCCATAATTTTACTTAGATACTTATTGACCTTCCTAATCTGATTGTTGGTGCCGCTCAACTTGGCCTCGCTCAGATCCGCCCAGCTAAGATTGGCCCCACTCAGGTCAACCCATCTCAGGTTAGCCCCACTGAGGTTAGCCCCACTGAGATTAGTGCGATTCAAATTGGCATGTCTCAGGTCCGCTTCTCTCAGGTCTACCCCGCTCATGTCAGACCGACTCATATCAGTGCCATGTAAATTGGCTCCCTTGAGGTTGGCTACAGATAAGTTGGCACGGCTGAAATTGGCTTCGCTGAGATTGACGCCACTCAGATTCAACTCAGTCAGCTCGATCGCACTCTTTTCATCTCGTTCTCCAGCTGCATAGCTTTTTACTATTTCCTCTGCTTCCATCGCTGGTACCTATGATTTGTTTGGGACTAAAGGCTATCATGCCTTTAGGGCTGAGCTGATTAAAAATGATGCACCATGATGAATATTGGTATTGTAGGACTGGGGCTGATTGGCGGATCTTTGGGCTTGGATTTGCGCCAGGTGGGGTTTAAGGTTTTGGGAGTCAGCCGCCACCAACATACTTGCGAACTGGCGATCGCGCGCGGGGTTGCCGACGATGCTAGCGTTGCTTTCAGTCTGCTTGCCGCCGCCGATATCGTGTTTATTTGCACGCCGATCGCATCTATCGTCCCCACTGTCAAGATAATTATTCCTCATTTATCTCCCGCGACAATTTTAACAGACGTGGGTTCGGTCAAGACGCCAGTAGTCGAAGCAATTACCCCCATCTGGTCTAATTTTGTCGGCGGACACCCGATGGCGGGAACTACCCAGAGTGGTATAGATGCGGCACAGCGACAATTGTTTGCTGGCCGACCTTACGTGTTAACACCTGTGGCCTCAACACTACCCGCTTCCCTGCAAACCCTCTGCGAGATCGCCCGCTCGCTCCAAGCTCGAGTGTATCACTGTAGCCCCTCAGACCATGACCGGGCCGTGGCCTTAATTTCTCATTTGCCGGTGATGGTCAGTGCCAGTTTGATTGACGCCTGCATGGTCGATCCGGCGGTACTCAAGCTAGTACAACAGCTAGCTAGTTCTGGTTTCCGGGATACAAGCCGTGTGGGAGGCGGCAATCCCGAATTGGGTCTGATGATGGCACAGTATAATCGGCCCGAATTGTTGCGATCGCTCCATAATTATCGCCATTCCCTCGACCAGATGATTTCCCTTATCCAGCAGGAAGATTGGACCGCACTCGCACGGGTATTGCAGCAAACCCAGCTAGCGCGGTCTCAATTTACAGGTTTTCAATGATTAGCAATGTCAGTCGTAGGGCGACAAGAGCTGCCCGGAGGTGGCATTTAGGTGATGGATGTCTGAGAGCAAAACAACGAACGAAAATGCTCTGGACATGCTCCCTTTAGCTTCATTGTTCGCTTGATATTTACATAGTATCGATCGTGCCCGCTGGGAACAGAAGCAAAAACACCTTTCTTTAGTACCGTTCTTTTTATTTAATAGTTCGTGGTTCATAGTATGATAATTTTTGGTAGCCTAGGAACCATCAACTATGAACCACTTCCCGATTGCGATTACAGCATGCTAACTTTGCTGCAATTGATCCAGACGTTCCAGCACCTCTAGAGAGTGAGTTGCCGGGTAAACATCAGTGTATATTTCCCGCAGGATGCCATCCGGGTCAATGATAAAGCTGTGGCGGAGGGACAAAAGGAACATCCAAGAACCATAGGCTTTACTAACTTTGCCATTAGTATCAGCCAACAGGGGGAATGTCAAACCTTCAGTATCACAAAATTGGGCGTGGGAGTCCACGTCATCAGCGCTAATGCCCAGGATTTGAGTATTATGTTCGATATATTTGGGCAAATCTCTCTGAAATAGACTGGCTTCCAGGGTGCAACCAGAGGTAAAATCTTTGGGATAGAAGTAAACTACTACCCATTGACCGCGATAATCGGAGAGAGATATTTCTCCATCACCCGTGTTAGTGGGCAGGGTAAAGTCTGGTGCTGGTTGGTTCAGTTCTGGTAATGGGCCTCCCAGGGCTAATGCTGCTGGGGTGAAGTTAAATGAGACAATGATTGCCAGAAAGCTGGCCAGGAGAATGGCAAAAAAACGACGACGATCGGTCATGATCTGTGACATGGGATAAGTTTACTTAACTTCAGTTTACTAGAGCGTCGGTCCAGTAGAGGGGGGTTGACAAAACAACAAAAGTGTGCATAGCGAGTATTTGTGTAAATATTCTGGGGACTCATGACCGGAAAGCTGTTTGTACTACAAAGGAGATTACGAAAAAAAACATTTTTGTGGTAGCTTCCGCGTTGCGAACACAGAGCGTAATTGCACAACTCAACACCGACATGCTATAGTAGAAAAAAAGGAAATCTGTTGTCAGCAGGAGTACCAGATATGCGTCCAGGAGTTTGGAATCCCCCGATTGCACTTTCTGTGTCTGAGCAAAAAGTCGCCATTATCATCAAAAAAGCTAAACTATTCCTAATTTTAAGAGAGATTCGTCATGAATTATTTGACGAACAATTTCAAAAAGAACTGGCAACTATATTTAAAGACAGCACAGTTGGTTTATGTCCAGTTCCACCAGCTCAACTAGCATTAGCTATCATTTTACAGGCTTATACGGGTGTTTCAGATGATGAAGTCATAGAAGCTTTGAACGCGGATAGAAGATGGCAATTAGTGTTAGATTGTCTAGACTGTGATCGAGCACCCTTTGGTAAAGGTACTTATGTGAGGTTCCGTGGGGCATTAATTGACGCAGAAGGCGATCTTCGTTTAGTAGAACGCACAGTAGAAATGGTAGAAAAAAAAGGGGGATTTAATTCTCGCGCTCTTAAAGCAGCACTAGATTCAAGTCCATTGTGGGGAGCTGCAAGAGTTGAAGATACCTATAACCTTTTGGGTCATGCCTTGCGGAAAGCTTTAACAATAATCGCGGATGAAAAACAGCAAGAGTTAGAGGCGATCGCCACACAATCAGGAGCTTCTATTCTGGCTGGCTCAAGTCTAAAAGCAGCCTTAGACTTGGATTGGGACGATCCACAAGAGAGAACAGAAGCTTTAAAGACGATTCTTCAAATCCTTAATGATGTTGAATTATGTGTTGAACAAGAAACTGATTTACCTGACCAAACTATTGAGAAAGCCAAAAAAAATCTGGACGTAGCTAGACAAATTGAAGCGCAAGACGTGGAACGGGGAGAAAATGGCGACCCAAAGCTTCGTAAGGGAGTAGCTAAAAACCGACGCATTGCTATAGAAGATTCCGAAATGCGTCATGGCAGAAAAAGTAAGAAGAAACGATTTGATGGTTACAAACGTCATATTGAAGGACTTAGAATCGGGATTGTGCAGTAGGGATAACACCAGCGAATGTTCCAGAAGCTAATGTAACCCACGATATCGCCTCGGATTTAGAAGCACAAAACGTGACATTGAAAGAATTACATATAGACCGAGGATATCTGAATAGTCATTTAGTTAAAGAACGGGACGAAAATTTAACAATTATTTGTAAGGCTTGGTCAGTCCGTAACGGGAAATATTTTGATAAAACAGCTTTTGTTCTTAACTGGGAAGAAAAAATAATTCGTTGTCCTAATGGAGTTAGTGTTCCTTTTGATGAAGGCAAACCTGTTCAGTTTCCTAGGGATAAGTGTAAAATTTGTCCTTTACGTTCTCAATGCACTACTAACGTAAAAGGTCGCACTGTTTCTATTCATCCTGATGAGTCACTGTTGCAAGAATTACGTGAACGCCAAACCACTCCGTCCGGTCGAGCCAAACTACGAGAGCGAGTAACGGTAGAACATAGTCTTGCTCACATTGGTCAGTGGCAGGGCGATCGCGCGCGTTATATAGGAGTTCGCAAGAACCTCTTTGATCTACGGCGCATGGCTGTTGTCCATAATCTTCACCTTTTGGCAAGAATGCCAGCAACAACTCAAGAGAAAACTGCATCAATTTTGAGCCTTGCTTGAGCCATACCACATGTTTATTTATTTGTCAACTACTTCTACTGGACCGACGCTCTAGCTTTCAAGATTTGCGCTGCCAACTTTCCCGAGGGGCTATTTCATGGTGACAAATTCTTCAGCTGTCGAAGGATGAATGCCAATGGTGGCGTCCAGGTCGGATTTGGTGGCACCCATTTTGAGGGCAACTGCCAACATTTGGATAATCTCGGCGGCATGTTCTCCGACCATGTGGGCACCTAGCACCCGTTCTGTTTGACTGTCAACCACTAACTTGAGCAGGGTTTTCTCATGCTCCTGAGTTAGAGTATAGTACAAGGGTTTAAATTGGCTGCGATAAATTTTCACCGCCTCCCCTAATTGCGATCGGGCTTCGGCTTCGCTCATGCCTACTGTAGCAGCTTCTGGTTGGGAAAATACCGCACTGGGGATAAATTCATAATTCATTATCCGGGGGCGATCGCCAAACTCGGTATCGGCAAAGGCCCGACCTTCAGCAATAGCCACTGGGGTGAGATTGCGGCGATCGGTGCAGTCTCCCACGGCGAAAATATGGGGCTGACTGGTGCGACTTTCCGAGTCTACGGCGATCGCGCCATTGGCAATTTTTACTCTAGCTTTTTCGCAACCCAGGTTACTCAAATTAGGAATCCGACCTGTAGCAGCCAGCACAGTATCAACTGTCATGCTATCGTCGGGTAAGGTGACTTTGAGACCTGTTGATAAGAGTTCAATTTTTTCCACTTCTCTGTTGCAGACGATCCGAATTCCATGTTGCTGCATGGCTGCTTGTACGCCAGTTCTAAGATCCTCATCGAATCCATTCAAAATCAGATGGCGACGCATGATTAGCGTTACCACCGAACCCAGACCATTCATGATACAAGCAAATTCCGTACCGATATAGCCACCCCCCACGATCGCAATCCGCTGGGGTTGCTGGGCCAGGTGAAAGATTTCGTTAGAGGTGATGGCCCGTTCTATCCCGGGAATTTCCGGTTTTTGGGGTTTAGCCCCCACCGCAATCAAGATTTTGGCGGCGGTAATCTTTCGTTCCCCAACTGACAGGGTATGTTCGTCTATGAAAGTAACGTGACCCCTAAACAGTGAGACCCCTGCTGCTGCTAGAGAATTGCCATATACCCCGTTGAGACGCTGGATTTCCTGATTTTTCTGGGCGATGAACTCCGACCAGTTAAAGCTGCTTGACACCGGACTCCAGCCATACTCAGCCGCTGTCTTAAATTTATGGGAAAACTCCGAGGCGTAGACCATCAGTTTTTTGGGAACGCAACCGCGATTCACGCAGGTGCCCCCCAGGTCGGCGGACTCTTCGGCGATCGCCACCTGAGCACCATAGGATGCGGCCCGTTTAGCAGCCGCCAGTCCCCCCGAACCCGCACCAATTACAAACAGGTCGTAATCAAATGCCACGATCTCTTCTCCTATTTACTACGATAACATGATTTGCAGTCATTCTTCATGGGAAGGATAAAAAATGACCTGATATTCGATCGAGGATATCAGGTCATCATCGTGCCACCCATAACCCGCTGATACCGACGATCTAACTCAGCTTTCAACAAAGGAAAACTGTTAAGGGTTTCATCCTGAAGCATAGTCTTTTCTGCCGCATCTCTTGCCAATACCAACACGTCCTCGTCTTCTACCAAACTCGCCAAGGCAAAATCTGGTAGCCCTGATTGACGAGTTCCCAAAACTTGCCCCGGTCCCCGCAACCGCATATCCATTTCGGCAATAAAAAAGCCATCTTGGGACTGTTCCAAAACATTTAACCGCTGACGGGCATCATCTGTTTGGGAACCAGCGATCAGCAAGCAATAGGATTTACAATCGCCTCGACCCACGCGACCCCTCAGTTGGTGCAACTGGGATAATCCAAAACGTTCGGCATTTTCGATCATCATCACCGTGGCATTGGGCACGTCTACTCCCACTTCTATCACGGTCGTGCTAACAATAATTTGAGTTTTTTTATCCCGAAAATTATTAATTGCTTCTTCTTTTTCCGCCGAACTCATGCGACCGTGTAACAGACAGACATTGTATTCGGGAAATACTGTTTTCGACAGTCGCTTATGTTCTTCTACTGCCGAACGCAAATCGAGTTTTTCCGATTCCTCAATTAAAGGTAAAACTATATAAACTTGCCGGCCTTGAGCTATTTCCTGGCGCATCAAGTTATAAGCTTTTTTCCGTTGTCTGCTACTTAACACTGTTGTCTGAATGGGTTTTCTTCCTGGGGGAAGTTCGTCAATTTGACTCACGTCTAAATCCCCATGAATGGTCAGGGCCATGGTACGAGGAATTGGGGTTGCGGTCATGGTGAGGACATGGGGGGCGTCACCTTTTTGCAGCAACAATGCCCTTTGTCCGACTCCAAAACGGTGCTGTTCGTCTATTACCACTAAACCTAAGCGGTGAAAGTTGACTGTGTCTTGAATTAAGGCATGAGTGCCAACTAATAGCGGCAGTTTTCCTGTCTCCAATTGAGCGTGAATTTCTCGACGTTTAGCTGTTTTGGTCGAACCTGTCAGCAATTCTACTGGTAATTTCAACAGCTTAAACCAGCCTAATAATTTGCGGTAATGCTGTTCTGCTAGCACTTCTGTGGGTGCCATTAATGCTGCTTGATAGCCTGATTGAATCGCGGCGAGGATTGCTACTACTGCTACTACCGTTTTACCAGCCCCCACATCTCCTTGCACTAAGCGATTCATGGGTGTGGTTGATTTTAAGTCCTTCAGGATTTCGTCAATTACCCGATTTTGCGCCCCCGTTAGCTCAAAAGGCAGCAGTTTGTAAAACTTGTCGATCAATTTTCCTTTGGCTGTCTTTTTAATTTTTATCCCCGTTCGATCCTTTTTTTGCTGATAGCGACGCTGGAGAAATCCTAGTTGCAGGTATAAGAATTCATCGAATATTAATCGCCGCCGGGCTGTTCTCAGGACTTCCTCATCATCCGGAAAGTGGATCGAGGCGATCGCCTCTTGCAACTCCAGCAAATCATACTGTTTCCGCAGAAGTTCTGGGAGAGTCTCCTCCAGGTCTTTAGTCGCTGGTAAGGCTGTCATAACCGCCCTCCTGACCACAGCCGCTGTCACCCCTTCTGTTAAGGCATAAACTGGCAGCAACCGCCCCACATTCAGAGATTCGATCGCATTATTGTTTTCCTCTTCTAAAACTTCCAGTTCTGGCCTATCTAGGGTCAGGCCATATTTGTTTCTCTTCACCAAACCAGAAGCAGCTACCAAAGCCCCGACTGGATAGGAACGCTTAGTTTTTTCTTGCCAGGATTTAGTACCAAAGTAATTACCTGCAAAAAACCGGGACACTTTAATTTGCCCGGTGCTGTCTTTCATCAACAAATCCAGGATCGTTAATTTCTTGTTGCGGGCAGCACTAAAGCAGCTGACTCGCTTCACTTCTCCGACTATGGTCACCGTTTCCCCTGGTTGTAACTCGTTTATCGGCACCTGACGAGCATAATTAATATAGTCACGGGGGTAGTAGAAAAGCAAGTCCCGGACCGTCAACAAATCCAGCAGTTCCAACAGCCGACCATTTCTGAATCCCACCCCTTTTAGCTTGACTAGAGGTTGGTCTAGACTCACGCTTTCAGCAGATTCCACCCTACTGATGGAACCCAGTTCAATTTTACTCTGTTCTCCGCAGGATGGTTTTCCCCCTGCTCCATTTCCCCCTGCTCCATTTCCCCCTGCTCCATTTCCCCAGGCTTGCTGACAGCTATGGATATACTGACGCGCTTGTGTTACTAATTGCTGTCGGAGAGCAAAACTGAGGCCAGGATAACTGGCAAATTCCTGCTCAAATTTCTGCCACTGACATCGCTCATCTGGCGTCAGGTCCGCAGGTGGCTGGCTAAACTGGTCTTGGAGAAACTGGCTAAAGGGTTGCTTCCCGACGATGTTGCTAAAGCCATGTTTTGCTTCTACAGCCAAGGCTTTCTTTAATCTCTCCCAATCTGGTGCTTCTATCATTTTTTAAAACGCTCTCTTGAGATCTTGTCTGCTTGCATACCTACAGCGTTTATCATAATCATGAGGTACAGCATCCAACAATGAAACCCAGTGATATCAAGGCTTTCACTGTACCTCACATTATTGAGAAGTGCTATATCTTACTGCTTGAGGCGGTAAATGGCAAGTTTTCAATTGCCATTTTTCCTCTAATTATGCTTTACCATTTCCTCCCTCACAATCTTTAATTATCTTTCTATACATCTTCTCTCTTGGCTATTTATTACGCCATTGCTATGTACTAATTTTCCGGCAGGTTTCTGCTGACATGATATCATTCATCGAACCAGGTGGAACGCCATGCGGCTTCTGCCAGGGCAACAGATTGTTCTCGTTGTTTCTTCTGATACTTCCGCCCTAGGGTTTGTAATTGGCTCTTCAGGTTACGAATTTTCTGACGCCAAGAACTCGCTGTTGAGTCGGCAAATTCTAGTTCCGATAGCCGCAAATGTATTTCCATGATCCCGATGGGCATCCGCCGCTTCCCCGTCGAGGTCGAGGCGGGGTATTCGGCAGATCCTTCCTCTTTTTTGCTAGAACCTTCGGCTTCAATTAACATATTAATAATGTTGGGCGGTCCAGCGGGGAGAGTTTCCGAGGAACTAGCAGCTGATTTAGCTGCTTCTACAATCGATTCTGGTAACTGATGGTTGGGGAGGATGTTTCCTTGCTTGAGTAACAGATTAGTCTGACGAGATACTGTATCTAATGTCGAGGCGATCGCTTTTTCCAATTTCTCCTGCCATTGGGCCAAGTCCATTGGAGTTATTGTTTCCGGTGGCTTCTCCTCCTGGGGCAATACTTTATTGGCGCCGCCTAAGATATTTTCCGAGGGTTTATTTAGTAAGCCGGGCAAAAACGCCTCCACCTTGGTTTCCTTTGGCTTCTCCTGTGCTGGTTGCCCTGGCGGATGTAACTGGGCCAGCAACTGTGGCTGGGCCTGGGATGCTACCTGTCTGATCCCTTGCTGCAATTTTTGTTTGCTGTTCAAACTCAAACGCAGAAACCGATCTGGATACCCCTGAGTGCAGAGATGATAGCTCGCCAGAATTAGCCCCTGCCGCACTACCTGTCCCAGTGATTTCAGATATTCTGAGTAGGTTTGGTGGAATTCTGCTGCTAATGCTTCGATCTCTTTTTCCAATGCTCCTAGTTCCCGAGCTATCTGCTCCGCTCTATCCATAATCTCATGTCAATAGTTACATCAGAACTGCCCATTGTTTGAGCAATTACAAGTTACAAATTGAAAAAATCTAACATAAAGCTATTTTTTTCTCCTCATGCAAATTCACTGCTCGACTGCTTTTTCTCGCTCCTTGTTACTCTGATTCATTCTATCACCAAGCTACCTTTGTGACCGACAACATGTAGGTTTTTTTTACCGTTTTTACCCAACCATATCTACCTTAACAGCAGATATATAGCACTTCTCAATAAGGTGAGGTACAGTGAAAGCCTTGATATCACTGGGTTTCATTGTTGGATGCTGTACCTCATGATTATGATAAACGCTGTAGGTTGGGTTTCGTGCCTCTACCCAACCTACAACGGGAGGTTGGGTTTCGTGCCTCTACCCAACCTACAATTCATTATTGGCCCATCTGAGCTGCTACTTCGGACGCAAAATCCTGCGCCTCCTTTTCTATTCCTTCACCCAGCACAAACCGATTAAAGCGACGCACCTTGATGTTTTCACCCAACTGGGCTATGCTTTGCTTGATCAATTCCGACACCGTGATATTTTGATCTTTAATGTAGGGCTGCTCCAGCAAACACATCTCTTCCAATCGCTTCTTTACCCGACCTTGGACAATCTTTTCTTTGATGTTGTCCGGCTTTTTCGCCAGGTCTTCTCGTCCCATTTCTATTTCCTTTTCTTTGGCTCCGATTTCTTCAGGGATCTCCTCGACACTTATGTATTCCACGTTAGGACAAGCTGCTATTTGCATGGCGACGTTCCGCACTAGGGTTTGGAACTCTTCGCGACGGGCGACAAAATCTGTTTCGCAGTTGACTTCCACCAGGACGCCTATTCTTCCTCCCGTGTGGATGTAGCTATCCACTAGCCCTTCTGCTGCTACCCGCCCTGATTTTTTCCCAGCAGAGGCGAGTCCTTTTTGCCTCAGCCATTCTATGGCTTTTTCCTGATCTCCATCTGTTTCTTTGAGGGCATTTTTGCAATCCATCATGCCAGCGCCCGTTCTGTCCCGTAACTCTTTTACGAGTTTTGCTGTAATTTCCGCCATTTTGCTTTTGTACCCTTGCTATTCTGCTGTTTCTTCCTCACCCGAGTATTCTGACATATCGACATCGTCGTAGTCGTACTCTTCTTCTGCTTCTACGAAATCTTCGTATTCTTCTTCCACATACACTTGACCGTGACGCCCTTCATAGATGGCATCTGCCAACTTACCTACGATTAGTTTAATCGATCGGATGGCATCGTCATTGGCGGGGATGGGAATATCCACGGTGTTGGGGTCGCAGTTCGTGTCTAGCAGGGCGACGATCGGGATTTTCAGTTTTTCGCATTCCTGAACGGCATTGTACTCCCGTCGCTGGTCTACTATCACCACGATGTCGGGTACTTTCCGCATCATTTTAATCCCGCCCAGGTATTTCTGGAGCCTTTCCATTTCCCGGCGCAGCATGGAGCCTTCTTTTTTGGGGCGCAGGGCGAGTCCGCCACTTTCCTCTAGCCGCTCTAATTCTTTGAGCCGCTCTACCCGGTTTTTGATTGTCGTCCAATTGGTCAGCATTCCCCCCAACCAGCGCTGGTTTATGAAATAAGCCCCACAACGGGTGGCTTCTTGGGCGATAATTCCAGCTGCTTGACGCTTGGTGCCGACGAATAGCACTTTTTTTCCCTGTTCTGAGGCCGCGCGCATGTATTCATAGGCTCGCTCCATGAGCTGGGCTGTCTGCACCAAGTCTATGATGTGGACGCCGTTGCGGGCCGTGAAGATGTATTGATCCATCCGGGGGTTCCACCGACGGGTTTGGTGTCCGAAGTGGACTCCCGACTCTAGTAATTCTGCTAATGATACAACTGGCATTGATTTCGATCTCTCCTTTCGGGTTTAGCCTCCATCCAGGTGCATTTCCAGTGGAAACACCCGAAATCCTGGATGTGTGAGTTTGACAACTTCCCTAGATTAGCACAGAGATCGCTCTTTTGCTTTACTAGATGAAATTTATTTTTTTGCCATTATACCATATTTTCTCTCTCTGTCAACCTGGTGATGGGCGATCGCCTGTTTTATTTTGCCTGCCTTGGTTCATTGGTTCCGATGATTGAATTATGTTTGTACTACATTTGTAGAGATGAAGGCATTTACTCCCAAGGGGATAGTGCCAGGAGATGGATGTTACGTTTGTTGCCAGCCAAAACTGGCCCTTCTGCTCGAACAAGGAGATGCAAATCGCTAATGCGATCGGCTTGCGTTTGTGGCAGGATAAGCTATAATGGTAAACAGCAATCATCTACGATCGTTATGGGGGAAACCGATGGAACAAATAATAGAACTGACGGCGAATGAGTACAAACACATAAGAATTAACGATGCCGGGGTTCCCATCATCGCCGGAACCACTATGAAAGTTATTGAGTTAGTCACGGCTCAAAATGCTTACGGTTGGAGTCCTCAAGAGCTGCACTTGCATTATCCTCATATCAAAATGAGCCAAATTTATTCAGCATTAGCATATTACTGGGATCGGAAAGAAGAGCTTGATGCAGACATGGAACGACGATACCAGTATGCTGAAATGTTGCGCCGCGAAGCTGGTGTATCCCCTTTTGTTGCTAGAATGCGATCGCAGGGGCTATTAATATGACTGTAGTTCTCTACTGGAAAACACCCATGGCTTGAGGTGGTCGTTATGGAAGAATTGTTGGCACTCAAAGATTTGCTGCTAAAAGGCGATCTACCAGGTTCTTTAGCCATTGTCGAAGAACTTGAAGAAATGAGCAAAAAGGATATCATTAACAATATTCGTCGTTTTGCCGTTATTCTACTGCTGCATCTGATTAAGCAGCAAGTTGAAAATCGCTCTACCGGTTCTGGGGAAGTTTCCATTCGCAATTCGGTTCTAGAAATTCAGGAGTTAAATCTGCGCCCTCAATCTCAGGGTTTTTACTTTGATTCAGAAGATTTGCGTCTCACTTTAGAAAAGGCTTTTCGGCAAGCTATTAACAAGGCTTCTTTAGAAATAGATGAAGAACGCTACGAGGTTAGGGTTTTAGAACAAATGGTCGATCGGGAGGAAATTCTCGATCGGGCTTTGGCATTGATTTTACAGTCTGAGTGAGTCGGAGTCCATACATTGATTTCAAAGTGAGATGCTGTTATTATACCACTAGCGAGAGAAGTAGGAGGATAATAGGATGACACAACAGCAATTGCAGCGTAAAGCGCGACGGGGAAGGATATTCCCAGAATACCAGATTCCGCCAGAGGAGCTAGCCAGACGCAAAGCTGAAAAAGAAGCACGTGCTCGGCGTTATGATGATATTTTTGAGCGAGTTGGTCCTGAACTGATAGAAAGCCATTACAATTGGTTCATTATCATCGAGCCAAATAGTGGCGACTATTTTATCGATCCAGATGAAAACGTGGCAGTCGCGAAAGCTCGCCAAAAGTACCCTTCTGGCTGGCTTGGCACCATGCGGTTAAATGAAACAGGAGCTTGCGGAAATATATGATTACAGGTAGATTCGGGGGAATAGGCGAATTATTTTTTGAAATTGAATTGATTGCTGCTGACGGAGATCTTATTCCAGTGGAAACGCTACTAGATACAGGTTTTACTACAGGCTGGCTGGCAATGAACAACCAAGATGCGGAAAGTTTGGGGTGGCGCATTATAGAACGCGATCGAGCTATGCAAACAGCGCGGGGCAGAGATTTTTTCGATCTATATGAAGGAAAAGTGCTGCTAGATGGCGAGGAGTTCACAATTCCAGTCCATGCTGAGGCAGGAATTCCCGAAAATTTACTGGGTTTGCAGTGGTTGGAAACTCGGCAACTTGTGGTGAATAGACCAATGGGAGTGCTGACGCTAGGACTAGGATAAGATTGAGGGAGATCGCATTGTTAGCGATCTCCCCGCAATTATCTGACAATTGTAGAGAAGTAGAGAGGATAAAGGGATGACACAACAGCAATTAAACTGGAAAGCGCGGCGGGGAAGGATATTCCCAGAGATCGTGAGGTCTCCAGAAGAAATAGCCAAACGCCAAGCTGAAACGGAAGCTTTTCACCAGCGAGGTCGCGTGATTTTTGAGCGAGTTCGCCCAGAGTTAATCGCAAACCACTATAATTGGTTCATCCTCATTGAACCAGATAGCGGAGACTTTTTCATCGATCGCGATAGCATGGTAGCCTTACAGAAGGGACTGGAGAAATACCCGCAGCAGCGATTTGCTACTTTCCGGATTAATGAAACAGGAGTTTGTGGTAGAATATAATCGAAGATAAGTTTGACGATCTTCCGTCAGCTATGTTATGCTATGATAGGTAGAGAAGTAGAGAGGATAACAGGATGACTCAACAGCCATTAAACAGGAAAGCGCGGCGGGGAAGGATATTCCCAGAACTAATCATGTCTCCAGAAGAGATCGCCAAGGAAGAAGCTGACAAGAAAGCTTTTAGCGATCGCTGTCGTCCGATTTTCGAGCGACTCCGCCCTCAGTTGATCGAGGATTACTATAATTGGTTTCTCGTAATCGAGCCGGATAGTGAAGACTATTTTATCGATCGCGATAGCATGGCGGCTGTACAGAAAGCGCTGGCAAAGCACCCGCAGCGTATTTTTTTTACATACCGGATCAATGAAACAGGAGTCTGCGGTCGGTTATGATTCAAGGAGAGTTTGACGAACTAGGTCAGCTATTTTTTGAGATTGATTTGATTGCTGCTAATGGGGAGATTTTCTCGACAATGGCGTTGCTAGATACAGGTTTTACACAGTGGTTGGCAATCAATTCTCAGGACTTAGAAGGGCTGATGTGGTCTAAGATAGATCGACGGAGAATGATAACAGCAATGGGTGAAACTCTTCTTAATACCTACATGGCAAATGTGGTATTGGATGGACAAGAGTTCGCGGTTGAAGCTATCGCTGGATCGCAAATCAGGGAAACTATTATAGGTTTGCCTTGGTTGAGGACAAAGCGGCTGCTGGTGGATTTTCCAGCGGGTATTCTGACTCTGGGATAGAATGCGATCGCCCTCTATATTTGACTCGAAATATAGAGGCGATCGCGCGTCTCCATTGTCCTTGCCCATAAAATCAGGGGTATTTTTGTGGCTTAACTTCCTCTAGACAAATCATCTCGCAGACTATCTCAATTGTAGGCCCTCCCGATCCCTTAATCTGATGATGGAAAAGCTCTACATTCCTGGCGGCACCGTTGCCCCTGAGAAGCTCGATCGCTGGGGTGCGATCGCTAACATGCCAATTTAGCACTACTTCCCGACCAGCTATGTAACCGATTAAATCTGTTTTCAGATGCCAAACAGGGCAAAAATGTACATCGACGAGACTGGTTTTAATTCCTAACTCGAACAGGGGTTCTCTCAATTCTTCTGGGTTAATTTCGCATCTCAAACTGACCGATGTCTCCCCGCTATCCGACCAAGCTGTTGTCAGCAAATGCAAGTCGGCGTCGTGCCACAGCCATTCTATTATCTCTAAGTTATTTAGCATGATAACCATGAGTTTTTGTACTTTGATTTTGGGGCGATCGCCCCGGTACTGGTTCGGTCTGGTTAAAAGCTAAGATTCTTATGTGCAAAGGGTTTCAGGTTTTATACCCCAGAGAATACTGTAGGACTATTCAACGAAAAAATCAGGGTTTCAGACTGACTATTGAAAACAATCTCAAGATTTTTAAAAGATTGTATTGTATTTTCCTACGAAACTCTGTATCCCTTACTGTATAAATTTTTCTCAGTTTAATTGGACTAAATCAGTGCCATATCACTGGTTAATCGTTTTCCTGCCAGCTTTCGATAGTCGCAATTACTACATTAACATACGGATTATCCAAAAACTCTTCAATCGCTGCTTGACCACAAGATTTCAGCGCGTTTACCGCACGACGCTTAAATCCAGGGCTGGTTTCATCCGTGAGGTAAGCAATCTGCTCTCTTTCCATTGCACTGGAGTTGCTTTGTTCTAACTCCTTTAGGAGTTGTTGAATTTTTTGGGCCGCCTCAGCAAGCGTTCGCTTGGGTTCCGAGATGGTGGAATAATCGTATAGAGTTCCCCCTGTGTGATCTCTGCCAACGGAGCCATATAGGCCATATACCAAGTTTTTTCCGCACAAGTTATAATCAATTTTTTCATCCTCTGAATTATTTTCTGCTAGTTCATTACACACAATGGTAACAGCACGGGTTTCAACTTGCTGGTTGTGATAAGGGTCAAAGGTTTTTTGCATATGTTTAGTCAACCGCTTATGTTCGCTCCAAGCAACAAAGACAACTCCTCCAACAAAGCTCAACGCCACAATATAGTCTGGTGGTTGACCGCCAGTTAGCAGCAGCATCACCAGAAAACCCGCTCCAACCTGAGCCGTTTGCTTGACCAAAGAACTTAATCCTGCCTTGGCTTCCTCGTAAGGACTAATTGTTTCACTTTTTACTCTTGTCATCTCGCGTTTCTCCTATGAGTCTATCAAATCTTTGATGTTTTTCCAAAAACGAATAATAATTCGACCCGCTATAACGATCCAAAGCAAAAATTTAGATGTGACGATGATGTAACAAGCATAACGGGACGCACCCAAGGCATTTTCCAGGAGACATACATCATAACTGGAGAAATTTTTTCCCAAAATTCGCTCCCCGATGAAACCGGGTATTGTCAGAAGGATGCTGAGGGCGATCGCATCCTGAATTGACCCGTAAACTGTTCTCCCCAGCTTACCCATCACCGCCCACAATAGCTGATCCACTACCTCTAAAATGTTGCTCACCACCTTTTTTGTCAACAGACCCAACCGCGTAGTTGCTGGGGGAGATTGCTGTACGGGGGGTGGACTTGACTGGAGTCCTGTTTGCTGAGGGTTTGGCGGTGGCTGAGTCATTTGGGCATGATGGTGATGGTGATGTCCTTCGATTCTACTATTATAGTCCGCCCAGACTGAATTGTGTGTGGACGTGGGATTGAAATCCCCTTATATCTCCCCTGGAAAGATTTTCGCTAAATTTAGAGCCCGATCGGGTGAACCGGCGATCGTGAAGTCCTTCCCTCTTACCATTATAGTCTGCGCAGTTACCCCGCCGGGGGGCTGGGGTCGAACTGGGAGTCGCCTCCCAATCCTCCCTTTCGAAACCGGACTTGCGACTTTCATCGCAGGAGGCTACTGGGTAATAGGTCCGTGTCATGGATAGCTTATATCAGGGTTATCCCTGTTTAGCCTCTTAACCTGTTCTTTCGTCCCTAATCTGGTTGGTGAGTGGCGCTGCCGGCAAACCAAAAGTGTCACCAATTTACAAGACCGTTTTACCAGAAATCCATAACCTAGTTCCTTTTGGGAAGCTGGTCGCCGTGGCGTAATCAAGACTACTAGTTCCGGTTATTTCCTATTATCACCGTACTACGTTAGCATATCCCGGACATTACTCCAAGCTTTAGCTTCTTAGTACATCCTTCCCTCAATAGCTTGCGCTTATCATCTAACTTGTCTACCCTCAAGACATTCCAGGCGGACAGCATATTGAAGGTTACTTTGTTCCATGGTATCATTATGATGCTTTTAGGCCCCTACTCTTCCCCGGGAGTTCTTTGAGTACGATATTAGCCATTGAACAAGACTAATACTAACTACCATTTCCCTTTTGGGCCAGCGTAAATAGCCTTATTCCGCTGGTTCGTGGTCACGAGGTTTACATAGGTTCGCTTATTCTAACCATGAGCATCTTCCCAAGCGGCGTTGCCGGCTTTAGGCTGCCAGCTTGCCTACATTTAAGTCCTTGCTTCACACCACTGTGATGTCACTCAGCAGCATTAAGGACCGGAGTCTCTCCCGTACCTGGAGGGGGGGATTTGGACCCCCATGAGTACCACAGTTGTTGGCTAATGAAACCAACCAGGATTTCACTGATTTACAGCTTATACCTGAACAAATCGCACGTTCAAACCCCCGGCGTTACCAGGCGGTCCCCAGGTTTCGAGGCGCCAAGTCGGTTGAAAACCGACTAAAAACATTGTCATAATCATACCCACCCCTTTGCAGTCAAATGCTGGATATCTTCCTGCAATTCAGCCACGTCATAATGGACGCAAATACCCCGATCGGCCATCAACCGCTGAAAGCGAATTTGCGACATATTTAACAATTCCGCTGCTTTTCCTAGGCTAATCTTGTCCTGCTTAAAGAGCAGCAAAACAATTTCCAAGAAAAGTTCGTCTTCCGATAGCCCACTAGCTTTCACAATTTCATCGGAAATAATCAGACTCATCTCACTACTCGATTTATAAGGTTTACTTCATCTCCCCTGGAAATATTTTTCCTAAATTTAGAGCCCGATCGGGGGAACCGGCGAGAGTGAAGGAATTCACTCTTACCATTATAGCCTGTCTGTGCAGGCTCCTTTATGGACGCGCGATATCTCCGGGGCTATCGCCCGATCGTTATTTACCCAGGCGGAACGATAACTGTTGTCGCCTCAGCTAAAAGACGACACTTTCTTTTATTGTTTTCACCCTCAATGAGAGAATGAGCTGGATTATCTGGCAGCGGATCGTGCCGCACGTCAAAACCCTGAGAACGGGGTTCTATTGCTACCAAAACGCCCAAACCAAATCCCTCTTTTCCAGAACGTTCCAAAGTTTCTTGTGGAGTTGTCAGTCTTGCCAAGTCAACAGAGATACTATTATCGGGCTTTCCTCTCCGTTTGAAAGCCGCAGAATTGACCGTCCCATCAGGGTTAACGTGAAAGCTAACCAGTCTCCGATAGAGTTGGTCATTATCTACAATTTCTTCAGGCATTTCCCACCTCCTCCCCGCGAATCAGAACTTGGGACACCAGGGAAAGCACTTCTTCCCAGTCAGCATTATCTTTCTCCTCAAACTCGCGACTATTTCCTTCTCCTGCGATCGACAAATAGCCGAACTCGCCGTCCGGGCTAATTTCTACCTCCAGAACACCCATTGTTCCTCGCCATTCCACTTGCACGCCACCATCAGCAAGGGGTGCCACCGCAAAGGGTAGCACTTTTTCGCCCACCAAATTATAGCATGATTCTTTCACATTAACTAGAAGCTGACAAGCCTTTACTACAGCTACCGACGAGACTGGTTCTGCGCCATAAGAATTCCAATTAGGTGGCAGTTGGCTGATTTGGGCTAGTCGATCGAACGTCTGGTTTAAGGAAACATCAGTTATGGTTGCTTGAGACATGGCTTTGTCCTCCTCATGATTATGACTTATTAAATCGCTCATTATCCCTCCGACTGCTTCTCCCCTGGAAATATTTTCCCTAAATTTAGAGTCCGATCGGGGAAACCGGGGATAGCAATAACTGCATCGGGCAAAAAATCCGCTTGCTAGCATAGCCAAATTTGCCCTGCAAATCTCGATAAGGTTCGCTGTATGCTTCCAGTTGCTTGTCTTGCAAGTTGAATATCCAGTAATCTGTAATCCCATCTTCAGCATAGATGGATAACTTCCTGTTCCGATCGTAACTCAATGTCGCATCTGCAATTTCCACCACTAAGAAGATATCCGCCGGTTCGGGATGACTCGATAAATATTCGTCTGGGCGATCGCGTGCTATTACCACATCGGGCTGAGGTTCGCTATCAGCAGATAATATAATTGGTTCTCCTGCCCGCACAATGGCCCGATCGCCCACTAGCTGGAATAACTCCTTCCACAAACGGGTATTGCAGACTGAATGGGGTGGTTGCTTCCTTGGCATCTGGATAATTTCGCCCCCCATCAATTCTACCCGATCGTCAAAGAATCCCAAATCCCCCATGCTGTGATATTCTTCTATGGTAAAACGTTTCCGAGTTACAACCGTGTCTTTCCACATTTTTAATTTTTAATTGCTTATCATTTTACTCAAAAATTGCCCCGCCCTGCATCAGGTCAATTTTCATCTTTTCAGAAATACCTGATGTTTCTCTGAAGTCCACATTTTCCACATTTGCCCCCTTGAGGAACGCCCCTTTGAGTTTAGTTCCTACCAACTTAGCCTCCTTCAGGTTAGCATCGATTAAGTCTGCATTTGTCAAGTCTGCCCCACTCATATCTGCATGCGTCAGATTGGCTTTCTGTAAATAAGCACTGCTCAAATTTACTCCCTGCAATTGCGCGTAACTCAGATTAACTCGGGGGAGGATACTGCGCAAATCTGCTCCCGTCAGATTTGCATAGCTGAGGTCGGCATCCCGCAGATTGGCATTACTCAACTTGGCATTGCTTAGATTAGCTTTACTTAATTTTGCATTGTTCAAGTCTGCTAATCTCAAGTCAGCATTACTCAAATTTGTATCCCGTAAATCTGCCCAGCCTAGGTTAGCATAGTACAGGTTTATTCCACTTAGTTCCGCCCCCGCGAAGTCTTCGATCGGGTTTAAGCCTACCTGTTCCGCTATTTCCATAAAGTCACCCGTTTTGACTGCCGAAAACTTCTGTCGCGCGATCGCCCACTGTTCCCGGCAACAAACCATCGCTTCCTGCTCATTTCCCATCTGCTTATATGTCAATCTCAGGTTCGCTAATATCCTGCCGGATGATTCAATGTCTGACTGTTCTCGGGCGATCGCCAAACGCTGCTGATAATAGTATATTGCCCTTGACAGGTCCCCAAAACTATGGTAGACATTAGCTATATTTTCCAGAGCATTGGATTGTCCGCGCCAGTCCGAGATTGACTGGGCGATCGCCAGATGCTGCTGATAGTAATCTAGGGCAATTGGCAAATCTTCCAGGGCCTCATATGCCGCCCCCAAATTACCTAAAGCTGCCCCCATGCGTTTGCGATCGTCCGCTTCCCGATAGAGGGTCAGGGCTTGCTGCCAAGACTGTAATGCTGCTGCTACGTCACCGGTCTGATATTGGCCTATTCCTTGTTTCAGTAAATCGTCGGCTGCTTTAGACATGGTTAATTCTCTTTCGTCTATATATAATAGTACATCAAGACATGCGATCGTAACCAGATGAAAAAATTATTAGTCACGGGAGCTAGCGGTTTTTTGGGATGGAACCTGTGCCAGTTGGCCCAACAAGAGTGGGAAGTTTACGGCACCTACCTTTCACAACCCCTGGCCATTCCCGGCGTCACCCTCCTGCAAGCAGACTTGCGAGATTTTCAGCATCTCAAGGACCTCTTTCAGGAAATTCAACCAGCAGCAGTTATCCATACTGCTGCTCAATCTAGTCCCAATTATTGTCAAACTCACCCCACGGAATCATATCATATTAATGTCACAGCTTCTAGCTATATTGCCGGATTGAGTGCCGATCGCCAAATTCCTTGTGTTTTTACCTCCACCGATCTGGTATTCGATGGCAGAAACCCACCCTATCGGGAAACTGACCCAGTCTCTCCTATTAGCTATTATGGCGAACAAAAGGTTCGGGCAGAACAGGAGATGCGATCGCGCCATGGGCAAGTAGCAATTTGCCGGATGCCATTAATGTTTGGCACCGCGCCGCCCCATGCCAGTAGTTTTATTCAACCCTTCATCAAAAGCATGAGGGAAGGAAAAGAACTGAATTTATTCATCGACGAATTCCGAACACCAGTCAGCGCTACAACCGCAGGGCGGGGACTGCTGTTAGCCTTAGAAAATGCAGGGATCCTGCACTTGGGAGGGAAAGAACGAATATCGCGGTATGATTTTGGCAGGATAATGGCAGAAGTGCTGGGACTTCCCCAAGCAAAACTGAAACCTGGCCGCCAACAAGACATCCAAATGGCAGCACCCAGACCACCGGATGTATCTTTAGATAGTTCTAAAGCCTTTGCCTTGGGATATCAACCCTTGTCCATCAAATCAGAATTAGCAGCATTGCGAGGTAAAGTTTAATGAAAACATCACAGAGAGGTTATCGCTAAGTGTCTGAATTTCACCTACTACTTGCACTACTTGCACTACTTCAGGGCTTCACTCTGTTAGCAGGAATAATTATCGCCATCGGACCGCAAAATGTATTTGTGCTGCGTCAAGGACTCAAGCAGCAATACGCTTTCCCAACTGCTAGCGTCTGCTTTCTGTCCGACGTTACTCTCATTTCCCTGGGCGCGATCGGGTTTGTAACCCTGAAATCAAAGGTGCCAGAAGTAACAGAAGCGATCGCCTATGTTGGCATAACATTTCTGCTGTTTTATGGCCTCTATTCATTTAAATTAGCTTTCGATCCGGTAAGAAATATAGAGACAGTGGAAGCTGAGTCCAAAGACAGTCTCAGTAAGACTATTCTGGCAGTGCTAGCATTATGTTTGTTGAACCCGAACATTTACCTTGAAGATCTGGTAATTTTAGGCGATATAGCATCCAGTTATCCAGCAAGTCAACGACTATTCTTCAGCCTGGGCGCGATGCTAGCCTCCTTCGTCTGGTATTTCGGACTCGCTTATGGCGCTAGCTGGCTAACTCCCTTGTTTCAACGTCCCTCTGCTTGGCGCATACTGGACGCGATCGCTGGCTGCATTATGTGGACTATTGCTGGAACCCTAATCTTTTCTGTCTTGAACCACTCCCTCTAGGGATAACCCGATCGATCAACATTAGTAGATTAGGTAACATTCGTTACCTAATCTACAGAATATTAGTAATTCGCTATTGGCAATTCGCCATTTCCTCAGCTAATTCTTCAGCGGTATATTGCATGAAATCGACTTTGTAGCGAAATAAAGCATCGAGAAACTCTGCCCGGGTTAAACCAGCAATTTCCGCTGCTTTACCTTGAGATATTTCTCCGAGTTCGTACCATTTGACAGCGGCGGCTATCCGCATTTCTCGGACAAATTCATCGGGGGCTTTTCTCAGGGCTGGAAATACGCTTTCTGGTATATCAATGGAGACGGTTTTCATATTCTCTCCTGAATTAAATGTGGTTTGTAATATAGCAGTTCTCATCCTTTGTGTGATATGCTGTTGGTGAGATTGCTGAGGGGGGGAATTGCTTCGTGCCTCGCAACGCTGCGCGACTCATAAAGCATAAGTCGATCGCTACGTCCCCCCCCTCGCAATGACAAATAGGCTATGAAAACTGTACCACATCAATTTAAGAAACGCTATATAATATTAGTCGGTTTTAACCGACTTTAGCTATTAGCCGGGGGTTTGAACCCCCGGCGGGCTGACAGCGAAGTGAGAAATGATGGAATATTCGCAATTCGCAATTCGCCATTCGCCATTCCCAAGACAATTAATCTTCAAAAATTGCCCCGCGTTGCTGCAAGTCATGCTTCATTTCTTCTGTCAACCCTGGATTATCCTTAAACCGGGCATTCTCTACTTTAGCATCACTTAACTCCACGTCAGTTAAGTTCGCTAAGACTACCCCCGCACCTGTTAAATCTGCACTTGTCAAGTTAGCACCATTCAGGTTACTATCGCTCAAGTTGGCATTGCTGAGATTCGCTTCACTCAGATTTGCTCCCACTAGGTACGCTCCGCTGATATTCGCCAACGCTAAACTGGCACGACGCAAATTAGCTCCTCCTAAGTCCGCTTCGCTTAAATAAGCTCCACTCATGTCCGCACCCCCTAAGTTGGCCTCATTTAAATCGGCATTGCTCAAGTCTATATCGCATAAGTCAGCCCCCCGCAGGTAAACCCGCCGCAAGTTGGCTCCACTTAAGTCCGCACTGCTTAAATTTGTCCCCAGCAGCTTCGCACCGACAAAATCCTCGGCGGGTTTTAATCCTACTTTTTTCGCTAACTCCAAAAAGTCATCCGTTTCGGCTTTCATTATCCTCTCGATCGCCCCTTGGATCTGAGCGATATCGAAACTTGCTTCCGGGGTGGGTTGCTGTTGGACTTCCGCATCCGATCGCCACCAGGCCCGACTCAGATAAGGCTGTAACTTCTCGGACAGCAGAACTAAGGCGATTTTTCTATCTAATATAGCCAATTTATTCGGGCTGATGCTGTGGGACCACAATCCCTCGGCATCACTTACCTGCAGTTCCGACGCCGAGACCGTAAATGTAGCTTCGACAATAGCTGGCGTACCCGTTAGTTCCACTGTTGGCAACTGCACGTGGTTGAGGCTACCATTCAAGATTTTGCCAGTGTTGGCGCTCAATGCCCAGATGGGGTTCTCTGCTGTCCCTTCCGCGATCGCGCGACAGTCGAGTTCTGCCAGTTCTAGGGGATGACTGCGAGAGGGAGGCATTTTACAGTTGGACAACTTGAGGTGAAGCTGTCCCCCCGTAAGACCGAGTTTAACGCGACCTGCACCCAAATTTTCCCAATGTTCCTGAAAGCGGAGGGTGACGTTGAGTTCGAGAAGTTCGGGGGTAGATGACTGCACTGGTGTTACAGCCAATTCCAGAGCCAAGCAGTCTGGGTATCTGTTCTGTGAAAGGGGTTGTGGCATTGCTGTGTCTAACTTGTTTAGGAGTGGTTTACTATCTAGCTTAACATTACCTCAGACAAGCTTAACATAAAATTATAATTAATTTCAATTCTCGATTTGTCTCGTGGCCCGCATTCGGTGTATCCTGGCCCGCATTCGGTATATCCTGGCCCGCATTCGGTGTATCCTGGCCCGCATTCGGTGTATCCTGGCCCGCCGGGGGTTCAAACCCCCGGCTAATAGCTAAAGTCGGTTAAAACCGACTGCAAAAATTGTAGATACAATATCAAGTTTATTGATTGGATAGCATGGTAAAAAAGAGGCGATAGCTCGATAAGTTTATCTTCTAATTTTCTCGGGATTAGATCGATAAAAATATTTAAAACATCGCGTTTCAATATTCCTCGGTTAAGTAGTTACGATCGGGGAGCAGAGGACTAAGAAACCGGGTTTCTGGGTACTCGCCGTTAGCGCCTCCAGTCTCTCAGACATTTATTTAAATGGTATTACCTCAACTGCGATCGCAAGTTCAAGCATTAATTGATGAGTTAGAAAATCAATAATCCCATTTCTCACAATACTGCTACCATTGTTTGAGGAGTATCCTGTTAGTCGGTTTTAACCGACTTTAGCTATTAGCCGGGGGTTTTAACCCCCGGCGGGCTGACAGCGAAGTGAAAGAATTGCAGGCTTGAGAATGTAGCAATATTTTTGACAAATAGTATAATGCATTTGACTTCCATGAATCACCATCTTGAAGGAAAGATGGTGCATCTCAATCTCGCCAGGGCGAAGCTACTCTCGGAGGAACGTTAGCTTTCCGCTTCGCAATAGAACTCTACATAAAATTCCACCTGGCCGAGAGGTTCGACTTCATGTGGTGTCTGGGGCTCAACAATACCTGGTGAATATGGTGTTAGCACGTGCTCTTCTGGGGGTTCTGTGAGGATTCGATAGCAAAGTTGGCCAGATATGACACAAATTTTGCCCCAACTCCCCTCTTTTGTCCTGTGGCGATCGAGCAGTCCTTTGGGAATAGTCTCTTGCGTAAAAACAGGTGTTTCTCGGTAGGCTGTTACATTAGGGGGCAGTGTTTTCATTGGGAATCTCCAAATTTCAGTCTAGATATCGCCGTCAAACCCTTACTTTGATAGCATATTCTCGTTGCTAGTTTCTAGCTAGCAACGACGATCGGAGGCTCTGCCTCGCGGCATTCTTCTCCCGGAGGCAGAGCCTCTCCCGGACGTTCCCTGACTCCGGCAGGGAACGAGAGATCGGGATCGCAAACCAAGTATTTATTCCTTGATTTGTCTAATCAGCGGGAAATTGCTATTCCGCAGCAAAAGCAACAGTCAACCGGGCCTGACTCTCAAAGAAGAGTTAGAAAGGGCCCGTCAAAAACAGCGGCGCCAGGGAATAAAAGTAGCTTTCCTTTCATCCCTGTCCGTTCGAGCAGGTTGATTTCTTCTCTGTATCTTTCCCGGTTCCTCAGCAAGTCTTGATGACTGTATAGTCCCAGTCTTGGCAATCTTTGCCTGATCTCATTATAGTACTGTTTGTACTCGAGCAGCATTCGATCGGGAACTAGCGCAAATGAGATTGCGAATTAGCCAACTCGACGAAATCCTCAGCAGTTCCCCCCGTTCGTAGTAAAGACTTTAGTCTTTACCCCCCGTTCGTAGTCGCATCTGTAGGTTGGGTTGAGGCACGAAACCCAACCCCGTGCCGCGCTTTGTTGGGTTTCGCTAGCGAAGCGTGCTCTACCCAACCTACGCAGAGATATTTTTTATTACCCGATCGCGCACAGAGATAGTACAATAAGGACAGACTAAAATTTGCTTGGAAAAGATTGCCATGACTCAAGAACTGACAGACATCAGAACCTGCATCCTGGAAGGTCGGTATAACGAGGCATTAATGTTAGTAGACGAACTGGAAGGGATGAGTAAGAAAGCGATTTTGCAAAATATCGAGAGTTCGATCGTGAGAATGCTAATTCATTTAATCAAAAACCAAGTGGAACAGCGTCTAACAACTTCTTGGGCAGCTTCAATTCGAGATTCAATTCTGAAGATCCGAGGATTAAATATCAAGGAAAATCAAACATCATACTACATCAAACAAGATGAATGGGATGAGTTCCTAGAGGAAAGTTTGTCAGATGCGATTTTCACCGCCAGCGACGAAGTGGCCAATGGTGCCTATAATCCACGTCAACTCCAGAAACTGGTAGACAAAACCCAGATTGTCAAGACAGCATCTTCGTTTCTGAATTTGATTTATTCTCCGTCGAGTAAGAATTTACGAGATCTCATCTATTCCGAATTATTGAAATTACCCGGTGGGGAAGAGTGGGATAGAGAGAATTGAACGGGGATAAAGGAGCGATCGCCCGTTCGTAGTAAAGACTAAAGTCTTTCCCCCGTTCGTAGTAAAGACTTTAGTCTTTACCCCCTCATGCTAGGCCGAATAATTATATGACGTTGCCAGTCAATATTCAGCCAACCCTCCTGGCGCAATTCACCCAAGATCCTAGTGACAGTAACGCGGGTAGTACCGATCGCATTAGCTAAATGCTGGTGAGTCAGCTTCACATTCAGGCGAGTGCCCTCCGATACTGGCTGACCGATTTCCTCCTTTAACAATAGCAGCAGATGCACGAGTCGGTCTTTAACCCGCCGATGGCCCACTAACGCCAACATGGCCTCCGTTTGCCGCAACCGGCGGTTCAGTTGACGCCAAATACTTTGGGCCAGGGTAGGAGACTGGTCCACCTCCGATACCGTCAAACGCATTAAATCCACATCTGATAGGGCCGTTGCGTAGTAGGCATCGATCGCCGTCAGAGGCAGACCAAAGGGCATATAATCGGCGGCCAAACCCAGCAAACCCTCTTCCCCACTGGGATAGAGAATATTCAATTGCACCACACCCCGATAGACCACCCAGATATCCCGATCGCCCATGGGAATATTTTGACCGCTACAGAAAAAGCTGAGATTGCGTTCTTGATAGATTTCTTCCAGCAACTGACGTAAATCTCGTTCATCAACTGCCTCTGACGCCAAAGAATAGACCATATCACTTACCCGGGGTTAAAAACTCGGCTACTATTTTATATCTGACAGCTCAAGAATAGGTTATTTCTAGGTTTACTGGAGGTTAAGATTTGGTTTTGGTACAGTTATCGCAGTGACCGCAGCGATAATTAGCAGCAGGAGTAAAGCCGAAGGCCGTTAATAAAAACTTCCAGCGACAATCACGGGTTGTCAGATACTTTTCCATTAGTAGGGCGGCCCGGGATTGGTCCGATGGCTGCCCTTTTACCGAGCGATCGATCTTATAATGGAAAGGATCGATCCATTTTAGCTGTCCGCTGCTGTGGAGAAGAGAAAGGGCGATCGGGCCATCCTTAAATTCAACTGTCACAGAGTCAACATTGCCCTTAACGGGGAGATTTTTGGCCAATTGCTGAGCCTTTTGATATTGCTGGCGCATTTTATCCGTAAAAAACTGCCGTCGTTGCTTATCTGCCGGGTCCAACAATCCCGTCGGTTCGCTAATCAGGGTGAGGGCATCAGCCGGTTTACCATCTCTGCCACCACGTCCCACTTCTTGGACATATTCCGATAATAGCAGAGGCGAGTGGAAATGAATCACCCAGCGGACATCGGGCTTATTTATCCCCATGCCAAAGGCGCAAGTACAGACAACAAACTGAATCTTACCACTCTGCCAATCCTTTTCAATAGCACGGCGTTCGTCGGGACTCAACCCCGCGTGGTAAGCAGCGGTCTGGAAGCGACTTTCCCCCAGCCACCCCGCCAGTTCCTCGCTATCTCGCCTAGTTCTAACATACACTAAACCAGATTGTTTCCGTCTAGCTTGGATATACTTTAACAACTGTTGGCGGCGTCCCCGGGGAGTCCAGACAATTTGCACTTTTAAGTTTAAGTTAGCACGATAGGGGTTGAGTAAGAAAGGTTGGGGTTTGCGCAGTTGTAAGACTTCGCGAATAATCTGCTGTGCATCCGGGTCCGCCGTCGCCGTGAAAGCCGCGATCGGGAGTTTCGACCCCGGCGGTTTCGACTGTAACAAAGCGGGACGGACAGCCCCCAACCGGCGATAAGCGGGACGAAAAGTTTCCCCCCACTGTACCAGACAATGAGCTTCATCGAGAATCAAGCCATTAATCTGCAACTGGGGTTGAGACAACCGTTCCCAAACCGGGGGACTCAACAAGGTTTCTGGGGAAAGGTAAAGTAACCGCAACTGTTGTTTTTCCAATGCTTGCAGAGTTTTTTTCTTATCTCTGCTTGACAATTCACTATGAATTAAAGCCGCATGTAGCTGTAGCTGACGTAATTCTTGCACCTGATTTTCCATCAGGGCCACCAGGGGAGAAACCACCAGAGTCACTCCCGATTGTAGCAAAGCTGGGAGTTGGAAGCAAATCGACTTTCCCCCACCGGTTGGCATCACGATCAAAGCATCCCGTTGTGCCAAGAGACTGCGAATAATTTCCCCTTGCGGCGGGCGAAAATCGGCATAACCCCAAATTCTCTGGAACTCCGCCCGGACCTCGTTGAAATCTATCATGTCAATACCTACTTTTTCTTGCTTTCCCGGTAGCCCGCCGGGGGTTCAAACCCCCGGCTAATAGCTAAAGTCGGTTAAAACCGACTACAAACATTGTCTATCTATTATAGCATTTTTTCTCTCGTTACCAGGGTCTCCCTGGTAATGCTATTCTAGAGGCTCTGCCTCTTAAAGTCAAATCAATTTTCTCTCGTTACCAGGGTCTCCCTGGTAACGCTATTCTAGAGGCTCTGCCTCTTGTTGTCAAATCAAGCATCCGAGATGATTTGCCTCAAACCTTTTTCCGTACAAACAGCTTGTAAGGGACGGTCCCATGGTTCTGTAGGTAACAGTGGGAAAAAGGCTTCCTCAAAGATAATGCCGATCGTCCGATGAGATGACCATTCCGAGTCCGCACTCAGGAGGCGATCGTAAAAACCCCCGCCATAACCCAAACGATAGCCGCGTTCGTCACAGGCGATCGCGGGTACGAGGATTAAATCTACCGCATCGGGCTGTAGGGTGGGGGAATCAGTTGAGGGTTCAAAAATGCCATAAATATTTTTTTCCAGGGGTTCTCCGGGCTTCCATGCGTGCCAGGAAAGACATTTATCCACGCATCTAGGAAATCCCCAAGTATGGTTATCTGTAAACAGGGGACTCAGGTCTGGTTCTTGGCGAAAGCTGAAGTAAGCTAGCACCGTTCTCGCCTCCGCAAACAAAGGTGAAGATTGCAGGTGGCTACAGATGCGATCGCTCTTTTCGCGCCATTCTTCCACTGACATATCCTTGCGGGTTTTGAGGAGCGATCGTCTGAATTTTGCTTTTTCCATTATGATCTATTAACATAGGGTATATCTGGATTATCTCATACTGCTATTCCTTCTCTGCGAACATTTCTGAAAAATCCACCATTATTATGCTGGAATCGATCCAGTGTGGCTAATACACAACTAATTAGAACATTATACTCTAGACAAATTTCTGCAACTGGAAAGCTAATTCGCTCATTTTCATCTCCATAATTAAATGGCTGGTTGAGAACAATTAAGATATCAATATCGGAGTCAGGTCTAGCATCGCCTCTAGCTTGAGATCCAAACAGCACTATTTTTACTAATTGTTCCCCATACATCCTTTCAAGGGCTTGGCGGAGTTGGGCGATAATTACTGTTAACCTATCTTTCATCTTACTCCTCCATATAAAGCTACGTCAAGGTCTTGACAATTGGTACGATCGCGCTTTTATCCTCATGGGTTTTCTCTCCTTACCATGGGACCGGCGGAAAACTATTGCCTCTAACCCTCTGTCCCTATTTTAGAGTATATTTACCCTCATGGTGGGCGGTGCCCACCCTACATTTAGTAACAGATCGCCATATCAGTCTAAATTTTTATTATTTCTTTACATTGAACGAGAAAGATCGTGGCTATAATGAAGGTAGCGGCAAAACAGTCATCCACTGAACGCCGGTGCCGTCAGGCGATCGGTGAGAAAAACTCACGATTGTGCAGCTGACGAAATCAATTGCTGTTCCCGGTAAGATTATTATGATACCAAAGAAATTGATGCGCTCGATCGCCATGTTCATGGGGGTAGTAGTATTAACTAGCGTCCTCACATTTAAGGTTTTTGAAGCCCGAGCTAAAGCTGACCGAACATTCGGTACATTCGTCATTCAACAAGATGCCAGTGATAGTGCTTTAGAAATTCATCCAGCGGACAGAAGATCGACAAAAATATACCTACATGTCGCCGGAAACGACTACGGTTACTTTTTTTTAGGAGGTGACACCCATCTCAGAGGAAATGGACAACCGTCAAGCTTTCAAGGGGTTGTGAAAGCTTGAGACTTTCTCAAAAACTCCGATCGGCGCCTCAAGCAGAATATCAGCACTGTCGCCGATGGATTGGATAAAGTGTTGAAACTGAGGGGTGTAGAGTATGAATGGAGTCCTGAAGAAGAAAACGCCCAACCAGGGATGCATGTTGGTTTAATTGCGCAGGAAGTAGAGAAAGTCATCCCCGAAGCGGTCGCAACTGACAGTAAAGGCTACAAAGCAGTAGCGTACATGGACTTGGTGCCATTATTGATTGAAGCAGTCAAAGAACAGCAGCAGACCATATCAGTCTTGCAGGCGGAAGTCAAATCCCTCCAAGATCGGGTCAGTTCCAACCAGGTTTAGCTGTTGACTTGAGGTGACAATCGTAGGGTGGGCATTGCCCACCTTACGACTAATTTAGAGTATGATTTACCCTGCTGGTGGGCGGTGCCCACCCTACATTTTGCGATAATGGTTAGCATGATGATTCAGACCGCTACGCCACCGCTGACATTAGCAGCGTTCTTGAAACTCCCAGAGACAAAACCTGCTTCTGAATTCATAAAAGGCGAGATTCGTCAAAAGCCAATGCCCAAAGGAAGACACAGCCGTTTGCAAGGCAAGCTTTGTGCTGTCATCAATCAAATTACCGAAGAACCAAGAATCGCCTACGCTTTCCCCGAACTACGGTGCAGTTTTGGCGATCGCTCCATCGTACCCGATATCGCCATCTTTCTGTGGGATCGGATCCCCTTTGTCGAAGGCCAAGTCCCCGATCGCTTCGATCTACCGCCAGACTGGGCGATCGAAATCCTCTCCCCCGAACAGCAATCTAATAAAGTCATTGGCAACATTCTCTACTGTCTGGAAGCAGGCAGTCAGTTAGGCTGGTTCGTAGATCCGGACGATCTGAGTATTTTGGTATTTTATCGGGAACAACAACCCGTACTCCTTCACGGAAACGATCCATTACCCATGTTACCAGAAATTGAATTGCAACTCACAGTCGCTCAAGTGTTTGGCTGGTTAAAAATGGGCGGCTAAAACACCAATTTTATTTGGCGATGAAGGCGATCGCTCTTTTTGCCCCTGAATGTTAATTTTTGTAACCCGATCGCCATATTGTCATGTGAGCATTGCCCTAGGACTATTCTGACTGCTCTACTAGCTTCCAGAACTCATCATGCTCAATTCCGCCAGTTGCTTCGATACGTTGTTTAGCTGCATCCATCAGCTGATTAAATCTGGGATTGGAGGCTAACATTAGGCTTTCTATCTCCTCTGGGTCTACCACTAGAGTCATTGTTGCTACAGGGCGATCGTTCTCTGTAATCACGATCGGATTACCATCAGCTTCTTTCAGATAATCACTGAACCTTGCTTTGATTTCAGTAACCGGTACTTTTTTCATTGTTATAACTCTTCTTTCTATTTCTCGAAGGGATTTTTAACTTCACAAGATGTTAGCCCATTCGCTTTTTTGATAAATTTTTCATCAAAACTGTACAAGCAATCGTGCTGCTGACTTTGAGCTAAATGAAAAGCATCCGCAAAATCTAAACCATTTTCATGCCATTCTATGGCTCTATGAACTAAATTTGAGTTTGCCAGATAAACGTTTGGTAAGCCAAAAATTTTTCTGAAAACCCTACAAATTTCGGCAGGTTTAAACTTGTAAGCAAACCTGAGAACCCATTCAGTTTCTAAGATTACTGTATCTGGTATAAAAACATCCTGGGTTTGAAAAATTTCTCGACTTTTTTGGTACTGCAATTCATCGTCTTGAGTCAAAAAGCGTACTACAATATTAGTATCAACTGCAACCATTCTTTTACTCATGCCATTGCTCCTTTATTCCTTGACCAATGGCATCGTTCATATCTTCTATGGTTTTGGGTGGACCTTCATATTTTAAACAACCCGCTACCTCACTTAAAGTTGTTTGCGGAAAAGGCTTTTTCGGCTTAATCATAATCCCCTCGCCCGTGTCTATCAATATTAATTCTTGACACGCTTCCCAGCTGTAAGCTTTTTGCATTTCTTGAGGAATTATTATGTGTCCTTGTTGAGATACTATCGTGATTTCCATGGGCTGACAACTTGAAAATTTTCTCTTGCTGCGATCGTATTCATCGGTAACCAAGAAACCCGGTTTCTTGGCCCCCCGGCGGGATGACTACTCAGGATGCTGTCGATACCAGTCGATCGTATTTTTCAGCCCCTGCTTAAACTCCATCTGGGCAGTAAAGCCAAACTTCTCCTTTGCCCGTTCCGTATCCAAACACCGCCTAGGCTGACCGTTGGGCTTATCTGTTTCCCAGACAATTTCCCCCTCAAATTCCATCAATTCGCAAATTAATTCTACCAAATCGCGAATCGTAATTTCATAATGGGTTCCCAGATTAACAGGGTCAGACTCATTGTATTTCTGAGTCGCCATCACAATACCCCGGGCCCCATCAGTCGAGTAAAGAAACTCGCGACTGGGACTGCCATCGCCCCAGACTGGCAATTTCTTCTCTCCCCGTTGCTGGGCCTCGTGTACCTTGCGAATTAAAGCCGGGACAACGTGGGAACTACTGGGGTCAAAGTTATCCTCCGGACCGTACAAATTTACAGGCAACAGGAAAATGCCATTAAAACCGTACTGTTGCCGATAGGACTGGAGTTGAATTAATAGGGCTTTCTTAGCAATGCCATAGGGGGCATTGGTCTCCTCCGGATAGCCATTCCAGAGGTCATCTTCCTTGAAAGGTACGGGGGTGAATTTGGGATAGGCGCAGATAGTGCCCACACAGACGAATTTCTCTACCCCTGCTTGATAGGCAGCATGAATTAGCTGGGTGCCCATCATCAGATTGTCGTAAAATAATTCTGCTGGTTTTTCCCGGTTCAGACCGATGCCACCCACGTGGGCTGCCAGATGAATGATAATTTCCTGATTTTGCACCACTCCCTGGCAGGCATCCATCTCCCGCAGGTCGCAGTCCCGCGATCGGGGTATAGTAATCTTCTGGAGATTCGCCCCCGCCTTAGTCAATTGGTCTACCACCTGACGTCCCAGAAAACCCGCCCCACCCGTCACCAAAATCCGCTTATCTTTTAAATCTAAAACCGTCATTGTTTATCCTCCCCGAACATCAACTAATCAAACCCATTGCCCGAACTTCTCACCTGCCGTTCTAGGGCTTTGATATCAGCATCTACCATTAACTCTACCAACTCCTTAAAAGTGACAGAGGGTTGCCAACCTAACTTTTGCCGCGCCTTAGTCGAGTCGCCAATTAACAGATCCACCTCCGCTGGACGCAGATAGCGCCGATCGAACTCCACGTAGTCCTGCCAATTTAAGTTGACATAGTTGAATGCCAGGTCGAGAAACTCCCGAATCGAGTGAGTTTCATTCGTAGCGATCGCGTAATCATCCGGCTGGTCTTGCTGAAGCATCATCCACATCGCCCGCACATAGTCCTTAGCATAGCCCCAGTCCCGCTTGGCATCCAGATTTCCCAGGTAGAGTTTTTTCTGCTTGCCAGCCACAATTCGGGCCACAGCCCGAGTAATCTTGCGGGTCACAAAGGTCTCCCCCCGACGGGGGGATTCATGATTAAATAAAATGCCATTACAGGCAAATAGCTTGTAAGATTCCCGATAGTTTATTGTCTGCCAATGGGCGTAAACCTTAGCACAGGAATAGGGACTGCGAGGATAAAACGGAGTCGTCTCCTTCTGGGGCACTTCCTGTACCTTGCCGAACATCTCCGAAGAACCCGCCTGATAGAACCGGACCTCAATCCCAGTACGCTGCTGGTAGTCCCGGATCGCTTCCAACAGGCGCAATGTCCCCATCGCCACAGTATCAACCGTGTATTCCGGGGAGTCAAAACTCACCCGCACGTGGGATTGAGCCCCCAAGTTGTAAACCTCTACTGGCTGAACTTCCTCCAATACCCGGCGCAGGGTGGTACCATCGGTTAAGTCGCCGTAATGCAGAAACAACCGCGCATCCTCGCTGTGGGGATCCACATAGATATGATCGATCCGATCGGTATTAAAAGTTGAAGACCGTCGGATAATACCGTGAACCTCATAGCCCTTCGAGAGCAAAAACTCACTCAGATAAGAGCCGTCTTGACCAGTAATGCCGGTGATTAATGCCCGCTTCCCTTGCGTCATACTCGATGTCCTTTCGTGAGAGTAACTGTTGTCATTTCTGTCAGGGGGTTGTGGCATTAACAAGTGCCGATAGTCGGCCTTTAATGCCACAGTCCCGACCATACTTCTCTACCTTAACCTAAAATTTCCCCAAGGGTATCTGGGATCCGGTCGATCGCCTTTAGCTGTCTGAGACCGACCGCCGATGCGATCGGGGGTTTTAGTATGCCCCGTTATTCTTGGGAAAAATGACAATCCCGATCGTCTTGACGATTATCCACAGGTCCATCCAGAAATTTTTGAAATTCACATAGTAAAGGTCTATCTGAATTCTCCGGGGATAAGGGATGTCATTGCGTCCTGACACCTGCCATAGCCCAGTAATTCCCGGGCGGATAGTCAGAACCTTGTCGATATGCTTGCCGTATTTGGGCAGTTCCTCTACCACTAAAGGTCGCGGACCCACCACACTCATATCTCCCATCAACACATTCCAAAATTGGGGAAATTCGTCCAGACTTGTCAGGCGCAAAAATTTTCCAATTTTAGTAATCCTCGGGTCATGTTTGAGTTTGAAATTTTCCTCAAATTCTTGACTGATATGCGGATTGCTTGACAGCATTTCCAATAAAATTTCGTCCGCATTTTTCACCATCGTTCTAAACTTCAGACAGCGAAACTTTTGGTAGTTTTTCCCCACCCGTTCCTGGACATAAAGAATTGAACCTGGGGAACTGAGAGCAATCAGCAGACCCAAAAGCAGGTACAGGGGGGAAAAAACAATCAAAACCGACAGTGAAAACAGGACATCGAACAGGCGCTTGAAAAAATCTCCATTGAGACGAGACAGATGTTGCTGTCTGGCTGGAAGCGCTAGCTTGCGGAAGCGGCGCTTCACGGACATCCGCACGGTCTTGTCGGAGATGAGTTGACTTTGGGCAGTCATCTTACTCCTCTATTTCACACCACACACAGTCCCCATCATAAAGCTAGTTGCCCTCGATCGCTGTCGGTCGGCAGCATAACGGGATAAGGGGGTAGGACACCCCGGGAGTTCGGACGGGATTGAAAGTCACGATCGCAACGTTCTACAAAAGCAAGGTAGCTTTGTTCAAAGGCTTTGGCGTCAAACTGGGCGGCGTGCGATCGGGCGATTTCCGGATGCAACTGGCCCCTGGACTGCTCGAATATTTTCACGGCCTCCACCAAGGACTCCCCTGTCTGGGCGGCAAAAAATAAACCCGTACCCCCATCCGGGTGTTGCCGCAGATCCCGCACTGTCTCCAGGGCCCCCCCAGCACCATAGGCAATAACTGGCGTGCCACAGGCTTGTGCTTCCACCAGGGCCATGCCAAAATCCTCACAGGCAGCATAGACGAAAGCTTTAGCATTTGCCATGTACTTTTCCACCACCCGATCGGGTTGGGCCCCCAGCAACTGCACGTTCGGTTTAGCCAGCTGGCGCAGGCGTCCCAATTCCGGTCCCGTACCGATTACCACCAAGGGGCGTCCCAGCTGATTGAAGGCTTGCACAATTATAGATACCTGCTTGTAGCTGACCAGTCGCGAAACGGTGAGATAATAATCTTGTTTTTCTGCCTGAAAAGGAAATCTTTCTATATTAACAGGGGGGTAAATCACCTCTGCCTGACGCCGGTAGCAACGCCAAATTCGTCTGGCTGTATGTTGGGAGTTGGCGATAAAATAATCCACTCGATTAGCGGAGATCGCGTCCCACTGGCGTAGTCTGTGTAGTATATACCGGGTGAGAATTCCTGGAAGTCCCCTACCTGCCGCACTATTGTTCAGGTAATCGAAGGTTAAATCCCAAGCATAGCGCATGGGAGTATGGCAGTAGCAGATGTGCAGTTGCTGGGGAAGAGTGATGACCCCCTTGGCAACAGCGTGGGCAGAGGAGAGAATGACATCATACTCCCGTAAGTCTAGCTGTTCGATCGCGATCGGTAAAAGGGGCAAATATTTCTGAACCCCTTTACGGGCCAGGGGAAAATGTTGCAGAAATGTGGTGCCAATTTTACGCTTGAATAGATAGCTGTCAGGATTGGTGGATTCAAAGTCGATCAGGGCATAAAGGTCAGCATCAATATGCTTGAGGATTTCTTTAACGACCAGTTCCGAACCGCCAGTGGCTGCCGGAGTTAACCATTCATGGACGAGAGCATATTTTGGGGATGACATAATCAATTCAAAATTCAAAATTCAAAATTCGGAAAAAATTCCTTGTCTTTTTTACCATAGCGATCGCCTTTTTGCCACTGTCTTTTCACCCTATGTTCTAGTTCTAGCCTAATTCCTCTTTTTTGTCTGACTGTTTTGAATTCTGATAGGCGATAATTTTTTCATAAAGACTATCTGCTGTCTCTTCGCAAAAAAGTCTATCTTTTAGTTGGAGATAGTCTCCCTCACCTAACTTACAAGCTGCCCAAAAACGCATAGCTTTCGATGGTCCTAAATGGGTCATCAACACTTTAAATCCTTCTTCCCGAATCTGCTGGTCACTCATTACTTTGATTTTCATCATCTTGACATCAAGCTGCATATCTCACAATTTCGACTTCGGCACCTCTAATAATTGCATTTTCGGCTCGTTTCAAGACCTCCTCTGTGACCGACTCACTTAAATAATATTCTCCACAATTTGAGCAAATTACCCCAGGTACTGAAAATTACAATGCACTCTCCCCGTTCTAACATTACCGTTACCTGTCCGGGTTGAGTTGTTCCCTGTTTGCAAATAACACATTGCATATTCTTATCTTATCCTTTTATGATATTGGTACATTTTCATCCCGGGAATTCTCTCACTTCGCTGTTATCCCGCCGGGGGTTCAAACCCCCGGCTAATAGCTAAAGTCGGTTAAAACCGACTAATACAATTATGCTTTAAATATTTGTAGTATTTTTTTGGGAACATGCTATTAGCAATTATCCATTAGCTGACTCAGCAGTTTCCTGGTGGCAAGTCCGGTTTTTGTCCAGCTGAATTGACTGGCCCGGGCCAGACTGGCCCTGCTGAGATCCGATCGCACCCCTGCATCCCTAACTATTGTCTCCATGGCAGCGGTAATTTCTCCTACATTATAGGGATCTACTAGGATAGCAGCATCACCAGTAATTTCCGGCAGGGATGAGATGTTAGAGGTGATTACCGGCGTCCCGCAGGCCATCGCTTCTAGGACCGGGATGCCAAACCCTTCCCACAAGCTGGGGAATACTAGGGCGATCGCCCGATTCATCAGCACTGGCAGTTTATTATAGGGAACATAGTCGAGGAATTTCACCTTATCTGTCAAGCCCAGTTCTTCTACTTGGGCCCTAATCGGTGGAGTATAACGCCGATCGGGCGTACCTGCCAGCCATAGTTGATAATCTTTCTCCTTTATTCGGGCAAATGCCGCAATTAATCTCGGCAGATTTTTGTAAGGCGCACTGCGACCAACATACAGAAAGTAGTTACCTGTTGGCAAGTCTAGGAACTTAAAATTATTACTATCATATGCTAACGGTACGGGCATAATTTTGTCAAGGGGTATCTGGTAAAAATCGGTAATATCTTTTGCCGTCGCTTGGGAGTTACAAATAATCTGGGTTGCTTGCGCTAATACTTGGGGAACGTAGTAACGAAAGTAAGGCCACAGGGGAGATTTTTTTTCCGGGAAGCGCAGGGGAATTAAGTCATGGACCATGACCGCAAACCTGCAACCGGTACCTAATGGGGCTTCCGGAATCGGAGAAAATAGCAGTTTACCCTTTAGTTTATGGTATATTCTTCCCAACTGCAACTGCGTCCAGGTTAAACGCTTCAAATGCCCGATCGCCCCTTTTTCTGGAGTCAAACCTGTAGGTATTTGATAACAATTATAAGTCTGAATGGGTTCCGAGACCAGCAGCGTCGGAGACAGGGCTTTCAACTCTGGCAGCAAATTCATGGCATAGGTACTTACTCCTGTCGGACGCTTCATTAACACTGAAAGGTTGATAATTAATTCACGATCGTTCATGGTCGGATAAGATAAACTTTTGTAACCCTTGCCACCTCCCTAGGGCAGAGGCCCGATCGCGCGGCCAAAGCAGCAGCACTTTTGCTAGCATATAAACTAGATTGAGCCACAAAGCCAAAACCGTGCCATGCTGCTTGAGGAAATACAATTTACTGTAGGTAGCGTAGCGAAACTTAGCCGTTTTATCTTTGTGAGTGGTGGCCGAAACCAGATGGGTTACTAAAACATCCTGAGTAACAGCAATCTGATATCCTAATTGATAGTATCTTTCGCACAAATCATTATCTTCGTAGTAAAGAAAATAATGGGGGTCAAATTTGGGACAATGGTTGAATCTGGCTAAGTTGAGAATCATACTGCATCCCGACACCCACCGAGAAGGGATAGGTCGCCCCACCCCCATCCCCATCCCCACCCTAAAGGGTGGGGCTACAGGAACTAAGCCCGCCTGCGCGGGCTGATTGATAAAATTGGCATGGGAACGGTGTGGCAAGGATCCAATCCAAGGATTAAACCTTCCCTCACTAAACCAAATATTATCCTGGGAATCTCTAATTTTAGTTCCCAAAATTGCTAAATCCAGATTTTGCTGAAAACACTCTATGATGTAAGCAACTGCATCGGGTTCTATGGTAGTATCGGGATTCAGCAACCAGATTAAAGCTTGAGAGTTAGTTTGATAAACATACTTAATTCCTAGGTTACAACCAGCGCCAAATCCTAAGTTAGTTTCCGCCGTAATCAAAATTAAATCTGTTCTGGCAGCAGCTAGCTGAGCGATCGCCCGATCTTCTGGATAATTATTGACAATAATTACCCGTAAATTTGGGTTGTCTGCTGGGTAAATCGAGGTGAGGAGACCTGCGATCAAATCGGTCGAGTAATAATTGACGATTAGCAAATAAATCACCGTTTTCCCTCAATGCTCTGACAAGAGTTACCCGGTTATCAATACCGACATTCTCATCTTCTTTACCACCGATCCCCTACAAAGTCAAGATTATTACCTCATCTGCCACATAAAAGCAGATTTTATCTCGCAATTATGTAGTTTTATTGCGATTTTAGATTGTCTTAAGATTTGGAGCTAGAGTGAAAAGGGTGTGGTCAAAACCCGTTGGTAAGAGGATCGCCCCCCGGATCCCCTCTAACCCCCCTTGCGTTCCCAGGCAGAGCCAGGGAACGAGGGGGGGACCGCTTTCTAAGGGGGGGGTTCTATGCTCCCCTCCCTTTCGGAAGATACTGTGGGGTAATCAACTGGGGGGCGGAGCCCCTTATCAGCCTCAAAAACTGATAGCGCTTGACTTTCTCCCCCCCTCCCATCATACGAGGGAAATTTGACAGTCATCCCCGATCATAAATCTTAGGGCTTTCGGGCGTCGGGGGGCAAGGGTTAAATGCGCTCGCTGTCCGATGACGCTATCAACAATGCGCTGTTCTATTCCCACAATTTGAGCCCCCTGCAAAATCACGCTATGCTCTAAATCACTGTCAATCAACCTGACATTATCCGCTATACTACTATAAGGACCGATAAAGCAATTTTCAATCTGGCAGTTGCTCCCGATCGCGACTGGGCCGCGAATAGTCGAGTTAACTATTTTAGTTCCCTCAGCAATTTCCACTCTCCCGATCGCTTGACTCCGGTCATCAATTTCACCCCTAACAGCAGCAGTCAAGCGGGTATCGAGAATAATCCGGTTTGCTTCTAGTAGATCGTCTTTTTTGCCGGTATCCAGCCACCAACCATCTATCTGACATGATTCTACTTGCTTTTCCTGATTTATTAATTGTTGAATGGCATCGGTAATTTCTAGTTCACCCCTGGCAGAGGGTTTTATAGAGGCGATCGCCCCATTAATGGCCCTGGAAAAGAAGTAAATCCCCACCAATGCTAAATTAGAAGAAGGCACTTTCGGCTTTTCGATTAACTGCAAAACTCGTCCCCGATCGTCCACCTTCGCAACCCCAAAAGCACTAGGATTAGATACTTGACGCAGGAGAATCAAACTATCCAGACCTTGTTGCTGAAAGGTCTGCAAAAAGGGGTTAAGATCATTTTCAATCAAGTTATCTCCCAGATACATAATAAAAGGAGAATCCCCTAAAAATGGCTGAGCCACCTTAACAGCGTGGGCCAAACCAGCAGGTTCTTCCTGGAGGATATAAGTTATCCGAGCCCCGAAGCGATCGCCCGATCCGGTTTTCTCCTTGACCTCTGCCCCCGTTTCCGGACTGATGATAATGCCAATATCCGTAATTCCTGTTGCCACTATACCTTCAATACCATACCACAAAATCGGCTTATTCGCAACAGGAACGAGCTGCTTCGCCCCGGTGTAAGTGAGTGGACGCAGGCGCGTTCCTTTTCCTCCTGATAGTATTAATGCTTTCATGCTTTTTTGGGAATTGATAATTGCGATCTGCTAGAGGTTCTGCGGACAGTTTACGGTATTTCACATTCTCTGGGTTACTCGTTACCAGGTTTTGCCTGGTAATGCTATTATACTAGAGGATCTGGGTCGGGTTTACACTAGAATTAAATAGCTTAATAACAGCAAAGCGATTGATTTCGGGCTAAAGCTTTCCCTTAAGTTTGGCATTAACTATGACCCGTGCATCCTTGTGGAGGGAGGTGAGGATCGATCGGTCTCAACGGTGAGTTTTTTGTTAAAGATACGCGATCGCCGTAGAGATGGAAGGGTTTGGCTTCTTGAAAGCAGCCTTTGCCTACCGTGTCCGGAGGGCGCGCTATTCGCACTACCCTCCGGACACGGCCCTCAGATATAGGCGATCGTGATTCGAGGCATTTCCGACTTAATTGATGGGAAAAATGACGATTCCGTAGAACCCGAACGGGAGCGACAGAAAAAAGCTTCCGAGCGTGCCAGTGCTTTTGCTTTCGCGGTGCTGGGGAAGATTGTGGTTGAGGAGACAGGCGCAGATCCTCCCGATCGAGACAGGGGTAAAGCTAAACTAGATTCCATCAACTTATTAGCTTATAAGGATGTTTCGGGTGGTCGTGAAAACTTAAATTAGCTAGGATAGTTACTCGGCCTCTCGCAATTATGTAGTTTTATTGTGATTTAAGATTGTCTTAAGATTTGAAGCTAGAGTGAAAAGGGTGCGATCGAATAAGAGGATCCCCCCGGGTGTGGTCAAAACCCGTCGATCTAATATGGCCTCCCTGCTGTCGGATACCCCTGTAGGGGCGAAGCCTGAGGGCGACAAATTATGAACTCAACTGACAGATGTCCTCTCTGTTCGCGCAGCGTGGCGAAGCCATAGGCTTCGCCCTGCACCCCGCGAGGGTCTCCCAGCGCACGGTCCGAGTCCGGCCCGAAAAATCGCGAGATTGCGTCTCCCCTTCCGCCTATGAGGGTATCTTTTCCATCTCCGCCTCTTAGGTAATCGTGTCCACTTCCGCCATAGAGGGTATCTTCTCCAGGTCCGCTTGAGAGGTGATCGTTGCCCCCGTTTCCGTAAACCAAATCGTTTCTCTTCTCCAAGTAGCTCCAGAAGTCATTGTCTTTTGCTCCCCCGTGAAAGTAGGTCCCCCTCGTACCGTGAGTGTCGTATCTTTCCAGGGAGATCGCTTCCAAATTGCTGTCGGAGCGAACAAGGGAGATTAACTCAGAGGGGAGCGTACCGCTCAGGGAGTTTCTGTGCAGGTCGAGAACTTGCAAATTGCTGAGGTCGCCTAAAAAAGAGGGGAGCGTACCGCTCAGGTAGTTTGCGAACAGGTCGAGGACTTGCAAATTGCTGAGGTCCTAACAAAGCCCAATCAGGCAGCAGCCGATCGGGCACAACATACACAACCCGACGGGCAGCATCCGATCGGGCACAACAGTCCGAAAAAACGACCCGATCTTTTGATCGGGCCTCGTAAGAAATGATTTATACAAATGACTCATACAATATAACACAAAAATTAAAGCTTCAACATCTGCTTTCCACTGGCTCGGTTCTCCTTTGGGAATTCGTAAACGCACTTTGCCCCCGTCGGCACTCACCGCTCTCACTGGCTCTTTGGCCTTAGCGGCGACGCATATGAGATGCACGTAATCTAGCCCCTGCACGCGGAGGGCCCCCTCCGCTCATCCTTCATATACCCCCACCCTAAAGGGTGAGGGCTTTAGGGTGAGGGCTCCTTTACACAACCCTTACAAAATCAGTTGAATCAAATTGATCCGGAGTAGTTCCCGGCAAAATTGCCAACAGTTCCCCCCCTACAAAAACATCTACAGCCTGATAGTCAATATTCTTTGTTAAAAAGGCCTCAGAGTGGAACTGAATGGCAGTCGAACTGCCCATCGAGACGAAATCTAAGTGACGAAAAGACAAATCACCTGATAACTTTATCTTGTCCGTCCCATTCTCAAAGTCGCCGATGGTCTTATGGTCGTCGAAGCGCGGGTCTCCGTTATCGTAATGGGCCACCTGCAAGTTAAAAATATCCGCACCCTCGTTTCCATAAAGCATATCGCTTCCATCGCCCCCGTCGAGGTAATCGTCTCCGAAGCCGCCTATGAGGGTATCGTCGGAAGCTCCGCCATAAAGAGTATCATTACCCTCGTTTCCATAAACCATATCGCTTCCTTCGTCCCCCGAGAGGTAATCGTCTCCACTTCCGCCATAAAGAAGATCATTTTCACTTCCGCCACTTAGGTCATCGTTTCCAGCTCCGCCATAGAGGGTATCTTCTCCAGGTCCGCCATAAAGAGCATCATTTTCATTTTCGCCATAAAGCAGATCTTTTCCATCTCCGCCACCTAGGTTATCGTTTCCAGCTCCGCCATAGAGGGTATCTTCTCCAGGTCCGCCACCGAGGTAATCGTTGCCCCCGTTTCCGTAAAGCAAATCGTTTCTCAACTCCCTGAAGCTCCTCCAGTCATTGCCTTTTGCTCCCCCGTGAAATTCGGTCCCCCTCGTACCGCTCTTGCCGTATCTTTCCAGGGAGATCGCTTCCAAATTGCTGTCGGAGCGAACAAGGGAGATTAACTCGGAGGGGAGCGTACCGCGAAGGTCGTTCAGGTCCATCGAGAGGTTTTGCAAATTGCTGAGGGAGCCTAACTCCGAGGGGAGCGTACCGCTCAGGGAGTTCGCTCGCAGGTCGAGGTTTTGCAAATTGCCGAGCGAGCCTAACTCCGAGGGGAGCGTACCGCTCAGGGAGTTCGAGGACAGGTCGAGGTCTTGCAAATTGCCGAGCGAACCTAACTCTGAGGGGAGCGTACCGCTCATCACGCGGTTCCACTCCAGGTTGAGGACTTGCAAATTGCCGAGCGAGCCTAACTCTGAGGGGAGCGTACCGCTCATCTTCGAGTTCATGGACAGGTCGAGGACTTGCAAGTTGCCGAGCGAGCCTAACTCGGAGGGGATCGTACCGCTCATACGCGAGTTCCTTTCCAGGTCGAGGACTTGCAAATTGCTGAGGGAGCCTAACTCAGAGGGAAGCGTACCGCTAATTTGCATAGCGAAGTTCTCTGACGACAGATCGAGTTCTTGCAAGTTGCCGAGCGAGCCTAACTCGGAGGGGATCGTACCGCTCAGATCCCAGATCATTTCCAGGTCGAGGACTTGCAAATTGCTGAGGGAGCCTAACTCTGAGGGGAGCGTACCGTTCATGCGGTAGTTCATGGACAGGTCGAGGACTTGCAAATTGCCGAGCGAGCCTAACTCTGAGGGGATCGTACCGCTCATGTGGAAGTTCCTTTCCAGGTCGAGGACTTGCAAATTGCTGAGGTTGCTTAACTCGGAGGGGAGCGTACCGCTCAGGTCGTTCTCGATCAGCTCGATTTTTGTCACCCGCTCGCCTACTACCGTTACTCCATGCCAGTCTGAGACAACAGAAGCCTTGGGGGGAGTTGAGCTGCTGACATCCCACTTCGTCTGCCAATTCTCTCCATTCATGCTGTGATAGAGAGCCAGAAGGGCTGCATAATCATTGGCATTCAGAACTTCATCTGAGGCTACCTCATCAGGAGTCGATCGGACGTCAATGTTAAATTCATCGGATACCTTGTTTCCCGCATCATCCGATGCCGTTACTGTTACGAGAAAACTGCCTTCAGTAGTAGGAATGCCTAATATCGCTCCACTGCTGGAGTCAATGGTTAAACCCTCTGGCAAACCCTCGGCGCTGTAACTAGCAATGTTGTCGTTGATGTCGGAGAAGTGACCGCTGATATCAAATTCGAGGCTTTCACCGGGAACTACTTCGTAGTCGAGAATTGGAGTTTCCACAATTGGATGGTTTTCCAATCGTTTGTTTGCCGATAAATCCTTGATACTTTCGGGGAGCGTACCGCTCAAGGAGTTTCCGTGCAACCAGAGATTTCGCAAATTGCTGAACTCGCCATATTCAGAGGGAAGCGTACCGCCCAAGGAGTTTTCGTGCAGGTATAGGTGTTGCAAATTGCCGAGCGAGCCATACTCAGAGGGTAATGTACCGCTCAGGGAATTCTGGGCCAGGCCGAGCTGTCGCAAATTGCCGAACTCGCTATATTCAGAGGGGACGGTACCGTGAAAGTCATTCTTGGACAGGCCGAGGAACTGCAAGTCGCTGATAGAGACGATCCAAGAGGGGAGCGTACCGCTCAGGGAGTTGTTGTACAGGCCGAGGTCTTGCAAATTGCCGAGCGAACCTAATTCAGAGGGGATGGTACCGCTCAGGGAGTTGCTTTGCAGGCGGAGTTTTTGCAAGTTGCTAAGGTCGCCTAACTCCTCCGGGAGCATGCCGCTCAGGTTGTTCCCGTTCAGCTCGATTTTCGTCACCCGATCTTCTTCTACCGTGACCCCATGCCAGTCTGAGACAACGGAGGCAGGGGGGGGAGTTTCGCTGCTAAAGTCCCAGCCAAAATTGTTCCGCCAATTCTCCCCAGAAGTACTGGTATAGAGAGCCCGAAGGGCTGCATAATCATCGGCATTCAGAGTATCATCAAATTCTTCCAATCCTTTGATTGTTGCCGATAAATCCTTGATACTCTCGGGGACCATACCGCTCAATTCGTTTCCGTGCAGCCAGAAGTTTCGCAAATTGTTGAGTTCGCCATACTCCGAGGGAAGCGTGCCGCTCAGGGAACTCTCGTGCAGGTATAGGTATTGCAAATTGCCGAGCTCACCATACTCAGAGGGTAATGTACCGCTCAGGGAATTCTGGGCCAGGCCGAGCTGTCGCAAATTGCCGAGCTCGCTATACTCGGAGGGGACGGTGCCGTGAAAGGAGTTCTTGGATAGGCCGAGGAACTGCAAGTCGCTGATGGAGACGATCCAAGAGGGGAGCGTACCGCTCAGGGAGTTGTTGTACAGGCCGAGGTCTTGCAAATTGCCGAGCGAGCCTAATTCCGAGGGGATGGTACCGCTTATGGAGTTGCTTTGCAGGCGGAGTTTTTGCAAGTTGCTAAGGTCGCCTAACTCCTCCGGGAGCATGCCGCTCAGGTTGTTCCCGTTCAGCTCGATTTTCGTCACCCGACCTTCTTCTACCGTTACTCCATGCCAGTCTGAGACAACGGAGGCAGGGGGGGGAGTTTCGTTGCTAAAGTCCCAGCCAAAATTGTTTTTCCAATTCTCCCCAGAAGTACTGATATAGAGAGCTTTCAGGGCTGCATAATCATTGACATCGAGCAAGTCATTCTCCGATGAAGTACTGGGTACTTGATGAGAATTAATCATTTCGAAATTCCTCTCTGAAAATTTACTACTTATCCTATGTCTGAATGCTAATCCTATCTCAGGATTTTTTGACAACATAGATGCTTAAGAAATTGTTTAGTTATGATGCGTTACGTTGCGCTCTCACTAGGACTGGCGAAATGTCCAGATCTTGTCCGAGTCGGACAAGATCTGCTAAATTCAACCAATCCTTCACTGCCTATGAAAAACACCCGAACAAATCGCACCTCAGCGGTCAAAGAGTCCAGGGAGAACCTTACTGTAATTAACCTAAGTTGCTACCTATAGAAAATCAAGGTCAAGAGCAACCAAAATCATCCCATATCGCCTTGTAATTTACCCCAAAATGGCATTTTGGTGGATTCAATTGCCAAAAATGGCTGTTTCGGACGGAGAAATTTTTATAGGTAGCAACTTGAGTTAATTAAACAAAGTCAGCCCCATTAATAAGATTAGGATCGATTCCCGACAAAACTGCCAAGACTTCCTCCGGAAAATCGTTATGACTTGGAGCCTTAATGGAAGTCCCACTATTCTCTGATGGGGCAAATCTTAACTGATGAAAACTCAAACCTTCTAGATGGATTTTGTCTATGCCATCCTCAAAGTCCTGGATGGTATCCCCTTTCTTGTCGGCCTCATTTTCATAATGCGCCATGTCCCGGGCCAGGATGAAGGTATCTGCACCCCCGTTTCCGTAAAGCGTGTCTAAACCATCACCCCCGTTGAGGGTGTCGTCTCCAGCACCGCCGATGAGGGTATCTTTTCCA
>RFFC02000006.1 GCA_005518205.2 Hormoscilla sp. GUM202
CGACTGTCTCAGCTTAACACCATCTCGGAACCCGTTCGACTAAGCATTTCTACTCATTGCGAAACTGGGATGCACCCCGTTAGTTTGTCTGTCATGATTAGGAGGTAAAATGGTACAGCAAGCGGATAATGATCGATTAAAAGAGGCTTTGGGTCACTACCAAGCCGGACGTCTGGATAAAGCGAGGGCTGTTTATTTGGCGATGCTCAAACAGCAGCCGCCAGAAGTAGTAGAGGCTATGCAGATGCTGGGAATTATTGCTTATCAGACGCAGGAATACGAGCGGGCGATCGGCTATTTTCAACAGCTGATATTCATAAAGCCAGATTGGCCTGAGACTTATAATAATCTGGGGGCTTGCTTCTGGGAGCAGGGAAAAATAGAACAGGCGCTCGCTGCCTACAAACAGGCGCTCGCAGTGAAGCCTGATTATTTCGATGCTTATGATAACCTGGTTTTGGTCCTGAAAAGGCAGGGAAAAAGATTAGAGCTGCGCGAGACGCACCAGCAAGTGGTACCGCTGATCCGGAGTGGAGCTGCCCATGAAAAATTGGCGGCGATGCTGAAGGAGGAAAAGCGTTATCAAGAGGCGAGCGCTCATTACCAACAGGCGCTCGCCTGCTACGAAAAGGTCATTAGCATTAACGTCAACTGTGCGGAAGTTTACTATAAATTGGCTATAATTATGGAAGAGTATGACCGCAGAAAAGAGGCAATGGCTTATTATAAAAAAGCCATTGCCATTAAACCAGAACAGGTGGAATTTTATAATCAGTTGGGTAACTGCTATCAAAGATGGGGGAACTTAGCAGAGGCGATCGCATGCCACCAAAAGGCGATCGCCCTGAAACCAGACTTTGCCGATGCCTACAACAACCTGGGTCTTGCCCTGCAAGAACAACTGAAATTACAAGAGGCGATCGACCATTACCGCCATGCTATTGCCTTAAAGCCAGATCAAGCAGAGACCCACGTAAGTCTGGGAACGTGCTTGTTATCATTGCAGGACTTGAGCCAAGGATTTGTAGAATATGAATGGCGCTGGCGCCTAAAAGCACAGCCTCCGACCCCGGAACAAATCTTGGGAAAACCTCTTTGGGATGGTTCGCCACTGGCAGGAAAAACTATTCTTTTACGTACAGAACAGGGACACGGGGACGCTATCCAGTTCGTCCGTTACGCGCCCTTAGTAGCCCAGCGGGGTGCTGGTAAAGTAATTCTGGAAACCTATCCGGTTCTCAGGCGCTTGTTGACTACGGTCTCTGGGGTTCAGGAGGTGGTAGTCAAAGGCGAACCATTACCAGCCTTTGACTTGCAAGTCCCCCTGATGAGTCTCCCCCGCATCCTGAATACGACTATAGAAACTATTCCGGCTCGAATACCCTATTTGTACGCTGAAGAGAAGGACGCTGCGGTGCCTGGAGCGTTGCCGCGTCCTTCAGGACAAGAGCACGCGGAAGGCGCCGTCAAGTACAGTGAATTACTACGAACGGCGCGACATCCCGATGGCATCGTAAAGGTCGGCATTGTGTGGTCTCCTAGTGATAAAGCTCCCAAGAAGCGGTTTTGTCCGGTTTCCCTGTTTCTGGAACTGTCGCAGATACCAGGAGTTTCTCTTTATAGTCTGCAAAAGGAACATACAGATATCCTGGATGGGGCACCCATACAGGATTTAAAAGAGCTGTTGCATGACTTCGCTGATACTGCTGCTGTTATCTCACAATTAGACTTAGTTATATCTGTAGACACAGCAGTTCCCCATTTAGCAGGTGCTTTAGGAAAACCTGTCTGGGTGCTGTTACCTTTTTCTCCTGACTGGCGCTGGTTGCTCGATCGATCCGATAGCCCCTGGTATCCGACAATGCGGCTATTTCGCCAAGCAAAACCGGGAGACTGGCAGACGGTGTTTGCCCAGGTTAAGGCAGCATTAACAGCGCATCCCGGAGTACGAGCCGGAGAGCGAGAGCAGCGCATCCCGAAGCACGAGCGCTGAGATCGAGGGATGATGCCATTGTTTGCACCAGCAAAACGCTACTGAAAGTGGCTTATAGTCTACGTTTAAGAGTTATGCAAAGAGACCCATCATCCCGTGATTGTGCAACGCCTCTTTTCTCTCGATGTCCTCCCCATCTCAGAAGGTTGCCAAAGTAGGAGGTAGAGGGTCGGAGCTTTCAACTAGATCGTCCTTTCGATGCCTTCGGGATGCTTCGCAAAAACTCCTCAGGCATCGCGAAGGCATCGAGGTTCCCCATCCTGGTAAACTTCAATTAACCACAGTGAAATCATCGACATTAATCAGAGTCGAATCAATGCGCTGTAGGGTGGCCAGGATTTCCCCTTCAATGTTAATCAAGGTATTTCGGCCCCGAGAGACGATTTGCAAATTGGCGAAACTCAAACCTCCTGCTAGCCCGATGGAGTCTATGCCATCAGCAAAGTCTATGATGGTATCCCGGCCATGGCCCTCCTTCAGGACAAAAATATCGGCGTCCTCTCCTCCCTTGAGGATATCGGGTACGACTCTTCCGTTCCCGGGTACGACTCTTCCGTTCCCGGGTACGACTCTTCTCCCGAGCACGACTCTTCCGTTCCCGGGAACGACTCTTCCGTGCCTGTGCTGGCACCGTAACTAGCATATGCGCGGTGACACCTGACCGTGATCTAGATCACAATCACACTATTTTTTGCTGTCACGGGAGCATCTGTTGCTGCGCCAGAAACCAGGATTGTGACAAGTTTCTTTGACAAATATAGTAAGAACCTGGCAAAAATACTCACTGGTAGGCTTTTTCTGTTAAAAGAACTCTTAGGCCCCTTAAAGGATTCAGTCTTTTAGGGGACCGGTTGAAGAGAACGCGCAATCATAAGGATCATGTTTACTCAAGTCAAGTCCACCATTCGCCACATCGCCCCCGATCGCCTCGAAGGGCGCAAGTTGGTTAAGGTGGTATATGTGGTGCTAGAGTCACAGTACCAAAGTGCTCTGTCGGCAGCAGTTAACGACCTTAACGAGCATAACCCCAATCTGGCGGTGAATCTGAGCGGTTATCTGATCGAGGAACTCCGCGACCCGGAAAATTACGCAGCTTTTCAAGCAGATGTCGCTAATGCCAATATATTCATTGCTTCCCTGATTTTTATCGAAGATTTGGCCCAAAAGGTGGTGGCGGCGGTAGAACCCCACCGGGATAACCTGGATGTGGCTATCGTCTTCCCCTCCATGCCGGAGGTGATGCGCCTGAATAAAATGGGCAGTTTCTCCATGGAAAACCTGGGGCAAAGTAAAAGCGCGATCGCCCAGTTCATGCGGAAGCGGAAGGAAAAGTCGGGTTCGTCCTTCCAGGACTCGATGCTGAAGGTGGTGCAAACCCTACCGAAAATCCTCAAGTACATGCCCGTGGACCGGGCCCAGGATGCCCGCAACTTCATGCTTTCCTTCCAATACTGGTTGGGGGGTTCGGCGGAGAACCTGGAAAACTTCCTGCTGATGCTGGCGAATAACTACGTCCTGTCCGAACAGCAGCAGTTGACCTTCGCCGCGCCAGTGGTCTATCCGGATATGGGAGTTTGGCATCCCCTGGCCCCCCAGATGTTTGAGGATGTGAAGGACTATCTCACCTGGTATAACAACCGGGATGATATCTCCGAGGATCTCAAGGATCCTCTCGCCCCCTGCGTGGGTTTGGTGCTGCAACGGACTCACCTGGTCACGGGAGATGATGCCCATTATGTGGCTATGGTACAGGAATTGGAAGCCCTGGGAGCCCGGGTAATTCCGGTATTTGCGGGGGGTTTGGATTTTTCTAAGCCCGTGAATGCCTATTTCTGGGATAAGTTGGGTAAGAGTGCGGTCCCCTTGGTGGATGCGGTGGTCTCCCTGACTGGGTTCGCTTTGGTGGGAGGCCCGGCCCGACAAGACCATCCCAAGGCCATCGAGTCTCTCAAGCGCCTGAACCGCCCTTACATGGTCGCTTTGCCCCTGGTGTTCCAAACTACGGAAGAATGGGAAGATAGCGATTTGGGACTGCATCCCATTCAAGTGGCCCTGCAAATTGCCATTCCCGAACTGGATGGGGCGATCGAACCGATTATCATGTCGGGACGGGATAGCTACACTGGGAAGGCGATCGCCCTCCAGGACCGGATCGAAGCAGTGGCGAAACGGGCGGTGAAGTGGGCCACCCTGCGGCGGAAACCGAAGTTAGAGAAACGCATTGCCATCACGGTGTTCAGCTTCCCGCCGGATAAGGGGAACGTGGGCAGTGCCGCTTACCTGGACGTATTTGGCAGCATCTATGAAGCGATGAAGGCACTCCAGGGTAATGGTTACGATATCCCCGAGTTGCCCGAGTCTGCCGAGGCCCTGATGCAGGAAGTCATTCACGACGCCCAGGCCCAGTATGCGACTCCAGAACTGAATATTGCTTACCGGATGTCGGTGGAAGAGTACGAGAAACTGACGCCCTACTCGGAACGGTTGCAGGAAAACTGGGGTCCGCCTCCGGGACATCTGAACAGCGATGGCCAGAACTTGCTGATCTACGGCAAGCATTTCGGCAATCTGTTTATTGGGGTACAACCGACTTTTGGTTATGAAGGAGACCCGATGCGCTTGCTGTTCTCCCGTTCTGCCAGTCCCCATCACGGGTTTGCTGCTTATTATAGCTATTTGGAACATCTCTGGCAAGCGGATGCGGTCTTGCATTTCGGCACTCACGGTTCCCTGGAGTTCATGCCTGGAAAGCAGATGGGCATGTCGGGGGATTGTTACCCGGATAATCTGATTGGTAGCATTCCCAATCTCTATTACTATGCGGCTAATAATCCTTCTGAGGCAACTATTGCTAAGCGCCGCAGTTATGCGGAAACCATTTCCTATTTAACCCCCCCGGCGGAAAATGCGGGGTTGTACAAGGGGTTGCAGGAATTGTCCGAGTTGATCGGGTCCTATCAAACTCTCAAGGATACCGGACGCGGTACCCCGATCGTCAATACGATTATGGATAAATGTCGGTTGGTGAATCTGGAGAATGATATCGCTTTGCCCGATAAAGATGCCAAGGAGATGAGTCCCGAAGAACGGGATACCTTGGTGGGTAAGGTCTATGGCAAGTTGATGGAGATCGAGTCCCGTCTGTTACCTTGCGGGTTGCACGCGATCGGCAAACCCCCGACTGCCCAAGAGGCGATCGCGACCTTGGTAAACATTGCTAGTTTAGACCGAGAGGAAGAAGGAATCAAGAGTTTGCCCCGGATGATTGCGGAGTCGATCGGGCGGGACCTGGATGAAATCTATCAAAACAATGACTTGGGCATATTAGAGGATGTGGAGTTGCTGCAAAACATTACGGAAGCAACTCGCGCCGCTGTGGCGGCCTTGGTGAAGGAACGGACGGATGCGGAGGGACGGGTCTCGAAGGTTTCCCAACTCAACTTCTTGAATATCGGCAAGAAGAACCCTTGGATCGCAGCATTGAATGATGCGGGTTATCCTAAAGTTGACCCGGAACCCATTAAACCTCTATTTAACTATCTGGAATTCTGCCTGCAACAGGTTTGTGCAGATTTAGAACTGGGGTCCCTGTTGCGGGCCTTGGAAGGGGAATATATCTTGCCCGGTCCCGGGGGCGACCCCATCCGCAACCCAGATGTTTTGCCTACGGGTAAGAATATCCACGCCCTCGACCCCCAATCTATCCCCACTTTAGCAGCAGTTAAGTCCGCTAAGATTGTGGTCGATCGCCTGTTAGGGCGGCAGCGGCAGGATGGCGGGGCCTATCCAGAGACGATCGCGGTAGTCCTGTGGGGGACGGACAACATCAAAACCTACGGAGAGTCCCTCGCCCAAGTGATGTGGATGGTAGGGGTGAAACCGGTACCGGATGCTTTAGGGCGGGTGAACAAACTGGAACTGATCCCCTTAGAAGAGTTAGGGCGTCCGCGCATTGATGTAGTGATCAACTGTTCTGGGGTGTTCCGGGACCTATTCATCAATCAGATGAACCTGCTAGACAAAGCAGTGAAGATGGCAGCAGAAGCGGAAGAACCCATAACCCATAATTTTGTCCGCAAACATGCCTTGCAGCAAGCAGAAGAAATGGGCATTCACCTGCGCCAGGCGGCGACGCGAGTGTTCTCTAATGCCTCGGGTTCCTATGCGGCGAACGTGAACTTAGCGGTAGAGAACAGCACCTGGGAAGAGGAGTCGGAGTTGCAGGAAATGTATCTGAAACGCAAATCCTTTGCCTTCGACTCGGATAATCCCGGTATGATGGGAGAAGATCGGCGGATCTTCGAGTCAGCGCTGAAGACTGCGGAAGTTACCTTCCAAAATTTGGATTCTTCGGAAATCTCCCTGACGGATGTATCCCATTACTTCGATAGCGACCCGACCAAGACGATCGCGAGTTTGCGGGGGGATGGCAAGCAACCGGCATCATACATAGCGGATACGACCACAGCGAACGCGCAAGTGCGGACATTATCAGAAACGGTGCGTTTAGATGCGCGGACGAAGTTGTTAAATCCGAAATGGTACGAAGGGATGATGTCACACGGATATGAAGGAGTGCGGGAACTGTCGAAGCGTTTGGTGAATACAATGGGATGGAGTGCGACAGCAGGTGCGGTAGATAACTGGGTGTACGAGGACGTGAATAGTACCTTCATTGAAGATGAAGCAATGCGTCAGCGTTTGATGAATATGAATCCCCATTCCTTCCGCAAGATGGTCACGACCTTGTTGGAGGTAAACGGACGGGGTTATTGGGAGACTTCTGAGAGTAATTTGGATCGGTTGCGGGAGTTGTATCAGGAGGTGGAAGATCGGATTGAAGGTGTAGAATAGAATCCCGTAGGGCAGGCATCTTGCCTGCCTTATTTGTTAAGGTATGTATCGAAGGCATCCTGGTTTGGCGGTCAGGGCGAAGCATGAGGGAAGTAAATCTTTCGCTCTTTGGTGTGATTTGATCGCCCTCATGCTTCGCCCCTACAGCTAGATTTGCAAATATGGGATGCACCCTAAAACTTTACTGGAATACTATGTTATTCACAGCAACTCAATAACTTAATAAGACAAATAACCTAATGGTCCATTCGGATTAATTAAGTGTTCTAATTTCCTTAACGGAATAATTGCAGTTACACTACCACAAGCCCCCGCAAGTGCCTCACCACGATCGTAGTGAATTTCAATATTAACCCTGCTGATTGTAAAGTCTTCATTTCCATTAACACCTTTCAACCACGTCACCGGTTCTCCCCCTCCCCCACAAACATTCCTATATCTAAAAGATTCTTTAATTAGCTTAAATAATTCATCTTTATATCCATGTCTAAATAAATCTTTGAGCTGAAATGGTTGGCTCTTCGGTACTTGGTTTGCTAAACTATTGCTAATCTTGAAAAGCTAATAAACATCTTAGCTCAAAATTGTCTATGTTACGAAAACCAAATCCGCACCGTTTAACTAACTTAATTTTTTGGTTAATTCCTTCGACGATACCATTAGTTGTTCTTTGCTCAAAATATGCTGTTATCTCCACTAACCAGCGACGGATTGTCCCTTGACTTTTTGGAAACAAATCTGCTGATTTTTTCAACCATTCTGCTAAATCCAATAAACCATCAAACCAATTTATGTCATTCTCAAATATTTCTCTAAGTTGCTCTTTTAATCCATGCATTTTTTGCAGCTTAGGAAATTCTTTATTGATTTCTTCTAATTTCCTTTTTTGAGCTTCCGTTAAATTATCTGAATTAGCAAGAAGGACATATTTCCCGTGTGTAATTGCTTGAATTTTTGCAGTTTTTTTCTCCGAGTCTTTCATGTTATTGACTTCTTTTTTTGCTTGCTTACGACTATTGTCTAATTCTTCTTGAACCTGGTGCATTACATGAAATCTATCAGCGACAACCGACCCATTAGGCATTAATTTTTCTACCAAACTTTTATAAGGACGCCATAAATCAATACTTACCTCTTCTATGCCTGATAACACGTCTATTCCCCAAGACATCAACACTTTTTTAATGGCTGATTGGGTGCGATCGGGGACTAAAGCTAGAAGTTGACTATTGTCCAAATCTACTAATACTGCACAATAATTACCTTGCCCTTTTCTCAGACTAATTTCATCAATGCCCAATCTTTTTAAATCTTGAGGTTTTTGACCTACCAAACTTTTTCTTAAATCCTTTAACATAGTTTCAATTTCTGATTCACTTACCCCGGTTCTTTCAGCAACACTTTTAATATTACTATGTTTGACCTGACTCAATATATCGTCGGCAAGTCTTTTAGTATAGTTGCGTTTTGGTTCACAAAACTCCAAAGGCTCACTAAAAGTTGTCAAACATTTTTCACATTTCATTTGTCGTTTATTGACCTGTAAATAAACATTTTGACCATGCATAGGCAAGTCTTTAATGAGATGTGAATAATTGTGGTGAAGTTTATGACTCTTTTGACCGCAGTGAGGGCAAGTTACTTCAGAATTTAAACTAGATATGGAGAGGATTATTCCTAGAGATGGATCCTGTTTGAAATGAGTAACTTTAACATCCGGGATATTCAGAAAATCTGTGAGTAGTTTTAGTTGTGCATTGGAAGCCATAATAAATTTTACCTCACTAAACAATGCTGTACGTAATTTAATTAAAGCATAAAAACTGCTACAAGTCAAGCCCCGCAATAGTTTTACTATTATTTAGTAACAATTTTAGCTCAATGCAAACGAGTGTTTATCTGATAGTTTAGCAACTCAAGTACCGAAGAGCCAAATGGTTCTCCTGAAGCAATATTAATATTCACTGAACTTTGTCCTTGATGCACCGACGCTCCTCCACCTAAGTAAAGTAGATAACGGAACAATATACTTATATATTCGTCGTTATTCTCTTTGACTTCATAGGCGGATTGAACAGAGCCAGAGTCATAGTCTTCTTCAATATTTTGCCCTTCTTCAAAGGCAAAAGCAGATAATCTTATATGATAGTTTATTTTGCGTTGCTTCTCAGCATCACTCATTCCATAGACTTCTGGATAGCTTATTTCGATATACACACCATCATCTCCATTGTCTTGATTTTTAAAAATCTTCTCCCTAATTTTTAATTTCTGTTGCCTTTCTACCTCTTCAAGTTCCTCACGTAGTTGAGATATTTCCTCTGATGGGTCTGTATTTACCCTTGTCGCATTTGAGGTCCCATTGTTTAAGTAAAAAATTAAAAAAACAGCGGCAAATGAAGCAAAAGCAGTTATCAATGCCGCTATGATTGCGCCTTTAACATTAGAATTGTTTGGTGGTGTTGGATTGCTCATCGTTTTCAACTCTTGCTGAAGAATGTCGAACTATATCTTAGACTGAAACTACACGATCACTCCTGTCTAGGGGCAGTTAGCCAGCAACTGTGGACTAACTCCGGCTCGGCAGAACAAAACATCTACTCCATTATGAATGAGTATTTTTCTTCTGTCAATCAGTAAAAATACTCATCTGCAGTAATTTGTATGGCCCGACCCCCATTTAACTGATGCCGGGGCACGGCGGCTGTTACATTATCATTGATGTGGACTAACTCCGGCTCGGCAGAACAAAACATCTACTCCATTATGAATGAGTATTTTTCTTCTGTCAATCAGTAAAAATACTCATCTGCAGTAATTTGTATGGCCCGACCCCCATTTAACTGATGCCGGGGCACGGCGGCTGTTACATTATCATTGATACCGAAACATTTTGGATGCCGTGCCCCTACCATTGTTTATAGGGCACGGCAGAGGGGCGATCGCATCGGAGGGGCGATCGCATGGGATGGGGCGATCGCATCGGAGGGGCGATCGCATCGGAGGGGCGATCGCATGGGATGGGCGATCGCCGATCGTCGCGGTCAGACCCCACTAGGAACGATGCTGAACAGGCAGCTGCCAGACCCTTCCTTGACAATGGACTTCACCATCAATGACTTGAATGCCAAAAACCTGCCGTCCTAATTGAAAATATTCCTGCTTTTCCAAATCTGTCAAGTATTTGTCATCTGCTGCACGTCGAGGATCGCCTCCAGCGTCTAGATATCGCTGTCGTGCCAGATCTGAGATTTCTATCATCCGCTGATACTGTTGTTTTTCTAGTTCCGTAGGTTCTCTCATAGTTATAACATCCAATCAGTTGGTACAAGATCGCCACTTGGTAATATTATAGCAATTGGTAGCACCCTACTGGGGGTGCGGATGTACAAATTCCCTGTTTCCCGATCTCCGAAGCGTTGCTGAAGTAGTTCCAAAGTTGAAAGCGCATTAACAATCAGGGTTTGAGCGTCTGTTCTTTGCAAAGGGAGGTTAACTGGTAAATTCACTCTCGCAATATCACCACTGGGCAATATCATAGCAATTGTCAGAGCCGGGCTAGGAGTGCTGATATACCAAATACCCGTATCCCGATCGAATGTTTGCTGATCGAGCAGGTCCAAGGTTTCTAGAGCGTTAATAATCAGGTATTGAGCTTCTGTTGGTTCCATAACCTGTCATTTAATTTCATTCTGGAATTCCTATGATATAATAATTTAGGCGTTGGTGCGGTTGGGTTTCGTGCCCAGACCCAACCGGCAGCTTATGGGCATCCCCCGTCATCATGCGATCGCGTAACCCGTGTGATGACGAACCTCCGGTGGATGAAACCCCAGCACAATATCTGATTTAGGAATACCCGCTTCGACGAGTTCTTCTGTGATACCATCTTCGATACCATCCCGTTGAATCCAGATTTTACCATCAATAATCTGAACATGGGTAAGGCAGGAGTGGACCCGGCGTTTTTGCTGCCACCCTACATCCAACAGCAAAAAGTGATTGCGATCGCGATCGACAATCAAATACTCATCAATCTTGTCTAAAGAATAAGGAATATCAGCGTGTTTTCTCAGGACTTGTTCGATCGTATCTCGATATAATTCTAAGCTATCCATTGGATCACCTCTTTCGCTTCCGGGTCAAAAACTAATAGTTTGATGTGATTTAGTTCAATCATCAATTGCGGGAGTTCCTCTGAAAAAAACTCCGAAAAGACGTTCTGAGGAATTGCTAAATATAACATACATTCGGAATATTGCCTTGACAAAACCTGTGAATACATGATATATTGTCCCAACGCCTGTTCTAAATCCTTGACAAGAGACGGGCCTAAAAAACTTTTCACTTCTACAGCAATTCGCCGTCCGTCCTTATCTGCTGCAAACAGCTTTTCTATGCCGAGATCCACATAAAGCATCCGCGTACCAACCTTCAGGCGTAGCGGATCGTCCGTAATCATCCATCCGTCTTTCATCAGCGCTGTTTTGACTGTCTCGTGATAGATATCCTTTGCCATTTGTCATAGGGGTCTCATCCCAACCTACAACTTCTATAATATGCTAGGAAAATCATGTGGTCGATCGAGCTTGACGTTTGGCTTTCTGCGCTTTCAGCTTTTCCCAAGCTGCCTCCATGCCTGGTTTAGGTGGCTGAGCAGCTATTTTAGCAAAGATGTCGCGATTTTGCTCTTCCCAGTATTGCCGCGTCTCTTCCGCTTGCTTGAGAACAAACTGATACTCCGCTTTCACGGAATCGCGATTTGCTTCGATGTAGGACAAGGCCGCATCAATTTGCTCTTGTTTCAGGTTGAAGAGGGCCCGGATAAAATGGGGTGGATACTGTTCTGTTACATAGTCCATCACATCATAGATGGTGATGCGAGTACCTGAAATTGTCAGTCCCCGTTCCGTGCGGATTATAGTAGGTTTTTGTTCGCTTGTGGTCGTCATAGCAGTTGTTTGCCTGTTGGCGTTCTTCGAGGCTATCTCCATTATAACACGATTCTCTCTAGCTAGTCAAAATCATTCCCCTGCGATCGCCGGGGCGGATCGCGACCCGACCAGAAACCGGGTTTCTGCCAATATTTTCGTCTTCCCACCGAGATCGTTAAAGAAACCCGGTTTCTCAACTGGCATCGGAACGCCCCCCGATCGCGTGAAGACAAGAAATCGGGTTTCTGCGGTAGATTTTCGCCTGATGATGGGCGATCGCCTGGACGGATGAGCGATCGCCTGGACGGATGAGCGATCCTGATAATGGGCGATCGCCAGTTCAAATTCATCACGGAACAAAAATTCTCCTTATCTTCGCTGTCAGCCCGCCTTCCGTGTCTCGTGGTCGGGAGATGTCCCCGGGGAGCGCTATTCGCACTACCCCGGGGACATCGTACTCGCACTACCCACGAGACACGGAGGGTTCAAACCCCCTGCTAATAGCTAAAGTCGGTTGAAATTGAAACCGACTAATAGCATCTATTCAAATGGGTTCAATACACTCAACCCATCGATGCGTCTAAAATCCCCAACATTACGAGTTACCAACGTACACCCCTCAACTAAGGCGGAAGCAGCAATAAAAGCATCTGCTAGCTGAACACGATATCGCCCGCGAATTTCCGCTGCACGGTCTAAAACTGTTTCCGTCAAGGATAAAGAGTTTAGCGTCCTCAAAAACTCTCGCATTAGATCTTTCTCGGTCTCAGTCAACTCTGGATAACAAAGCAGTTCCACCCAAGTTATCGGAGAGTAGAATCCCATAGCAACTCCTGCCTCAATTTCCTCAATGATAGGCAGCACTACTGGATTATCATTGAAGTAATAGATGAAAATGTTTGTATCCAGCAGATATCGATTACTCACCCCATTCTCTTCTAATTGCTCGCTGGAACTCCAAAGCATCCACGCGCTCAGGCAAAAAGCCCCGCCATTTATTTTTTCCTGCGAGGGGCGATTTTACCGATTTTACCTTCCCGCGATCGGGGTCCGATGCAATTGAGTCGCGAAGCAGCATAGCTAATTCCGATAACAGTCGCAGTTGCTCGTCGGACGAGAGGTTCTTTGCTTGCGTTAGTACCTGGTTATAAGTAGACATGGACTATCTTGGTGTCAGTCAACTGCTATATTATATCTCGTTCCCTGATTCTAGCAGGGAATGCGCCGGAACGAGGCTCTGCCTCCTGTCAGGGTACCAAACACCCGTAGAGAATCATATTTTAAGGGCGATCGCCAATTTCCACAATCGGTTCACCAGCTTGGAGTAGCGATAAGGCTTCGGGAAAGGTATTGGTAAACATTTGTCGAAGATATCGATTAGTGACATTACCGCAAGTCACCCAGAGAATTTGCGGTTCCTAAGCGAGTGACAAGTTGTCGTTAGCCACCCTGCCAGTATCGGCGGTAATTGTGCGTCAATCCAAAAATTCATGCGCTTAGTCGAGGAAACTCAGTCCGTTTTGCTGCAAACAGCAGACAAGCCTGGATATCTTCCGGTTCTAGATCGGGAAAATCTGCCATAATCTCATCGCGACTGACACCCAAGCCCAGCATTTCTAAAATATCACTAACTCGAATTCGCATCTCTCTAATACAGGGTCGTCCCCCACATTTGCCGGGAGTTTGAGTAATTCTAGCTAGTAGAGTAGCCTGATTATACATGTTGCTTTTCCTTATTCTACATTATTGGAACTGGCGCGGTTGGGTTTCGTGCGGAGACCCAACCCACAGCTTAGCCTAACTTATTGCCTGATGTCAAGGGATGGGCTGCCCAAGTAGAGCCAAGGTTGAGCAATTTATCCCTCAAGTGCTATGATAGAATTATCTGAGCAGGAATGGAAAAATGGCCGTTATAGACAAAGACAAGATTATTGAGACTATCCAAGCTGTCACCAGCGATGTAGAATCCTATGTAGATGACTTTCTGGGAATTTACCAATTTATTCACCGCAGCATCGCTGAACACTGGGACAGGATTGAGAAATTATCATCCGTTGATTTGATTGCGATCGAGGATTTATATCAAGACTATGAGAAGCTAGAACATCACCATCTCGTGTTGCAAAAGAAAGAACGCGAAATAGTCAATCTTTTTATCTTCGGTGATTTTGAAGAAGATTACCAAATCACCTGGGAACTGTCTGAGGTGTTAGCGGACTTTTACGTGGAATACCTGATTTTACCCATTCTCAATAATGTCAGCTATCAGGAGTTTCAAGCAAGACCTACTATTTTCACCGAACAACTCAAGCATGGTGTAATACTGTATGAAGCAAAAAGAAGCTTACATAGAAATAGCGCAGCGATATCTAGGTAGTGCCAAACAGCATCAATCTCAGGAAATCAATACACCAGAAGTTATTGGGTTTCTCGCTTATCATGCTTTAGAGTCTATTGCTGTTGCTGTCATCGTTCATTTCAAAAGTAGCATCCCTCTTAACCACGAAACCAAATTACAAATGTTTCTGAGACTATGCAAAAAAAATCTGGCTAGTTCAGTCAATGTCAAGAGTATTGCTGCGGTAATCATTCGCGTAGAAGCAACTGGTTATAGAAGTAAGTTTCTATATCCGGAATTTCAAGGCGAGAATGATTATAAATCTCCTAAAGACCAGATAAGTTTGACAAAAGCAGGGTTACTTGTCAGAGATGTCGATCGCGTTATTAACCAGATCCTTAATCTGATTTAAGGTCGATCTCAAAAAATGCGATCGCCGATCTTGCCGGGGCACAAAGCTGTTACATTATCATCTTAACCGATATTTGTTGATGCTGTGCCCATACCATTGTTTAGAGGGCACGGCATTTGGGCGATCGTCATCATGCGATCGCGTAACCCGTGTGATGACGAACCTCTGGAGGATGAAATCCCAGCACAATATCTGATTTAGGAATACCCGCTTCGACGAGTTCTTCTGTGATACCATCTTCGATACCATCCCGTTGAATCCAGATTTTACCATCAATAATCTGAACATGGGTAAGGCAGGAGTGGACCCGGCGTTTTTGCTGCCACCCTACATCCAACAGCAAAAAGTGATTGCGATCGCGATCGACAATCAAATACTCATCAATCTTGTCTAAAGAATAACGAATCTCAGCATGTTTTCTCAGGACTTGTTCGATCGGATCTCGATATAATTCTAAGCTATCCATTGGATCGCCTCCTTCGCTGTTCTTGTGTGGCTGAGGCTGATGGGGTTGTTTGGTGAGGTTTTGAAATGATTTGTCTGCCACTCGAAGCCTGCTTCCGCCGCAGATCGTCGCATATTGCTTGTAAATCGTAGTTAAAAGCCTTGGCGTGTTCTTCTCGAATTTTGTGAATTTCTTCGAGTATTTCATCTTTCCACATTTTCATTCTCCCATTAACTCGTAAGGTATACTCGTAAGGTATACAGAGGGCATTCGAGCTTCTATTTAACTAGACAGCCACCGGTGCCAGTTTCAATACCTCAAGGGATAGTGGGGAGTAGGGAGTGAGGAATGGGGAGAGCAAACACAGAACGGATAGCGCTGCGCTGGGAGCGCAGCCATGTTCTTCCATCTCCCTACTCCCAACTCCCAAACCGAGAAGTATTGGGATCAGTTCTCGATGTGGGTTGTCAGTTGTAGGTTGTCAGTTATCCACTAACCACCTCCAAACCTCGCCAACAATTCTTCACGAGATAACTCCAGCAGGAGGGGGACATATTCTGGTGCCGATAATGCTATTAATGGCGGGATAATTGCTTCGAGTTGCGGATCTATCTCACCAAAGCGCATACGCAGGATACTTTCGATCGTGTACTGCTGCCCTTGCTGGATCCCTTGCTGGATCCCTTGCTGGATCCCTTCCTCAGTCGCTGTTTTCAGTCGTTCTAAGTACACAGAAGATAATTTCATAATCAAACCTCGATCCTCTTCATCCAGATCTGCTTCATTTCGTTGACGTGCTTCTAAGACCAAAAGCATATCATACACTAATTCTAGCGTATTCTCCCGTAATGGGTTATCCTCTGGGAGTGCTTTTAGTTCTTCCATTGCTTGCTCTTGAACCGTACCCTTCCCTACTATTCGCAACCACATTGTTTCTGGGGTACGGGGCAGTTGATGAATAGCTATCAGACCGGTTTTTAAGCATTCTCCCAGATAATATGCCATTCATCCCGTTCTCTGTATCCGGTTTCACTGGCAAGCCTTGCAGTATTTCATCAGACATTGTCGGAGTGAGGATCCACAGATGAGGGAATTCTGCTTCTTCTATGGATCTCTTTTCTCGTCTTGCCTGGCGATCTAATAATGAATGATAGTCATACATTTTGCCCATACATTCACGAATTTCTTTTTTTTCGACCGCATTGCGGAATACCTCAAAACCTGCGGCACCTTTGGCGGCCAAGCGTCCCAGCACACCTATCTGTTCTGCCTTGGCTGCCGCATCAGGACCGGGGATGAAAAAAATATCTATTTGTCTGACTTCCGAGGTTATTTCTTTGCTGATTTCGACTTCCCCCAGGAGATTCAATACTTCCGAGAAATATTGCTTGGCAAATTGATCGTGAACTAATCGAGTCATTTATCTTGATGTCAGTAAACTGCTATATTGGATCTCGTTCCCTGATTCTAGCAGGGAACGCGCCCTTCGAGGCGGATGCCTCCTGTCAGGGTACGAAACACCCCTCTTCTTACATCCTTGCATCGCGACTACACTAGGAACGAGGTAACTGCCAGACCCTTCCTTGACAATGGACTTCACCATTGATGACTTTAATTCCAAAAACCAGTCGTCCTAATTTAAAGTATTCATCCTTTTCCGAATCTGTCAAGTATTTCTCATCTGCTGCACGTCGCCGATTCTCAATAGTCAGCGATCGGGAATTTAAAGCCAGACCTACTATTTTCACGGAACAACTCAAGCATAAGTCAGACTGTATGAGGCAAAAAGAAGCTTACATAGAAATAGCGCAGTTCTTTGTAGTTCTTCGTAGTTGGGGTCGATCGCCAGCGAAACCCAACCTACAACTGATGTCAAGGGGAGGGGCGATCGCCTGGCATCTGAATGCAAGAACCAAGAAACCAGGTTTTCCGCAAAAACCTGGTTTCACGATCCGGGAAACGTAGGGCAGGCGAGACGCCTGCCCGGGAAATATGCCAACAGTTACCCCTATGGCGCTTCATCTAGGGATGCTGGGCGATCGTGGTTGAGTTGGTTGAGCAGATCCAGGATGCGATCGCCCCGTTCCAGGGAGCGGTCTTCCAGGAAAACCACTTCTGGGGTGCGACGCAGACGAATGCGATCGCCCAGTTGAGAGCGAACAAAGGGGGTAGCGGACTGCAAACCTGCCATGGTTTCCTTTTTAGCCTCCTCAGTCCCGTAGATACTGACAAATATTTTGGCATGTTGGAGGTCGCCAGAGACATCCACATCTGTGATACTAACCATCCCTGCGCCCACACGATCGTCTTTGATACCGTGGAGCAACATCTGGCTGACTTCGCGCTTGATCAGGGAGGACACGCGAGCCATACGACGACTTGTAGCCATAGGACTTCTCTACCATGCTAAGGTAGGGGCTAATCTTGTACGATTCTCAGTTTACACTGGGGTTAGCCCCAGCATGGCACGGAGGGTCAAAATCACGAATATGAAGCTACTCACCAGCAGACCCAGCAGGGCGATCGCCGTTACTGGCCTTTTCAGCAGGGGTTTGAGCTGCTGAAACAAGAAAAAGAATATCCCCAGAGTAAAGGTGATAAAGTAGCGGAAGTAGCTAGATACCTTATTCAAGAAGTCTTCCATAGTCAGTCCCCATGATAAACCACCATCCCGTCTAGTATAATGCCATTCGCGATCGAGTCGGTCAAGCAAAACCTGGTTCTTTTTGACCGATGCACTAGTACAGTATATGACAGGTTTAGATAAATGTCAAGTCCCGCTCTCAAACAAGTCCCACTCCGTCCCTTTCTGAAATGGGCAGGTGGCAAAAATCGGCTAATTCCGCAATATCAACCTTATTTTCCCAAAAGTTTCAACACTTACTACGAGCCATTTTTAGGTGGAGGTGCAGTTTTCTTTCATCTCCAACCCCAGGATGCTGTTTTGACAGATATTAATCCGGAGTTGATTAATACCTATTGCTGTGTTAAAGAACAGGTTGAGGAAGTGATTGACATCCTGCACAAACATCAGCGGCAGCATAGTCAAGATTACTATTATAAGATGCGATCGCATATCCCTAGCCCAGATATTGAAAGGGCGGCACGCTTTATTTATCTGAACAGAACCTGTTTCAATGGTCTTTACCGAGAAAACTCTAAAGGTAAATTTAATGTCCCGATCGGCAAATACAAAAATCCGCAAATCTGTAATCCGGAATTACTCCGTTCCGCATCAGCTACCCTGAGAATGAGAAATGTTAAGATTGAGAAAAACTCCTTTGAATATGTCTTAGAATTTGCTAATAGCAGCGATGATTTCGTCTATTTTGACCCGCCATATTATCCAGTTAGTTCTACCAGTGATTTCACAGCCTACAGTCGCGATTTCTTTAGTAAGAATGACCAAACTGAACTCAAAGAAATTTTTGTAAAACTAGCTGGACGCGGTGTCAAAGTGATGCTGTCTAATTCTGATTGTGATTTTATTCTAGACTTATACAGTCAGTTCAAAATTCACAAAATATCAGCACCACGATCTATTAACTCTAATGGTAAAAAGCGGGGAAATGTTTCAGAGATATTAGTCACCTCTAGAGACCTCTAGAGATTCTTGTCAGCCCAGGCAACAAAACTTTTGAAATTGTGTACTGCCAGGAGCTTTTGATTAACGCCGACTTGTGCTTTTAACCAATCAATAGCTCCTGGTTTCATACCCTCACCATCAAGCAACACAACTGTTGGTGCCGGATAGCAATCCTGGATATTCAAGTTGAGGTAGGGCAATTTTTCATCAACTGAACCACCGGTTTGCTGCGACTGACATTGAATTATTAGACCAGAATCAAATGAGGCAGAACAAATAAGGTAAAAGTCTACATAGATATCAGTCCCGTAAATTCCATCTCCAACGTGAACCTGTGTTGCATAGCGCTTTGGCAAGTTAGTGGAACTGAGAAGGCATTCTAATTTCTGCTTTCTTGGCAAATCATGTCCGACTTGAACATAACCATGTCCTTGTAATATTCTTTCTACATTATTCTCGAACCTCTTGCCAGAAGTAACTGCTTTACCGCCCTGAGTCATTTTTTCCTCAAATTTAATAAAAACTACGTCACTGCTCATTCTATCATACTTTAGTGAAATACGCGGTTATCGCCCGGTAATCCGAGGCCATCGCTACAAAAGAGACCTCCGGTGCAGCTACCAACTTAAGCCGGGACAGCCCACGGTGCAAGGCTTCCAGCCCACAGCGGTAGAGGCCAATCGCTGGGGCGAATTTGTCCCGCGTTACGTTGATAACCTCCGGTGCAGTCCCCAAACCAGAAAACTGGCACGGGAGCATCTCAAGAATGTCATCAAGCCCGCGCAGGCGGGATTTGTTTGTCTAGCCCCACCCCTTAGGGTTCCGGTGTGGTAGCTAAGCAAAAGTGATATGCACCCACTGGCACCGGTAGAGTGGTGGAAGAAAAGTCAGAGGACAGCAGCAGCAAAAATGTTGTCTAATTAAGAAACCAGGTTTCTGGGTTCGGAATGAATAGAGTTTGCGGCAAAATTGAGATGCACCCAGTAACTTTCCACCTACAGCTCAATAGTTTACTGTTATCGCTTGTAAATGGCACCTGATGTCCAGTATTTTTTGATTTCCTTGGCTTTAAAAACCACGTCTACTCTAAATAAATTTGGATTACTTGTAGATGAAATTGGATTACTTAAAACAACGGCAATTTCTTCACTGGTCTCTTCATTTGGTTCAATTCGTTTTCGCTCCTTGAATATTAGTTGACTGAATGCTCTGTTTGTGGGGTCTTCTGTATCAATAGGTTCTGTGCCAATAGTGTAGATATGATCGCGTGAATAAATTGCGTCAGGAATTTCCCCACCATTAATAGAGCAATATTCCAGATCTACTTTGCTCCGCCCAATGTTTTTGACTCGGACTTCAATAATTGCTATAGGGATGCTGTTAATATTAGTCATCTCTTTAAGCGTTTGGGTGATGATTAGACTGCCAGCGAAAGTCCGACTGAGAAAAAATACCCATAAGGACCAGGTGCCACCTATCAGTATACCTAATACAGTGGCAATGTTACGAGCAATTTCTGAAAAAGTATTGATGTCATCAAGCATCACAATTTAACCATTAATAGCGTTCTTTACTCTCCAACAATGAAATGCGATCTAATAAGCCCTGTAGGATTTGACGAACAATATGAACGGGGAAAATCGTCACAAGAAGGCGTGAAACCATGTCCTCTAAGCATTCCCAAAATCTTATGCGTTTGACCTGCCTACTTAACGGAACTTGCTTGAGGGTGTCATTCACCTCATCCAAGAGATCCGACAAATTTTGGTCGGGGATGGAGCGATATTTACCTAAATCAATGTAGGCTTTTTTTGTCTGGCGTTTCAGTTCTTGAGATTTGGCAATCAATTTTTCGGCTTCATACTCAGAAAGGTAGGGTCTTTCAGAACTAGCTTCGATGGTAAAGATAGTGTCACTCATCTCCTTAATAGTGCTACCCAAATCTTTAGAAATCGCTTGTGGCAGATATTTTCTGAGGTTATTAGTTTGAATTGTAAATTGCAGACTTTCCAACTGAATCAATAAGTCAGTTAGATAAAGACCAACTTTTCGCAGTCGATCGGGCCGATAGAAGAGATCCATTTCCAGCTCCTTAACCAATGTGGTTCTCGATCATCCTAATATGATAGCACAGTCACGGTAACTACGAACGGCGCAAGGACTAAAGTCCTTACTACGAACGGTTATCTGGCGATCGCTGGTGCAGTGCCCAAGCCAGATAGCGAGCACCGGTGGGGTGGTGGAAGGAAAGCCAGAGGACCGCAGCAGCAAAAATAATGATAAATTAGGGAGATGTTTCAGCCAGTTTACCAGATATGTCACAAAAACCACCAAACAATGAGATTGACGATGGGCGGGATGCCAAAGAAGCTCAACCAGTCCTGAAAATACAGGCGATCGCTCTTCTACGCTTTTTGATTAGGCTACTAGAAGGAACTGTGGAAACACTGGAGGCAAAACTGCCACCAGAAGATCTACCAAGAAGAACGCCTACGAGCAGTGGTTGGTGGAATGTACTGTTAAGTAAAATTCGCGCTGTGCTGCCAAAATTCCTCAACCAGGTCCTATCTGATTTTACTTTGATCCTAGGGATTTCAGTAGCTATTTTAATCCTACCCTTGTGGATAATTATTTTGATATCTCCAACTGAGGTGGTAGAGACTCCGACTGTCGAAGCAGAAAAACCCGCAACTGAGGTCGTAGAATCTCCTACTGTCGAAGCAGAAGAACCGCCAACTGAGGTCGTAGAATCTCCCTCTGTCGAAGTAGAAGAACCCGCAACTGAGGTGGCAGAATCTCCCTCTGTCGAAGCAGAAGAACCCCCAACTGAGGTCGTAGAATCTCCTGAAATTCCTAGTGGTCCAGTGCCAGTGGAGATAGTACCAGCACCAGTATTAATGCCAGAAGAAAACCTGGTTGCGATAATTCAAAATCAAGTCGCAGACAGGATCCCAGAAGCCGAATATGCCAAGGGTTTAATTCAGTCTTTGAAAGCCGACTTCAACAATAATCTTTTGGTGGTTCAAGTTAGCTATAATTGGTATTATATCAGTCCCGAAAACCAGAACGAGTTTGCTCAGTCAATGCGGCAACTATCTCAAGAACTTGACTTCTATAAACTGGAAATTACTGATACTGAAGACACCCTACTAGCCCGTTCTCCAGTGGTGGGACCAAAGATGGTGATTTTCCAGCGACGGTTAATCATTAGTCGCTAACAATTATTGATAAGCTTTAACTTTCTGGTCAATGCCAGTGATATCGGTGCCAACAACTACAGCAGCAGCTCCCAAATCTAGGGCTGTTTTCGCCATTGCTGGTGAGGCAATGCCCCCTTCACAGATAATTGGGATATCTAAATGGCTGACGAGTTGGCTGAGAAGTTCAAACCCTGGAGGAGAAAGATGTTGAGTTTGCTTCGTATAGCCGTAGAGAGTTGTGGCGATCGCATCAGCACCAGCTCGGGCAGCATTGGTTCCTGCTGCTAAGCTATCTACATCTGCTAGGATTGGCTTACCTAATCGATCGTGAATTTCGGAAATGAGTATTTCTAGGGTTTCGCCGTTTGGTCGTTCTCTTGGAGTGGCATCAATAGCGATGATATCAGCACCTGCTTGAGCAACAGCAGCAGCGTGATGAAACTGGGGAGTAATATAAACTTCCGATCCAGGTAACTGTTGCTTCCACAGCCCAATTATCGGAACTGAACTCCGCTGTCGCACTGCTTTTATATGAGCTGGGGTGTCGATCCGGACGCCAGCGGCACCCCGATCGATGGCAGCTTCAGCCATGGCGGCAATTACTACTGGATCGTGCAGGGGCGAGGAAGCGGGGGCCTGAAACTATTAGTCCTTTGATGTTCGGCATGTTTTTCTATCGCTAACGGGCAGTTCCTATAAATGAACAATCAACAATCAACCAGCAAACTGTTAAGTTTTTCTAATAACTGCTCTGGTTGGACGGGTTTAGTTAAATAATCATCAGCCGATGTGCGATGGGTAGTACTCATAGCACGCCCAGAGTACATCGGAGGGGAGTCGGGATAATTAGATGGGTCTATAGAGTTGTCCCGGAGAATCAGAGTTTTGATCTGTTTAGTTGTCGGTTCCGATCGCAGTTGGCGGATGATTTCCCTGCCATCTATCCCTGGTAGCTGCCCGGCGACGATCGCCACTAGGGGTTGTAAAATTTCAATTTGGTTAACTGCTGTAGTACCTTCAACCAGCCAGACAACCTGATAGCCAGCGGCGGTGAGCAGGTCGCAGATCGTCCAAGCGCTTTCCTCATTATTCTCAATTAATACCACACGTCCGCCAGGAGTGGCTGCATAAGTCGGTCCTGCTGGTGCTGGGGCTGGGGCTAGGGGCTGGGCGGGCAACCGCACGGTGAAAACTGAACCGATATCTACAGTTGATTCTACCCAGATCGCGCCGCCGTGGAGTTCTACCAACTGTTTGGTTAAGGCTAAACCCAGACCCGCCCCTTGGTAGTTGCGATCGTATGAGGTATCCAATTGCTGAAATTTCTCAAACAGGAGCGCGATCTGCTCTTCGGGAATGCCGATGCCAGTGTCTTTTACCTGAAACACGGCCGTATTGCTTACCGTTCCGGAAAAATCGGACGACACTCCCAGAGTCACCCGTCCCCCAGAGGGAGTAAATTTGATCGCATTGCTCAATAGATTCCAGAGAATTCGTTGGATGCGGCGTTGGTCCCCTCGGAAGCGATCTTCCTGGCGGTCTATCTGGATATCTATAACCAGTTTCACTCCCTTTTCCTCTGCTCTTTGCTGCATGGTTTCCAGACAATTATAAGCCAGTTGATTCAGGGAAAAATCCCTCACATTCAATACGGCTTTCCCCGCTTCCATCTGAGACAATTCCAGAATGTCGTTAATCAAGTCTAGCAAATGCTTGCCGCTATCGTGAATGCTTTGCAAATAAGAACGCTGTTTTTCTATAGTCAGAACTCGCTGAGCTTTTTCCAGATCTAAAGACAACAAACGTAACAGGGTAGCAGACATACCAATCACGCAAGTAAGGGGCGTGCGTAACTCGTGACTCATGGCAGCGAGAAACTCACTTTTGGTGCGGTTCGCAGATTCAGCACCTAGTAAGGCGTCCCGGAGTTCGGCGGTCCGATCGCTCACCCGCTGCTCCAGGTTTTCTTTTTGCAACTGTAGCTGGGCATACAACTGGGCTTGGTAAATGGCGATCGCCAGATGTTCGGCAATTTTACCCAGAAAACTTTTTTCACTTTCAGACCATTGGCGCGGTTGGAAACATTGCTGGGCGATCAGCAATCCCCAGAGTTGGTCTTGAACCAGAATTGGCACTACTAGTTTAGCTCGGACTTTAATCCGGCGCAATAACTCTAAAAAGCAGGGGGAAGATGCATAGGCTATTTCGATATCTTCCACCCCTTGAATAAATCCCTTACGATATTTCTGCTCAATATTGACGGTATCGACAAAGCAGTCTTCCTTTTCCCGCAAATGCAGTGCTGAAACTATATTTCCTGTTGCCTTAGCTTCGTAGGTTACAGAACCTTTATAAGTTTTTAATGAGGAATTCCTAATGATTTTTGAATTGGGGTCAAACTGATAAATCAACAATCTGTCTACTTGCAATAAATGTCGTACCTGATCCACAGCGGTTGACAAAATAACTGGCAATTCCAGACTCTGACGAATCTGGGTAGCTACCCGATCGATCAGCCGTTCCTGTTCGAGCTGTTGCCGGAAAGCTGCTGCTACTGGTTCGCAAACATAGGGATAATTCTCTTCTCCTCCCGACTCCCAATCGTCCGTGGCAATAATTTTCATTAGCGCCAGGGTAAACTCACTCTGGCGCTTCGGATCGTTAGGTTTGAGAATGGCACCCGCTTGCCCTAAGATACTTTTGACTTCCGGCTTGCTTGTCAGGCGATCGGCCAGTTGCTTGAGGAAGGAGGCGATCGCCTCTGGGTCGAAGCTGATATTCACAAACAGTTGCTCGTGGACTAGGTTGCGGTTTTCATCTGGGGCTAATTCCCCCAATAGCAATACATTAAATTCCTCGGAAAGTAACACCGAGAACCGTTCATTACGAGCATTTTTTATATTTTCAACTGGGTCAAGGATATCTTCTGTAAGCAGAAGATATCCGGGGTCACCGTTGGGGGCGGCTTGCTGCTGTAATAGAGCGCTCAGCCGAGCAAAAGTTCTCATATTCAAGATGAGAGTTCCTGTTATCAAACTCGGCATTTTTTTCATCTTGCTAATTGCTAATTGTTCGTCATTGTTTATTGCTATGAGCCTCGTTCCCTGGCGATCCCTGGGAACGGAGCAGCTATGAGACAATACTTTACAGACTGCGGCTACTAAATTAATCATCGTATTGTACTTTTACCCCAGCCTCAGCTAATATAGGAAAACTTTTAGATTTTCTCTGGAAATCCCTCTACATTGATAGAAGTGGTAGAAAAATAGTATTTGATTATACAATATGCATCGAATTTCGGCAACCCCTGGGGGGTGGAATTTTCAAGACATAGGCACGATCGTTATTCAGCAGACCTCCGCACCGATCGTCTGCTTGAGTGCGGCTGATACGGACATTCAAACCCTGGCAGGGGCTGTGAAGCAGTTGCCAGTTGAGTTTCCATCTGTGCGAGTGGTTAATCTCTTGCAATTGCAGCAACAATTGAGTATTGATACTTATGCAGAAGAGGTGCTGGGGTCTGCCCGGGTAATTATTTTGCGGCTGCTGGGAGGGCGGGCCTACTGGTCCTATGGGTTGGAAGTCTTAAAAGAAACGGTAGAAAACACGGGTGCTGCCTCGATCGTGTTACCAGGAGACGATCGCCCGGATCCGGATTTAATCGGTCACTCGACTATTTCCCTGGCAGCTGCGAACCAGTTGTGGCGCTACTTCACTGAAGGTGGGATTGTCAATTTTACCAATGCGCTCAAATTCGTTGCTGACGCCTGTTTGGGATCTAGCTACAACCCACCACCTCCCCAAGCAGTTCCCCTGGTGGGACTTATCCAGTGGCATAATAACAGTCAGCAAGCAGTTAAGAAAGTTGGTATTTTATTTTATCGCGCTCATTATCTGGCTGGCAATATTGCACCGATCGATGCTCTCTGTGCGGCTTTGGCAGAACGGCAATTAGAACCTCTGCCCCTGTTTGTCTCTTCTCTGCGCGATCGCGAGGTCCAAGGCGAACTGAATTCTTTTTTTCAGTCACGTAAAATTGATTTGTTGCTGAATACGACGAGTTTTTCTATTGCCCAATTGGAGTCAGAATTACCCCAACTGGATTTGTGGAAAAGTTTAGACGTGCCAGTGTTGCAGGTAATTTTCAGCGGCGGCACGGTGGCACAGTGGCAGTCGGGAACTGGGGGGTTGACCCCACGGGATGTGGCCATGAATGTGGCCCTACCAGAGGTGGATGGGCGCATTATTAGCCGTGCGGTTTCTTTTAAGGCGGTGCAACACCACGATCGAGATTTGGAAACGGATGTGGTAGTTTATCAACCAGAGCGATCGCGGATTAATTTCGTTGCCGATCTAGCAGCTAATTGGGTGCGACTGGGGCAAACCGCAGCAGGGTCAAGGAAAATTGCCCTGATTTTGGCTAATTATCCCACTCGTGACGGACGTTTGGCTAATGGGGTTGGCTTAGATACCCCCGCTAGTTGTGTCGAAATTCTCAAAGCCCTCTCAGCAGCGGGATATCATTTGGAGAATATTCCTGCTACGGGGGACGAACTGATTCAACGTCTGACTGCTGGGGTGACGAACGACCCGGAAGGAAAAGATTTGCGATCGATCGCCCATTGCTTGTCCCTAGAGGCATATCGGGAATATTTTGCCAAGTTGCCCCCCAAAGTGCAGCGGGAAATCGGCGATCGCTGGGGAGATTGTACTGAGAAAAGCATCCCCATTCCTGGGATCCTGTTGGGGAATATCTTTGTCGGCATTCAACCAGCGCGAGGCTACGATATTGACCCCGCTTTGAATTATCATGCCCCAGATTTAGAACCAACTCATGCTTATTTAGCTTTCTACTATTGGTTGCGGCAAGGGTTTGGGGCCCATGCGATCGTGCATCTGGGCAAACACGGAAATTTAGAATGGTTGCCCGGTAAAAGTGTGGCCCTGTCCGATAGTTGTTATCCCGAGATCGCCCTGGGGGCCATGCCCCATTTTTATCCTTTTATTGTCAATGACCCCGGGGAAGGTTCTCAAGCTAAACGGCGATCGCAGGCAGTAATTATCGACCACCTGACGCCCCCCATGACTCGGGCGGAACTTTACGGTCCTTTGCAGCAGTTGGAAAGTTTGATTGATGAGTATTACGAGGCCCAAATGCTAGACCCTTCCCGCTTGCCCCCCATTCGCGATCGCATCACTTCTCTTTTCCAGGAAGAAAACTTACACCAAGATTTAGCATTTGTAAAGTCAGAAGAATTTACGGAATTGCTGAAGAGTGCCGATGGTTATTTATGCGAGTTAAAAGAAGCTCAAATTCGGGATGGTTTGCATATCTTTGGGCAATGTCCTCAAGGGCGTCAGTTGCGAGATTTGATGGTGGCCATTTCCCGTGGCCGCACCACCGGCATTACCCGCAGTTTAGCAGTTGATTGGGGTCTGGACTTCGACCCCCTGACCGCAGACCCAGCTCAAATATTGGGAGAAGAAATGGAGATCGCGCATTTATCCAAACCCTGTTTCACGGTCGGGGATGTCATTGCGGAATTAGAAGAAAAAGCCGCTGAATTAGTCCAACAGCTAATTGAAAGTCCTCAATGTACAATTCACAATGTACAATTGACAAAAACCCAAGAAGAATTAAATTGGATCGGCAAGAAACTTCTGCCGGCATTGCAAGAAACTCGGGAGGAAATTACGCAACTGTTGCGGGGACTAGATGGGGGATATGTACCCAGCGGTCCGGCGGGGGCACCCACAAGGGGGCGTCCGGAAGTTTTACCCACGGGTCGCAATTTCTATTCTGTAGATATCCGGGCAATTCCGACAGAAACTGCCTGGGATATTGGACGCAAGGCCGCTGAGGCATTGATTGAAAGTTACACTCAGGAACATGGGGAACATCCTCGCACTTTGGGACTCTCTGTCTGGGGCACTTCTACCATGCGATCGGGGGGGGACGATATGGCAGAAGCGTTAGCATTGCTAGGGGTGCAACCCGTGTGGGATGGTCCCGGACGGCGGGTGGTGGATTTTGAAATTCTGCCCATCTCCTTTTTAGGACGCCCCCGGGTAGATGTGACCTTGAGGATTTCGGGATTTTTCCGGGATGCTTTTCCTAATTTAATCGATTTATTTGACCAAGCAGTAGCAGCAGTTGCCGCTTTGGACGAACCCTCAGCAGACAATCCTTTGGCCTCCCAAGTGCAGCAGGAAACTCAGTTTTGGTTGGCAGCAGGGTTGAGTCAGTCCCAGGCAGAGACCCGATCGCGCTATCGGGTGTTTGGTTCTAAACCCGGTGCCTACGGTGCTGGTTTACAAGGTTTAATTGCCGCCCAAAACTGGACGGACGATCGGGATTTAGCACGGGCTTACATTAACTGGAGTAGCTACGCTTATACTAAGAATAACATGGGTCATGCTGCGCCGGAAGCCTTCCAGCAGCGCCTGCAACAGATGCAGATCGTCCTGCACAATCAGGACAACCGGGAACACGATTTGTTGGACTCCGATGATTATTACCAATTCCAGGGGGGGTTAACGGCAGCAGTGCGATCGCTTACTGGCAAGAATCCCCAAACCTATTTTGGGGATAATTCCGTGCCCCAAAATCCCCGAGTGCGGCAGTTGCGGTCGGAAATCGCCCGAGTCTATCGTTCCCGGGTGGTAAATCCCAAATGGATAGCGGGGGTGATGCGTCACGGTTATAAAGGTGCCTTTGAAATGGCGGCAACGGTGGATTATTTGTTCGCCTACGATGCCACAGCTAACTGCGTGGAAGATTACATGTATCGGGGTGTAGCTGATGCCTATTTGCTGGACCCAGCAGTACGAGATTTTATCCACGAAAAGAATCCTTGGGCTTTGCGGGATATGGCAGAACGGTTGTTAGAAGCCCATCAGCGGGGTTTCTGGCAAAATGTAGATGGCAAAATGGTAGATAACTTGCGCGCGATCGCCCATCTTGCGGAAGGGGCGATCGAAGATACCCTCCCGATCGGGAAATCCTAGCAACAATTAAGAAACCAGTCTCCTGGCCCGCCGTGGGTTCAAACCCACGGCTAATAGCTTAAGTGGGTTAAAACCCACTGGAAGCATTGTATAGAAAAGAGAAAGGGTTTAGTCAACTTTAGTTGACTTACACTCTTAGCGGACAATTTTAACCAGAGGCGGCCTGTTGCCATAGGTGCAAGATATGAGATTAAGAAACCATGTTTTTCGGTTACTCATGAATAGAGTTCACGAATTGAGATGCACCAGAAAAAAATTGCCAAATCCTGGGAATAATGCTACAATTATTCTCAGGATTATTCTAATAGTCGGTTTTAACCGACTTTAGCTATTAGCCGGGGGTTTGAACCCCCGGCGGGTTAACAGCGAAGAGAGGAGATAAATGTCAGATCGGAATGAACCACCAGCAGAATATGATAGTCCCTGGAAAGATATCATAGGTAAATATTTCCCCGAATTTATGGAATTCTTTTTCCCCGCAGCCCATGCGCAGATCGACTGGTCGAAAGAATACTACTTTCAGGAGACAGAACTCCAGCAGGTGCGACCGCAGGCAGAGATAGGAAAGCGCGTCGCAGACAAACTAGCCAAGGTTTGCCTAAAGAATGGCGAAGAACTGTGGGTGATGGTGCATCTAGAAGTCCAGAATCAGCGCAAAACAGCCTTTCCTAAACGGATGTATACCTACAACCATCGCATCGAAGATCTTTACGACTGCCAAGTAGCCAGTTTTGCTGTCCTCACGGACCAAGATCCTGAATGGAGACCAACTCAATATAGCCAACAACTGCTAGGATGTGAGATAATCTTTAACTTCCAGATCGCGAAGTTGCTAGACTATCAGGAGAGGTGGCAAGAGTTAGAAGAAAGTCGGAACCCCTTTGCGATCGTCGTGATGGCCCATCTGAAAGCCCAAGAAACACGGGGACAACAACAGGAACGCAAAAGCTGGAAGTTGTCTTTAATCAGGCGGTTGTATCAGGGAGGATATGAACGAGAAGAAATTATCAACCTGTTTAAGTTCATTGACTGGGTAATGCAACTGCCCAAAGAACTGGAAACAGAGTTTTGGCAAGAAGTAACTCAATTACAGGAGGAAAAACAGATGCAATACATCACCAGTGTGGAAAGAATTGGCATCGAGAAAGGTCTTGAGCAGGGCGTTCAGCAAGGTGTCTTGCGGCAGTTGTTGCGAGCGCTGCAACTAAGGTTTAACTCGGTGCCAGAGTCGCTACAGAGTCGCCTCACCTCTTGTACTCTGGAGCAACTAGAGGAACTTTTTGATGTGGCGCTGACAGTAGAACAGTTAGATACCTTCGTCGATCGTATCCCGGTTGATGATACATCAGCAGCAGGATAGGTCTTTAGGAAACCCAACCCGATAAACATCTTTGGGTTGGGTTTCGTGCTACAACATTACTATAATAGGAGAACCAATGAACCTCCGCGAAGAAACTATTGCTAAGATTAATCAACTGCCTGAAGAGCTTGTTCCTCAAGTTAATGATTTTGTCAGCTTCTTGTTGACCAAACGCCATCGCGGGCAGTTGTGGGTGCAATTTCCCGAGGAAAGAGAATTGGCAGAATCTGATTTTTCCGATTATTTATCTAACTTGCAAGACTACGAGGAACGTTTAGCTCGTGGAGAAATTCAATGGTAGCGGTAAAATATCAGAATGGTTATCGAACCAGGAGAAGGCAATAGCATCGGTTAGATTGTAAATTATTGTTGTTTCAAAAGAGAAATCATGGAAACTATTCGGAAAGTTGTCTCTATTGGCTGCGATCGCCAACTGGAAATTCGCCTGCCCGATGCTGTGGAACCGGGTTTAGTCGAAGTTATTGTCGTGGTACAACCTTTGTCGCCACTAACAGAAGTTCCTGAAGAACCCGATGAGCCTTTAGACCTGTTTGGCTTTCTGCCAAAACGGGTTGACCCCCTTGAATTTCAAAAAGCACTAAGAGCGGAGTGGGATGACTAAATACTTGCTGGATACTAACATCTTGATCTATTACTTTAATGGGGATCCGATCGTCCGACCGATTTTTGATGACATTCTGGCTGGTAATACTCTAGGATATTACTGTCCTTTAACCTGGGTGGAATTGCTATGTTATACTTCTTTGAGCGAAAGCGAGGCTAATCAAATGCGAATTTTTTTGAGAAGGTTAGCCTCCGTAGCACTTACAGAAGCAGTTTTAGACCGCGCGGCTGAGATCCGGCGGGATTATCGGCTCAAGTTACCAGACGTCCTAATTGCTGCTTGCGCTATTCAAGAGGGTTGCACGTTGGTTACTCGTAATATCGAAGACTTCCGAAAAATTATCGGATTGACGATGTGGGATCCTTTTACTTCCTAATCGGGGTTTGGGAAGGACAATAGTCCAACATGTGAACTATTTTGTCGGCAACGACAACAGGCGATCGCCCCTGTTCTGTGGCTGTGATCGCTCTTTTGTCGTCAGGGATATGGGGCACTCGCCGGATCCCCCCAACCCCCCTTAAAAAGGGGGGCTTTGAAGCCGCTTTGAAGCCCCCCCTTTTGCAAGGGGGGGTTTGGGGGGGGATCCCTCGCTATTCTTCCTCCAGTCCCTCCAAAACCACATCCTCATAAAGCATCTCGATGGGAAAACTTAAATCGACCGAAGTTAAATTTACCTCATCCCCTTCCCCATAACTAGATATTTCCCAAACCCCATTTTCTTTAGGTCGAAAGCACTCCACCGTAATCTCTTCCGCATCTATCAAAAGGTATTCTTTCAAGGTCGAAATGCGACGATAATTTTGAAACTTTTTGCCCCTGTCAAAAGCTTCTGTCCCCGGAGACAAGACCTCCACGACTAAGCAAGGATGATAAATTACTTTAATTGCACGTCTGTCTCTTTCATCGCAACTTACCATGACATCTGGATAATAAAAAGGCCCTTTTTCAGACACCCCGAGTTTGGCATCTGCCATTAATACTTTACTCCCTTTACCCCGCAGATGAGTTTTTAAAGCCGTCGCCAAATTAATCGCAATCTCATTATGAGGAATAGTTCCCCCAGTCATGGCAAACATTCGACCGTCCATATATTCATATTTAATGGGTTGTTTCTCCTCCCAGTCGAGGTATTCTTGGGGAGTAATTTTGGCTTCTTTGGGCATTGCTACCATTGTTCGTCTCCTGGTAATTTAGGTTCCATTTAATTTTAACATCAAACTGTGGTGGCTAGAAACCGGGTTTCTTAGATAAATTAAATCTCCAAACCCGGTTTCTCCTCTGCTGGTTGCCCTCCGATGCGGACAGCTTTGATAATTATAGCTGCTATAATTATATTCGTCCAGCAACCTCCCTCTGCCCGACAGTCTGCCAAGGGCCATCGGGGGACAGATGCAGGTAAGATGAAAGGAAGTTGTGATGACAAAGGTAGATGTAATGCAGGCCCAAGCCCATTTGGCCGAACTGCTGACCCGTATGATGGGTGACAGTGGGGAACAAATTATGATAGAACGAGAAGGTCAGGCAGTTGCGGCTATCATTAGCTATTGAGAACTCCGAAGGACTAGATATAGCTTATGAGGCAGCAAAGCGAGTGGGCAAGTTCTGATGAAGTTGAGTTTTTGGAGATTAAATGCGTGGAACTTGGTAACTATGTATGTTAGGAATTGAAAGGACAAAATAGTCAAACATGTGAAATATTATGTCAGCAACGACTAGCACTCAGGAAACTAGCATAACTTTAACTCTCGATCGAGAGCAAAAACAACTGTTAGAGAAAGCTGCTGCTTTGAGGTGTTTAACTTTAAGCGAGTATTTGCTGCAACTTGCTTTAGATGCTGCTACTGAGGAAATACCCGAACCAGAACCAATAGTCGTCAGCGATCGCGACTGGGAAATAATTAAATCGGCAATTTTGAATCCACCTGCTGCTAATAAAGCCTTAAAAGCAGCAATTAACGAGCATCAGCAAAAGTATGGTAAGTGGTAAGTTATGGAATGGATTTTTTTTCCTTTAGATGGCAGCGTCAATAGAGATAACTTTGACTGTGGAATTCCGGAATTAAATGAGTACCTGCAAAAATACGCTCGGCAAAACCATAGAAAAGGAATTGCGATAACATTTATAGCCATTTCTGAAACGGCAAGCCGCAATGTTGCAGATTATTATTCTGTGAGTATGGCTGAAATTAGGCGCGAATCTTTGCCGGAAAATTATCGCAGAGGATTACCTCGTTATCCTTTACCTGCAATGAGAATAGCGCAGTTGGCTGTAGATATAACGATGCAAGGTAGGGGCTTGGGAAAAGAGTTGTTGATGCAATGCTTTAAAAAAGCTGTTCGTCTTTCTTCAGAGGTGGGGATATTTGCGGTTACAGTTGATGCTTTTGATAAGGAAGCTAAAGCTTTTTATTTAAGATATGGCTTGATTCCTTTAGAAGACAATACCCTTTCGCTGTTTATTCCAATGAGAACAATATTAAATGTTTTGCCATAGCTACCCGCCTCTCAAGGGTGGGGCTAGACTCAATACTTCTCGGTTGAGGATATAGGGTTCTATTGATCCTTAACTCCGAACTTTGAACTCCGAACTCCGAACTCGCGTTGGCGGGGTGTGGTCATGCAGAAGTTGCAGCGGGATCCGGCGGAAATCCCATGCTCGATAGACGGGCGCAAGACCACGATTTAACGCTCCTTAGCGGGAGCCCCGGAGGAGGACTTTCAGGTTATTAGCTATTTCAACAGCACGACGCAGGACAATCAGCCATTGTTTGCTTACAATCAGCTATTGCTGGCTGACATCAAGCCTATGTAAGCTTAGCTTAAGCCTATGTAAGATTATATAAGCCTATGTAAAATTACATTAAGCCTATGTAATCTTACATTAAGCCTATGTAATCTTACATTAAGCCTATGTAAACGGGTGTAATCTGGCAGTTGTTGAGTTATTACACAAGGATCGCCCCCTCACAGGGCACATTATATCTCAGTCTAGAGCGATTTGCCGATTGCCAGCATGATTACCTGACGGGGTGTTATTCGCCCCTCCTCTAGTTGGACGTGAGTTCTACCCTAGGCATAGCCCTTGTTGGCTGTGGCCGCGATCGCCCGCTTGGAGTCCTCAAGCCCGATCGCCGGGAGCATCCTATCCCTCTCCCCTATTCTCCTAGATTAGCCTCCATCTCCGAAATAATCTGCAAGCTCCTTTCATCGGACAACTCTCCTTGCCGATTTTCGCTGGCGACTTTCTGCAAAAATTCTCGATAGTTCTGTTGAATAGTCTGAGTATTGGGATGATCTTGTCCTAGTTGTGAAATCAGAATAGTTACAGCTTTGGTATACAGAGGTTCGGCTTGGTCGTATCGCCCTTGGGAGTAGTAGAGTTCTGCCAGGTTGTTGAGACTGGAGGCCACATCGGGATGTGCGGACCCCAGCAGTTGCTTTCTCATCTCCAAGGCTTCGGTATACAGGGGTTCGGCTTGGTCGTATCGCCCTTGGGAAGAGTAGAGTCTTGCCAGGTTGTTGAGACTGGTGGCTACAGAAGGATGTGCGGACCCCAGCAGTTGCTTAGACATCTCCAAGGCTTCCTTATACAGGGGTTCGGCTTCGGCGTATCGCCCTTGGAACCTGTAGAGATTTGCCAGGTCGCTGAGACTGTTGGCCACATCGGGATGTGCGGACCCCAGCAGTTGCTTAAACATCTCCAAGGCTTCGCTATACAGGGGTTCGGCTTGGTCGTATCGCCCTTGGGAGGAGTAGAGTCCTGCCAGGTTGTTGAGACTGGTGGCTACATCGGGATGCGCCGACCCCAGCAGTTGCTTAGACATCTCCAAGGCTTCCTTTAACAGAGGTTCGGCTTCGGCGTATCGCCCTTGGGAAAAGTAGAGTCCTGCCAGGTTGTTGAGACTGGTGGCCACATCTGGATGTGCGGACCCCAGCAGTTGCTTTCTCATCTTCAAGGCTTCGCTATACAGGGGTTCGGCTTGGTCGTATCGCCCTTGGGAGGAGTAGAGTCCTGCCAGGTTGTTGAGACTGGTGGCCACATCTGGATGTGCGGACCCCAGCAGTTGCTTTCTCATCTTCAAGGCTTCGCTATACAGGGGTTCGGCTTGGTCGTATCGCCCTTGGGAGGAGTAGAGTCCTGCCAGGTTGTTGAGACTGGTGGCCACATCTGGATGTGCGGACCCCAGCAGTTGCTTTCTCATCTTCAAGGCTTCGCTATACAGGGGTTCGGCTTGGTCGTATCGCCCTTGGGAGGAGTAGAGTCCTGCCAGGTTGTTGAGACTGGTGGCCACATCTGGATGTGCGGACCCCAGCAGTTGCTTAGACATCTCCAAGGCTTGCAAATACAGGGGTTCGGCTTCGGCGTATCGCCCTTGGGAGGAGTAGAGTCCTGCCAGGTTGTTGAGACTGGTGGCCACATGGGGATGTGCGGACCCCAGCAGTTGCTTAGACATCTCCAAGGCTTCGGTATACAGGGGTTCGGCTTGGTCGTATCGCCCTTGGGAGGAGTAGAGTCCTGCCAGGTTGTTGAGACTGGTGGCTACATCGGGATGCGCCGACCCCAGCAGTTGCTTAGACATCTCCAAGGCTTCCTTTAACAGAGGTTCGGCTTCGGCGTATCGCCCTTGGGAAAAGTAGAGTCCTGCCAGGTTGTTGAGACTGGTGGCCACATCTGGATGTGCGGACCCCAGCAGTTGCTTTCTCATCTTCAAGGCTTCGCTATACAGGGGTTCGGCTTGGTCGTATCGCCCTTGGGAGGAGTAGAGTCCTGCCAGGTTGTTGAGACTGGTGGCCACATCTGGATGTGCGGACCCCAGCAGTTGCTTAGACATCTCCAAGGCTTGCAAATACAGGGGTTCGGCTTCGGCGTATCGCCCTTGGGAGGAGTAGAGTCCTGCCAGGTTGTTGAGACTGGTGGCCACATGGGGATGTGCGGACCCCAGCAGTTGCTTAGACATCTCCAAGGCTTCGGTATACAGGGGTTCGGCTTGGTCGTATCGCCCTTGGGAGGAGTAGAGTCCTGCCAGGTTGTTGAGACTGGTGGCTACATCGGGATGTGCGGACCCCAGCAGTTGCTTTCTCGTCTCCAAGGCTTCCTTTAACAGAGGTTCGGCTTCGGCGTATCGCCCTTGGGAGGAGTAGAGTCCTGCCAGGTTGTTGAGACTGGTGGCCACATGGGGATGTGCGGACCCCAGACGGCTTTTAGATATCGCCCTACATTGCACTAACCAGGGTTCGGCTCGGTCGTACAATCCCTGACCCTTATAGAACCTGCCCAAACCAACGAAAGGCCCGATTAAATCCTCATCCGTTAACCAGTCGGCCAGGTTGTTCGCAACTTCAGCAATATGGGGAATGGCTGGTTCAAACCCTAAAATCTCCTCGCGAGTCGGTGTATCGGGAATTTTCTGAGCCTCAGCCACCATTACCCGACAAACACCTCGTTTCATTTCCTCAAGGAAGTTTGACTCGGACAACTTCCCTCTGAAGAATTCACGAATCAGTCGATGCAGTTGATAGCTGCCTTGATCCATCCGTTGCAGCAGACTTGCACCAACTAAACTACTTTGCCAATCCTCCAAATCTTCTTCATCTACCTCGGGCAAACACCCTGCAACGTTCGACCAAGGAATGGCCGCCGGGGCAAACAGACTCAGCAAACGCCCCAACTCCTGCGTTTCGGAATCCAACTCTTGCCAACTCAACTCAAAAGCAGCGGCGACACCCCTTTCGGCAGTCATATCTTGAGATTCTCGTTCCAAAGATTTATGTTCTAAGCGTTTCGACTCCAACCGCTGCCGCGTTTTCGCCAAAGATAAATCCGGTTTGCGCTGCAAATAACGCGCCACCAACTCCAACCCTAACGGTAAAAATCCTAAATCAGCACACAGGGCTTTTGCCTCATCTAGTTCTCCTTGGATGCGCCCCTCCCCAACAAAGGAAACTAACAACTCCAAGGCCGCCCCCTCCTCCAGCACTTCCAACTCTAACTTATAGAAAGATCCCCCCAACCATTGATGGCGAGTTGTAATCAACACCTTAAACTGGGGTTCGCGAGGAGGCAGAAAGTCGGCAATCTCCTCATAATCTACCACGTCGTCAAAAATTACTAGCACCTCTCCCTGCTGCCAGTTGCGCCAACAGTAACTAATCTGAGTTTCTAAGTCGTAATCTTCTGGAGGGTTTAAGTTCAGTTGCGACCTGGCAAATTTAATAATCTCAATCCCCACATCCACCCCTCGCGCCTGCAACCAACAAACTCCACCCGGATAAGTCTGCTGCTGGAGGCGATAATGGGCATATTGGAGAGCGAGTTCCGTTTTGCCGATGCCTCCCATACCAGTAATGGAAGTAATAGCTACCCGTTCCGTCCCTTGTAGCTGTTGGTGGAGGGTATCCATTACTTCATCGCGACCGACAAAATGCTTCGCCCCAGTCCAAGGCAGATTTTGGGGAATCCCTTCTGGTGGTTTGGGAGACGGCTGAAAAATAATGTCGCGAGCTTTTCCCACCGCTATATCGACGCCGTTTTGGAAATTCATCTGTACTTCGGGTTTTTGTTGTTCTTCTGGCATCGGTATCTAACTTCTATCTTGTTAGTCGTGTCGTCGGGTGCGTCAGAGACAAATTATCTCTGGAAAACACCCAAATATTGATTACCCTGATGCACCCTACAGGAATTGCTGCTATTCTGGATTTCGCCATCCTTCGTAAGCAGCTAATAAAGTATTCACATAAACATTGTCAGCCAGTTCCTTAAGTGCCTCTCTCCCCCCAGCTTTCAAAGCTCCTATAACTCGCTCTTTCAGCTCCATATTTCTCTCAATCCCCTTCACGGCCACATCAATTTCAGCCTGGGTATCCGCAGGAATGTCGGAGGGATAGGAACGATGGAGAATTTGTAGCAGTTCTTGAATCTCAGCAGCATAGTCAGCTAAAGTCTGCTTGGGATTAACAATAACATTCTCAGCCTTACCCGTCGCCGCATTAACTTGAGCTTGAAAGTTCATCTGCACTTCTATCTTTGTAGTAGAATCCTTCGACGGTTCGTTTGTCATGGTATGGTTTTTCCTTTGTCGATTAGTTAACTGTTATACTTAATTACGCTTCAACGGAAGTTTAATCAACTCCGCCAGTCCGATCGAACTGATCTGGCTCATATTCCTCCTTTGTCGAGACGCTGGTTAACGAGGTTATCGGGGTTATCGGGGTTTGGGCCATTCTCCCCCGTGAAATTATTATACACACCCAGCCACCCAATCGTCAACCCCATCCCCCGATCGCATGGGAACTTAGTTAGACTCATATCTTACACCATTCTCAACTAGAGGCGGAGCCTCGATAATTCGTTCCCTGGCCAGGGAACGAAAGGGAAAAACACTATAAGGTTTTCAGTCGGTTTTCAACCGACTTGGCGCCTCGAAACCTGGCTCCCGCCTGGTAACGCGCGGGGGTTTGGGGCCATGAGACAAATTGAGAATCTTTATCGCCACCGGCAGCAGTTTCCAGGAACTGCTAAGTGAAAATGCAGTCCCGACCTTGGGTATATTTTTTTAGGGGATAGCAGATGTATGATAAGATAGAAATATCAGATTCAGGTAAATTGCCAATGACTTCCCAAGCGCCATTGATACGCAGCAATGGTCGGGACTAATTTCAGCAGTAGTGGAAGCTGCGCTTAACCAAACTCAACCCGTTCTCAATCAACTGCTGAAAATCGTCATGTATGATATTCCTTTACAACAACCAGAAGAATTGAGAGCGCCAACCGCCAAACACATCCTAATTGAAATTGGCAAAGGCATGACACAAGCCCTGGGAAGCCTAACTCACCCAACCCTAGCATGGTTTGTGGTACATGTGGGTGTGGGAGCCACCCCTGCGGAGGCCGTGCAGTCAGTACAAATGTTGCTAGAACAAGGGTTTGTCCCCTTCGCAGATTTCTTTACAGACCGTCAAGGAATACATTTCTACGACGATGGGGCGACCCAGGAAAAACTCCAGAAAATGCCCGAAAGGTTGTCAGAGTTTACCCAGATGACCGTGACCATCAATATTAAAGAGGTTCATCATATCATGGAGAAATATAAGGTGTCAGAACCCTTAGCTAGAAAGATGTTGATGAATCTAAAAATATTGGAACAGAAAATGAATGTTTCCCTGAAAGAATTGTTGTCGGAATTGGATCGGAATCAAGAATTGCTGCAAGATGTGATGAACTCCGATTTGTCTGGCAGTATTGATACTAATTGAATCAGCAAGAAGACCAGAAACCAGGTTTTTTGTCAAAACCTGGTTTCTGGGCATGTATAGTGAATATGACCGCTTCAGTCAGTGATATTCCACCCTACATCTATTGACTAACCAATTGACCGAGGCGCTTTAGTACACTCAGGACAATGTACAGATCCCGATCGCGATCGAAGGAAAACAAAGCCGACTCTGCATACTTGGGCGTGTCTTGTTTGGTGAGTTTGAGAAACTTAAACTCACTGCCATTCGTGACAAATCCAAATGCGGGTTTTTCAGAATCAGGTTTCCCCAGCATATAACTCAGTGCTTGGGGTATTCCTGCTGCCAGGGAGTATTGTGCCTTTTTCGCCTCAATTACCATTATCCAAAATTCCGGGGTAAACACCAGCAGGTCGAGACGCCCTTTGACAACAGTTTCCTCATCCACCGAGATAATTTTTACCTCTTTCTCCCCAGCAAGGTAAAAGGGCGGGCGATAAAACCCTGCTAGTTTCAACAGGGGAGAAAGCACCACCAACTTGACGATCGGTTCGAGAATAGGGTACTTGGACAAGTGACGATAGTCGGCTTTCACCTCATCTAGAACCTGTTTTTCTGCTTCCGTGAGTTCTGGCAAATTATCTTGCCATTCTCGGAAGAATTGTTTGTCGTCCTCAGTGCGTTCTAGACCGAACTTTTCACTTAAGTCCATCAGGGTGATATTTTGGGCTTGAATGGTTGAAACCATGAGTTTATCTCCAATTTATTGAATTATTATAACAACATCGCGATGGAAGTTAACATTAGGCGATCGCCCTTTTCCTTAGCCAAATTTTAGTGCGATCGCGCTTCTTCAAGCCTTAACAACAGAGGACAATTTTGCCTGATGCACGGGAATTTCAATAAAAAACACCGTCCCCTGACCGAGTGTAGACTCGCATTTAAGGACACCTTGATGCTTTTCCACCACAATCTTATAGCTAATTGACAGACCCAAACCAGTACCTTTACCTACAGGCTTAGTAGTAAAAAACTCCTCAAACAGCCTCGTTTTGACAAGTTCCGTCATTCCCGGTCCATTATCAGCAATTTGAATCACTACAGAGCGATCGTTAACCAGTTCCGTGCGAATTGTAATAGTGGGTATTTCCAAATGGCGATCGCCCTTTTGGGGGTTTGTACCATTTTTCATCCATTTGCCATGAGTTTCAGACAAAGCATCAATAGCATTGCTGAGGATATTCATAAATACCTGATTCAACTGCCCCGGATAGCAGTCCACCTGTGGGAGATGGCCGTATTCTTTGAACACTTGAATTGAAGGGCGATCGGCAGTTCCTTTCAGCTTATTTTTCAAGATTACCAGGGTGCCATCTAGCCCTTCATGAATATTAACAGTTTGAATTTTGACGTGGTCGCGGCGGGAAAAATTGCGCAGAGACTGGACGATTTCGCGGACGCGATCGGCACCTATTTGCATGGAAGAGAGCATTTCCGGCAAATCTTCCATGAGGAAATCCAACTCGATCGCTTGGGCATATTTCTGGATAGGGAGGACAGGATTAGGGTAATGTTTTTGGTATAGTTTGAGCATTCCCAACAGGTCTGAGATATATTCTTTGACAAAAGTAATATTGCCGTGGATAAAGCTAACAGGGTTGTTGATTTCATGAGCAACACCCGCTAGTAACTGTCCCAGCACCGACAACTTTTCCGTTTGCACCAGTTGATCTTGGGTCTGCTGCAAATTATGCAAAGCCTGTTGGAGTTGTTCCGCCTGTGCCGTGGCGATCGCCGCCTGGATGCGCTGCTGTTCGTAAAGCTTTGCCTGGTCGATCGCCATTGCCAGCTGGTCGGCCACCGCACCCAGCAGTTTCACTTCGCTATCACTCCAGGGGCGATCGCTACTGGAGTGTTCGCAGACGTTAATTTCGGCGATCGCCATCATGCCTGCATCCAGGAGGGATACCTCAGATATTGCCATCGTTCCACTCAAAGAGTGCAACATCCCCACCCGGATCGTTTCCCCTTGCATATCAGCATCTTGGTCCTTCATCATATCATCTCTTCTATCATCTTTTGTAGCTGTTTTCCCACAAGTAGCTTGTCTCTCACGGGCGCATCTCACTTTTGCATGAAGTGGTTGGTTCGTAGTTCGTAGTTCGTAGTTTGTAGTTTGTAGTTTGTAGTTATTTTAACGCCTAGATCGTACTACAATTGCTCGAAAGATAAGACATCTGCAAATATGGGATGCTCCCGTCTCTCACTACTTTGGCCCAGCCCGGACAGCAACTGGAGGCGACCCTACCCTAAATTATTCCCACCTGTTGCACCAATCCCGCCACCTTTCCCTAATTCTTATTATCGATTAATTTTCCAGTCTATTACTATTTATCTACTTAAATTTTTCTCAACTTTTCTTATCCCATCGATCGCCAAGCTTGCTACAAATGTCAACACCAGCCTCCCGCGAGCTAGTTTTGGCAATCTGAAATCCGATCGCACTAAGCAATTTCATTATTCTGGCATTGCCAAACCCATTGAGTACAATGCTTTCAGCTTTTCGACCGTAGCAATTTAAATGCGAGACAGCTTATTCATCTTTTTGCCCTTAAATTATATCGGATCGTAACAAATATCTAATCTTTTTTGTTATCTATTGATAATTCAAAATTAATAATTCCAAATTAAACCTGACCACTGACTATCGATCGGATTAATTACCCTATCGCTATCGATAGATTAACTGCTAAAATTTGGCAATGATGGTATGAGAGTCAGATGAGTATGGAACCAAACCAGCAGATATCCCAAGAAGTCGTGCAACAAGTGGCCGAGTATTTCAGCGTCTTAGCTGAACCGATGCGGCTGCGGATTTTGAATTTGCTCCGTAACGGCGAAAAATGCGTACAAGAATTGGTGGAGGCTACACAAACCAGTCAGGCTAATGTTTCTAAACACCTGAAGGTGATGTTGCAAGCTGGGATACTACACCGGCGGAGCGAAGGTACATCTGCCTATTACAGCGTTAAGGACGACGTCATATTTCAGCTGTGTAACCTGGTTTGCGCTCGCCTAGCGGAACGGATAGAGCAACAAGCCCATCATTTTCGAGATTTCGGTATGACGGGCAAGCGTTGAGAGTCGGCCTCTTGGCGTTACAGGGGAAATTCCTTTTGGAAGCGTTGACGAGTGAGGGGGCCTTCGACCTCCAAGCCTCCACCTCCTAAATACTCCAAAGGCTTCCCTTCCACAGAGATCCAGACTCGATCGTCTGGCTGGAGAGTGGTGGCCGTGTAAATAATTTGTCCCAGCCGACCGCTCATAGAAGCAGTGCCACCGCCAGTGGTAAACTCGCGGGAGAGATCGACGTGGACGCCATTGCTTTTGATCTGTACGCTCCGCAGTATTGTCCCTGCTGGAATAGTGGTGGTAAAATTATCGTCACCTGGTCCAGCCAGCAAACGATTGAAGGCAGCTTCTAAGGGTTCGTCCAGATCGGACTTGAGCTGAATTGGACTGCCAACCAACTCTAAACTGTTGCCACTGTCCTTGAGCCAATAAACTTGAACTGTCTGGAAAGCTACTGTGGGCTCTGGTGTCGGTGATATGACTGACGGTTCCGTTACTGTTGGGTGGTCAAGAAGTGAATGCAATTGCCACGAGGTTAGGCCGCCAATTGCTACCCCAATCAAGGTGCAAACACTGGCAACGACGGCTATAGAAATGCTGGGACTTGATTTTTGATTTTGCATAATGACCTTGTTGACAATTTAATAGAGCACAGCGGGAAACAGCCTCCCGAGCATCTCAGTCAGACGGATCTGGGCTATTATTCCCCGACAATTAATACATCTAGACTAGCTATCTGCCAGGAAGACTGGCAGGTGGTTGCAATGCCACGAACGCTGCTATCTCCAGAAGCTCCGGACTTACTTCCAATTTTAAAAGCCGGATTAAGATTTGGTTAGCTTCTAGACGGCGCAGATCTCCTCCGCGACTAACGCCTGCCGCGATCGCATTGACTAAAATTGGTGGCACTGGGTTGCCATTGGCTTCTAAACGCGGTGCCACCAGCTCTATTCGTCGCCCAGCTACTACCTGAAAACCGGACTCTGCTAGGATGGCCAGCTTAAATCCGCGATCGTTACCATTCCTCTGTTGTTGTAATTCCAACTGGAAACGCAGCCGGTTATTATCTAAAAATTCTACTCGCGGATTGACAAACTCATAGCTTTCCATCTGGTCGGCGGCGGCACCTGGCAGGCTATTAATGCTGAATTGGCGTAGCAGGGCCGCGATCGGGAGCGATCGCAATGCCCGATTTATATCTGCTTCTGTTAACACCAACCGCACCCCCCCTTGCCAGGGTTGTTCTCGACTCTGGAGTAGCTGCTTTCTATCAATATCGATCGGGCCTGTTTCCAATTCCAGAACTGCTATTCGCACCTCTGGTCTCAGCCAGACTCCTCGCCCCGCAATTCTTACCCGTTCTGCTTTTCCTTGCAGTAGCCTGTGAGTGGGGGCGTTATCTACTCGCACTTGCAGTTCTTCCACCCGCTCGACTTGGGCCCTGATGCTCTTTGCGATCGCGCGATCGGCTATCAATCCGGCGGGCGACACTAGCAACAACAAACCTGAGATAAATATACTCAAAAATTCCATCTTTTCAATTGTGAATTGTTGATTAATTGGGTAGTATCTCCCATTTGCTCTTTTTCCGTTGGGTAACAAACGTCAATATAACCCGATAAACGCCATACTCTCGTTCCTGGGAACGGTATTCTGAGGCTCCCGCCTCCTATACGTGCCTATTCAAGTCTATCAGATCTTTTTTTAATGGTATCAGTGTTAATTGTACATTGTTAATTGTACGGCTCTTCGGTACTTGGTTTGCTAAACTATTGCTAATCTTGAAAAGCTAATAAACATCTTAGCTCAAAATTGTCTATGTTACGAAAACCAAATCCGCACCGTTTAACTAACTTAATTTTTTGGTTAATTCCTTCGACGATACCATTAGTTGTTCTTTGCTCAAAATATGCTGTTATCTCCACTAACCAGCGACGGATTGTCCCTTGACTTTTTGGAAACAAATCTGCTGATTTTTTCAACCATTCTGCTAAATCCAATAAACCATCAAACCAATTTATGTCATTCTCAAATATTTCTCTAAGTTGCTCTTTTAATCCATGCATTTTTTGCAGCTTAGGAAATTCTTTATTGATTTCTTCTAATTTCCTTTTTTGAGCTTCCGTTAAATTATCTGAATTAGCAAGAAGGACATATTTCCCGTGTGTAATTGCTTGAATTTTTGCAGTTTTTTTCTCCGAGTCTTTCATGTTATTGACTTCTTTTTTTGCTTGCTTACGACTATTGTCTAATTCTTCTTGAACCTGGTGCATTACATGAAATCTATCAGCGACAACCGACCCATTAGGCATTAATTTTTCTACCAAACTTTTATAAGGACGCCATAAATCAATACTTACCTCTTCTATGCCTGATAACACGTCTATTCCCCAAGACATCAACACTTTTTTAATGGCTGATTGGGTGCGATCGGGGACTAAAGCTAGAAGTTGACTATTGTCCAAATCTACTAATACTGCACAATAATTACCTTGCCCTTTTCTCAGACTAATTTCATCAATGCCCAATCTTTTTAAATCTTGAGGTTTTTGACCTACCAAACTTTTTCTTAAATCCTTTAACATAGTTTCAATTTCTGATTCACTTACCCCGGTTCTTTCAGCAACACTTTTAATATTACTATGTTTGACCTGACTCAATATATCGTCGGCAAGTCTTTTAGTATAGTTGCGTTTTGGTTCACAAAACTCCAAAGGCTCACTAAAAGTTGTCAAACATTTTTCACATTTCATTTGTCGTTTATTGACCTGTAAATAAACATTTTGACCATGCATAGGCAAGTCTTTAATGAGATGTGAATAATTGTGGTGAAGTTTATGACTCTTTTGACCGCAGTGAGGGCAAGTTACTTCAGAATTTAAACTAGATATGGAGAGGATTATTCCTAGAGATGGATCCTGTTTGAAATGAGTAACTTTAACATCCGGGATATTCAGAAAATCTGTGAGTAGTTTTAGTTGTGCATTGGAAGCCATAATAAATTTTACCTCACTAAACAATGCTGTACGTAATTTAATTAAAGCATAAAAACTGCTACAAGTCAAGCCCCGCAATAGTTTTACTATTATTTAGTAACAATTTTAGCTCAATGCAAACGAGTGTTTATCTGATAGTTTAGCAACTCAAGTACCGAAGAGCCAATTGTACATTATTAATTGTACAGATTAATTGGGTAGTATTATCTCCCATTTGCTCTTTTTCCGTTGGGTAACAAACGTCAATATAACCCGATAAACGCCATACTCTCGTTCCTGGGAACGGTATTCTGAGGCTCCCGCCTCCTATACGGGCCTAGTCAAGTCTATCAGATCTTTTTTTAATGGTATCAGTGTTAATTGTACAGGGTGTGGTCATAAGTAGTTGATAGCCGCATGGATGATACATGTATATAGCCCCTGCACGCGGAGGGCCCCTTCCGCTGCGAGGAGGGGGTCGCGTCCAGGAGCACCCACCCGGTCGTGTCGCTCCCGCGCACGACATGGGTGGGTCGTTTCCACGAGCACTCACCCGGTCGTGACGCGAATGCGCACGACATGGGTGGGTCGTTTCCACGAGCACTCACCCGGTCGTGACGCGAATGCGCACGACATGGGTGAGTGTCTCGGGAAACGAAAGTCTCCGGACGCGAAGTTTCCTCTTCGCCCACCCTGTCGTTCGCCAGCAGGCAACGACATGGGTGGGTCGTTTCCGAGAGCAATCGCGGAAGTTTAAAGAGATACTAGACTATAGCGAAGAGTCAGCAATCGCGGAAGTTTTTTAAACTTCCGCGATTGTCTCTGGAAACGAAAGCTCTGGAAACGAAAGTCTCTGGAAACGATAGGAGCGTGGGCTAAGTTCTAGTAGCCGGACCCCTCGTTCCCATCTGCCTGGGAACGGGTTCGGGCGGGGAGGCCGAGTACCAACGGGTGCAAGACCACACCCATTGTACATTATTAATTGTACATTATTAATTGTACAGATTAATTTGATAGCATCTCCCATTTGCTCTTTGTCCGTTGGGTAACAAACGTCAAACAAACCAGTAAAACGATGAAGTATTGGTTGGGTTTCGTGCCTCAACCCAACCTACCACATTACTTCACCCGGGTGCATCTCATATTTGTGAATATAGCCGATCGAAAAAGTTAGATGCACCCGAGGCAGAGCCTCAAAATTCCCGAGGGATGGGATAGTTTGATATTTGCAAATAGTAAGTATTATTGACATATTGCAAAAGTGAGATGCACAAGCCCAGAAACCCGGTTTTTACAGAAAACCGGGTTTCTTAATTCCAGCAGATCGATCTCCCGTTTTTCCTAGTGCTCCAAAGCGGCATCTATTCGCTGTTTTAAGGTAGACACGACTTGCTCGATCGCAATCTTTTCAGATTTATTTGTCGATCGTTCCACCAGTTCTACCTTACCTTCCGAGAGCGATCGCCCGGTGACCACCCGATAGGGAATGCCAATTAAATCGGCATCTTTGAATTTTACCCCAGCCCGTTCATTGCGGTCATCTAGTAGGGTTTCTACACCCGCTTGATTTAGTTCGGCATAGATTTTTTCCGCCGTTTCCAGTTGTTGGGGATCGGCGATATTGGGAACGCAGACGATCGCCTGATAGGGGGCGATCGCGACTGGCCAGATAATCCCATCTTTGTCGAAAGATTGCTCTACTGCCGCTTGCGCCACACGGGAAACGCCTACTCCGTAACACCCCATGTAGAAAGGCAATTCTTCTCCTTGTTCGCTAGTGTAGGTAGCATTCATCGCTTGAGAGTATTTTGTCCCCAGTTGGAAAATATGCCCAGCTTCAATACCTCTGGCAGTTTGCAGGGTTTGACTGGGGTCGTGAATTGCCCGATCGCCCGAAGAAGCCGTTCGCAGGTCTGCCACTCCTGGTGGCAAATCGAATTGCTCGTCCCAATTGGCCCCAACTACATGATAACCCGACTCATTCGCACCCGTGACGAAATTTTTCAGTTCAACTGCTGTCTTGTCTGCCAACCGCAAAAACTTGGGCGCGACATTCTTCATTGTACTGATATAATCATCTGGCAATGCTGGATCGATATAACCCAAGGGCAGGGGTTTAGCGGCCCATTTTTGTTGAGCTTCCGCGTCCGGCACTGTTAAAGCTAAGACAGTTTTAGCATTATACTGGCCTGCTAGGGCTGTCAACTCGTTGAACAACTTCACCTCATTCACATCTTGGTCTCCCCGGATGTTTACTAGGACTAGGACTGTCATGCCATTATCGTAAACTACCTGGTACAGGACGTTTTTCACCACATTCGTCGGATCGCACTTGAGGAATTTACACAGCTTCTCGATCGTCTCACTATCAGGGGTCTCCAATTTTTCATAGGTTGTAAAGGGAGAGGGTTTCGCATCAGGTGGCAGAGATACCGCCTTTTCCACATTGGCAGCATACTTATCGTCCGCAGTGTACAGCACCTCATCTTCCCCCGCATCTGCCAGGATCATAAACTCTTGGGAAACCCCACCCCCGATCGCCCCCGAGTCTGCCTGCACTGCTTGGAAGGCCAAACCGCACCGACGGATCGTATTCCGATAGGCGCGATCCATATCTTGATAAGTTTTTTTCAGGCTTTCTACATCCCTATGGAAGGAATAGCCATCCTTCATGATAAATTCCCGTCCCCGCATTAACCCGAAACGGGGGCGAATTTCATCTCGGAACTTGGTTTGAATTTGGTACAGATGTACGGGCAATTGGCGGTAAGAACGGATCGTGTCCTTAGCAATGGTAGTAATCACCTCTTCATGGGTAGGTCCCAATCCCAATTCCCGTTCTTGTCGGTCCGTGAGGGCGAACATGATCCCTTCAGCTTGACTGTAGGTATCCCAGCGCCCCGATTCTCGCCACAAGTCAGCCGGTTGCAACTGGGGCAGGAGACATTCTTGAGCCCCCGTGGCGTTCATTTCCTCCCGCACTATCTGGGATACTTTTTGCAGCACCCGCCACATGAGGGGCAGATAGGCGTAGATACCGCTACCGATGCGACGGATATAACCGGCTCGCAATAGCAGCTTGTGACTGGGAATTTCCGCTTCCGCTGGATTTTCCCGCAATGTGTAGAACAGCATTTGAGACAGTCGCATCCTTTTCCCTCCTATATAGGCGATCGTTATTGTAGTTTAGAGTCAGGCTGGCCCGCGGGGTGACAAAAAGTTGGCGGGCCCCACGATCAAGGATTTGAGGGGCGAATTACCCGATCGACCCAGGCTCAGGGTTGGCTGCCGATTTCCCCCTTCGAGGTAAAACCCCCATTCAGTAAGGGTTTGAGCGGTTTTGGGCCTGAGAAAATTGCTCTTGTCCCGGTAGCAGACCCAGCAGTCATTAGGTAATATAAATTACTTTTTAATCTTTTATTTAAGTATTATAACGAATTTACAAACGATCGGGTCTAAGAATATAATAGCTGCTGAAAGAGAAATTTGTCAAGGGCGATTAATGGATTGCCCTTGCCGGCTCATAGACAAGTCAAAAATGAGGAAAGTATGAGCAGCAGCAAAAAAATACAGCCTACTAAATATGCTGAGTTGAAATATAACTCTACGGCACCAGTTGATTTTGATATAGCACTAAAATATAGCGGTGCGTTATTAGCGATCGCCGGGGCGGATGGCGAGTTGGCGGATGCTGAATTACAGTGGTATCTTGACGAAGCAATTTCGATGGGAGTCACCCAAGAGTATATTGATGCGGTCCGTAACATAGACTGGAAGAATGTTAACATTGAGGAAGCATTGAGCGAGGTTAAGTTTGATTTTACTCTCAATGGGAAGCGAGTGCTGTTGTATCATGCGATCAAGATGAGTCGCGCTGATGGAGTATACCACGAAAAGGAAAAAGCAGCTGTTGCGCGAGCAGCGAATATTTTAGGGGTGTCCCAGAGCGTGGTTCAAAGCCTTGAGTCCGTGGCGGAAATGGAAGATAGCACGACTCGACTGCTGCGCTTAATCTTTTCAAGCGACGCTTAGGGTAGGTACCTGCCGGGGGGTGCATCCCAGTTTTGCTTCTTGGCTGCGGGGATCTGAACGTGCTGTTACCAGCTATACTAGCCCAGAAACCCAGTTTTTCCACAAAACCGGGTTTCTTCATGCATTCTTGAGATGCTCTCGTGGCACCTTATTGATGGCGATCGCCACCTGCTAGCACCGGCGTATACAGGCTCCTTCCCTGGGAGGTTATGACTCGCAGTTGTCACCTGCTGGCACCGGCGTACTGAACGATGCTCTCGCAGTCTGTGAGGCGATCGCCCTAATGCGATCGCGCTTCTTTCGGTGTGAGCGCTTTAAAGTCTGAAAAGCTTTTTGGGGAAGGGAACAGGGAACAGGGAACAGGGAACAGGGGGAAGGGAACAGGGGAACAGGGAACAGGGGGAGACAAAGTCTGAAAAGCTTTTTGGGGAAGGGTTTGAGCCGATAAAATTTTTTTGAAAAAAACCGAAAAAAGTAGGCTGTGGTTGAAATGCTGGATTTATCGCTGGCGCTCGCACTGAGGGAAAATCCAAAAAAAGCGCTCACACCGAAAGAAGCGCGATCGCATGGTTTCCTTGTCAAATGCCATCTGACAACCGGTCCCGAAAATACTGCCGATACAACTGGCAGCTAGCCGTCACTTGATTGTGCTCCTTCCGGACCAGTCCCAAACAAATGAGCCCAAATGCCTGTTGAGGCTCTAATACTATCGGGGTTTCTGCTGTCACCACCTGCCGATCAGCCCCCAGAAGATCGGGGAAGTCTTGAAGAACCTGTAAGAGCGCGTGCGGTCGCTAAAAATTCCCGTATCGGTGGCGGCACTTGCAAGCAACTGGTTCCAGTCCAGCTCGCAACGGGCCGCTTGGTAAAAGAGCTTGCGCGTTAGATAGGGAAAGCCCCCGACTAATCATACTGCCACCGAACGTGACCGCTTGTATCCTGAGTATTTTTACCGATTGCAAAACTGGGATGCACCCGACTAGACGAAACCGCCGAGCATTTATTGGCATATTTAGATGATCGACCCGTAGGCACTGCGAGAATTAGATATCTGGATAGTCAAACGGCGAAAATCGAAAGACTTGCCGTTCTTTCCCCCGCAAGAGGACGCGGCATTGGTAAACAGATGATGACAAATGCTATAGCTGTTGCCGGGCAGAAAAAAGTTAAACAAATAGTGATTTACGCCCATGAATACGTCAAATAATTTTATCTCCAGTTTGGGTTCGTGCAAGAAGGCGATACTTTTAATGAAGTAGGCATCCCACAGGTAAAAATGAGAAAGGTATGGAGTGCATCTCAATCAAAAAATTAATCGCCCTTAACAAATTATGCCACTCGGTTTTTGTTGTATTTTACATCTCCGGGAAATGAGGGCGATCTAGTGTCGATAGAAAATGAAGATTTTGCCACAGCCACCGATATTTATGCCTTTACTTCATCAATTCGATAATTTTTATCTGAACTTCCAAGAAAAGACTTAAATAGTAGTGAGTAGAGGCAATATTTCTCCGTTAAGGACTCCGGCTGGGAAATTTGTACCCCCCCCCGCCCGCAGGGCGTAAAATCGCAATGACAAATGTACCTGCCGCCATGCAAAACCTTGAAGTATTGACCTCGTAGTGAGGGAGCATGTCAATCAATCTAATCATAGCATCTCACTTTTGCTTCCCTGTCTGCTCTCCTCTACGGGATGCGCTGGGTAGTGCGATACGATAGCACTCAAGTGCTTACTACGAACGGAAGCACTCAAGTGCTTACTACGAACGGTGAGGGCTCGGGGAGACCTACGCGCCTACAGCTTCTTTAGCGGCGTACATGACTTCAATGGTGATTTCATCTAGGCCCAGATCGCGTGCGAATTTCTCGGTATTCCGCTTGACCTTACCGCGAACAAAACCTGGTACTTTATTCAGTTCTGCCCGGGCATCTTTAGTCCAGTTTAGGTCAGAATCAGCAGAAATGCCTTTGTGAATTACTTCCTTGGTGTCGTGACCGCCAAAGATTTCTAACAGATGGTCTTCCATGCCCAAGGTGAAGGAATTGTACACCAAATCTGCAACTTGGTTCGTGCCTTCATAACCCAGAAAGGGTTTGTAACCGATCGGGAAATTCTGGATGTGAATGGGGGCGGCTATTACGCCGCAGGGAATGTTCAAGCGTTTGCCGACGTGCCGTTCCATTTGGGTTCCGAAAATGGCCGAGGGCTCGACCCGGGCGATCGCATCCCCGATCTCTCCATTATCATCGCTAATCAGCACCTCATCACAATATTCGCTCACCTGTTCTCGGAACCAATCAGCATCGTACTTGCAGTAAGTTCCGGCCCAAACCACATGTATTCCCATTTCCCGCGCCAGAATTTTGGTCATGGCAGCAGCGTGAGTATTGTCACCGAACACTACCACCTTTTTACCTGTCAAGTTCTGACAGTCAATGGAACGGGAGAACCAGGCTGCTTGGGAGACGAACCGAGTCTGATTGTCGATATACTCTTCATAATCCACATTAGCACCTTGGGCATTGATTACCCGTTGAATCTTGCGGAGGCAACGGGCCGTTTCTACCACACCCATCGGCGCGATATCCACATAGGGCATGCCCAACTCTTGTTCCAGATAACGAGCTGTCATCAGGCCAATTTCCCGATAAGGCGCTAGGTTAAACCAAGCGCGAGGCAGGTTCTTCAGGTTGTGAACTGAGGCCCCTTCGGGAATCACCTCGTTCACTTCAATGCCTAAGTCTGCCATCAGGCGTTTCAGTTCGATGCAGTCATGCTGATTGTGAAAACCTAGGGTAGAAATGCCGATGATGTTAACGGAGGGTTTTTCCGTTTTGCCTGCTGGCAGCTCCCCTTTCTTTTTCGCCTTCTGGATGTAGAACTTGACAATTTGATCTAGAGTGCTGTCTGCTGCTTGCAGTTCGTTCACCCGATAGTGGTTCACGTCCGCTAGCATGACATCACCCTGGGCATCCATCTGGGCCCGTGAGACAAAATTTTCCAGGTCTTCTTGCAGGATGCTGGAGGTGCAGGTGGGGGTAAGCACGATCAGATCCGGGTTCTCCTCTCGATCCTTGCGGACGATGTTGTCTACCACCTTTTCTTGAGAACCTCGGGCCAGAACGTTGCGGTCCACGATGCTAGCAGTCACCGGCGTGTAGTCCCGCTCCCGCTCTAGCATGGAACGCATGACGTTGAAGTAGTCATCCCCGAGGGGGGCGTGCATGATCGCGTGGACGTTCTGGAAGGAACTGGCTATGCGGAGGGTGCCAATGTGGGCGGGGCCTGCATACATCCAGTAAGCCAATTTCATATTTTCTTCTCCGTTGTGCTTTCGCGACGATCGTTTCTGATTTTCTCAAAGATACAGCCGATCTGAGTAGTGACTCTCCTACATTTCGGAGGTGGATATATCGCCCATTCTGTCCCTGAAATATGCTTGCTGATTGGCTTTCGCCATCTTATGTAAACAACTTCACTGTTGTTTACATGCAACTATTCTTAACTTCTCGCTACATTTCTTTATCAATGCGAGTAATCACCGGCGATCGCCAGAAGCAGTCAAATTACTTGCGTTCTACCGATGCAATCAGAGGATTTGCAGGATCCAGCAGTTCGTTAAGGGCCCTCAAGGCAGTGGGCTGCTGGCGCACGTGAGCATCAATAAATAGACCAATGGTTTCGGCCATTAGATCGCGGATTTTATCTTCTGACCGTTGTAGGGGTAAATCGGAAATCCAAACTTGGGTAAGATCAAAAGGATGAGAAATGGTAAAGTGCTGGGCCCCTTCTAGTATCAGTAGATAACTATCTTCTCTGCCGCCAGAAATTGCCTGTTGGAATGTGTACTCGAGAAGAATTAAGGGGTCTGAGCCCAACCCAGATTTTTTAGCCATGCGAGCCATTATCACATCATAGGTGCCACCCATCAACAGCAAGGGCAGCTTGTCAGGTAGGGGCAAGATTTTACCAGGTTCATGTCCCAGGGATACTGGCGCTGCCGCACTCGTCCCATAGGCAAAAGCGCCTGCTACTTGAGGAAAAAAGCGCGGGTCTGCGTTTTCCATCGCCATGCGACCCCCCGCCGAATGTCCCCCCAAAATAATCCGTTCCAAGTCCAGCATACCCGCCAGAGGTTCAGTTGACTGCAAGCGTTCTAATTCTTGTAGCAGGGTGGGTAACGTGGAACTACTCGGTCCCGTGCCGTAGCGGTCCAGTTTCCACAGGGCCGAGTTAATACCCGGAGTGAGGGTAATTTTACCGGGTGAATATTCCTCAATCCAGGAAAATGTCACCACCACCAGTCCCCGTTCTACTAGCTTCATTGCTAACCATTGGTACGTTTCCGGGCCACATTTCCAGCCATTAAAAAAAATTACCACGCTGTAGGGAGCCTGTTGGGGGTCAGCAGGCGGGATATCCTGATTATTATAGGTTTCCCCCTTTGTGGGATAGAAAACTTTTATGTGCATGGTGTCGTAGGGCGGTTTGGCGTTCTCGACTTTTGCTGCTCGGAAAAATGCTCTAACCTTCATGTTACTAGGGAGTTTCCTTAAGGGGAGAATGAATGAGGGAAATGGGCGCTCTTTGTAGGGTGGTCATTGCCCACCAGACCCTACCGGTAGTTGAGAACAGTTTGATTTCCGTAAGTGATTTTGCCAAGAAAATCGTGATGGCATTATCTTAATATAAAGCCGATCGGGGGGCACTGATGACGATCGCCGATCTCGCCGTCACCCCGATCGGTAGGGGTCACAGGTGTACCAAGGCCCTAAGTTACCACCGGTCCCTGCATCTGGGGCGATCGCCTACAAAGAGAATATCTTGACCGATAATAGAAAAAACAGGAGGTAGCAATGCCAATGAAACAAGATTGGAACTGGTTAGCCATCAACTCTCATTATCAAACTGCCACTGCTGTGCAACAACTTTTGCAATCGGGAAATTCAATGGAAGCTAGGGAATGTTTAGATGCTTTAATTGAAGCTATGGGCAGATCGGAAAAACGCGCAGTCAAAAGCCAGCTTATCCGGCTGATGATCCATATCGTCAAGTGGAAATCTCAACCAGAACATCGGAGTTCGAGCTGGAGTATTAGCATTCGCTCTGCTCGAAATGAGATTGAAGATATTCAAGAGGAAATGCCAAGTCTGAATAGAGATTACCTTGAATCTATCTGGGAAAAATGCTTCCAAAGGGCGGTCAAAGATGCCGAAGATGAAATGGGTATAAAAAGTAAATTAACCTCCCTTAACTGGGAGGAAGTGTTTGAGGACGAGTACAGTTTAATCAAAAATGGGTAGTGGGCCATAAGCAATTCAAAATTCTCTCATTCAAAATTCAAAATTGGGAAATCATTTGAGAACAAGAATCGAGCGCATATCTGCCTATGCAATTTAAATGCACGACAGCTTAAGTAGTGATTTTTAGCCCCTGGAACCCAGACCGTAATTAAATCACTGCATCTTGACGACTACCTACCAGGCAATTCCGGATATATATTACGCCGTCAAATTACTTGCGTTCCACCGATGCAATCAGAGGATTAGCAGGATCGAGCAGTTCGTTAAGGGCCCTCAAGGCAGTGGGCTGCTGGCGCACGTGAGCATCAATAAATAGACCAATGGCTTCGGCCATCAGATCGCGGATTTTATCTTCTGACTGAGTTCGGCGTAAATCGGAAATCCCAACTTGGGTAAGGTCAAAAGGATGAGAAATGGTAGAGTGCTGGGCCCCTTTTAATATCAGTAGATAACTGTCTTCTCTGCCGCCGGAAATTGCCTGACCGAATGTGTACTCTAGAAGAATTAAGGGGTCGAAGCCCAACCCATATTTTTTAGCCATGCGAGCCATGATCACATCAGAGGTGCCACCCATCAACAGCAAGGGCAGCTTGTCAGGTAGGGGCAAGATTTTACCAGGTTCATGTCCCAGACTTGCTGCCACTGCCGCACTCGTCCCATAGGCAAAAGCGCCTGCTACTTGAGGAAAAAAGCGCGGGTCTGCGTTTTCCATCGCCATGCTACCCCCCGCCGAATGTCCCCCCAAAATCACTCGTTGCAAGTCCAGCATACCCGCCAGAGGTTCAGTTGACTGCAAGCGTTCTAATTCTTGTAGCAGGGTGGGTAAAGTGGAACTACTCGGTCCCGTGCCGTAGTTGTCCGGTTCCCAAAGGGCCCAGTTAATGCCCGGAGTGAGGGTAATTTTACCGGGTGAATATTCCTCTATCCAGGAAAATGTCACGACCACTTGGGTAGAAATCGGTCGCTTCATAAAATTTTCTGCTTCGGCATCCGATAAGAAAAGGTTGACTTCCCGAAGGTATTGCCGAAAGAACTCTTTCACCTGAGCTACGGATGCAAAATTCAGCATATCTTGTCTGGTTCTGGGAACAAAGACAACACCAATATACCCACCGCTTATTTGGGGACTGGCTGTAAAATTAATTCCTTCGGAGGCTCGCCAAACATGGAAAGCTTTCATTTTTATATCGCCCCCGGTTTCGGAGTTTTTACTCTGGAAAAATATAGTTTTATAGCAACGGCCCAAAGTAGTTTGCTCGAAGTCGAAAAATGGAGTTTTTAGGAATTGGCTCCTGACGCTCGAACGGGCTCCATCGGCTCCTACTAGGCGATCGTAGGTAACCAGTAATAATTCGAGTTCGGCTTTTGCCTCTGGGGAAACTGACTCGAACAGGATGGTTTGGCGATCGAAATCTACCCCAATACATTTGCAGTTGAAATGCAGTTTTAAGCGATCGCCACCTTCTGCCATTGCCACCAAGGAGGATAACAGGGTCGTAACTAGGCTAATGCGGTTTGTATGAAATATCGGTTGTTTTCTGGGAACCAACTGAGTTTTGCCATCAACTGTGTGGAAAGCAGTCATACAGTTTTCCACGCATCCTGCTTTCACAGCATCTTCGAGTCCGTCGATCGGGCGTAAGGCCCGGAAGCCCCGTTCGTTCAAACTGTAAGGAATGGTTCGAGAATTCGATAATGCCACCTCTGTTGGATCCCCCAGGCGTTCGTATATTTCCACCTGGTAGCGATCGCCTTTACGTAGAAGATAGTGGGCTAATAGCAACCCACTGGGCCCCGCTCCGACGATGACAACTTTTTCCATCTTGACTCCTTGCTTGAGGTTATTTTTACTTGAGCATGAATAGCAATATTTGGCAATCATTCTCATGTCTAATTAGTTTACCAGACATGAGAGCGATTACCGAACCCTTATCTGGAACTTGCTATAGTTTGAGCGATCGCCTCTGGTTCGTAACTATAAAGCCACTCATTGAACTCATCAGCGCTTGCCTCCACAAAATCGCCAAAATTTTTCTCTAAATCTTGTAGAGAGAATTGAGGGTTATAGATGCGATAACCTGCTAAAACGCTGCGAGCGTGGATAACATGTACGCGCTCTCTGCGACTGCGTTCGTAGTTATTTAAGGCAGTTTCGAGACTGTCAGCATGGGAAAGGCAGTAGGAGAGTTCCCAGGCATCTTCAAAAGTTGTATTGGCTCCTTGTCCGATCGCCCCTCCCATTGCATGAACGGCATCTCCCAACAATATTACTCTCTCCTTCCTCCAATTAGACAGGGGCAGGCGATAGTGGATAGGAAGTTCTACTATTGCTTCATCTGGGGTTGCTTCTATTACCTCAGGCACTGGAGGTGCCCAACCAGCAACCTCAGTGAGAACGCGAGCCTTAACCTCCGAAGAGCTCTGGGACAAAAAAATGTCTTGAGAAAAAACCCCTATTCCCCAATATAGACGATTGTTGCCAATATCTCCTAGTAAAATACTTTTACCCGGTACTGTAATAGCAATAGTTGTGTTAGCAGGCACCATTTCGTGACTGTACTTGACGAAAGCAACCCAAAGCATCCTTTTTCCATAACGGGGCAACTCCTCGCCCATCGAAGCTTGCCGGACTGAGGATTTAATCCCATCTGCTCCTATTAACAACTCTGCATCTACTGTTTTCCCTCCCTCAAAATTTACCGTCACCCTGTCAGAGTTTTCTGTGAAGCCAATACACTGATGATTTAGGTGGATGCTGTCGGGTGGCAGTAACGATGCCAGTGTTTCCTGCAACTCGAACCAAGGAACCATTAAGAGAGGCTGCCCGTATTGTGCCATTGTTGTGACTGGAAATGTCTGGAGTGTTTCCCCTGTTCAATAGTGCGGACAGTTTTTATACCCCAGAACCACGATATAGCAAGGGTTACGGCATACTGGCATCATTTTTTTCAAGGTCAGCCCCAGGGCTAACTTGTAAAAAATGGCGAGATCTCCCAAAGGCTGACGCTGTAAGCCTTACAGCGTCGTTCCCCAAAGTGTCCGGAGTATTGCCCTGTTGGTGTTTTGGCAATAATGGTAGAAACCTGACTGCCCTTTTCTTTGAGTTTCTCGACTATACCTGGATCCACGGCCTCAAGGGATTTCAACCCATTTGGGGCCAAGCCTAAACTGGCTCCCACCGGGCGCAGTTCTCGCGCTTTTTCATAGACATGGGCATCGATGCCCTGTTTTCGTAAGGCTACAGCAGTTGCCAGACCGCCGATACCGCCACCGACGATCGCCACTTTATTAACAACTGGACTGGTAACTTGTTTGATTTCCATTTGATTGATGTTCTGTTTTGTTGATTTTCTATCTTGGTATCGATACTAAAGGTACTGGACAGCCTCTCCCAGTCGATCTTTACCAATCACTGGTCCGAACGCCGCCGGGGTTGTTCCCAGGCAACTAAGCCGAGAATTAGCAAAGCCACTGCGGAAGAAAGTCCTACGAAGATATGAAGGACTTGATAACCCGTCACAATTAGAGCTATGCCAAGGCCCAATGTTATAATATTCGAGAACAGCACGTACAAAAAAACCCGCCAGTCACGCATCACCACATACCAGTGTGAGACAAAAATGACAGTTGGCACTAGCAGCACCAACTGGATGATTCCTTTGCTGTCTTGAATTCCATAGGTTAAGGGAACTGCTACCAAACTAGCTATTAACAGGATATCTGACAGCCGTGATTTCTTCAATCCCAGAGCTATCAGGCACATACCCGCGTTGATGAAGGTGTAGAATAGACGGTTGAGAGAGCTGATCTGGCTGACGTAAAACCAATTATCGCCCATGTGTTCGGCAATTTCGTAGGAGGCGGCGATGGGAAAACAGGCAAACCCCCAGTAGATTAGAGGTAGCGATCGCAGCTTGACAACTGAAGTAAAGAATTCACTGCGACGGTAAAAAATCCAGATATTGAGGGCTGCAACTAGATAAACTGAGTAGTGGGCAGCAATGATGATCAATTTTAATATTCCGCTCATTTGTTTAGTTAGCTTTTGATTGAGGATTAAAAAGTTAAGGGGTAGGAGTAAATTCGATCGAGAATACGCGCTTACTTTTGATTTGTTTCGCTATAATTATGTAAAATAAACTTGCATTTCTCGCAGCGCGTTCCAACTCCTTTGATCCTAAGGGCAATTGCGGTTAGCGGAAAATCTTAATGCCGGTCGATCGTTCATGTTTCCTTGGTTCTCTCTTGCTAACAGTCCCAAGGCCCGGCGCGGTAGCCAGTAGGCTGTTTTTAGGTTCGGAGAAACTGGCAATTTTAATGTTTTCCGGCTGCCATTATACTGAATTACCGTGAAGTCAACTTCGCTATTGGGAACGCTGAGTTTTGATAGCCGATCGGTAAGTCCCAGAAGGTCTGTGAATTTTTGACCCCTGCCATCAATTAGATAAAGAAAGGACTTGTCTGGTTCGTAGAAATCAGCTGAGGGGCGTTTTTCCAGAACTGTTATATTTGTCCAACCGTTCTTGGCAAGCATTAATGCCGTTGCCAAGCCAGCAGGCCCACCGCCGCCACTTTGTCAACTACCGGGCGGGCAAATTCCCGCGATGAAGTGTTATTCTCTATCTTGTTGGTATTTGTCATCTACTTCCTTAGCTGGCTTGGCTGTACTTTCAATTAATGACGACTGTAGGAACCCTCAAACTTAGTTTTCACCTTCTGGGCCACAACTGCCAATATTACTGCTAGTATAGCACCTGACACTGCTACAAGACTTGCCCTTCCCTCTGTGATAATGGCCACTGCTGCCAGGGCGATCGCCAGTCCCACCAAAGTTTGTTGTTTGTTTCACCTGGATAGCTGTCCGATAGGCCCGAGAGCAGGAACTACAGATTGTCGTTGCATTCGTAGGGTGGGCCGCACCCACTGTCAGAAGTGGGTGTGGTATTTTTTTACCAACTGGTGCAAGACCACTGTTGTGGAAGGCGGATTTAGCAAAAAAACAGCGTTGACATTATTTGGGTATTATGCTACAAAGTCTAGGCAAGATTAAGGAGTGAGGGAAGATGCCTGTCACGGGCAAGATTACCGTGACAGATGATGTGGCCTGGACTACGGGGGTTAGATAATCAAAAATATCATTGACTTCTTGACTTGCTTCAGGCGATCGTGCTGTAATAAAGAAATTAATGAAGGAGAATACCATGACCGTAACTAAATCAACACCAGAGGTAATACTACCAACGGCCACCGCGCCAATAGCAGAAAAGGACCAACAGTTCGATTGGCGAAACTGCTAGTATCCAGTCACCTTCGTTCGAGACTTTCCCGATGACCGTCCTTATGCTTTTTCCCTGTACGACGAACCTTTGGTCCTTTGGAGAAACTCCGAGGGCCAATTAGTCTGTTTGCAAGACTTGTGCCCCCACCGGGCGGCCAAACTCTCGGACGGTCATCAATTTAACCAAGGTCCCCAACCAGGATAACCCCCGATCGCAGGTTGGCAAGTTTCTGACTGGGAGCGAGAGATTGACAGTCTGTTGAGTGCAGGAGCTAAAGAACTTGATGAAAGCAAGCGTCGGGAGATATACGGCAGATTTCAGCAAGTTGTTGCCGAACAGGTGCCAGTGTTTTTCCTGGTCAGTTTCCTCCAGTTGCAGGCAGTGCGCGATCGGGTACAGAATAGAGAATTTTATCCTTATGGAGGAGGACCGTTATGGAAAATTGACGAGCTGAGAATTGCCCCAAAGTGATATACTACCTATAAGGAGTATGCTTGACAAGTAGAGGATAATGTGTGCTATAAGATAGGAGATGACAAGATGACCGAAAACACTAAGCATCAACAGCACCACCCAAGACTCGGAATAGAAGTGCTGTCCGGTTGCAATCTCGCCCACCTGACAGACGAACAGGTACGGGAACTGAAGGAATCGCTTTGGGAACACGGCGTTGTCGTAGTCAGACAGCAACATCTGACGGCATCGCAGTTAGAAGAATTTGCCAGACAGACATTTGGCGATCTAATGTTTGGGGGCAAGTCTTTCACATTAGATCCCGATATCAGTCCAGACTTACAAAGCAGATATGTGGCTATATTGGGAAATCCCAAGGGATTTACTTCCGAACCAGTGGGAAAGATTGCTTGGCAATGGCATAATGATAAGGATGGCGTCCCGCGCACGGAGGGACTGGAGATGAATGCACTTTATGTGGTGATGCTCTATGGGGTGGAAATACCTCCCGAAGGAATAGATGGGCAGCCCCATACTACTGAGTTCCTCGACATGATAGAAGGGTACAATAACCTCGATCGCTCCCATCAGCAGCAACTAGAGCAGATGTCGATGTATCATATACCACCAGTATTCTCTAAGCAGCCTTCGGAGGTCGTTCTTCCCAAGAAAGTGCATCCAATAGTGTCCACTCACAGGGTCACTGGTAAAAAAGGATTATATCTAGGCTCCCACACAGCAATTCCTGTCGGCATGGAGGATAAACCAGAGACGGCAAAACAGTTTTGGCAGGAACTGGTTCAAACTGCGTGTACTCGCACGCCAGTTTATTCCCATGTTTGGCATCCAGGAGATATTTTATTTTGGGACAACTCGCAAGTGATGCACCGAGGGACTCCCTATGATGCAAGCAAGTATAAGCGGATTGCACTGCGCTTAGGAGTCGTGGACAACTCATGCCTTTGAATTTCAACACCGCTACCGAGGGAAATCCGATGAAAGCTGTGGTTCTATCTCTACGCATCCTAGTTCCCTTGGCCTTATCTTGTCTGTTAATTTTCACAGGCGGTTGCAGCCTGATGAAGTTTACAACCGAGGGGAATCAGGGCGAGCAATTAGTATTAGTCATGCCCAGCGATCCCAGCACTTTTAACTTACCCGTCAATAAAACGCCCTACAGTCCTTTTCTTTACATCTACGAAGGATTAGTGGCTAAAAATGGCATCACCGCCGAGTTGGAACCCGCACTGGCTGAGTCCTGGGTGTTTAGTGACGATCGGGGAAGAATTACTTTTACCCTGCGGTCGGGGCTAAAATGGTCAGATGGAGAACCTCTCACCGCAGATGATGTAGTCTTTACCTTTCAGGAGATTTATCTAAATCCCAAAATTCCCACTATATATCGAGATTTTCTGCGCATTGGCAGTACTTTCCCAACGGTGCGGAAACTAGACGATCGCCGAGTTGAGTTTATCTTACCCGAACCCTTTGCCCCCTTTGTCAGATACATCAGAATAATGGCAATTATGCCCGCTCATGCTTTGCGGGACTCCGTGCGCTCGCTCGATAGTCAAGGAAATCCTCAATTTATTTCTATGTGGGGAACGGACACAGATCCCCAAAACATTATTAGCAACGGTCCCTACCGCCTCATCAGCTACAGACCAGGAGAACGGGTGGTCTTGGAACGGAACCCCTATTACTGGCGAAAAGACGATCGGGGAAATCCGATGCCCTACATCGATCGCTTAGTATTACAAATTATTGCATCCACGGACAACCAATTACTCAGATTTCGCTCTGGGGAACTTGATACCCTGGAGGTGACGTCAAAGGAATTTGAGTTACTGAAGCGAGAGGAAAAGCGCGGCAAATATACCATTTACAACGGCGGCCCGAGTCCTGGCATTCGCTTTGTCGGTTTCAATCTCAATCAAGCCCGCAATGCTAAAGGTAAACCCTTTGTAGACCCCATCAAGTCTCGCTGGTTCAATAGCTTAGCCTTCAGACAAGCAGTCGCCTATGCCATCAATCGCTCCCGAATAAAAAACAATATTTATCGGGGACTGGGTCAATTACAAAATTCGCCCCTGGCAGAGCAAAGTCCTTATTATCTGTCTCCCTCTTCAGGGTTAAAGGTCTACAACTACGACCCCCAGAAGGCAAAGAAAATATTGCTAGAAGCAGGTTTTCAGTACAATAGGGAAAAGGAGCTTCTGGACTGGGATGGAAATCGGGTACAATTTACTCTCCTGGTAAAATCTTCCGAGAAGGCTCGGATCGATACGGCGGTTCATATCCAACAAGACTTGGCTCAGATTGGCATCAAAGCGGATTTACAGGTACTCAACTTCAATGTTATCCTCAAAAAGCTGTTGATAAGTCGAGATTGGGAATGTTATGTGGGTTCCTTTGCCGTTTCTGGTGCCGATATTGAACCTAACCTGCTATCCTTGTTCTGGTCGAGTAGGGGCTCCTTTCATCAATTTAACCAAGGTCCGCAACCGGGACAACCCCTGATCGAAGGTTGGCAGGTTTCTGACTGGGAACGAGAGATAGACAGTCTGTTCGCGGCGGGAGCCGCCGAACTGGATGAGAACAAGCGCCAGCAGATTTACGGCAGATTTCAGCAAATAGTCGCCGAACAGTTACCCGTGTTTTTCCTGGTGAATCAACTAGATATGCAGGCGGTGCGCGATCGGGTACAGAATATTAAATTTTCAGCAAATAGCGGACCATTCTGGAACATTGAGGAGTTGAGCATTGCCCCAAATTGACATCGGGACTACAATCAGGTAAACATGCTATCATCAGGAAAACCAATAGCAAGAGGGAACAGAGGAAACATGAACGATCGACCGGCATTAATATTTTACGCTAACCGCAATTGCCCCTATGCTCAAAGGAGTTGGATCGCGCTGTGAGAGCTGCAAGTTGATTTTACCTACAAGAACATTGAATTAGGTAAAGACAATAAAACAGACTGGTTTCATCAACTAAACCCGAATGGCACCGTACCTGTAATTCAGCATGGCGAAACAGTAGTCTATGAATCACTGGTAATCAACGAATACCTCCAGGAAGTATTTGGCAGCGATCGGATGAAGCTTTACCCACAAAACCAGGGTTGAGAGCCTATGCCAGAATCCTGATTTCCCGCTGCGATTGAATTTCCCTCTTGCAAAAGTTGTTGCACAGCAGTGGCGGTTTGATAATGAGAGTTGATGGCTAACCAGTTCCAATCTTGTTTCGTTGGCATTGCTACACCCCATTTAATTAGACTACTCTCCTGACAATTGCAGAACATCATCAATTATTTTGTCAGTCAACCACATTCCTTTAGTACGCAGCATTGATATTGCTACTGCTACAGATGCTATATACCCTGCTTGTTTGGCCTTGACTAAAACACCTAGAGTGCCCGTGTATGTTAAATTATATAGATCGGCAATCCGTCTAGCCAATCTATCGTCAAAAATTAGTAGACTATCGGGTTTCTCCAAGCCTAATGCAATTACTTCTGCTTCACCTCTTCCTAAATCAATGACTGCCGGGACAAGAGTATCATCAGCAACTGCTGTCATCGAAATCCATGCAATCGAGTTTAATTCTGGTACATCAACCCCTTTAATTTTCCCTGCTTTCAATTCTTGGAATACCGCCGGTGGTACGATAATATTACCGTACAACTTGCGGAGTAATTCCATCTGGTTTATTTGGTGAAGATAAAGCAGAGGCGACGTGTTAACAACAACTGTATTAGGCATTTTTTACATCCTTCTCTAATTCTCCAGTTGTTAAGGAGAAAGGGGATACTTGATAATCTCCTAGCAACATGATAAATTCTACGCGGGATATACCGGCCAATTGGGCCCCACGACCAGAAGATAATTTGCCAAGTTCAAATAGCTTGACTGCTGCTAATAATCTTAATTGCTTGGCAATAGTCTCTGGTGTTTCTTTGAGACTGATCAAAACTTCTTCGGGGACTTCCAGTTGAATTGTAGTCATAATCTGATGATAATGAACTGTACCTCTTTATCATAGCACCTTTTTAGGCAAAATTCAAGGTTGTACGGAAAGTTAATCTTCAATCCCCGTAGGACAGGTAAGATGCCTGTCCTTGATAGCATGATACCCGGACGAGTCAACTGTGGTCTTGCGCCCGTTGGTACCAGGCTGCAAACAGCGCCCCCAGCGTAGCGCTATCGGCCTCCCCGCCCGAACCCGTGCATGGCCTGGCTACTCCGCAACATTGCCCGCCCTTCGGCTCCTTTCGACTTCGCTCAGGGACCAAGCTCAGGGACCGCCTGCGTGGTCGGGTGAGCGTTAGCCTACCGGCGGGCTATATTACATGCATCTGAGATGCACCTGGCTATCAACTACAAGTGAGCGCGAGAGACCCTGTCGCCCGATCGCGAAAAATCGGGCAGGGCACAACCGTTCCCTGGGCACGAGGTTCCGTTTAGGGGAACGAGTGCGAGTTGTGCTTAACGCGGTCTCGTTGTGCTTAACGCGCACGGGTCACTATCCAATGCCCATAGGTCACTACTCAACGCGCCCAGGTGCAAGCTTAACGCGCAGGTGTGCAAGCTTAACCCAACCCAGGTGGAGCTCCAACGGGCACGGGTCGCTACTCAACGCGCAGGGGTGGAGATCTAACGCCGACCCTTGACTACCCAACGCCGACCCTTGACTACCCAACGCCGCTCCTTGACTACCCAACGCCGCTCCTTGACTACTCAACGCCGATCCTTGACTACTCAACGCCGACCATTCGCTACCCAACGCCGATTCTTGACTACCCAACGCCGACCATTCGCTACCCAACGCTGACCCTTGACTACCCAACGCGGAAGATTCATTGTGTCGAACGCAGTTGATCTGCCCTAACCCAATCTATTGATCTGCCCTAACCCAATCTATTGATCTGCCCTAACCCAATCTATTCTACTCACAGCCTCCCTACCTTGTCAACCTCTGGGGGTGTGGTTATGTGTCAGTTGGTTGTTGTTGCCCAAACCCGCGAATGGTGGGTCGATATATCCACTATGAATGTGCGATTAGCGCGAGTGGATATATCGAAGGTGCCCACCCTACCAATGCAACGGTCTGCATGACCGCACCCGTCAACTAGGCTTAATGCCAACGATCGCGCGATGACGGGGGTCGCTTGCTACGGTGGTTTTGTACTGGAAACCTACCTCCTGCATCGCCGCCTCTACGTCAAAAGTGTGGTAGTCATCAAGCCAAGGTTCGGTACTTTTTAGCAGCACAAACAGTGCTGGCGGCAGATTTTGAAGTACGGGCGATCGCGGATCTTGGTCGAAAATTGCCAAACAGCCACCGGGGCGCAAAACCCGCAGCGCTTCTTGGAAAACATTCCGAGTTGCATGGCGCGGTAGGTGGTGAAGTACCGATTTTAGCGTTACTACGTCAAACGAATTTTCTGGTAAACCGGTCTTTTCTGCGTTAGCGTGTATCCACTCGGAAATATCGCCGTTGACATCTACAGTTTTGGCGACAGCTAGCATATAAGGGGACAAGTCTAAACCCACCGTCCTCACTTTCGTTTTTTGTCGCTGGCAGTAATAGCGGTGAAGCGGGAAAGTTAACATTCCCACCGAACAGCCCATATCTAACACATCTTTTACTAACGATGGGCTGTACTCGTCCAATACTTGATAAAAATTGCCTAGCAAGCGTTCGTATGCGCTTTCTCCGCTGAGGTTTTCTTGCGGCCAAACTCTCAAAGCTCTCACATATGTAGCTGGGATAGCTTCAAAGGCAGCTTGCCAACATAGATCCCCCTCTTCATAAGCGTGGAAGGGCTTTCGATAATAGTCTGGATACCCAACGCTCGGGTTGGTAATATCGGAAAGCAGTCCCTTCGCCCCGGAGGACTCTAACTCCTGGTAGGTTTGCCGCCAATGGACACCATTTTTTTCGGCAGTTTTAATCATCACCTGCCTAGCTTGGCGTTTCATTACCTGGTAGATAGGTTTTGTCTGAATTAACAGGTTCACAAATCGCGATAGCAAGTCATCACCCGTCCAGTTTGGTTTCAGTTTGTTCGTCATAAGTCTTAGAAGTGATTAGTCAGATCATTATTGCATAACTTTACTCTTATCTGCGAGCCAAAATCTCCCCCACAACTCGTTCCGCTGATTCTAAGGCTGATTCCATGCCCGGAGAGGCGATCGCCCTATGTTCTCCGGCAAAGTGAATGGGCTGCCAGGCTGATTTGTCCGGGGGCAAAATCAGGATAAGCCCCTCCGGCATAGCGATCGCCTCCCCAGGAAACCACCGGGCTATTTCTATGTTACCCTCTTAAGTTCTGTTAGTGACAGTTGAATTTTTGAGTATTTTTGCTCATTGTAAAACGGGGAGGCACCCAGCCAAGATAAGTTTATTGTCTTGTTTTTTGCACTATGTCGCCATCAACTCAGCAAGCCGCTGCAACTGGGGCAACCTACCAACAGATTCGTCGTCCCCTCCCTCTCCAGCTTCTCAACTGGGTGGGCCACCAAATTCCCCAAACCTATCACCTAGGTCCCCTGAATCTCAACGAAACCAACCTCCTGGAAACTACCGAAAACATTACAGGTTTGTCCGACTGGGGCAGTGACACCTTTCGCCCCCGACTCCAGAAATTACTCGACGCCCTCACCACGGTCGCCGATCTCAACGCCGCTGGTCGCTATTATTTCCGCCGCTTCTACTTTGTCCGACTCCTGGCCAACCGCCTCAAACTCCAGGACCAACGCAAACGCCATCCAGAAATTGCCCAACGCCCTCTGCCCAAACCCCTCTTTGTGGTGGGGATGTTTCGCAGTGGTACCACCTTTCTCCACAATTTGTTGGCGGAAGATCCCGACTGTCGCTGGTTGCACCTAGGAGAATCCCTCGATCCTTGCCCACCACCGTCCCCTGAGACTTGGGAAACGGACCCACGCAACCAATACGCCTTCGACCTGCTGGAGTTCCAAAATACCCTGGCACCCAACTTTTCCACTGCCCACCACATTGATGTGTCCCGACCTGTAGAATGCAGTCGTCTGTTTGAACATGACATGGTGGGACATTTGTTTGATTTCCGAGCTGATGTCAAACCCTACTCTGATTGGCTTCAGGAACAAGATTTAACCGAAAGCTACCAATATTATCGCTTTCAATTGCAGTATCTCAGTCAGCACTGGCCAGGCAGTCACTGGGTGCTCAAGGCACCCGCCCATATTTATGCTCTAGATGCCTTGCTGAAGGCTTTCCCTGATGCTTCCATCGTCTACATCCACCGCGATCCCCTGCAAGTGTTGCCCTCTTGTTGCAGTTTGTCGGCGATCGGGCGGAGTCGTTTTGCCGATCGGGTAGATGCAACTGCCGTGGGTCAGCATTGGCTCCAACGGCTTTCAGAGGGCACCGCACGGGCCATGGCGGTGAAGAAAATGGCCGATCCAGACCGTTTTTACGATGTGGACTATCACGTCTTCGTGAAAGATCCAGTGGCTATGATTCGCCAGATTTATGAGTATTTCGGCTATCCCTTTACGCCTCAGTATGAGGCTAAGCTTAATGGCTGGATTAATGACAATCCTCAACACAAGCGTGGGGTTCATCGTTATACCTTAGAGCAGTTTGGGTTGACGGCAGAGGCTGTTAAAGAGCGGTTTGGGTCTTATTCCTGGAGTTGAGACTAAACGGATTAAACAGGTTACAAAAATTATCCACCCTCAGAACCTTTAAAGGTTCTGAGACAGCCATCCGGTCGAGAATAAATCTTGGGAACCAGCACCCTCACTTGGTTTTGTTCCTTGGGCGATCGCCAGTTGTCCTGCCCGGCCTGCCACCACCAGGGCCTGATTAGAACTTTTGTTAAGTTTTATGTACTTATCTATCTTAACAGCACAGAGAGCACCATTGATGATATGTTGATTCAGGGTACTACACAAGAAACATGAGTAATACTAATACTACAGAATTGCCTCTGTGGGTGCAAGACAGAAATACCGTCATTGCCAATGATGCTGGAGTAGAATGGCGAAATGGCGCACAGCCGGATTATGGCCACACGGATAAATTCCTCAAGGAAGAAAGCAAGTATAATCATCCGGAAGGTTCATTGGAGGCGATCGCCCAAAACTTGGTGAGAACATTTGAAATGGAAGCATCTCACAAAGCCAACCCCCAACAATGGATATCCATTGTCACCGATAAGTTTCGCATGAGTACGAACGGGGGACGGCCTTACACCGCCCCAGAGATTGCAGAGATCGGAACCTATAACGTATTTCTCGGCGATACGGAACATTATCGTTCCTCAGAGGAAACCTTTGACTCAGCGGAGAAAATCTTCCATACGGCCTTTCCTAACGGCTTTCTCTGGGAAATAACAGAAGTGCTTGCCGGACCGCCAAATGTAACATTCAAATGGCGGCATTGGGGAACTCTGAACGGACCATTCAAGGACCGCGCCCCCACGGGAGAAACGATCGAAGTCGTGGGAGTTAGTATTGCGCGCGTTAATGAAGACCTGAAAATATTGTCTGTGGAACATTTTTTCGATAACAGCGAGTTTCTCAAAAAGTTAAGCGCCGGCTGTCCCTTCCATTCTCAGGATAATTCTTGATTCCCTGGGGAAATAAGTAGGGTGGGCACCGCCCACCAGCGGGTCTTTTTTTACCAACTGGTTTTGACCACGCCCGTGGTATAATGGGAGAGAATTGAAAGAACAGGAGAGCAGATGAAGACAGCAGATTACAAAGTATTTCCGAGACATGTAGGGAAATGGTCGGGGACTTTGAAAGTATTAGATGCTAACATGCAGCAAACAAAATCCTACAAGACAACTCAAAACTGGGAGCAGTTTGAGGATAAGTGGGTAATCTCGAACACATATATTTACAATGATGGCACGTCCAAAACCAACCAGTACGATGTCTTTCCTCTTGGCAATGGTGAGGTGGAGTATAAAACAGATTCTCCGAAAATGAAACAAGTGACCATGGGGGCGATCGAACATGGAGAGAGTACAATATACGTGCAAGTTGTCCACCAGGGGACGGGTAAAGTTCTGGACCTGGAGACAATGACCCTGGTAAGCGATACCGAACGGGTGCGCACAAGTCAACTGTTCGATCGCCAGGGAGTATTTAAGGGTTTGCTAGTAATCCTTGACAGTCGAGTAGATTAAAATAGCGACCAATATACCATTTTGGAAAAATAATGCTACAATTACTTTAAGCGTGATTTTATTAGTCGGTTTTAACCGACTTTAGCTATTAGCCGGGGGTTTGAACCCCCGGCGGGCTGACAGCGAAGAGAGCAAATTACAGAAGAAAAATTGTAGCAACTTCACGAAAGAGTAATGTGATGTTGACCGCCGACCACTGACAAAGGAATTATATGGATCCCAAAGAACAGAACTGGAAAAACTTCACTGCCAAGCATTTGCGGGACTGGCACGGTATTTGGACCAAATACGATGCCCAAGGAGAGGTAACGGAGTCCTTTAGAGCTCTCAGAAGCTTTAGTAGCGATCGGGCGCAAACAGAAATCGCTCACAGAAATCTGTACATGTATCCTGAAGGCAACACAGAGGAAAAAAGTTGGGAGTTTAATCAGGGAGATCATAGTTTACCTGATGGACTATTTCACCCAGGAGGCAGCACAATGAGGGGGGTTTTCCTGGCATCAGGTCATGCAGGGTGGGTGACAACCCAATTAAAAACAGACTCCTATTTTGGGGCTGAGTTATTTTTCAGGTACGAGGACTTACGACATAGTGTGGTAATTCTTTATGATGAGCAGGGTAATTTATTGAAAACGGTGCATATTCGTGAAGATGCTGGGGGTTTCCCTAGTCAATATTGGTCAACTGAACTACAGCAATTGCCCGATCGCAATTTAAGTGGCAATTGGCAAGGCACATCTGTCACCATTACCCCGGATCTGAAGATTTCTGAGCCAGTGCCAAGCAAGCTACATTGGAATTGGGAAGGACATCATGCTTTCTTTTTGCCTGATGGTGTTTCTATCAGTTGCCCCGATCGGGTGATTGTGGGCACTCCCTTGATCCTGGCAGCCAATTGGCTAGTAACACCCTCCGATATGCATGAACTGATCCTAAAGTATGACGAATCTGGTGCTTTTTATAGCTTGACGCTGGATATATTACACCTTATCTAGTAGAATATCTCAACCGGATTTCGGGTGAGTAACCCAACAAAATATCTACATTTTACCCACAAGAAAGCCCCTTGGCAATGGTAAGGTAGAGGTGAAAACAGCATCTCCCATGCTGTTTTCAGGGGTGCATCCCAGTTTGGCAATGTAGCCCGCGCAGGCGGGCTTTGTATCTGTAGCCGGGCCCTTTAGGGTTCGGACAGCGATGCAAATATGAGATGCACCCGTTTTCAGCAACCATGCAGGCCAGAGAAGATGGAGAGAGTATGATTGAATTAAAGGTTGTTAAGCGTGATTTTATTAGTCGGTTTTAACCGACTTTAGCTATTAGCCGTGGGTTTGAACCCACGGCGGGCTGACAGCGAAGTGAGAGAACTTTCGCGCAGCAATTGTAGCAACCTTTTTTACAAATGGTATAATCCAAAGCTATTTCAGTGGTGTAGATTATGAGTAAAACGAAATGGTCCGATCTGTACAAATTGGAAGACTGGTGGGCAGTGTGGCTGGGTCTGCTGCTGCTAGGAACTGTGTTTGTGGGCCTAGTGCAAGTTGTGCCCAAGCTGCCGAAGTGGAAAGGGATAGATTTCGCTGCTGCCGTGCCATTGGATCTGATCCCGGGGCTACTGCTGCTGGCGATCGGACTGGGAATTATCTTTACCCTGGGCAATATCATCATGCAGGGGCGAAAAGGCATCTCTATGCTGCCCGGCTTCCTGGTTATCTTTATCTTAGCAGCAGTCGCCTATATGCTGGGCAATTCCCAGACCGCTAAAGCTATTAACCTGGGCTACGCTTTCTGGGTATTAGCGATCGGACTGACGATCGGCAATACCCTGGGGACGATGGCTATTGCCAGCGGTGCGAACTGAATATTACATTAAGACAGGCTTGGTGATTCTGGGAGCAGAAATTCTCTTTAGCCGCATCTTGGAATTCGGTCCCTACGGTCTGGCGATCGCCTGGGCAGTCACGCCCATTGTAATTCTGTTCATGTACGTCTTCGGCACCCGTTTCCTGAAGATGCAGCAGAAAACATTAGTAATAGTAGTGGCGACAGCAACATCCGTCTGTGGCGTCTCCGCCGCGATCGCCGCCGCAGCAGCATGTCGGGCGAAGAAATACGAACTCACCCTGGCAGTCGGCATGACCCTAATCTTTACCGTGATGATGATGATAGTCATGCCCTTATTTGTCAAGGCTGTAGGGATGGACGAATTGATCTCAGGCGCGTGGTTGGGCGGAACAATTGATGCCACCGGTGCAGTGGTAGCAGCAGGTGAAACAATAGGAGAAGTAGCAGGTAAAGCAGCCGCCCTAGTGAAGATAATTCAAAATATGCTGATCGGCGTCATAGCTTTCGCGATCGCCCTATACTGGGTCTGGTTTGTGGAGGGCGATCGCCATGGAGAGACCCCCAAACTGGGAGAATTATGGGTAAGATTTCCCAAATTCATTTTAGGTTTTGTCGCCGCATCCCTGCTAGCATCCTTTATTTTCATCCCCATGATGGGTATGGACACAGTCAAAGACTTGCTGAGTCAAACCAAGAACTACCGTGGTTGGTTATTCTGCATGGCCTTCTTATCCATCGGACTAGAGTCCAACTTTCGGGAGTTGCGAGAGCAAATGCACGGCGGCAAACCAATGGTGCTATATATCGTCGGGCAAACATTCAACATTCTGCTCACCTTTGCGGTAGTCTGGCTGATGTTAAGCGGCATTATTTTCCCCGTACCGGAGTTAGGGGGATGACAAATAACAGTCATAAATATTTGGTTTTTATCGGGACTGTTTGCGCCATCCCACTGCTGCTGTGGGGACTGAATGTCCTGATAACGGGGGGATATTTCGGACCTGTCATCCAGGATATCTACCAAACAGGTCGCGATGCCTCTGGTATTTTCTGGACTGATATTGACAATTGACAATTGGCCAAATAATTGAAGATATCCTTCAGGAGTAATTCAGCTAAGTAGGGTGGGCGATACCTGAGAAAAAAGCGATCGCTTCACCCTGCCGTCGAGAGCCAGTCTTCTAACTTCAGACCCGGAACCCTGAGCAGATCTCCATCGTGAGAAACCAGAGTCAAGTCCCGGGCGATCGCCGTTGCCGCGATCAAAATATCTGAATCCTCTAGCGGGGTTCCCTTACCTCTTAAATCCGCGTGAATTGATGCGGCGCGTTCCATAATTTCTAGATCATCCAAGAACAGAACTGTTACCTCTTGGCAAAACCCGTTAAAGTTTGATATCTGCCGGGTAGCACTGGCATATAAAAGTCCTCTTTTTACCTCGTAGTAGCTAATTACACTGATAAAAATTTCTTCTTCTCGAAACTTTAACTCCCAAAATTTTGCTTTAACTATTTTATTCTTTTTGACTATGTTACTTATGATATTGGTATCTAACAGATAACTCATCCTAAATTCCCTCCTAAATTTTGCTTTAACAGATACCCTTCTGGAGTCTCTTGCCAGCTGTTTACAATTCCTTTGTCTAGACGAAATCCTTCCATAGCTTTTGTGTCCACTGTTCTATATTAGCTCTTATAATATAGAATAAGCAATAATTAGCATATTTGCGACATTTTGTGTCCACTGTTCTATATTAGCTCTTATAATATAGAATAAGCAATAATTAGCATATTTGCGACTTTTGTGTCCACTGTTCTATATTAGCTCTTATAATATAGAATAAGCAATAATTAGCATATTTGCGACAATGGAAAATATACCTATATCTTCTTTTTATCCTAAAAAGCAAAAGGATATATTGAAGTTACGCCGTAAACAATTCGCCAAAAAGATTAAGGCTTTGGTGCTTTTGCATGGGATAACAGTTCAGGAGCTTGCCAAACATTGCGATATACATAAATCCTCATTGTATAGGATTTTAAGGGCTGAATCGCCTTTTTTACTATCTCGGATATCCGAGCCAATGTTGCTTTTTTGTTGGCGGCCAGATAACTCATCGGAACTATCTCCCTTCCACAGCAGCGTCAAACATCTCGATTTGCTCTGGAGTTAAATCGTCTAACATCCCAGATAACAATTCAACCGCCATTACACCCTTGACCCTTTTTGCCAGTCGATCGCCATCCAAAGAGATAATCTCTTCTGGCTCCACCACCCGGTCTAACAGGTCCGCAAAAATTTGCATTAGTTCGTTTTTGTCTAGTTCTTCCTGATAGAGAGGATTTGTTTTGATTAATTCCTCGACTATAGCCGATATCCGAGATAGGGCTGCATCTTTTGCTGTAGAGACTTGAATCATAAATTCCTCCCATTTGCGCTCGTAACTCTAAATATGGTAGCCGTCGTTATATATTCCCTTTCATTATAGCCTGCTACTTGGAAAATTAGCAAGGTAGGATGATGTTGCACAATTCGCGGTTTCCTGTCAATACAGCCGGTGCGCAACATAAAGTTAAGTCCCAATTGAGTTTTCTCCTGTCTATTATATCTTTAATTGGGGTAGGGTTAACGAAGGAAACCCTACCTACATAAATTTGCCCCATTACCTATTACCAATTTACGCTCGCCACTGGTAAGGCGAGCGCTTGACTGCCTCATAGTTAGCATCTAACTCCGGTTCCAGTAACAAAATCGCCCCAATACGTCGGGCCATATTCGTTACTTCCTGCACTTCGGAAACTTTCAGAGGTCGTCCTAACAAATCTTCTTCGCGATAACTCAACCATTTTTTAATCACCTGATAGCCGCCGATGGTGTAATCCCAGACTCGGGCGGGGATATTTTGCCAGTAAGCGACATCGTTGAGATAAACGTCCCGGGTGTCTTCCCCCAGTTGTCCGGTTGCTTCTCCCATAGCTTTTCGTTCCTCGGGACTATAGGGGCGCTGTGCGATTTTGCCCTTGCCCGGCATGGTGATGCCGTTTTTCCCACCGTAACCCCAACTGGCCGTGACGGCAAATTCCGTATCCGGGTTGAGGTTGCCGCCACCAACTCGGACAACAACTGCCACCGCCCGGAGTTCGGGGCGAATTTTCCCCGAGGTGATGCCGGGAGTGGGAGTCTCGGTATCCAGGAGTGCGGCTATTTGGCCACCAAGTTGGGCCGAGGCGAGGAGGGTTTCGCGGTTGTCTGGTAGGGGGATGCGAGGCCAGTCTTGACGGATGCCGTCGGCGTTTTCTGCCAGGTAGGCCGGAGAGTAACCGATCGCAAGGGCGTGCATCCAAATCAGCCCAGATGTTTCCCTATCTTCATCGGGATTAGGAAACCCCAAACCTGCTAAATAATTTCTGGCAGCCTCCGAGAGATTGGCAAAAGGTCGATCCACCTCTGGCTTTTCTGGCAACAAATCCAGCAAACTTAATTGTTCTTTTGGGCGCAACCGTGCCCCATTCATCAGTTGCAACGGTACTGCTACTGCATCAGGTGTTAAGAGATGATCGTCTGACAAACAAGGGGTAAAATAAAAGGGAACCCCTTCATTGTCTTTTGAGGCATTAAAACGGGTGAGCAGAAACTGATTACCTGGCCAACATTGCTTCCAAAGAGAAGGACGAGGTTCATTCCACACAGGTCTAACTCCTGTGTAGTAACACCAACGAATATCAAATGGTCTGAGAGCATATCGCTTTAATCGGAGTCGATCGAATTGTTCTGCCAAGAGTAGTTTACGTCGAGCTACTTTAGGATCAAAACGAGCTTGATCCTTGACTAAGCCATAATTCAATGCGGCGTAATTATCCCAGCTTAACTCGGGATCTAGATAAGCTCTCATCCGTTGTTCTAGAGCATCTCGATCGATATCAATCAATGCTCCTCCCCGCTTTTCCATTAAACCATTGCTAGGAGCGAGCGCACAAAACTCCGTTAACTTTGGCCATTCATAATAAGGCTCTTCAACTTCTGAAAACCGGAACGAGTAACGATTGTTAAAGGTGGGATTACATTGCTCGTAAGAATCATTAAATCCATCGGCCTTTAAACTCTGAACTAAATCCTCCCGTTTATTGACTCCCCAAAAATGCCGAAACCGCACCATAGGTTTGTCCTGGCGTTGTTCATTTCTGACCATCAAAGCGATCGCCGTACCCACTCGGATCCCCTCCCGGTTGTATTCCGTCGAAAACACGCTCGGATCCGGTTTACCCTCTGGGGTTAACTTCCCCGTCTCCCGACTGTCCCCGTTCAAACAATCAAACCACAACTGATCGAACTCCCTCAAAAAACGTTCCCGCATTGCCACATAAGACAGCCCCCCCAAGTAAGAAAAATTAGAGATGTAACAAACTACACCTTTACCGGTTTGCTCGGAAATACATCTTTCTGCCAAGCGGAAAAACCGCACATAAAGATCGTCTAAATTAAATCTCTTAATTTTCCACTTCTCAATTAACCCTTCCTTGTAAACATCAACCAAACCGTCTTCCTCTGCTGGAGAAGTTCCCGCATAAGCATTATAAGGAGGATTGCCCAAAACCACCAAAATCGGTTTCCCGCGCTTCACTTCGTCAGCGGCATCCTTTTCCTCTCCCAGTTCGGGAAAATTTAACGAAAGTTGCTTATACCTCACCTTCGCTTCCTCCGTTGGCGGTTCCCAACCGGTCAAAGCATTAGTCAAATAAACCCCCACTCGTTCTGAAGGCAACAGGGGTACTCCCAAATTCTGCAACAGCAAACCCAACTGTAAATGAGCGACTACAAAGGGCGCGGTCAAAATTTCAAACCCAAACACCCGATTTTTGGCCGCCTCCTTCAGTTGGGAACCCACCAATGCCCCCAACCCCTTCTCCTCTAAAGTGGCATCGATGCGCTTGAGAACTTCCACCAAATAGGCCCCAGTGCCGCAACAAGGATCGAGAATATAAACGTTTGGGTCTGCCAAACCGTCGGAAATCTCCAACTCTTCGCGCAAAACCCCATCCACCCGTTCTACCATATACTCCACAACTTCCGGTGGCGTGTACCAAACTCCTAAATCTTTGCGCAATTTCGGATCGAATGCCTCCAGAAACGGTTCGTAAAAGTATTGAACCGCCTGCCCTTCCTCAAACTGGGAGAAAAACGCCTCGGTATCTACCCGGTTGAGGGCATCTCCCGTCCAGTCCAACACCTCCACTAAATCCAATTTCCCCAAATTTGTCGGCGTTGCCACCTTCTCGAACAGCGCTTTAATGGTGGGAACGTGCAAATCCCAAGCTGCCATCTGCCATTGGAAGTTACCCTGTTTGTTCTGTTTGTGCCACAGCACCCAGGCCGAAAAGATGCCGTAGAACAAGGTTTGAATGAGGGCGGATTTAAAAAAGCGATCGCCCTTTTTCCCCTCAAAAGAAACTCCCAACGCTTCCTCTAAAGCTTGGCGGATCTGTTTGAGTACCGGTAGTTCGGTTTTCTCGATGCGCGATCGGGCATCTTTAGCGTAGGATGCGAGAAACCAGGCAACATCTTTGGGAGTAGCGATCGCTGCCGACTGCAACATCACCCGTTTGAGATATTCGGTAAATTGTTCCGCTTGTTCTGCGGCCAACTTACTCGGGTTGTTCGCCTTCTGCCAAAACTCCTCCTCACTTTCTGCCAAACGATAGGTTTCCAGTTTAACCGGTTGCCCGTTGGCATCCTGCCCCACCAAGACAAAATCCCGGTAATTGGTAACTAATACTTGACGATATTTTTGCCAATACTTAGAAACCTGCTTGCTGTCAGCAACCAACCAGGCATTATCTCCGGTACCTTTTACTTCTATGACACCCCGTTCGGGATTTTCTGGTTCTGTGGGAGTTGACGACTTCCGTTTAAACTGACGGGCGCTAAACAACCCACCATCGGGCATCCCCGCCCCCTGATTTTTTAACTGCATGACACAGCGAACCTTGGGTTTGAGGGAGTCACCAATTTCATTCATCAGTTTTTCTAAGGCCCCATAGTAAGAAGTCTCTTTAACTGCGGCCCCCGTGGCACGAATGTCCCTCAGATCGCTAATATAGCTTTCAACTGTTTTCAAAGGTTCCATAGTTTGTCCCTAGAAAATTAATACCAATTTCTTCTGGAGTTCTCTCGTTCCCAGGGAACGGTCTTCTGAGGCGACTGCCCCAATTTATTTAATCCGGGCTTCTTCAATTATATCTATATAATCAACATCCTTCTCTCGTTCCCAGGTTCTACCTGGGAGGCGATCGCTCATTTCTGGAGTTTCGTCAAGCCACTCTAAGCGGTTTCCTGTCAATACAGCCTTAAAGGTGTGCAACATAAAGTTAAGTCCCAATTGAGTTTTCTCCTGTCTATTATATCTTTAATTGGGGTAGGGTTAACGAAGGAAACCCTACCTACATAAATTTGCCCCATTACCTATTACCAATTTACGCTCGCCACTGGTAAGGCGAGCGCTTGACTGCCTCATAGTTAGCATCTAACTCCGGTTCCAGTAACAAAATCGCCCCAATACGTCGGGCCATATTCGTTACTTCCTGCACTTCGGAAACTTTCAGAGGTCGTCCTAACAAATCTTCTTCGCGATAACTCAACCATTTTTTAATCACCTGATAGCCGCCGATGGTGTAATCCCAGACTCGGGCGGGGATATTTTGCCAGTAAGCGACATCGTTGAGATAAACGTCCCGGGTGTCTTCCCCCAGTTGTCCGGTTGCTTCTCCCATAGCTTTTCGTTCCTCGGGACTATAGGGGCGCTGTGCGATTTTGCCCTTGCCCGGCATGGTGATGCCGTTTTTCCCACCGTAACCCCAACTGGCCGTGACGGCAAATTCCGTATCCGGGTTGAGGTTGCCGCCACCAACTCGGACAACAACTGCCACCGCCCGGAGTTCGGGGCGAATTTTCCCCGAGGTGATGCCGGGAGTGGGAGTCTCGGTATCCAGGAGTGCGGCTATTTGGCCACCAAGTTGGGCCGAGGCGAGGAGGGTTTCGCGGTTGTCTGGTAGGGGGATGCGAGGCCAGTCTTGACGGATGCCGTCGGCGTTTTCTGCCAGGTAGGCCGGAGAGTAACCGATCGCAAGGGCGTGCATCCAAATCAGCCCAGATGTTTCCCTATCTTCATCGGGATTAGGAAACCCCAAACCTGCTAAATAATTTCTGGCAGCCTCCGAGAGATTGGCAAAAGGTCGATCCACCTCTGGCTTTTCTGGCAACAAATCCAGCAAACTTAATTGTTCTTTTGGGCGCAACCGTGCCCCATTCATCAGTTGCAACGGTACTGCTACTGCATCAGGTGTTAAGAGATGATCGTCTGACAAACAAGGGGTAAAATAAAAGGGAACCCCTTCATTGTCTTTTGAGGCATTAAAACGGGTGAGCAGAAACTGATTACCTGGCCAACATTGCTTCCAAAGAGAAGGACGAGGTTCATTCCACACAGGTCTAACTCCTGTGTAGTAACACCAACGAATATCAAATGGTCTGAGAGCATATCGCTTTAATCGGAGTCGATCGAATTGTTCTGCCAAGAGTAGTTTACGTCGAGCTACTTTAGGATCAAAACGAGCTTGATCCTTGACTAAGCCATAATTCAATGCGGCGTAATTATCCCAGCTTAACTCGGGATCTAGATAAGCTCTCATCCGTTGTTCTAGAGCATCTCGATCGATATCAATCAATGCTCCTCCCCGCTTTTCCATTAAACCATTGCTAGGAGCGAGCGCACAAAACTCCGTTAACTTTGGCCATTCATAATAAGGCTCTTCAACTTCTGAAAACCGGAACGAGTAACGATTGTTAAAGGTGGGATTACATTGCTCGTAAGAATCATTAAATCCATCGGCCTTTAAACTCTGAACTAAATCCTCCCGTTTATTGACTCCCCAAAAATGCCGAAACCGCACCATAGGTTTGTCCTGGCGTTGTTCATTTCTGACCATCAAAGCGATCGCCGTACCCACTCGGATCCCCTCCCGGTTGTATTCCGTCGAAAACACGCTCGGATCCGGTTTACCCTCTGGGGTTAACTTCCCCGTCTCCCGACTGTCCCCGTTCAAACAATCAAACCACAACCGATCGAACTCCCTCAAAAAACGTTGCCGCATCACCACATAAGACGGATCCCTCAAATAAGAGAAATTAGAAATGTAACAAACCACACCCTTTTTCGGTTCGATGTCGGTAATGCAATACTCTGCTAGCCGAAAGAACCGAACGTACAAATCATCAAGATTAAACTTCTTAATTCCCCAGTCCTTAATCAACCCTTTCTTATATATATCCACCAACCCCTCTTCTTCCTTAGGACTCACTCCAGCAAAAGCATTATAAGGGGGATTTCCCAAAACCACCAAAATCGGTTTCCCGCGCTTCACTTCGTCAGCGGCATCCTTTTCCTCTCCCAGTTCGGGAAAATTTAACGAAAGTTGCTTATACCTCACCTTCGCTTCCTCCGTTGGCGGTTCCCAACCGGTCAAAGCATTAGTCAAATAAACCCCCACTCGTTCTGAAGGCAACAGGGGTACTCCCAAATTCTGCAACAGCAAACCCAACTGTAAATGAGCGACTACAAAGGGCGCGGTCAAAATTTCAAACCCAAACACCCGATTTTTGGCCGCCTCCTTCAGTTGGGAACCCACCAATGCCCCCAACCCCTTCTCCTCTAAAGTGGCATCGATGCGCTTGAGAACTTCCACCAAATAGGCCCCAGTGCCGCAACAAGGATCGAGAATATAAACGTTTGGGTCTGCCAAACCGTCGGAAATCTCCAACTCTTCGCGCAAAACCCCATCCACCCGTTCTACCATATACTCCACAACTTCCGGTGGCGTGTACCAAACTCCTAAATCTTTGCGCAATTTCGGATCGAATGCCTCCAGAAACGGTTCGTAAAAGTATTGAACCGCCTGCCCTTCCTCAAACTGGGAGAAAAACGCCTCGGTATCTACCCGGTTGAGGGCATCTCCCGTCCAGTCCAACACCTCCACTAAATCCAATTTCCCCAAATTTGTCGGCGTTGCCACCTTCTCGAACAGCGCTTTAATGGTGGGAACGTGCAAATCCCAAGCTGCCATCTGCCATTGGAAGTTACCCTGTTTGTTCTGTTTGTGCCACAGCACCCAGGCCGAAAAGATGCCGTAGAACAAGGTTTGAATGAGGGCGGATTTAAAAAAGCGATCGCCCTTTTTCCCCTCAAAAGAAACTCCCAACGCTTCCTCTAAAGCTTGGCGGATCTGTTTGAGTACCGGTAGTTCGGTTTTCTCGATGCGCGATCGGGCATCTTTAGCGTAGGATGCGAGAAACCAGGCAACATCTTTGGGAGTAGCGATCGCTGCCGACTGCAACATCACCCGTTTGAGATATTCGGTAAATTGTTCCGCTTGTTCTGCGGCCAACTTACTCGGGTTGTTCGCCTTCTGCCAAAACTCCTCCTCACTTTCTGCCAAACGATAGGTTTCCAGTTTAACCGGTTGCCCGTTGGCATCCTGCCCCACCAAGACAAAATCCCGGTAATTGGTAACTAATACTTGACGATATTTTTGCCAATACTTAGAAACCTGCTTGCTGTCAGCAACCAACCAGGCATTATCTCCGGTACCTTTTACTTCTATGACACCCCGTTCGGGATTTTCTGGTTCTGTGGGAGTTGACGACTTCCGTTTAAACTGACGGGCGCTAAACAACCCACCATCGGGCATCCCCGCCCCCTGATTTTTTAACTGCATGACACAGCGAACCTTGGGTTTGAGGGAGTCACCAATTTCATTCATCAGTTTTTCTAAGGCCCCATAGTAAGAAGTCTCTTTAACTGCGGCCCCCGTGGCACGAATGTCCCTCAGATCGCTAATATAGCTTTCAACTGTTTTCAAAGGTTCCATAGTTTGTCCCTAGAAAATTAATACCAATTTCTTCTGGAGTTCTCTCGTTCCCTGGGAACGGTCTTCTGAGGCTCCTGCCCCAATTTATTTAATCCGGGCTTCTTCAATTATCATATTTCTATATAATCAACATCCTTCTCTCGTTCCCAGGTTCTACCTAGGAACGGTCTTCTGAGGCTCCTGCCTCAATTTATTTAATCCGGGCTTCTTCAATTATATCATATATTTCTATATAATCAACATCCTTCTCTCGTTCCCAGGTATTACCTGGGAACGGTCTTCTGAGGCTCCTGCCTCAATTTATTTAATCCGGGCTTCTTCAATTATATCATATATTATCTATATTCAACCTTCTTGATATTTTGGTAGCTTCACAGAATCCCGTAGTCGAATCGCTGGTGAATATGGTCCCAGCAAAAGTGAAATGTAATCTACCCTTCATCTTTCTTAACGATCGCCACCAAAATACCCATTAAATATTCCAAGTCATTGGGTACGCGATATAAGTTCAAATCTTGGGTGATTTGCTTGTTCTCCCGTGCCAAAAACCCAAACTGCCAAATATTGCCAATGGAAACCGCACCATAGAGACGTTGACTTTCTGGTTGCTGACCTTGGGCGATCGCTTTATCGATCGCAATTAACTCAACCCCCAATTGAGTAAACCCCCGTTGTAAATTTTCATCCTTCGCTTCTATCACCAATAAATGATTCTGAGATTGTAAATAGTAATCTAACGCACCTTTTAACTGGTCGTTTACTGCTAAAGGATAATTCACCTTGACTTTCACACGAGTATAATGGATCAAATCCATTAAAACTGGTGCAATCAAAAACTCTCGGCGTGCTGCTTCGCTGTCTAATGTAACCAGCGGTAAACTTTCTTCGATCCGCTGACGTAAACTCTCTAATCTATCTAGCTGACCTTGAGATTGAGGAAGCGTTACCGCTTCTGATTGGAAACTATATCCAAAATATGCGAAAATATCTTCCCTGTAATAATTGAGCTTGCTGTAATCAGAAAATGTATAAGATTGGCCGAGTTCTATAGCTTTTGTCACGATCGCCTCCTGGTGATATTGGGAATTGTTGACAGAGGGGCGATGGGGCGATCGCCCCCCAGAGGATCGTTATTCCTTCAATTGTGCCAGCATTGCAGCTTCATCCCAGTAAGAGGATAGTTTTTGAATCTTACCTTCAGAATTCATTTCAAAAACAGTAATCCCCTCAGCGCTAGCAGCCCTGCCATTTTTAGCGCTCGCCCGCATCGTCCATTTAGCCGCCGCCCCATTGCCAGCGATAAAGATATTATCTGGCGATACTTCCAGCCGATCGTAAAATTTCGACAACAGCGCGAAGAACTTCTCTCCATCTGCATGGGCATTCATCGGCGGTTTGTCAACCGGGTCACAAATTACAGCATCATCAGCAAAGCTTTCCATCCAGCCCGCTGCATTCATCGCTGCCATGTTATTATAATAGGCAACTACAACTTTTTCAATTGCTTCTTTCGACATCTGCAATCATCCTTCTAACTTGAAAATACCGTTCGTAGTGAGGACTAAAGTCCTCTCCCGCGAGTTAGGGAGATAAGGACTAAAGTCCTTACTACGAACCTGGCGAGATAAGGACTAAAGTTCTTACTACGAACCTGGCGAGATAAGGACTAAAGTCCTTACTACGAACCTTACTACTTATCCGCTTGTAAACTCGCAAAAAGTTCCTGCCAATTTGCCGAGGCAGCGCCATCTGTCTCCTTCACCTCAAAGGTAACATTATATGTCTGGGGTTGGCCGATCGCCTGCAAGCAGAGTTCAGCGATATCTTCCCGACTGATTTGACCTTTAATATTATCCCCTTGGTCAAGCATCAGTGCTTTACCACCCTCCTTTTCCGTCAGGGCACAAGGTCTGATAATCATATAGGGAACGCCACTAGCGCGAATAGCATCTTCTCCCCGGAGTTTCCAGGTAAGAATTCCTCCCAACTGATCGTTCATTCTCACAGCGGGTGGTTCTTCCTCTAGATTAATCCCAGGTCGGCCTGGACGAGTCACCCCGGCGGAACTAATCTGAATAAACTGTGGTTTAACAGCACCGCCATAGGCTTTAATCGATTCCACTTGCAAAGCAAAACCACCAGGAGTAAAATGGGGATTAAGTCCGCCATCGTACTCAAATTTACTCAACATCAACTGGCAAGCGTAAATGCTGCTAAGCTCCAGTTTAGCATCGGGCACAGTTTTGGCGCGAAACACCGGAATAAATTCATCGAAGGGAATTCTCACAGTTATCCAGCGGTTAGGTTCCGTATCGAAAGAATAGCTAAAACCAATCCCATCCCATTTCCCCTCGCTGCGCAGAATAAATTTATAGCGCTTGCCATCCCCCTTGACCCGCAACTCCACGCCAGTGTAACCTGTCAGGTTGAGGGGAATCTCGAAGTTTTTGGTTCTCACCGACGCAAAACCACCAGAATTAGCAGTTGAGACATTTCCCGCGAATGCAGCACCCTCTGATATAAGTCTAATTTCACTTGCACTCACTCCACCCATCACCACATCATCCACTGCACCCCAGGTTTCCTTCAAATCAGCAGATGGGTTAGTGAAGTCAAAGATGACTTTTTCGTCAGCTTTTGGCAGATATCTGCCCGCAACTTGCACCAAATTAGCAATTCCCTGATAGTCCACAATTTCTGGACTATCAACAACTTCTGGCATATAGAACTTGATGCCTTGATAGTATTTTTCCCGAGTCGGGGTGTCACCTTCAACGGGTTGCACCCTCACCCCAGTACAGCAGATAACTGCCCTGACGTCAAGCATCATTTCGGCAGTCAAGGTTTCTGGGATAGTGATATCTCCTTCAAAGAGTTCCACTTTATCCCCCAACATCTCCCTGGCCCTGCTAACATCTCTAACTAAGGCCCGCACTGGGTAATGGCGATCGACCAGACGCCGGACGACACGCTTACCGACCCCGCCAGTAGCACCAGCTACCAGAATTACACCCATTTTTTGCTCTCCAGATGATTTATATTGATTATCCCCTATCACAGCTTTAATTAAGCGCTGTATGCAGCCAAAGAAGGGAATTACATCGAAATATGCGAGAGTTTGTACGAACCTGCCAGCATCCCACGAAGCACGATTTTTCACATTTTTTCTCCTTATGCTTTTCAATTTATTATAGCCTATTGTTTAATTTTATGATGGATGCCAGCCAGCGATAACCCGTGACAGCAATGCTATTGTTAAGTTGTAATGCTGCAACTGTCGCTCTACCGCAGGCTGTTAGCCCGATTATTTCCGTGCCATCCTCACTCCAGGTAAAATGGCGAAACCACTGCTGACTGCGAGGATTAAATAGCGGCACCAGTCGATTACTTACTCGATCGCGTCCGTGGGTTTGAGTTCCTTTGTAGCTATTGCAAAGACGACAGGCAAGCCATAGGTTGTCCTCCGAGTCTGTGCCACCCCGTGCTATGGGAATAATATGCTCAATCTCTAACCTTCCCATAACATACTTTTGTTGACTGCGGCAATAACCACAGCGATCGCCAGCTTGTGTTCTAATAAGTGCCCTAATTTATTGAGAAATTCTGCTATTACTCATGATTATAATGGCTGCATTAGACCACGTTTTACTGCTTCCTTCAAGGCTTGGGCTTTGCGCAGCAAACCCTCTTTATATTTCCATTAATGCTGATAACTCCGAGCGCTCTTCAATGCCGAGTGTTTCTGCCTGTTGCTTGTATAGTAACAAGCTGAGGCGATCGTCTTGAGCTGGCGGCATTTGCAGCTGTGTCAAAGCCATTACTTCTGAATCTGATGCTGATTCTACAGGTTCAATCACTTCTGCTTGCGAGAGTGAACGCTCTATTGTCTCTGCTAGCAGATCGGCAACATCACGATTTCTCTGTTGTGCCAGACGCATTGCTATCGAGTAAACTTTTTCTGGCAGCGTAACGGTGACTTGGGTACTCATGAGGTAACCTCGACTATGTGGAAGCTGATTTTATTATAGCATAGTTATAGTTGTTTTAAATAAGAATGAAAACAGCACTAAATAGCACAATAATCCCGGATAACTTCATCCAAAGATGTGCCTACAGGTGCATACATTCTGGCTCTCTTTAAGGCACTAAAATCATGCTCAATATCATTGAGGTCGGGAGAGTATTTTGGCAAAAATAATACTTTATGACCTGCTGACTCTACTAAATCTCTAATCACGTTCTTTCTATGAATAGGTGCATTGTCCATGATTAATATTGAAATAATTTTTAATTCGGGTAATAAATATTTTACTAACCAACCTTCAAATCCATCAGCATTTAGACTACCTCTAAATAACATTGGCGCAATTAAATCTTTTTCTTTTTTTCTTCGTCCTGCTACTAAATTTTCTCTGGTTCCCCGTTTCCCTTGTTTTTCTCCATACACTTTTTTACCTTTTTTCGACCATCCATAAATACAAGACTGAATATCCTCAAACCCTGACTCATCAATGAATACAAGACTTTCACTTCCATACATTTTGATAAGGCAAAATTCTATAATACTTTATTCTTTCTTCTCTGTTTCTTTCTCGATACCGGAGTTCTTTTTTTTTTCGGGTAATTTGTATTTTGTTGAGTGCATACCAGATAGCAGTCGGGTGGACTCCAAATTTTTTAGCTCTCTCTATCAATTTGGCATCAGGATTTTCTTGGACATCTTTTTCTAATGCTTTCCAATCCAGTTTTCTCTGACGTCGTTCCACCTTGGTTGGCTCTAGGTTTTGACGATTTAACCATCTGTATATAGTGGCTCGTCCTATTCCAAAAATTTTCGCTGCCTTCGTAATGGAGCCACCATTCTCTAGATAAGTTATAACTTTTTGCCTTAAGTCTAGACTGTACGACATTGTTATCAATCCTTAAAAATATCCTCTTTTTATTTTAGCTTACTTCTGTCTCGTTTTTAATTAAAATAACAATAACATACATATCGCTACAATATCCGATCGCCCGTTATCCCGTCTTCAGAGGAATTTCCACAATAAACTCCGTACCCTTTCCCAGAGTTGAAACACACTTCATCTGACCCCCATGTTTTTCCACTACAATCTGATAACTAATCGCCAAAGCAATGCCAGTCCCCGTAACTACCGGTTTAGTAGTAAAAAACGGGTCAAACAGCTTCGACTGCACCGCTTCGGGAATACCAGGGCCATTATCTGCCACCCCGATAATCACATTAGACATTTCCGATTCTGCCTTTGACAGTTCCGTGCGAATAGTAATCTGACTCCTACAACTGCTGGAGAGCCCAGCAATAATGATTTCCACAATATTTTCGACATGCGATCTTTCTCCTCACACCTGAAACATCTACAGAAAGATTCCTAACTTCTTCTGCAAATCTTACCGTCTTTGCAAACAGCAACTTCCACCCATAGCTGCAGTGAGGGGGTGGTAGCAAGTTCGTTTTCGTCTAGTTGTTTGCAGTTTTTACTCGATCTGGGAAATCACTTTTGCCAGATCGAAATCCTTTTGAGTTAAACCACCCGCATCATGGGTTGTCAAGTTAATTGTGACTTTATTGTAGGAAATTGAGATATCTGGGTGATGGTTCGCCACTTCCGCTGGTTCTACCAGTTTATTCACAAAGGCGATCGCCTCGACAAAATTCTCGAGCTTCTTTGTCCGACGCAGTGATGTACCTATCTTATCCCAGTCAGTCAGGGAAGATATTTTTTCTTTTATAGATGCCTCGCTTAACAGCTCGCTCATGTCAATTACTCCTACTTCTTGCCAACTCTTATATTATCTATTTAAAATACTATCCGCTCTCACACTAAGTTGAAATAGCCAGAGCTATAACACTTATCGGAGTGAGAGCGGTGTAGCGGATCGACAAGGTTAGCACCTGACTGCCGGTCCAAACTCCCCGCCAGTCTTGTCACGGCCAGAGTCGAAGCTCCAACCAGGGATGACAAACTGGCTGTTAGAGAACAGCCCCGGCACGCAGCCTGCATTTACCAACCTGATGACCCATGCATTTACTACTATCAATCATGGGCATCACCTGCTGCGTCTAACCCTCACAAATCCAACAAGTAGATCCGTGCAAGTATAACATCAACATCTTTCGATGCTGAAGGCCGGAGCCTGCTCGTGGCGTAACACGCTACGCTACGAGCGCGTATAGTTAGCAGTCAGGGCTAGCCATCCACTGCTTTTTCTATTTTAGCTGATAGCGCTGCTTTGTAGTAAGCAAAAGTACGCAATTAGTAGTGCGCGAGCGTATCCTGTTTATGAGCTTTGCGTTACGTTTTGCGCCACTAGCTTGCTGCTCCAACAGCTTTACTTACTATAACACGGTTTGCAGAAATAGGACTGTAAAGCCGAAAAAAAATACCCCTGCCCAGGGGCAGGGGTGAAATTTACCCTAAGTCCAAAGACTTATCTTGGGTAGAAACTACCGCGAAAGCTTTACAGAGCATTACCGCGAGGCAGAACTTCCTCAGGGAATTGGAAGAACTGATGAGGCTGGTCAGCCGGAGCCATCCAAGCCCGCAAGCCTTCGTTGAGGAGGATGTTCTTGGTGTAGAAGGTTTCAAACTCTGGGTCTTCAGCAGCCCGCAACTCTTGGGATACGAAGTCGTAAGCCCGCAGGTTTAACGCTAATCCCACAACGCCCACAGCGCTCATCCACAAACCTGTGACTGGCACAAACAACATGAAGAAGTGCAGCCACCGCTTGTTGGAGAAGGCGATGCCGAAGATTTGGGACCAGAAGCGGTTAGCCGTCACCATACTGTAGGTTTCTTCCGCTTGGGTGGGGTTGAAGGCTCGGAAAGTGTTGGCTTGCTCGGAGTCTTCAAATAGAGTGTTCTCAACGGTAGCTCCGTGGATGGCACAGAGTAAAGCTCCGCCTAGAACACCGGCCACTCCCATCATGTGGAAGGGGTTCAAAGTCCAGTTGTGGAAGCCTTGCAAGAATAGGATGAACCGGAAGATGCCAGCGACTCCGAAGCTGGGGGCAAAGAACCAGCCGCTTTGACCCAAGGGGTACATCAGGAAGACGCTGACGAAGACCGCGATCGGGGCCGAAAAGGCGATCGCATTGTAAGGACGGATGCCGACGACGCGGGAAATTTCAAATTGGCGCAGCATGAAGCCGATCAGTGAGAATGCTCCGTGCAGGGCGACAAATGTCCACAAACCACCCAGTTGGCACCAGCGGGCGAAGTCCCCGCTTGCTTCTGGACCCCAGAGGAACAGCAGGGAATGTCCCAGACTGTTGGGGGGGGTTGAAACAGCCACCGTCAGGAAGTTGCAGCCTTCCAGGTAGGAGCTAGCCAACCCGTGGGTGTACCAGCTAGTGACGAAAGTGGTGCCAGTCAGCCAGCCACCGAGCGACAGGAAAGCGCAGGGGAACAATAATATTCCCGACCAACCGATGAATACAAACCGATCGCGCTTGAGCCAGTCATCGAGGACATCAAACCATCCTCTTTCGCTGGTCGCGCTTCCTACTAATGTTGTCACGACGCTTTTCTCCAAATTGGTATGATTACAGTAGTGCTGCGTTTAACTCTCACAAATCTAACAACTAGATATGTGCAAGTATAACATCCGCATCTTTCGACACAGAAGGCCGCAGCCAGCGCCGTCGTGGCTAGACGCCAGCGAGCGCTTATATTTAGCAGCCAGGGCTAGCCTACGGTGCTGCTAATTTCAAGCTTACTAGACAAGCTTGCACAAATCCCCTACCAGTTCTCGAGCCTGCTTTTCCTTAGCAGAAAACGAGTCTGACTGTGAGGAAAGTTTACTTTTCTTTACTATACACTCATTATAGAGAGAATTTTAAAGATTTCCCATCCCCCCAAAAATTTTTTTTTCGCCATTACACCGGCAGCAAGGGGATAGATCCAGCAGAGGGTTATGAGATACTAGGAGATATTGTATCTGTGACATGATTGACCGCTTATGTACGTGATCGACGTGACCTTGAAGCAAAATCCCTTGTCCCTATCGGTGGAGCGCAAGTCGGTGGAAGAGGCGGAAGCCTTGTATAAGCAGATTCTGGAGGCATTGCGTTCCGGCAGCAATGAGATCCTGGAGTTGACCTGCGACCGGCAGACAAATAAGAAAATCGGCATCCTTGTCAGTGAGATATCAGCGGTGCAGATGGCGGAGAAATCCAGCACTGCCGCCGGTTCTGGCAGACCACCTGGTTTCTTTGCTGTCACAGATCTGGCTAATGAAGAGTAGCGCCGGTTCCTGGAGAGCAGATCCTGCCATTCGGGTGCAGGATTTAGGCTTCAGTTGGCAATCGGGAGTTCCAGTCTTAAATAATTGTTCTCTGGATGTGCCCAAGGGCAGTTTCTGGATGCTCTTGGGGATAAATGGCAGTGGGAAATCGACTTTACTCAGATTGGTGGCCGGACTGTTGCATCCCCAATCCGGTCAAGTTCAGGTCTCAAAACCGGTGGGGTTTGTGTTCCAAAACCCGGACCACCAGCTGGTGATGCCCACCGTGGGAGCAGATGTGGCTTTTGGCCTAGTGGCGGAAAATCTATCACCGGAGGTGACCAGACAGCGGGTGGCAGAGGCGCTCAATGCCGTTAATTTACTCCACTTGCAACGACGCCCGATTTACGCCCTCAGTGGCGGTCAAAAGCAACGGGTGGCGATCGCTGGTGCGATCGCCCGCCATTGTGAAGTGTTGCTCTTAGATGAACCGACGGCCCTACTGGATCCGGACTCTCAGTTAGATCTAGTATCTCTTGTCCGAGAGTTGGTTAAAAGTCGCGGTCTGACTGCTCTGTGGGTAACCCACCGCGTCGAGGAACTGAATTATTGTGATGGTGCTTTCTTATTGGAGGCCGGTCAAGTTGTAGATTTTGGCTCACCAGAACGATTGCGACGGCGCTTGCTCATTGAACAGTAAACAGTTATCAGTGACCCAGGTACCGGGACCACCAGTGAAACCCGGTTTCTAGTCCCTGGTGTAGGCGCGATCGTCCCCTTGTGGCAAGAAACCGGGTTTCTACGATCGCCTAGCAGTCTTTACCCAAGGTTCAAATAAGAAACCTGGTTTCTGGTTCCTGGGATGGGCGCGATCGTCCCCTTGTGGTAAGAAACCGGGTTTCCCGAGATCTAAGAGTCTTTACCCAAGAAGGTGTCACGATGTGATGCCAGTCACAATTGTTCGATTGCGCAGCCCGGCGCTAGCCGTGCCCAGCCATGGATACAGCTTGCCTTTCGTGGCGAGTCCGTCTCGATGGTCAACACCAGTGCCAGCAGGAGGCGATCGCTATTAATAACTCAAGTTGCTACCTATTTAAAAAAAAATAGATTACTCACTTGGATATTTTCGATATTTGTGTTTTTTTGTAGTCTATAATACAGAAAAATATTAATTTTCTGCTAGCGGTAGCCATCCCTGTTTAGAGGTTATAATGTACTAAAATAACAGTTGATTGCTTCCGACATAGATTATGGAAAATATGATTATAACAATTTTTGTTCTTTGTGATGAACTGCTCAAAGCACTCAATATCAAAGAAGATCCACAAGTAAAAATGACTAATGCGGAGGTGATGACAGTAGGATTAGTTGCTGCTTATTTTTTTGGAGGGCATCATGATAGAGCTCGTCAATTTATGGCAGAACATAACTATATCAAAAATCTGTTAAGTAAAAGTAGGTTAAATCTTCGTTTACATAAGATTGATGAAACAACTTGGATGTGTTTATTTCAAGCAATGGCTCAAGTATTCAAAGAATTGAATCCGGGTCAAGAATATATTATTGATAGTTTCCCGGTGCCCGTCTATGACAACATTAGGATCGATCGATGTAAAATTTATACCGAAGAAGAATATCGAGGATATATAGCCAGCTATTAACGCTATTTTTATGGATTGAGAGTTCATATGTTAGTCAACAAAACTGGTAAACCAATAGAATTTTATTTGGCTCCTGGTAGTTGTAATGACGCCAAAATTCTCCAATCTTTTTGCTTTTACTTGCCATCAGAATCGATAGTTTATGGAGATAAAATTTATAACAATTATCAATTAGAAGATTTGCTAAAAGAGTCAATGAATATCATGTTCAAACCTTTGCGAAAAAAGAACTCAAAACGACGCTCCTTGGGTTCAATATATACAGAACGTAACTAGTAAACAAGTAGAAACGTGCTTTAGTCGATTAACTAATTTGTTTCCTAAATCAATTCATGCTGTTACATCCAAAGGGTTTGAATTAAAATTAATTCTCTTTATCATAGCTTTTTGTGTTCAATTTTTATAGGTAGCAACTTAAGTTATTAATAAGGTTACAGACTGCGAGCAATAAGGTTACAGACTGCGAGCAATAAGGTTACAGACTGCGAGCAATAAGGTTACAGACTGCGAGCAATAAGGTTACAGACTGCGAGCAATAAGGTTACAGACTGCGAGCAATAAGGTTACAGACTGCGAGCACCTCCCAGAGTGCGATCGCCTCGCAGCATTAAGAAACCCGGTTAAGAGCGCTCGGTCGCCTGTGTTGCGAGCGATAATATCGGTCGTCCTTCCTAGGGTGAAGTCTTCAATGACGTTCAAACCTGAATGTCCAATGACGAAAGTGTCTTGTCCAGAGCCACCGAAGAGAAGGTCATCCCCTTCCTCACCCACAAGTAGGTCATCTCCAGAGTCACCTAACAACCGGTCATTACCGTCTCCACCCAAGAGACTGTCATTTCCCCCAAAACCTTTCAAGATGTCGTTTCCTCCATCCCCGGCGATCCAATCGTGGCCCAGATTCAGATTCACAGGGTAGTCAGGTCCTTGAGTCCGGGAAACCTTATCACTCCTGGTGATGGCATCATCTTCATTGCCCCCAATGATTACCGTGCCATCTATTCCTGCCACCTTCGCCACCAACAGAGTGGCTTTGATAATGCCCCGATAACCACCAGTCCCACCAAGCCCACCCTACTAAAGATTTTTATTTCACTGTCTAGGTATGTGGTAACTGATAACTGCTAACTGTTTCCGCTCCTTTTCGCTATGAAGGCAATGTAAATAGCAAAGGCTATAAGTACTCCGTGGTAGGCAAGTCTAGCAATAATCAAGGGAATATCTGAATCGCACCCTGTTTTCGAAAGAAAACCATATTGTCCTGGTTTTCCTGCCAAAATCGTCTCATAGAAGTAACCTCCTCTGCCACCACTCGTGGAGCCTCCCACATTAAACAGTATGGCAAAAATCAAAGTAATCACAATCAACTTTAGATAAGTCCAAAGTAATTCCATGGGTATGTAGGCTCCGACTCTGAAAAAGCAGCCAACTATAGGAATCAAGGGAGGGACTACGAACAGAGGAGCGCTAAATATATGAGATAAAGCAGGCCATCCTTCAGTTGTGATCAACAAGAGAACCCAGCTACCAGCAGAGTAGATCGGCAACAGAAAACCAATCAGCAACAAATTGACCTGCATATTTAACTCCTTATCTTTAATAAGAAGGGTAGGGAACCGGGAACCCCAGCCCCTATACAACCCTCTATAACTAGCCCACTACAAAATCCATATCGGAGTAGGGTACAAAGAGATGGGATCCCAAGTCAGAAGAACTGATGTTTCTGACCAAGCCGAGAGAATCACTCCCAGAGCTGATAAGAGTACCCCTGTTATTCACCGTTCCTCCTCGGAATTGATAGGAACTGACATCGGTGAAGGAAAGTTGGGAGTAGGTGAGACCTTCGGTGAGAGCAATCAGATCGGTCGTCCTTCCTAGGGTGAAGTCTTCAATGACGTTCAAACCTGAATGCCCAATGACGAAAGTGTCTTTTCCAGGGCCACCGAAGAGAAGGTCATCCCCTTCCTCACCCGCAAGCAGGTCATCTCCATGGTTGCCTAACAACCGGTCATTATCGTCTCCACCCAAGAGACTGTCATTTCCCCCAAAACCTTTCAAGGTGTCGTTTCCTCCATCCCCGGCGATCCAATCGTTGCCCACATTCAGATTCACAGGGTAGTCAGGTCCTTGAGTCAGGGAAACCTTATTACTCCTGGTGATGACATCATCTTCATTACCCCCAATGATTACTGTGCCATCTATTCCTGCCACCTTCGCCACCAACAGAGTGGCTTTGATAATGCCCCGATAACCACCAGCCCCACCAAGCCCACTCTACTAAAGATTTTTATTTCACTGTCAAGGTACGTGGTAACTGATAACTGCTAACTGTTTCCGCTCCTTTTCGCTATGAAGGCAATGTAAATAGCAAAGGCTATAAGTACTCCGTTGTAGGCAAGTCTAGTAATAATAAAGGGATAAGTTGAATCGGATACCTTGCCAGAGTAATCTCCTGATATTCTTCCCCAAATAGTCTGATAGAAGTAGTACGATGGGCTACTACTACCATCGTCTCCCACATTAAACAGTATGGCAACAATCAGAGTAATCACAATCAACTTTAGATAAGTCCAAAGTAATTCCATGGGTATGTAGGAAGAGGCTCTGAAAAAGCGGCCAACTATAGGAATCAAGGGAGGGACTAAGAAGAGAGGGGCGCTAAATACATGACCTAAAGCAGGCCATCCTTCAGTTGTGATGAACAAGAGAACCCAGCTACCAGCAGAGTAGATGAGCAATAGAAAAGCGATAAGTAATAAATTGACCTGCATATTTAACTCCTTTCAATTTAGCTTTAATTAAGAAGGGTAGGGAACCGGGAACCCCAGCCCCTACACAACCCTCTATAAACTAGACCACTACAAAATCCATGTCGGAGTAGGGGACAAAGAGATGGTCTTCCAGGTCAGAAGAACTGATGTTTCTGACCAAGCCGAGAGAATCACTCCCAGAGCTGATAAGAGTACCCCTGTTATTCACCGTTCCTCCTCGGAATTGATAGGAACTGACATCGGTGAAGGAAAGTTGGGAGTAGGTGAGACCTTCGGTGAGAGCAATCAGATCGGTCGTCCTTCCTAGGGTGAAGTCTTCAATGACGTTCAAACCTGAATGCCCAATGACGAAAGTGTCTTTTCCAGGGCCACCGAAGAGAAGGTCATCCCCTTCCTCACCCGCAAGCAGGTCATCTCCATGGTTGCCTAACAACCGGTCATTATCGTCTCCACCCAAGAGACTGTCATTTCCCCCAAAGCCTTTCAAGGTGTCGTTTCCTCCATCCCCGGCGATCCAATCGTTGCCCAGATTCAGATTCACAGGGTAGTCTGGTCCTTGAGTCAGGGAAACCTTATCACTCCTGGTGATGGCATCATCTTCATTGCCCCCAATGATTACCGTGCCATCTATACCTGCCACCTGAGCCACCAACAGAATCGGTTCATTATCGGAGCGAGTGGCTTTGATAATGCCCCGATAACCACCAGCCTCACCAAGCCCACCCTACTAAAGATTTTTATTTCACTGTCTAGGTAAGTGGTAACTGATAACTGCTAACTGTTTCAGCTCCTTTTCGCTATGAAGGCTATGTAAATAGCAAAGGCTATAAGTACTCCGTGGTAGGCAAGTCTAGCAATAATCAAGGGAGAATCATTTGAATTTGATATACTGCCAAGATTACCATATCTTCCAGGTTCTCCTTCCAAAATAGTCTGATAATAGTAGCCCCCACTGCCACCATCACCGTTGTCTCCCACATTAAATAGTATGGCAACAATCAAAGTAATCACCATCAGCTTTAGGTAAGTCCAAAGTAATTCCATGGGGATGTAGGCTCCGGCTCTGAAAAAGCAGCCAACTATAGGAATCAAAGTAGGGACTACGAACAAAGGAGCGCTATATATTTGAACTAAAGCAGCCCATCCTTCAGATGTGAACAACAAGAGAACCCAGTTACCAGCAGAGTAGATTAGCAAGAGAAAAGCAATCAGTAACAAATTGACCTGCATATTAAACTCCTTATCTTTAATAAGAAGGGTAGGGAACCGGGAACCCCAGCCCCTACATAACCCTCTATAACTAGACCACTACAACCGAATCAATGTCGGAGTAGGAGACAAAGAGATGGGATTCCAGGTCAGAAGAACTAATATTTCTGACCAAGCCGAGAGAATCACTCCCAGAGCTGATAAGTGTACCCCTGTTATTCACCGTCCCTCCTCGGAATTGATAGGAACTAACATCACTAAAGGAAAGTTGGGAGTAGGTGAGACCTTCGGTGAGAGCGATCAGATCGGTCGTACTTCTTAAGCTGAAGTCTTCAATCACATTGAACCCTGGATCCCCAATGACGAAAGTGTCTTGTCCAGAGCCGCCGAAGAGAAGGTCATCCCCTGACCCACCCACAAGCAGGTCATCTCCATGGTTGCCTAACAACCGGTCATTATCGTCTCCACCCAAGAGACTGTCATTTCCCCCAAAACCTTTCAAGATGTCGTTTCCTCCATCCCCGGCGATCCAATCGTTGCCCACATTCAGATTCACAGGGTAGTCAGGTCCTTGAGTCAGGGAAACCTTATTACTCCTGGTGATGACATCATCTTCATTACCCCCAATGATTACTGTGCCATCTATTCCTGCCACCTTCGCCACCAACAGAGTGGCTTTGATAATGCCCCGATAACCACCAGCCCCACCAAGCCCACTCTACTAAAGATTTTTATTTCACTGTCAAGGTACGTGGTAACTGATAACTGCTAACTGTTTCCGCTCCTTTTCGCTATGAAGGCAATGTAAATAGTAAAGGCTATAAGTACTCCGTGGTAGGCAAGTCTAGTAATAATAAAGGTAATATCAGCATTGGATACCTTGCCAGAGTAATCTCCTGATATTCTTCCCCAAATAGTCTGATAGAAGTAGTACGATGGGCCACTACCTGAGTTTCCCACATTTAACAGTAGGGCAACAATCTGAGTAATCACCATCAACTTTAGATAAGTCCAAAGTGATTCCATGGGGATGTAAGCTCCGGCTCTGAAAAAGCGGCCAACTATAGGAATGAGTATAGTGACCACGAACAGAGGAACGCTATATAGTTGACCGAAAATAGCCCATCCTCCAGATGTGATAATAAAGAGAACAAAACTACCGACAGAGTAAATGAGCAAGAGAAAAGCAATCAGTAATAGATTGACCTGCATATTAAACTCCTTTCAATTTAATAAGAAGGGTAGGGAACCGGGAACCCCAGCCCCTACACAACCCTATATAACTAGACCACTACAAAATCAATGTCGGAGTAGGGGACAAAGAGATGGTCTTCCAGGTCAGAAGAACTGATGTTTCTGACCAAGCCAAGAGAATTACTCCCAGAGCTGATAAGAGCACCCCTGTTATTCACCGTCCCTCCTCGGAATTGATAGGAACTAACATCGGTGAAGGAAAGTTGGGAGTAGGTGAGACCTTCGGTGAGAGCGATCAGATCGGTCGTACTTCTTAAGCTGAAGTCTTCAATCACATTGAACCCTGGATCCCCAATGACGAAAGTGTCTTGTCCAGAGCCGCCGAAGAGAAGATCATCCCCTGACCCACCCACAAGCAGGTCATCTCCATGGTTGCCTAACAACCGGTCATTACCGTCTCCACCCAAGAGACTGTCATTTCCCCCAAAGCCTTTCAAGGTGTCGTTTCCTCCATCCCCGGCGATCCAATCGTTGCCCACCTTCAGATTCACAGGGTAGTCAGGTCCTTGAGTCCGGGAAACCTTATTACTCCTGGTGATGGCATCATCTTCATTGCCCCCAATGATTACCGTGCCATCTATACCAGCCACCTGAGCCACCAACAGAATCGGTTCATTATTGGAGCGAGCGGCTTGGAAATGCCCCGATAACCACCAGCCCCACCAAGCCCACCCTACTAAAGATTTTTATTTCACTGTCTAGGTACGTGGTAACTGATAACTGCTAACTGTTTCAACTCCTTTTCGCTATGAAGGCAATGTAAATAGCAAAGGCTATAAGTACACCGTGGTAGGCAAGTCTAGTAATAAAGGGAATATCATTATTAGGGGCTGTGCCAGAGTAATCTCCTGATATTTTTCCCCAAATAGTCTGATAGAAGTAGTAGGAGGAGCTACCAGAACCTGAGTCCCCTGGATTAAACAGTATTGTAACAATCTGAGTAATCACAATCAGCTTTAGATAAGTCCAAAATAATTCCATGGGGATGTAAGTATCTGCTCTGAAAAAGCGGCCCACTATCAAAATGAGTATGGTCAAAAAAAATAAAATAATGCTAAATGATGTTTGAACCAAAATATTCCACCCTTGAGATGTAATGACAAATACAACAGAACTACAGATAAAGTAGATGAGCAACAGAAAAACAATCAGTAACAAATTGACCTGCATATTAAACTCCTTTCAATTTAATAAGAAGGGTAGGGAACCGGGAACCCCAGCTCCTACACAACCCTCTATAACTAGACCACTACAACCGAATCAATGTCGGAGTAGGAGACAAAGAGATGGTCTTCCAGGTCAGAAGAACTGATGTTTCTGACCAAGCCGAGAGAATCACTCCCAGAGCTGATGAGAGCACCCCTGTTATTCACCGTTCCTCCTCGGAATTGATAGGAACTGACATCGGTGAAGGAAAGTTGGGAGTAGGTGAGACCTTCGGTGAGAGCAATCAGATCGGTCGTCCTTCCTAGGGTGAAGTCTTCAATGACGTTCAAACCTGAATGCCCAATGACGAAAGTGTCTTTTCCAGGGCCACCGAAGAGAAGGTCATCCCCTTCCTCACCCGCAAGCAGGTCATCTCCATGGTTGCCTAACAACCGGTCATTATCGTCTCCACCCAAGAGACTGTCATTTCCCCCAAAACCTTTCAAGGTGTCGTTTCCTCCATCCCCGGCGATCCAATCGTTGCCCACATTCAGATTCACAGGGTAGTCAGGTCCTTGAGTCAGAGAAACCTTATTACTCCTGGTGATGGCATCATCTTCATTACCCCCAATGATTACCGTGCCGTTTATCCCTGCCACCTGAGCCACCAACAGAATCGGTTCATTATTGGAGCGAGCGGCTTTGATAATGCCCCGATAACCACCAGCCCCAATTTGCCGATTATCCAGTATTTGGAACTGGTCTAACCCGAGGCGATCTACTGATTCGTAGGTGCTGGAACCAAATAACCTGCCCAATAAACTAGGCCGGTTGGGTCCGATACTATGGGTCAAAAGGTGACCGTAAGTGCGCGTAACCCATTGATGTTCGTTCGGAGAATCTAGTGGTAGTGAGTTATATTCAATTTGAAAAGCCTCGTGAGCAGTTACAGCGTAGCCCTGATTGCCAGCAACACTCCGGGCACCATTGAAAGCCCTGGAAAATTTGGCAACAGAATTGAGGGGTTGAGGTTCCTGGTCCCCTTCTACCCTGCCATCCAGATCGTATGGCCTATTGCCAGAAGCGGTAAGCGCTGAAGCCGGGTCAAGAGCAATGATCGTCTCCACTCCGTAACCATTACCGGGAATGACCGAAAGACCGTCCCGGTAGATTCTCCCGATTTCCGAGGCCACGTAAGACCCAAGGCTGTGGCCCACTAAAATGAGGTCCGATGGATCCACGTTGTATTCTTCCCGTAAAGCCCTGGCGGCGAACTCGGCAACCGGGGTAATCCAGGTAGCAGCAGGAAAATTGGCCACACTAGGAAGACCACCTGACCGTGCCGCTTCTCGCCAATCCAATGCCAAGACCCGGTCATCGCTGTCCGCCGTACCTGTCACTGTTTGAACCAGTTCAGCCAGTGAACTCGTCTCTTCATCCAGGTTCCCATTCCAGCCGTGAATCACCACCCAGGTTTTCCCCAAACTGCTGCCACTTTGACCTTCCCGGAAGCCAACGGCTCGAACAGTGGGGTCTTCCCTGAGATAGTCGCTATCCAGTGGTTTCTCTTTATCCTGAGACAGGTTGACGTCGGTGCTACCTCCCCAAATAACTCCTTGAACAGGCAAAATTGCTGGGTCAAGGTAAGCGGGACGAGATTCCCGGGAAAGGGGTGGATTAAATGGTCCGGTCAAATCCGTGACAATATGAACCGGTTTATCCACACCAAAGTTGGATGAGTAGAGCTGAATCAAGTTGTCTTGCCGGTTGTAGCTCTTGACTTTCACCCTTCCCACAACATTTTCTTCCGGGTTATCCAAATCTACATAGTCACCGGAAAACTGGCTGAGAATGTAGTCTGCATCCCCACTGTCAGGGCTAATCAAGAAGGCATCACCTACGCTTCGCCATTGGGTTTCCGGTTCAAATGGGTCTAAAATGTCAGTGTCTCCTACAGTGACTTCCGGCCTTCGCCGCAGGGTATTATCCAGGGTGGAAAAGTCACCCATACCCCACCCACTAGTGCGGTTCGGGTCCCCAACCTGGCCAAATGAATCTACAATTTGGATCCCTTTCTTCAAAACAATGGCATCATTGCCGTTGAAAATCAGATTGACGCTGGTCTGGTCCGACTCAATCAACAGCTCTCGAACTGCTTGGGTGTGAGAAATAGTGAACTTTCCCCCAATGGGAATGGAGCCGGTTAGCTTGGTGCTATACTCAGGAGACAAACTGCCATTGGAGTAGATTTCCAGGCTAAAGTCTCCTGCTGCTAAGTCAATAGCTTCGGCGGAGCCGTTAAAGAGTTCCAGAGACTTGTTCCAGCTTTCCCCCTCCTCATATTTGGAAATAATTAACCCCAAGGGTATGGGAGGGAGTGTAGGGGCAATACCCAGGTGATTGATTGTACCCAGTGCCAAACCATGCCATTCGTTGCTTGGGTTAAAAGGATCGCCGGCAGAGATATTGAGGGGAACATCAAATCGACGCCGGAGAGTATTGTCTTGGGTGGAGGTCAGTCCAGAACCCCACTCTGTTCCGGGATCCTGTCCGACCCGACCAATAGCGTCTATTTCGACTCCACCCTGAGCTAAAACTATAGCATCATTTCCGTTGAAGGCTACATATCCGTGGGTTTGGTCGGAAAGAGATGTAATGGCCGAGCTGGCTCGGGGATCGGCAATAACGAAAACCTCACCCGGCTGGACGAGCCCTTGGAGCTGGATTGAGCGAAACCAACTTTGACCATTATGGTAGACCCGCAGTCTGTATTCACCGTCTTCCAGGTCGATCGCTGTTGGGCCATAATTAAACAGCTCGATGGCCTTATCCCAGCTCTCTCCCTCTACATACTCTGAAATCAGCAATGTCATGTTGTACCTTTGATTGTGCTCTAATTTTTTTCACATACCATATGTGACTGTAATTGTAGCATAGATGGTAAAGTAGGTATGACAAGGGATAGCTTCAACCTGGTCGTTAATAGGGATCCGGTGGTAGTCAAGCCGATCGCCGACCAAACGGCAAGCACAGGAGAAGATTTCTGCTTGACAGTTCCTGGCGATACCTTTCATGACCCAGGATGGGTCGCCTCTACCGGACTGGTTGAGTTTTGAGCCAGCTACGGGTGAGTTTACTGGTACTCTTGGCAAGGTCGATATCAGCAGCATCTACATTACTGTTACAGCTGATGATGGTCGTGGCGGTGTCGGATGTAACCGAGGATGAATGGCCGCTGAGGGTGCGCAGTTCCCACAGTTTGATGTTATTGTCTCTACTGCCACTGACAAGAGTCTTTCCATCGGGGGCGATCGCTACGGATTTAACATTGTTTGAATGCCGGCTGAGGGTTCTGAAACTGCGATTATATAATATGTAATCATATACCTTGGCAAGACGGCGGTACACAGCCCGCGCTATCAAGTAAGCAATAAACAAAAGACTGCCTGGGCAGGTCGGGCCCGATCGCGGTCCAGGAGGCAATTTCCCAGGGATTATAATCAGAAGATTCAACTAGAATCGCGGGTTGATGATTTAAATAGGTGTTAATGGGAATACCCCACTTAAAAGTATTCACCTCCACCAAATTAGAACTATCCGTCGAGTTAGGAATATCCGCCGAGTTAGGATCTGACGCCACGGTAAACTGTTCCTTGGTGAGACCGTGAACTGCGATCGCCTTACCTGTGGCATCCACAACAGGTGCGCCACTCATGCCCCGTTCAGTGGTAGCGCTATAGGCAATAGCATAGCCTTAGCTTTAGGTGCAGGTACCGACAACTAGCCGCTTATTTGCCCAAGCAGGTACCGACAACTAGCCGCTTAAAAGTGGTAGTCCAGTTGAATGCCATCGGCAGGATAACCCAAGACATGGATCTGCTGACCGGGCTGCACTTGATTGGAGTCTCCCAAGGGAATAGATTTATAAGGGCAGTTTTTCCGGTCAGGTCGAAAGGTGACCGCCGCTAAATCCAGACTCCAATCGCCTATGGATGGTAATATCTTGGGAAATGGGTTTATCCTGGAAGTACAGCCTGTAATTGGTCTGGGGAGGCAAGACATGATTTACAGTCAGGACAGTGCAGACCCCTTTTGGTCCAGGAATGAAAAAACCCGTGCCATGTCCGTCTTCGCCAACCTGTCTAATCAGAACCACGCTATCCTCGATCTGGTTGTAAATCTGGGGAGGAGATTTCTGACCAGCACAACTGGCTCCGGATAAGGCCATCATACTCCCACTAATCAGCCTGCGCCAAAACTTCATAAGCAATTCAAAATTACCCAAATCGCAGTTCTGTGAATTAGACCGTTTGTAGTAAGCACTAAAGTGCTTCCCCTTTGTCTGGGCGATCGCAGTTCTGTGAATTATACAAGCTTTCGGTGCGATCGCATAGCCCTAATTATACTCCGAACGGTCAGGAACTGCGCTTTTCTCCACAACCATGATATCGCCCCCCGATCGCCTTCAGACCAGCGAATATGCCCGCAGTGTGCAGTGTACCTGCGACCAGTTCCTTATCCCTAACAATTTCCACAAGGAATGTAGAGATGCGAACGCTAAGCATCTCTACAGAAAATATCCTTGTAATAAGCAGATCGCAGACATTTTTATATTAGCATAAATTTTGCTATTCTCAACCCCATTCGGAGATTTATTTCAAATAAATTATCATTTTTATCTAACAATTTACACGAGGAATGTAGAGACACTCACCCTTGCATCTCTACATAAAATTTGCTTATTACAAGTCTCCAGACGCGAGATATTAATTATAACATAGATTCATTGTCAACCAGGTTTTGAAGTTTTTTCAGAAATGAATTTCAAAACTGGGTTTCTGGGTTACTGGTGAATAATGCACCGGCTTTCTCCGAGAGCAAAATAAATCACGATTTTTCATTTTTTCGCCGGCAGCTCGATAGAAAAATATTAAATTATTCTGGATATATCAATATTTAGCAAATGCCGATATGGGATAATTGTTAAGAATGCCACAGAAAGGATAAAAAAGTGCTCAATTGGCAATGTTGCAGATCTGATGTTACAATCGAAGCAGATGTGTGAGGTGTAATCTAACCATGACAGAATTTCTAGATTTTCTCAAGCATAAATATGCTTATGTCGCGATCGGGGAATTCCAGCCCGGCAAGTTTGACGAGGCGAAGCAGCTTTATGAAAAAGTCGTAGCCACCTATGGCCAAGGCTTCGGAGGATCCTATCTGCTGCAAGAACCGGGAACCGATAAAAGCATCGCCATCATCTTTTGGTCAAGCGTAGAAGAGATGGGAACTAATAAAAATGACGTTCATGAGGCGATCGTCAAGGAAATATCCCATTTGTTAGTGGAACCAGCGACGACATCAATATATGAAGTATGCAGCACCTTCGATCCTCCCGCAAGCCAGTCAGAAGCCTAAGTTGACATAGGGATCGTCTCAATGCCAGAATTAAGAAACCCTGTTTTTTGCTCATACCGGGTTAGAGGGCTACTAGTGAATCAGCCCTCTAAGGTCGGGAAAGACTAAGTCTTTACTACGAACGAGGAACAGAGGTAAAGACTAAAGCCTTTACTACGAACTACTAACTCAATCAATGACACTCTCATGACATTAAAGCTGTACAACACTCTCTCCCGCACAGAATCTCCCTTTTCTCCCCTATCACCTCCCCAGGTCCGCATCTATTGCTGTGGCGTCACGGTCTACGACTACTGCCATTTGGGTCACGCCCGGTCCTATATAGTCTGGGATACCCTCCGCCGCTATCTCCAATGGTGCGGTTTCCAGGTTAATTATGTTCAGAATTTTACCGATATTGATGACAAGATTCTCAACCGGGCCCGCCAAACAGGTTCCACTATGCAAGCAGTGGCATCACACTTCACTCAGACCTATTTTGAAGATATGGCCCGCCTGAATGTCCTGGAAGCTGATGAATATCCCCGCGCCACCCACGCGATCGATGGCATTCAACGCTTGATCCACGAGTTGGAACAGAAAGGCTATGCCTACCCAGCTGATGGAGATGTATATTACCATGTACGCCAATATCCCCAATACGGTAAACTTTCCCGACGTCAGTTGGAAGAGATGCAAACCGGTGCTAGCGGACGGGTGCAGGTGGCAGTCGATGAGGCCCAGAAGAAAAAAGACCCCTATGATTTTGCCCTCTGGAAGGCGGCCAAACCAGAAGAACCCAGTTGGCCATCTCCTTGGGGTGCCGGTCGCCCCGGATGGCATATCGAATGTTCCGCCATGGTGCGCGATCGCCTGGGGGACTCCATCGACATTCATTGCGGCGGCGCGGATCTGATCTTCCCCCACCACGAGAATGAAATTGCTCAGTCTGAAGCTGTAACCGGTAAGCCCCTAGCTCAATACTGGCTCCATAATGGCTTCGTGACAGTCAATGGCGAAAAGATGTCCAAATCCTTGGGCAATTTTACCACCATCCGTCAGCTGTTGGATGGGGAAAATGCTCCCTCACCAATGGCTGTCCGCTTGTTTGTCCTCCAGGGACATTACCGCAAACCTATCGATTTTACTCCTGAGGCGATCGCCTCGGCCCAAAACAGCTGGGAAACTCTCAAAGATGGGTTGCTTTTCTGCCAAAAGTATGGTCAAAAACTAGAATTGACAGAGACCGGGTCGGTGTTAAAAGAATCCGTTGCCAAATTTCAGACGGCGATGGATGACGATCTGAACACCCCTGGCGCTTTGGCAGTTTTGTTTGAACTGGCAAAAGAACTCAAGCGGGAGGGAAATATCCTCGTTCATGCCGGAATTACAGAAATCGACCCCCAAATACTCCAAGAACAGTGGTATACTCTGGTAAGCTTGGCAAAAGTATTAGGTTTAGAAGCCGGTGAAGAAAAAACAGCAGCTGATGGTTTAAGTGATGCGGAAATAGAAGCATTGATTGAGCAACGTTCCCAAGCTAGGAAAGCTAAGAACTTTGCTGAGGGCGATCGGATCCGCAACGAACTGCAAGCCCGAGGAATCACCCTGCTTGATAAACCGGGTGGCATAACTAGCTGGCACCGCAAATAAAAGTTGCCTAGTTGATTGTTGATTGTGAAAATAATTAATCGGGCAAGATATTGCTGAGAATACATCATCAACCATCAACAATCAACAAGCACCGAGATTTTTTTTAAAATCTGTAAACTTTGGCAAAGAGAAAAAATGATAAGTGGTAATCATTCAACTATAACTGACAACCAACAACTGACAACATACTTAATATTTAATACTTAATAGCTAATCATGCGCGATATACGTATTACTTTTTCCATTTCTGGCCTGCTGCTGATTGTAGCATCAGTCTTGTCGATAGTGGTGTTGTGGCAGCTACAGAGTCTGCTAATAATTTTGATGATTTCGGTAGTGCTAGCAGCTTCTATTTCACCCTTGGTAGAAACAGCTGAAAGGTGGCACATCCCGCGTTGGTTGGGGACGATCGTCGTTTACCTCACCCTGTTATCTGGATTAACAGGGGTAGGACTGTTGCTAGGTCCAGCAGTAACCGAACAAATTCAGCTTCTAGTAAAGGGGCTGCCAGTCTACGCCGAAAAGTTAATCGCCGTGGCGTCCGATACAATAACGAGATGGAATGACATTCCGTCAGATATATTCGAGTTCTTTGATGTCCAGCAGTTCACAAGCTGGCTGTTCCGTTCCAGTCAACAGCTAGTATTGCGATCCTATAGTATCACTAGGGGAATTTTGGGTGCTGCGATTAGCCTGATTCTCTCCTTGTTTATTTCTGGTTACATGGTAGCGGATAGTCAAACCCTAGTACGCAGTGTCGTGCGTCTGTTTCCCCAACCTTGGGAGGAACGTTTGGCAGCTCAAGTGCCGATTATTAGTTACCGCATGGGCAGTTATATTCGGGGCAGACTTTTGGTTTCCTTGATTTTAGGCATAGCCACGACTGTTGGGTTGGGCTTTTTGGGGCTGCGGGAGTTTTCTCTCGGGTTAGGAGTCATCGCTGGTGTCACGAATTTAATCCCCTTTATCGGACCAGTTTTGGGGGCAATTCCGGCTTTGGTGGTGGCGATCGCCGCTGGGGGATGGAAGTTTCTCTGGATATTGCTGTTCTTCGTGGCGATCCAGAATATAGAAACCTATGTCCTCGATCCCTTTCTGGTAGGTTCTTCTGTAGGGTTACACCCCCTCTACCAGTTGCTAGCAGTGGTGGGAGGTACGCAAATTTTGGGTATTATTGGAGCGTTGATCGTACCGCCTTGGATGGCAGGTGCAGCTGCTTTGATCGAGAATCTGTATTTAGAGCCTAAGCAGCGGGCCGAACAGAAAACAATCGTCATTTCCCCCGAGACAAATATGCCTCAGTGATTTGAGTTGTCAGTTGCGCAGGATGGCCAGATCGCCTGTCCGGAGGTCCGGAGGTGCTCACTGATATGCTCCCTCAATGAGAGTCATCGAAGGGGATTTTATTGCTAATTTTGATCTTACCTCTAAGTACCGCTCGCAGCAATCGATTTACAGCTCTTTGCTCTTGTTCGTCCAGGGACTCATCTAATATGGCCATCAGTCCATAGCGGTCAGTTAGAGTGAGCACGCCACTGTCGCTACTAGAGGCGAGAATTTCTGCAATAGCACCAGGTATAAGTTTAACTTGTGGTAACATATCATTACATTTAACCCTACTATTCCCATATCTCTCTTTTTTCCTCATGGTAAGGCGATCGCGCTCATTGGCAATCTGTGATACAAATAATCTCTGCCAGTGATGGTAAATACAGCCGATCCCCGATAGATGATGTATCGGGCTCAAGGTATGGAGGTTGGCGCAGCAGTAGGAGTTATGTATGTATAATTTTACAGCAGTTGCCATGGTAGCACAGCAGCAGATGGGATATGCTTAAAGTTGTTCTTACCGAAGCTGTTGTCTTATGACTCAAAGGTCGCAGATATGTGAAAATCTGCCAGAACAGGTGGAGAAGATACTGGGACTATTGCATCAAGAGCCATCTTTGCGGAGTCAGGATGTCTCAGCTGTACAGGGGTCCCTGAAAAAGGCGATCGCGCCCAAGTTTGAAAGCGTATTTGCGGGTGCTTTCAGTATTATTAGTGCTACCGTCAAGTCTATCATATTAAAAAATTGTATTATTAACCGAAAGGTATTGGGCGCGGTTGCGAGAATGTTTTTTTTTGCGATAATTTCCTGGAAACGCTTTCTGGCTCTTCGTGAAATAGTATGCTAAATTGTCATCAAAAAAAGTCTCAAAGTCTTGCGTAGTCTGGGTTTTCGCTTATTCCTGCTCTCGCACGATATCTGCACCGATCTGCAAGGCACAAGCGTTGAAAGTATTGTTGGGAAAGGGTTACAGGCACATTAGCTATCAGTTTAGCATACTAAATTGGGAAGAGCCCGCTTTCTCATTGGAGTTGGGTTTGCTAATGCTTCTTGATAACGCTGTTCTTTCCAATCATGTAGCCGTTGCATGTAGGCATCTATTTCCTCTTGATTCCGGTAGTAGTAGGTGAGAGTTGCGTGAATCTTTTCTAAATTCAGTGATAGGAAATGATCGATAATTTCCTCGCATCCTTGGAAGTAATAATCTAGGACGTTATCAATTCCAATTCTATGTCCCTTGATGCGGATGTCATCAGGGTCTAAAAATTAAAAGTAATCCTCTAGTTGCATAAGTCAACTCTTCCTATTGGAGGGTTTTTGCCGTTCGGCCAATCGCGATATCGGGCGATTCCGGGGCACGGCGTTAGTTAATTGTCGGGTGATGAGCGTGATTTGTTGGATGCCGTGCCCCTACTAATTGCTGGCGATATCGCCTGGGCCTTAATACCAAAAAGTATTGACGACGGGATATTCTTCGTGGCCTTCAGGATAGGTATAGGGAGTCTCGGGATATTCTACCAGATAATGTGCTGGATATTCTTGAAACTCATTTTCTTCGATATATGCTGTAGAAGATTCTGCAAATATTTTTTCTGGATCTCCTACAAGGTCTGTTTCCATATATCCTCCCCCAACGCCGATCGCGGTATTATGGACGTTGGCATCAGTCAATACTATATCAACCATCGATGCCCCTAATACGTCCACGCTATAAATATTCGCATTGCTAAAATTCACGTTGTTCAGGTTCGCGTCATTAAGACTGGCATCGGTTAAGTGAGCGCCCGTTAAGTGAGCGCCCTGTAGGTTTGCACCAGTTAAGTCAGCACCTTCCAGGTTAGCATGGGTGAGGTTTGCCCCTTCTAGGTTAGCTTCTCTCAAGTCAGCGCCGATCAGATGTTCTTCAGATAGGTTTGCTCCTGAAAGATCGCAGCGATAACATTCCCTTGTTGTCAATAACTGTTCTACATGTTCGGGATTCTCTGCTTTAACGGCGCTAGTAAAAAGTAGAGGTGTTATTAAGGTCAGAATCACTACTGTTTTATCGATCATATTTATTCTCCTTTGTCAATGTCTTGCTTGACTTTTGCTTCCACATTCCCTATTATAGCGATGGCTTGCCTTTATAGGGGGCGATCGCATCCACGGGTTGGTTGTGAGCCAGATCGGGTGGGGCGGCGATCGCGGTAATTAAGTGACTGGGTATATACGGTAGTGGTTCCCTGCGATCGCCGCCCCACCCGGTTTCTTAGCCCTTTGAGGAGGAACGCGCCGGCGGTATGGGGGCCTGTAGCCTTTCGATCGTGCTCCGGCGCCACCCGACTGATGGAATGTGATACCGCCCTGGCCGGACGCGATCGCCTATAAGGGCTGTTTCGCCAGTTTTGGTCGCAATATCTCCCCGACAGCACCACAATGCCCGATCGCCCTAAAGAGGGTGCGGTCAAAAGTAGTTGATAGAGTAGAGCAATTTTATCCGGATGTGGTCAAAACCCGTTGATAAAAGGGATAGGGGGGGATCCTCTTACCAACGGGTTTTGACCACACCCCCCTAAAGATAGTTTAGCCCGTGAGACGGAACCTGTACTATAAAAATCGGGCGGAGATACCCCTGATGTCGCTTGACGCCAGGGATCCTATATTCAATCTCCCATGGAACGTCGGGAGCGCTGCGGCATACTGGTAATATTGCATTTGAAGCATACCGCAGTTACTGCTTTGGGAGCTCCCCGATGATATAAGGGTGTGGTCAAAAGTAGTTGATATCCTGGCCAAAAGGATTGCGCTGCGCGGCTAGCTGCTGCGCAGCCGACGCTGACAGATTACAGCGTAGCGCACGTAATCCAAATTGCATGTTATATGTAATCATTAGTAGTACAAGAGCAGGCAGGAGCCGACAGGGCAGATTACAGCGTAGCGCACGTAATCCAAATTGCGAGTTATATGCAATCATTAAAGTCACGCTCCCACGGGACATAAAAACAGTTTGGTAGATATTAGTACTAATACTGTTTACATGGATGGTAACTGCTGGCTGGAGAACAGTCTTTGTTTGTCGAGGCTAAATCTAGCGGTCAGCCGCGATTAGCCCGCGAAGCAGTCAATAAACTGTGGAGGGCGATCGCCCAAAAAGGAAGTGCCTATGGGGTCTTCATCGCGCCCTACATATCTCCAACCTCAGCAGAAATATGTGCAGCAGAAGGCATCGGTTGCCTCGATCTAGCAGGTAACTGTCGCCTTTGTTTTGGACAAGTTTACATTCACAAAGAAGGAAAGCCGAATCCATTTTCACAGAAGCGATATCTGCGTTCTTTATATGCTCCCAAGTCTGAGAGAATATTGCGAGTGCTACTCAGTCAATCCCACAAGGCATGGAAGGTAAAAGCCTTAGCGTCAGAAGCAAATGTTAGTTTGGGGCTAGTATCCAACGTTAAGAAGTTGCTGTCCGATCGGGAATGGTTGAGTACCTCTGCCGATGGGTTTTGTTTGAGTCACCCAGCAGCACTGCTAGCGGACTGGGCTCAAAATTATAACTATCGCCACAACCAGGCGTTTGATTTCTATTCATTTAAGACCGTGGGGGAGATAGAAGAAGTTTTGGCATCGACTTGTTCGGAGTTGGGAATTCGTTATGCTTTAACAGGCTTTTCAGGTGCTGCTAGATATGCGCCTGTTGTTCGCTATCAGCGGGTTATGGCTTACGTGGATGCCGATATTGAAAGCTTGGCGAACCTGCTGAACTTGAAAGCCGTAAATGGCGGTGCTAATGTAAGTTTGCTCTCACCTTATGATGAAGGTGTTTTTTATCAAGCCCGATCGGTTGACGGGCAGGCGATCGCATCTGGCATTCAACTGTATCTGGACTTGTTGGGGTTCCGGGGACGCGGGGAAGAAGCAGCAACTGCACTTTTAGAACAGGTGATAATGCCACAATGGTAGCTAAGCGCGATTATACCGCATCCGTGTTGACGCTGCCCGCTCCGTGCTGTTGGAACTGGTGCGCTTGTTGGGGAGCTATCGAAATGATATCGTAGTGGTTGGGGGTTGGGTTCCAGAATTATTACTTTCTCAGGGGCGTCTTCAATACATTGGCAGTACTGATGTGGATATCGCTTTTAACCACCGGACTATTCAAGATCCTGGCTATAAAACGATTCAGGAATTGCTGTTAACTAGGGGATATCGTCAAGGGAGGCAACCGTTTATCTTTTATCGTCACGTGATGGTGAATGATAGGGAGATCGTGGTACAAGTAGATTTTCGGGATGGGAATATTCAGGAACTGGTACTTCTCACCGTACTCAAAGAATACAGGATCTGCGCGCGCGGAAAGCTCGCGGTTGCGATCTGACTTTGTCAATGGCGACAGAGGTCGAAATTGTTGGCGTGCTTCCGGAAGGCGGGATAGATAATGCTCGGGTAAGAGTGGCAACAATTGTACCATTTTTGGTGATGAAGGGAATGGCGCTTTACGATCGCCTCAAAGAAAAGGATGCTTGGGATATCTATTTTTGCCTGCGTAACTATCCTGAAGGGTTAGATGCGCTAGTGAGGATGTTTCAACCGTGCGTTGGCAATAGGTTGGTGCGGGAAGGGTTGAGTAAAATTGGGGAGAAGTTTATGTCTTACCAGCACGTGGGACCTAAGTTTGTAGCGGATTTTGAGGAGTTGATTGACTCGGAAGCGCGAGATATTACAACGAGATGCTTATGAGCGCGTCAACTATTTATTAGAACAGTTGGGGATTAGATAGTTAATTTTTATAGTAATTACTCTCTGGATAATACAATAGCTAAGTAAACTGATAAGATGTTATCTCAGGTAGTAGATCTTCAGCACCAACACCAAAAAACTGGATATGGCCACTATTCTCAGAGATTTAAGTTATCGCTATCAATGGCTCTATGATGCGATCGCGCAACTATCTGCCCTGGCAGTCGGGGGAGAGAGCCGATTCCGTCAGTTACCGCTACAAGATTTAACCATCACCTCACAAACCAGGATACTAGATCTCTGTTGTGGTAGCGGTCAGGCAACTAAATTTCTGGTGCAGCAGTCCCAGGAGGTCACCGGTTTAGACGCCTCGCCCTTATCCCTGAAACGGGCCCAGCAGAACGTTCCCGCTGCCTCGTATGTGGAAGCCTTTGCCGAAAACATGCCCTTGGGCGACAATCAGTTTGATATCGTGCATACCAGCGTCGCCCTGCACGAAATGGAAAGCATGCAGCTACGGCAGATCCTCCAGGAAGTATACCGGGTGCTGAAACCGGGAGGCATCTTTGCCCTGATAGATTTGCACACCCCCAGTAACTGGCTATTTTGGCCAGGCTTATCCATATTTATGCAATTGTTTGAAACCGAAACAGCCTGGCAGCTGCTGCGCACTGACTTACCCCAACTCCTGGGCGAAATTGGTTTTCAGGTTCAGCGCCAGACACTCCACGCCAGTGGCAGTCTGCAAGTAATCCAGGCCCAAAAACCCTAATTAATACCGATCGCATGGCTGATAGTCATACCCCATGAGGTCTTTATCTAAAGACCAGATAAACACGCGAAGATAGGGAGTTCTTTTGATAGCCTTTTCCCATTCTTTAATAATCGATATATCTCCCATCCCTACCCCTTGCATCGCCGAATCAGGAAATTCACTCAACCAGATGTCAATTTCTGCCACTGTGGGAACTTGCATGATTTGCCAAGGGGCCTCTCCGTTAATTGCTTTCTGAACTTGATTGACAAAAGATTGAGCGAAACGGCGACGATTTCCCCCATCAGACAATTGAGCGATATGATTACCCGTTTCGTAAACAGCAGCCATCGGTAAAAGAAATGATGTATCGTCATTGAGAAGCCTTTCAAATTCCTTCAATACTTCCTCCCTGGAATTATTCATATTGGGAATATTCAGGAACTCACAAAATATAGAGGTGTCAACAATTGCAACGGCTTTCATCCACTAATCTCCATCTCAGCCACGAATATTAGCTAACCATTCCATTGCTTTTCGCTTCTTCTCTTCGCTTCCGGGATGGTATTTGACAAACCTTTCTAGCAAACCCCCTGTCATCAGTTGTCCAACAGTACCTCGAGCAATCAGTTCGGGGTAGTCTGGAATATCTCGTAATCGTATAAGTTGACTCGAACCATCATCGGGACTGCGATAGCAAAAGACCGTTTCTGGCACAGCCTCATCAGGTAGAGCATCAAGCAGTGCCGGATTATGGCTGCTAATTAGAACTTGCAAATGGCGTGTTTGTGCAATATTAGAAATGCGCTTAAGTAAACTTTCTGCTCTACTGGGATGCACGCCGTTATCAATTTCTTCAATAACAACAATGCTTTGTTCTGGAGCCGAAAACATGACTGCTGCAATTGACAGAACTCGCAATGTCCCATCTGAGAGGGTTGTTGCATCATAGACAGCGGAGATGCCACCAAAGGTTTCAGTTAGCTGCAACATAACTTCCCCACGAGCAGTTTCAATAAAGCCGATATCTTCAATATCTTGTTCGGGAAGACTTCTAACAAATTCTAATATCTCAGCCTTAATATCTAATTTTTGGCAGAGATTATAGAGAACGCCGGAGATATTTTCTCCATGTTCTTCGAGCAATCGATCGCCTTTATTACCGTAATCGCGCATTGCATTAGGTTCGGGCTCCAGAAAAACGATGCCACTCAAGCAACGAACATAATTATCGGCAATTCGAGGAATTTTTGCTCGACTCTCTTGATGCTCTGGACGGAAACGAATCTCACTCAATAACTGTGTAAAAATTGCCATGTGGCTACTGCATGGAATTTTTGGCTTATTCCTACCACGTGCAAAATTGTTATATTCTACTAAAACATCGCTACCTGCCCCTTGAGGTTCGCTGGTAATTTGGTATAGGGGAACGGTCGATATTGGGGCGATAATTTTTTCTTGAGTGACATGGCACTCTCCTTCATTGTCAAGCCCCAGTTCGATCTCGAAATGAGTCCAGTTTTCCAACTCTAAGGTTTCAAGATCGCAGGAAATTTTAAATGATTTTGCTCCTCGGTATCCAAGATTATCAAATTTACCTCTAAACGGCATTTCACTCTGTTGATGAGTGTTGCCCAGAAGGCTCAATCTCTCGCCTTTTGCAAGTCTTGCCAGCAATCTGAGGGCTTCAATGATGTTGCTTTTACCTGACGCATTAGCTCCAATCAAAACGGTTAAAGACGCCAGGGGCAAAACTCCACATCGATAGCTTTTCAGGTTTGTCACTTGAATCTGGGTAATCACTTTGATGGCTCCATTTTTATTGATATTACTCAAATATTGAACGGAAGCATCTCAATTTTTTAAAGATAAAAATTGAGATGCTTCCATCTCCGTCATCTACGCCTGCCCTTTAGCGGATGCACCGGTTGGGTCTCCGGACGACACCCAACTTACGCACTGCCCATCATGGTGGTAATAAACCGGTTTGGTTTCTTATGTTAACAGGTTGGGTTTCGTTCGGAGACCCAACCCACGTCTAAACGGAGAGGGGGGGATTTGAACCCCCGATAGGGTTTTAGCCTATAACGCATTTCGAGTGCGCCGCATTCAACCGCTCTGCCACCTCTCCAGGTATAGTTATTCTACTATTTTACTGATTTTAACCCAAGGGACGCCCAAAATCGGGCTGCTTGGTACAATCTGTTACTCCACTCCTTGTCCCAATATCCTATCACAGAAATATCATAGAAATATAGAATTTGAGGAATTTGTCGTGAAATACACATTTGACATCCTCGGCGTATCGCCAGTTTGGCATTTTTTTAATCACCAGCAAGAGAAGCAGGAACACCAACCCCGTGCTGGTGCGGAATATGTGGGCAGCTACCATTGTACCCTAGATGCCTTTCTGGAATCGGTCGAGACAGTGCCTCGGACTCGCGGTTGGGAATTCGATCGGGTGGTGGACAGCGTCATCGGCTATTGGATGAAAAACTCCGATAGCATCCGGCATTGGAAGCGGCGCTTGCAAGATGCTGGCGATCGGAACCTGTTAGTGGCCCGGGTAGCCGACGTTCATTCCTTAAAGACTGAGTTTGAATCTCTCTTGAATGGATGATGGGCGATCGGGTGTGCAAAGGTATTCAATCAATTATGAGGTAGAAACCAGGTTTCTCACCAGTAGCCCTCATAAACCTGGTTTTTTCCATATACCTGGTTTCTTAATTCTTGATTGAATCGAACTATACCGCTGCCGCCGACTGACTCAATGCTTCCTTCAACAACTCAGCCTTATCCGTTTGTTCCCAAGGCAATTCCAGATCCGGGCGACCGAAGTGGCCGTAAGCAGCCACATCCTGGTAAAAACGTCCGCAGCGTTCCCCTGGCAGGTTGCGCAAATTAAACGTCTGAATAATTCCTGCTGGGCGGAATTCAAATATCTTCTTCACTGCTTCCAACAGGCTATCTTCATCTACCTTGCCCGTACCAAAGGTCTCAATCAACATGCTCACAGGACGGGCCACCCCGATCGCATAGGACAGTTGCACCTCACATTTTTCTGCCAACCCAGCAGCCACAATATTCTTCGCCGCATACCGACTAGCATAAGCCGCACTGCGGTCTACCTTTGTGGGGTCTTTTCCAGAGAACGCGCCGCCACCGTGACGGGAATAGCCACCATAGGTATCGACAATGATTTTACGCCCCGTCAAGCCCGCATCCCCTTGGGGACCGCCAACCACAAATTTACCCGTCGGGTTCACCAGAAATCTGGTTCGATCGTCAGGCTTCACATTAATATCTGCGAAAGTGGGTTGCACCACAGCTGACCACAGGTCTTCTTTAATCTTTGCCTGCACGGCTGCTTCATCAGTAATGCTACCAATGGTCGGTGCATGTTGGGTAGAAATCAGAATCGTATCGATCCCCACGGGCCGTCCGTCTTCATAGGCGACTGTCACCTGACTTTTACCATCGGGACGCAGGTACGGCAACTGTCCAGTTTTACGCACCGCTGCCAGTCGCCGACAAATCCTATGGGCCAAACTGATCGGTAAAGGCATCATTTCGGGAGTTTCGTTGCAGGCGAAGCCAAACATCAAACCTTGATCTCCAGCACCCACAGAGTCCAGTTTCTCTTCTGAAGACATCTCCCGTTGTTCCTGGGCGCTGTTCACTCCTTGGGCAATGTCAGGAGACTGTTCATCTAAAGCCACCAAAACTGCACAGCTATTGGCAGAAAAGCCACTATCGGCACCCAAGTAACCAATCTCTGTTATTTTTTTCCGCGCTAGATCGATAAAGTTGATTTGAGCTTTAGAGGTAATTTCACCCGTAATCAAGACTAAACCCGTGTTGACCGCAACTTCCGCTGCCACCCTACTGGCGGGGTCTTCGGCCAATAATGCATCCAATATCGTATCTGAGATTTGATCGCAGATTTTGTCTGGATGTCCTTCCGTAACTGATTCCGAACTAAATAGATAACGACGTGTCAAGGATATCTCCTTTCTTTGCTAAATTAAATTTTCTTCTCAACCGCGGGGTGGTTTTCCCTCTACAGGCGATCCCACTTTACCTTATCACTTGCATTTCGTCTACGCGGGCGATCGCCACCTCTGCCTTTTCCAGATTTACCGTACCGGTCCATCCCCAGCTGACCCCTACCACTCCTGCTGCACCGGCTACCCGTCCCAGATCGAAATCCGTCTGAGAATCTCCTACCATCAAGGTCTGCCCTGGTTCTACGCCCAACTGCCTACAGGCTTCGAGAAATACTTTCGGGTCCGGTTTACTCAAGCCTGGAAGCACTCCCATCTCTAAGCTTACGTAAGACTCTAGAGCGTATGTCTTAACAAAATCTTTAACATTTTCCGTGATATCTGACGATACAATCCCCACCTTCACCCCAGCTGTCCAAAGAGATTCCAGCAGCTGGGCCACACCTGCAAATATAGGCGTCTCCATCGCCTTCCGCTGCATATACCTGTCAGCTTCGTCAAAGGCGGAACTGACAATTTCCAGAGATGCAATCCAATCCCGACCGGTTTCTGCCACGTAAGCAGCGGCAGCAATTTGATTTTCCCGACGGCTGCCCACGGCCATTAACCCCCCTGGGTTCAATTGATTTTCCTCCAGTCCGAACGCCATCAGTAGCGGTTCCCCCACACCCGGAATTTGGGCATCTATCAGGCGCGCGCGTTTCCGGCCCAGGTTGCGCAAAAAAGCTTCTGAATTTGCCAGGGTGCCATCCTTATCAAAAATCACTGCCTCGATCTGAGGGAATGTTACCGCACCACATTTAATGCTTACCAATTAACTTACTCCACTTAAATAGCTCAAAATGTAGGGTGGCACGCAATACCACCCTACTTCCAAGCTATACCTACTCAGCCGAAACCAGCTCTGACTCCTTCTGCTCCGTCGCAGCGGGTAATTCTTCTGTCCCAGGGGGGATTTCCTCTGAAATCTCATCTGATGTCTCATCTGATGTTTCAACTGGCGTGTCCGCTGGCGTGTCCGCTGGCGTGTCCGCTGCTGTCTCAACTGGCGTGTCCGCTGGCGTGTCCGCTGCTGTCTCAACTGGCGTGTCCGCTGGCGTGTCCGCTGCTGTCTCAACTGGCGTGTCCGCTGGCGTGTCCGCTGCTGTCTCAACTGGCGTGTCCGCTGGCGTGTCCGCTGCTGTCTCATCTGCTGGTTGTTCACCGTCCTGTTGAGAGCGCAGTTTCTGGCGATACTTTTCTGCCATTTCTTCGGCCTTGTCGTAAACCAGCTGAGGATTTTTCACCATATCCCCTGGTTCTGGCTCCAACTGTTTGGTAGAAAGTGATATCCTGCCCCGTTCCGCATCCAAGTCAATGATCATCACTTTGATTTCATCATTAACATTGAACACGCTGTGAGGGGTATCGATGTGGTCGTGGGAAATTTCCGAGATGTGGAGTAGGCCGCTGACACCGCCAATATCGATAAAGGCACCATAAGGTTTGAGTCCCCGCACCGTGCCGATGACCACTTCGGTGACTTCCAAGCGGTTCATCTTCCGTTCCACTAGCGCTCGTCTGTGACTCAGTACTAGCCTGTTCCTTTCTTCGTCTACCTCCAAGAACTTCAGAGGTAGATCTTCTCCCATCAGGTCGTCCTTATTTTTGCGGGTACTGATGTGAGAACCGGGAATAAAGCCGCGCAACCCTTCTATTCTGACCAATGCTCCGCCCCGGTTGGTCGCAAATACTTGCGCTCGCACCGTTGCATCTTCGGTCTGCAACTGTCGCACCCGTTCCCAGGCCCGCATATACTCTATCCGGCGGATGGAGAGGGTCAGTTGTCCCTCTTCATTTTCATCTGTCAGGATAAAAAACTCACGAGTCTCATTCGATTGCAACACTTCCTCGGCTGCTTCTATCCTGTTGATTGACATTTCCTGAATCGGTATGTATGCAGATGTTTTAGCACCGATGTCAATCAGAGCGCCCCTCGGCTCCAAACTAAATACCGTTCCCGCGACTATGTCGCCGGGACTAAAGTGATAGTCGTACTTGTCGAGTAGGGCTTCAAAATCTGCATGAGTGAAACCTATGTCTGTAGCCGTTATTTGCTGATTGACCATGCTTATTGTTTCCTGGATGATTCTACTCCTTATTTTTTTGGTGTCTTTTACTTCCTGGACGCTTCTCCGTGGGAGGCGCCCCAGCCATTAGTCCAGACATATTATCATACCGTAATTTACCCGCTGAGTGCAAACTTTATAACTCAGCGGGTAGAATTTTTGCCAAATAATCCTGTTCTAGGTCTGTTTTTCCTTGTCCACCGCGACCTCAGTTAATGCTGGTGATGAGGCTGGCAGAGTTCCAGTTGTGACATTGCCATGATAGATGTCAGCATCTGCCGATTCTTTGAGCAGGCGCATCAAACTTGCCATTTCCAGAGCACTCATGGCATAGTCCCAGCCGAGATTGCTTTTGATGCCCGCCCGTTCCAAGGCTTGCTGCATGGTATCCGTGGTCAACACGCCAAATATCACTGGCACTCCCGTCTGTAAGGCCGTGGCCGCAATTCCCTTGGATACCTCAGCCCCGACATAGTCAAAATGGGGAGTTTGACCCCGGATCACCGCACCCAAGCAAATTACGGCATCATAGCGATCGCTCAGCACCAGTTGACGGGCCACGATGGGGATTTCCCAACTGCCTGGCACCCAAGCATAATCTACTTGAGTGCCATGAGGATTGATATCGACCCCGTGGCGTTTCAAGCAATCTTGACATCCAGCTAACAGCTTGCTTGTGACCAGGTCGTTGAAGCGACCGATCACAATGGCAAACCGTAATGATGAAGTCCGTGAGAAGGTTCCCTCGAAAACTGTCATGTTAGTCTTTTGTGGTCATTTGTCACAACCGCATAGTTTTTGCTGAGCCTTTCGCTTCGTTTAAGCCGATATATACTTCCGAACTTGGATCGCGACCACTGACCGATCGCACCGGGCTACTGGTCCGGCGCTAAATTGCTCAAACCACCAAAAAATTCAAGGCACCGACAATAATAACTAGGAGTACCCAAATCCCAGATCCGAGTAAGATCAGGTTTTTAGATTGCTCGGAGTCTTCAGGGGAAGCATAGGCGACGGGTACACCCACCACCATGACGAAGGACATTATTACCAGAGCAGCTAGTGTAAGTTGAAATATGATTGTCATGTTTGGTCTCCTAACAACAGCGTTTGACTGGACTATACCAGTACAGCTAGTAATCGATCGCTATCAAACAATGATACCCTCACGGTGAGCGAAGTCGAACCGCGATCGTAGAACTTGTCCCTAGGGACATCTGGTTTTGCCCGCGGTCAGTTGTTAGTTGTCAGCGGTAACTCAGTCTGGTACGGGGTTTGGCTTTAACCGGTGGGTGTAGAAAAGGAATTCGGAGCGGCATATGGATTTAATTTTGTGCCATACCACAGCGGATTTTGACTGTTTAGGGGCAGCAGTGGGGCTAACAAGACTGAAACCAGGGTCAAAGTTGGTGCTTACTGGCGGTTCTCATCCGACTGTGCGAGATTTTTTGGCACTGCATCGGGATGAGTATGCCCTGATCGAACGTCGGGCAGTTAATCCCAAATTGATTCGTTCTCTATCGGTGGTGGATACCCAGCAGCGCGATCGCCTGGGCAGGGCGGGGTCGTGGTTGGACTTACCGCAGGTGTCTTTTGTAGAAGTCTACGACATCACCGGTCGGGACTTATATTCAGATAGAGTCAGTGCGGCGACCACTACTCTCATAGTAGAACAGTTGCAGGGAGCACAGATTAGTCTCACCCCAGCAGAGGCAACGGTAATGGCTTTGGGGATCCATGTGGATACAGGTTCTCTCACTTTTGACTCTAGTACAGCCCGAGATGCCTTGGCCTTGGCCTGGTTGATGCAGCAGGGGGCCAGGTTGGAGGGCGTAGCAGATTATGTTTCGCCTAGTTTATCTGGCCAGCTGCAAGAGTTGTTAACAGTAGCGCTGGAAAACTTGCAAGTGGAAACGGTAAGCGGTCACCAGGTAGCTTGGGTGTTGCTGTTAACTGATGGTTTTGTGCCGGGGTTGTCTAGTCTGGCAACGCGACTGCTGGAGTTAACCGATGCTGATGCCTTGCTGCTTGCCCTGCACCACGGTTTTTCTCATGCCCCAGTCAAGGGTTATATGAGCAAGAATCTGAAAACAATTACTCCTGATACCGGACTTAGGGCGATCGAGTCTCTGATGGTGACCTATGATATCGGGCGCTTGCCAGTTTTGCAAGCCGGTCAGTTGGTGGGCATTGTCACCCGCACCGATGTGTTGCGCCAACTGCATGCCGAACATATCCAGGCCCAACCAACAGAAAATTTGCCCAAGCATACATGCTTGCTGCCAGAGTTGCGATCGCGCCTCACTCCACAACTCTGGCATATCCTCAAGATAGCCGCCAATGCCGCTGTTAGTTGCGGTTGGCATCTGTACCTAGTCGGTGGCGCCGTCCGTGATTTACTCTTAGCAGACAGTGAGGATATAGTGCTCCTACAAGATATTGATTTAGTTGTGGATGGCTTTCACCGTTCTGCTGATGCCGGTGCGGGAGTAGAACTAGCAAAAGAACTACAACAACTCTACCCAGGGGCCCGTTTGCAAGTGCATGGACGCTTTCAAACTGCTGCCTTGCTGTGGCACAAAGACCCAGAATTAGATAATCTCTGGGTAGATATTGCCACGGCCAGGACTGAATTTTATCCCTATCCGGCTGCTAACCCAGAAGTAGAGGCAAGTTCGATTAGTCAGGACCTCTATCGTCGTGATTTTACCATCAATGCCTTGGCATTGCGGCTCACGGCACCCCGTGCGGGTGAATTGTTAGATTTCTTTGGCGGTTTGCTAGATTTAGATGCTAAGTTAATTAGAGTTTTACACGCCAATAGCTTTATTGAAGACCCCACCCGCATTTATCGCGCCGTCCGGTTTGCTGTCCGCTTGGGGTTTGAAATTGAATCCCAGACTGAAGCATATATCCATTATGCCATAGAAAGTGGCGTGTACGATCGCTCTGTCGCTGAAAATAGCCGAGCCCCAGCCTTAGAAACAAGGCTTAAGAATGAGTTAAAATACATCTTGCAAGCGCCTTACTGGAAACCCGCTTTACAGATATTGGGTGATTTAGGAGCGTTACGCTGCATTCATTCTACTCTGGAATTGAACGATCGACTCTGGAAACAGATGCGCTTGGTCGATCGCCTCGTTACCTGGGGACCGCCTGGTAACGGCTCGTGTCCAGAGACGCCCACCCTGTCGTTCGCCTGCCCGGCAACGACATGGGTGGGCGCTCTCGGACACGATAGGTTCAGCAAATTTGAGCTGCAAATTCCCCCTTGGGAAATGCTGCTAGAAGTATTGATTGCTCAGATCCTACCATCCGAACGGGGCAAGGTAGCGACAAATCTCCAGTTACCTGCCCAGAGTATTGAGCGACTCAGTCAGCTTGACATTGTAGCATCAGTTGTGCTAGAGAAATTGCCAGACTGTCAGCGTCCCAGTCAGATACTGCAACTGTTGCAACCCTATGATGTGGCTACTTTAATTTTAATTGCCGTCGGGAGTTCCAGAAGCGTAAGACAGAAAATTTGGCGTTATTTAACGGAATTTGCGCAAGTTAAATCCCCCTTGAATGGAAATGACCTCAAACAGTTTGGTTATCAACGGGGACCTCAGTTTAAGCAAATGCTGGATGCTTTATTGGTGGCGAAGCTGGATGGCCTAGTGAGCGATCGGGCTTCAGCGGAGGCTTATCTAGCAGAACATTTCCCCCGATCTGCGGGAGCAGGGAGCAGGGAGCAGGGAGCAGGGAGAGGGGAGAAAATTATTGATTCATAATGGTTGGGAGTTGCTGGGGGGCTACGCCCTCCAGTCGATTCGCCAACATTATCAGGTGCGAAACCCAACCGGGTGTATCTCAACTATTTTTGGTAGTATTATAATGAGATCGGCTAGCCTTGCGCTCAGCTATCGTCGATACTCGTAACCCAGCTTAGATGAATTTAGCTAAATGGTCGGTCTCCGACTATCATCGCATGATTGCAGCCGGAATAGTGAGCGATCGCCGTCTCGAACTTATTGCTGGAGATATTGTTGAAATGAGTCCTGAAGGTCCATTACACAGTTCGCGCATTAGAAAAGGGGCTAACTATCTGCGCCGGATTTTCAATGATTTGGCTCTAGTTTCAGAAGCGCATCCCATTACCCTGTCAAATTCGGAACCAGAACCGGACATTGCGATCGTCAGGCTGCCAGAATCTCGATATGACGATCGCCATCCCGCCCCCGATGATATTTTCTGGTTAATTGAAATTGCCGATAGCACCTTACATAAAGACTTGAACGAGAAAAAACATCTTTATGCGCGATCGGGAATTAATGAATATTGGGTGATGGACGTAAACTCCAATTTATTGACAGTCTTTCGGGAACCTATTGGCGATGATTATGCCTTCCAGCAGGACTACGATCGGGGAGAGATTGCTTCTTTGGCATTTCCTGATATAATCGTGTCAGTGACTCAGTTGTTTAGTTAATTAGCTACCACCATTAAGATTAAGAAACCTGGTTTATGGCTGGCGCCACGCTGCGCGATCGGGAAAGCCAGGTTTCTGGGCCTTCGATGTGAATACTAAAAATAATCTCAAGATCCCGATCGCTCGAACTATTCCCCGCTTTGTTCTCCAGTATTTTTTTCGACAAGCAGCTTGAGAATTTCCACAATCTCTCCTTGACGGTTGTCCAATTTGTTGATTACCTTGTACGTGTTGGCGGTAGTATCGGCTTGAGCCTTGGCTAAATTAGCCAAAGCATTGTTGACATTAGCCAAAGCATTGTTGACATTAGCCAAAGCATTGCCTTGAGTCTCTGCTAGACTAGCTAATGTTTCCCGCAGTTCGGCCATTTCCTGCTTCGCTTGGCGATCGCTCTCTCTAAGTTCTGCCAGAGAATCTGCCACTGCTGCAATAGCATGAGCGTTCGCCTCGATTAACTTTTTCAGTTCGTCGTTATTTTCTTTTCGGATAGGCGGAGCCCAATGGTTCGTTTCTTGCAGCTTTCTCCTCATTATTCTCATCATTCTTAACCTCCACTATAGCATATCTAAATCATTTCTGTAAATTTACCGATTTTACGCCTACGGCGCGCTCACCGCTGAGCAGCTTGAGAATTTCGACAATCTCTCCTTGACGGTTGTCCAATTTGTTGATTACCTTGTCCGTGTTGGCGGTAGTGTCGGCTTGAGCGCAGGCTAAATTAGCCAAAGCATTATCTTGAGTCTGTGCTATATTAGCTAATGTTTCCCGCTAACCGATAACGAACGATGTTGGGAGTTAAATCTAGAAATGCTGAAGCCTCCACTGTGGTAATGCCATATTTGAGATATAACTCTACCCCACGCCGTTCGATCGCGGTAAGGACCGTATGGTACTGCTTCCTGAATGCGGTGAATGGCAGCTTCCACCCGATCGGGAACTAAACCAGCAGCACCAAAGGAACTGAGAATTCTTTCTTTGCTCAAGGCGATCGCCAATTCTTCTGAGGCAATGCCATTGGCCATTGCGCCAGTAGCATAGGCATATTTGACTCCTTGAAAATCGAGAAAACTTGGGTCTCCCAACTGTTGAGGTAGCAGAGGCGGCACCGCTGTGAGAGTCTCTACGGACGATGTTTTGCCGTTGTCAGCATCTGCAACCGCACCCAGATAACCATCGTTGGTGATGCCCATTCGACCTTTAACTCTCAGGAAGTAACAGGGTTTGTCTAAATTCAATAGTTTAGTCTTGATACCCTGTTCGTCAAAAGCGACAGAATTCAAATCTCCCTGCCAGCAGGGATTTTTACTGTTGGGTCCAGAGAATCGCAGTCCGTTTTCTTTAACTGTCAGAGGTTCTGCTACCATCCATTATTCCTCAAATTTGCCGTCATAATCATTTTACCAGCCTGTCGTGTCTGGGTGCATCAAGCGAAAGCAATTATGAGTGTTAGTATAGCCAGTCGCTAATCATTTTACTAGCCTGTCGTGTCTGGGTGCATCCCGTTTTTGTAATTAAGCCCGCCGGACTTAGTTCATTTAGCCCCACCCCGCCCCAACCATCGTTCCCACGGGTGTGGTCAAAACCCGTCGATCGTTTATGGGCCCTCCCAGCTGTCGTATGTAGGGGCGAAGCAGATGGCGCAAATTATGACATAAATTTACAGATGTCCTGTCCTCAGGCAACGCCGGGCACCCCGCGAGAACTCCGGTGTACCAACTGTTTTTGACCACACCCGGTAACGAGGTGCGGTGGCCCGTCTGTTACAAAACCTCCCCGATCGTTGATTATTTAGTCAAATTTGCGAGGGATCTGAAAAATGGCTGAAACAACTGGTTTTCGTGGGATCGCTCGCTCCCTTGACCTGTAAGGGTTTCAGCCATTTTTTTAGGGGTCATGGGGTAGGAAAAAGGGTGCGAAAACAGGATCCCTCGCAAATGGGGTCTAGACTGGAGATGTTAATCATCTAATCGTTTTTGTATTGTAGGATCGTGAGTTATGGCTCTTATAGCGTGTAAAGAGTGTGGTAATAAGGTCAGTGAGCAAGCCTTAAAGTGCCCAAAATGTGGCGTGCAATTGCGCAAGCCCAAGCGTGGTTTCTTTGGTAAGCTTTTTAAGTGGAGCTTCATTCTCTTTAATATCTTGATGTTTGTCTCTTTTCTGGGATTTTCCTGGCTAAATACTTCTTTGAGGGCCGCGAATTCTGTCGGATCCCCTGCTTTGGTTCCCGTGCCATGAGCTTCGATCAGGCCCACCGTGGCGGGGGAAAAGCCTGCATCTTGGTAGGCGCGACGTAAGGCTAATGCTTGCCCTGACGAACGGGGGGCGTAAATGCTCTTGTATTTGCCATCGCTGGACGTGCCGATGCCTTTGATCGTCGCATAGATGCGATCGCCATCTGCCTGGGCATCTTCCAAGCGCTTGAGCACCATCATCCCAATCCCTTCTCCCAGCATCATCCCGTCGGACTGGGCGTCGAACGGCCTGGACTGTCCTTGTTTGGACAATGCTGGCGTTTTACTGAAGCTCATATACATGAAGATGGAGTTGTCAGCATCTACCCCGCCAACAATCATCATGTCGCTGCGGCGCTCTGTCAATTCGCTCAGGCCCATCCGCACCGCTGTCAGTGAACTAGCGCAGGCTGCATCTACGACGCAATTCATGCCCCCTAAATCCAGACGGTTAGCAATCCGTCCAGCGATCACGTTGCCTAGCATGCCCGGAAAGGAGTTTTCTTCCCAGCCAATGTAGGCTAGTTTCATTTTCTCGATCGTATTTTGGGTGTCCTCGTCAGAGAGGCCACTGCTTTTGAGAACCTTCTCCCAAATGGGGTATTGCAGACGACTGGTCAGGGGTGTTATCAGCTTCTGGCCGCCGCCGACCCCCAGCACTACACCTGTACGCTGCCGGATTGATTCGCTAGCTTGCTCGTAACCGGCATCCTTTATTGCTTGCTTGGCTACTACCACGGCGAGCAACTGGGCGACATCGGTTACTTCTAGAATATTGGGGGGTAGCCCAAATTCCATGGGGTTAAAGTCGATCTCGGGGATGAAACCGCCCCGCTTGCAATAGGTTTTGTCGGGACTACCCGGGTCTGGGTTGTAGTAGTCATCAATGTTCCAGCGCGAGGGAGGCACCTCTGTTATACAATCTACTTTGCCAATGATATTTTCCCAGTAGGCTTGCAGAGAACTGGCTTGCGGTAATATACATGCCATGCCGATGATTGCCACAGGGGTTTTACGTTTGAGTTCGCGCAGTTGGGTAACTGGGTTTTGAAGAAGCCGGTCGTCATTGTTCATGTGATTGACAAAAGATCTTGGATTGCCAGATCTTTATAAAATATAGTGATCCTAAATCATTTGTGTAAACATTCTGCGCCTAGCAGCGCCCAAACCATTGAGGGGTAATAATTTCAGCTTTCCGTGGTCAACCCGTGCAAGTAGCGCCCAGCCTAGGCGTCTTTTGTGCGATTAGCGCTCTTGCGTGGAGATGCAGTAGGAGACGCGCTCCGGGAACCCTACGCTGCTCCAGGAGATGCGGGGCACGGGCGCCGTCCTCCGCAGCCCAACCAGATCTTGAGAGTCTTCACCCCGTCCCCTTGGCTTAAGTACCATTGCCATCGCACTAAAAACCTTTTTTCCGTGAGCCAAGTAACTATAGAGTTGTTCATCCCGTCTTCCTCTCCCCAGAAACTAATCGATTGGGTAACCAAGTTATAATAACTTTTGTTAAGATACCCCAAACACCACTGTTGATGAATAATCCAGTAGTTTACGCTTTTTTAGTTGGCAGGGCCCTAGCAGAAGCTCTCGGCGAGCAGCTACAATATACCCTGACAGATGCCGCCAGTACACTGGGTAAGTTCGATGCCGAGCAACGGGAAAGCTGGCGCAACTTTGCCGAGCAAGTGATGGCGCGAGCCGACCAGGCCCAAGCAACTGCAACGGTTCGGACAACTCCGATAGCCGTTGCCCCCAATGGTACCCAGCCATCGGACCTGCAAGAGATAATCGATAAACTGCGGGCAGAAACCGCTCAGTTACGAGCTGAGTTGCAACGCTATCGCTCGCGAAGCGGCGCATAAACTCATTTCTGGACACAGACCAAGCATTTTGAAACTGACCGAACGCATGGAAAAAGCCTATAACGATCGGGCTTATCGGTGGAATCGCCCTAAATATTCTCGTCACCGGCGATTCCTGGATATCTGGACCTTTGTCTGGCTGTTACTGGGAGGATTCTGGCTGAACGGCAAACCCTGGAGCTACCGGGGTGGTATGACTTCCGAGAAGAAAACGGTCAGACGCCGCGAGCAAGCGGTCTGGATCCGCGAGAGCCTTTTGGATTTGGGCCCTACGTTTATCAAGGTAGGGCAGTTATTCTCCACTAGAGCCGATCTATTTCCGACTGAATATGTCGAAGAACTCTCTAAACTGCAAGATAAGGTGCCAGCTTTTGGCTACGAGCAGGTGGAGGAGATCGTCGGCCAGGACTTAGGTAAGAATATCACCGAACTATACCGCAGTTTTGACCCCATACCCCTGGCAGCAGCTAGCTTAGGTCAAGTCCATAGAGCTATGCTACACACCGGCGAAGAGGTAGTAGTAAAGGTGCAACGACCGGGGTTGCGGCAGCTATTTACCATAGATTTGGGCATTCTCAAGGGCATTACCCGCTACTTTCAAAATCATCCTCGATGGGGTAGGGGTCGCGACTGGCTCGGCATTTATGATGAATGCTGCCGGATCCTCTGGCAAGAGATAGATTATCTTAATGAAGGTCGCAATGCCGATACCTTTCGCCGCAATTTTCGCTCTTGTAGCTGGGTGCAGGTTCCCAGAGTGTACTGGCGCTATACATCAGGCCGCGTTCTCACCTTGGAGTACATCCCGGGAATTAAGATTAGCCATTACGAAGCACTAGAAGCGGCGGGTCTCGATCGCAAGAATTTGGCCCAACAGGGTGCCAAGGCCTATCTGATGCAAATCCTCAACAATGGCTTTTTTCACGCCGATCCCCACCCGGGGAATATTGCAGTTAGCCCAGAAGGAGCGCTGATATTCTATGATTTCGGTATGATGGGGCAGATCCAGGCGATCACGAGGGAGAAACTCCTAGATACCTTTTTTGGCATTGCCCAAAAAGACGGAAACCGGGTGATGAATTCCCTGATAGAGTTAGGTGCCTTAGCCCCTGTCGAAGATATGGGACCGGTGCGGCGATCGATCCAGTATATGCTGGATAATTTTATGGATCGGCCCTTTGAAAACCAGTCGGTCAATCAAATCAGTGATGACTTGTATGAGATCGCCTACGACCAGCCTTTTCGCTTTCCGGCTACCTTTACCTTCGTGATGCGGGCCTTCTCTACTCTAGAAGGTGTTGGTAAGGGCCTAGACCCGGAGTTTAACTTTATGGAGGTAGCAAGACCGTTTGCCACGCAGATTATGACCAATGGAAACTCTACGTCAGGAAATGACCTGTTTAGCGAACTTGGCCGTCAAGCTGCCGAGGTGAGTAATACGGCCTTGAGTCTGCCGCGACGCCTGGAGATGACCCTCGATAAGCTAGAACAGGGAGATATCCGCCTGCGGGTCCGTTCTACGGAAACAGATAGGCTGATTAGACGCCTCAGTAGCGTTAATATGGCAACTAATTATGTATTGTCGATCGCTGCTTTGACATTATCAGCTACAATACTCTTTGTCAGCGGTTATCCAGGGTTAGCGGTGGTGGTGGTGGCTGGAGCGACAATATTAGCAGTCGTCCTGTTCCGCCTGCTCCGCTCCATCAGCCGTCTGGATCGTATGCCTTGATAAACATGTTAAATTGCTGTTTAATGCTGCTAACTCTTATTTATGAAACGCTTCTTCACAGGTCTAACTGATACAGGAGTTGTCCGTTCCGTCAATCAAGATCATTACTATTGCGATTCCGAAGGGCGCTTTTTTATCGTTGCAGATGGCATGGGAGGCCATACGGGCGGTCAAGAGGCAAGTCAGATAGCAACGGCCACCATTGCCAGTTATCTGCTCGACAAGTGGGATAGTTCCGACCCATCCCAAAATCTGCTTGAGGAGGCTTTAAAAAAGGCAAATCAAGCAATCTTGCTCGATCAACAGCAGCATCCAGAACGATCGGATATGGGGACAACGATCGTGGTGCTGATGTTTAGAGAAGATCAACACCAACCCTGGTGCGCTCATATTGGAGATTCTCGCCTCTATAGGTTGCGGGGACATGGCCTAGAGCAAATTACTGAAGATCATACTTGGGTGGCCCGTGCGGTAAGTTCGGGCGCGCTTAATCCAGAACTGGCGCGGACCCATCCTTGGCGTCATGTATTGTCTCAATGTCTGGGTCGCGATGACTTGGGCGACATCGAAGTCCAATGCCTAGACGTGCAAGCAGGCGATCGCCTACTTCTTTGCAGTGACGGATTGACTGAAGAACTATCTGACCACCAGATTGAGTCTAAACTCAAAACCATTCGCGCCAGTGAAAAAGCTGCCCAAACTCTGATTGACACCGCGAAAGACAAGGGCGGACGGGATAATATCACCGTAGTGATTGTGATGATTGACGACAATTCCTATTGAAAATTGAGAATTGAAAATTGAAAATTGAAAATTGAAAATTGAAAATTGTTGCCAATTAGGGGGATGATAGAGGTTGTTGACGATCGGTTGATGGTCATAAATATTTATATATGACTAGATGATCGTCTAACCATAGGCCCACTTCTTATTAGCAATTAGCAACCATCATCCCGAAAAGACGGAACTAACCCCAGAAACTGATTGTTTCTGGGGTATTTTGTTCGTCATGAGCATCTTTACTCATAGCAACTTGCTAAAACTAAATTAGTTGCTCATATCGAACTATAGGCAATATGTCAAATATCTGTTATATTTTGTAATATAACGAGCTGAGTTGACTCTGGCCATAGGATATAGAGCATCATTTCATTTGGGAGAAAATCATGAATCAGCCTATACAACTGTCTTTAGAACAGCAATTTTCCATCCGCTCTTTTCAGAGCCAAGTGCAGAAAATGAGCCGGGAGCAGGCTCAGGAATTCTTAGTCAAGCTCTATGAGCAAATGCTCGTGCGCGAAAATATGTACAAGCAGTTTATCAAGTACGAGTGGGGATTAGAACCTTAGCTCCGAGATAGAGATTATGGTGATAATGTAGGGGAGTCCGAAATTTACCAAACCCTAAAATTGTAGCTCCTATGTTTAAGCGTGCTTTAATCTCTACGGATTTATCGGACGGTTTGCATCGGCTAGTAGATTTTGTGCCAGATCTGGCTGCCAGTGGTTTGCAGCAAATTGTTTTCCTGCATACTGTACCCCTGTGGCAGGAGGGGAGAATCCCCAGGGAAGACACGGAAAAAATACAGAGTGCGAAATCGCGCCTGTCCGTGGCACAAGTCCCTTCCGGAGTTGATGTCAAAGTTGAGGTCTTCACCTCTAATAAACCTCATGAGGCGATTTTGCAGACCGCCGAAACCTACCAGTCAGATATCATTATCTTGGGTGCTTCTACCCAGAATCTGCTGAACGAAAAGCTGTTTGGTTCTACCAGCGTGACTGTATCTCAGCAAACGGAAACTCCGTTGATGGTGCTGCGCCCCCGGCTAGTCTCTATCTACACCACCGAGGAGCTTTCCTTGCGCTGTCAGCATCTGTTCCGCTATTTGATGATTCCTTACGATGGCAGCGACTCAGCTGATTATTTGGTCCAACAGATTAAGCAATACGCCCAAGACCGCCCGGCCTCGGGACTGTCCCATTGTCTGCTGATCTGGGTAGTTGAGGAGGGGGGGATCAGGGAATTGCGCAAGCATGAAGAATTACAACTTGCCCGGGAAACCCTCGCATCAGTTAAAGCAGATTTGTCACAACTAGATTTGGAGGTAATTGTGGAGATGCGGCAAGGAGATCCCCTGCCAGAGATTTTTAATGCGGCTCTGGAATATGATATCGCGGCGATCGCCATCACCTCTTTACGGGACAACAAGTTACTGGACTGGTCAGTTCCCAGCTTTAGTAACCAGCTGCTGCGTCGCAGTTGGCATCCGATCGTCTTTTTTCCGCCCCCTCGCTAGTGCAGCGCGGCAGAAATAATCCACCAGCCGGAAGTGGCTCAAAGCCTTGCTCCGAAAGAATTTTGAATTTTGAATTTTGAATTTTGAATTCCGCGCAGCGGCACTAGGGCCATCATCGTGGTTAGGAATTGCCGCTATCGGAACCGGAGGAAAAAGAAACCGTATCATCCGATTCCAGTTTAAGTAGAATCTGCGGTTGCAGCTTGTCAAGCTCTTGCTTGAGCAGTTCTTTACTCAGGCTCGGTTGGCTCTCTGGCAACAGCTGACTCTTGTTCCTCCAGTCTAGGAGCCGGCGACATTGCTCTTGGCTGAGAGAGATTGTCATCACCTCAGCACAGGTATGGGGCCCCTCCAAGGGAAACAATAGCAGCCGGTAGCGACCTATTTCCCCCAACTGTCTGGCCATTTCCTGTCCGGTAGCTGTCTTTAAATCCAGATAGCAAGGTAGCCATCTCGGACCCTGGGGCTGGTTGTAGAGGACTGTCAGCCACAGCACCATTGGATGGGGAGCCATCGAGCACAGAAAGTTTTTGTAGAGCTTATTATAGAGTTTGTTTACCTGACGCTGCTCAATTTCCCGTGCAGATAGCATCGCCCATAGGGTCACCAAGGTCTGGCACCCTCCCGAACCCACTTCGATCGAGTGGGGAAAAACAATTTGAGCAATGGGTTTATTCTTGGGCCAAGACTGGGCCTGACAGATTTGAACTGCCCCAGGTATATCCTCCCGTTGCGGCTGAGCTACTATTAACTGGGCCGATTTTTCCGGAACGGTGGGGGCTTTGCTAATCGGTTGGTCCTGTGGCTGGGACGGGGCGCGAGAGAGGGTTTTGCTAATCGGTTGCTTCTGTGGCTGCTCCTGTGGCTGCTTCTGTGGCTGCTTCTGTGGCTGCTCCTGTGGCTGGGACGGGGCGCGATCGGCTTTTTCTAGGACTTGTAAAGTAACTCAAGTTGCGACCTATAAAAATTGGATACAAAAAGCTATGATAAAGAGAATTATTTTCAACTCGAATCCCTTAGATGTAACAGCATGAATTGACTTGGGAAACAAATTTGTGATTCGACTAAAACAGGTTTCAACTTGTTTTCTTGTTACTTTTTGTATTAATTCAAAACAAGAAGATTCTTTTCTTTTTGAGTTCTTTTTTCGCAAAGGTTTTAACATTCTACTTGACGACTCTTTTAGTAAATCTTCTAATTGATAATCATTATAAGCTTTATCTCCATAAACTCTTGAATTTGATGGTAAGTCAAAGCCAAAAGATTGCAAAACTTTAACATCATTATAACTACCAGCAGCTCGATAAAATTCTATTGGCTTTCCATTTTTGTTTACCAACATATGAACTCTTAATCCATAAAAATAACGTTTTTTACTGGCAATATACCCTCGATATTCTTCCTTGTTATAAATTTGGCATCTATCAATCCTAATATTATCACATACTGGCACCGGGAAACTATCAAGAATATATTCTTGACCCGGATTGAGCTCTTTAAATGTTTGCGCTCTAACTTGGAAGAAAAACATCCAAATTGGTTCGTCAATATTGTGTAATCGACGATTGAACCTACTTTTACTTAACAGATTTTTTATATACTTGTGTTCGACCATAAATTGACAAGAGCGCTCGTAGCGAAGCGTGTCCTCCGAAAAAATATGCAGCAACTAATCCGACTGTCATCACTTCGGCATTGTTCATTTTTACTTGTGGATCTTATGAATATATTTAACGCTTTTAGGAGCTGGTCACAAAGAACAAAAATTGTTGTAATCATATCTTCCATCATCTACATCCCCCAGCAATTAACTATTATTTTAGTACATTATAACCTATAAACAGCCAACCCGCCGTCTAGCACAAAAAAAATATAATTTTGTATCAAAAGCTACGAAATATCCCAAATATCTGTAAAGTCTAAGTGGGTAATTCATATTTTTTTTAATAGGTCGCAACTTAGGTTAAAGTATTGATAATTTCTCTGGCGCTTTGGGGACGAGACTTGGGGTTTTTGGCCAGACATTTGATCGCCAACTTTTCTAGTTCCTGGGGCAGATTTAAGTTAGGAGCTACCGACTTAAAAGACCGAGGGGCTTGAGATTTATGAGCTTTATACCAGGCCCCGAAACTGTGGGTTTCTGCCATTAAGGGCATTTTTCCCGTTAGCATTTGGAACATCATCACCCCCAGACTATACAGGTCTGAGGCGCTGGTTAATTCCTTGCCATCCATCTGTTCTGGGGAAGAGTAGGCCAAAGTCCCCATGAAACAATTGGTCATTCCTCCGTCTTCTTGGAGCAGCTTAGCAATGCCAAAGTCTAGTATCTTCACTAGCTCCCCTAAGGTCGGGTCTTGACTTACCAGAATATTGCTGGGCTTAATATCTCGATGGATGATGGGAATGGTTTTGCCCTCTTTTTGGATGCCTGCGTGGGCACGCTCTAAACCCAAGGATATTTTGCGGGTTAGGCTCAAAAACCGAGGTAATAATAGCGGTCGTTCACTGATAATTTCATTCAGGCTATCCCCCCGCAGATATTCCATTACGTAGAAGGGGATTTCTTCGCTGACGCCATAGTCCGTCACCCGGACTATGTGCATGCTGTTCTGCCCTAATAAAGCGCTCGTCTTCGCTTCGGTTTCAAACCGTTCGCGCATCCTTTTGTTCAGCATCGCCTGGGAGAGGAACTTGACGGCAACTTTTACCCCTCCCACTCTCATATCCTCGGCCAGATACACCTGGCCCATTGCTCCGCGTCCTATCGGCTCTACTAGCTGATAGCGATTGAATAGTATGCGGCCTATATTAGAGTCAATGGGCATGTAAGTTGTTAGTTGTCAGTTGTTAGTTGTCAATACAAGCATTTTGCCTGCGGTCAGATTATCTGCCAGCTACCTGTTGTTTAGGAAGGCGACGTTCTATAATTGCTTCCATCGTACTGGTCAGATGATAACCGGACATCATGCCACCATCTAGGCGTCCCTGATATTGCAGGGAAATGTCTCTGTTTCTGGAAATTATAGCTTGGTTACCATTGTAAACCAGTCATCTCGCACCCATTTTATTAATGTTTTACCTTGTACTGGGATTGGCATTCCCTGCCTTTCTAGCCAATCTCCCTGTAATGTCCAGCGTCCCGCCTCGATTAAAAATGTGTGAGCCACAGCTAATTCCTTTACTTTATCGCCTGCCTATCTGCCAGTCAACTGGTTCGTCTATACTATCCTATCATTATCTGCTTCCACAGCATCCACCTATATGGATTTCCCCTAACAACATCTCCCGCATCGCACCTGTCACCCTAGGAACGTTACCTGCTATACCATGGTAGCGCCAGTAGGCCAAGACTGCAAAGGCGATCGCTTCTTTATATTCGGCATTCAAACCTACTTCATCTGTTGTTAACACGGGTATTGTCCCTAACTGCTTTTGCAAACGCTGTCGCAGGTATAGATTGCGGCTACCTCCTCCACACAACAGCACTTCCTCTGGCATTTGCGGTAAATATTCCCGGTAATTCTGGACTATTGATGCTGCTGTCAGTTCTGTCAGAGTTGCTAGTAGATCTTCTTCCTTAATTAGATCGTGTTCTTTGGCATCTGTCAAACATCTCTGTAAGAAATCGCTGCCAAACTCCTCCCTGCCCGTTGATTTGGGGGGTGCTTGTTGAAAAAAGCTGTATTTTAACCACTGGTTTACCAGGGCGCTACAGGATGTTCCCCGTGCTGCCCAGGCACCATCACGATCGTATGTCAAAGCGCCACCTGTTAACTGCTGCACTGCTAGGTCTAGTAGCATATTACCCGGACCTGTATCCCACCCGCAAACTTTTTCTAGCTGCCCGACTGGCCCTGCTGGCAGATAAGTGAGGTTGCCTATGCCACCTATATTTTGGATACAGCGGCTAACCTTGGGATTTCCCAATAAATAGGCATCTACTCGCGGTACTAGTGGGGCGCCCTGTCCGCCTGCGGCCAGGTCTGCCTTGCGGAAGTTACTCACTGTCGTTATCCCTGTCTGATGGGCGATCGCCTCTCCTCTCCCTAATTGGATACTATAACCCAATTGGCTGCTTGTGCCGGACTGGCGACCAGTTGTTTTTCTGGGAGGGCGATGATATATTGTTTGACCGTGGGAACCGAGCAATTCCGCTTTCCCATTCCCTGCTTCTAGGGTTAGGGCTGCGATCGCGAAGGTTTCGGCGATCCGATCGTCTAATTCAGCTAATTCTAGCATAGTCATGGCTGCTCCGCCAGCCACTGCCATAATTTCCGCTTGCAAATCTACTGGATATGGATAGGTTTGAGCCGCTATTAGCTCAAAACCCAGATGTTGTTCATTCCCCGAAATATCTACCATTGCGGCATCTATGCCATCCACTGATGTCCCACTTATTAGACCTATTACTCGCATATTTTACCTTAACCATAAATTGGCAATCTTTTTATGTCCTTATTTGCACCTATTATCACCATTTTGGCTCCTTTACGAAGTCTTTGAAAACCCGTGGTATTGATTTACAATTTATCGTTTTCACTCAGGGCAATCAAGTTTAGTCCATAATTGTTTCTCAGTTGAATTTCTGCCAGAGTTTTTCCCTCAAATTCTCTTGGCACTAATACTTCTACTATGCTATAATCTGGATCTAGTTCAAACCGTTCTAAAATGCTTGGTTGGGTGAGATATCTGGCCAATTCGCAACCCATTTCATCTTCGGGAAACAGTACTAAATCTGCTCCCACTTTCTTAAGCAGTTTTTCGTGAATCTTTGAGGAAGCTTTGGCCACTACATAATCCACCCCTTTTTCTTTCAAATTCAAAGTTGTGATTACACTTTCTTCAATATAGTTCCCTATTGCTACTATCACCGTATCAAACTCAAAAATTCCCGCCTGTTTCAGGGCCAACGGGTCGGTTGAGTCTAATTCTAGTACGTGAGTTGCTATCTCATCGTTCGCTGCTTTATCCACGCACTTCTCACATCTGTCAATCCCCATTACCTCATATCCCATGCCATACAGCGTAGCACAGACTGCTCGACCAAACCGACCTAATCCAATGACTGCAAACTGCTTACTCTCTCTGCGCCGACTGCGGAAGAAACTCATAGATGACAAATTCACTTTCTCACCTCTTTTTAATACGGACAGGCGAGACGCCCGTCCTACGTCTCGGGTGCATCCCAGTTTTGCTTCTTGGCTGCGGGGATCTGAACATGCTGTTACCAGCTATACTAGCCCAGAAACCCAGTTTTTCCACAAAACCGGGTTTCTTCATGCATTCTTGAGATGCTCTCGTGGCACCTTATTGATGGCGATCGCCACCTGCTAGCACCGGCGTATACAGGCTCCTTCCCTGGGCTCTGTTGATTAGTCGGCCTTTGGCCTATCGGACCACAGAAAACTGTCCAGGGCTTCCATCCGTAAGATGCTGGCGGCGCATTCGTCCAGCAGATCGCCTTCGTAGACAGCCTTTTTACTCGATCGCTCGATCGGGGAGTCCTGTCCTTTTGGGAGTCGGGTTTCCTTCCATTCTATCGGCCCCTGGGGATCTGGCTGGTTGGGGACTTGCGGGAAAATAAGATACCAGTCAATAGGGGACAATGGTGATATCCCATTTGGGCAAGTTTTCAGAGCGTTGCCAAAAGACTTTGTAGGGTTTTAAGGCATCTGCTAAGACTTTAACCCCAGTTTCATAGGTAGTTGTGACCAAATTAACAATCGGTTTAATACCTTTCCAGGTCATATTGCTAGCCCATTTAACTGCCGTTTCAACTGAATCTAAGATAGCTCCGTTCCAATAGTTTTCCAGTGCCGCCCAACACCGCTCAATCTGGTTGTATTTGCTGTGATACGGAGGGTAGTAAATCAGTCTAATTTTCATCCCAGTGGTTTGGGAAAACTCAACCATGCGCTCGAGCAATTGCGTGCGGTCACTGCGAGTTGCAGAGCCTCCATCCAAATCAATCGCTAACTCTTTGAGATGGGAGTAATGATTTTGATTGTCTTGCCACCAAGCTGATAAGCAATCGACAATAAAATCACTGGTTTCTGCCGATTGACCAAAGTAAATCGAAAGTTGGTCAGTTTCAGTGTTCAAAATGCCAAATGGGACTAAAACTGCTTGCCACTCTGTATCGTGGTCCAAAGCCTGTTTTGCCTCTAGTCCCCGGTCTTTGCCCCCTCGTGAGAGGTTGCCAATTTTGACCTTGGCCTTGCTATCAATTGAGAGTCTCAAGCACTCAGGATTGTCATCAGTAGCTTGGTTCTGACGGAAGACATTCTCGAAAATTGCATCTGTTTCGGGAATCTTCTTTAACGGTGTTGTCTTTTTTGTTTTTTTTAGACTATATCCAAGCCGATTGAGAATCTCTCCGATGGTTTGACGACTGGGCAGTTGCCAATTCTCATACCCCTTCTCCTCAATTAAAGCTTCTCGCACTGATCGGGCACTGATACGCGAATATAACAAAGAAGATTGAAATTTGGGGTCGGCTTGCGCTTGAGCATCGACCAAGGCTCGTATATCTGCTTCCAAGTTGGGAAGATTCTCTTCGCTCTTGTGCCTCCCTCTTGCTCCATAGTTATCTACACACACAATCCCTGTTCGCCTCTCATTTAGACCGAGTTGGACACTGTGGCGATTCCAACCCATCTGAGTCTCTGTTTTCCGAGCTGAACCCTCGAAGTAATCGGAGGCCACTTTGGCCATGTAGTCCCTCTTTTTGTGACCTGTTAGCTTCTTGGCGGCATCCTTGAAAGTGGCCTTGACTTGTTTGGTTAGCATTTATACTCTATACCTCGGAGAGCGGGTTTGCAACAGAACTATACGACTCCTTTGCTATCCTCTATGATAATTGGTATCTTATTTTCCCGCAAGTCCCTTGGGCACCAGAAGCCACTCATAAGTCTCCCGTCCGATATGATCGACATCCTGGGAAGATTGCTGGCGCTTGGTAGTTGCTTGTTTCTCCTGAAAAGCATCCAGGTTGAGCTGTTCCTTATCATTAACTATGGAGTTCCAAGCGAGGTATTGAGCCACATTTCGCTCTAGGTTCTCGATTTTGCTGTTGTCTGGTGCCAAAAATAATAGGGTGTTTTTGTGATAACGCTGACTGTGTCTAGACGTAAGTCGTTCATGCTCAACTCCTGTAATGTTGACTAATAAAATTCAGTTCGGTGGGCAGGGGCCCCCTACACACGTTCCCACCCGCAGCGTGGGAACGGGTTCCGGCCTGTTAGAGTTCCGGCCTGTTATAGTGTGGTAGCTGTACTTGGCGCAGTCCCCATTTTTTTCAGCCAGCGATAGTTAGCGACGATCGTTTCCCAAAAGGTATCGTAGACGTTGTATTTCACGCCATATTCCTCGCATACTTCTGCCAAAATAGGAGCAATCTTGGGATAATGTATATGACAGACATGGGGAAACAAGTGATGAACTACCTGATAGTTTAGTCCCCCCAGATACCAGTTCAGTAGCCAATTATTAGGAGCAAAATCTACCGCTGTTTTTACTTGAAAAATTGCCCATTCATCATCGATCGTGTTTGTTTCCACATCCGGTTGAACAAACTCTGCTGGTTCTAGCACGTGAGCCAACATAAACACCGTGCAAATCCACAATCCATAGGTCATGTAAGCGATCGTAAAACCAATGATTGCTTCTGGGGTACTATATCCTACTGCGATCGGGATGCCAACAAATAAGCCCAGCCAAATCAGCTTAAATCCCAGCAATGCTATCATTTCTAATGGTTTTGGTTCGGGGATGGTATTGTCTTGGTATTTGCCCTTGAACAAAATCAAATCTACATCCGCCACCGACCAATAGAACGGAATGAATAGATACACAAACCAAATAAATATATGTTGGAATTTGTGATACCATTTATGCTCCATACTGGGAGACATCCGCACTAACCCATTCCCATGGATTTCCACATCATGACCCAAGATATTGGTATAGGTATGATGCAGAACGTTATGGCGAAATCGCCATAAATAACTTGACACTCCGATGAAGTCGTAAATTGAACCAACGATCCGATTTACACGATGGCTATTAGAATAACCACCGTGATTGGCATCATGTCCGATACTAAAGCCCACCCCAGCGATCGCGAATCCGAGGGTAACACAGCCCAGCACTTTCATCCAGTAAACTGATGGCCCAAAGACCGTAAATGTCCAGGCGGAAATCACCCAGCCTAAAATAATTACTGTTTTGAGATACATCGCTGGGTTATCTCGCGGTTTCAGGTTGGACGATGCAAACATTGCTTCAACCCGTTGATTCAGTTCTTTCCTGAATCCCACGTTTTTGCCAAACCTTACTCGCACTGGTATCACTGTTGTCATCTAAACCTGCCTCTCGAAAATCCTTGCCTTGCCATTATACCCTGTTGAGGCAACCTCAACAATTTTCCTCAAAGACCGTCGCATTGCCCCTTAGTGGCCAAGACCGTAAAGTGGGCAGTGTCCACCCTAGAGTTTAGTCACCCAGGCAAATACCCAAACCTCTAGCGGTTTTCACTAGAGTCCCGGAGGGGTTGACTTTCCGGTATTGAGCGATCGCCGACTCTATGGGAACGCTAACCACTTGCCGATTTTGCCAAGTCACCATCCGATCGTACTTGCCTTCAGCGATCAAATCAACTGCTGCCACGCCAAAAGCTGAAGCAGTTAAGCGATCGAGAGGTGAAGGTATCCCCCCGCGCTGGGTATGTCCTAACACGATAACCCTGGTTTCGGCACCGCTACAGAAAGAAATTTTATCTGCCAAATATTGACCGATGCCACCTAAGCGACATTGACCTAACACGTTGGTATTGGTAATGAGTTCGCCTTCTTGGCTACAAACTGCTTCTGAGACAATTACTAAACAGTAATTCTTGCCTTGGTCCTGACGTTGTCTAATTTTGCTACAGATGCTTTCAATTGTGTAAGGAATTTCCGGAATCAGGATCGCGTCAGCACCCCCAGCAATTCCCGCACTGATGGCGATATGTCCGGCATCCCGTCCCATCACTTCCAGGATCATCACCCGACTGTGACTGGCAGCTGTGAAATGCAGGCGGTCCAAAGCTTCAGTAGCAATATTAACAGCCGTGTCGAAACCGATGCAATGTTCGGTAATGCCGATGTCGTTATCGATGGTTTTGGGTATGCCTACCAGGTTAATATCGCCCTGCTGGGCCAGGCGTCGGAGAATGGCCAGACTGCCATCGCCGCCAATGCCGATCAGGGCATCCAGTCCTAACTTGCGGTATCCGGCGATAATCTCTGCCGATCGATCGATCGTCGTTCCATCTGGCATCGGGTATGCAAAGGGGTCGCCTTTATTGGTGGTTCCTAGCATTGTCCCCCCAATTGTCAACAAATTCTCCACATTCTGGATATCCAGGGCGATCGCCTGGGGGGGGTCTGCCATCAAGCCGTTAGTCGCTTGACGAATTCCCTGAACTGAGTAACCATAACCTGTAGCACGCAGTACAACGGCCCGAATGATGGCATTCAAGCCAGCACAGTCGCCGCCACTGGTGAGAATGCCAATTTGTTTTTCTCCCATAGTTTGTCTCGCGAGCAAAGTCCAGAAGTAAATTACACTTAATTCAGGACTTGTCTAGAGTTATTACATTTTAATTTAATCTTCTCGGATGCAAGATACTTCTCAGTTAGTCGGCCCGGTGATTCCGGCGGCACCCGAGGGGTTCCGATCGGGCTTCATCGGCATTATCGGACGCCCGAATGTGGGCAAGTCTACGATCGTGAATCAGCTGGTGGGGCAAAAAATTGCCATCACTTCGCCAGTAGCACAGACGACGCGCAACCGCTTGCGGGGCATCTTGACTACACCGGCAGCCCAGCTGATTTTGGTCGATACCCCAGGTATCCACAAACCCCATCATCAGTTGGGGAAGGTGCTAGTGCAAAATGCCAAAATGGCCATTAAATCAGTGGATCTGCTGCTGTTTGTAGTCGATGCTTCGGTTCCGGCGGGTGGGGGCGATCGCTACATAGTGGATCTGCTAGCCCATACCCAGATACCCGTGATTTTAGGATTGAACAAAGGCGATCTGCAACCGTCAGATTGCCAGCGAGTGGATGCCAGTTACGCGCAGTTTGCTGAGGCCCAAAATTGGCAGATGTCCAAGTTTTCGGCCCTGACTGAGGAGGGATTAGAACAGCTGCAAAGGTTATTAATCGATCGACTAGAACCCGGACCCTACTATTATCCCCCAGATTTGGTCACGGATCAACCCGAACGTTTTATTATGGGGGAATTAATTCGAGAGCAAGTTTTGCTGCTGACTCGGGAGGAAGTTCCCCACTCGGTAGCTATTCAGATTGAAAAGTTAGAGGAAAAACCCAAGATTACTCGGGTTTTTGCCGCGATTCACGTGGAAAGAGATTCTCAAAAAGGTATTTTGATTGGCAATAAGGGCAGTATGCTGAAGGCGATCGGGACTGCGGCGCGGGAGCAAATGCAGAAATTAATTGCCGGTCAGGTATATCTAGAGTTATTTGTCAAGGTGCAACCAAAGTGGCGACAGAATCGCCTGCGCTTGGCCGAGTTGGGCTATAGAGTGGAGAATTGAAAATTTGGGGTTCCCAGGCGGATCCTGGGAACGAGGTGAATGGCAATTTCTTTAGTTACATGACGAGCTATGGATAAGCAATTTCCCATCATCATTGTTCCGACAGATGCCAACTCGGATCCAGAAACCCTGGGAACTAAATATAAATTCTGGTTCTTACACCGAGAACTTGGCTATTGTCTCTATAAACAAGCCCGATCGAATACTGGCGAAGATTGGGCAGAAAAGATCGCCTCAGAATTATGTCAGTTAATCGGACTACCTTATGCCCAGATTGAATTAGCAACCTTTCAGGAAGATAGAGGAACAGTTTCTCCTTCCTTTGTCCCCAGTAATGGCACTCTAATTCTCGGCAATGATATCCTGTATCTTCGAGACCCGGACTATCCTAAAGCAGAAAGGTTTAAGGTTTCCCAACATACTCTAGATGTCGTGCTAAAGGCGATCGCTAACCCCTCAGTTAACTTACCTATTGACTGGACCTCTGGCATCCAGACAGCAGTAGAAACATTTGTAGGCTATTTATTGTTAGATGCTTGGATAGGTAACACTGACAGGCATCACGAAAATTGGGGATTTATCCTGATACAAAACTCATTAGGATTGCCCTCATTAACAATGCATTTATCCCCCACATTTGACCACGCATCTAGCTTGGGGAGAGAACTACAAGATATTAAACGACAAGCTCAACAAAAAGATGTAAACAAATATGTAGCGAGATGCCGATCGGCAATTTATGCTAGAGTAGGAGATAACAAAGCTATGTTCGCTCTAGATGTATTTCGGACAGCAGCACAAATATCCTCATGCTGCTTTACGGTGGCTAGATCGCCTATCGATGATATCAAAGGAAGATAGGCGGTCCTTATTCGACCAGCTCCCAAAAGAGCGAATTTCTGAAATAGCAATTGAATTTGCCCAAAATATTCTAGAAATTAATCAAAATAGATTGCTGGAACTGCGGGAGGATAACCCTTGAAAACAATATTTATAGCCTGGCAAGATTTTAGCAGTCATGCTTGGTTTCCAGTTGGTCGCTTAACCTTTGATGGGAGTTGCTACTATTTTGTTTACCTTCAAGGTGCGATGGCAGCACGAGAACAATACAATTTCGCGGGTTTGTGGTCATTTTCAGACTTACACAAGGTTTATGAATCGACAGAACTGTTACCATTATTGTCTCATAGAATTATGCCGCGTTCGAGACCAGACTATTCCGATTTTATGCAGTGGTTGAATCTTCCGGAAAACTCAGACGATCCTATTGCCTTACTATCTCGTAGCGGCGGCAAAAGGGCCACGGACAACTTTGAAGTTTTCCCCTGTCCCGAACCTGATGAAAAGGGATTATACCACATCCATTTCTTTGCTAGCGACATCCGCTGCTTACCCTCCCCCACAGCGGAGCGGATCGCATCTTTGTATCCAACGGAAACATTACGTTGAGCGCTCGATTGGCAAAATAATCACGACCGGAAAGCCCTGTTACTGCTGACAGCAGATTGCTATCCTGTAGGCTATTGCCCTCGGTATCTGTTCGGCGATACCCTGGAACTACTGCGCCAAGACCCAGATCGGGTGCAAGTTGCGGTTGAACGAATCAACCCGCCACCTGCACCGATCCAGTTCCGTTTACTTTGCCATTTGACTGGGAATTGGCAAGAGGACTTTCGCCCATTTGCGAGCAAAATGTATGAACCATTAGCCCAGATATCGGTTAAGCTATAAATAGATAGCTGTACAGATAGTTGTGGAGACGACCGGGGAATGACCGAACTGCTTAGCCCTTTTGACTTGCGAGGTTTACCCCTCAAAAACAGAGTAGTAATGGCTCCCATGACTCGGGGCCGCGCGGGAGTCGAACGCATGCCCAATGCCTTGATGGCCGAGTATTACGCTCAACGGGCTGCCGCCGGTTTGATGATTACCGAGGCTACGGTGATTTCCCAGCAAGCCAATGGATGGCAAAATTCGCCGGGTATTTACTCGGACGAACAAGGGGAAGCCTGGAAGCAGGTTGTAGATGCAGTTCATGCTAAAGGAACGCCTATTTTCCTGCAACTTTGGCATTGTGGGCGAGCCTCTCACAGTAGTTTTCAGGAAAATGGCGAACTGCCAGTTGCCCCTTCTGCGATTAAGCTGAATGAAGAATACATTCATACCCCCATTGGCAAGCAACCCTATGAAACACCTCGCGCGTTAGAAACTCAAGAGATTGCGCTGATTGTGGAGGATTATCGTCAGGGGGCTTTACGGGCTAAAAAGGCTGGCTTTGATGGGGTAGAGATTCACGCTGCTAATGGCTATTTTATCGACCAGTTTCTACAGTCCAAAACTAACCACCGGACGGATAAATATGGTGGCAGCATTGAAAACAGATACCGTTTTCTGAAAGAAGTTCTGGAATCTGTTCTCACAGTATGGTCGCCTAATCTGGTAGGGGTTAGGCTTGCTCCCAACGGTAGTTTTAATGACATGGGTTCGCCAGACTTTCGGGAAACTTTTCTTTACGTAGCCGAGCAATTGGACGCTTACTCCTTGGCTTACATCCACGTGATGGATGGTCTGGCCTTTGGCTTTCACGAATTAGGAGAGCCGATGAGTTTGGCGGAATTGAGATCGGTGTGGAAAGGTCCGCTGATGGGAAACTGCGGGTACGAGCAGTCAACGGCTGAAGCGGCCATTCAAGAGGGAAATGCTGACTTAATTGCTTTTGGACGCCCATTTATTAGCAATCCAGATTTGGTCGATCGTTTTGCCAATGGCTGGCCCCTGAATCCACCAGCGGATATGCAGATTTGGTTTTCCTTTGAGAAGGAAGGCTATACGGATTTTCCCACTTACAAAGAATCTCAATCAGCAGTATAATTAGAAAGCAGAAGGGTGCATCTCATAGAAGCGTCGCGGTCTGCGTCGGGCTTGGCATTGAGGGGTTGGTATCGTTCTGCTAGCGCTTGTCGCGCACTGCATATCGGCACGGCATGCCAACGGCCTAAAGCCTACTCGATTTGAAACTTCTGGGGAAAGACTAAAGTCTTTACTACAAACAGTAATTTAAATAGAGAGGATTGAAGTGATGCAAATTCCCATGACTGATAAAAAAATTAAATCGCCAGCTCCCTGGATACTGGGGCTAGTAGCAGCTAGCTTGGTGGGAACCACAGGTGTCGCTTATGTGGTAACGCAAACAGCTATACCTAAATCTACCGAAGTCCTGGAACTGACTGTCCCCGTAGAAAGTAAAAATATGACGGTGCGAATTACAGCTAGTGGCGTGGTTCAGCCTGTCAAACGAGTTAATCTCAGTCCCAAGGTCTCCGGACGCTTAGCTCAATTATATGTCGAACAGGGCGATCGGGTGGAGGCAGGACAAGTAATTGCCAGCATGGAAAGTCGAGAAATTGATGCTCAGTTGATGCAAGCGAAGGCCCGTCTGGCCCGCGCCAAAGCCGAAAGAGATAAGTCGATCGCGGGAAGTCGCCCAGAAAATATCGCCGCAGCGCAAGCGCGGGTAGACCGATCTCGGGCAATTTTAGCAGAACTGCGGGCTGGCAGTCGTAGGGAAGACATTGCCGAGGCGCGAGCTCGCGTGGCCAGGGCCGAGGCGCTGGTAAGAGAGGCCCGATCGCGATTAGAGTTAGCTTCCCAGAGAGTCAGGCGCAACCAGAATCTCGCTGATGAGGGGGCAATTTCCCGGGATGATTTGGATCTGATCGTAGATGAAGAGCGTCGGGCCAAAGCGACGCTGCAACAAATGCAAGCAGGGGTTGCGGAAGCGAAACGACGCCTAGAAAGGCTGGAAAATGGCAATCGTCCAGAAGATATTGCCGAAGCGGAAGCTTCTTTAGCAGAAGCGAAAAGTCAATTAGCTGAATTGGTGAATGGTTCTCGTCCAGAGGACATCGCTAAGGCCGAAGCAGATGTGGCCGAAGCTGAGGCAAATGTTCGTTACTATCAAGTGCAATTGGAAGATACGCAAGTGCGCGCTCCTTTTTCTGGTTTAATCGTTCAGAAATATGCGGATCCGGGAGCCTTCGTGACCCCAGCAACTTCTGCTTCCGATGCCAGTTCAGCTACTTCTACTTCTGTTGTCGCCTTGGCAAAGGGTTTAGAAGTTTTAGCGAAAGTGCCGGAGGAAAATATCAGTCAAATTAAACTCAATCAGACAGTGGAAATTGTCGCCGATGCCTATCCCGACCAGGTTTTTCAAGGTAAGGTGAAGTCGATCTCCCCAGAAGCAATTAAGGAACGGGACGTGACTTTATTTCAGGTGCGGGTGGCGATCGCGACGGGTGCCGATAAGCTACAATCGGGAATGAATGCGGATCTGAACTTTCTGGGGGACGAGTTGCAGGATGCTTTAGTTGTGCCGACTGTAGCGATTATCACGAACAAAGGGGAGACAGGGGTTTTAATTCCCAATGATAGAAATAAACCTAGCTTTCAACCGGTGACGATCGGCTCTACCTTTGGCAATCAAATTCAGATTCTCGATGGTATAGAAGAGGGCTATCGGGTATTTGTGGAACTACCCGAAGGACAAAAATTAGAAGATATCATCAAGAAGGAAATTAAATAGGACAGTTTCGTAGGGCGGGCGGATTGCCTGCCCAGGTTAGACTCATAACAATTTACAATTCACAATTTACCAAATATGTACATTTTAGAAAATCTCAAGATGGCGGGGACGACGCTGCTGGCAAATAAGATGCGCAGTACCTTGACGATGTTGGGAATTATCATTGGCAATGCTTCCGTGATCGGGATGATTGGCATTGGCGAAGGGGCCCAGAAGTTTGTGGAAAATCAGGTAAATTCCCTGGGACCAAACGTGCTGTTTATTTTGCCAGGGAGTCCCGAAGCGCAAACTAGACCCGTTTATTCGCCTCAGACATTGGTGTTAGCAGATGCCGAGGCGATCGCCACGCAAGTCCCGTCTGTGGAAGCAGTAGCACCGATGCTAACTGGCAGCGAATTGATTAGTTACCGGAATAAAAATGTTTCCACTTCGATCACGGGAACGACGCCAGATATCCTGACAGTACGCAGTTTGGATGTTGCCAGAGGTCGGTTTTTAACCGAGTTAGATTTGCAGCGGCATGAAACTGTAATGGCCCTGGGTTCGGAACTTGCCGAACAATTGTTTGGGGATGAAGATCCTTTGGGTAAATCTATACGACTAAAAAATGTGAGTCTGCGGGTGATTGGAGTGATGCAACCAAAAGGTTTGACCTTTGGCGATAATATGGATATGAACGCCTACGTTCCCGTGACTATGATGGCGAACAGGATTACGGGACGGACTTCTCCCTATGGCATTCAAGTGACGTTTATTGCTGCCTCCGCTAAGGATGAAGATAGCATGAGTGCGGCCCAGTTTCAAATTGAAAATCTGTTGAGACTGCGGCATAAAATTACTGACGAGGATGATTTTACTGTCCGCAACCAGAAGGATTTAATGCAGATTATGGGCCAGATTACCGGGGCCCTGACCATGATGTTGGCGGCGATCGCGGCTATTTCGCTGGTAGTCGGCGGCATTGGCATTATGAATATTATGCTGGTTTCCGTGACGGAACGCACTCAGGAAATAGGACTGCGCAAGGCGATCGGGGCTTCCGAACGAGATATCCTGATTCAGTTTACGATCGAGTCAGTAATTCTTTCCACAGCAGGGGGATTAATAGGGACGGCGATCGGGATGAGTGGCGTTATTATGGTGGCCGCCTTTAGTCTTCTAGAATCAGGTATTTCCCTGGGGGCGATCGCAGTTGCGGTGGGAGTTTCTGGCAGTATCGGTCTATTTTTCGGCATCTTTCCCGCCCGACAAGCTGCTAAACTAGATCCGATCGTTGCCCTCCGCAGCGCCTAGCAGCGCCTAAGCAATTCAAAATTCAAAGTTAAAAATGTTTTTTCTCGTTCCCTGACTCTGGCAGGGAACGTCATGTAGAGGCTCTGCGGAGGGGGTAATTAATCTTCTGTGGAGGCTCTGCCTCCAAGTTACGCTCCCAGGCAGAGCCCGGGAGCGAGAGAATTCCCAGGCAGAGCCCGGGAGCGAGAGAATTCCCAGGCAGAGCCCGGGAGCGAGAGAAGTTACGCTCCCAGGCAGAGCCCGGGAGCGAGAGAATTAAATCTTGGGAGAGAAGCATGGAAAATTTATCAGCGATCGAAAATCAAGAATCAGTACAACGTCAGGATTTATCCTCGAAGTCAATCATCATTCGCCTAGAGAATATTTATAAAGTATACAATATGGGCGATGTGGAAGTCAAGGCGCTACAAGATGTTAGTCTCACAGTAGAGAAAGGGGAATATTGCTCGATTATGGGCCCTTCAGGATCGGGGAAGTCTACGGCGATGAATGTTATCGGTTGTCTGGACAGACCGACTGCGGGTCGCTATGATTTGGATGGGGTAGATGTGGCCAGAATGCCATCTAACGAACTTGCCCATATTCGCAACCAAAAGCTGGGGTTTGTGTTCCAGCAATTTCACCTGTTACCCCAGCTAACTGCTTGGGAAAATGTGATGCTACCAATGGTTTATGGGGGCGTTCGGCTAGCAGAAAGACGCGATCGGGCCACAGATGCTTTGCGAAGAGTTGGTTTGCACGATCGCATGCAGAATAAACCCAATCAACTGTCAGGCGGACAGCAGCAACGGGTGGCGATCGCCCGGGCGATCGTGAACCGTCCCGTATTGCTGCTAGCGGACGAACCGACGGGGGCGCTGGACACCAAAACCACCCAAGAAGTGCTGGACATTTTTACCGAATTGAATGCCAGTGGGATGACAGTAGTGATGGTGACTCACGAACCCGAGGTAGCAGGTCAAACCCAGCGAATTGTGTGGTTTCGGGATGGTAAAGTTTTGCACTCATATCTGAGGCCAGAGGATTTGCATCAGGCGGTCTCTTGACAAATCATATCCTGGGGATTATGATAGTAGAGAAGGTTTGGTCGGCGATCGCCTCCGGTAACATCCAAACCTATATCAAGATCGTGTAATTATTACCAAGAGGAAAGCTATGACAACCCCATTACTCAAGGAAATATTGCAGATGAGTATCCCAGAACGACTAGACTTGATTGAGAGGATATGGGACAGTATCTCTGCTGTTCCTGATGCCATTGAGTTAACAGAGGCAAAACGACAAGAACTCAGCGATCGTTTAGAACGATACAGGCAAAATCCTGCTTCCGGTTCGACTTGGGATGAAGTTAAGCAAAGAATTTCCAAATCAATATGACTTACAATATCTTGATTCAACCAGAAGCTGAACTAGATTTGATAGAGGCTTATAATTGGTACGAAGAACGCAGTCAGGGATTAGGGGATGAATTTATTACTGCTGTTGATATTTGTCTATCATTGATACAGCGTAATCCCTTGTCGTATCCGGTTGTTGCCGTGTCTCCCGGGAACGATAAAAGCACAAAAGGGGAGACACAGGACGAACAATTCCACCGGGCGCTTGTGCGGAGGTTTCCCTATGAAATATTTTATCGTATTTCAGATGAGACTATTGTGGTTTTAGCTTGTTTTCATGGTAGACGAAACCCGCAGTGGTGGCAAAACCGCATCGGGAAAAACTGAGGCGATCGGGTGATGGAAGGTTGGGTTGAGAAATGATAGCGGACAACAGCAACGGGTGGCGATCGCCTGGGAGATCGTCAACCGTCCCGTATTGTTATCGTTGACACCTATGAAGATTTTTTCCAGCTTCCTTTCATCCAACGGTCCCTACGCCGCAATCATGTCAAACTGATAACCGACGATCCATATCAGGAGGAGATTAAGCAATGGATAAAATAGATAGTTATCGACAAGCGATCGAGCAAATTTTGACAGAACATGCCGAACTTACGAGTTCAAAAGATTCTGCGGTAAAAGCGCAGTTGATATTCGATCGGGAACGGCACCACTATCAGTTGATTTATGTGGGTTGGCAAGTCCCGTTGTCGATTTTTCCGGAACGGTGCTTCTGAAACAATTTCCAGCCGAGCTTGACGCAACTCCCTCATTCCCGTCAGGTAGGGCTGCAAGTGTCGCCGCCCGAACCGCAACATAGCGGCGTTGTCGGCAGCAACGGCACAAGTCGCCTTGACAACCGGACTGGCGATTTGGAGTCTGATGGCAGCCACAGCTTGCCCTCCCCACTCCCTGCTCAGAGATTGGTGATTTTTTATTTGGAAGTCCCTTATTTCTGCTGGTTTCTCATAACGAGGTTTGAATAGGTTCGCTTGTTCTAACCATGAGCATCTTTCCTAGCTGCGTCACCGGCTTGGGCTGCCAGTTATCCTACATTTAAGTTCTTGCTCCGCACCGAGGTGATGTCGCTCTGAAGCACTAAGAACCGGGGTCACCCCCACGCCTGGGGGGAGGGAATTGAACCCGAATGAGTACCAAAGTTACCTGGTAAATGAAACCAAGCCTAGCGTTCCGTATTTGACCACGTTAGACGAGAACGAATCGCACATTTTCATTGAGATTAGACATTTCTTACTTCCTCAAAAAAAAGTTACTCGTTATCTTAGGTCTCGCTGGCTCTTCTGGCCAGCGATTGAGATATTTTATCCGCTGAGGACATTTTCAAAAATGAAACTCAGGTCGAGAATGTAGATCGATCCTGGCAAATATGTCGTTATTTGACTAGGCTTCCGAGTTTCGGGCGCTAAAATCACTACATATTGGCCCGCTACCCTTATAGACTACATCAGTTTCTCGCTCTTTTACTGACGATGTTGTTGTCAAAACTCCCGTTCGTAGTTCGTAGTTGATACCACAAGGAGCTCAAGATGCCCACCCAGTAAGGGCTATAGCCTTTTTCCCTCCCTAGTCAAATCGGAAAATAATTATTTTCTGGGTAGTACGTCCCCAGGCAGAGTACAATATTTCTTGGTTAATAATCTGTCATTGCGATAATACGCCCAGCGAGGGGGGGAGAGCCCAAACCGACATTTTAGGGCTTGCTGCCAGGATACCCCCTCGCGCAATCTCATAGGTACCGGGGATTGCGCGAGGGGGGGGGTTAACTCCCCCCTAAAGCATAGGTTAATGGGTGTGGTCAAAACCCGTTGTTAGGAGGCCATCGCAGGTTTACGCCGGAACGAATCGCACCACCCCATACCAGCCATTAACAACATCAGCAGAGGGGGGAGTTTCGCTGCTGAAATCCCAGTCTTTCCAGCCTGTATTCGTCCTCCAATTATCGCCAGAAGTACTGTTATAGAGAGCCTTCAGGGCTTTATATTCATTTGCATTGAGAGTCATTTCTTACTTCCTCAAAAAAAGTTACTCGTTATCTTGGGTCTCGCCGGCTCTTATGGCCGTCCGCGGACCGTAGTGGTCTGTCAAGATGTAATTGACGGATATAACCGCTTCAATTTAATCCGAGCCTCCTCGGTGGTAAATTGCCAATCTACCACCAAAGCCGTTTCATTTCTGCGCTTTTCCCAAGCTGCCACTTCTTCTGTTAAAACTTCCTTGTCCGAAATTCTTCGGTCTAGACATTGTTTGCTTAAGACACTTAACTCGATTTCTGCCATATTCAACCAACTGCCATGCTTGGGAGTGTAATGAAATTCTAACTTGTCCAGAATCCGACCGGCTGACGATGGGCTAAAAGCTTTGTACAGAGAGGATTTTACATGAGTATTTAAGTTATCTTGAACGACGATAATTTTCTGGGCTTGAGGAAACTGTTCATCGACCAAATATTTCATAAGATTAGCATAATCAATTTGAGTTCGTCGAGCAGTTACTTCTACATGTCTCCAAGCAGTTAACGGTTCAAAAAACATGAATAAATTACTAACCTCGCTGATATTCATAATCAAAGCGTTCCGGTTGTCCGGGTTCAGCAGGAATAGGCGTTCTCGTTTCTGAAATTAGCTGTTTGCAACATTCATCAAAACAAACCAGGGGATAATCTGGATCATAAGCACGGGTCTAGAGGTCTAAAACTTCTTCTTTCTTGCAAACAAATTCGGGACTTTCTTGAGGAGGAATTACCCAACATTCCTGCAACCAAGGTTTAAGTTCGTTTTTTTTTAATACCTGTCGTACTGTTTCATGAGAAAGGCTTTCTACATATCCTCAAACTACCATTTGGTCGGCGAGGAGTCGTAAAGTCCAACGACTATACCCAGTCGGCGCTTGGCTGCAAGCTAATGCTATTAAATGAGCTGAGGCTTCCCCATCAATACGCCGTAACTGAGATGAGGGGTTCCGACGGGGGGTTAATGCTTTTTCTAAACCCTCTTCTACAAACCTTTGTCTTACTCTTTCAATGGTTCTAGTACTAATGTTTAAAGCTTTGCTAATTTCACTATCTGTCCATCCTCCATCGGTTTGATTAATATCTGCCTTGAGTATGATGCGAGCATGATTAATTTTCTTGGCCGCCGCTTTTCCTGTTGTGGTTAGCTTTTCTAGACTTTGGCGTTCTTCTTCCGTTAGGGAGACTATATATCGTTTGGCTGGCATGGTTTGGAACTCTTTCTTCTCTTTCCTTCTATTATCCGTCATCATTGCCTTGACAGACCAGTAGCTTGCAGCGCAGCAAAAGCGCAGAGGAGAGCAGAGGAGAGCAGAGGAGAGCAGCCGTGGGAACGATGGGTCCGGCTACAGGAACAAAGCAATGTCATTACGATTTTTCGCACAGGCGGAGTTTGCACCTGGTGCCAGCTCCCCGGGTAACGCCCCCTCCGCTGCTAGGGCAACCTTCCTGCGCTGGCTGGGTGTGGTCAAAAGTCGTTGCATTAGTAGGGTGGGCACCGCGGTGGGCACCGCCCACCATTCGCGGGTGTGATATTTTTTACCAACTGGTTTTGACCACACCCCTACATTTGGGGCTTTTCTCCAGCAGCAAGGTGTTATATAAAGAAGTTGTAGGACTTGCAAAACCAGAGGTTAACCTTGAGCGATATCAACTTTTACCATCCCGAAGAACGGCCTTGGCCCAATCCCCGGCTTGATTATGCCAGTATTATCGGACATACAACTGCCGACAGCGTGCGTCTGTGGTTGCGGGTAGACAGACCCGGAGATTACTGGCTAGTGGTGGCGTCTAATCCCATTCCTACCCATGGTACACCAGAAATTACTGCCTCTGACGAGCAATCCTATAGCTTCTTATTATCAACAGATGCAGGGGAAACTCAAGAGATTCCTACGGAAAGAATCTATCCCCTGGAATTTGACTCTGGCTATGATATCACCAAGGTCGTAGAGCTGGAAGGTCTGCAACCGGACAGTCGCTATTATTATTGTTTGTTGCAGACTAACAGCGAAAACCCCTGGATATTGGGCCATGAAGACAAGCTATCCGTGCAGACATTTCCCGAACATACCAATGAATTCAACTTCGGGCTTTACAGTTGCCACATGCCCTATGATGGGCGGAAATTAGTCAACATGGAAATGTGGGATCTGTTTTACCAAGAACTATCAGACGTGCAGGCCCGTTTCATTATCGGCGCTGGCGATCAGATGTATGTAGATGGAAATTTACAGTTAAATGTCTGGAGTTGGTTGCGGCAAGTGAAAGACCAGATGCCCAATCGCTATGATATGATTTCTTGGTATCGGGACCTCTTCCGGGGCTACTGGGGAGTGCTGCCCGTGCGCCGAGTTTTGCGCAGTTTTCCCTGTTACATGATCTGGGACGATCATGAGATTATGGATGGTTGGGGTTCCTTTACCGAGAAGGAACTGGTGGCCCAGGTGGATGCTACCTTAAATGAGGAAGAAAGAGAATATCATCTGGTACTTACTCAGGAGATGTTCCAAGCAGCCAAGCAAGTTTATTATGAATACGAACATTCCCACAATCCTCCTACTGATGATACTATAGAGCAATTTGACTATGAATTTAACTGCGGGTGCAGTGCGTTCTACGTGCTGGACATGAGAGGACATCGGGATTTCAATCGGGACTCATTGCGGATCTTGGGAGAACAGCAGTGGGAACGCTTGACTCATTGGATCTCACGCCAGTATCAGGGGGACTCCCGCGTTTTGTTTATCGTCTCACCGACGCCAGTAGTTCACTTAAACAGTTTTATTATCAATCAATTTGATATTCCCTATATGGTGGTGACTGACGATATGCGGGATAATTGGGAACATGAAGCCCATTGGGAGGAGAGAAATAAACTCCTGGGCACAGTATTTCAATTTTCCCAGGAAACTCAGCGCCCAGTAATTTTTCTCAGCGGCGACGTTCACCTGGGTGCAGCTTTTAAGGTTTCCCATCCGGACTTTCCTGCCGCCCGAGTGTTCCAGCTCACTTCTAGCCCCATTATCCATGCTACCATCAATAAATTTGCCCGTCGTATTTTAGAAATGCTGGTAAAAGAAAGCGGTAACCTGGGCACATTACCAGGAAATGTTCCCTACCAGTTCCAGAACTTATATCTTTGTCGGCGGAATAATTTCGGCATTGTCCGGGTAAAGGAAACGGATGAGGGTGAGTTATCCATCAAGTACGATCTCTTCGGCGCTACTGGTAGGGGTGATGGGACGATCGAGAAGAAACAGATCGATCTAAATCAAATCCCTTAACCTAACCTAAGTTGCTACCTATAGAACCTCAAAACCCAAATTAGCCAAAATTGGCCAAAATTGCCTTGTGATTTACCCCAAAATGGCATTTTTGCGGATAAATTTACCAAAAATGGCTGTCGGGGACGTAAAATTTTTTATAGGTGGCAACTTGAGTTAACCTAAAATATTGCGTCTTACCTGTCTTTTCACGTACAGTAGCCACAGCCAACCGAGAGTACATCCGATAATGTAGTAAGGAAAGTCCCACCAGATAAAGGTGGTACCCAGCAGGGCCCGACCCATAAAGGTGGATCTAATTGCTTCTAAAAAGGGCGGGTGCCAGAGTTGGAGACATTCTAGGAAGCATGTTACCAGAAAGACGCCTAGGGAGACCCGCAAGGGTGAGGCTTTGGGCCAGAACAGCACAATTAACAGTATCCAAAATATTTCGTAGAGGAGACCGCCAGCATAGTTATTGAACCACAGGTCCAGCGGTCCTCGGTACAATTTGCTCGCAAAGCCTAAAGGAGTAATGACCAGCAAGCTAATCAGGCTCGCAAGTCGATAGGTTTTCAAGGCTCGATCGCGGGAATTATTCCGTGTCATAATATTTGAGAATATTGTTGTCGGTTTTAACCGACTCATACCAAGTTCCCACTGGCGACTCCTGGGAACGCGGGGGTTTGAACCCTCTGGGGGGTAACGAGACTTAATAGGAGTAAATAGCATGAATAAAGAAAACGAAGCCATTGCCAAAACCCCGCAATTTTATCTAGTAATGCTGATATTGATAGTAATGGTCTTAGGGACGATCGCGACAGCATGGCGGACGATAGAGTTGGGAGTAATGGCGATCGGAACCTGGACAATATGGACTTTTTACCAGCAAAGAAAGCAAAGCCAACAAGCGTACTTAAAAGAATTATTTTATCAGTTAATCCAGGAAAATAATGGTTAGATCACAGCGTTAGATTTAGCAATGAAAGCCAATATTTCTGCCCAAGCAGCAGCGACTTATCTGGAACGGCGTGCCCAAGAATTTGCGGCAGAATTAGAGGTGAATCAACAGAGAGGGATCTTATATTTATTTACCACGGCGAGAGCGGCCAGCGCGATCGATGTTAAGGTGGTCGCCCAAGAACCTTTAGAAAAACCACTGCCCAAATCAACAGAAATTCGACGGCAGTTAAAGGACAATCCTGCTGTATCTGTTAACATAGATCGGCCCAAAGATTCTGGTGAAGAGATCCGGGATAAAAATCAGGAAATTGCCAAGTTACCCCTGAATCAATCTCAGTTAGCAAAGCGGTTGCAGGTTCATTCCAGCACGGTCAGCAAGAGAAAACTAAATGCCAATTTTGATGAATGGAGTTGCAACCTAGATCCAAAGGGGGTGGCGTGGCAATATTCTTCAGAAACGAAACGGTTTTATCCGATGAAAAATTTGTCAAATGATGGAAAACTCTCCTAAAGGCGATCGCATAAGAGATAATAAGCACGTACCAGGCCCAATAGGTGCTAGTTATCAGTTTCCGATTTTTCCGGAACGGTAAATGTACGTACCAGTTCGCAGTTTGTGAAGTTGGAATGTAAACATAGCTGAACCTCTTTCTGGGAGAGGGATAGAGGGGTGCATCTCACTTTTGCTTCTCGAGCAATTGAAAATTGAAAATTGAAAATTGAAAATTGAGAAGAGAAAATACTGAGGTTTGTAGTCCTCACTACAAACCTCAGAAAAATCAGAATTGCTCCATTTTCAATTCGCCATAGCGCTGCGCGCACTGCGTATACGCAATTAGCTATTTGCCATTCGCAAATACAAATGCAAAAGTGAGATGCTCCCGGGATAGAGTCATTTTCACTCCCACTTTACAAAACTTTACATTCAGCAGTTTACCAATGCACACCTACTTAGAGATGGCAAATTATCACAGCAGTCCGAGGATGGCGATCGCCGTCCGATCGGCCACTCCCGGTTCTCCCAAAGACTGGCGCATTTGCTGATAGTCTGCTAGCATTTGCTGTCGGACTGGGTTAGCTAGCAAGTCCATTCCTGCCGAAACGATCGCCTCTGGAGTAGCTTCCTCTTGGAGAAATTCTGGCACAATTTGCTTCATATCCACCAAGTTAGGCGGGGACATAAAAGGAATGGAAAATTTTAGCAATTTGCGAGCAATAAAAGCTGTTATCGGACTAACGCGGTAAATAACTACCTGGGGGACATCCAAGAGAGCAATTTCTAAGTTAACAGTACCGGACTTCGTAATTGCCAAGTCAGCTGCTGCCAATACTTCTTCAGTCTGACTGCTAATCGTAGCCTGAAGACCGTAATGGCCGATCGCTCGTTGAATGGGTTCTCTAAATTCTTCTCTAGACAGAGGAATCCAAAACTGAACATCCGTCAGTTGGGATTGAATCATTTTCGCAGCACCAAACATCACGGGCATCAAATATTTTAACTCTTGGCGGCGGGAAGCAGGAATGAGGGCGATCGCCTTTTTTCCAGGGTCAATTCCCAAAGCAGTCCGGGCCTGACTGCGAGACGGAAATGTTTCCATTCTATCTATTAAAGGATGACCCACCCAAGTCACCTTGGCCCCATGTTCGGCAAAATAACGCCCTTCTTCTGGGAAAATAGCTAATAGTAAGTCGGTAATTTTAACAATTTGCGCAGTTTCCCGGTAGGCGTAGCCGTGTGCAGACCATACCCAAGTCTGAGGCGCAATGTAGTAAACTATGGGTACTTGGGGCAGATAGCGACGACAGAAAGCACCAATACTGAGATTAGGCCCAGGATAGTCAAGCAACACCACTAGATCGGGAGGATTTTGACGCAGGTATTGCTTAGTCTTCCACTGTAGCACAAACGTCGGCAAAACATAAGGCAGAGATTCCCAAATGCCCACAGAACCAATGGCCGTCGTGTTACCTAACAGCTGGGCACCCGCAGAGGCCATGCGATCGCCCCCCAATGCGATAATCTCCACTCTGTACTCTTTTGATGTCTTCGGGATGCTTCGCAAAAACCCCTCAGACATCAATGCCACAGCTTGGCGTTTCAGCGCCTCTATCAACAGGGCCCCTTGCAGATCCCCGGACACCTCTCCTGTACTGATAAATATCCTCATGTTTGTAGTCAGGACTTTAGTCCTTATCTTTTTCCGGGAATGGGACCGCGACTGCCTTCAGTAAGAGACGATCGCATGAACTGGCGCAGGTATTGTAATTGTTCGCTATCTGGTAGCAATTCTAGCTGTTCTAGGGCTTGACGCAAAGTGAGACCAGAACGATAGAGAATTCTCCAGGCTTTTTTCAGCAGGCCCAACTCTTCCGCAGTCACGCATGCCCGTTTCAGTCCCACCAGATTCAGCGATCGCACCCGGGAAGGATTCCCCTCCACTAGCATATAGGGTGGCACATCCCGATCGATCCGACTCATCCCCCCCACCATTGCCATCCTGCCAATATGCACGAATTGATGAATCCCCAACATGCCACCAATCACCGCCCTGGACTCAATTGTCACGTGACCTGCCAAGGCTACAGAATTAGCAATCACCACCTCATCGGCGATCGCGCAATTATGGGCCACGTGGACGTAAGCCATCAGCAAATTGCCATTACCGATTACCGTCATTTCCCCAGCCCGAGTCGCCCGGTTAATCGTCACGTATTCGCGGATGCGGTTGCGATCGCCAATTTTCACCAAGCTGAGAGACCCATCATATTTCAGGTCTTGGGGTTCTAAACCAATAGCCGCCCCCGGAAATATTTTGTTACCTTCTCCAATTTCCGTCCAACCATCGATCGTTACATGGGCCCCGATCGTCGTTCCAGCCCCAATTACAGCATGTTCTCCAATCACAGCATAAGGTGCCACCTGCACCGTTGGATGCAGCGAGGCACCAGGATGGATCGCAGCAGTTGGATGAATCAGTGTGGCCATATTCCCATTGCTAATTGCTAATCAGAATGAACTATACAATGGAACAATTAGCAATGAACGATCGACCTATTTTTCAATCCACGATTCTCGCAGCGGAGGAGGCGTTACCCGGGGAGCTGGCGCACCGACAGGCTACCGGTCCTACGTGATCGAAAACATCAATTCCCCTTCTGCCACCCGTTGACCATCTACTTGGGCCAGACATTGCATTTTGCCGAAACGACGGCGCTTGACACCCAGCAATTGAGCCGTTATCACTAATTGGTCCCCAGGCACCACCGGACGCCGGAACTTAGCTTTATCGATACCAGTTAACATAGATAGTCCTCCAGGACAATCTGGAAGCTGAGTCAGTAAGACGCCTCCTACTTGGGCCATTGCTTCGACAATCAGAACTCCCGGCATGATTGGACGTTCTGGGAAATGTCCCTGGAAATGGGGTTCATTACAGGTAACATTTTTAATCCCTACAGCCTTTTGGCCCGGTACATATTCAATAATCCGGTCTACCAGCAAAAAAGGATAGCGGTGGGGCAGGAGTTTGGTAATCTCTTCGAGGGTGATGACCGTTTTTTCCTTCCCATCAGGATCCTCTGGTGACTGATTATTGACAGATAACGTTCCGGAAAAATCGGATGTATTAACTTCGGTTAAAGTGGACATAAGTAAATTTTGATTGGCGATGTTCCGATTTTTCTGAGGTTTGTAGTGAAAACCTCAGTGGCAGGCGATTCGCCCGCCCTACGAGTCGGGAGATGTCTCCCGGTCGGGAGATGTCTCCCGGGAGCGCTAGTCGCACTACCCGGGAAACATCGTAACCGCACTACCCGGGAGACATCGTACTCGCGCAAATTTTTTGGGCAAGTTGGACATGCAGCTGATGGCTGGCTTTGTAGGCCAGGTAATGAGCCACCGGAATGGTTCCCAGCAAACTCATATCCCCTACTAAGTCTAAAAGTTTATGACGCACTGGTTCATTGGCAAATCGCAAGGGCGGATTCAGCCACCCGTCGGCACCACAAACTAAGGCATTATCCAGAGTACCACCTTTGATTAAGCCTTGCTCGCGCAGTTGCTGGATTTGATCTGCCAAACCAAAAGTCCTCGCCGGTGCAATTTCGGTAGCAAAGTCCTCTGAGACTGGGAACCAGCTGTGCCACTGATTGCCAATGGCTGGCAGTGAGAAGTCAATTCCATAGGTGAAACGAGTTTTGCTAGCTGGCATGGCACAGACAAAGGCGTCACCCCGCTGCACCCAAACTGGTTCTGTGATTTTGGTAATGGGGGCCTTTCGTGTCCAGAGACGCCCACCCTGTCGTTCGCCTACTCGGCAACGACATGGGTGGGTCGTTTCCGAGAGCGCCCACCCTGTCGTGGGCGTCTCTGGAAACGAAAGCCTCTCGGACACGAATCGTTGGACTGCCCAGGGTTCTGCCAGGGAACCTACTCGTTCCCTGGCCCGTTTCCAGAGATGCCCACCTTGTCGTGTCGCTCCCGCGCACGACATGGGTGGGCACTCTCGGAAACGGGCTCTGCCTGGGAACGCGCCAAGCGCCTCTACCCATTCAGCTGCGGAACCATCCAGTAGGGGCAGTTCTGAACCGTCAATCTCAATCCGGGCATCATGCACGCCCAGGGCTACCAGTGCTGCTAAGAGATGTTCTACTGTCCGCACGCGCGCATCTTTCCATCCCAGTTCAGTAGACAGGCTTGTGGAAACTACTGCCTCTACCCGGGCAGGTATTACCGGTGCTCCAGGCAGGTCAACCCGCACAAAATAGCGCCCCTCTCCTACTGCTGCTGGTAGCACCCTGACCTTAGTAAGGACGCCAGTATGCAGTCCCACACCAGATTTTTCCATCATCCCAAATGTGCAACAAAAAATCTGCCGATTTTTCTGAGGTTTGTAGTGAGGACTTCTGTCCTCACTACAAACCTCAGTAACTCCCCGTGAAAGGGGTGAGGGGGTGAGGGGGTGAGGGGGTGATGAGAAAATGTTGATTTTTCGTTGATTCACAGATATTTGAAAATGTCAGCGAAGCGTGTATTATTAATGGACCGACGCTCTAGGCGTCGAAAAAAATAGTTGTGCATTCGGGTGCGTCTCAGATTTGTAAATTGTCAATTGCAAATTGCTCCATCGTGTCCGAGAGCGCCCACCCCCAGGGTAAGCATCTCTGGACACGATCATGTCCAGCGTCATCGCCGCATGATTATCACCACCCTCATTCGCATCATCATCAATTGTTACTTGAGAGAAACCTAAACCAGCGATCGGCCCACGGACTTTCGTTTCCGGAGCACCCACCGAAGTTGTGCGCAGGAAACGACACAACAGGGTGGGTGCTCCCAGAAACGACCGAAAAATCGGCGATCGGAGATCGATTACCAGAGCTTGAAATTGGCTGAAAACATCCCTAATGTCACTTGACACGAGTGATACTATATTAAATCACCCGTGTCAAGTGACATCGTCTGAGGCCTACTGGTAATATTTCGCGGTGCTGCGCTAGAAGACAAAGTTGCCTACTCATTCATAGCCACAGCATCGACCCCGCAACCACCAGCAAAAGATTGATAAAATCTTCACCTGTGATTATATCGCCTCTATCCCGTAACCGATGGTACATGAATTCATCACTACCTCCGCCACCAGTAAGCATGTCCAGATCGTGTCCGAGAGCGCCCACCCTGGGGGTGGGCGTCTCTGGACACGACACGATTCCCCCTGTTATGCGATCGGGCTCTGGAGTTCCCGTTAATGCTTCCCTGCCATTACTACCTGTAATCTCGTTTACTTCGCCAGTCTCAGCTTCGACTACATGAGTGATTACACGATCAACTGCTGCATTCGCATCAATCAAACCAAACCCACTATCACGATCGTACCCCGGAGTCCCCATATCAACGGCGGTTTCCTCCAGAACCGAGTAAATTTGCTCGGGAGTCAAGCTACCACCCTTCGCCATTCTCAATTCACCATTGTCAGAATCTTTCTCCGATGCCAAAGTGTAGGCGGCTCTCTCCGTCGGTACTGAAGCCAAAGTCTACCCGAATTGGTCCTAAAGGAGATTGAATGCGCACCCCGAGACCGATGCCAGCGCCAATACCCGGCAGGTCTCGAATCTCTGATGGTTCCCCCGGAACGTTACCGCCAGAGCCCAGGTTGCTGCCCACATCCAAGAATAGGGCCCCACCGACGACGGAGAAGATGGGGAAGCGATATTCGGCTGTGCCTTGGATAAAATAGCGACCGCTGCCCAAATCCCCTTCTGCAAAGCCCCGCACGGAATTACTACCCCCCAGAACAAAGGCTTCGTAGGGGGGTAAATCCCCGATCGCAGCTCCAGCTTGGAAATTAAAAGCTAGAGCTTGGGGTCCTTCAGTGAAGTTGGTAATCTTAACGGGGATGTAGTAGCTATGGCTAGCCCGGAGGCGATTAAGAAAAATATTGCCCAAGCCGATCGGGACCGACTGTTCCATGCTCAATCTGGTCAGAGAACCGCTAGTGGGCTGAATATTGTCATTGCGCCGATCGCGCACCACCCCCAATTGCAGCAGCACCAGGTCATCTTTGCCATCGTCGCTGAAGGATAAGAGTTCCCCGTCTTCGCTTTCGGGCTCTAGATCTCCGTCCCGATCGCGAATGGAAACCCGTTGATACTGCAACCCTAAAGACCCGCGCCACTCCGAGTTCAGGGGATCGGGGCCCAGGGGACGGGTTATGCTTATTCCCCCTCCTAACCGCAGCACCCGGGGGCGATCGCCATTATCCAGTTCGATCTCATTTTTCTCTCCATCAAAAACCAGGGAAATGGACTGGCGTCGGAACAGATTTGCCGTATAAGAGGTGCGCTGTGGGTCTCCTGCGATCCAGGGGTCTGTAAAGTTGAGGTCGAACAGCAACTCCCGGGTGCCTACCTGGGTCTCGGCCCCCAGGGTCTGGTTATTGCCCCCCAGGTTGTTCTCCTGATAGCTGACCGAACCAAACAACCCGCTAGCAGAACTAATCCCCGCACCTGCCGCGATCGATCCTGCATTCCCCTCCTGCACGTTCAGCACCACCACCACCTTGGAGGGGTCAACTCCGGGATTTAATTCAATAAACACATCTTCAAAAATCCCTAAACCAAACACCCGCTGTAAATCCGCCTCCACCCGATCGCTATTAAACAGTTTTCCCGGCTCTAGTTGCAACTCCCGGGTGATAATAAATTCCCGCGTCTTGCCCGCGATCGGTTGGCCCTCTTCATCAGTAGCTTCTCCATCTCGGTTCAGGAAACTGATTTGAATATCCTCTATCACCCCTTCCGTTACGATCAGGGTGACCGTACCATCAGCTGCCACCTGGGGAGAGCCAATTACCTGAGCTAAGACATAACCCCGGTCTTGATATCTTTGGTTTAAGCTTTCGATCCCTTCCTGTAGCTGTCCCAGATTCAATATCGAACCGTATTGAGAGCTAAAAATCTCCTCAACTACCTCTGGTCCCAGCACCGACGGCACTTCACCTTGATTTGCTGCCACTCGCACTTGTCTGAGCACGGGGTTACGGTGTACTACAAAAGTCACCCGCACTCCCAAGGGGGTATCTGTCGGTATTGCTTGCACGTTGGCAAAAAATCCTGTAGCGAAGATGGCGTTAATATCTGCTTGCAGCTGGCTGCGGGTGGTGGTCCGTCCCGGTCGAGTGCTAATTACCTGGTATACTTCATCTTCCAGTTCCCCTTGTACCCCCCGTACTGCTAATTCTGCCACTAGGACTCGCGGTTCTGCTTGTCCTACCGTTCCGGAAAAATCAGCAGGTCTTTGCCCCACTTTCCCGCCTGAGAACGACAACAATGCTTTGGCCTCAAGGTAGTAAGCACTAAAGTGCTTACTACGAACCTTGACAGTTAAATCCTGCTCGGGGGTTTGTCCCCAGGCGTCGGAGTTTACGCCACCGTACCCTACTGTAGCTGAGGCAGTAACTATTGCTAATAATAAGGGAGAAAAGCGCATTGTTTTCACGTTTATACCCACACCGCATTTGATAGTCTGACGACTCAAGTCATTTTACTGCCTCACTTTACTCCAGCATCTCCCACCGTGCCGGAAAAATCGAGCGGGGCAGCGCAGCGGAGGGTTCCCGGAGCGTGTGTGGTAGCCAAAACTCTTTGGAGAACCTGCTGATATGCTGCCTCTACATTTGGCAAATCCTGGCGGAACCGGTCTTTATCCATTACTCGCTGGTTCGGGTCTGTGGTGCTATTATCCCACAAACGACAGGTGTCAGGGCTGATTTCATCTGCCAACAGCAATTGCTGCTGTTTATCTAGACCAAATTCTAGTTTGAAGTCTACTAGAGTTAGACCGCACGAGGCGAAAAATTTTGACAGGTATGAATTGATCTGCAATGATAACCGACGGATCTCCTCTAATTGATCTGGTGTTGCCAGTTCCAGCAATAATAGCCGATCGCGCGTCAACAACGGGTCTCCCAAAGCATCGTTTTTATAGCAGTATTCTACCAGCGGCTGATCGAGCTTCATCCCCAAAGGTAATCCTGTCTGCTTGCAGAGGCTGCCAGCTGCTATGTTGCGCAGGATTACTTCTACTGGCAGGATCTGCAAGGCGCGGATGCGCATTGAGTTGGGGGTCGGCCTGTCTAGATAATGAGTCTGGATGCCTTGGGCTGCTAGCAGACTAAATAGCTGGCTGGAAATGCCGCAGTTGATTTCTCCTTTACCGGCGATCGTCCCCCGCTTTTGGGCGTTAAAGGCGGTGGCGTCGTCCTTAAAGTAGGCCAGGAGAATCTCTGGATCCTCGGTCCTATATAGGATCTTGGCTTTGCCTTCATACAGCTGTTGACTGTCAGTCATTGGTTTTGGGTCTTTTGAGGTTATCCCTTATTTTGCTACAATCATTAGCTGCCACAAAATTAAGAGAAAGTCAAATCTCAGGAGAGGGGCCTATGGCTCGTATGTACTATGATGCTGATGCTAACTTGGAGTTGTTAGCTAAGAAAAAAATTGCCATAATTGGTTATGGTTCCCAAGGACATGCCCATGCCCTGAATCTGAAAGACAGTGGGATGGATGTCATGGTGGGACTATATCCGGGTAGTAAATCTCAGGCCAAGGCGGAAGCAGCAGGCTTAAAAGTCCTGGCAGTGGCCGAGGCTGCGGCAGCAGCTGACTTGATGACGATCCTGTTGCCCGATGAGGTGCAAAAGACAGTCTATACTAACGAAATTTCCCCCCATCTGACGGCAGGTAAGACCCTGGCCTTTGCCCACGGGTTTAATATTCATTTTGGTCAGGTGGTTCCCCCACCCGAGGTGGATGTAATCATGGTGGCACCGAAGGGCCCCGGTCATCTGGTGCGCCGCACCTACGAACAGGGTGAAGGGGTTCCCTGTCTGTTTGCTGTTGATCGGGATGCCACGGGACAAGCACGAGATATGGCTATGGCTTATGCTAAGGGCATCGGCGGCACTCGCGGTGGCATCCTGGAAACGACTTTCCGCGAAGAAACGGAAACAGATTTGTTTGGGGAACAGGCGGTCCTTTGCGGCGGCTTGAGTGCTTTAATCAAGGCAGGCTTTGAAACCCTAGTGGCCGCTGGCTATCAGCCGGAGTTGGCCTATTTTGAATGTCTCCATGAGGTGAAGCTGATTGTGGATTTGGTCGTGGAAGGGGGATTGGCCAAGATGCGCGATAGTATCTCTAATACGGCTGAGTATGGTGATTACACTCGCGGCCCCCGCATCGTTACTGATGAAACTCGCGCGGAAATGCGCAAGATTCTCTCGGAAATTCAATCTGGCCAGTTCGCCCGGGAGTTCGTTCTGGAAAATCAAGCTGGAAAACCAGGTTTTACCTCTATGCGCCGTCAGGAAGCGGAACATCTTATAGAAGAGGTGGGTAAGGAGTTGCGGGCTATGTTTAGCTGGTTGAGGACCGGTGGTTAGGGGTCCTGTGGAGAGGCTTCAAGGTGCGGGCACCTTTTTGTAGTTCTTTTTAATAAAGATGGAAGAGGTGCCCCGGCAGCGTCAGAACCGGCAGATAGACATAGAAAGACCGGTACTGCCTTCGATATTGCTTTCATGCTAGTAGCAAATGCTATCAGCATGAAAGCGGCTCTACGTGGCTAGCTACTGAGTTGGCATACCAGATGTCAAAATTTAATTATTTGTTAATGATTATTAGCAACAATTGAGGGTAGATAAGGTTACGATGGAAATAAGTCGTTATGGCTGGATACCAAATCCTGGCAACATTAACTGGCTCTAATGGGACCATCTAATTCAAACAGCGTTAGAAGAGAAAATCATGAGGGGGGGAAAGGCTATAGCCCTTACTGGGTGGGCCTCTTCAGCTCCTTGTGGTATCAATTACGAACTACGAACGGAGATTTTTGACAACATCGTCAGGAACAGGAAAAGAGTGTGATGTAGTCTATAAGGGTAGTGGCTCGCTTGCAGTTTGGCCAGTACCAGTCTACGCCTTGCTATTCTGGACCTGAGTTTCATGTGTTAAGATTCCGTCAGCGGATAAATATCTTGATTGCTGGCCATAAGAACTTTTTTAAGGAGATAAGAAATGCCTAGTCTACGTATACCGAATGCTCCCTATGTGGTAACTCCAATTTCCGACGTCGAGATTGTTTCCGGTGAGGAATTCAACCTCAATGTAAGTGAGAACTTCGGCGACATGAACGAGGACATTGATAGCTACAGCGCCGAGGGTTTGCCAGAGGGTTTAACCATTGACTCCAGTAGTGGGTTGATCGGCGGCACTCCTACTGAGTCGGGCAATTTTCGCGTGACGGTAACGGTTGAGGATACGGCGGGAGGCGTGGTAGAAGATGAATTTAATATTGACGTTGAACCGACTCTCGATGCAAATGATTATGCAGCCCTGAAGGCTTTCTATAACAGTACTTCTAATTGGAGGAATGCTTCCTGGGATGTCAGCAGCGAAACTCCCCCCCCTGCTTCTGTTGTTGGAAAGTGGCATGGGGTGACGGTAAGGGGATCGAGGGTGACGGAAATCGATTTGGACAATACCGAGTGGAGCAGGGTGTGGCGTAAGTTGGTTAAAATGAGCGACAACGCCTTGAGCGGTACGATCCCCTCCGAGTTAGGCTCCCTCAGCGAATTGCAAACGCTCGAGCTGAACGACAACGACTTGAGCGGTACGATCCCCTCCGAGTTAGGCGAGCTCAGTAATTTGAGTAGGCTCCAGCTGAACGACAACGACTTGAGCGGTACGATCCCCTCGAAGTTAGGCGACCTCAGTAATTTGATTGATCTCCATCTGAACGACAACTCCTTGAGCGGTACGATCCCCTCGAAGTTAGGCGAGCTCAGTAATTTGATTGGGCTCCATCTTCAAGACAACTCCTTGAGCGGTACGATCCCCTCCGAGTTAGGCGACCTCAAGTTGTGGATGCTCTACCTGTATAACAACTCCTTGAGGGGTACGATCCCCAACAGTATCAATGTGCCATTCAGTTCATTCCATAACCCTCCCTATCTGGAAACTCAAATTGACGACCAGGAGGCTAATGTCGGTGAGGAATTCAGCTTCAATGTAAGCGATAACTTCGGCGACATCAACAACAACATTAATAGCTACAACGCCAGTGGTTTGCCAGAGGGTTTAACCATTAACTCCAGTAGTGGGTTGATCGGCGGCACTCCTACTGAGTCGGGCAATTTTCGCGTGACGGTAAAGGCAGGGGATGCACGAGGGGATGCACAAGATGAATTTTATATTAGCGTTGTTGAACCGACTCTCGATGCAAATGATTATGCAGCTCTGAAGGCTTTCTATAACAGTACTTCTAATTGGAGGAATGCTTCCTGGGATGTCAGCAGCGAAACTCCCCCCCCTGCTTCTGTTGTTGGAAAGTGGCATGGGGTGACGGTAAGGGGATCGAGGGTGACGGAAATCGATTTGGACAATACCGAGTGGAGCAGGGTGTGGCGTAAGTTGGTTAAAATGAGCGACAACGCCTTGAGCGGTACGATCCCCTCCGAGTTAGGCTCCCTCAGCGAATTGCAAACGCTCGAGCTGAACGACAACGACTTGAGCGGTACGATCCCCTCCGAGTTAGGCGAGCTCAGTAATTTGAGTAGGCTCCAGCTGAACGACAACGACTTGAGCGGTACGATCCCCTCGAAGTTAGGCGACCTCAGTAATTTGATTGATCTCCATCTGAACGACAACTCCTTGAGCGGTACGATCCCCTCGAAGTTAGGCGAGCTCAGTAATTTGATTGGGCTCCATCTTCAAGACAACTCCTTGAGCGGTACGATCCCCTCCGAGTTAGGCGACCTCAAGTTGTGGATGCTCTACCTGTATAACAACTCCTTGAGGGGTACGATCCCCAACAGTATCAATGTGCCATTCAGTTCATTCCATAACCCTCCCTATCTGGAAACTCAAATTGACGACCAGGAGGCTAATGTCGGTGAGGAATTCAGCTTCAATGTAAGCGATAACTTCGGCGACATCAACAACAACATTAATAGCTACAACGCCAGTGGTTTGCCAGAGGGTTTAACCATTAACTCCAGTAGTGGGTTGATCGGCGGCACTCCTACTACTGATGGCAGTTTTGACGTGACGGTAACGGTATCAGATAAGACGGGACGTTCCGTAAAAGATAAATTTGAGATTGAGGTATTGCCCCCCTACCCCATCACGGGCACTTCCGAAGACGACATGCTCCAGGGCACTGAAATAAAAGATATCCCCATCGGGGATTCCGGAGAAGACATCCTCAAGGGGGGTAAGGGTCACGATATCCTCAACGGGGGCGATGGAGATGATATGCCCATCGGGGGTGATGGAGATGATATGCTCATCGGGGGTGGTGGAAAGGATATCCTCAAGGGGGGTAAGGGTGCGGATACTTTTGTCTTGACCCCAGGACAGGGGTGGGAATCCATCCGCGACTTTGAGGATGGCACGGACTCTATCCAGTTAGAAGGAGGTTTGAGTTTTGCTGATTTACAAATGACCCCTCTTCCTGGCAATTTGGGTACTGTCATTGAGGTCACGGCTTCTAAGCAAGCGTTGGCAGTTTTGTGGGGAATTAATTCTGGTTCTGATGAGCTTATTGGTGCTCCTGATTTGATTTAGTTACGGTAACGCCGTTGTGAGGCCCTGGGGGGCTCTTTGACCGCTATTGTAGAGTCAACACTAGCGGATCCCCCCCGTTAGCACACTCCGGGCCTCCTCCGCTGCGAGGCCCGACGCCAGGAGGGCTAGCAATGCGGTCAAAACCCGTTGGTAGGAAGCTACCCTGCCCTCACCCCTAAACCTCATTCTTTAGCCGAACAGGTGGCAAGAGAATGAGGTTTAGGCGTGATTGAACCCTTGATATCAAATCCGGGTAATTGCACATATCCCCTTTTTACTGTGGTCGTGATTGACGGATCTGATATAATTAGATGAGCAAGCAAGTAAAGACTAAAGTCTTTACTACGAAACCTTTTGCGAACTTGGGCGATCTGGCCAAGGTTGAGCAGCTTCAATTTGGGCTGCCAAAGAGATAATAGTAGTTTCCGCAGCGGGGCGTCCCACTAATTGGACTCCAATGGGTAAACCATTGGAGTCCAAACCAACGGGAATAGTGATAGCAGGTTGTCCAGTAGCATTAAAGGGGGGACAGGGGGCGATCCAATTAATTACCCGTTGGATAATTTCTTCGGGACTGAAGGCCCCCCACTCGCCAATTTTCATCGGCCCATGCAGATACACGGGTAAAACCAACACATCCACATCATCGAAAAAAGCCACGATCGATCGGGCCACAGACTGCATCTTCGATACGGCCTGTAGGTACTCTCCAGCATCACAAGTTTGTTCCAACAGCCAACAATTAACCGGATCGTCTAGCCATTCCCCGGGAATACTGGCAGCAGCAATCGCAGACTGCCAAACCCTAGTAAAAGGAGCAATCAATTCACTAAAATCAGGACAATCCATTGTAACCGCGTGACCCATATCTGCCAGCAGTCTGGCAGTTGACAAGACTGCCTGGGAGTAGTCACTAGATGCCTCCCCGATAGGTGGTATAGTAGTGCTAAAGGCAATGCGCAAAGATCCTACGGTCGAACGGGCAGCTTCGGCGAAAGCAATTTCCGGATCGGGTAACCAATAGGGGTCCCCAGTCACGTAGCCCGCGATCGCATCTAGCATCGCTGCCGCATCAGCAACAGTGCGGGCGATCGGACCGGCGATGGCAATACCGCTGAGACTATCCCCCACAGGTGCATGAGAAACCCGACCGCGAGAGGGTTTCAAACCTACTAAACCACAGCAAGCAGCGGGAATGCGAATGGAACCACCGCCATCAGAACCATGGGCGATCGGGCAAAGTCCAGCGGCAACCGCTGTCGCCGAGCCACCACTGGAGCCACCGGAAGTATAATCAGCATGCCAGGGATTGCGAGTCGGAGGGAAGCCTGGGGGTTCAGTAAAAGGTAGGGTCCCCACTTGAGAAGTCGCCGTTTTCCCCAGAATAATAAATCCCGCTTGCCGCAGGCGCGTGACTATTCCCCAATCGTAGCTTGCTGGTTTTTCGTCCATTAATGCTCGTACCCCGTAGCTGCAAGGTACACCTGCAACCGGTATCATATCTTTAATCCCGATCGGCACCCCAAAGAAAGGTGGCAGTACTGTTCCGGAAAAATCGGAGGAGTTTTGAGTTACAATCTCGCTTTTAGCGCGAGCATCCGCGATCGCCTGTTCTGCCATTACAGTCACATATGCACCCAGCTTGCCATCCAGCTGCTGGATGCGTTGCAAGTAAAGTTCCACCAAATCCACTGGCGACACTTCTTTTCTGCGAACTAGACGCGCTTGTTCTAAAGCTGGGGTAAAAGCTAAATCTGTCATTTGTTAGTGGTTAGTAGCGTAGCTTGTAGGGTGGGCGGATCCCCTGCCCAGAGGTTACCAGTCATCAGTCACGGCTTCACCAGTGCTCTCCTCTCCGCACTCGACTAGGCGGACTGCACGCAGAGCTGTCCCTGCACACTGCTTGAGGCGCTCGTGCTTCCCCACTGGGGAGCGATCGGTCAAGATCTCACAGGGCAGGCCTGGGGCCGTCACTAACACGGTATGTTCAAATTGAGCGGACAACTTATTATCCATAGTTTCCACAGTCCAGCGGTCTGGCAAAACCCGAGTAAACTTAGAACCAGCATTGACAATAGGTTCGATCGCCAGAGTCATGCCCGGTCGGAGTTTAACATTAGGTAGGGCGCGGGTGCGGAAATGAAATACAGCCGGTTCTTCATGGAGATTGCGACCCACACCATGACCTGTGAAATTTTCTACCACAGAAAAGCCATGAGCCCGGACATAGTCCTCGATCGCGCCAGCGATATCCAGCAGATGATTATCTGCTTTTACCTGTTCAATGCCTCGTGAGAGAGCTTCTTGAGCCACCCGCATCAGTTTAAGTGCTGCTGGTTTGACCTTACCCACAGCAATAGTAATGCAGGAATCTCCGTGAAAGCCTTGATAGCAAGCACCCGTATCTACTTTTAACAGGTCTCCAGAACGCAGTACCTTCTTTGGAGAAGGGAGACCATGGACCACTTGATTGTTCACGCAGACGCAGATGGAAGCCGGGAAACCGTGGTAACCTTTAAAGCTAGGGGTAGCACCCATTTCCCTGATGCGCTTTTCCGCATAGGCATCCAAGTCAGCGGTAGTCATTCCCGGTCTGGCAATTTCCGAGATTTCCTGGAGTACCGTTGCTACGATCTTCCCGGCAATGCGCATGATGGCGATTTCCGAGGGTGACTTGGTCTCAATTCTACGCCCCCTCGTTCCCACGGCTCTGCTTGGGAACGTGGCTCTCGAAAACAGATTGGCAAAAATATTTTTCATCCGGTCAGGCTGACGTTAAGTTATATTGAATATTGTAAACTTATAATTAGAAGAATACCCCCCCCCTAGATATGCCCTCACCCAGTCCCATGACAGCTGATGTTGCCTATCGGACCTGGCGAAAATATACCTTGACAGGAGTGGTACAATCTTAACTCTGTGTCAAAGGATATTTTGAAGCGCTGAAGTGCTTACTACAAACCCCGCAAGCACTAAAGTGCTTACTACAAACCCCGCAAGCACTTTAGTGCTTACTACAAACCAATTACCGAAAGCAAGTATGAATAAATTTGACTGGCAATTGTGGAAGAAGTTTTTGGCGATCGCCAAACCATACTGGTTTTCAGAGGAAAAATGGGGTGCGCGGGGTATACTAGCGCTGTTGCTGCTGCTGTCCTTATCAGTCAGCGGACTGAACGTGTTAATTAGCTTCGTCGGTCGCATATTCCAAAACGCCCTAGTCGAGAAAAACCCAGAAGAATTTTGGAAATATTTGTTTATCTATGCAGGGGTGTTCGTAGTGGGGACACCGATCGTGGTAATTTACCGCTATACCCGAGACAAGCTAGGGCTATACTGGCGAGAATGGCTCACCAAAAGTTTCCTGAACAAATACCTGCAAAATAGAGCCTATTATGAAATTAATGCCACTAAGACCATTGACAACCCAGACCAGCGCATATCTCAGGATATAAGATCCTTTACCGTCACGAGTCTGGGATTTTTATTGGTAATTCTGAGTTCGCTCATAAATCTGATTTCCTTTACCGGAATTCTCTGGTCCATTTCTATTCCCCTGACTGTAGTCCTGGTGGGTTATTCTATCTTGGGCACGGTAGTAACGGTTTTGTTTGGTCGCAGACTGATCGGCCTAAACTTCAATCAGTTGCGCCGAGAAGCCGACTTTCGCTATGGGTTAGTTCACGTGCGCGATCATGCAGAGGCGATCGCCTTCTATCGGGGAGAAGAACAGGAAGGAATGCAGTTAAAAGCGAGATTTACCGAAGTGATCGGCAACTTTAACGCCCTGATCGGTTGGCAGCGAAATCTAGATTTTTTCACCACAGCCTACGACTATTTTATCATCATATTACCATCAGTAGTAGTAGCCCCCATGTACTTTGCCGGGGAAATAGATTTTGGGGCGATAAGTCAAGCAGGTTTTGCCTTCTCTCAGGTATTAGGGGCCCTATCGATCGTAGTCAGTCAGTTTGAACAAATAAGTGCCTTTGCTGCCGGGATAAATCGGTTATCAGTGTTCACAGATACCCTGGAAGCACAAACAGCAAGGAAGCAGATAGAGAGGACAATAGACCTGCGAGAAGATTCTCAGTTGTCCCTGGAACATATAACCCTAGAAACGCCGAACCACAAGACTCTAGTTGCAGACCTGTCGGTGGAGGTGCCCTTTGGCACGGGAATGTTGATCGTCGGTCACAGTGGTGTCGGTAAGAGTTCCTTGCTGCGGGCGATCGCGGGTTTATGGAACAGTGGGACGGGACTGTTAGTGCGACCCCCCTTAGATGAAATCCTATTTTTGCCCCAGCGCCCTTACATGATCTTAGGTACCCTGCGGGACCAACTGCTTTACCCTCAAACCGATCGCACTCTCCCGGACGTCGAACTGCAAGCAGTCTTAGAACGAGTGAACTTGGCAGACTTAGCAGAAAGATTGGGAGGATTTGATACCGAGTTAGACTGGGATGACGTACTTTCCTTAGGCGAACAACAGCGCCTGGCCTTCGCACGACTGCTGCTGACAAAACCCGACTATGCTATTTTGGATGAAGCGACAAGCGCACTGGATTTGCAAAACGAAGCCTCACTATACCAGCAACTGCAAGAGTCGGCGACAACATATATTAGTGTCGGTCACCGTGCTAGCTTGTTAAAGTATCATCAGCTAGTCCTGGAACTAGAGGGCGATCGGGGATGGCGGGTGATGTCAGCGGCAGAATACGATCCGGGTTCGTAGTCAGCACTAAAGTGCTGACTAGGCGCGAAAGCGCCTAGAACTGGAGGGCGATCGCGCCGTAACTGGGCAGCAGTATCGCCCCTCCAACCCAAGCTAGACAAATAGGTTATTTCCGATTAATCGTTGTGGACATTTCCTCAAAGTTGGTTGATATCAGTGTAATTCCCAAAAATAAGGTATAGACAAACCGTGGCAGCAAAGGATACTTTTCATGAAACAGTAAAATTAGCCTTGGAGAAAGAAGGATGGAGTATCACCAACGATCCTCTTTACATTAATTTTGCTGAAGTTGAATTTTACATCGATTTGGGTGCAGAAATACTCCTGGCAGCAGAGAAAAACGAAGAAAAAATTGCCGTTGAAATAAAAAGTTTTCTTAATCCTTCCAGAATCTCAGAATTCCACACAGTGCTGGGACAGTTCCTTAACTATCGCTTGGCCCTCAAAGCTGAAGATCCAGAGATAGTCTTGTATTTAGCTATTTCTATTGAAATTTACGATACCTTCTTTGCGCGTCGTTTTGTGCAAATGGTTATCCAAGAGTATCAAGTAAAATTGATTGTATTCGATCCAGTTAATGAGGAAATTGTGCAATGGCAAAAATAGATGAATATCGGGAGATGATCCTAGAGCTCCTCACCGAATATAGCAGTCACAAACCTGCCTATGGTGACGTAGAGGTAGAACTCATATTAGATCCAGAAAGAGACCGCTATCTGCTTGTTCATGCAGGATGGAGTAATCGCCGTCGTATTTATGGTTGCACTATTCACATCGATCTTAAAGGCGATCGGATTTGGATTCAGAATGATGGCACAGAGGTGGGTATTGCCAACGTCTTAGTCGAACGGGGCGTACCTCCGCAAGATATTGTTATTGCCTATAATGCACCCTATCTCAGGAAGTTTACAGATTTTGCTGTAGGTTAGGGAATTGTGAATTGACAATTGTGAAAGGTAGATTGATTTATTCATCTGCGACTGGATAGTTTGTTTGTTGGAGGAAAAAAGTGGTATCATATCCAAAGGCGTTGCACAAGGACGAGATGATGAATGACCGGCGAGCGCGCACCAGTGACCGGCGAGCGCGCACCAGTGACCAGTAACCACCATGGTTTAATTACCAATGCACAATTGGCCCCTCCATCATGCCATCAATATACAACGCCAAAACCATATGTATCGCCTATGGATGTCCGAGAAGTCTTGAAATGGGTCGATGAGTTAGTGTTGGCCAAAACGGGCAAGCACTTGAATAGTCTGCAACAAGATGTGTTAACAGGGATTTGGGATAATCAAATATACAGAGAAATTGCCGATCGCTACCACTGTTCGGAAGCTAACGTCAAGAAAGTTGCGGGCCCTTTATTCAAACTGGGATCTCAAGAATTAGGTGAAGAGGTTAATAAATTAAACTTCCGCGCTGCAATGGAACGCTACCATATCTCTAGGTTTTCAAATTACAATAACGTACAGAATAATTATCTCGGAAGAAACATTAATGTCTGTGGTAAAAATTGGCCTTCTGCTGAAACTGCCGAAAACATATCGTCCTCTACCGCCACCAACCCAGACAGCATTAAACGGGAAAAGATCTACGATCTCACCGAGGCCCCGGAATGCGATCGCCTGTACGACCGGACCACAGAACTAACCACCCTCAAGCAATGGATATTAGCAGAAAATATCCGCATCGTCACCATCATCGGATTATCCGGTATCGGCAAAACAGCCCTCGCCCGGCAACTCGTCGAACAAATCAAAGATAAATTCGATCGCGTCATCTGGCGCAACTGTACCAACAGGATCGCGTTAGACTCCCTAGAAGCAAATTTAATGCAGTTGTTCTCCCAAGATCGAGAACCGGCATTACCATCAATCATTGATTATATGCGATCGCGCCCTTCTTTGATAGTACTCGACGACTTCCAAGAACTATTTCTCAGTGGAGAGTTAGCTGGTACATATCTGCCCAACCATGAAAATTACAGTACGTTCTGCAAGCAAATAGCAACCTTACCCCACAACAGTTGCTTGCTAGTGCTGAGTTGGGAAAAACCCACCAGAATAGTCTAATAAGCAGAAACCTGCCCTGTCGCACCTTACAACTTAATGGTTTGGGAGAGTCGGCGCGGGAAATATGTTCGGCAAGAGGATTAACTGATGAAGCTGGGGGGGCGACATGCAAGCTGAAAACCTTACAGGATAAGGTGTTGAGACGATGTTGACAAAAAAAGATGGACTTGCTAGACTAGAAAAGTAGATAAGGGTTAAAAATTATGAAAGTTCTCCCAGATTTTTACCAAGACCACATCGTCAAACATTTAACTAAACCTCAATATTATATGTCGATCATTTTGATTTCTTTAATCTCTGAGCATCGCTGGGTGCGATTAGAAGAACTTGCCAATTTATTTCCACAGCCAATTAAGTTTGAAAGTCGCCGAAAAAAACTTCAACGCTTTTTATCTTTGCCAGCATTAAATTTAGAAACGATCGGGTTTCCGATCTTAAGTCAATTATTGTTGATATTTTTCGATAATAAACAGGTCGTTGAAGTAATTATAGATAGGACAAAATGGGGTTGTATAAATTTATTAATGGTGAGTTTTCATTATCAAAATCGAGCAATACCAATTTATTTTGAACTATTGAATAAAAAAGGAAGCAGTAATTTATCAGAGCAACAACAAGTTCTCTATAAGGTATTGGATTTACTTAGCAATTATCAAGTCGTTGTTTTGGGCGATCGGGAATTCTGCAATGTAGATTTAGCTTCGTGGTTATCTAGCCTAAAAGTATACTTCTGTCTACGTTTGAGGAAAAATGAATATATTGAAATCTCCTCTGATGTTTGGAAAAAATTAAGAGATGTAGGATTATATCCGGGAATGTCGTTATATTTAAAGGGTGTAAAAATCACCAAAACCAAAGGCTTTCAAGGAGCTAACATTGCTTGTAAATGGAAACGAAAGTATAGAGGATGGCAGGCAGAAGAGGGATGGTTTATTATTACTAACTTTGTCACTTTAGAGTTGGCCTTAAAAGCTTATGAAAACCGTTTTGGAATTGAGGAAATGTTTAGAGACTTTAGGTGGATACAATATTGAAAGAACTGGATTAACTGGCGATCGCTTAGTAGTTTTAATCCTGTTAATTACAATTGCTTACACCAGCTCAATTGTAATGGGAGAAGAAATCAAACAAAAAGGTGTTACTTGTTATGTTGGTCGTGTAAAAGAAGCAGGACGCCGTGAAAGACGTCACAGCGCATTTTATATAGGTTCCAGAGGCAAAGATTGGCTTAAATCCGTAGATTTTTATGCTGATATTGTAGATGAATTAATGAAGTTAAGTCCAGAAAAGAAGATCTATTATGCACGAGGCAAGAAGGCTGTAACCCTTATCAGGTATACATCCTAGCCTTCATGTCGCCCCCCCAGCTGATGAAGATAAATGGTTAGAATTAATCCAACTGTACGGCGGTAATCCTTTATGGTTAAGTATAATTGGTATAATTGCTAATACGATCCTCGAATTATTTAACGGTAGCGTCGCCCAATTCCTATCCTATCCAAGTCTGTTCTTAGGAGATTTAGAACCGATATTATCAGCACATTATCGACGCTTGTCCGAGTCGGAGAAATTAGTAATGCAGTGGTTGGCAACCCAAGAGGCGGCGGTAGATATTGCTCGCAAACCGACAGATTTACCCTTTTCAGACTCCGATTTCCTGAAGGCAGTACAGTCTTTGAACAAACGTTGTTTAATTGCCAAAGTTACGGACAATAAAGCATCGCGCTTCACTCTGCAATCCGCGATTGAAGAGTATGTGAAAAACCAATCTCATTCTTATCAAGTTTAGATGCGGACAGATGAGCGGATGCGATCGATTGCTTTTTGCTGTCAATTAACTCATTGTGAATTCACAATTGTCAAAGGTAGATTTATTGATTCATCTCCATTCCCTATTTTCCATTGGGAAGCACTAAAGTGCTTACTACGAACCCCGAAGCACTACTACGAACCCCGAAGCACTAAAGTGCTTACTACGAACCCCGAAGCACTAAAGTGCTTACTACGAACTCCGAAGCACGAAAGTGCTTACTACAAACGGAAATCATCAATCCACCCTCGTTGCACAAACAATGGCAACAAAGAACCCACATCAACTATACCTGCCAGTTTTTCACAAACCACTTCAAAGGCATAATGGGTTTGAAAAGCTTTCAGCAACTCCCATTCCCGATCGTTTGGTAAATCAATGCGCATATCATAATCCTTTCGCCACAAAAATATTTTTATCCCACCCGACTCTAAACTCACCACCTCATCACCTTGATAATCAGATTGATTAACTTGCCAAATCCGATGGATAGGATAAGCGGACTCGATCAGCACCGCATTTTTCGGTAAATAGAAAATTAACTCTCCCCATTTTTCCTGGGGAACTTCACCCAATCTCTGGAAATCTAACTCCCTTGTATCCTCACCACAAAAAACTCGATGCCAATGCCACTCTAAACGGGCCACATCTGGCAAATATGGTAAATTCGCTACTGGTTCAAAGTTAGCTAGAAAATCGGGAAACTGTTCCCCATAATCTCCTAAGTCTGGTGACAAGCAAGGAAACCGATCGATATATTTGACTGCCGTGGCCTCAAAAAACTTTTCCCCCACCAACTGACAGCAAACTGGGTAAGTTGACATTAATGTTTTACTCAGATTACCGATCGCGTTACCTCGGTAAACTGCTATACTTTCTGCCGCTGTTAAATTCTGGGGTGCCTTGATATGTTTGCTTAATTCCTCTATGCTAGCACTGTCTCTTTCGTATACAGCCCGGTAAAATAAATTTTGCAGCCCGATCGCATCCATTAGGCCACCTCTTTTAATAACTTCTCCGCCTTAAAAGCTTCGGCCATTAATACTTCCCAACTGGGAATATCAGCATCCCACTCGATCGAAGTCGGTACAGCACCAAACCTTGCTAATGCAGCTTGATATAATTCCCAAACTGGCGGATGCACGGGATAACCGTGAGTATCCAATAGATAATTTTCCCGTTCCTCGTAACCCGCTAAGTGCATCTCTTTCACTCGGGCTTTTGGGATATTATCCAGATACTTCAGGGGATCAAAACCATTATTTACCGCATTAACATAAATATTATTAACATCTAGCAGCAAGTAACAATCAGCTTTTTTAACTAATCCCTGGATAAACTCCCATTCTGGCATAGTTGCATCAGTAAAACTTAGATAGGGAGAAGGATTTTCAATCAGAATTTGCCTCCCTAAAAATTCCTGTACTTGCAAGATGCGATCGGCCACATGTTCCATTACCTTTTCTGTATAAATCAGAGGAATCAAATCATTCAGATAGTGACCGTTAACCGATATCCAAGATAGATGATCGGAAATCAAATCTGGTTCAACTCTTGCTGCTAATTTTTTTAAGCGAGTTAAATAATCTAAATTCAATGGGTCTGTTGAACCCAGAGACATTCCTACCCCATGTAAGCTAATGGGATAGTCCTGGCGAATCTTTTCTAAATAGAATAATGGCAAACCACCTGCACAGAAATAGTTATCTGATATCACCTCAAACCAATTTACTTCTGGTTTCTTCGTAATGATATCTTGATAATGGCGCGATCGCAAACCTATTCCAGCACCTTTAATTGCTGTTGGTAGTTGCCACTTTTGGCATACTTCTAAGGATTCCAAGTCAGTTTTCATCTATCATGGAAAATATTTATAGCATTAGTGAAGAAGGATTTGACGATCTTGATTATCCTCAAATCCTCCTTACACGCTACGCTATTTTTTACTTAATTTTTGCTGCACAATTGGCGAGACGATGGGAATAGTTGGCAGTTGTTTTCAACTTAGACTACAAGCCATTTTCAGCTATGTGCCCAAAATATCCCCCGTGCAACGCCAATTTTCGATCCGGGGATCTGGTAATCTGATTACCTGAGGACTCTTCCATTTACAATCTTAGCGCAAGTGCCTCGCGGAAGCCCAATCCACTCGTTAGGATCGCCACTTGTTGTAGCCATACCTGCGCAGTCATGGCCATTCGCCCCACAATCATTCTTGCCAGCTAGAACAATACCACCACATTTTTCATGCCCTCGCTTGAGAGCCTGGGCTTCCCGATCATTAGCTACAGCAGCAATCCCAACAGCTAATACACCTGTTAATGCAGTAGCCACTACTGCCTTGGGAGTTACATTTTTCATCATCTTCTCTGCTCCAGTTCAATTTTGTTCCATCCACAGTTTTGACTATCTCTAATCAATATAAAGATTGGATTTGCTCAATCTGAGACTAACCTGAGAAACCCGTAAAAAATTCGATAAAGCTTTAATTTATATACCGGTAGTGGCCCATCATCCCCCCCTTGACTCCTATTTTTACCTGAGTGGATGACCTCGTTACCTGGCTCCCGCCTGGTAACGCCGGTAGCTACCGGCGCTCTGAGTCTGTCTGTACCCGGAGGCCCGCCCTACGAACAGGGCAGGCGAGACGCCCGCCCTCCGAACAGGGCCGGCGAGACGCCCGCCCTCCGAACAGGGCCGGTGATAATCAAGAGCACCGCCGGCAAGCACTTTAGTGCTTACTACAAACAAAATTTTTCCTTAATGCCTGAAAACAGTTTACATGGGACTGTAGGATGTTATAATAAGAAATTGTGAGTTTTGAGGCCAGAACAGATGCACGCACAAGAGGCGATCCGCTTCCTAGAAGCGGAACAGATGAAGGAAAAGTTGCCCCAGATATACATAGGGGACACCGTCAGAGTAGGGGTGCGGATCCGGGAAGGGGGTAAAGAAAGAACCCAACCCTATGAAGGAACGGTGATTGCTAAGCGTAACGCCGGCATAAACGAGACCATTACAGTGCGCCGCATATTCCAAGGTGTCGGTGTAGAACGGGTGTTCTTGCTGCATTCTCCCCGGATAAAAAGCATCAAAGTGGTGCGTCGCGGCAAGGCCCGCCGGGCCAAACTGTACTATTTGCGCGATCGGGTAGGCAAGGGAACCCGCCTGAATCAACGGTTTGACCGCCCTCTGTAAAATGCTGGAAAAAAAATACCCAAAAAAGTTGACATAGCTTGTGCGTCCGATCTAGAATAGAGCTAGAGACAGCAAGCTTCAATTTCACCTTGGCGCTCTTAGTTCAGCTGGTAGAACGCAGGTCTCCAAAACCTGATGTCGGGGGTTCAAATCCTCCAGGGCGCGCTGAATCATGCTTCGATGTCTCCCGGGAACACCGATCGCCCTACCCTGGAGACACAGCCCAAGTTGTTCTGGTTTCCCTGATAGCCAATACCCCGGTATGACAGAGAACTGGCGCTGGCAGGTGGTACAGATCGATGGTCTCGGGTAGACTTGATAGATGAAGACCGTGCATCGAGTTAAGACCGGCGGAGACGAGAAGACAGATAAACTTGCGGTTCAGGCAACTGTGTAGCGTGAAAAGGGGAAGGTGGCTGTGGCGAAAAACAAAGCAGTGCCAGAGAAAACAGAAGGCTTTAACCTAGTCAAGTTTTTTCAAGGCACGAAAGAAGAATTAGAGAAAGTAGTTTGGCCCAGTCGGCAACAGCTGATTAGCGAATCTGTAGCTGTGATGTCGATGGTAGCTCTTTCAGCACTGCTGATATATGCAGTGGATAATTTGTTCGGTTGGTTAACAGGGCAGGTGTTTGGATGAATTTGGGATCGTCAGAGGAAGACCGCCGTTCCACCGAAACGGAAGATATGGCAGAACTCCCATCAGATTTTTCCGGAACGGTACTCCCAGAATTGGAATTCGGCCAGGAAAAATCCCGTTGGTATGCAGTGCAGGTAGCCTCAGGCTGCGAAAAGCGGGTGAAGGCTAACCTGGAACAGCGGGTGCAAACCCTAAATGTGGCCAACAGGATTTTGCAAGTGGCGATTCCCGAAAAATCATCCCTCCAGTTCCGCAAGGGAGGAAAACCGCAGCAAACGACGGAAAAGGTATTTCCAGGGTATGTTCTGATCCGGATGTTGATGGACGATGAAGCCTGGCTAGTGGTAAAGAATACTCCCCACGTGATTAACTTTGTCGGGGCGGAGCAAAAACGCAGCTATGGTAGGGGACGAGGACATGTTAAACCATTGCCTCTGAGTAAGAATGAGGTGGAAAGGATCTTCAGACAAACAGAGTCAGAACAGCTGGTGGTCAAAATAGACATGGCAGTCGGGGATAAAATCCTGGTGCTGTCAGGCCCCTTCAAAGATTTTGAAGGGGAAGTCATAGAAGTAAGTCCCGAACGCAGCAAGCTGAAGGCCCTACTTTCGATCTTTGGACGGGATACCCCTGTAGAATTGGAGTTTAGCCAGGTACGAAAACAGTAACTCACAGATAGATGGCGAAAAAAGTAGTGGCGATGATCAAGTTGGCTTTGCCAGCAGGCAAGGCTAACCCGGCACCACCGGTGGGCCCGGCATTGGGTCAGCATGGAGTGAATATCATGATGTTCTGCAAGGAATATAATGCCAAAACGGCAGACCAGGCAGGCACGGTGATTCCGGTGGAAATTTCGGTCTATGAAGACCGTAGCTTTACCTTTGTACTCAAAACCCCGCCAGCATCGGTATTGATTCGCAAGGCGGCGGGCCTTGAAAAGGGTTCGGCAGAACCAAACAGAAAGAAAGTGGGCGCCTTAACTAAGGCGCAATTGCAAGAAATTGCCCAGAGGAAAATGCCAGACCTGAATGCTAATGATATTGGGGCGGCAATGAAAATTGTGGCAGGAACGGCTCGGAATATGGGCGTGAAAATAGTAGAGTAATCAGATAATCACATTGGGGGAGAGGCTTGGGCTTCGTGGTTGACCCCAGGAGAGAACAAGATGCAGAAAAAGCGATCGCGTCGGATACGAGAACTGGAAAAAAAAGTAGAAGAACGCCTCTACGAACCGCTGGAGGCGCTACGGCTGTTGAAGGAAACGGCAACAGCGAAATTTGCCGAATCAGCAGAAGTTCACGTGTGCCTGGGAATAGACCCCAAGTACACGGACCAGCAGCTGCGGACAACGGTGGCGCTGCCGAAGGGAACTGGTCAAACGGTCAGGGTAGCGGTGATTGCTAAAGGTGAAAAGGTGACGGAAGCATCGGCAGCAGGCGCGGATGTGGTAGGCTCTCAAGACCTGATTGAGGAAATCCAAAAAGGTCGGATGGACTTCGATCGGGTGATTGCCACACCGGATATGATGAGGGAGGTGGCCCAGTTGGGGCGGATTCTGGGTCCCCGTGGCTTGATGCCATCGCCTAAAGGCGGTACGGTGACTTTTGACGTGGTAAATGCGATTACGGAAGTGAAAGCTGGTAAACTGGAGTTTCGGGCCGATCGCACGGGCATTGTCCATATCCAGTTTGGCAAAGCGTCATTCTCGGCTGATGATTTGCTAGTAAACCTGAAAGCTTTGCAGGAAACTATTGAACGCAATAAGCCTAGGGGTGCGAAAGGGCGCTACTGGCGGACAATGTATGTAGCGGCGACAATGGGTCCCTCTATTCAGGTGGATATCAACGCTTTGCGGGATCTGAAGATGGCTGAGGCGGTATGATGGTTATTGGTAAATTGATAACTAACAACGAACGACTGACAAAGAACAACTGAAATATCGACCAAAGACAGCAGGTGCTAACAGCTTAATATCCTGCCGAGGTTGACTTGGAAAAACAGTTCCTGGTAAAAAGGAACTATGGCTTTCCGATGTTACCCCGGCATTAAATGTCGGGGTTTTTCAGTTTGAATTGTTTACCCATTTAAGGAGGTGAGAGATATGGGTAGAACCTTGGAAGATAAACAAGCCATTGTGGCCGACCTTAAGCAAAAGTTGAGCGAGTCTCAAATGGCGATTGTTATAGATTATAAAGGATTGTCTGTGGCCGAAATCACGGATTTACGGCGGCAACTGCGCCCGACGGGTGCGATTTGCAAGGTCACGAAGAATACCCTGATGGGACGTGCAGTCCAAGGTGACCCTATCTGGGAACCGATGCAGGACTTCCTGTCAGAATCATCGGCATTCTTGTTGATCGAGGATGACATGGGTGCTGCGATTAAGGCTTACCAAGCATTTCAAAAAGCTACCAAGAAGACGGAATTTCGCGGTGGCGTCATGCAAGGTAGGGTCTTGAATGAGGTGGAGGTGAAGGCGATCGCCGATTTGCCTTCTAAGGAGGAATTGATCGCCCAAATCGCTGGTGCCATTAACAGCATCCCTACTAAGCTTGCTGTTGGCATTAATGAGGTGCCTGCTTCCCTGGGTCGCAGCATTAATGAGGTGCCTGCTTCCCTGGGTCGCTGCCTGGCCGCGATCGCCGCTAAGGAAGAATCACCTTAACCCCCACCTGAGGGGATGGTGGGGCCGTTTCCAGAGATGCCCACCCTGTCGTGTCGCTCCCCGCGCACGACATGGGTGGGCACTCTCGGAAACGGCCAGCTCCCCGGGTAACGACCCCTACGCTGCCCAACCCTACAAAGAAGACGATCGTAATACCACACATTCATTATTAAGGAGTTAATCAATGTCTGCTGCAACTGATGAAATTTTGGAAAAACTCAAGGGCTTAAGCTTGCTGGAAGCTTCGGAATTGGTCAAGCAAATCGAGGAAGCTTTTGGCGTCAGCGCCGCCGCACCTGCTGGTGGCATGATGATGGCTCCCGGTGCTGCTAGTGCTGCTGCTGCTCCCGCTGAGGAAGTGGAAGAGCAAACCGAGTTTGATGTGGTGCTCGAAGAATTCCCAGCTGATAAGAAGATTGCTGTCCTGAAGGTGGTACGGGCCCTTACCGGTCTGGGTCTGAAGGAAGCTAAGGATTTGGTAGAGGGAGCACCGAAGGCCATTAAGGAGGCGATCGCGAAGGATGCGGCTGAGGATGCTAAGAAGCAACTGGAAGAAACAGGTGCTAAGGTCAGCGTGAAGTAACACGCCTTCTGCTGACTGAATGCTTGCTATAGCGCTAGCCACTCTGGTTAGGACGCCATCTGAAGGAGTTGCGCTCTTGTTGCCCAAAAACTTACACATCTCTCATCTTTGGGGATCAGTGCTAGCAATATATTTTGCGGTATAAAAAATATTTCCAAAGTTCCGTATTATTAAGCCTAGCAGGCGCTTACTTGAGAGCGGCAACAAGAGCGCAAGTCCACTTGCTTTTTGTGAGGCAAGTCCACTAAAAGCAGACCGATGGCTAGCTGGCTGCGGCCTGACCTGTCGAAAGATGCGGATGTTATACTTGCACCTATCTAGTTGTTGGATTTGTGAGGGTTAACACATGCTTCCCGATGTCTCCTGTGGGGTGTGGTCATGCATTTGTTGCGGCGGATCCACCCCCCCTCGTTGAGGATACTGTTGGCGAATAGACTGGGGGGCGACGCCCCCCAGGAACTCCAAACCATTATGAATCAATGATTTTCTCCCCTCTCCCTGCTCTCTGCTCCCTGCTCCCTGCTCTTGCAAATCAATCGTTTTGGTAATTCGCCAACAGTATCCGTTGAGGGGGCGAGGTCAAATAAGTAGTCAGACAAAATTAATTACATATTTTTCTCCAAAATTTTTTATGATTGTTTCAACGGAATCAACTAAGTTTTTCCAGCAAGAATAAGCATCGATTTCAATCCATTCGTATTTAATAAACCGCCACAAGATTTCAATCAAATTCAAATGAGGTGAATAAGTGGGGAGATGGAATATAGTAATATTGCGTTCTTTCCATTCTTCAATCTTATCTTGAATAGCATCACTAGTATGGACAGATGCTTGGTCTACTACAATTACTGTTTGCTTTTCCATTCTCGTGGGAAAAAATGCATCGATACAAGCTATGACTACATCTGAATTAATATTTTGAGTAGATACATACGCTTCTAAATGATTGTGGCGATTCATTATTCCTAATACATTTAATCTGCGGCTACTCCGACTAGGTACTTCTATATATTCCCCAATATTTTGCCATCCATAAGGGACACAAGGGATTAAATAAAACCCACTTTCATCTAAATAATACAAATTAATTTCCCCCAAATTGTCTAACAGTTTCAGTTGTTCAAGTTGTGCTTTTTTTTCCTCATACTCTTGAGCTGGGGGGCTGACAGCTACCCCTTTACGCATCCGATGCCAACTCATATTCATTGTTTTCAATATTCTCTGAACAGTTTTAACACTTGTTTCAATTCCCCATTCTTCTTTGATTTTAGCCACCACTTTTTTTAATTGCCTCGGTTCTTCTTCAGTCCAGGCTTTAATTTTTTCTTTTTGTTCGAGACTAAAGGTTTGCTTACGACCTCTTCCAGACTTATTATATAGTCCGACCATTCCCTCGGAATCCCAATTTTTAATCCAATTGTAGATAGTTCTATAACTAACATCAAAGATTTCCATAAGTTCTTTAACTTTTTTATGTTCTCGATCTCGCAAAAGTAAACAATGTGCTCTTTGACGAACTTGATGATGGCGACTTTGATGATAAATTCGTAAGAGCAATTTTGCAGAAAGCTCATTTATTTCGCGCATTAAAATCCTTCTTAATTTCTCCTAATTTATCGTCATATTATGTCAAATATATCTGGCCGGGGATGAGCATGAAAACCGACTCCCCGTTAGTTTGACAAAAATCTGCTACATGTACGAGTAGCTATATCTAGTATAACAAGTTTTCTCGATTTTGTGCAATTAATTTTGTCCAACTACTTAATACAGAGATTTGTGAATTACGCGAGTTACTTCGTATTTGAATTACTTATGGCATCTATCTATCTATATGGATTTTTTTACCTCCCGGTCCAGTTGGCTTAGAGTTGCAAGGGTTAGATAAACAACCAGTGTATACTCAGGAGGTGGATGGGTTGATTTTTCTGTACTCGGAAGCATTGCAAGAGAAGTATTTAGCTAGTCGCCGCAATTTGCTGGGTCATGAAAAAGTGTTAGAGTTGGCGATGCAGGCTGGTTATCGGACGCTTTTGCCTTTGCGGTTCGGACTGATTGTACGAGATTGGGAAACGGTGAAGAGACAGCTGACAATGCTTCAAGGTCAAGGGTTGCAACGACTGTTTGCTAAATTAGAGGGACGCCGGGAGGTGGGAATTAAAATTTTTTGGGATCCTGATGCTGAGTTGCAACTGCTGTTGGCAGAAAATCGGCAATTGAGGGCGAAACGGGATGGTCTGTTGGGAAAGGTGATTAGCGTGGATGAGACGATCGCGATCGGTCAAGCCCTTGAGAGGGAAATGCGATCGCGACAGGAGGGTATCATTGAGGTTTTTGAAAGGACATTAAATCCCTTGGCAGTAGAGGTGGTGGAAAATGACACGTTAATGGAGAAAATGATTTATAATGCTGCCTATCTAATTCCTTGGGATGATGAAGAAAAATTCTCAGAGGAAGTGGAGGCCCTAGACCAGAAATTTGACGGGCGCTTGCGGATCCGCTATAACAATTTTACCGCTCCTTTTAACTTTGCACAACTAGAATAACTAAAATAATGCTTTTACGTTTACTGGCTTTGCCGCTGATGGGCCCGATCGAGGGGGTTGCGTGGATTGGAGAGCAAATCCTGGAACGTGCTAATGCTGAATTGAACGAGCGAGAAAATTTACATAAGCGACTGTTAGCCCTGTAGCTAGCTTTTGACATGGGAGAAATATCTTCCGAAGATTTTGAAGTGCAGGAGGAAGAGTTGCTGTTGGCAATTCAAGAAATGGAAGATAGGGAAACAGATAATGATTAGATGCAGATTGCTGTCGTCAAACTTTTAATGGATGATTCGATCGCGCAAGTCTGGTTTCGGGTGAGTACAGAGCTTTACGCCCTCTGTATTACAGCAAGTAGGAGAAGAGAGGGCGATCGCAAGGACTAAAGTCCTTACTACAAACCTAAGAGTTAATTAATCAGGATAAGAGCAATTAGCCATTAGATGCTTTTGGCAAGGTTTTTTGCCTGTCAGCCAATAGGTAGTCATTTCGCCCTCCCCTCTCCCTACTCGGAGATACCTACTCCCCGCTACCTCGCGCGCGTGATATAGTCATTGGGAGTATACAAATGCAAGCATTTGTATTTGCGAAGAGAACAGGGCTAATTGCGAATTGCCAATAGAAAATGGAGCCATTCTGAATTTATACTTGCTCAATAAAACTATTTTCAATTTTCGGCGTTGCACAACGACGGGATGATAACGGTTGAAAATTGTTAATTGTGAATGGTCAATTGAAACGGTTATAGTAGTTCATCAATAGACAAATTTGGCTAGTCATTTTCCTCGTTCCCTGGCTCCCGCCTGGGAACGGCAATTTTCAACCCAATACTGCTATCATCCCAAAAATGTGCAACAATTTTCAATTGTCCGAAAAGCAAAAAGCCAGAAGCACCCATGGCAAATCGCCCACAGTATCTTTGAACCCCCCAGCGGGGTAACTCTCTAGAAAATAATCTAACATGACATAATAGCAGTTCTCATATTACCGTAATACATCGGAGATTGCGTCCGGGGCTTCGCTAGCGATCGCAACCCTGCGCGACACTATGAAGGCATAAGAGAAGAGCCTTACACCTCCCCTCGCGCCAGACAAGTCAGCGATTATTCCATACCACCACATCAAGAGAGAGAAACGCTACAATCAGCAAAGCCATCCATCATGCCGCCCATCGAAATGCAGCAAAATCCAACCAACAGTGATGCTGGTTTAGCACAGTTGCTACTCACAATAGTAGAACTTGTACGTCAATTGATGGAAGCGCAGGTAATCCGCCGCATAGAAGCGGGGAATCTCGGTGAGGCAGAAATAGACCGCGCAGCTGGTAGTCGGCGCCAGTTGGAAGCGCAAGTGTTACAATTATGTGGGGTGTTTGGCCTCGACCCGGCAGAATTGAATATTGACTTGGGAGAAATCGGTAGTCGGCTGCCCAAATCAGGCTATTATCCAGGGGAAACCTCGGAAAATGCTTCGATTTTAGAATTGCTTGACCGGCTACTAGACACTGGGATCGTGGTCGATGGTGATGTAGATGTGGGGTTGGCAGATATAAATTTGATTCACCTGCGGTTAAGATTGCTCTTAACGGCTACCAACTTAAGCCGGGACAGTCAGTAGGGGGCTAGTAACAGTTACCAAATTTATCGGTATAATATCTGGGCAAATATTAGTATTATGCCGAGATAATTGGATAATTGGCGGCAGCGATTTACGATTCGCTGCCTTGTGGATGACCTGCATCGGAAGCTACCAGTCTTCTTGCCAATAGCTATAAGCTAATATTTCTGCCGACCTATGAAACATCGCAAATGGTTCTCAAAGCCAAGCGCAAGATTAACAGGAAGTCTGTCAGGAATATGCTGACTTGGGCTATGGGGCGGTTTACTTCTCATTTAGCACAAGCAGCCAAAAGGAAAGGTGTACTGGTAGTGCGCTGCAATGAGGCGTACATTAGCAAAACTTGCCCCAAATGCGGGCACATCCACAAAAAGCTCGGCACCTCAAAGATTTATAAAATGCCCACATTGCGGTTACTTTGCGCCGCGCGATCGGGTCGGCGCTCTCAACATTATGCGATCGAGCTTTGCAGGCTGTCGCCTTCGATATCAGAGATGGCGTTATCACTATCTCTGATGCCGATGTTGTACTTGCACAAGGTTAATATTAGCTTTGTGAGGGTTAAAGACAGCACCAAGCCTGACAGGTTAAAATATCTGAGTGAGTCGCGAACGAGTTCTGTATGCAAACCAACTGGGAAACAGCTAAAACCTACGAAGACATACTCTATCACAAAACCGATGGCATTGCCAAAGTCACCATCAATCGTCCCCACAAGCGCAATGCCTTCCGGCCCCAAACAGTATTTGAACTTTACGACGCCTTTAGCGACGCCAGGGAGGACAGTAACATCGGCGTCGTCCTCCTGACCGGCGCCGGCCCCCACACCGATGGTAAGTATGCTTTCTGTGCTGGTGGCGATCAAACTGTCCGAGGCTCTGCTGGCTATCTAGATAATGCTGGCGTACCCCGCCTCAATGTCCTAGATCTGCAACGTCTGATCCGTTCCATGCCCAAGGCGATCGTCGCCCTAGTAGCCGGCTACGCCATCGGGGGGGGGCATGTTCTGCACCTGATTTGCGACCTGACTATCGCCGCCGACAACGCTATCTTTGGTCAAGCTGGTCCCAAAGTCGGCAGTTTTGACGGCGGTTTCGGCGCAAGCTACCTAGCCCGCATTGTCGGCCAAAAAAAAGCCCGGGAAATTTGGTTTCTCTGCCGCCAGTACAATGCCCAGCAGGCCCTAGACATGGGTTTAGTCAACTGTGTCGTGCCAGTAGCACGGTTGGAAGCAGAAGGTATCCGGTGGGCTAACGAGATTTTGGAGAAAAGCCCGATCGCTATTCGCTGCTTAAAAGCTGCCTTTAACGCCGACTGCGACGGTCAAGCTGGACTGCAAGAACTGGCAGGCAATGCCACCTTACTCTATTATATGACTGCGGAAGGAGCAGAAGGCAAGCAGGCCTTTCTGGAAAAACGTCAACCGGATTTTCGCCAATACCCCTGGTTGCCCTGAACAGAGGTGCGACCCTCCGGCGTCTTCCGCATGCTCTTGTCCTGAAGGACACGGCTGGCGCCGCGCTGCCGCGATCGGCATGCTCCAGACACCACTCCCTCCTCTGGACTCTGAAAAAATCGCGCCTCTGGTAAACAAAGGTGCGATCGCTAACTCCCTGATAGTCAAATTAACTTTCTGATTTTATAGTTTTCTTTCAACCGATTTTTGCCCAATGCCTAGGCTACTGCCAGTTCTTCTGCGAGGACTTCACTCTGGGATATCCTATTTTCAGTGGTCCCGCCAACAGCAGCAATCTCAGGCCCGTTTCCAGAGATGCCCACCCTGTCGTGTCGGGACCGCGCACGACATGGGTGGGCACTCTCGGAAACGGGCCAACCCCGCGACGACGCTATCTCCGAGACCCTCAGGGTTTCCCCCTGCCACATCGCTATCCCCTCAATAACTTCCCAGGAAGGTGCGAAGGCGGGGAGCGCTAAAGAACAGGCCTTCCAGCCTCCGCGAACCAGCACCCCGAGCTGCTCGCAGTTGCCGCCTCTACGTCCCTCTGGCACGAAATGACGACAATGACGACAATAACGACAATGCTGGCAGGTTGGTGCTGGGAAATTATTGGTTTTCATCTGAACGTCCTCTCGGGAATAATTTTTTTTCCTTTCTTCTGCAATTTTGCCGTGCTCTCGATCTCTGCTCCGAGATCCAGCAAGGGAGCTAACGATTATCCTGTCTAGGTTCTAGGGATCCCGGAGTAAATCAGAATCTTTAGAATTTCCTTATATTTCTGTTATATTTAGAAACATTGAGGATCGCAAGTGCTCATGCCCTTGTTAAGCAGGGAGATTACTTGATGCTAAAACTGCCAAGGATGGAGAAAAAGGCCAAAGAGGGGTATGGGTTGTTGGGTTTGAAAACAGGGTGGAAGGGAGCAGATCCAGATAAGTTCGGAAAGGATTTTGCCCTCAGATGTAATCGCCTGCTATAGGGTATAGTACTGGCAATTGACAACTGGCAACTAACAACCCAGTAATTGACTATCAGTCGGTAAAAAAGTAAAATATCAGCAGCAGGCGCTTATCGCGCTCCTGTGGTGAAAGTCGAAGAGAACCGTCAGTAGGGAAACTCATAAACATAACTAGAGGAGTTGGGCAATGAGTAAAGGGATCCTGGCGCAATCAACTCCCACATTGCATCCAGTACTACAGGGTGCTCTGAGGAGTTTAGATGTTAACCTGAAAGCAGAATTAAAACGATACCGGCGCTACAAAGCAGGAGAACCACCGCTAGCACACAGCCTGACGGCTAGTTACAAAAATGGCAAAGCCCCGGAAGCGATCGCAGTCATGGCTCGCGCAGCAGCAGTACAGAACCCCAGGCTGCCAACGGCGACATCTACCGAGGATCGCGATGGGCCAGGGGGAGGCCAGATGCTCGGCTTTTCCTTGGGGAAACTGCCCGGAGGTGGGGCTGGTATCGCCCTCGCATCGGCAGCAGGTTCGACACCGGACGGAGAAGAGGCGATCGCGGAACTAGAGACAGAACCAGATGACTATCTAGAATCTTCCGCAGAACTACTCAAAAGTCTGGCATCTACAGCGGATGGAACAGATGGAGTTGCTGCGAACTCGACAAACCCCGAGAACTCACAGAAAAGCAAGTTGCTGACTCCTTTGGGTATTGGCTCCATGCTGCTACTGTTGCTCACTGGCGAAACGCTGTGGTTTGTGGGGAAGCACCCCTCGCTCGTCTGTCATCTGATTTTTCCGGAACGGTGGGATGATAACCCGAAACTGGTCCAGAGCAACCCCAAACAAGCTATCAAAACTACCCGCCCCAAGGCAGTAGATTTGAATTTGGGCAGCCTCAGCGCATTGCCGACTAGAGCTGGGGCTAGTCGGAAACCAGTTTCCTCACCGGTAGAACCACAGTGCCCAAAAATAATCCAGCAACACCACAACCATCAGTGAATCCAAGGTCGGGATGCTGCCTCTCTGCCGTACTATTATGTGGTGATGGACCTGGACAGCCTAGAGCAGATCGGGAAAATTATTCCCGATGCGACGGTGCAAGACTTTCCTCAAGGAAGAAAAATTCAGTTGGGTGTCTGACGAGATCAACCCGGTTATCAGTACCGGCGTCTAGGACATGAGGTCGGCGCCCGTTCCCAGGCTTCGCCGGGCTTCGCCGTGGGAACGAGGAATAGTAGCGATCGAGGAGTTTCTGTGCGATGGAATTGATCGATCGCATCTGGCGAGGGCTACCGGCAGCAAACGATAAATTAGACAAAACTTTACAAAGTTGGACAAAAGATGTGATCTGATAAAACTATGTCTAATTTTGTAAGTATATCTGAGGCAGCGGCGCTTTTAGGAGTTTCTACTAAAACAATTCGTCGCTCGGAAAAAGTTTGCCGTCTTAAGTCCACGAGAACTGAAGATAAACATAGACGATTTGAGGTGTGTGATTTGCTTGGAAATAAGCAAGCTGCCGCTTTAACTATCGCTAATAAAGAGCGATTGCTTAGATTTGGAGCGATCTCATATTTACTTTATGCGAAATATTTGCCACAGAAATAGTTATTATTAACAAAACTGAGTATTTGGCCTATGAAGAAACTTTAGTGCAAGATGTTTTGGAGATTATTACTGTTTTTTCTGCTATACTTTATGGTTCTAGAAGTCACAAAAACAAGCAACTTATCAAGGAGCTTAAGCAGGTAGCGAGCCAAATTGAATGAAATCTTTTAAGACAGAGCTAAAACTTAACAATTGTCAAAAAAATATGATGGCCAAACACGCTTGTCGCACGGCGTACAACTGGGGATTTGCTACCTGCATAGAAGCTCACAAAAACAACAGAAAGCGTCCAACTGCAATCGATTTGCACAAGCGCTTAGTAGCTGAGGTGAAAGCCGCCAATCCCTGGTATTATGAAGTATCCAAAAGCGCCCCACGCTGCGCGAAAAATCAGCAAGCCTTAAGAGACGCAGGACTTGGCTTTCGAGAAAGTCTTTACCATTCCGGGTAGGGGCTTCCCACGGTTTAAGAAGAAAGGGGGTGTGGTCAAAACCCGTTGGTAGGAGACGGAGTAGCCCGAACGCGAAGCCAAGCCCTAAAGGGCCCGGCTACATGAACAAAGCCCACGCGCAGGGCCCCCTCCTCGCAGCGGAAGGGGCCTGGAGTGTGCAGGGGCTATATACATGTATCTGGGCAGCGTCCGGTTCGTTACCCGGGGATCTGGCACCTGGCGATCAACTACTTTTGACCACACCCGAAGAAAGCCGGAACATGTAGAACATTCCTATGGAGGCGTCGGAGTCGATCTGAGCGTCAAAACCCTGGCGACCTTGAGCAATGGTAAAACTTTTCCAGCAGTGAAGGCTTACCGAAAAGCCAAGAGTAAGATCGCTCATTTGCAACGGTCCGTCAGTCGAAAATTTAAAGGTTCCAACAATCGGAAAAAAGCGATCTTGAAACTGCAAAAAGCGCATTACCGCGTAGCTAGCATCAGAAATGATGCCACTCACAAGCTGACTATATACCTAGCTAAAAACCACAGCGAGGTAGTCATCGAGGACTTGAACGTAAGTGGCATGCTGAAAAATCACAGATTGGCACAAGCAATAGCGGATGGTGGATTTTATGAGTTTCGCCGCCAGCTAGAGTACAAGTGCCAATGGTACGACAGTAAACTAACAGTAGTTGATAGGTTTTTTCCATCGTCTAAAACCTGTTCCCATTGCGGTCACGTCCGTAAAGGCTTAAAACTGTCAGACCGGACGTTTGTTTGTCCTCGCTGTGGATTCTTCTTAGACCGCGATTGGAACGCAGCAATTAACTTGGCTTTGGCGGGAAGCTCTCCCGTGTCAGCCTGTGGAGCATCACACAAGCGAAACTCGGCAGGTCGGATGCGTCGAAGCAGGAAAAGAACGCCAGATGCAGGCTCTACATCAAGCAGAGTTTGGATTTGTCTAACTTTGGGTAAGTTTCTTAGAGCGGATAAGAGCCAATATTAATAGTCTGGTGGCAGAGGCCCAAGATCCAGAAAAGGTGTTGTCACTGATAGTGAGGAATATGCGCCGAGGTTTGATGCTTCTGCGGCAGGCCGGATCTCAGGCGATCTGAGGTTTGTAGTGAGGACGGAAGTCCTCACTACAAACCTCAGAAAAATCGCCACCCAAAAGCCTGTAGAAAGAAAATGCTTGCAAGCGGAAACTACTGCCGACCAGCCGGTGGGCCCAGGCAGCGCTAGTGCAAGGGGATGAAATGCTTGCTCGTCAAGCTTGGGCTGCACGCTCTCGGAGAGTGAAACGGCACGGGCGCTGCGCTAGCAAATGCGAGAGCGAACTACAGTAGTCGGAAGCTAGGGCCGAACTAACGACGGGTATGGGAACTGCCCTGGGAGCCAGTAGTGGTGTAAACCGGGAATGTCCCTGGGATGTGCGGTTAATGTGGGTCTCCTTGGGTTTTGGTGATAAGTAAAACTTATATATACGCCAGATCAAGGCTTTCAGCCTTTTTTGTTGTCCTAAATTGTATCTTAGTATACAATTTACACCATAAACCCAGGAGAGCCGTTAATGTGCTCTGCGTAGTGCGATTAGCGCGCGCAGAGCACATTAAGCAGTGCGGGTAGCGCGCGCACGCGCAGGGCCCCCTCCGCTGCACATCGAATGTTCGACTGTTGGGCACAGGAGACCCGCTGAGGGGGAGAAAATAGCAAGTGGACAATCAACCTCAGGTGGTCGGTCGAGCTTCCAGTCGCCTCTCAACCCTCCCATTCGGAACCGGACTCTCTTTACCGCATCCGGCTACTGGTTGGTAAGCCCTTGTCATAGGTAGACTAAAAGGTTTCCCTTCTTTGCCCTCTTCTTGTGTCATTTCGCTCCTTTTGTTCTGTATCGCGACTAAGTTAATGCCTGACTCTGGGCGGTGTGTGACGGGAAAGCTGCAGAACCCTTGTGTCACCTTTCCTAACATGTGCCCTTTTCAGGGACTAGAACCCCCATGATTACCAAGGTTGCTGGCTAATGGAACCAGCCAGGATTTCGCTGTTTATCAGCTTATACCTGAACGAATCGCACCTGAACCTTCCTAATGTGCTAAGAATAAAGCAGAGATATCAATCTGATTTCCCATGGCAGGCGGGGCGATCGGGCCTCCCTATGCTCAAGCCCTGCTGATAATTTATACTACAACCGAAAGGAAAAACAGAATTATGGGATTATTCGACCGCATTAGCCGAGTAATCAAGGCAAATATCAACGATCTGGTCAGCAAAGCTGAAGATCCAGAAAAGTTGCTAGAACAGTCTCTGCTGGAGATGCAGGAGGATCTGGTGCAGCTGCGTCAGGCTGTGGCTAGCGCGATCGCCAGCCAAAAACGCTTTGGGCAACAATGCTCACAGGCTCAAGATCGAGTTAATACCTGGCATCAGCGAGCCCAACTAGCCCTGCAAAAAGGCGATGAAAATCTGGCTCGGGAAGCGCTGCAACGCAAAAAGACTCATGTAGAGACAGCCACTACCCTCAAAGGGCAGTTGGAACAACAAAATCAGCATGTAGACAATCTCAAGCGCAACCTGCAGGCCCTAGAAGCTAAGATATCGGAAGCCAAGACCAAAAAAGACATGCTCAAAGCCCGGCTGCAAGCTGCCAAGGCTCAAGAGCAACTGCAAGAAACTGTGGGTAAGATCGGCACGTCCAGCGCTGCAGCCGCCTTCGATCGCATGGAAGAAAAGGTCTTGCAAATAGAAGCCCGTGCTGGGGCGGCAGGGGAACTAGCTGGCGCTCAGATGGAGAGCAAATTTGCCGCCCTCGGAGGCAGCGATGTCGATGAGGAATTGGCTCAGATGAAAGCTCAGATAGGCAGCCCTTCTCTATCCCCAGGACGGCTGCTAGCAGAAACGGCGTCATCGGACCCAGGCGATGATGCTGATGAGTTGGAGAAGCTGCGTCGGGAACTGGATAAAATGTAAATACCTATGCAGTTCAACCCTTTGGCAGCTTCCTTTCCCCTCCCAATCCGGCCCGGGTGGGGAAAAATGCCTATTTACGGTGATGGGTACGAGAGACAAACCAGATTATTAAGATTGCGCTTAAAGCAGGTTAAACTAGTAATGGCTAATTAATGATGATTGGGTCTAATGAGCGGCGTCAAAGCAATTTCCGATAGTAAGTTTGAAACTGAGGTTATCGAGGCAACTGCACCAGTATTAGTGTACTTTTGGGCTACTTGGTGCGGACCTTGTCGCCTGGTGTCTCCATCGATAGACTGGGCAGCTAGCCATTACGACTCGCGCCTCAAGGTAGTGAAGATGGAAGTGGATGCTAATCGGACATCCGTAAAGAAGTATAAAGTAGAAGGGGTTCCGGGTCTGAGATTATTTCAGAATGGTCGGGTGATAGCCTCCCATGAGGGTGCTATTACCAAACAGAAACTAATGGACTTTCTGGAAAGGCATCTAGTAAATGAGTGATAAGGGAATGAGCTATTAGCAAGGGAAAAATAATGCAATTTGCAGAACGTTTACAACCCCTAACAGCTAACGTATTTGCGGATATGGACTCGGCAAAGGCGACAGCTGCTGCTGCTGGCAGGCAGGTGATAGATTTATCTCTAGGCTCTTCTGACCTACCAGCGCCAGCAGATGCGATCGGGGCGATCGCATCTGCTCTATCTGACGCCAGTACCCACGGATATCTGCTATTTCAGGGGACAAAGTCATTCCGTCAAGCGGCAGCGTTCTGGTATACTCGGAAATTCGGCATTCCGGTAGACCCAGAAGCAGAGGTACTGACGCTGATCGGCTCCCAGGAAGGGACAGGCCATTTACCTTTAGCAATACTCAATCCGGGAGATTTTGCCCTGCTACAAGACCCAGGTTACCCTTCCCATGCAGGAGGTGTCTACCTGGCTAGCGGACAAGTTTACCCGATGCCGCTACGGGCAGAAAATGATTTTTTGCCCGTGTTTGCCGAGATACCGCCATTGGTTTTGGCCCAGTCGCGGATGATGGTACTCAGCTACCCTCATAATCCGACTGCGGCAACTGCGCCTTTGTCTTTCTTTCAATCAGCTGTGGATTTCTGTCGCCGCCATGACCTGGTCCTGGTACATGATTTCCCCTATGGCGATCTGGTATTTGATGGCAGTTTGCATCCATCGATTTTACAAGCAGACCGGGATAAAAGCATCTCGATCGAGTTTTTTAGCATGTCTAAGTCCTATAGCATGGGGGGCTTGAGAATTGGCTATGCGATCGGGAATGCTTGGTTAATACGGGCCTTGAGACAAGTGAAGGCTGTAATAGATTTTAACCAGTATCGGGGGATATTGAATGGGGCGATCGCGGCTTTGAGTGGCCCCCAAGATGCAGTACGGGTAACTGTAGAAAATTTCCGCAGGCGTAGAGATGCCTTTGTGCAGGGATTGCACGGCATCGGCTGGGATGTGCCTATCCCAGCCGCGACAATGTATGTGTGGGCTCCACTGCCCGCTCCTTGGACGGAAGATTCCATCTTATTCTGCCGTCAGATGGTGGCGGCCACAGGAGTAGCAGCTGCCCCAGGTGCGGGTTTTGGCAAGGCGGGAGAAGGGTATGTGCGTTTTGCCTTGGTGCATGAACCATCAATTTTAGAAGCGGCTGTGGAGAAAATCGCTAAATTTATGCAAGGGTAAAAATACTCTTGATGCCGTCAGCAGTGGGTCTAATGGTAGGACAGAGCCTAGGCCGTTTGCTCTCCTTTCCGCCCTCGCTAACGCGCTCGGGCTCCAGGATGCACCCTTGGGGGAATTTTGCCCAGTGTTCTACCCCCCCCCTCGCATACACTACCTATATCCAAAACCTCTCCTGGCAAAAAAACGTTGAAAGCTTTACAGGACTTAGGTTTTACAGGCTACCAGTTAGAAGGTGAAGTTGCAGAGCGTGGGCGTTGCGTGTTCCCCGTGTCAAAACTATCTCCTTGGACGATTTTAGCTTTCTCATTATCTATGCTGCGGCAAAAGGTAAACCACAGGCGATCGCACTCAACCGAGCGTTAGGTCGTAAGTAGTTATACCAATAAAAAAATATTGCTACAAATGAGCGCCTGAAAGCCTTGTCCAGAGGTGATTAAGTGGTGACCATTGACCTAGTTCCCTGGCTCCCGCCGGCTCCCGCCTGGGAACGGCAATTTTCAACCCTTATCATCTCGTCGTTGTGCAACACGCTACGCTAAATCTTGTATCAGTTCTCACTGGGTGTGGTCAAAACCAGTTGGTAAGTCGCGCGTTCCCAGGCAGAGCCGTGGGAACGAGGGTAAAATTATGACGATTTCGCCGGTTGATAAGTGGCTCTCGCCCAGATTTGTATTATAAATGATTGCACGTAATACATTAAATCAGTATTACGTGGGCTACGATGTCATCGGTCATCAAGGCTCCTTTTGGCCAGGATATCAACAAATGCACGACCACACCGGAACTATAGCGCAATAGTTTCCCCAAAGATATCCCCCGGACGGCGAAAACCCGGGGGATATCTTGCAGTCAAAGGTAGTTGTATTGGTGGGGAACACCGAACGCTTGCCAACTGGTGCCAGGTCACGTATAACCCAACTGTTTGTGACCACACCCGTTCTCCACTAATGCAACCAATGCATGACCACGAGCAGAACCCTTGTCGGAATCTCCCGGATCGGCTAAAGTCGGGTAGAAACTAGAGAGGGATGCAAGTGGTGCAAACTTCATTCGCTACGCCATATAATCGTCCAGACGGAATCGATGTTGCCTCGATGTCTCCTGGGTACCGTGCCGATTTTTCCGGAACGGTACAGGCGATCTCGCCGCAGGAGTTCCCGAAGTTTAGAGACCCAGTCTTGCTTCAGGCGGCTCGACAGCTTTATTATATTTACCTGGAAATCCCTCACTTACAAACGCGGCGTCCCCTAGGTGTGGTGATTAATCGCGAAACCCATCGATCTCTACTGATATTTAAGGGCACACCGATATTATTGCCCCAAGAATACTTCTTGCCCCTTGATTATATAGAATCACAACAGTATGACTGAGTAGTAATAGATCGCTAACCTATGGAAATACTTGCTGTTGTAATTGTCTTTATCCTCGGCTCGGCGATCGGCAGTTTTCTAAATGTGGTAATTTATCGGATACCAGCAGGGTTATCGATACTATGGCCTCCGAGTCGCTGTCCCAAATGCTCCTACCAGCTAAAGCCCTCTGAGAATGTGCCAATTTTCGGCTGGCTATGGTTAAGGGGGCGCTGTAGCAACTGCCTCTTCCCTATTTCCCGGCGCTATCCTCTGGTAGAAGCTGCCTCTGGCATCCTATTTTTACTGATTTACTGGCGCTTTGGCCTATCTGGGCAAACTCTGGGATATTGGGCATTCTTCAGCTGGCTGCTGGCATTGTCCCTGATCGACCTGGATACGATGACCTTACCTAATTCTCTCACCCAGTCGGGATTATTGGCGGGCTTGCTGTTTCAGGCAGCTACTGGTGCAGGTGATGTCTATCCCCTGATGAATGGGATATTTGGGGCAGTTCTGGGTCTATGGTTGTTTGATGCCATTATCTTGTTGGGGTCTCTCGCCTTGGGACAAGCAGCAATGGGTGGCGGCGATGCCAAATTAGCGGCCATGATGGGGGCCTGGTTAGGCTGGAAATATTTGCTGCTAGCAGGGTTTCTTGCCTGTGCCCTCGGAGCGCATGCCGGCTCCGGGGCGATCGCCCTCGGGTGGCTCAAGCGGCGTCAAGCCATGCCCTTTGGACCATTTCTGGCCCTCGGTGCAGCAGTAACAGCCCTCTGGGGAGAAGCGATTTTATCGACATACTTACGGTTATTCTTCCCAGTCACCTGATAGGATAGTGTTTGAGTCGGATGGTGGTTCCTCTACTTATAAAATCTCTAATAGAAGGGAAATAGCCGTTTTCATGTCTATATTTGATTGGTTTGCAAATCAACAAAAATCAGAGCCAATTAGTCGAGAGCGACAAGAACGTGAGATAGCTGATGGACTGTGGACCAAGTGTCCCGCCTGTGAGGCGATCGCCTATACAAAAGACCTGCAAGCTTCTCAAATGGTCTGTCCTGACTGTAGTCATCATATATCAGTCGATAGCGATGAGCGCATCCGCCAGCTGATAGATGCCCAGACTTGGCAACCCCTAGATCGGCATCTGCGTCCCGATGACCCGCTGAAGTTTCGCGATCGCAAAAAATATAGCGATCGCCTGCGGGAATACCAAGAAAAAACCCACCTTCCAGACGCCGTACAGACAGGTTTGGGTCAACTAGAAAGCCTTAAAGTCGCCCTCGGCGTTATGGACTTCCGGTTTATGGGTGGTAGTATGGGGTCGGTAGTCGGGGAAAAACTCACCCGCCTGATCGAACGGGCCATCCTAGAGAGTCTGCCAATCATTATTGTCTGTGCTTCCGGCGGTGCCAGGATGCAAGAAGGGATGCTGAGTCTGATCCAGATGGCAAAAATCGCAGGAGCCTTAGAAAAACATCGAGAAGCTAAACTGCTCTACATCCCCGTGCTGACTCACCCGACCACCGGCGGCGTTACAGCCAGCTTTGCCATGTTGGGAGACATTATTATCGCCGAACCGAAAGCTACCATTGGCTTCGCAGGTCGCCGGGTGATCGAACAAACCCTCCGAGAAAAGCTCCCAGAGGGTTTTCAAACCTCGGAGTATCTCCTGGAGCATGGCTTTGTCGATATCATCGTCCCTCGCACCCAGCTTAAAAAAACCCTCGCCCAGCTGCTCGGCCTCCATCAACATGGGCAAATACCTGCCAAAGAGGGACAATCTAGCCCGCGAAATCACCATGCTACGGCATTAACCAACTCTCAATTAATCAACAGTACGACCATAATCAACTAGCTAGCTGCCGACCAGAGGAATAAGCCAACTGGATAATCTCCCGCACGGGCGATCGCCACCCCTAAATCTTGGAAGCGTTCGATGATCGGTCGGGGTCGAGCTGAGAGTCTCCTCTCAACCCTCCCATTCGGAACCGGACTTGCGACTTTCACCGCAGTCGGCTACTGGTTGGTAAGCCGATGTCACTGGTAGCCGTTGATTGGATTACTCCTTTCTGGCCTTGTCCCATGAAATTTCTCCCCTTCTGGTGGTCGTAATTGACTAAATTTATGCCTAACCCGGGCGGTTCGTGACGGGAGAACTGCCAAACCCATGAGTGCCACTCTTTATTAACATGAATCCCTATAAAATAGGAATGCGCTAGTTTTTACCTGGTCAGGGCTTTAGTCCATTATATTTACCTTTCGGATTTCTCCTCCGGCTCTGTATCATGTTTAGGGTTACTTTCTCCCAAGACTTCTTACCATATCCGTCCTATGTCAGCATATCCTCGAGCGTTACCTCGGGCATTGGCTTTTTAGGACATCCCCCCCCCTGTGGCTTTCGCTTATCATCTAACTTGTCTCCCTCCCTTCCTACCCACCCGGAGACAGCACACAGGAGGTTATTTCGTTCCTTGATACCATTATTGATGCTTTTAGGCCCCTACAATACCCCGGGAGTTCTTTGAGCACGTTGTTAGCCAGAAGACAAGACTAACACTAACTACCATTTCCCTTTTGGGCCAGCGATACAGCCTTATTGCGCTGGTTCATCTTAACGAGGCTTAAATAGGTTCGCTTTTCTAGCCATGAGCATCTTTCCTTAGCGGATTTACCGGCGATAGCTGCCAGTTCTCCTACATTTGAGTCCTTGCTTCACACCGCAGTGATGTCACTCCGCAGCATTAAGGACCGGTGTCTCTCCCGTACTTGGAGGGGGGGATTTGGACCCCCATGGTACCAAAGTTACTGGCTAATGGGACCAGCCAGGCTTTCACTGGTTTTTCAGCTTATACCTGAACGAATCGCACGTCTCCGGAGATCTCGATGTTCCCCGGGGGACATCATCTGAGCACTACCCGGGGGACATCGTCTGAGCACTACTCCGGAGACATCCAAGAGACATACTCCCCTTGCCTGACAGGGAAGATGCTTGGGAAAAGAGCACCGCAATGGCATGATGTTCATATGAGGTGCAACTCTAGAACTAGCTTTAGGGTACAAACCATGCCGCGATGCCCCCCAGAGGGGCAAGTTTGGCGTTAGCGCAGCTTTTAGCTGCAGCTAGCATCCCGAAGGCATCGAACCGCTAGCCGACAAAGAAGCTGACAACATAGCTTCAGATTACTAGCCATAGAGTCAGTCATCTACTGGCTCCGCCCGGGCTAGACCGCCAGACAACTGGTATTGTTCAGTCCGGGATAAGGTTATCGGTGTGTCCTTTCGATATCTCCTGCTGTGCTCTTGTCCCAGGGGACTCGTGATATCTTTGGCGTGCCGAGTCCTTCAGGACAAGAGCACGGCAAAAGATATCAAACACAGGAGATATTGATGCTGCATGCTGGGGTTGCCCAAGCCATAAAAGAACAAAAATTTTTAGGGAGAACCATGCTAAAAAAATACACCTGGCCAGCTGTAGCCATTGTATTATTGACCTTTGTCATGTTTGTCAGCAGTGTTACTGCCCTCGAACTCGACGAAGCTAGCCGCACTGTGTCGCAGAATGAACGGGGTGACGCGATCGTCATGAGCACGAAGCAGCTAGTAAACGGGAAAAAGCAGTTTAACTATGCCTGTTCTAGCTGTCACGGCCAGGGCATGACTAAAACTAACCCCAACGTCGGGCTGGACCTGGAAACTCTGTCTCTGGCAACGCCACCGCGCGACAACATTCAAGGGCTAGTGGATTTTCTGCAAATACCCAAGAGTTTCGACGGAGAAGTTGACATTTCAGAGTATCACCCTGGCATCAAGAGTGCCGATGTTTTTCCTAAGATGAGAAACATGACAGAAGACGATCTAGTAGATTTGGCAGGTTATATGCTCGCTCAACCGCAGATAGAGTCCCGGTGGGCAGCGGGTAAAGGTGCTCGTTAAGGTAGACTAGCCAATTTCGGGACCTCGTGACCCTCGCAGCCAGCGGTGCCACCCGGTATCCCCTCCCAGGGGATACCGACAACTGTGTCACCGCCGCAATTAAGCAATTAAAAATTCAGAATTAAAAATTCAAAATTGCCAAAGAAATTTAGAACAAAGCTCTAAGCTTTTAGATTTATGCAAATTAAATGCACAACAGCAGATATTGCCCTAACCAGAAGTCTAAAACCGTAAATAATTCCCAAGCTAGCAACAATAGTAGAGAATAACCGTGTTTCCCCTTCATGACGAAAATCCCACCCAATCAACCCCCTATTTTACCTATGGGCTGATTGCCACGAATATCCTGATTTTTCTGTATCAAGTTAGTTTGGCACCGCAAGAACTAGGAGGATTCTACCACCTGTTTGCAGTGGTTCCCAGGGAGCTATCTGCTAGCTTTACTGGCGTGGCAGTAAACCAACCGGTGCCAGAGTGGCTGACTCTGTTTACCTCCCAATTCTTGCACGGGAGTTGGATGCACCTGTTAGGGAATATGTTGTTTCTCTGGATTTTTGGCAACAATGTAGAAGATAAACTGGGTCATGTCAAATTTATCATCTTCTATCTGATCTGCGGGATGTTGGCGGCATTGACTCAGTGGTTCTTTTCCCAGTCTTCTGATATCCCTTCCTTGGGCGCGTCAGGGGCGATCGCGGGTGTCATGGGAGCCTACATTATCAGGTTTCCCCGGGCCAAAGTGCTCACCTTGGTTTTCCTGGGATATTTTATTACTACCGTTCGCATCCCAGCGATGGTGTTTCTGGGTATTTGGTTTGTCACCCAAGCGATTTCTAGCTTTGCCAGTTTGAATGCACCCGCTAATATGGGCGGAATTGCATACTGGGCCCATGCAGGTGGATTTGTCTTCGGGGCGATTTTAGCACCCTTGATGGGTCTATTTGACTATGATGAATAATGGAAAATTGAGAATTGAGAATGGAAAATGGAGAATTGAGAATTGAGATGAATAAATAATCAAAAATTTGCAATTAGCAATTTGCAATTAGCAATTTGGCTGGAGACTGGATGCGTGGTAGGGAGTGCAAAGGCATATATTCTCCGTTAATGATGGCTCCCAAAGAGCGGAATTCTATGGCTGCGCCACGCTGCGCGAACGGAGTCGGCTAAGAGATCGAGAATTGAGAATGGAAAATGGAGAATTGAGAATTGAGATGAATAAATAATCAAAAATTTGCAATTAGCAATTTGCAATTAGCAATTTGGCTGGAGACTGGATGCGTGGTAGGGAGTGCAAAGGCATATATTCTCCGTTAATGATGGCTCCCAAAGAGCGGAATTCTATGGCTGCGCCACGCTGCGCGAATGGCTGCGCCACGCTGCGCGAACGGAGTCGGCTAAGAGATCGAGAATTGAGAATGGAAAATGGAGAATTGAGAATTGAGATGAATAAATAATCAAAAATTTGCAATTAGCAATTTGCAATTAGCAATTTGGCTGGAGACTGGATGCGTGGTAGGGAGTGCAAAGGCATATATTCTCCGTTAATGATGGCTCCCAAAGAGCGGAATTCTATGGCTGCGCCACGCTGCGCGAACGGAGTCGGCTAAGAGATCGAGAATTGAGAATGGAAAATGGAGAATTGCTGGCTGCGACAGCCTGACCTGTCTCCTTATGCGGATGTTATACTTGCACCTATCTAGTTGTTAGATTTGTGAGGGTTAAACGCAGCACATTGAGTATGGCTGCTTGTAAGTTATCCAGGCGGCTGTTGATACCGAACTCGGTATGATAATATTTGCGCGGGGCTCCGTAGTTGCGGAGCGATCGCACTTTTTGGGCCACTTCGGCATTGTTGGTCAAAACCATACCACCATCCCCACAGGATCCCAGATTTTTGCTGGGATAAGTACATGGACAAAATTAATTTCACACACTCTCTCGCGCTAGTCTCCATATCCGGAGCATGTCGCCCATGGCTATGTGCAATTATTTTTGTCTAACTACTTAGAGGCTATAGGCTGCTGCTATACCCACTCCACCAGCAGTATAGCCTTCACGTTGGGCCAGGTGAGCCTGAGCCGCATCCTCAAAAATCAGCACGTTGTAGGCACTGGCAAAGTCTAGCAACTGGCGGGGGGAGACCATCTGACCGTAAAGATGTAGTGGGACGATCGCCTTAGTTTTGGTAGTGATGGCTTTGGCCGCTGCTTCCAGGTCGATTAAGGCAGTTGCTTCGATGTACTCGGGGCGCGCTACTCGCACTACCCCTCGCACATCGAGGTCGCAATCGACTAAAATTGGCTTAGCACCGGCGCGGATGACGCCAATTAAAGTGGCGATAAAGGCATTGGTGGGTAAAATTACTTCATCATTAGCACCGATGCCACAGGCTTGCAATCCTAGGGAGATCGCATCCGTGCCACAACCAGTACCAATACCATAGGATACCCCGGACTTGAGGGCAAAGGCAGCTTCAAACTCTGCTAAGTCTTTACCCAGAATAAAATCTCCCCGTTGCAAAACATCCCGAACTGCTGCATCGATCTGGTTTTGCAGGGGCTGATGTTGTTCCGAGAGGTCAACTAAAGGAATGGTGGTTAGGGTAGTGTTCATAGGGTTTTAGGAGTTTGACATCAACTGCCTGGAAGGCAAACCGTCTATTTCCGTTATGCTCTATTTCCAGGCTGTTGTGTAGCTGATAATGTGAATATTCTGTAAAGCTGCCGCGATTTGTGATGAATTTTCTGTAAAGAACAGAGATTTTACTGAAGATGGATTACGAAACTGCTCGTCGCTTTTTGATTAATATGACTAATGGTAATAACCCGGATACTTTCCTCGGGCGGCTACAGCAGGGGGAACCACCGATACCGGGTCAAGTTACTTCTATTTTACTATCCCTGAAGGTTCTGTTTGCAGCATTGCAAGGGGTCGAGGCCCTCGATCGGGAATTGGTCCACGTCCTGTACCAGCTTGCTAGTGAAGGTCGGCAGCAGTTCGATCGCTGGCGAGGGGCGGGGGTTATCTGGCCACCGCTACTAGACCAGGACCTCACCCGCATTACTTACGCAGTTAGGAGTATACGCGATGTGCAACTTTCTACGGAAGAATAACGGTTTGGTGGTCTTTGGCTGAAAATGTTGTTCTCAAAACTCCCTAAATCTCGTTGGTTGGAAAAAGTTGCACACGGCGTGAGTATTTATGCTGACGTTTGGCATGATTCTTCACAGCAGCAAGGTAAATTATCATATCATTAATAGGGAGCCGATGCGGTTTTCGGGGAAGGGTTGGGGGCGATCGCCTTTCCGGTCGCAGATAGAGTGTGGTATAATTATGGTTATAGTGTCAGGAGACTAGACCGTTGGCATACCACATTGAATATCTGCCTATTACTAAAAGTCACTTTCGTACCCTAACAGCTATGAGTAAGCGCCAAACACAAGCAATACAGGTAGAAGACATCCAAGTTACGCCTGTTAGTGAAGATGGTTTAGATGAAGAGAGCAAAGTGTTGAGTAATAACCCTCAATTCTTGGCAATTATTCAGCAGGCCCGTTCTGAAAAGCAAAAAGGTGGTTTTTATAGTGAGGAAATGATAAGGTGGGTAGAAATGGAATTATCACAGGATAGCCGATCTGGAGAGTGCCTCTTGGTTTTGGGGGAATAATTTGAGGCGATCGCCTCTTGTTAATGGTATCTTTAAATGTAATAGATAAGGCAAAGATTATGGACGATCGGGAAATCAGGATGATGGGGATTGAAGTTCTCTATAAGTCTCTTGCGGCTTTGAGATTTCTGAGTTTGCTGTACTGGGAACCTACTGATTATGTAGAAATTTCTCGGCGGCTTTATGCAGAACAGACGATAGATGAGATATTTGCCAGGGCAAGGCAAAATTGGCAGGAGTAACCCATTTGCGGGCGATCGTATCTGGAGTTTTCGGGGAAGGATTTAGGGCGATCGCCATACTGGTTGCGAAGACACCAGAACTAGAGCCCGCGCGAGATCACGATCGGAACCAAAAAGGAGGTTAACCTGATTTTGTCTCAGGGTTCCTGGTCTAGTTCTTGTAAAATCTGTAAAATTCTCGGCTTCAGGTTTGGTAAATCTCGTTCTACAACATTCCAAACTTCATCTAAATCGACTTGGGTATAATCGTGAATGAGGACATCTCGGATGAGAGCGATTTTCCGCCAAGGAATATCCGGATGACTTTGCCTCAATTCCGCTGACAGTTGCTTAATGGCTTCTCCGATGACCTCAAAACTGCGAATAACCCCCATCTTGAATCAAGAGAGACTGAAAAAATTCCTCTTCTCTGGGTGTAAGCCTCGATCCGCTGGATGCGATCGAGGATATCTCTTAAATAACTTTCATCTTCTGTCACAGGGGCACCGCCTCCGATAGAATGCGATCGCGGCAAAAATCCCGCAAAACTTTCACAGTGGCCACGTCCACTTTTCGACCCAAAAGGTCTTCTAAATCTTGCATTAAACCAATTCGATCTAAGAGACTGTGTCCCTGTTCCATGTCCACCAGAAAATCTACATCGCTGTCTTCGCGGTCTTCACCTCGGGCCACCGAGCCAAAAATGCGGACATTATAGGCTTGGTACTGGGCAGCGATGTTCAGAATTTCTTCTCTTTTTTCTTGGACTAACTTCCTCAGAGTTGTGGCCATAGCCTTCCCTCTAGATTTACTCTACACTTCCTTTCCAGTTTAACGCAAGTAACACCCTAAATGAAATATTGATAAGATCGAGGCCAACTTATCAGAAAACACACTTTACGGGCGATCGCATCTCTGTTTTTGGGAAATGATTTGGGGCGATCGCCGAACGTCGCTCATGTCTAAGCCCAAAATATGTTCTCAGATATATCTTGTATCTGTCCCGATAGCCCGCCGTTCAAACCCCCGCGTTACCAGGCGGAGCCAGGTTTCGAGGCGCCAAGTCGGTTGAAAACCGACTAAAAACATTGTCATTTTAGCTATTCTTTATACGCGATCGCAGCGGAATCAAATAATATTTTCGCATTCATATCTCGACAATTTATGGTTATCCTTAATACCAATTTATTTAGCGTTGTCATAGAGAAAAAACGGCTACCCTCTTGTTCCCAGGTTCTACCTGGGAACGGTCTTCTGAGGCTCCCGCCTCCTATCATGGAAGGAGTGCCTAGTCAAGTAGATCATATCTTTAACGGCTCAATACAGATGATACAGGTGACCTTTGTTCGCCAAACATATTCTAACCTTTCACAAACATGTGTGATATTTTAATTTTGTTTTGGTCATCGATTTCAAAAATAACTCTGTAACTGGGAGTGGCTTGTAGCAGATAGAATATTGGGATATCTGAAGGCGTAAATTTTTGAATGTTTGAGGGGAGAGTGCTTTGGAGAGAAAAGTTTTCTAGGGAGTCGATCGCCTGCAATACTGGTTCTCTCTCATTAGGGGATAATATATCCAGACCTGCTAGCACACTGGAAGCAATTTCTATTCTACTTTGGTTCAGTTTCATCTTTATCTGGGGGTTTACTTGGGAATTAACAAGGAAAGATTATCTGTAGTTTCGCATATTGCGCCCTATCTCAGCAAGGGGCGATCGCCGGTTATCGATATTATTTCGGGGCTTCGTTACCCTCTTCAATATATCTTACTGTCCTGCTACATTCTCTGTTTCTTCTTGCCATTCTACTTGTGAAACTACGTTCTGTGAAACTACGTTAACCCATTTAATACCATCGTCATGTTCGGCTACATCCTCTGTTTCTTCTTGCCATTCTACCTGTGAGAGTGGGTCAAGCCTTGCTTGGATACCTACTATCATTTCTGGTTGTAACCATAAATCACCTAGATAGGCAGTCGAAAACTCTTCTATAGTTGACACAGCAAAATTTCATGTTTCACATTTACGAATTATTTCAGAAGATGAAGCCAGGAATACGATCTGACATTCAAGAACTTCAGCCAATCTTAACAAACTTATTAAATATTGGTCGAGAGGATTTCTGAGAGCGAGTATTTCATATGTTAAGTCAATGTTTTCCATATTTTTTTGTTGGTCATGAAAATAAACGGTCCCCAGTTCTTAAATATCAACAAATCCTCTGCTTCTTGCATTTCTAAAGAATCGACAATTTTTGCTGCCGCTTCGGTAAAAGTCTCATTTTTCAGATGTTCAAGCTGCATATAAAAATACTTGGGTAAGACGATATCTCTTGAAGCGCCGATCGATAAATCAGGGTTAACAATGCACAAATCTGGTTCTATTCCGTACAAGATGTTCATCTTTTGCCATCTCCTTGTTATAATTATTTATTTTCTTTTACATTCGGATATAACCACCTTATCATACAATAAATTAATCTGCCAACTTACATGATTAGCATCTATCCTCATGCCTCTAAACTCAATCTAATCTGGGAGAATATAATCTCTAGTGTGTGCATCATTTCTGCAGTCTGGACATTGACATCCTAATGCTCTCCAGCTATCTTTGTGAAACGCAAATCTATGACGGCGACATAAGTAAACTCTTTCTCCCGCACGAAATTCTTCCTGAGTATAAATGTCTCTTGTACCTATGACACTCCTTAATATGTTGCCGAGATCGTCAGGTACGTTTAGATTTAAGAAATTTTCATCTATAACCTCTTCACTATCACTATCAACAGGTACGTTTAGATTTAAGAAATTTTCATCTATAACCTCTTCACTATCACTATCAACAGAACGAGGATTTATCTCAATATCTACCCATTCAATCTGATTTGATAAATTTATATTAAAAGGAGCGGGTAATGTGTAATGTCTGGTGTATGTCTTATTTCCGCACTCCATACATTTACATCCCAATTCTCTCCAGCTATCTTCGTGGTACGCTTGTCGGTGAACAAGACACAAATGCACCATTTCCCCTGGACGAAATATCTCTTGAGTGACAGGGTCTTTTATTTCTCCTTGGCTTATGTCAACCAGGAGGTTGTATATATCATCAGGTACATGTATCATCAGGTATACTAGGAGAGATGGTAGAGGTTAAAGTTGATGTATTGCTCGAAGATGAACTTCTATCTGCAGACGATGAAGGAGACTTGGATAAGCCAGCAATAACTAACGATATAAAGGCTGCTATTCACCATCCTAGATGAGCAAAACCAAGACCAAGGAGAACGAACAGAATAAACCCAAGGAGAACGAACACAATAAACAGACAGCCGAGACATCTCTTACCACTATCTTGACTCTGAGCCATTTTTTATGATTTGATTAATATCAAATGTTCTTATATTTTTGCTACTGTCTATATATGTAATTTGACGGAGTAGATAGATAACTTCATTTTTAGCACAACTCTTTTATCCTCTGTTTGACTTCCCAGTTTGACTTCCCAAAATATCGACTCGACTGAAGTAATCTTTTAATCTTTACCCAGAAATTAGGATTATCAGTTTTGTACTCTCTTCAGTTTTGTACTCTCTGTTGGATGTATGTACTCTCTGCCGATGTAGGCCGATGTAGATTATCTGGTAATTTATTGTTATCTCCACCTCAACCTATAATAATGTCATGTTCCCGAACATCCCCAATGCCGATGTCAAATTCCAGATCGCCGTGAATTGCCTCAATTGTTATCTCTGGGTTAATCTCAAGGGCGCGTTTACGGGCAACTTCTACTTTCGGCAAGCCGACATCTGATTCTCGAAACAGGACGGACCGAGTTAGGTTAGTAACCGAGACCGTATCGAAGTCAATGACGGTGATATTGCCGACACCCACCAGGGCCAAATTCTTCAGCACCTCGTTGCCTAAAGCACCAGCACCAGCCACCAGCACTCTGGCAGCCTTGAGTTTTGCCTGGTCCCACCAGTCAATCAGGCTGTGCCTGTCATAGCGGCTTTCAGCCTCGGCAGTAATTTCAAAGAAGTCCACTTTTAGAGACCGGTTTCGTGATTTCCCCATTACTTTACTTATCATAAGCTAGCTTTACATAGTGATTTCAGGGTATATATCAGTGATTATGTTAGGATTAAATCAGGAATTTGAGCGGAGACTAGCTATGAAATCTGCTTACGAGCAGTTTGGCGGCACGACACTGGCAGTTGGACAGTATCTTGGCTGAGGTAACGTCCGGATGGCCATTTCCATCACCGGCTGCTTGAGCGCCCTCTTTCCCTGTAGCATGGCACCGCTGTCAACTGCTGTATACCTATCATAAGCTAGCTTTATACAGTAATATTCGGGTGTATATCAGGAATTGTGTTAGGATCCTATCAGTAATTTTAGAAGAGACCGGCTATGACATCTACTGACGAGCAGTTTGCCCAGGCCGCACAGCACTGGGACTTGGAAACTCTCTACGCTGACTTGGCCTCTGCTAAGGGCAAGCGACTGACACCGGTTGAAAAACTGCACCTGCGGGGGCTACTTTGTGGCTGTAGTCCGACGAAAATCGCTGAAAGGCTGAACAAAAATATCAAGGGCGTGGAAACGGATCTCTGCGCCACCATATATAAGTACGTTAAAAGTCTGGTGGACAAAAGCGGTGAAAAGATAGAAAACTGGAGAAATATTACAGAGTGGCTTGATGATGCTGGATATCAAACTCAGTCCCCTGCTAAATTACCAGTCAGTGATGGTTTCTCAGGAAATACTGTGGTTAATATAACTAATATAAGTTTTGATAACAATCAAATAAAAGTTGATGCCTTGCTGCAAATAACTGTCCCGCTACCTTTAGAACTCTCTATCCAAAACCCGGCGGCAGATTCAGGACAGGATGTCAACTTGGGTAATGCCCCTGCTGAGAATGGTTTTGCCAAAGATTCCAGGGAGTAGTGTCCGAAAGAATTCTCGCCCGGTCCGATCGCAATAAAGAATCAAGAAACCCGTTTTTATCGAAAACCGCGTTTCCGATCTACTGGTGAATGTGCTAGCAGCAAAAAATATATCCCCGCTTCTTGTTGCCCTGCGAGGGTGCATCCCAGTTTGGCAATGAGTAAAAATACTTCATTGCGCAACTGTCACCTTGAGAATACTCCATTAAGATAAGCGCAGCGATGCAGCAGAACCTGGGGAACATTGACGGCTTTCCATTGCGATCCTGAAAGCTTTAGCCGTGCCGCCTTCTGTGTACCGTTGATTCCACCTCTCCCGAACCAATGGAAATCCCCTCGGCTTGATAATAGCTATAGTTCACAATGCGATGGCGATGCTTAGTAACATAGGCCCTAAAATTGTCCACCCGTGGATGGTCCCAGTCGTCAAATTCCTTGAGGGCCTCTGGCACCTTGCCAGACCAGAAAAGGGCTTTCACTCGTGCCAGTCGCTGGCCGGACCCGCCGATTTTTTCCAGATTTTCCATTAAGTGATACCAATCGAGGATTTCTTGACGAAAGATGGTCGGACCAATCTCGACAAACAGGTTCCAGATGCCATCATGGCCATCCCCGAGACACACAAGCGGATTCGCCAAGGGCTGCTGATTTACCCATTTGACCAGTCCTGCATTGTCTCGAAAAAAGGCCGCTACCCCCTGGTCATGCAGATTGACAGCCTTGTAATCGCGCCACTCACAGGGTTGACCAAGGGGAGTCCGTAAGCGCAATATCGGAAGTATATCTAGCCTTGGGTGTTCTACCGAGATTGGCAAGGGATTCTGGCAAATGAGTCAACTCAAAGGAAGGAGTGCGCTCTTTGTCCTGGTCGATGCTGATTTCTTCAATGGCCTCGGAGACCGTCGGCCACTCTTGCTCTGGGCCAGACTCTTTCTCTTGTGAATGCCTGATTTCTTCAATGGCCTCGGAGACCGTCGGGAACTCAAAATCATGGCGCTGCACCAGCCGTTGCTGAGTTCCCCGGGAGACGCTAATCCCCGTGAGCACCTTAAGATCTTCCGAGGCGTGCTCATAGGAAGAGTTTGCACTTAGCAATAAGCAACATTTCTCCAGATAGGGGCTCCACTGGCTATAGGGCTTTACCTCAAAATAGGCCGCTTGTTTGGAGGTGATTGAAATCTTGCCCACAATGCTATTTAAAGCTCTGGCTCGTCCGGCAGTGGTACCACTGCTACTTTGGATAAAAAAAGGGCAATCTCTGGACCGACGTATTGAAGCCACTGCCTGCGGATGGTGCCTTCTATCCCTGAGAGCGTTTTCAATTCCTCTGGAACAGTCGCTTGAGCCTCCTCGTACAACAAGGCGGCCATGGCCAAGGCATAAGTTTGTATTTGAGCCAACTTCTCTCTATTCATCGTTTCAGGGGGAACGTTTGTCTGGTATCTCAGCCTAACATCATCTCGTCAGTTGCTCGACTAAGCAAAAATACTCATTACCAAACTGGGATGCACCCCATCTCATCAGCCTTCTCAATTGTCCACCAAGCACCGGGCAATTTCAATCGTTCTTGAATTACATAACGATGCGCACTTTCAATTTCTCCAGAACCAATTGGTAAATCAGCCTCGATCGCCCCTTGATAGTCCAAGTATTCAAGCCGGTTTTTTATGTAGCGTGTACAAACTCGAACGGGAGCTAATTTATCAGCTATATGCTCCAGTTCCATATGGGGCGATAAATTATTTAATACCTTGAGTACTTGATTCTTTTTCAGGGCTTTTTTTTGTTGTTTTAACCAAGTTTTTCGTGACTGAGAATTCGCTCCTGGAGCCGCTGCGGCCAAATATTCACACAAATGATAAAAATCTATTAGATAAGTAGCACTTTCTCCAAACAAGCGCCTCACCTGATTGACAATCCAAGTGGCTCCATCTCCGATGGCATGAACCTTAGTCTTGCGACCTATACCAGCCCTAATAGCACTATTTAATAATTGTTTTCCTGTATCATCTACAGTACCTACAGTACCGGCAATTATCGGATTTTTCTCCTCGGGAATGCGCACGAGTGATAGACGAGCTTCTTTCCAACCCAGTTCCCGAGTTTTTCGGCGATCGATAATTCTTTCTTCATCGGTAGCTGGCGTAGTTTTAACAGTTGGAATCATCGTGCCATCCATTTCTGTAATTATAAGCTCTACTCCATCTATATCCGGGATTTCTTCTACTGTTATTTGAGATTTTTTAACCGTATGTGCATGTTTTTGGGTAATTGCTTGTGCTGAACTAACTGGAACAGTTATACCATAATGTTCTTGTAGCTTTTCAGGAATGCGTCCAAATGATACATCGGCTCCAAAATCTGTAATTGCTCGTTGTAATGGTAAAGAATAACCCCGACAATGTATTTGAGCCGATGATGAAAAAGGTCGAATCACCTTTCCCGTTTTTACGCAGGTAAAAATTTGTTCTATCACTTCTATTGTTCCAAACATTGTATGCCAATATAGTCGTTTTTCTCTATGGCTGAGATTGTTCACACGCTTTAGCTTTTTTTTTCTCTTGAGTCTTGCCCCAATCTTCAAGAGCCTCTTTTCCCATCTTTTGGAACTCGACGATAAGTTTTGACTCCGTACAGCTCGCTGTTTCACAAGTATCATCGATATTTTCAACAATATCCAACACTGATGAAAAACGCATCAATAAATGGGGATGTTCTTGTAATCGTTCTACTAAGCTGCTAATCAATTGTTTTTTTTCTTCAGGGTTCATAAATGCCGTCATTATCTGCTAAAGGGCTAAAGGAACAACAACTTGAATGTGCTTCGGAGGCTAGTCTAAATCATAAGTGGTTACCCTCATAGAGATGAAACCCTTATCCACTCAGGGTTTTATCAACTCCGGGTTGCACAAGTACGCTCCGGCTTGCGAGGGTAAATTATATAACATAATTAACATAATGGTAAACTAACGAGTGGAAAAAAATCCAGTTTTTATTATCCATTTGATTTGCCCCATTCACGCCCGAGGCCATCACGAGATGAATTTATCTGTCACCGGTCTTACCGTGGCGTCCTGCCGGTCCGAGACTGACTTGACTCCCTAGAGCGATATTTCGCTCACTCTGTCAGGCACCGGTTGATAAGGCCAAAGTGTCACTTTTAATTACACCCTTTCGTTTCCAGAGCGCCCACCCATGTCGTTGCCGAGCAGGCTCCCGACAGGGTGGGCGCTCTCGGAAACGACCCACCCATGTCGTGCGCGGTCCCGACACGACAGGGTGGGTGCTCTCGGACACGAGTCGTGGGTTGCCTCGATTTTCCCCTCAGCCCCAACATGCAGTTTAGATGCGCGACAGCTTAATATATGAAACTCAATAAATACAGGATTATGTACTCTCACTAAATGTAGGGGCAGGATCGCTTCATTTAATTTGCGTTGCTGGCTGAAATCATAAGAAAAATGGAAATTATTTCCGAAAAGCTTCTCAGTATGAAAGGATAAGGGTAAGAGAATTTTGTGCTGCGGGATGGAGCAAAAATTCAGAGGTAGGCAGCAAACTATACTAACCTGATAGCGCGCCAGGTGGAGTAGGAAAATGTTCAATGATTACATTTTGGTTTTAGGTAAGCAATCGGAAGATATTCAAGCCCTAGAGTCCTTACTGGGTAGATTAAGATGTTCAGTAGCGGTGGCTTCTTGCGCAGATCAAGCCGTAGCGCAAGCAAGTCAAACCCTGCCCTATCTAGTAATCCTCTCAGGCGATCGGCAAGACTGGCCACCCAATTTAGTCAAGCAGCTGCGGCAAATGGCCAGAGTTTGCGGCACCACGATTGTAGCTCTCACCGACTTTCACGCACCGAGTTGGTTGCACAAAGAGGAGAATCCCGGCGTAGATGGGTATTTGGTCAAGCCGATCGAGGGTGATGTGTTATGCTCTCTGGTGCAGTCAGCTTGGGCCAGACAGAGCTGTTTGCATGCTGCAGTTTGTCAGAATTAGAGCGATGCCGATGGCGCAGCGCCATCGAACCACTAAGTAGGTGTGCATAATTAAACTCAATGGAAGTAAAGTTTTGTTAAGTTAGCTGAAAGCCCCTCCCAGAAAGAGATCATCTTTTTACATTTCTTAACATAGGCTGATTTATTTGGGGAGCATCTCACTTTTGCATTTTGGCATTAAATTATGCTAATGGAGAATGGAGAATGGAGAATGGAAAATAGCCCAGATCTCGATTCTCAATTCTCAATTCTCAATTCTCAATTCTCAATTCTCAATTCTCAATTCTCAATTCTCAATTCTCAAGAAGCAAAACTGGGATGCACCCCCCTGCGATCGCAAATCCTCCCATACCGCAACAGGCGATTGGTCCGACATTACCAGACGGGCGCCAAACCCTAATCGTAATCAGCGACAACAACTTCAACGACAGTCAAATTACCCAATTCTTGGCCTTCGCCCTGCGACACGACAGCATCCCCGCAGTGGCGCCGACTTTAGAAACCCCCGCCCAGACCAGGATAGTCGATCGGGGAAACCCGGACCTTGACGATCCGGCAATTTACCTTCATCCCAGCGATCCGTCAGCAAGTCTGGTCATAACCGCATTAAAAGATGCAGGTTTAGCAGTTTACGACCTCCAGGGTCGAGAGTTACAAACCATCTTGCCAGCAAAACCGACGGACTGGATGCGATCGACGTACCCCTAGGGTCGGAATTTCCTTCCAGGTTGCTAGTCGTTCAGGACGGGTCTGCGGAACCACCTGAGATTTTTCAAGATCCAGAAGATGGAGAAATTCAGAACTTCAGCACCAATTTCAAGTTTGTAGACTGGGCAGATGTGGCCAATGCCTTTTCAAACCCGTTAATAATAGATACTGAAAGTTTCGACCCCCGCAACCCAATGCCTTTTAACGAAAGCTTTGCTGCCGGTTCGGCAACATTTCCGACGGAAAATTTGCTCTTGAATGACCAGATCGGGTGACGATCTTTGTTAGCTAGCCCTAACAATTTTGAATTAAGAAACCCGGTTTCTCAAAGAAACCGGGTTTCTGGGTTGATGACGGGCAAACGCTAAAGCGTTTACTACGAACGGGCAAACGGGCAAACGCTAAAGCGTTTACTACGAACGGGCAAACGGGCAAACGCTAAAGCGTTTACTACGAACGGCGAACGGGCAAACGCTAAAGCGTTTACTACGAACGGCGAACGGGCAAACGCTAAAGCGTTTACTACGAACGGCGAACGGGCAAACGCTAAAGCGTTTACTACGAACGGCTACGAACGGCAAACGCTAAAGCGTTTACTACGAACGGCGAACGGGCAAACGCTAAAGCGTTTACTACGAACGGCTACGAACGGCAAACTGCTTACAAAACCACCTGGACTGTATTGCTGGGCGTTCCTTCCCCTGAGACATTAATTGCCACGATCCGATATTCTAAGGCTTCACCTCGCGGCTCATTTGTTAAGGTGATTTGTCCTCCCAGGGCCGTAGTCACATCCATCCAGTCGCCCTGGTCTCGCAGGCGGCGCTGCACTTTATATGCTGTCACTCTACCGCCATCCCTGGGTCGTTTCCAATTTAAAAATACCCAATTTGCTTCTTGGCGGGAGGCTTCTAAGTTGCGGACAAGTCCTGGCGCTTCGCTGTAGCGCTTGGCCCGTCCACTCAACTTCTCGTCATTGTAGTTTACCTCGTTCTCGGCGTACCGCAAATCGCTCTTCTGAGAATCAATCAATTCTGCTAAGGCTTCGTCCTTGCTACTGGTGGCTTCTGCCGCTGCTGCCTGGGTCGCGATCGCCTCATTTTTAGCATTCCGATAGTTCTGCAAGCGGTTAGTCAACTCTTCGATAGAGACGGGGGCGCAGCATAGACACCGGTGTTAGCGCTCAATCCAGCGATGACTGCTTCAGCAAGGGCGATGACTTCGGGTTCGGGTCTGGGAAAGCGTGCCATATTGATTTATCTTGCTGAAGGACTCCGACCATTTGTGGAAGGGAAACTGCAAGAGTTTCATGGAGATGGCTGGGAAGAGGTGGCGAAGGACTGTCTCGATGATAAACAATTCCATATTCAAGATGGTAAAGTAAATCTCCCCCGATGCCCAAGCCCCGGCGGGTTATCGGGAAAGCTGTAAGATGTGAGTTTACCTTCATTGCTAGCAAATTTAGCACAACATTGGATGGGGTCGAGCTAGGAATCGCAACAAAACCCTCCCTTACAAAACCGGACTTGTGACTTTCACCACATCCGGCTCCCACTTGTGCTATCCCTTTACATGGGTTGACTATGGTCTGGTTGCCCTTTCCTGCATTGTCTCATGAACTTTTGTCCTTAATGTTGTCATGAGATGAACGAATTAATGCCGGACTCCGGAGGGTTCGTGCGGGGGAAAGTACCTATAAATACCCTAGCACACTCTTTACTAACATTTGGCCGTTACTGTGGGCCCTGTACTTTTCATTACCTGGTCACGGTCTTCATTCAACCATATATGCCATCGCGTTCCGTCCTTGGCTCTTACACTCTAGTTGCGGCTAGAGGCAGGTGACCATCTCTGGTTGCGTGGTACCGTATCATTTTGAGACTACTTGTTCCCTTGACTTCTAGCACTTGCGCCCTATGTCAGCATATCCTGAGCATTACCCCAGGCATTGGCTTTTTAGAGCTTCCCTCCCTTGTTGGCTTTCGCTTATCATCTAACTTATCCCCTGGTCGTCTGATGAGAACGGTTTTGCCGGTCCATGGATTGCTCAACAGAGGTTATAACGTTCCATAGAATCCATACGATGCTTTGAGGTCCCTGCAATACCCCGGGAGGATTTTAGTGATACGGGATAGCCAACTAGCACGACTATCCACTCCTACCATTGCCTTTTGGCTCCAGCGTATCAGCCTTATTTCGCTGGTTGCAGTTAACGAGGCTTATACAGATTCACTTATCGTTGACCATGAGCATCTTTCCTAGCGGAGTCGCCGGCTTGGGCTACCAGCTATCCTACATTAATTCCCTGCTTTCCACCGCCGGTGATGTCACTCCGCAGCAGTTGGGACCGGTGTACCTCCCGTATCCGGAGGGTGGGGTTTGGACCCACAAGGATTCCATAGTTACCCGGCTAATGATACCGGCTTGGGCTGTTACAAGACATTTAAGGCTTGTTTACACCCGAACGTTTCGCACACTATATTCCTGCTTCCACAAAAGCCCTTTCCAAATCTACCAGCACTGCCAACCGTTCTCCCCATTCTCGCAAGTAATCGAAATCTAGAGCTTTACCCTGTAACTTCAACACCCCCAAAATATCCCGCCATTGTTTTTGCGACTCTCGCGCTGTCATCTTAAACCAGAGCAGTTTTTGTAAGATCGTATCTTCCGGGCTACACAAATACAAAGCACCCTCAATGTCCCCATCCCCAACATGCAGCGATCGCCGTTTCATTTGGGACCGTGAGAAAGCATCATCTCTCATCACGAAAATATCTGCCTTCTCCGTAGTTTCCAGATGAATAATATTAAAAGACAAACAGCGTCCGGACATAGCATCTTCTACAGCCACCTCGCTAATATAAAACTCTCCCGAAAGCCGTTCAACAAGTCCCCTAACTTGAGCGGGTTGAATGTGGGCGACCAAATCTAAATCTTCCGTGTACCTGACTTCTCCTTGCAAGGAACTTGCTACGGAACCGCCAAGATAATAAGGAATATCTAGGGATGAAAAAATTCCAGCTATTTTCCGGGCTAACCAGATCGGATCTTCTAACATTAAGCCTCCTGAATATTGGATCTCCGCCAGCAACTTTGCCCCAGTTTCTCCCCAGCGTTTCCGCACATAAGCATAGCGCAATTCTTGCATAGGCGCATCAGGAAACTGCTGGCGAACTGCTTGCCAAATTAAAACCGGAACTCGCCGGACAACCCGCCGAAAAAGGGCTTCTTTTTGTCCCGAACTCATCTGTCGCCAGAGAGCAAATTGGACTAATTCTGCCTCAATGTCGGTGTCTGCAGACTGAGTTTGATAACCGGACGGGACTTGCAGATCGCATGTAAACATAGAGCAATGATAGTTGGTAGGGTGGGCATTGCCCACCATTTCAGTTATATCGTAGGGCGGGCAACAATACTTCAAGGTTTTGGATATAGATTGTCATTGCGAGGGGGGGACAAACACGATTAAATTATGGGAAGCAGCTACCTATGTTATAGCGCCCGATCGCGCGATCGTCCACGCCTTTGTTGACGCCGATTATACCAAGCGACAGGCTCCAGCCGAGATTGTCGAAATTCTCAAAACCATGAAAGTCGCAGCCTAAAGGTTTTCAGAATGGAACGCAACCTCATGCCAACAGCTACTTGAGGGTGGGGGGTAACGGTGGTAGTTAATTCTGTTGCAGGTAAATCCCAAATAAATCGTAAAATCCCAAGTGCAATAACTTCATAGGCAGTATAATTTACCATTACATGTAACAGTAAGCAAAATAAGGAAAACTATGCAGCAACTGCATGTAGAGCGGAACGGGTCTCGCCAGCAAAAGAACCAGATCGGGACACAGCAATACGAGAAACCCCAGTTGGATCTAGAAGCCGTAGATCGGCAACTAGCGGACGCCCACGCGACAGAGATCGTCGAGTGGGCGGTCCAGACCTTCGGGAATGGCTTAGTAATGAGTAGTAGCTTTGGCATCCAGTCTGCGGTCATGCTACATATGGTCACCAGCATCGTACCCAATATCCCAGTAATTTGGGTTGATACTGGCTACCTACCACCAGAGACCTATAAATTTGCCGAGGAAATAACTCAACGACTACAGCTAAACCTGAAAGTATATCAGTCTGGCATCTCTCCAGCACGCATGGAAGCCTTGTATGGCCGCCTCTGGGAACAGAACGACGTGGAAGCCTTCAACCGCTACGACCAGATCCGCAAAGTAGAACCCATGCAGCGGGCCTTACAGGAACTCAAGGCCACAGCATCCCTAGCAGGACTGCGGGCAGATCAAACAGACCACCGCAAAACCTTGCGCTTCGTCAACCTACAATCAGGTCGATATAAACTGTTGCCCATTCTCAAATGGAACTCCAGAGACATATACCAATACCTTACCGCCCACGACCTTCCCTATCATCCCTTATTCGACCAGGGTTACGTCACCGTGGGTGATTGGCATTCCAGTCGTCCCCTCACTTTCGCTGACTCAAGCTCACGGGACACCCGTTTCCGTGGACTCAAGCAAGAGTGCGGCCTGCACCTGCCCCAGACCAAAGGTGAAGCAGAAAGCCTCAACTCCAGTACCTTGTGATTGTCGATCGTTCCATCAGTCAAACTAAAAGACCGCCCATTTCTAGGCGGTCTTTTAGATCTAGTGGATCTATACCGTTACATAGAGGAACCTACACCGACGTAGGCACCATAGAAGAACAGACCCACAACCACGAGTACGCCTGTACCGGCTACTGTTGCTACAATCCACAGAGGGATTCTTCCACCTCCAGACACAGCTTTTTCCTCCTGACTTATTTATACGACCTACATCCAGTTAGTTGAAGAAATAACTGGAAAACAGAATCCCGAGAACGAAAATCAACAGCAGACCCAAGTAAAGTGAAGTCCGGTTTAACTCTACTGCCTGCTTATTCGGATTACTGGAATTGCGATCCATGATTCCTCCTATCGCTGAATAAATTGCATGGCTGCGATCGCGCCCAAAAAGAACACCGTTGGCACAGCTAGGGTATGAACTGCCAGCCATCTTACCGTAAAAATCGGATATGTAACCGGTTGATTAGGATTGTTGCTTGTCATAATTCCTCCTGACTTCAAAATGGCAAATACTGACCGCTGACATTACTTACCAATAAACTCCTCGATTTGCCCGCTTCCCCCGAAGCGGTCTGTCACAATTGGCAATTCCTGCCGATCCTGAGTAAAATACTCATTGGGTCGGGGGGTGCCAAATACATCATATGCCAAGCCCGTGCTCACAAATAGCCAGCCCGCAATAAACAACATCGGGATCGTGATGCTGTGAATCAACCAATAGCGAACGCTAGTAATAATATCCCCAAAGGGACGTTCTCCAGTTGAACCTGACATTTTTTCTTACTCCTCTCTACAGCAATTGGACCAACAGGTACTATGAAACCCAACATCAGGCAGCTGCTGATGGCTGCTGATATTTCAGTAACACGCCATTGTTACCAATGATAAACCCCTTCTCTGGCGTCAAGAAGATAATCTTGTAAAAATTTGAAGGGATATCTTCTACTTCGCGGTCTTTTTGCCATGTCGAACCACCATCGAAACTACACAGCAAATTCCCGCTACCACCCGCCACCCAAATTTCTGTTGGCGTGCGGTATGCCAAATCTAGTAAACCCCAGCTAGTCGCCTTTTCCGGATATATAGCTGGTTCCCACTCCTCAAAGTTATCTGGTTTGGTAAACTGGATCTGACCGCCTCTTGCTAGCATCCACAGCCGACCATCTTTACCAAACCCCATATTCTGGACGCGCCGGGAACTATTGCGGTTATGGGGTTCCCAGGCATCTGCACCTGGGGACCAAGTCGAATAGAAATTACCCTTCGCCGATACTGTCACGTACTTGCCATCAGCCCTACGAGATATATTTCTAAACACCCCCACTGCTTGTTTCACCATCGCCTTCCAGGTTTTCCCACCGTCTTTCGTTTGATATATTGCCCCCACATCTGTCGTCATCTCTGCCGAGGATGGTCCGAGAGCTAATATACTTTTAGTATTGCCCGGTAGTTTAGCACTCAGGGGGATCCGAGACCATGTCTCACCTGCATCTGTAGTATGCAGCAGAATTGAAGGGATGCCCACCATCCATCCTTCATCACCCGAAAAACTCACCGATGTCAAGCGAACTTTTTCCCCATCCAAATCCAGAGTTCTCGGTTTCCAGGTTTTGCCACCGTCTTTCGTTTCCAAGATGGTCGCGTTGCTACCCACCAACCACCCATGCATCAGGTCCGAAGTGAACCCTATGTCCTGTAGGGTAGAATCCGTTGGTATTTCTACCTGTTGCCAAGGACTAAACGTCGTCGATGGCAAATAGGGATTTTTGCAGCTCACGCAGAGCAGCATTACTACTAATAACGTTACAGCCCGTTGAAACTGTTTCACAATTGATTGCATCGCCTTACCAATCTGGGTATGAACCTAAGCCCGGGTTTTAGTTTAAGCCATAAAGACTGATAAAGAACAAGAATGCCAAGAACAGGGCCGCAAAAATCAGCAGATTCTTTTGTCCTGGCGTCATAGAGTTGACGCCAAATCCATAACCCAGATTCTCTGCAAATCCCGAGGCTGTTCCCGCCACACCAATGTCCTCAAACTGGGAAACTTTTGCCCCGCAAACGGGACAGCGCCAATCAGCAGGCAACTCGGCGAACGGTGTTCCTGGGGGAATTTTACCCTGGCCATCACCTTTTGTCGGCTCATAAATGTAGCCACAGGAGCGACATTCATATCGATCTAGCGCCTGTTCTGCTTTCGTTTCGGGAGTTTCGGTGCTCATTGCGCCGGTAGCCTCCTCAGCCATCTTGCCTGAAATCTTAAAATCTATGTTAAATCTTATTACATCTTCGGGAACTTTTTCAATCTTTGAGATTTTTGGGCTAGCTTTTTTTAATAGCTACAGATATATTGCTGGTTTCTGGCAATGTGACATCGTAATAATCTTAACTATGAGCCACTTTCCCATTTTTAGTCTGTAGCTACATTTATTGAAAAATAGCGAGAGCCGATTTTTCCGGAACGGTTCGCCCCACAACCTAGGGTCTACATTAAATAACCGGTTATAGACAGAGTTTGGACCGGTGTATAGATGGAAAGTTAGGGCTGGAAGACTGGTGCGGGGGCAATATCAGCTGGCAGGGGAAAGTCTGTAACCAGTTGGGAGATCGCCTGGCAGCGGAGGGGGCCCGGAGCGTGCGCTCAAAATTGGCCACGACGCCGTTATTGATTGTCATTCTCATTAGCTTCAAATTGCACAAGCGGCCCTGAAACATTTGCCGTCTCCTTTGACAGACTGAAATAATTGTCAATTGTGGGAGTGCTATAATTCAGCATTCGAGAAAATTAGATTATGAGCGAACAGTTTCGAGAATTATTGCAAAAAGTCGGTAGCGGCGAGCATACCCACAAGGATTTAACTCGCTCGGAAGCTGCTACCGCAGCGCGAATGATGCTCCAGGGAGAAGCAACTCCGGCTCAAATTGGTGCTTTTCTGATTGCTCACCGGATCAAACGACCGACAGCAGTGGAACTAGCAGGCATGTTGGATGCCTATGACGAACTGGGACCGCAACTGGAACCATTACCAGATGCAGACAAAGAGGTAGTTGTTTTGGGGGTTCCCTACGACGGGCGATCGCGAACTGCTCCCATAAGTCAAATTACGGCTTTACTGCTAGCGGTCTCGGGCCTGCGGGTGATTATGCATGGCGGGAACAGAATGGCAACCAAGTATGGTATTCCGGCCTGGGAAATCTGGAAAAGCTTGGGATTGTATTTTGATGAGTTGGCATTAGCAGATTTGCAATCATTACTCGTCCAAACAGGATTGACATTTATCTATATACCAAAACATTTTCCCCAGACGGAACCATTAGTTACCTATCGCGATCAAATTGGCAAGCGTCCCCCCTTAGCAACTTTAGAGTTAATTTGGTCTCCCTACAAACAGAAAGGTCATCAGATCGCTGGTTACGTCCATCCGCCCACAGAAGCGACGATGAGAGAAACCTTTAAGCTGCGGGGAGAAAGCAAATATACTTTAGTCAAGGGGCTAGAGGGTAGCTGCGATTTGCGACTTTCCCAAACTACGATCGTCGCTGTTAGCGATCCCGAAAGTTCCGAAGGGTTTGATTATCTGAAAGCCACTCCTAGAGAATACGGTTTACAGGGTAAGGATGTGGCGATCGAGTCCGAGGCGCAACTGCTGACAGAGATAGAGCAAGTTGTGCAGGGAAAGGAATCTAAATTGATGCAAGCAGCCATTTGGAACGGCGGGTTTTATTTATGGCGTTGTGGAGTTTGTGATAATATATCATCGGGAATTAACAAAGCTGAAGAATTACTGAAAAGCAGTAGTCTGGAGCATAAAGTGGAGGAAATGAAAGCGGTGATTAAAAGTAAAATCAATTCCTCTCACTTTGCTGTTAGCCCGCCGGGGGTTCAAACCCCCGGCTAATAGCTAAAGTCGGTTAAAACTGAGATCTTGCACCATTTTCAATTGGTCTCCTGGCCCGCCGTGGGTTAAAACCCTAAGGCTTTTAGCTTAAGTGGGTTAAAACCTAATGCCACGGGCGAATTCGATTTTCAGGGGGCCATGTAGGGGCGTGGACTAGCGATGTGGCATCAATCCTGCATCATTTGATGGGAGTTGCAGCTGTTCCCCTGTTCCCCTGTTCCCCTGTTCCCCTGTTCCCCTGTTCCCCTGTTCCCCTGTTCCCCCCCTGTTTCCTGTTCCCTGTTCCCTGTTCCCTCCCCCAACAAGAGGATAAAACTGATTTCGCCCGTAGCATTAGGTTAAAACCCACTGGAAGCCTTGTCGCGGAAAGTATTTCTCCTCGTTCCTAGGCTCCGCCTGGGAACGAGTTCTAGAGGCTCTGCCTCTAGTTGACAATGGTGCAAGATATGAGTTAAAACCCACTGGAAGCCTTATAAATAAAGTGTTTTTTTCCCTCGTTCCTAGCTAGGCTCCGCCTGGGAACGAGTTCTAGAGGCTCTGCCTCTAGTTGAGAATGGTGCAAAATATGAGTTAAAACCGACTAATGGCATAATAATTAAGCGGCGTTGTATAGTGGGCACCGCCCACCGCCGCGAGTTTCGCCGACTGGCATTAATTACATCCTGCTATTGGCGTTTGCCCTGGATTTATATGTTTGAGCAACAACCAGAAAATATCCGCAAAAAAGTTAGAGAACTATCAACAGCGGCAATCAAACGTGAGGATCCTGCTGGCTGGTTTGAAGAGCTATATGTTCAGGCCCGAGGGGATTATACCCAGGTTCCTTGGGCACGACTGACTATGCATCCCCATGCCCGAGATTGGTTTGAAAACTATGGATTTCCAGAGGGCTTTCATGATGTTACCCGTCGTGCTGTGGTGGTGGGTTGTGGACTGGGGGATGATGCGGAAACCTTACAAAAATGGGGGTTTCAGGTAACGGCTTTTGATATTTCTCCGACGGCGATCGCGTGGTGCCAGCAAAGGTTCCCCCAATCATCTGTTAACTATCAAGTAGCAGATCTATTGTGCCTAGATTCCACCTGGCACCATGGCTTTGACTTCGTTTTAGAATGCCGTAACTTGCAAGCATTACCATTGTCTATTAGAGCAACTGCCATCCAAGCAGTTGGGCAACTGGTTGCTGAAGGGGGAACATTACTGGCGATCGCCCGGCTACGGGAAACGGAGGCTGAACCGGATGGTCCACCCTGGCCATTATCGAACCAAGAATTAGCTCAGTTAACCACCCAGGGCCTTACGGAAATTCGCCGAAAGATGTTTCTTGTGGGTGACGATCCAGTGGTGAAGCAACTTTGGGTGGAATATAAGAGGGAAAGGATCTAATTTCCGATCGCCGTCGATGGGTCAGGAGTGGTGTGTCGAGGGTAGAGTTAGGGAAGTCCGGGTCCGGAGCAACGCCTCCTATTTTTCTTGTTGAGTTGTTCTCACCTGTTGTTTGATAGTGCCAGTGTTCGGGAAATGAGGTTGGCGATCGCCACTCTACTGGCAGCGATCGGGCGACAGGCGAAACGCTTATCGCGAGCTGGGAGGTTTAAGGGGCGATCGCCTCCCGGGAACGGGTTCGGGGCGGCGATCGCCTGACGCGCTCCTATGGAACCGGGATCTGGTGGGGTATTCTGCAACCGGGAACCAAATATGTAAAAATGTAAAGCGTCCATAGAAGGTTATAAATTATCAATTGTGTTTGTCCTCACCGGCTACGAATACTTCTTAGGCTTCCTACTAATCTGCGCGTTAGTACCCGTCGGAGCACTGAGCGTTTCCAAGCTAGTCGGCCCCCGCACTCGCGGTCCAGAACGACGCAGCACTTACGAGTCGGGCATTGAACCAGTAGGGGGGGCTTGGATCCAGTTCAACATTCGCTACTACATGTTCGCCCTAGTCTTTGTCATATTCGATGTGGAGACAGTATTTCTGTACCCCTGGGCAGTAGCATTTAGCAAGCTAGGACTGCTCGCATTTATCGAAGCCCTGATTTTCATTGCCATTCTGGTCGTCGGTCTTGTCTACGCTTGGAGAAAAGGAGCATTAGAATGGTCGTAAATACGACAACCTCAGATATCAAACAGCAACTGATTAACCCGGTAGAACGCCCGCAAGTCACTAGCGAACTCTCGGAAAACGTCATCCTGACAACGGTAGATGACCTCTACAACTGGGCGCGGCTGTCTTCCCTGTGGCCCCTGCTTTACGGCACGGCCTGCTGCTTCATCGAGTTTGCGGCCCTGATCGGGTCTCGGTTTGACTTCGATCGCTTTGGCCTCGTGCCCCGTTCTAGCCCCCGCCAAGCTGACTTACTGATCACGGCAGGCACGATCACCATGAAGTATGCTCCCACTTTGGTGCGCCTGTACGAGCAAATGCCCGAACCCAAATACGTAATCGCCATGGGAGCCTGCACGATCACCGGTGGAATGTTTAGCGTGGATTCTCCCTCAGCGGTGCGCGGGGTAGATAAACTGATTCCGGTGGATGTCTACATTCCCGGTTGCCCTCCCCGGCCAGAAGCGATTATTGATGCGATCGTCAAGCTGCGGAAAAAAATCGCCAATGATTCCCTGCAAGAGCGGGAGCGGCTCGGACAAACTAACCGGTACTATAGCATCACTCACCAGATGAAGGTAGTCGAACCGATTTTAACAGGCGAGTATCTGAAGTCTGAATCAAGGCAAGCACCGCCCCAGCAATTGACAGAAGCAATGGGCATGCCGGTACCGCCAGCTCTGGCATCGACAGAAAAGGAGGAGGTCAACCGTGGCTGAAGAAGAAAAACCAGTACCAGTAGAGTCATCTGAACCGGTTGAAACTGGCAAGGTTTCCCAATTGTTGGCAGAAAAAAACCTTGCTCATGAAGCCTTAGCAGCGGATCATCTGGGGGTCGAGATGATTAAAGTAGAGCCAGAATCCCTGCTGCCGGTAGCACAAGCCCTCCATTCCGACGGGTTTAACTATCTCCAATGTCAAGGGGCTTATGATTCCGGTCCGGGAGAGGAGTTAGTCAGTTTTTACCATCTGATTAAGGTCAGCGATGATGCCGATCGCCCAGAGGAAGTCCGCGTCAAGGTATTTCTTCCCCGGGAAAACCCCAGAGTACCTTCGGTGTATTGGATCTGGAAAGCAGCAGATTTCCAAGAGCGGGAATCCTATGATATGTATGGCATCATCTACGAGGGTCATCCGAACCTGAAGCGAATTTTAATGCCAGAAGATTGGGTAGGCTGGCCTTTAAGGAAGGATTACATCTCCCCTGACTTCTACGAGTTGCAGGACGCTTATTAGAGTCAACAGCCATCTTGGAACGTTTGCGAACTAGAAAATGCCCAGAAACCCGGTTTCTTGAAGCAACCGGGTTTCTCAATTCTTGTAAAGAGGACAAAGGGAGCGACAAATTATTCTCTTGATGCTTTGGTGACAGTGCGATCGCCCGGACCGAGGGTAAATTTTAATGGCATGCGGTCCGGATAGGCTTTGGCAACTTCCCGATAAACTTGATAGTTGGTAGGCAGGTTGCGCGTCTGTTCGCCAATTTGATAGCTGAGGTGGTACTTGACATCTTTCAACAGTTCCGGACTGCTGGGATCTTCATCATATTCCTGGCGCTGTTCTATATCATCTACAGTGGGGCGGGGAGGCAGGGCAGGCCACCACAGGCCCCGATCGTCGGGTCCAGTGACTGCGCCTTCTGGCTTCTGGCCGTTGCGATTAACTAAGGAGGTGGAGGCAAAAGTTTCCCGACGTGGGAACTCACTGTCCCTGGAGTTTGTGGAGTAATTCACCTGCCATGTATAGGTTACTGTAGCAGTGGCTTCATACCGATCTGTAAGGAGGTTGTTGCAGCCAGTGATGGTGAATAATAAGGTACTGGCTGCCAGAACGGATGAAATAGATATTGGCCTGGCAGTCCCAACCTGTCGGCTCACGATGGATGTAATGGAATTGCTATTCATTGAAAACATACAAAACATTTAACGCCAAGGCGGATGCAATTTGCTCCGCTCATTCCTATTCTGTACCCGATCGGACAGCGCAGCGATGATAGTTGTCTGCGATCGGACAGTCGGTGAATAAGGAACTAGCTTGTTTTACCATCCACCAATCCATTTACCGCCCCGGAATCGCCATCTAGGAAACAGCAGCCGCATTACTACCCAAGAAGACAGGTATATAGCTACCCAAACCAGACTGTAGTGCAGTGCAAACCATTCTAGGGAAAATTCATGCTGTCGAATGTTTGGTAAATCCATAATTTCGATCAGCAACACTAGCACTACTATTTCAGCATTAGCAGCAAAGAATTGAAGTATCCCAGGCCAGTCACGATCCCACCGATACTTCTGCAAAAGCTGATAGAGAACATCCCAGGCTAAACCAAAAAGACCGACATAGAACAATATCCAGTAGTATCTTGAGGTGGGTTCAGGTCCCCAATAACCGACAGCGAAGGGCAAGGTGACTAAAACACCAACTGTTCCCAACAGGAATATCCTAGTTTGCCAGCGTCCCAATAAAGTAGGTGTCATACTCGCTTCCATGAATTAACAACAGCCGCCTTTTGAATTGAGATCGAGTGTCATTTAGTATTTTGGCGGTTTCTGCTCCGCTCTTCTCAATTCTGCTCTTCTCGATCCTGCTCTTCTCGATCCTGCTCTTCTCGACAGGTTTCCTCTAGGCAGATTATTTGAGGTTTTATCTCTGCCATATAAGGTCGTACAACCAGTGCCAGGGAGCTAGCTGCTATTGTTAATGCAATTAAAGCTTTTCCTGGGATAGATATGGACTGCCCGCTTCCCTTAATAACCCAAGACCTGGCCATCATGTCATGAAGGGCTTGCTTTTCCTCGGTAAAACTAGCCATGATAAAGCCAATGCACAAACTTAGCCAAGATATTAGCTTGCTAAAGAACCTTATGCTTGCTCGAATAAACGAAATTCTGTTTCCTTGCAGGTCGGTTACAATAATCCCAAGGGCCATCTTCCCAGGTGTTGCTTGTAATGGCGAACTCTCCAAACCTGCGGAATAAATCCATGTAAGTATAGTTGCGCCCATATAGTACAAGATCATATAAACAAAATACATCTCTATGTCAGCAATTTTTTCATCTAATGCTAGCTCTGGACCAATAACTAATCGACACACAACAGTCAAGATAATTCCATCAATGAATGCAGCTATGAACCTTTTCATAAAACCAGCATACTCTACTTCATTTGACACCTTATTTCCTCCTTATAACTATACATCCAGAAATAATGTCGTGCAATGTTCGCTTTTTTTTCGTGACTCCTGCCAGAACAAATCCTATTAAAATCGTTAAATATGAAATCAGCTTGCTAACATGCCTTTGAGAAGCTTTTTCATAGGTAAGTCTCTTTACCTTAACAGTTGTAACAGCAATTCCAATCGCCATTTTACCAAGTGTTCCTTGTGTTGGAGAGCTGTCCATAACTGAGCCATAAACAAAACCTATTATGATGTAGTTAAATAACCATAGTGCTAAGAAATCCACGTCAGGAGTTGATTCATATGTGATTAAGCTAATGATCAAACTAACTATTATTAAAATCATTTTATCTATAAAGTCTGCTGCAAACCTCCTCCAGAAACCTGCATATTTTATCAGCGGCGCCGGTGGATGCGGTTCGATCAAGTCCTCGATCGCCTGCAACGCCTCCATCGCTGACGGATAGCGATCTTGAGAGTCACGCCGCACCATCTTGTCTATTATATTTCTCAGTTGAGGGCTAACCGAGATATGGTTGGGCCACATGATTTGACCATTGTTGTTATGCTTAAGTAAGCTGAGAGTGCTAGAGGGCAGTCCAGCTATAGCCTGGATAGCCATTACGCCTACAGCATAGACATCGCTCGCGAACTCAGGTATGCCATTATCTTGCTCCCTAGGCATATATCCTGGTGTCCCAATAACAGTTGGTGGTTGCCCCTGCGGGTTAACTACAACACTTCCAACTTCTTTAACTGCTCCAAAGTCAATTAAAACTAGCTTGCCATCTTGCTTGCGCCGTATTATATTGGAGGGCTTAATATCCCGATGAACAACTCCTTGCCAGTGCACAAACTGCAATACTTCTAGGATATCGTGCAACATTTGAATCACGTTTTTTTCCGTCCACTGTCTACCTGTAAATTCCTCGCTCAGAACGTGACCGTCGATCCACTCTTGTACTATATAAAATTCTTGATTTTCTTGAAAATCTTCCCACAGGCTAGGAATCTGGTCATGCTTGCCCAAAATTTTCAAGGTTTTGGCTTCTCTAACGAACATATCTGTTGCCTTTTGCAAGGTGTATGGATCCGTCTGCTGAGGCTGGAGTTTCTTGACCACACAATAAGGAACGCCCGATCGCTGCCTATCTCTGGCCAGGTATGTCTGACCAAAGTTTCCACTCCCTAGGGGTTTGATTATTTCGTAGCGTCCTTTAAGCATGATAGTTATGATAGTGATTTAGTATTATTCCCTACCTACCATATTTATTCTGCCTATTATGACATCAAATTTTGCTTTTGGGCATAAATCTTGATTTTCACCCTATAATAACACATACAGGACTTACAGGGCACTGGTGAGCGCCTGATTAAAAAATCAGATCAATCCCTTGCTAGTCAAAGGTTTGACCTATTTTTTAACTAATAGCCTCAAATCATAATGGTGTAGGGCATTCAAGCTTTCATTTAACTAGACTGAACCAGTGCCACTTACAGCCAGAAGGCAAAGATTATTCCAGGCTCAAGGCAATGCAGGAACTTACGTTAAAATGGACCGAATCAGATTTGGAGAGAATCGAGACCATTCGGGAACAGCAGCCCAGTAAACATCCTGGAACAGTCCGGCTGGGTCGCGACCCTACCACTTGCGACATTATTTTCAAGGACCAAACAGTATCCAGACTACACGTGGAAATTTTCTATGACCGCCGGCGGGGTAGCTTTTGCTTACGTAACCTCAAACCTGACAATCCTCCGATGGTAGATGAGCAAATCGTCGGAAGTGGTGAAGTGACCCTAAGTTCCGGTAACATTATCCATCTGGGTCAAATAGAAATCAAAGTCATTGCACCGGTTACTCCCACGATTTTGCACCCTCCCCAGCCACGAACGCCCAGGCAGCCGCCGGTCCAGCAAAACATAGAATCCACGATTTTGCGACCTCCCCAACGCCCTAGTGGACCCACTCCCCCATCGCCACTGCCTGTATTGAGTCCGAATACCTACGCCTTGCAGTGCCCAAACCAGCAATGCAAAAACCCAGATGCTCGGCGGATTGTACCCTATGAATACCTGGGTCAGACTTGTCCTTGGTGTGGCACTGACCTGGCCAATGCGGGGAGCATTCTCTTACCTCGGGGTAGCAGTTGAGGTTGAGAACTACTATAGCATATTAAAGACTCGTGGGCACAAGTAGAGCTAATGTGATGAAATATAGTAAAGAGGGGATGATATGAGTTCCTTTCGCATTCAACTTAGTTGGAGGGATCCGGTCACGGGAGCAGATCAGCAACAAGAATCCCAGATTCCAGTGGCCATAGGGCGAGAACTGGGGCGGATGCCACCTAATCTTCGCGGCGAGCAGGTATTTAGACTGGTGCTCGATCACAATGAGGTTTCTCGCTATCATACCCTGATTGATGTAGAGCAGGGTCAAGCAGTAGTAAGAAATCAAAGTACCACCAACGGCACCTTAGTCAATGGCACGCCTCTAACTTGGTGTTTTCTCATGGATGGCGATACCCTGCAAATTGGCCCCTACCAGATTGCAGTTAGATTAGTCCAGCCAACTGGCAGTAACTTTCCGCCCCCTGCATTCTTAAATGCGGAGAAGGTTTCAGTTCAAGACCTCTATGCAACGGGAATGTCTGTAAACGAGATTACCTATGCAACGATCGGAGGTGGGTTAGGTAGCTTTATCTGGGTTGATTTCCTGAGAATTTTTGGGGTTAAGTCCGATCAAATTGCCGCTGTGGGCATAGTTCCGTTGGACAGCAACAAAAATATCCCGCCCAACGAACAACAAAAGCCCTACTGGCACTACCAGCAGCTATGTCTTTACTCTCAGATCCCCCCCCACGAAAGATTGCGGTCTAATTCTGATTCCTGTCCCGATAATATTTGGGGCTGGCCCAGCTATGCTCTGCGGGAAGCGTGGCAAGATTTCTTTCGGGGTAAAATAGGCTCTGCCCTGGGATATTTGTGGCAGGTATTTGCCGAGCCAGCTTTTGCCGAAACCTATACCCCCAGGGCTGAGAATGTATTCGCCTCAATTGACCGGGAAGCCCAGCGAATTGGCTGGGGCCAAATATTTCGCTTCGGGCGAGTCCGCGCCATTCGCAAAACTGATGACGGGCGTTACGCAATCGCTTATTCCTGCTCCAGTGGCCATCGTAGAGAGTATGCCTTTCTAGTGGCCCGCTACCTGCATCTAGCCACTGGCTACCCCAAAATTAAATTGCTAGAGGAGTTGCAGACTTATCGATCGCAATATGAGACTAAAGAGGGAATAGTTAAATTAGTAGTGAATGCCTATGAAGACCACGATTACGTCTACCAGCATCTAGAAAAGCATGGCGGTACGGTACTGATTCGGGGCCGGGGAATTGTGGCCTCGCGAATTATTCAACGGATTTATGAAGCCAGACAGAAGAGTGGCAAAGATATTAAAGTGCTGCACTCGATCCGATCGAGAAAAACCCAAGGTAACAAATTCGGTTTTTCCCAACGTCAAGTAGAAAATAACTTTGAATTTCAACCGTTTAACTGGCCGAAAGCTGCTTGGGGAGGTGAAATGCGGGTAACGCTGGAGAAAGCCAACTCCGAAAAGCGACAGGAATTACTAAGTAAGTGGGGCGGCACTACTACCGCTAGCCGGGATGACTGGCGACAAATTATCAAGGATGGCCAAGCCGAGCAATGGTATAAACCAGAATATGGTAAGGTGGAACGGGTGGAACGGAACCAGGAAAACCGCCTCAATACTCACTACATTTCGACAGAAAAGGGTTTTGAGAGCAGAACGAACCTATTAGCTGACTTTATTATTGATGCCACGGGTCTTGATGCCGAGGTAAAGGCAAGTCCCCTCCTCGATGATATAGTAACCCGCTACAATCTACCTCTCAACTCCTTCAAAGACGTAGAACGTTTGACTGTTTCCAATGATTTTGAAATCAAGGAAATGCGTAATGAGAAAGACGATCGGGGTCAGACATATGACAGACCGGGTCGGATGTATGCATGTGGCACTATGACTTTTGGTGGTCCCTATGCTGCTGTTGATAGCTTTCTGGGGTTGCAGTACACAGCTTTGCGCTCAGTCGATAACTTGGTAAAGGCAAAAGCTCCTGGAATTAATTACTTGAACGGTCTCAGTTCTCTAGGACAATGGTGGAAGTGGGTCACAAATCAATCTCCTTCGTAAAGTTCAGATGAGATATGTTTTTCTCGTGATCTAAGAAGCAAACCATGAACAAATAATCACTTTCGCGAACCCACAGGGGCGATCGCCACCCCCAACAGCAGCACAACCGCACCCAAGCATACCAACAGCGAAGCCTGTTGGTACTTCTCCAAAAACCAAATAACCCAGTAAACTGGCACCAACTGGTTAAAATAAAATTGCCAGGGAAACCAAAGTAGCGGGACTTTAAGAAAAAATAGGAGTCAATTGGAATCAAATCCTTTCATAGAGGCACTTTTAGGTCGATCAGGTCTCGTTCTCCGTCGGCTCAGGGTTTGCTGCCATTTGATATCCCGCGACGTGAAACACCCACCCCGTAAGGGTTTGAGCAGTTTTTGGCCTAAGAAAATTCTCAAGTCCCGGTAGGTGAGATCCAGCGTACAGCCCTATTGCAGCTCCTGTGCCCCACCACCCAAGAAAGTCCCCAGCAGCTCCCCCATAGCCTCAGGCATAGCGAGTTAGCTCAGCATACCGCAAGCTCCTCGGCTAGGCAGCTAGATCGAAGAGGCCAAAGTAGCCCAGCTGCCAGCACCAGACCTTACCCCATGAGTCCCACCCCAGCGGCTTCAATAGCTAGCTGGCTCAAAATCGGCGCAGTAGAAAGAGCAAAGACACCCAGGCTAAAAATCAATCCTACCAGTCCGATATTGCCCAACACCTAGATTATACTGGGAGTATGGTCCTATGTTAGCATTATATTGCTGACCTGCTTGCCAACGGCTGATGCCAAGGGCAACGGGCTGTTCGGCTCAATAGGATCGCAGGTAAAATCATAATAAAGAGGCGATACTGTGCCCAAAAGCAATCGGTTGCTATCTCTGTTGGTAATAGGTGGATTATGGACTGCTGCCGTACCAGTATATGGACAGGCATTAGTGCCTCATACCTTACAGCTGGAAGAAGCTCAATTACAGTTAAAAGGCACGAGGCTAGTACAGCAAGCGGAACAGTTGTTGCAGTTCGGGCAATTTCAACTGGCGTTGCCCAGAATGGTTATAGCCACGCAGCTACTGCCTGATATACCGCGATTATGGTTGATGCTGGGTGGGTTGTATTTAGAAGCAAATGAGTTAGATAAGTCAATTGCAGCGCTGCAAGCAGCCCGGTCCTTGGAACCCAATAACCCGATAATTCTGTTTAGTTTGGGGTCAGCTTACTTCGGTCAAGAAAAGTATGGAGCAGCAGCCCAATACCTGCAAGCAGGTTTGAGAATAAAACCAGATGAAATCATGGCTTTGTTTAACTTGGGTAATACCTACTACAAGTTGAACGACTACGAATCGGCGATCGCCGCGTATGAAAAAGCAGTAGCCCAAGAGCTAAACTTCTGGCAAGCAATTAACAATATAGGGCTAGTAAAATACGAACAGGGAGATATAGAAGGCGCGATCGCCCAGTGGGAATCCGCTGTAGAAATTAACAGCAAAGCTGCCGAACCGCAGTTGGCACTGGCAGTGGCTCTATATGCTCAGGGGGATATAGAAGCGGGATTGGCGATGGCCCAAGCAGCTTTGCAGCTTGACCCAAACTACGCCGATATCGAGTTCCTGAAAGAAAATCTCTGGGGCTCCAGGCTGATAGCAGAAACTAAAAAACTCCTGGGGTGCATCCCAATTTGGCAATGAGCAAAAATACTTCATTGTTAAACTGTCACTAATAGACCCTTGGTCTGTCAAGGAAATGATGACGGATAAGAGAAGGGAAGGCTCGGAAGCGGTTATCTCCGTAAAATTCGTCAATTTTATCTTGACAGACCACGAGATGATGAGAATGTCAAGATTGACTCACCTTGAGAATACTCCATTGAGATAAGCACGCTCCGGGCCCCCTACGCTGCGAGATGCCGCAGAACTTGGGGAACATTGGCAGCTTTCCACTGCGCTCCTGAGAGCTTCACCCGTGCCGCAACCTGCTTAATCGTTGATTCCACCTCTCCCGAACCGATTGAAATTCCCTCGGCTTGGTAATAGCCATAGTTCACAATGCGGTGACGATGCTTAGTAACATAGGCCCTGAAGTTATCAACCCGTGGATGCTCCCAGTCGTCAAATTCTTTGAGGGCTGCATCTACCTTGCCTGACCATAGGAGAGCTTTCACTCGTGCCAGTCTAGAGCTGGACCCACCGACTTGCTCGAGGTTTTCCATCAAGTGATACCAATCGAGGATTTCCAGACGGAAGATGGTTGGGCCAATCTCGGCAAACAAATTCCAAACGCCATCATGACCGTCTCCGATACTCACAAGTGGATTCGCCAAGGGCTGCTGGTTGACCCATTTGACCAGTCCTGCATTGTCCCGAAAGAAGGCCGCTACCCCGAGGTCATGTAGATTAACGCCCTTGTAATCGCGCCACTCACAGGGTCTCCCTTGCGGGGTCCGTAAGCGTACTTTCCCCCCATCAATGCTCATTTCCTCAACAACTTCCTTGACAGTCGGCAACTTCAACTCATGGGCGAGCACTTTCGGTTCTTGAGGGCTGATTTCGGAAACAGCTTTTTTAGCCGTCGGCAACTCAAACTCCTGAGGGGGCAGTTTCGGTCCTTGAGGGCCCGTTGAGGAAACGGCTTCTTTAGCTGTGGGCAACTCAAACTCCTGAAGGGGCAGTTTCGGTTCTTGAGCGCTCGTTGAGGAAACGGCTTCTTTAACTGTCAGTAATTCAAACTCATAACGTTGCACCAGTCGTTGCTGAGTTCCCCGGGAAACGCTCATCCCCGTGAGCTGCTTAAGATCTTCCGAGGCGTGCTCATAAGAAGAGTTCGCACTCAGTAACAAGCAACATTTTTCCAGATAGGGACTCCACTGGCTATAGGCTCTCACATCAAAATAAGTCGCTTGCTTCTCCGTGATGAGGAGCTCGCCCAAAATGCTGTTTAAAATTCGGGTTCGCCCTGCGGTGGTGCCACTGGTGCTTTCGATAAAAAAAGGGCAATCTCTGGACTGACGTATTGAAGCAACTGCCCACGGACTGTAGCTTCGAGTCCTGAGAGTGTTTTCAATTGCTCTGGAACAGTCCCTTGGGCCTCCTCATACAACAAGGCGGCTATTCCCAAAGCATAGGTTTTAATTTGAGCTAAATTTTCAGGATTCATAGTTTTAGAGGGAGCGTTTACCGACTGTCTCAGCTTAACACCATCTCGGAACCCGTTCGACTAAGCATTTCTACTCATTGCGAAACTGGGATGCACCCAACTCCTGGAAACTCCCCGCATTCGGGAAACTCTGGGATGGTCGGTCGAAGGAGGGAGTCCAGAATGATTCATCCAGCAATCTATCTCAAAGATCTGGCCTCCTCCAGCAGTGCAAAAGACTGGGACGCGCTGCTGGTTTAGGGAACATATCTCGGAAAGCTGCTTGACGTTCGGCAGGCTTTTCTGGAGTTAAATTCCACAGAGTTTCGTAGAAAAAGAACGACACGCCAGCAAGTCCCTGACTGCGCATAGCTTGGACTTGCTGCTGAAGAAGTTCAGTCCGAACTGGACGATTTTTAAGACCGGTCAAGATGCCAACAGCGACAGGGATGTGGTTAATGGCGATCTGGACTTCTGGACGCTTCAACTCCTGGATAAACCGATCGAGATCGTTACGGTACACCTGCAAGATCAATTCCTCCACGAAGCCGCGCCTTTCCCAGTTAAACCAGTCCTGCAAATAGTTTCTGTAGGCAAAAGCCTGGGGGTTGGGAGACAAAGCAACGATCGCATGAGGCTTTTGCCCTTTTACCGCCGCAAAAACCTGTGCCATCACTCCCGTAATTTTATTAGCTCGCCAACGGATCCACTCGGGGTCACTAGGATTATCAGGAGGACGCTGTCCCTGATGTTCCATCTGGTACAGCTGCACCGTGTAGGGGTCGTAACCCAATTCGACCGGCAACCCAAAGTGGTCGTCCAGTTGAATCCCATCAATATCGTAGTTGGTAACAATTTCCGCGATCAAATCAACGATGAACTCCTGCACTTCCGGGTGAAAGGGATTTAGCCACACCCGGTCATGCTTGCCCTCCTTGACAATTTGGCTGCCATCGGACCGTGAAGCGATCCACTCAGGATGGCGATCGGCCAAATCTGAATCTGCCGGTGCCATGAAACCAAACTCAAACCAGGGAATAACACTCATCCCCAAGGCGTGTCCTTGCTCGACAATTTCTTCGAGCATATCTCGCCCCCTAAAACCTGGTTCGGGATCGACAGCACGACCGATCGCATTTTCGGCTACAGAACTGGGGTAGAGAGTATAACCCCAGTTCCAAACCGTGGGGTAAACAGTGTTAAAGTTAAGTCGATCCAGGTTTTGTAAGGCATCGGTGAGCTTGGCCCGTGAAAACAGCACATCGCTGTCGATGTTCGTCAACCAGACTCCTCGTAACTCCGTTGCCGAATTAGCCGGTTGTCCGGGGATCCTGTGTTCCCCGGGGGCGCTACTCGCACAAAAGGGGGAACACAGGGCGGCAATTAACAGCGAAAGCATCACCGACAAGCTTAACAGAACCACAAACCACAAGGGGCGCTTAGCATACATCTGGGCGAAATACTCCAAAGTCCTTTGATAGACTGATGTTAATCTTTGGGCAGCAGTGCCAAAATTTTATTCACGAACTCCTGATGATCCACCACTGGCTTAGAAATGTAGCCATCGGCACCGCTTTCAGAGAGAAAGCGGTCCTTATCGCCCGACATGGCGAAAGCTGTCACCAGGATAATTGGGATGTTTGCCGTTTGAGGATCTGCCTTCAGCATTTGGGTAATCTTGATGCCGTCAACGGATTTGCCCTGGTAAACACTATTAGTCAGAGAAACATCCATTAAAATAATATCAGCTTCACCAGCGGGAACAATTTTCATCACCTCATCAACATTTTCGGTATCCTTCACCTCGAAACCGCCTCGCTTGGTGAGAATTTTAGTAAAAACCCGGCGATTAATGATATCGTCCTCCACAATTAAAACAGTTGTCATCGCACTTTCCTTTTGGTTTGATTACACAATGGATGTAAAATTATTTGCCTGGGTATGAATAATACTGTAAAACAAACTCGTATCGGATTGCTCTGGTACGTGCGTGGGTGCCTTAAGCGGGGCAATTGTAAAGCGAGACGGTTGCTCGGACCACTGTTCGGGAGGTAGTCCGACAAGATCGGCAACCGACAGGTAGATAACTGGTGATTGCCGACCAGTGTCACGAGATCCTGTATGAGAAGATAGTATCTCATGCTTATCGGACGCCAGAGGCGATCGCCATAGGTCCGGTCAGGTCAGGAGGTTCCGGGCGACGTTCCCTCGTAGAGAAAGCATCTTTCATCTATAAGGAGCGCCCTCGCGAAGAGTATATAACTGACAACAGAGCGTTATTTTAGATTCAGGGATTAAAGAACTTAAACTCATGGCTAAACAGTTGAACCTTTTCACGACAGGACAGGTAATCGCCACAGATCTGCACACCGAGATGCAGCGGTCATATCTTGAATATGCCATGAGTGTAATCGTTGGACGAGCGCTGCCAGATATCCGGGATGGGTTGAAACCAGTTCATCGGCGGATTTTGTACGCCATGCACGAACTGGGTTTGACTCCGGATAAACCTTACCGTAAGTGTGCTCGCGTGGTGGGAGATGTTTTGGGAAAATATCATCCCCACGGGGACCAAGCAGTTTATGACGCCCTGGTGCGGATGGTGCAGGACTTTTCTTGCCGCTATCCCTTGTTAGCCGGTCATGGGAACTTTGGCTCGGTGGACAATGACCCACCAGCGGCGATGCGCTATACGGAAACTCGCTTGGCACCGATTGGCAACGAGGCGTTGCTATCAGAAATTAGCTCCGACACGGTTGACTTCACAGATAACTTCGATAACTCTCAAGCTGAACCTGTAGTATTGCCTGCCCAGTTGCCAGTGTTGTTGCTCAATGGCTGTTCTGGGATTGCAGTCGGGATGGCGACTAATATTCCTCCTCATAACTTAGGGGAGGTAGTAAATGGTCTGATTGCTCTGATTGACAATCCAGAAATATCTGACGAGAAGCTTTTTGCTAAGATTTCTGGACCAGACTTTCCCACAGGTGGTGAGATTATGGGAACGGAAGGGATAAAAAGCGCCTATACCACAGGTAAAGGCAGTATCATAGTGCGGGGAGTGGCGTCTCTGGAGCAGATTAAATCGGGAAGTCGCGGGCGGAGAGTGCGCGATTGCATTGTGGTGACGGAATTGCCCTATCAGGTGAATAAAGCGGCCTGGATTGAGAAAATTGCTGATTTGGTAAATACTGGCAAGATTGAGGGGATCTCTAACGTGCGGGATGAAAGCGATCGCACGGGCATGCGAGTGGTGATTGAACTGAAACGGGAGGCTAACCCCAAAGCTATATTGGAATTACTCTACAAACTAACGCCGCTGCAAAGCACTTTTGGCGCGATCATGCTGGCATTGGTAGAAGGACAACCCCGCCAGTTGACGCTGCGGCAGATGTTGCAGGAGTTTTTGGATTTCCGGTTATCAACTCTCAAGAGGCAATACTCCCACGAACTCCAAGAAACGACAAACAGACTGCACTTGGTCGAAGGGTTACTGGGGGCTCTCCGTCAACTAGATGCGGTGCTCGACATTCTCAGAAATGCCCCAGATGGCACCACGGCTAAAGCTATGCTGCACGAACAACTCCAGTTTAGCGCTCGGCAATCAGAGGCGATTTTAGGAATGCCGATGCGACGCTTGACTGGTTTAGAGCGGAATAAATTGCAGGAGGACTTTGCACTACTGAGCGATCGCATACAGGAGTTACAGAGGTTGCTCGGCGAGAAGCACCACCTGATGTTGTCCCTGAAAAAAGAATTGCAATCGCTCAAACGCAAGTATGGTAACCCGCGTCGGACTAAGATTGTCCATCCTCATAAGGCGCAGGACAATGACCCCAAACAGCTGTCCAGACAGAAATTATCCCCAACCAAGCAGAATTCCCCAACCAAGCAGAATTCCCCAACCAGGCAGAATTCCCCCTCGACAAGAACAACTCAAAAAGAGACCATCGCCAAAAAAACCACGTCCGATAGGGTCGAAACAATGGTTGAATTTACCTATCGGGGGTCTGTGCGGCGAACTAGACCTCAGCCGAATCCAACTCCAGACAATCAAGGGGAAAAGGGCGATTATCACGGTTATGCTCTCAAGCCTGTTGATGACTTTACCACACAAACTCAACTTACTCACACTAAGGCCGATGTCTTGGTATTCACCAATGATGGCAAAGCCTATGCGATTAAGGTGGCACATATTCCCCTAGAGTCTCGGGGCACCTCACTGATCGGCTTGCTACCCCAGCATTCTCTCCAGCGGAACACAGAGATTGTCGCCCAGTTTATCCTCTCTGATTATCAGGCTGACCGCCAGATAGTCACGCTTACCAAGACTGGACGCATGAAACGCTTACCTCTGTCAGAATTTGCTAACATCAAGAGCCGGGGTCTTAGTACTGTTAAGTTTAAGGACAATGATGACCAGTTGCTGTCTGCTAACCTGACCCAAGCCGGCGAACATCTGCTGCTAGCTACTAGCGGGGGGCGTATCCTGCGGCTGGAGGTTAACGATTGGCAGCTGCCGATTCTGGGTCGCACGGCTGTTGGCTATCAAGCAATACACCTACAGAGGCAAGATCAACTGGTAGACTGCGCCTCAGTTCGTGTGAAAGATAGTTTCTTGGTAGTTACTCGGCAGGGGTATGCTAAACGCATGTTGGTTAATCTGCTGCCACCACCATCTCCCCGGGGGGACATTGGCTCAAAGGCCCTACAATTTACCAATACTACAGATGTACTGGCAGCAATAACGCCCGTACATGAAGACTCTTTGGCGATCTTGCTTACCAATACCGAGCGACTTTGGCAGATCCCCACGGCCTCTATTGGCTTCTGGAATACAGATGGTCCGGGCTCACGTCTCCTTCAACTTCACCCCGACGAACTTATTACCACTGTATTATCCATTCGTCTTTAGTGACTGGCCATCTCTGTTGGAACGTTGTCACTGGTCAGTCGGCCTGGTCCGCGCTCCCTGGTGGGCCTGGTCCGCGCTCGCCAGCGAGCGCCCTTTCCGATCGGGGCACGCGATCGGGATAATAATTTGTTACAATTTAGTTACATTAGTTAATGTACAGCTCATATTACACCAGGAGTAACCTCCCATGGAAGATAACCAAAATCCCCCTACCCCTACCCTTGACCCCGCAGAACGGAACGCTTGGAAGTTTGGCTTTACCCCTCAAGCCGAAATCTGGAACGGTCGCTTTGCCATGATTGGCTTTTTCGTTACCTTCCTCAGCATCATCCTATCCTCCAACTCTTTGCTATAGCCATTACAGCATCTGCGTTTTTTGTCAAGTGATTGGAACAAATTTTAACAAAACTTTAATTCACAAGACATCTGGTTGCCATAACAGCAGTCTTGGTTAATCGCCGGTGAATCCGGGAAATCAAAACCGGTAGGACGATCGGGGCAGCAAGCCCCGATCGTCCTACCGGTTTGATGACTGAGAGGTTATGCAATTTAGCGGATGTATTCTTTGAGAACGCTGTTACGGTTGGGATGGCGCAACTTACGCAGGGCCTTGGCCTCGATTTGACGAATCCGTTCTCGCGTCACGTTAAAGATTTGACCAATTTCCTCTAAGGTCTTCATGCGTCCATCATCCAATCCGTAGCGCAGGCGCAAGACATCCCGTTCCCGGGGGCTGAGGGTATCTAGAACCCCTTCCAGGTCTTCCCGCAAGAGACTTTTAGATACTTGATCTTCTGGCGTTTCACCATCAGATTCAATAAAATCCCCCAACCGGGAGTCTTCCTCTTTACCGATCGGGGTTTCTAGGGAAATCGGCAGCTGGGCCGATTTGGCTATGAATCGCAGCTTTTCGATCGTCATTTCCATCCGTTCGGCGATTTCTTCCTCCGTGGGTTTGCGACTTAGTTCCTGAGACAACAGTTTTGTGGTTTTTTTGATCCGAGAGATCGTTTCGTACAGATGGACTGGCAGGCGTATAGTCCGAGATTGATCTGCGATCGCCCGGGTGATCGCCTGACGGATCCACCAAGTCGCGTAGGTGGAAAACTTATAGCCCTTTTCATGGTCAAATTTTTCCGCTGCTCGTATCAAACCCAGACTTCCTTCTTGAATTAGGTCTTGGAAGGACAGTCCCCGATTCATATATTTTTTCGCGATCGACACCACTAGACGCAGGTTGGACTGTACCATTTTCTCCTTTGCCCGCCTGCCCACATGCAGGCGATGGCGAAACGCTGGCAAGGCCATACTTACAGCTTCTGCCCACTCTCCATCCCTTGGGCAACGATCTAGCTGCATCTCCAGTCCCTCTCGGATCCGCTCTAATTCCAGCAAGTCCGCTATTTTGCGTGCCAGTTCTATCTCTTCGTCTGCTCGCAGTAGGCGGATCCGACCAATCTCTTGCAGGTACAGGCGGATTGAATCCTCCGTATATTGCTTCTTCTTTGCCGCCTGGGTCGTCGTCGTCTTTCGACGACCCGCGCGTTTGCCTGATTTTCCGTCTATTCCCTCATGCCCTGCATCTAGATAATCATATTGACGGTCTTCTGAATCTAGTAAATCGATGGGTCCCAGATCAGGCGAATCGATGGTTTGGAGTAGGTTGTTTGCCTGGGTCATGCCGCGTTCCTCATGCTCCTTATATTGAAGAATACATTTTTTCTGTGAAAGTTGTCCTTGACGCAAAATACAGCAAGTCCGCCAGAGATTTTTCTTGTTTACAATCCCTGAACATACTGTCTTTTGCTACTGTTTACTGCTTCCCAATTAAGACCTACATTGGGTAGAAGCACCTGGTTTTACCTGATTGGATCTTTGGGAAATCTTTTGGATCTTTTCGGGGAGCGTCTCAAGGCAGGTATTTGCGAATAGCAACTTGCTAATTGCGAATTGAGAATGGAAACTGGATCGATTCTCAATTTTCCATTCTCAAATTACAAATCTGAGATGCACCCGATTTTCGCCGTAATTGCACTTTCTGGCCGATCGGAGGGTTTCAATCAGATTTTCCCAAGTCGCTTCCCGGCGACGTCATGGTCCGTGGTTACGTCATGGTACGTGGTCACTTATCACTTATCATCCCGTCCGAAGTGCAACGCAGTTTTTCTTTGCTATTGTTGTGGTCAGTAGTCATTGGCCAACTAACAACTAACAACTACTCAATTGAGCGATATACCCTCATCCACCTGTAAGTATGGTGATGAGGCTGCTCACTTTCATCGGTTTTGTCGTTGCCTTGCGTCATGCCCTCACCCATGCTAACACCTAATTCCTAAGTTGACCTAGTTGCTCTTTGTAAATATTTGTTAAGTTTAGTTACAGCAGTTACCATAGCTACTAGGTAACCCAAGTTGCTACCTACAGAACCTCAAACCCAAATTAGCCAAAATTAGCCAAAATCGCCTTGTACTTTACCCCAAAATGGCATTATTACGGATATATTTGCCCAAAATGGCTGTCTGAGAGGTCGAAAATTTATAGGTAGCAACTTGAGTTACTAGGTAAATTAATCTAGCTGCCAGAGCCGATAGCGCTACGCTGGGGGCGCAGCCATTCGACCGTAACAAATTGATAGCCTTTGCCCCACAGCTGGGGAATTAGCTGGGCCGTGGTGGCGGCGACATCTTGTCCGCCCCAGGGACCGTCGTGGGGCACAATCAAGGAGCCATTTTGGAATTGTCGCAGCACTCGCTCTACCACCACAGGGGCCCCTTTCAGGGGTATGTTAAAAACATTTCCGCGTAGAGCTGCTAAAATTTTTGGGTAATTCCCTGATTTTAAGCAAGATTAGGTATGGAGCCTTGTCCGACTGCATCCCGCGTTCCCTGGCTCCCGCCAGGGAACGAGGCGAAGGAGTGTCATCTGGAACATGCCGCATTTGAGCAAGCCGCAAGCGGTAGTACTGGCCATGTGGAGCTTTGGGATTGCGATGACACATTTTTGCCGTTGCACATTGAGGGGATGATAGCAGTCAAGGGTTGAAAATTGCCCTTCCCAGGCAGCGCATCCCGCAGAGGAGAGCAGCCAGGGAACGAGGAAAATTGAAAATTGAAAAGCCTTCAGACATCCATCTCTGGCTATTTATGACTATTTCAATTGACCATTGACAATTAACAACCCTTATCATCCCGTCGTTGTGCAGTCCAGAGATTGCCCTTTTTTTATCGAAAGCACCAGTGGCACCACCGCAGGGCGAACCCGAATCTTAAACAGCATTTTGGGCCAGCTCCTCATCACGGAGAAGCAAGCGACTTATTTTGATGTGAGAGCCTATAGCCAGTGGAGTCCCTATCTGGAAAAA
>RFFC02000007.1 GCA_005518205.2 Hormoscilla sp. GUM202
AAAAAGCGGAAGATAGGGTCCTGTGGGTCGAAGGAGAAGGAGTTGGCTACTGTATCGACTGCTCCAGAGTGCGTGGTAGGGTCCGGGTTAGCGGACTGTAAGGATGGCGCAGTTAATGTCGAGCAGGAGAGTACACAAGTATGTACTCAGTGGGACGCTAGCTCGCCAGTACGGGCCCCTGTAGCGAGTGGGGAACAGTTGTTGTGTTCTCCACTCGGTGGGGAAACTGTATTGACGGCTCCGGAGTGCGTGCCCGTAAGGGATATAGTTGGTAAAAATATTTTGGATGTGAGTGGGAAGGGGTCCGCCCGATCGCATTTACCAACCCTGCCAGCTATAGTCGAAAAGCAGACGATACAGTTTTCAGAGGAACTGGGTCCACAGACGGCTGCTGTATCGGCAGCAAGAAAGACTGTGCCAGTGACGGTGGGAGAAAAACACTCGTTTTTCTCCGGTTCAGTCGCTTTTTTGGCTAAGGTTTGCGAGAAGATAAAGGAAGTTTGTGGGCAGGGGTTCGCCCGATCAAAGGAGATTGTAAGGGCTGGAAGTGCGATCGGGCCAGTGGTAGTGGACCGAAAACCAGACTATGTCAGGATCAACCGTAACTGTATCGACTGCAAGAGAGAGTCCGCCAATGGGTGAAAAACTGGACTTTATTGAAAGGCGATCGCCGATCCGGTTTCGTTCGGAGCCAACCCTTTTTCCGCAGATAATCTTCTACCGCTAACCGCTAAAGGTTTCAAGCTACTCAGATAACAGTTCCCTAGAAGTCTCAGATGAGGATTTTGTGCAGGTATCGCGGTTTCGTGTATAGCCTTAAAATTTTTCAGAAACATCCTTCCCAGATCCTCTTATATATGAGGCACCTACAAGGAACATCAAGAAAACAATATTAAGGAGACAGCTAGCATGAAATGTGTTATTCGCTTTTTAGTAGTCACGCTGTTTGTTATGAGCTTGACACTAATTTACAACCCAAGTTTTGCTTTTGCAGACTCCTTGCAATCTGTTAGCCTCACTCAAGTCTACCAGGTTGGTACTAAGGAGCCTGAAAGTTTTCAACCTAATCAAGAAAATGCGTCTGAGATAACGAAGAATGGCTTATATCAGGAAAAGGTCTTCCATAGTCCAGGTGCTAGTTATATAGCTGTGCACTTTACCAAATTTAATTTGGCCGAGGGGGACTATGTAACTGTATCAGACCCACAAGGTAACCATCTGAGCCGTTATGAAGGTAAAGGGAAAGTAGTGCGAGGTGGCGAGGCTGTACTGCCAGAATTTTGGGCTACCCACCTCCCTGGGGACACTGCTTTGGTCCGCTATTACAATTACAGTGGCTTGTTTGAGGGCTACGGTTTCTTAATTGACGAATGGGCTCACGGTTTTCCAAAAGAGAACTTCAATGAGCTGTTTCATCAAGAAGATCAGGGAGACCTAGAAGCTATCTGTGGAGAGAACAATAAAGAGTGGGCCCCTTGCTATAAGGGTGATGAGATGTATGAGAAAGCGCGTGCTGTTGCTCGCTTGTTGATTAATGGCAACTACGCATGTACGGGATGGCTAATTGGGAGTCAAGGCAACCTGATGACTAACAATCACTGTATTAAATCGCAATCTGATGCTGATAACACTGACTATCAGTTTATGGCTGAAGGAGCTACCTGTTCGACTAGCTGTAATTCTTGGTTCGCTTGTCCAGGCAAAGTGGAAGCAACTTCTGGCAAATTGATCAAGACTGACTATAATTTGGATTACTCCCTAATCAAGTTGCCAGACAACCTCACAAGTTCATATGGCTACCTACAGTTACGTAACGCTATGCCAAATATTGGTGAACGCATCTATATCCCACAGCATCCTCAAGGATGGGGAAAGCAGTTAGCTGTGAAAGTTGATGATGGCAGCTTCGCCAGTATTTACAGTACTAGTCAGCCACCTTGCAAAGGTGGTCCTGGTGATATTGGGTATTATGCAGATACTGCACGTGGTAGTTCAGGTTCTCCTGTTATTGCATATCAAGATCATTTGGTAGTAGCTCTACACCACTGCGCTAACTGCCCCAACCGAGGTGTCCCTATTAACGCAATTATCAGCGATTTAGGCGATGACCTCCCTCCTAACGCACTAGCGACTTCCAATGAAGCTATGGTAACCGATTACCAACCTTTTGTATCGAGAAATTACGCCTTGGATGCTGAAAGGGGGACTGTATATTATGTAGTTCCGGAACAAACTGATGCTTTTGGTCCTCAAACGGCAATATGGAGTGGCCAACCTGGGTACAGTGAAATCAAAGTTTCGTTGAAAGATTTACTAACGCATGATATTGCTGAAGTAATTTTACGAGGTCAACGCAGCAGTGGTTGTAATGCTTTGAAGAAAATGAATGATGGGATAATGTGCTATGATTACCAGCAAGGTCCTTTAACACTTACCTATCATGAGGAAGATAATGAGACTTTACCTGCAGGAATGTATACAGGTAGCTTCTATGTCCTAGCAAGAGGTTGGCATGACCATAGCGTTAATCAATACCTGAAAATTGATGTTGAAATCAAAAAGCAGTAGGTGGCATTCAACCCAAGTCAAAGCACATCAGACGTAAAAAAGTGCTTTTGCTCTTGACGCTCCACTTCTAATCGAGATCCATAAACGGCGATCGCCTTCCTCAATGCGACTCGCCGTGGAGAGAGGAAAAAGGGAAGTACGCCGGAAGGAATGCCTTAGCCCCGGGCTAGTTTGGTAACGGGGCGATCGCGCCCTCCCCTACCTCTGCTAACTCAACCCTTGACACACCACTTCTGAGTCATAGCCACCAAAGGCGATCGCACTCCTGGCGCGATCGCCTTTACCTTTGCTGCTTATGCTCGATCGAAAAAAGCTCGCCAGCCCGGGGCAGAGACTATTTGAAGCCGATAGCTGTTTAATAGGGCGATCGCTCTTCCAACATCTCCAGAAGGAAAAAAGCGATCGCCCCTTGTGCGTTAATACTGACTTAAAAGAGATTCAATTAACTTTGATGAAGCACGAAAAGTAGTTTCTTTGAGAGCAGCAATAGTTTTGGGAAAATCTACGAGATTTTGTTGGGCAGCTCTGTCGAGAATGCCAAGCAATCCCGTGACTTTCAGCCCCTTATTGCGGGCAACTTTTCTGCCCAAAACCTCATCAATGATAATTAAATTTGCTCCTTCTTGAAGGGCTAAAATAATAGCCGCTTTTTCCCCGGCATTGATAATATCTAAATCCTTATCCGCAGGAATGGTAACGTCTTGAATTATTAACCATTTTGGGGGAGCTTTAATCCAATTTTTGACGGCAATAGGCGATCGCTCGTCCGATAATTCTTGTTGGACTATTCGAGGGATTAGAACTCGACCGTAAAGTTGAGGCAGTAGTTCAATTTCGCCAATTAGTAGTAAATAACAAATTGGCGAGGTATCCGATACAACTATCATAACCTGTTTAATTTTCCTTCTTTTTCTAGTTGTTCGTGAGTTTGGCGATCGGCGATAAAATCCTCCTCATCGTAATCTAAATCGACTCCTTTATCTTTAAGAAATTTATCGGCTTCTAAAGGGGTTGAAAAACCCAATAATTCTCGAAATTTACCGCTGCTAATAGAACCTTCGCGATAAGCTTCGATCGCAATTATTTCTATTAACTTACGTTCTAAGTTTCCCCATTTTTCTTTTAGGGAAGATGCAAGTTCGTCTGGTAAGGCAATCAGAATTTGCTGCATGAGTACCTCCTGTAAGCAATTCAAAATTCAAAATTAAAAATTCAAAACTGGGAAAGTATTTGGGCGCAAGGATCTCAGTAGATCGGCCTATGCAATTTAAATGCACGACAGCTTAGTTATTAATTAATTATATCATAACCAGTTAAATAAAAGAGCGATCGCCTCACCTTCTGGTTGTTTGGGGGTTAGCATTTAACATCTCCAAAAGACAAAAGCGATCGCCTCTCCAAAGCAGTTAGTATCGAACCCAGCAACCAGACTAAGAGCGCACCACAACAAAGCTTCTAACAACTGCGGGCGATCGCTTAAAGCCACCTCGGCAACGTGAGTTCGTAGTTCGTAGTTCGTAGTTCGTAGTTAGGGTACAATCTACGTAATCATGTGGAAGTCAATCTTGGGAAAAGACAGGGGTTGATATGGCACCAAGCCTGTTTCTTGTTATAACCGGTGAAGAATGCGCACGGCCCAAGTCTCCGGTAGGGGCGATCGTCTCTAAATCAACAATATTTCGCTGCGGTGTCCAACCTGGGAAATTATCAGCACTTTTTCTTCATTAATCAAGTCATAAATTACTCGATAATCCCCCACTCTTAGCTTATAGTAACCTGCCAGATTACCCGTCAATTGCTGAGGGATAATCTGGTCTAGATTTTCAGCCAACCATTCTATTTTTTGGGCAATGCGTTCCTTCACGGTACGCTCCCCTCCTCGTTAGGCTCATTGCCACATTTTTTCTCTTCTCCTCTTTGCCTCTTATTTACATCGGTTCAATCCTTACGCATCCGCCTACAAACCCAAATCTACTGCAATGCGATGAGCACAAGCAAAACCTGAGAACGCCACTGCATTTAACCCTTGTCCCGGGAATGTACTATCTCCTACGCAGTATAGACCCGGTATCGATGTCCGGTTAAAGGGCATGGCTAACAATCCCCATAGCTTGCGTCTGGGAATGGGTCCATAGGTGCCATCCTGCCGATTTAAAAAACGCCGATGGGTGCGCGGCGTACCTACTTCAATATGTTCTAACCCATCTTTTATTCCTGGCCATATCTTCTCTAACCGGTCGATCGTTGCTGTTGCTGCTGCTGCTTTTTTCTCTGCATATGCAAGCGCTGACAACCCTTGCCATTCTTCCACCCAACTGGGGGTAAAGCTGTGTATAATCTGATATCCTTTTGGGGCTAAACTTGAGTCCAGCAGGGTAGGAATGGACGCGAACAGCGTTCCCTGTTCTGCTGCCATTTTACTCCAATCTTCCAGAATTATATGATGACATTCTGTTCCTGAGGGCAGATTTTCTGCTTTCACTCCTAAATGCAAACTTAGGAAACTGGGAGATTTTTGATAACGCTGCTGCCATTTCTTTTCTGCTGCTGGTATCTGAGGCAGTAACTTTTCAAAGGTATCCCAGCGGGTAGCATTTGACACTATGCGTTTGCCATGATATATTTTCCCATTTGCGAGTTTGACTCCCACTGCTTTGCCTTTTGACAGGATTATTTCCGTTACTCTCGACTTGTAGAATATTTTACTCCCGGCTTTTTCCAATCCTTCTACTAGCTTTTGGGCTATCTGTCCGACGCCGCCTTGGGGATAGTTGATGCCGCCATAATGCCTGTCCGAAAATACCATGCCTGCATTAATCATTGGAGTCAGGTCGGCGGGGACTACCGACCAACAATAGCATTCTATATCGATGAATTTCAATAGTTCTGGGTCTTTGATATAGCGACGGGCAATGTCCCCGGCATTCTGGGGCAAATATTTAACTAAACCCAGACATGCTAGGGGATGTTGAAAAAAGACTCGCATTAAATAGCGCGGTTCTTCTAGAGATAGCAATTCCATTGAGTTCAGACAGTTGAATACTTGCCAACATTCGTCATAAAAGCTACGTATTCCTTCCCGTTCCTGGGGGAATTTGGCAGTTAACTCTTGTAAAAATTGTTCATAATCTCGATGTACTTTCAGATCTAAGCCGTTGGGGAGGTGATAATGGATCTGTACGGGGTCGGGAATGGTTTGTAAGCTGACATTGACGGCAGCTAAGGCGCGGGTGAGGAGGTTGGTGGTGCCTTGGGTGCCAAAACCGAAGATCATGGATGCACCGACATCAAAGCGATAGCCTTGCCGTTCAAAGTAACCGGCACTACCACCCGGGATGAGGTAGCTTTCTAAGACTAGGACTTTAGCGCCTTTTGCTGCAAGCTGGGTGGCGGTCACCAGTCCGCCGATGCCAGCGCCGATGACGATGACATCAAAATTTGGGGGTGGGGTAGATACATGTGGCATGGGCAAGGTGGCATGAGTATCACAAACTACGTTCTATCCTGGGGACTCCGCTAGGAACCCGTCAAACGCCTAGATAATACCATATTCTCCTTATTTGAACTGTCAGTGGTCAGTGGTCAGTGACCAGTGGTCAATTTTCAATTGGTCAATTTTCAATTCTTAATTTTAAATCATGCGGTATGATGGTGCAGATAGGTCATATCCTAGGCATCATGAGTCTGCAACTGCGTGTTTTCGTCCCTCCCCATCCTGTAATTAAGCATTGGCTGGCTGTGGCCCGCGATCGCCATACCCCCTCTGTACTATTTAGAACGGCCCTGACAGAACTGGGGCGCTGGCTGACTTATGAGGCGGCCCGAGATTGGTTGGTGACCGTGGAAACTACGGTGCAGACCCCTTTGAGGGAATGTCCTGCTACTTTTATTAATCCCGAGGTGCCAGTAGCAGTGGTGCCCATCCTCCGGGCTGGGTTGGGTTTGCTAGATGGGGCCCAAGCTTTGCTGCCTTTGGCCTCGGTTTACCATCTGGGTTTGGCCCGGGATGAGGAAACTTTGCAGGCTAGCTGTTACTTAAATAAGTTACCAGAGGCGATCGCCCCTCAAACGCGGGTGCTGATCTGCGAACCGATGTTAGCTACGGGGGGTTCGATCGCCTATGCTATGAGGGAACTGACCCAGCGAGGGGCGGATCCGGCTTTGGTGCGGATTATTTCTGTGGTGGCCGCACGACCAGCTTTACAAAAGCTGTCTCAGGCTTATCCTAGTTTACAGGTTTACAGCGCTTGTATTGATGAGGGTTTGAACGATCGGGGCTATATTGTCCCGGGACTGGGAGATGCGGGCGATCGGGCGTTTGGCACCGATTAAAACACTGCGACGGGCCGATCGCCTAAAAACCGGGTTTCTTATGAAAGGGTGCGAAAGTATCATTACTGCCCTCTTATCCGCAGTTTCTGACCGTTCGGAGTATAATTCTTAATTCTGGCATTGAGATGCTTTTTCGTTTCCGGAGCACCCACCCATGTTGTGCGCAGGATGTGACACAACAGGGTGGGTGCTCCCGGAAACGACCAGTTGATTTGGCCGATCGGCCAGTGAGTGGTTATCCTAAATACATAGCATTGCCTAGTATGAAAATGAATCAGCAAGATAATTTTTCCAGCGGCTTTCTCCTGGGATCGGTGGTCGGTGGTATCCTCGGTGGCGTTGTGGGGGCGCTGTTAGTTTCCCGGCGGGATCTCGATGCCTTGTCACAGTTGTCGGATGCCGAGCAAAATAATATTCCCGAAGCATTACCCCGTAAACCTTCTAGGCGCAAACTGCACAGTCCAGATGAATATCGAATGGAAGCTGCACGTCAGGGTCTGGATGAGAAAATTGCTCAACTCAATGAGGCGATCGACGATGTCCGCCTGCAACTGGGTCATGTCAATGCTAACGGCAAGGGGGGCCAAGAGCTATCGGGCCGACTTACCAATTGAGAGGTGTTTTAACACCCGAGACAGTTCTCGCGCCAGCAGTCTGAGCCGATCGGCTCAGACTCTGTTAAATTAGAGATAGTCCAATTACCGTCTAGTCACAAGAAACCCACAATACTCCTATGTATTTACTGATTACCGCAATTAGCAGTTTTCTGCAAATCTATTTTGTGCTGCTGATTATTCGGATCCTGTTAAGCTGGTTCCCCAATATTAAATGGTTTGACCCACCCTTTTCTATCCTCAGCCAGTTAACGGACCCTTATCTGAACCTGTTCCGTTCCGTCATTCCGCCTATAGGTGGTATTGATATTTCCCCGATCCTGGCTATTTTTCTCCTCCAGTTTATCCAAGGAGTGGTGATGAGCATATTACCAAGAGCCATAGCTTTCTAGTTCTTTGTCGTGAGGGTAAATTCTTCGATATCTCCTGTTGTGCTCTTGTCCTAAAGGACAAGAGCACAACAAGAGATATCGCCGTATCATTGGGCGCTGTGTCCTGGGTAGTGTGAGTACGAGGGTGTGGTCATAAGTAGTTGATAGCCCGAAGCGCAGCGGAGAGCATCTCAGATACATGTATATAGCCCGCAGAGAAAGGTTGCCACTCGCAGCGGAGGGGGCCCGGAGCGTGCATCGCTTGGTCGAAATCAGAACGCTGAACCAGAATATCATCGTTTTGCCCATTGCCCTTATAATCGGCAATATACAGTTGCCCGTCTTGACCGTTAACCTGAGGCGCTGAGGGGAGCGGATATTCGGTGAAATTTTGCCCATCATTCAAGGACAATACCCGACTGGTGCGGGACTGCTCCCCTTCGGGAGATTTTTTTTGAACCAGAATCTCATCCTTGCCATCACCATCCAAATCTTCTACATACAAATTGGTAAGGTCGCCCTTGAGATCGAAACTCTCAAGCAGGGTGATGGAGGTAAACTTGCCGTTGCCTTAACAAACTCAAGTTGCCACCTCTAAAAAATTTCACGTCCCCGACAGCCATTTTTGGTAAATTGCTCCGCAAAAATGCCATTTTGGGGGCAATCACAAGGCCAAAATGGCCAATTTGGGCGAATTTGGGTTTTGAGGTTCTCTAGGCGATCTTAACAAACTCAAGTTGCTACCTACAGAACCCCAACACCAAAATTAGCCAAAATTAGCCTTTAGAGCCTTGTGAGCTACTCCAAAATGGCATAATGTTGGATATCTTTGCCAAAAATTGCTGTCTGAGAGGTCGAAATTTTTATAGATAGCAACTTGAGTTACATATTAATCTCCAGCTGATTGTGCTGGCGGTAACTTTAGTCCCTCGGGTATGATGCTCCTATGGTTTAATCGAAATGGAGAGTGACTCGGCTGCGGAAACCGGATGCTTTGAACTGTTTCAACTTCAGGGGAGTTGCTAAATTGGCAGGTACTGAGATCTGTAGTTCAAACTGGCTTTCTCCTGCGGGAACCTCCTCGATCGAACCTAGGCGAGTCCGGTTGGGCAAGACAGAATTATTGTTGGCGTCGAAGATGCGACCGTGAATATCAGCATCATAGACAGTTTTGCGGGATTTGTTAATAGCTGTACCGGTGACGATATAGCAATTGGCGGCACTGCCGGAACCGTCACTGGTGGTAAGGTTGTCTGACTCTGGTTCTGCTGGGCATTCGTGGTATGATAGGTCGATTAGTTTAATGGGCACGAGTGCTAAGGCGGGGGCGGTCCAGCTGGCTAGGAGCAATAGGCTTGATATGAGGATGATGACTCGCTTTATCATAGCGGTGTTGGTGGGATGGTCTATTTCCTTAGTTTAGCGCTAATTGAGACTGGTGTCAGATATCTGTTTTCCGTTTTCCAGATTGTAAACAGTTAGGCGAGGTCTTAGACGGCGGCGCGGGGCATAAATGATATAGTATTTCACTCCCAAGCGGGCATATTCTTTTTTTTGCCCTTTCCCAAACAGCAGGCAGTCACCGGTAGTCCAACAGGGTTTCCAGGCGATCGCCCGTGCGGACAGCCACCAGCGGGAGTCCGCAGCAGAATTTCCCAAAGTGCAGCATGCATCTCAAACTCCCGCTGACGCCCTGACCCTACTGTCAGCGATCGGCGATCGGTTACCAGTGCTTGAAATTAGGTGGAGATGGAGCGCCGCGCATGCGGCATGCTGGTCATTAATTAACGCTTAGCTACACTACCTTGTATTGCATGGCAATCTAAACACTAGATTAAGACTACCGGTAAGCCGTAACGGCCGTAAAGTGTGTCTTACCACCAACGGTGAGCGTCGCTTCCTATTACATGACTATTTTACGACAGAGAATGCTAATCATTTCACCCTCATTTTGGGTAGGTTGCATGGGGGTCCATTCGCCTATTTCAGCCAAACCGATGTCATGCAAGGTTTGAATCGTATCCCGAACAGTGTTTGGATTTCCTTTTTGCACCATTTTTATCGGTTCGTTTGTCAGTGCTTCTGTGCTAATTTGCCTTTATTGCTTGAATTTCCTCTTCCATATTTCTCTTTGCTTAACTGCTATTCCCTCCCTATGATATTCATCTATCTTGAATCTGTCAATTGTCTCGGAAAAGTAAATTTACATCAGTTAATTATTAATTAATTAACCTGGGATATTAAGCAGATTCCATATCCCCATAATAAAATTTTCCCATTCTTCAGAATATAGTGCTACAATAGAGAAGACAAGATTGCAGAGATAGAGCGATGTCATCGTCAATAGAAGAGAAAACAGTCACCATAAACGTGCCTCTAGTAGAATCCCTCGTGCAAGTAATCCTTTCCCTCTCCAAAGAGGAAAGGGAACTGCTGGAAGAGAAACTTAACCGCAAGAAAAACTGGCGGGAAACCCTGAAAAAAATTAGGGAGCATAAAGCCGCAATTCACGCCGAGCGTGGGGGGAAACCATTCAATCCCTCAATTGACGAAATCATCCATCAAATGCGAGAGGAACGCACTGAACAACTCATGCAAGCTAGCTTTCCGGGGTCTGAAGAAAAATGACAGAAAATGTAGTTTGTGTTGATGCCAACTTGCTTGTGCGTCTGGTGTCCAGCAAACCGTCAGAATCTCGCTTTGAGGAGTTATGGAATCAGTGGCAAGAATCAGGAGATCGAATTGTCGCTCCCCCTCTGATTTACTATGAAGTTAGCAACGCTCTTCATCGTTCAACCGTTGCAGGGCAACTGCTACCAGAACAAGCAGAGCAAGCCTTGGAAGATGCTTTTAGTCTGGATATTACCCTCTACGGCGATCTAGCCATGCATCGACGTGCTTTGAACTTGGCGAGCAGCTTACGACTGCCAGCTACCTATGATGCTCATTATCTGGCTTTGTCCGAACAACTGTCAGCTCAATTTTGGACGGCAGATAGGCGGCTATTTCGAGCAGTGCAAGCAACTTTTGATTGGGTACATTTGGTAGAATAGCTGTCCGGAGTACCCTAGTTTCCAGGCGCGAAAGCGCCTGGGAAGCACTAAAGTGCTTACTACGAACCCGGAAGCACTACGGAAATAATATCAAGTTCGTCCCAATTTCTGCCACAAAGATTGCCTCATTATATCTACCGGCACCGGTTGCTCTAACCACATCTGTAAAGCTGCTGCTCCTTGCTGTATCAACATCTCTAATCCATCGATCGCCCGCGCCCCCACAGCAAGCGCCTGTTCCTGGAACAGCGTAGGATTAGGATTGTAGATTAAATCATAGGCGATCGCCCCCTCCGGCAATTTGGCCATCACCTCTGCGGACACTGGAGACTCATCCACATGGGGATACATGCCAATGGGAGTTGTATTCACCAAAAGTGATGCAGATCGCAGTATTTCTGGTAACTTTTCCCAAGGGTGAATCTGTAGGGGACTATCCCAACTGCTCTTAAATTCTGCTAACTTCTGCGGCGATCGCCCCACTACATGAATTTCCCCAAAACAAGCTGCACGGCAACCCGCCACCACCGCCCTCGCAGCACCGCCATTACCTAAAATCACAGCTATACATTGAGTCCAATCCCGGTTATCATCTTGCAAGGGGGCAATAAATCCAGCCACATCTGTATTCGTACCGTACCAACCCCCAGACTTGCGCCACACCGTATTCACTGCCCCCACAGCTTGCGCTACGGGCGAAATCTCCGATAATAAAGGCATAATCGCCTGCTTGTGGGGAATAGTGATGTTAAACCCCACCAAACCAATAGCCCCAAAACCCCCGATCGCCACCGATAAATATGACGGCGCGATCGGGAAAGGCAGATAGACGTAATCTAGGTTTAAGTGGGCGATCGCCGCATTATGCATCAGGGGCGACAAAGAATGTTCCACGGGATAACCAATCACCCCCAGCAATTTAGTTGTACCTTGAATCTGTTGCATTGAGGTAAAATCACCTTGTTAATAACAGCTATGGTATCATTCATCATGCATAGTTTCGCCAAGGTCTTCAGTCTGGTGGCGGTTGCGTTTGAAAAAGTGTTTATAAATCTTTTTCCCGCCCCAGACGATCAGCACTCCCACCACGATCGCTGCCAAGGCAGGTATAGCTAAGGTCAACAGAGACAAAGTCAGAGCACTGCCAACTTCCACAGTAGAGACCACTGAATTAGCCATCCCGCCAGTAGCAGCTGTAGATACTAAACGGGTGGCGCTAGTCGCTAGTTCGATCGTTTCCGCCGCACCACCCCCAGCAATAGCAGCAAATATCCATCTTAAAGTCGGGTCCATATCCGGGACAACCGCAGCCGTCACAACTGTCCCGGCGATCATCGCCGCTGGCACCTCTATAGTATCCAGCAGATTATCAACCACAGGCACGTAATAGGCCAGCACTTCCACCGCCGTTGCCACTCCAAAGGCGATCGTTGCTGGAGTTGTACCGATCCACTCCATCTCCGGTGCCAGGGAGATCTCTCCAGACTGTGCCGCCAAACTCATGGCCAGCAACGGCACAAACACCCGGAAACCGCAGGCTGCACTTAAACCCAGACCCATGCAGACATTTAACAAATTATCCATGCCTTTCTCCTTGAGAAGTTAGCAATTAAAAGATCCTGATTTCCTTTAGAATGGTACTGGTGTCTTGACCGAGGTTCATCAGTAAGGCTCCGTTACTCTTTATACTCTCTAATCTGGTTAGTCGATCTCTAGCCACCAGAGGCGATCGCGTCTCCAGTATGCGTGCTATACTTGTGGTTTGAGGGAACGGAGTGCGGTATTCACCCCCATATTATAATCAGGTTGCACTATGGTTTCAACAAATTCATCATCTCCGATGCAGGCCGAGCCGAATAGCGGCGTACTGCTAGCAATGAGATTAAAAGAAAAATCTCATAACTACAAAAAATTGCTTGCAGCAGTGTTAAAATGTACTGGAGGACAGCCCTTCCTGACCCAGAAGCTGTTTCAGATGATAGTAGAAGCTCCCGACTCTCCCCCAGCAGGCAGAGAAACTGAATGGGTAGAAGAAATGGTGCGATTGCGCTGCGCGCACGCTACGCGCAATCGCGCCTGCTAGCCAATTGGGAGCAAAACCCCGAACTCAAACCTTTGCAGAATATCCGCGATCGGCTGTTCGAGCCGAAGCCGCGCAACATTCAGCTATTAAAACTATATCAATAAATTTTGCAAGAAGGCTTCATAGTAGCCAATGAAAGTGCAGAACAGACGGAACTGCGGCTGTTAGGTTTAGTAGTCAAAGAGCACGGCTTCTTAAAGGTCCACAACTTAATTTACGAGTATGTCTTCGATCTTGATTGGGTAGAAAAAGCCTACGGAAAAGTCAAGGGAGAGAAAGAGGAGAGTGAGTCTGAATTTATCAACACATTTGCCAACTAGAAAGAAAACTCTTAGTCACCCAGGTAGACATACTATCACAGGAATCCAGCGAAGAACAAGGCTCGACTCAGGTTCTCTATGAAGTGCTGCGAGATGTGACCGAGAAAATTGGCAAACTCCTAGGTGCAGACCGCAGCACCATCTTTTTACTGAACGAAGAAAAGACAGAACTTTGGTCTCTAGTAGCTCAGAATGAAAAAGGCGAATTCCTAGATATTCAGGTGCGAGTCGGCGAAGGAATTGCCGGTCAAGTTGCTAAGAGCAAAAAACCGATCCACATCTCCGATAATGTCTACGAAGATCCTCGTTCTCAGCTAGTCAAAGAAAATGACAAGAAATATAACTACCGCACCGAAAGCATATTAGCATTTCCCATCCTGGACGACGGCCAGGAAGTAATCGCCGCGATCCAGTTACTGAACAAATTACCGGAAAAGAAGCAGCACGAGCATCAAAAAGGTTTTAGCAGACTAGACCTAGAAAGACTAGAGCGTTTGAGCAATTCCAGACAAGCCATTTGCAGTGCTTTATTGATCGTTTCATTCTCTTCGTGTAACTGATCGTTTTCGTTTAATGCTTCCACAATTAAGTCCGCAAATTCGTACAAAATCCCACTTCCCTATCTTCATGGTAAATGGCGATATAGGAGCGATCGAGTTTAACTTGCAAGCGTAGAGATTGATTATCTGTCGTAAAACCCACTTTTTAGTAAAACTTATGCCCGTTGGGTTGAATTCAGCCTGATGTTATCTAATGTTATCATATTATAGAGTACTTCTGCCTTCTGGGAAGTTTTTGGCTAGTCCCGACCGCCACCTCCGGAGGTGCAAAGGGCGGCGCATACAGCCAAGCTATCGGGAGGCCAGTCGATCGGCGATCCGAGTAGTCTCTGGGAGACGATAGGACCGAGTACAGCGCAGGACGTAATCTATAGCAGTAGGGAGACTGACGCGATGACCAATAGAGACATACAGAGGTTTGACGGTGCTTCTGGTTCTGAGTACAGCGCCAATAATTTCCTGCTCGTGTATGAGGGGTTGCCAACTGCCTTTTTCCACCGGTAATTCAGCATGAGTGCCAATCAACCGGGACTTAGCGACGCCGATAGTAGGGATATCAGTCAATACCCCCAGATGACAGGCCAGACCAAAACGGCGGGGATGAGCCAGACCTTGACCATCACATAAAATTAAGTCCGGGGTTGTGTTAAGTTTTTCTAAAGCCTCTAGCACTGGCGGTATTTCCCGAAAAGAGAGGAATCCCGGAACATAAGGAAACTGAGTCGGGCGTTGGGCGATCGCCTGTTCGGAGAGTTCCAGACTGGGAAAACTCAGCACCGCCACCGCAGCGCGACTGGTAGCACCGTCATCAACAAAGCCCACATCCACTCCCGCCACATACTGCACCGACTCTAGCTGGTCAGTAGTAATTACTTCGGGAACTAGCTGTTGTTGAATTGCAGTTGCCGACAGGGTGGAAGTAGGCCATTGATGACGCCTCTTAATTTGCATAGGGTTAAGACAATTCCTCATTGTTCATTCTCGTCCCTCACGCTGACACTAGGGCTGTTTCTGAAGTACGACAAGTTGCCACTGTTTTAACTCTTCGGACTCCAGAGCATGTTTAGCACTCAAGCTAGCAAAAGCCTCCTTCTGGGCTTCCTTGTCTGAGTCAGCTTTCACTTGAAACCACTCCACCACACTAGTCCGATCTAAATTGTCACCCAAACCCAAGCGCTCCAGGGTAGTTATTCATTGTTATCACCTGACCAGATTCTTCTTTGCCTTTGTTTTACTCGCAGCAGTTAGCGTTGTTAGTTGTTAGTTGTTAGTTGTTAGTTGTTAGTTGTTAGTTTACCACTGACTACTGACCACTGACTACCTACCTCTAATACAACTGACCACCTACCTACCTCTAATACAACTGACCACTCCCCTCAAGAGATACTTTGCCAGTGTCCATCGGGAAAAATGGTCGTTTCATCAAGGTCAGCCTTGACAAAATTAACATTTTGTGCATTAAAAAAGTTAGTGCTACGCAACTGGGCCCCTGCCAGATTAGCATTCTCTAGGTTCGCTCTACTGAAATTAGCTTTGCTGAGATCGGCACCACCTAGATCGGCCTTAGACAAGTCGGCACCCTGCAAATTGGCACCTGACAGGTCAGCACCCCGCAAATTAGCATAACGGAGATTAGCTCTGGAAAGATTAGCGCCCCGAAGCATAGCCCCTGATAAATTCACATTATAGAGTTGGGCATCTCCAAGTTGCGCCTGCTGAAGTTGAGCTGCTTGCAGAGAAGCTTGACTCAGATTAGCATAAGGTAGGTATACTTGCGTGAGATTGCTACCCTTGAGGTTAATTTCCCGTAAATCCGCTTCAAATAAATCAGCCTCTTCTAAGTCAATGCCCTCAAAGTTTCGTTCGCCCTTGGCATATTGAGCCAGTAATTCCTCTGCGCTGATCTTTTGCTCCATCTTACTTACTATTAATCGTGCTGTCACCTGTGTACTCTCTCGGTACTTGTGAGCATTTATGCTTATGATTGACAAAGTAAAGGATTGTAACGGAAGCCAAAGTTGTTATAATGCTTTTTTAAGATTTGTAACGCAGTCTGCATGGCGACGCCAGTGCGGCCTGGCCCCGGTGGGGGTGCAGAATGTAAAGATCGATCTTATTTGCTGCTAGATTTGCTAAACAAGGCCAGACCTATGCCAGAACAGAAAGCCTCGATCGCCCAGCATTACCACGAACGGACCAAGTACGACCCAGAAACTATAGCTGCCAAGAGTCAGGGATTAGACTGGTCAAAACAACCGGTGCCGTTCAAGTCATACAAAATCGGGACGACAGTAGACCTGAAGCCCTATTTACAGGAGACGACCAAGAGTGATTGGCAGCGGTTATCGCGGTTCCTGTTTTGCAGCTATGGGGTGACAGCAATGGTGCCGACGATGATGGGAGAGCCGTTTTATATGAGGGCGGCCCCCTCGGCAGGGGGGCTGTACCCCGCTGAACTTTATCTGATCTCCCGTGGGTCACCTTTGCTCAAGCCTGGGTTGTATAACTATCAGCCTCAGACTCATTCTTTGATGCTTTTTTGGGATAATGATGTCTGGGATGAGCTGCTTGCTGCCTGTTTCGGACATCCATTACTAAAGACTACCCAGTTGGCAATTGTCACCACTGCTGTTTTCTATCGATCGGCTTGGCGCTACCAAGACCGTGCCTACCGGCGGATTTTTCTCGACACTGGTCATCTGCTGGGTAATATAGAATTGGCAGGAGCGTTGAATGGCTACCGAGTTCGCTTGATTGGGGGGTTTGTCGATCGCCAGGTGAATGACCTGCTATATTTAGACTCGCAACAGGAAGGGGCGATCGCCGTAATTCCCCTGACAGAAGAGTCCCTCCCCTCCTACAGAACAGCTTTGTCTTCGGACATCCAAAGGGAATATCCTCGCATCCGAGATGGGGAACTGCTAGCATACCTCCATGGCGCTACTGAGATTAAGTCAGATCCTCATGATTCTGTCAATTGGCAGGAGGCTGCTGATGAGGAAACAGGGGAAGATAAATATAATTTCCCATTTTGTCTGAAGGTGTCTACTGCCACGACCCCGATCGCCTTAAAGGACAACCAGAAAAACTTAGAACAAACCATTCTCAAGCGCCGTTCTACCCGTGCCTACACTGGTGGCGACTTAACCTTAGAGGAACTGAAAGCCTTGTTGGACTTTACCTATCAACCTCAACATTACCTCGACCAGGGGTTAGATGGCGATCCCGACTATTTTGATTTGAGTTTACTGGAAACCTTTATGGCGGTTTCTGGGGTGACGGGATTAGAAGAAGGCTGCTATTATTATGCACCCAAGGCTCAGGAACTCCGACAAATTCGGTTTAAGAACTTCCGACAACAGTTACATTATTTATGTCTGGGGCAAGATTTGGGACGGGATGCAGGGGTGGTTTTATTTCATACCACTGATTTGCAAAAAGCTGTGGAGAAATATGGCGATCGGGTGTATCGCTACCTGCATATGGATGCGGGTCATCTGGGGCAAAGGCTGAACTTAGCTGCCATTCACCTCAGTTTAGGAGTCAGCGGCATCGGTGGTTTTTTTGACGACCAGGTTAACGATGTTTTAGGCATTCCCGCAGATGAAGCGGTTGTTTACATTACTACCTTGGGGCGTCCTCGTTATAGTGGTTAATTTAAGTTCGATTAGTCTCATGGCCCGCCTCTGGTTCAAACCAGAGGCTAATAGCTAAAGTCGGTTAAAACCGACTGAAAACCTTGTAGAAAAAGGATTATCATGTCCGATTAAATTGCCCATAATCAAAATTATATCATCTGGCTGCTGTTGGCCTAATCTCAGGTTGGGTTTACGTGAGTAAACCCAACCTACGAAGAACTAAGTTTGACAAAATGGGATGAATAAAAGGGATAGAATTGCTAATGGTTCAGACTGCGATCGAACAACTTACTCTTGAGGAGTTTCTGGCCTTACCGGAAACGAAACCAGCTAGCGAATATATCAACGGTCAAGTATTACAAAAGCCCATGCCCCAAGGACAACATAGCCGCATTCAGCAGAAACTGCTCGATGCTATTAATGTCGTAGCGGAAGCAGAATCTATTGCTCTGGCATTACCGGAGTTACGCTGTACCTTTGGTGGTCGTTCCACGGTTCCCGACATTGCAGTGTTTAGATGGGATAGAATCTCTACTAATGCCGATGGGACGATCGGGAATTCCTTTACAACCCATCCGGACTGGACGATTGAAATTCTCAGTCCGGACCAACTAGCAACTCGGGTGACCCGCAACATTTTTCACTGTCTCAACCACGGCACCGAATTAGGTTGGCTGATCGATCCGGGAGAGGAACTCATACTTACCTACAATTTGAATTCGTCCCCCGGGTTGTTTGAGATCGGTAATGATGTTTTGTTACCCGTTCCTAGCTTTCTCCCCCATTTACAATTGACTGCAAGTCAAATCTTTGGTTGGTTGCGCATCAGGGGGTAATAGCAATAGATGATGGCCATTTTAGCACATTACTGAAAGTGCCTTGTTGTCTGAGCAGATGCATCCTGAACGGCGACCTCAGACAATTTGTTGCAGTCTACCCAGAAACCGGGTTTCTTATCTCGGCGAGGCGAAAGTCGCGTGTACTCAGAAACCCGGTTTCTCACCGCCGAATTCGATCGCCTTCACGACCACTATAGGGATTCTATAATATAGGCATATAAGAAATCCTGTCTCTATACTGATCAACTGTCGATGCCAAAGCAATTATTATCAACTCTTCAATAGTATCGCCGATACTCAGATTATCATTTAAGATAAAAATACCTGGTACGTGACGACCTGACGCCAAGCGGTCGGCTAAATGTACAGGCATAGATTTCCGATTATTAGTTAACAGGATAAAATTTTTCTCTTCGCACCAGCATAATATTTCCGGATCGAGCGTTCCTCTTGGAGGAATGCCCGGATCCCCTATTTTCCAGATAACTAAAGATGGTTGCTGTTTGCGGATCTGTATTTGATAAAGGGGATCGACATTTTCATCTAGCAAATAGTTAATGGTCATTAGCTTTTTTCATTGCATCGCGTTCGGCTTTGAATTTCCGAAGTTTCTCAATAAAGGGTGGAGGGTTGCGTTTTTGCTCCTCCCGCACTCTATGACTCCACTCCAACCAGTCAGTCAGATAGGCACTGACTTTTTCTTTTTCGTGATAATAATAAAGAATCGTAGCATAAATTTGTTCCAATGTCAGCGCTGGATAGGTGCGGACAATTTCATCGGGAGTTTGACATTGATGAATGAAACGATAAAGAATAGTTTCAATGCCCATCCGCGTGCCTTTAAGGCGAATGTCGTCAGGGGCGAGAAAGTCAAAGTAGTCTTCTAGTTGCATTGGCCACTGGATATGATTAACTCAGTTACTATACTGTAAACTACCCAACAGCAGGCTGGCGCTAGCTGATGGGTTTGGAGGCGAAAGGGGCGATCGCCCCATCTCGTACCAGATATGATACCATAGTTTGAGCGGGTGTCGGGCGATCGGGGTCACGGCAGCGGCTACTGGCGCGAGCAGAAGCATAAGAAACTAAAAGGGATAGAATTGCCAATGGTTCAGACTCCAATCAAACAACTCACGTTGTTGAGTTTCTGGCCTTACCGAAAACGAAACCGGCCAGTGAGTATCAACGGTCAAGTGTCACAAAAGTCCATGCCCCAAGGACAACATAGCCGCATTCAACAGAAACTGCTCGATGCTATTAATGCCGTGGCCTTCGATGCACTCCGCGCAAACTCCGCCTACGCGATCGGCCCGCGGACGGTCCGAAAAATCGGATATTAAAATAGAGAAGACCCCCTAGTAGGAGATTGGCTATGAACTCCCTAGCAACGCTACCCACCCAATCCCATCCGCCTCTTTCACCTCGGCAGACCTTGCCGACAATGTACGACCTGCCCAGCGAAGATCCCGAGGATATCTCCATGCCAGACCAATATCACGGACTACAGTCAACGCTGTTGTCAGACACTTTCCAACCGAGGAATATTGCCTCGGAGCAAGTGTTTGTGGCATCCGACCTCAACATTTACTACGATCTCCGTAATCTCAATTGGTACAAACGCCCAGATTGGTTTGCCTGGTAGCGGAGGGTTCCCGGAGCGATGCCAAACGCCACGAACAGGTCCGGACAGTTATTTTTCATATCGGGATTATCCCATTCGACCAACATGTCGGTGAAAACACCCACTGTGGGATCTTTGGCATAGCGATCGCGCAACATCTGGCCAGCATTGATGGTAACATTTTCGTGAAAACTGTTGTTAGGCAAGTAATAACCTTCCTCTGGATGCAAAAACTCTATAGATGTTAGAGGAACCTGGATCGTTTTAGTAGTACCGTCAGGCTGCACTTGCTCGACATCTCGCCAGCCAGTAGAGGCCAGATCCGCCACCTGTGCGGTCGGTACAGTGGCGAGGCGTAACCCAGACTTGACCATGAAAACCTCCGAACATGACATCTCTACTTTACTCGAAGAAGTGCGAAGTTCTCACACAATACGACCTAGCCCTCAAGCAACAAACCCTTGCAGGGAGACCCTTACAGCCCGTAGTCGCCCGCGATTTGCCGTCCCTGATAGCGATTGAGTCCAAACCGGCTTCCAATCAGAGCAGTTACATTATCAATTCGCACTGCCCAGTCCTTTAATTATAATCGGTTAAGTTAGAAATGGGGTGTCAAGGAAAAAAAAAGACAAATTTCCCATTCCTCGTTCCCTGTCTTAAGTTAATCGCTACTTCTGTGTTCCCCCAAGCGAAAAACGCGAAAAAAATCACAATGACAACCTATATCCAAAACCTTGAAGTATTGGGAGTGGGGCCAGAAACCGGGTTTGGAGGAAGCAAATCTTATCAAACGCCAAAATTATTATACCAAACCCGGTTAAGAGTCAATATTTCGACAAAGCATCCCGTACTTGCCCAAAGACAGAATGCCAATCATCCGCTTGGGACTGACGGAATAATTTCATAGTGGGATACCAAGGAGACTCCGAACCTGTTACCATCCAGCGCCAGTCAGAATTAAAACACAAGAGGGTCCATACAGTTTTTCCTAAAGCCCCCGCCAGATGAACTACAGAGGTATCGACGCTGACGACCAGGTCCAGTTGACTGATAATAGCAGCGGTATCCCCATAGTCTTGTAACTGTTCGCTTAAGTCTGCTATCTGGATCTCGGGGGGAAGATCCTTTAACTCGGAGGCGCGATCGCCCTTTTGCAGACTGTAGAAATCAATCCCCGGAGTCTGTAAAATAGGGAGAAAATCCGTTAACTGGCAGGAACGGTGGCGATCGTTTTTGTGGGTAGGACTTCCGCCCCAAGCAATTCCCACCTTCAGGCGATCGGTAGCAGGCAATGGGTGCTTGTCGAAGTAAGATGCCAGTACGGCGAGATAAGGTATAGTAGCAGGGATAGTATCAGCAGTCGTCTCCAAGAGGTAAGGAAGACTCATCAAAGGAACATAGGCATCAAATTCCTCGATCCCAATTTCTCCGGGGGGTTTAATTTCGTCGATACCCGACCTAGTAGCAAATAAGGGAGTTAATTCCGGCATGCAGACCAGAATAACCCGCTGACAGCGCCGCGCCACTAAAGGAATGTAGCGGATGAACTGCATGGCATCTCCGGCCCCTTGTTCCGTATGGACTAAGAGGGTTCGATCCAGCATATCCTTACCATCCCATCGAGGTTGAGGACATTTAAAGGGAGTAAACTGTTCGGTCTGCCAGCGCCATTCACTTTCCGCCCATCCCCGGGGAAAATCTCCCATTTGCAACAGGGTCATGCCCAGGTTAAAATGAGCCTTGGCAAAGGTGGCGTTGAGTCGGATCGCCGTTTCATAATGGCCGATCGCCTTTTCTAACTCCCGTTTTTGACTGTAGACAAAACCCAAACTATTATGGGCATCGGCATTGTCCGGTTCCTTCTCGATCGCCTCCTGCAAACAGGCGATCGCCTCATCATATTCCTCATTATCACCCAAAGCGATCCCCAGATTGTACCTTGCCTGTCCGAAATCAGCTTGCCATTCCAGGGACTCCCGATAGCAGGCGATCGCCTCCTTTAGCTTCCCTTGATTGTAGAAAGCATTGCCCCGCAGTAACAACTTTTCCCATTCAACTGGCGCTGCCGTCATATTCACCGTTTCGGCGAGGGCCTCATCGGGCAAAACATAGGAGGTGCGCAACAAAGGTTCGTTCCGGTCTACAATTTCCGGGAAGCGAGTCTGGGGCAAAACCGACACCGCAAATATTTCTTCAACTCCCGCAGTAAACTTGAGAAATGCCACCGTTTCCCCAGTTTCTATATGTACCGCCCAGACCCCACAGATCCGTTCCGTCAGTTCGGTAATAGGCAGACCGGTAAACACCGCTCGTTCCCGAACTTGGGACAACCCGACAAAGGCCAGATCCCCCCAGAAGTCCAGGCCGCGAGTAAACCCCGGCAAGCTAGTAACAGTATGAAGTTTCCCATTACTCAAGTCAACCTTTGCCAGAGAACCGTTACCCGACTCCAACAACCATAACTGTTGGCGATACCAGCGGGGAGAATGGGGCATAGAAAGTCCCCGCAGCAAGACTTCATGAGATTCTACATCAATTAAAACCCCATCACGAGCCTTATGCTGTCGCCAACCCGCAGGAGTATCCGTTTCCGCCAAGGCCGTGACATATTTAGGTCGGTCGTCTTGCAAGCATAACCCATTCAGATGACAGCGGTCCATCAAGTCGTAGGCGCTAATAAAGGGCGGTCGCCAGCGGGGCACAAAACTGTTAGGATGCCCCAAAGTACAGAGACAGGAAAACTTAGTATTCACAAACCAAAGTTCCTCTCCGGCCCAGGCCATTTCGTGAATATCGATATCTCCGGTAATATGAATATTGCGGGGCAAATAACAGGCATCGTGTTTCCCTGCTGGTTCCAGTTTCTCTGCCACAACCGGAACATTCCGCAAGTCCCAAATATGATAAGCGGTGCCGAGGGCAATTTTATCCCGAGTCGCCGCCATTCCCCTCGGTTTATTAAAGGCCCGAAAGTGGGTGTTGATCTTGCCAGCGTCCGATCGCAAGACCACCAGTTTCCCCGCTTGATAAGTAGAAACCACCAAAGAAATCCCCAATTGGTCTAAGATATTGGGAAAGTTAGTCGTGTGGACGCTAGTCAAGGTCTGGTTATTTGAGTCGTTCATCTGCTTGTGATTCATTGAGCGGTTAAGACAATTATACTATGTTATGTCCGGAAATAAAAGTTGCGCGATCGCATTTTTCTGGGGCCCCGGGGCACGGCAGTACATACATTCTTCACGAACGCCGATAATTAACTGATGCCGGGGCACGGCAGTACATACATTCTTCATCATCGCCGATAATTAACTGATGCCGTGCCCCTACCCAAATTGCCAGATCGCTCATTTTTAATTTTCGCATATTTACCGGTTCCGAACGTCAATATTTATTCTTACTTAATCAGATCGTTATCCAGGTGCGATCGCAACAATTTTCATCTTCAAGGATAATTCTGCTTCATACCAGATAATGGTTTGAAATTTTACCAAAAAAAAGCTTGCCAAAACCATTGAAAATCGCAAAAAAAATGATCGATATTAAAAATGTCTATTTCAAAAAGAGAGGCAACTCCAATGCCGAAAACTAAAACAGCAAAAACCCGCGAAAAGCACTCCGTACAAATTATCAGTCCCCAAGGCGGTAATTAACTTGATTAATCTCTTACATCTGGCGGACATTGCGAAGATCGGTGATTGGATCGAAGTTAACCGGAACCGCGCTACTAATAAACTGACGATGACCATCACTCTCGACTTTATGCTGTAAACCGGACGGCCCCCGGGGCTAATACTAACCGAAAATCGCCGGTGATTGCTGGCAAAAATCATTGGAGACTCTATTTATCGCCGGTTGGCTAGCGCGTAAAATAAATTTTGGCGCCGAAAAATTGCAGGCGATAGATTATATAATTGGAAAATTGAAAAAGCCCTGGTTCTCAGGGCTTTTTCCTATGAAAAGTAGGCAATATAGTAAGTCTAAATGATTTATGCAACTGAGATGGTGTTGAAACTATTATCAGGCGGTGAGATTGCTAGCCCTCCGGCGTCGGGCCGCTGCGCTAACGGGGTATCTTTACGGGGATCATTAACATGTCGATTTAGACTCCCCTCGCAATGACAAATTATAGTTTTTGAAGTATGTGTCCCCACTTCCAAAAATTTGCACAAATGTAGAGGACGCACTATAGTATTGGGTTTTAACTGACCGGAATGTACCTTTACTGATTTGTGTCCCGGTAGCTGAGACTATCGGGCGATCGCCCCAATCTCATACCAGATATGATAGCATAGTAAGAGCGGGTGTCGGGCGATTGGGGTAACGGCAAGAGCGGCTACCGGCGGGAGCAGAACCGGCAGCTTGCCAGGCGATCGCTACGGGCGATGGTCGAATTTCATTCTAATTTCATTTTTATGTCGTAGCTTGAAATTAAAGTGTTTTGTAAACTGTCATGACAATGGAAACAGCAAATCTCCAGTTAAAAGGCATGGGTTGTGCCGCTTGTGCAGCTAGCATCGAAGGGGCGATCCAAGGGGTTCGGGGCGTCAGGGAATGTCATGTCAACTTCGCCATGTCCCAAGCTACGGTTAAGTATAATCCCCAGGAAACCAACCTGGAAACGATCGGCCAGGCGGTAACAGAGGCGGGTTATAGCGCCTTTCCTCTACAGGAAATGGACGGAGTTGCACAAGATGCTCAGAAGAGGGCGCAGCAGGCAGAACAAAAAGAGTTAACCCGCAAAGTGCTCTGGGGAGGTACGATCGGCGTGCTGCTAGTGGTGGGTTCTTTGCCAGCAATGACCGGACTTCATTTGTCGTTTATTCCCACATGGATGCACAATGCCTGGGTACAGCTACTCTCGAGCATACCTGTTATGGTTTGGTGTGGCAAAGGCTTTTTTGTCGGCGCCTGGAAAGCTTGCAAACGTCGCACAGCGGATATGAATACCTTAGTGGCCTTGGGAACGGGCGCAGCTTACTTGTATTCCCTGTTTGCTACCTTTTTCCCGAGTTTATTTCTGGATCGGGGTTTGCAACCGGAAGTATACTACGAAGCGGCGGTGGTAATTATTACCCTGATTCTCCTCGGGCGGTTGCTGGAAAGTCGCGCTAAGGGACAAACTTCGGAAGCGATCCGCAAACTGATGGGGTTGCAAGCAAAAACTGCACGGGTGATGCGCAATGGAGAGTCTGTAGAGATTCCCATTCAGGAAGTAGTGGTTGGAGATCTAGTTGTCGTCCGTCCTGGGGAAAAAATTCCCGTTGACGGTGAGGTGATTGCTGGTGCTTCTCAGGTAGATGAATCCATGGTGACCGGAGAACCCATACCGGTGACAAAACAGCCCGGAGATGAGGCGATCGGGGGGACGATTAATAAGACGGGAAGTTTTCAGTTACGGGCCTCCCGGGTGGGTAAGGATACAGTCTTGGCCCAGATCGTGAAGTTGGTACGCGAGGCCCAAGGTTCTAAAGCACCCATTCAGCAGTTGGCCGATCGGATAACGGCCTGGTTCGTGCCCGCTGTGATGGCGATCGCCATTGCCACCTTCGTCATCTGGTTTAATGTCACGGGTAACTTCACCCTGGCCACGATCGCCACGGTCAGCGTTTTAATTATTGCCTGTCCCTGCGCCCTGGGTTTAGCCACCCCTACTTCTATAATGGTGGGGACTGGGAAAGGGGCAGAAAATGGGATTTTAATTAAGGGTGCTGAGAGTTTGGAACTGGCTCATAAAATTCAGGCGATCGTCTTGGATAAAACTGGCACCATCACTGAAGGTAAACCCAGCGTCACAAACTATGTTACAGTCAGAGGCACGGCAGATGGCAATGAAATTAAGCTTCTGAGTTTAGCCGCAGCAGTCGAGCAAAATTCCGAACATCCCCTGGCAGCAGCGGTGGTCCAATATGCCCGATCGCAGGGGGTAACCGGGCCCCTTCCGAAAGTACAGAAATTTGCGGCCATTCCCGGGATGGGGGTGCAAGGGATTGTGGGCGATCGCCTGGTGCAAATTGGCACCCAACGTTGGATGGATGACTTGTCAATAGATACTAAATCTTTAGCATCAATGGGTGAAGATTGGGAGGCCCAGGCCAAGACAACAGCTTGGATCGCTGTAGACAAGGAAATTGCCGGATTAGTCGGGATAGCAGATGCCCTCAAACCAGACTCTACCGAAGCAGTTAAAGCATTAAAGCGGATGAAATTAGAGGTGGTGATGCTGACCGGAGATAATCGCCAAACTGCTGAGGCGATCGGGCGAGAAGTGGGGATTACCAGAGTCATTGCCCAAGTGCGTCCGGACCAAAAAGCAGCACAAATAAAAGCCCTACAAGCAGAAGGTAAAATTGTGGCCATGGTAGGGGATGGCATTAACGATGCCCCGGCCTTAGCACAAGCTTCTGTGGGCATTGCCATTGGTACGGGCACCGATGTAGCGATCGCGGCTAGCGACATTACCTTAATTTCTGGGGACTTACGCAGCATTATCGCTGCCATCCAACTGAGCCATGCTACCATGAAAAATATCCGTCAAAATCTCTTCTTTGCCTATATTTACAATGTTTGTGGCATTCCCATAGCAGCAGGAATTCTTTACCCCTTCTTTGGCTGGCTGCTCAACCCAGTTATTGCCGGTGCAGCGATGGCATTGAGTTCCGTTTCTGTGGTCACGAATGCCCTGCGCTTGCGCAAGTTTCAGCCCAAAATTCATGTTTAGGAGTGAGGTATAATAATGTTAAGCAAGCCCAAAATTATCAGTTACTCTCTCGGTCTGATATTGGGGCTGACCCTGGCGAAGCGCAGCGGAGGGTCCATTGCCGAAACCCCAGAACAGTCAGGGAAACCCAGCAGTAAATTTACCCGAGTTGAGCAACCTTTACCCCTAAAAGTAGGAGTTACCCTGGGAGGTTTGGCATTAATTTGCGGCGAATTATGGTGGTTTTTGTTCGGTAAAACGAAGGCAAAGCAGTAAGGATTTGAAATAAAATAAGTTCTAAGAACGGGTTCTGCGAGGGCGAGTCTAATCCGGGTGCATCTCACTTTTGTAATGCAGCCCGCGCAGGCGGGCTTTGTACCTGTAGCCGGGCCCTTTAGGGTTCGGGCGGCGAGGCAAATATGGGATGCACCCGTCTAATCCGACCAAAATTTCCTTTGTGTAACTCTAACAGCCAGAGAAAATCATTTCCCTTGCCAGTCAGGACAGCAACCTGAAACAATGAACCTGTGAAGACTGTGAGTAGCACTGGCAAAAAGATAATTGGTGCCAACTTGAAGTGGAGTTGACGAAGTTGGGTTCTGTTAATAGGAATCGAGATAATGAAATTAGGATGAAATCAGGATTTAGGGATAACTAGATTGCTCCCCGGGACATCTACAGATAACGCATGCAGGAGCAGCCGTAAGACGAAGTAGAATACAGTCTCAAGATATTGTAAAATTATCCTGAGTGAGAATTTGGTCGATCGTTAAGACAAGAACCAGAATATCAGAAGATGAAGGGAAGTTCATGAACAAGAAAATTGCTCTGGCAGTTGCCACCATAGCTTGCCTCGGAGTCTCCACCTCAGCCGGGGCATTGGAAAATCCGTCTCCATCCTACCAGACAGGGGCGAAACTGGCCTCGGTCTCCATTGTCAATGATGGTCGTTTTTACCAATATGAGGTGGGGCAGGGGATTTATCGAGTGAGATACAATTACACGGGGAGAAATTGGACTCACGCTGATGTAGCGCCCATCCGGATCGATACGGATAAACCGATCGCCATCTTGCCCGTGCAGTACACTACTAACAAACTGCAAGCTGGGGCCACCGTAGATGGCGCTCATATTGGCAAGCTGTGGAATACAATTACCACAGAGGAGATGAAGCAGCGTTTGGAAGACTTGGGGTTTTACGTGTTAACGCCGACGATTCAGATGTATGGGGAAAATCTGGCAGGATTCCAGGCCCTGGAGCATTTTATTGCAGGGGTACATAAGGGCAATCGTAACGTGCAAACAGTGATTCTCACCGCTGACGCTCACATTGCCAGTGCGGCGAACCCCCGTCCCGGACCGCAGATGCTAGTAACGGGACTGCATCCACGGGCTTTTGAGTGGGAAAATCGGATTCAATCTCACATAGGTTCCTTCTATCGACAGCAAGGTCTGACCAATATTGGGCCGAGAGTGCGGGGTGGAAAAAGCGATCGGGAAGGTTCTCCTCTAGCTTGGCATCCGCTGATTGAGCGTGCCGCAGAGTACGGTCCCCAGATCGCGATTATTGAGGTGGCCAAGGCGATCGATATTGCCGATCGGGCAGGTTCGGTGGCAGCTGGTCGTCAGTGGGCGGCCCCGGTATTTGATGGGGTGGCGACGGCGATGGCAGAACATGCTTGTGCCAGGGGTGCCTTTCTGGAGAGTTGCCTAGATCGAGGGGCGATCGCGCGACAAGAGGAGTCGGAACCGGATGGGGCGATCGCAGTTGTCTCGCCATCTTTACCCTCAGCGATCGAGTTTCGGGCGGGTCCTCGGCCCAGACTTCTGTGGGGAACATTAGCATCGCTTGAGGAAAGTCACTACGTCTTGAATGCAGCTGCGGGTCAGTTAATGTCGATTAAAGTCAGTTCACCGTCGGATGATCCGGTAGTATTAAGGATAAAAACAGCATCAGGGAATAGGATATTTGAAGCTGATGGAAGTGCATGGGAGGGCACCTTGCCCTCATCGGAGGACTACTACATCACAGTAGTAAATAAATCTGGGACGACCCAAAGATACATAATCCGCGTAAAAGTAGAGTAAGCAAGAGTTACCACGTTCGTAGTAAACACTTTAGCGTTTGCCGTTCGTAGTAAACACTTTAGTGTTTGCCCGTTCGTAGTAAACACTTTAGTGTTTGCTTGCGCGTAGTTATTCCTTTCTTTCCCTATCAGAAATTAGCCTCTACAATAGCAGTAATTTCCGAATCCAGCACTGACTGAATGTTAGAAGCCAGAAACTTGACCACCGTGCTAGCAAGCTGGGGATCCATCCCAGCTTTGCTTCTTGGCTGCGGGGATCTGAACGTGCTGTTGCCAGCTATACTAGCCCAGAAACCCAGTTTTTCCACAAAACCGGGTTTCTTCATGCATTCCTGAGATGCTCTCGTGGCACCGCTGACACCGGCATATACAGGCCCCCTCGAGATCGGGGTGTGGTCAAAACCCGTTGGTAGGAGCCCGAACCCTAAAGGGCCCGGCTACATGAACAAAGCCAGGGGCTATATACAGGTATCACCAGATGTACTGGCTATCAACTACTTATGACCACACCCGGGAGATCGTGACTCGCAGTCGCCTCCCCGCCCGGATGGTCTCCCCGCCCGGATCGTCTAGTCTCCCCGCCCGGGTCAGATTGTCCCCCCGCCCGGGTAGGATGGTCTCCCCGCCCGGGGGGCAAGCGAGCTTTTTTCGTCAAGCAAGTTTCGAGGGCTTGGCAGTGGCAAGAAACCGGTGATGTGCTAAAAGAATGTAGGGTAAGCACCGGTTTGGCATCACCTAGCGCCGCCTTGGAACCCTTGGTGGGAGGCAGGAGCCTCCCGAGACGATCTAGCTCGTTGCCAGTTTAAATGAGGTAATCTCAGGAGGCAGAGCCTCAAAAATCCCGTTCCATGCCAGAGTCATGGAACGAGGAGAAAATCCCGTTCCATGCCAGAGTCATGGAACGAGGAGAAACCCTACCAAAGTTATATCACTCTTTCACTTCTAACAGGGTAGAAGCCGATCGCCCGAACTCTTCTGGGGCATATTGTAAATGGGCCTCGGCACCGGGCCACCGGAATGTCCCCGGGGTGACCGATCGCACCAAATAATGCAGGCGATAGACTCCCGCATCCAGGCGATCGGCATAGGCAACTACCCGATCGGCATAGATGGTTTGATAGCCAATTTGCCAGCTATCCCGCTGGGCCTGCACTGCTTTTGTAGAGGTTTGGAACCTGGTATCTACTGCTTCCAACCCAGCGGGCAGGGGGTCTGTAATAATCACGTGGTCTACGGGATGGTCGGTAATAATTTCCAGACCAATATCATAGACTTGTCCTGGGGGCAGTTCCAAGGGGTCGTCAGAGGCGAATAGTCCGATTTTGTGCAATACCTCATCGCTATTGGCAGGGCGGCGAATTTCTCGCGTCACCCGCAACCCATTAAACCGTCCGGGTTGATTTCCCTGGAGACGATAGCGATAGGCTACCAGGTAATGCAGGGTGCCGTCCCCTGATTTCTGCAAAATGAGGTCGGAGTTCCCGCGCGGTAATTCTGACATCGGGATTTGCAATTGCTGACTGGCATTGCGATACCCGACAAACTGATTTGTTGCTAGCTGCTTGCTGGCTAATTGCACTGTCGCGGTAAAGTTAGGCGGGGTGGGTTGCAGGTTACTATAGTCCACTAAAGCTATGAGGGCTTCGGCATTGCTATAGGTACTGCCCCAGGTACCGTCCCGCCGCAATGCTAACAGTCCTTGTAGCAGGCGATCTAGTGTTTCCCGTCGCCCCTGCCGGGCAATAAATAGACGCAATGCTTGTGCTTGGGCCGTTGTGGGGGAACTCATCCAGCGCCAATTTTGCGGCATTTTTACGTATGCGCTGCGCGCACGCTGCGCGGGCGCAACTTTCCCAGTCCGCCCGGTTTCATAGATGGTCTTACCCAACCGATCTCCGAGGGTTTTTGCTTCTCCCTGCCATGCTGGAAACCGGGATAGGTGACGCGCTAATTTAATCTGCATTACCAGATCGAATTGGTCCCGCATGTCCGCCAGGAATTTATTCTGCTGGTATCCCAGTTCTGCTAAGGCGATCGATGCTTCTAAGCGCAGTTGGTTTTTACAGAGTTGGGATTTGCAATAGTCGTATTGTCCGGGGTTGGCCAGGATTTTCTCCAGATAAGTTTTCACCCGCGATACCATCCCCCCATCTACTAGACCTGGAAATGCCTGACGGGCGATCGCCAGAGATTTCGCGGCGTAGGCAGTCACAAATGGATCTGATTGTTGCCGTCCGGGCCACGGTGCAAAACCCCCATCGGGTAAGGAGAGTTTCTGGAATATTTCTATCGATTGCATCCCTTGCTGCTGGGGATTAAACTCCGTAAATGCTTGGGAATATTTTTTTCCAAGCTGTTGCAAGCTAGAGGCGATCGCCAACTGACTGGCCGCCGGTTCCAAGAAGGGCAAAGAATCTGCTTTTAAGACTTGTCGGGCGGGGGCGATAATCTCTGGGATGAGGGTACTCGCTAGGGAAATATTTAAACCTCCAGCATCGGGGACAACTTTATCATCTACATTCAGGGTCATCTGGAATTTATCTTCTGTGGTCCCGGACTCCACTACCTGTTCTGTTACCTCTTGCTGCTTCACTACCAGGGGGACTTGAAAAGCATCTGCTGTCTGGTTCAAGCGCGTTGATAACTGGACTTTACCTTCCCCAAGGTCAGTAGCTATCATCGGAAAGCGATAAGCTTGAGTTCTTTTCTCCATCTGAGTTTCCAGACTGTTTTTGTCTGTAAACTTCAGACTACCACTCAGGGTACCTTTAATTTCTAGAGTACCTTTGTTTCCCGTATTGTTGGTGATCGATAACCCGCCCAAAAAGCGATCGCCCTTCCTGGCAAACTGGGGCAAGATGGGATTAGCTAGCAGGGGTTTCGTCGTCAGGAAGGTTGCTTCCCCATTCCCAAAATGCATCTTGCCATCGGTAGCTACAGCCATCACCCGCCAGGTTGTCAAGTCATCTGGTAAGTTAAAGGTGACAGTCGCCTTACCATTACTATCTGTCAAAACCGAACCCTTGTAGTAAGCTAAAGCTTGGAAGTTCTTGCGGATGCCGGTTGCAGAACCGGACGATCGCCCGCCTCCATAACCCCAACCTTTTTCTAAAGGAGAAGCTGCCGATCGCAACGCTACTTCCGGACGATTATCGCTGAAACGGGTCGCGATCGGCTGTTGGGCGTATACTGTTTCTACCAGATCTGGGGGACGATAGCCAGTCAGTTGCAGGACTGCTTCATTCACTGCCATAACTGTCAATTGTCCGGGAGTTGGTTTCCCCTGGGCATCCGTTAATGCCAAGCGTACTGTTTGGGTGCCCCCGGGTTGAGTTTTCTCCTGGGTAGGCGTCACTTCCACCTGTAAATACTTGTCCGACAAGTTGACCTGAAAAGGCGCAAACCCAATTTTCACCAGATCTTCCACCTTTTCTAGTTCCGCCTGGGAAAGATCTTTTCCTTGACGCATCAATACTACTTCCACTGCGGCATTGGGCAGCATTTCTGGAGTCACCTGAAACTTAATTTCTGGCGCACCACCCTTGACCGCCGTCACCCGTTGATAGATGGGTCGATCGCGGATGATGGCAAAGTATAATTCCCCTTCCTCATAGGGAGATTGAATTAAAGCTGTCGCCGTTTCCCCCGGTTGATAGCTGTCCTTGTCCAGTTTGATTTCCAGGCGATCGTCATTCCCATGACCCCAAAATACTGGACTCCCTCCTGTGGCCCAAATTTGCCTGTCCGTGGCAGTTGATTCATTCTTGCTACGGGCAAAATTGGCCCGGATACGGTAGGAACCAGATTCTGTGGGAGTCAGTTCCACAGTTTGGGGACTGTTACCAGACTTGACATTTGCCGTTGCTACTGTCTCGTATTCTACCTGATTCTGCTGCTGCTGACTCCCTTCTACTAACCGGGTCACCCTGCTATATTTCATCCGTTGCAGTTCTACCTTTACCTGTTGGCCTTTGATGGGTTTTCCTGTGGGGTCCGTGACAATTACTTCTACGGGAAAGGGTTTGTCTGCTGCCCCTAGGAATTTGCTGCGCAGTCCAATTAGGCGATCGCCGGGCAAGGCGATAAAACTCTGAGAATCAGCGACCGAAAGATTGGAAACATCCGTTACTTCTACATCCACGCGATATTCCATGGGGTAGGGCAAGTCCTTGTCCACCTGAAATACTTGCCGACCTTTACCATTATCGTCTAGCAGGGCGATCCGCTGCAATACGTCGCTAGAAACAGAAGGGGTTTCTTCGGGCCAAAACCACTGGGGTCCAAAGTCAAACTTCTCCCAACCTTGGGGAACAAAATCCTTTCGCTGCCGCGTTACGTAATATTGCGCTTTCCCCCCTTCCACTGGGGCCCCAAACAGATAGTTGCTTTGGGCGATCGCCTCCACTTCTTCCTTCATGAAAGCAAATTCTTTATCCAGTTGCAACTGGACCTTAAAGTTGGGCGGTTTGAACTCGGCCACGCGAAATCGTCCGGATATCTCTACTCCCTTTGTCCCTTTAGCGCTAAGATAATAGTTACCCAAAGCTTGACTTTGGTCTAGGGGCAGTTCGAGAGAAAAAGTGCCAAACTCATTGGTTATCTGGGTGCCCAATTTTGTCTGCTTTCCATCCGGACCTCGGAGAGTTACCGCGTAACGGGCATTTTTGTCCTGCTGGAGATTGCCATTTTCCAGGTAGTAAGCAAAACCCGTAAATGCTGCTTTCTCTCCCGGTTTGTAAAGCTGTCTGTCCGAGAAAATTACTCCTCGCGATCGGGGTTTACCATTATCCCATGCTGGATAGATGCCATAACCATAGGCACCGCTATAGCGCAGAATGCGAGTGAAGGCCCAATCTTTGTTTTCCCGGGCAATTACCAGTAATTCCGGCGGTGACAAGAAGCGATCGCCTTTCATGCATTGGCGCAAAGAAACAGAATTCAGCAGTAAAGTTCCCGTAGCATCGGTTGTCCCCCGGGCACAAGCTTGAGGTTGCCGGCGAGATTTGGCATACAATTGGGACTGATAAATTTCTACGGGTGAATTTGCTACAGGGGCACCATCCGAGAGATGATTTACTCTAATTAACCCCGACTCCGGAAAGAATTGGGCAAAGACTCCCAAATTCGTCAACTGCACCATACCATAGTAACTAGGTTCCCGCCACTGTTGCCGACCTTCTCTCTCATAGGAATTGGTTTTTGCTTGCACTCCATAAGCTAGCATACCGGTGTCACCACCCAGCCGATCCCGTAAAGGGACGATCGCCTCAGTAGTTTGATTTTTCCGACCCGATACCGGGAAACTCTGCCAAGCATTAACAGCAGGCAAGAAATCATTACTTTCACCCCTAGGATAAGCAGAATCAGCATACACCAAATCCGTCTGTTTCACCACCCGATAGGCAGCTTGGTACTGCTTGTCTGGCAGATTTACTGTGGAAAAATTTAGCTGCAAGTTTGTCCCAGCAGGGAATATATTCAGACCCGAAGGGGCCCACAAATCCGGTGCCACATCTCCCGTTTCATAATTGATGGTGACGGGTTTGCCCAAAGTTTGTCCGTAGCGGTCCTGGAGGTTTTTCCCCAGGGTAATTGTATAGCTGGTTGCCGGTTCTAAGGCCCAAGGATTCAGATTTACAAACTGGGAGTTTTCATAGGCGCGGACGAGTTGGGGGGATGCTTTCGGCCCTGGCGTGACGGTGATATTTTCTATCGCCGACTCAGGGACTAAACCATTATTAAATAGCAGCTGGGGATTACCCTTGACAAAGCGTCCGTAAGTTCCCCCCCCATCGGGTTTGCCCACCAATTCAATGCCCTCAAACTTCAGGGGCCTATAGGTTTCCAACTGACTGCTAAAGGGCATCTTACTTGGCATATTACCCCGCGCTGGCAATATCCCAGGGGTGAATTCCAAGCGGTAATCAGTTGCTTTGTTCAGAGGTTTTCGGGGCGCGATCGTATAGATCCAGTTGCGAGTTGAAGGAGCAAAATAAAACTCGGACCTCGGTCGGTTATATTCAGATGACTTATCTTCTGCTAGGGCCACTGCCAGGGGCACTTGCTTATCGCTTCCCTGGGGAATCAGTTGGATGCGATCGGAAAGAGAATCCAGATTTAATTCTACATTAGAGGTGAATTCCAGAGTTGGTTTCAGATCGATCGGTTCATCTCTATCCCGGTACCGCCTTTCTGATTTTAAATTCTTTCCCGGCAAATTTGTTAACTGGATCTCTTCCGTGTGGAAGGTCCATGGGATATCCCGATCGAGACTATTATTTTCCATATCCGCCAACCCCGCTTTCAGGGTAACTCTAATGCGGATAGCTTTTGGCCAAGCTTTATCTGCTTGAAATCCTACCATGCGGGGCGTCAAAAAGCGAAAACGACCGGGTAAGGGCGGCATAATCTCAAAGCTTTGCAATAGCGATCGCTGGCGATCGCTGCCCAGACTTTCCACAGGAATCAGAGGATGTTTGAACCGAATTCTAATTTGATTAAGAGGTTCTGCTTTCCCCGTGGGACTAATTTCTTCGATCCAGTCCGGTAGTTCGGGCCGGGGTAAAGGGGAAACCGCTGGTAATGGTTCCGGTCCCCTGGCGATGTTTAATATTCCACAGCTTCCTATACCTACCATCAGGGTAAGAACAAGCAGGCAGTTCCAGGCAGTTCTGAGGATTTTGTTTTCTTGCATACTTCCTCCTGTGACAATAATTATTTTCTAACATATCCAGGGAGGCGATCTGGCAAGATTGTCACAATTATTAATATTCTCGCTAAAGCTAAAGCCCGCCGGGGGTTTTAACCCCCGCGTTCCCAGGCGGTCCCCAGGTTTCGAGGCGCCAAGTCGGTTAAAACAGACTAATAAAAAATGTAATAATTTGATTGCTGCAGATATAATTTTATGATATTTTTCGTTATTGTCTATCGCCAGCAATTATTTTATAAGCGAGATAGTCTGGGGACGGTAAAATTTATCACAATTATTAATATTACTACAGCGTAACTCAATGTCATGAGGTACAGCATCCAGCGATGAAACCCAGTGATATCAAGGCTTTCACTGTACCTCACGTTATTGAGAAGTGCTATAATTATCTAAATAGAGGCTGCCGGCGCAGTTTCTTCTTTCGCTTTTCAATGCGATCGCTATTCTCGTAGAGGTAAGCTTCTAGATTTTCCAGGCTTACCTCTACGGTTTTTCCACCTTTTAAGTAGACAGTGGGCATGATTAACCTTTCCGAGTAAGTGTGATTGAACGGTCCTACAGATGGATCCTAGTTTAGCAAAAGTAGTCCAGGATCTGCCATAGCTCAGATCCAGTATAGCTAATCTTCCCCGAACTGTCAATAGCGAAATGTTGCTGCGAACATGTTCGCCAAGATCCCAGAAACCTGGTTTCTTATTTATTTCGCTCAGCTGCGACCTTCTGTGCTATCCTTACAGATAACATGACTATGAACAATCGACCATGAACGATCGCCATTTAATTATAGCAGGTGTAGATGAAGTCGGCAGAGGCGCTTTATTTGGTCCTGTAGTCGCAGCGGCGGTGATTCTTCCAGATGATGCCCAGCAGATTACTGCCCAATGGGGCGTCACGGATAGCAAACAACTTAGTGGCAAGAAAAGAAAGTCCCTGGTTACTCAGATTCGCGCGATCGCCTTAGACTGTCAGATCGGCACGGCCTCGGTTGCGGAAATTGCACGGCTGAATATTTTGCAAGCTTCCTTGCTGGCCATGAAGCGGGCGATCGGCCAACTAACTGTCCAACCGAATCTTTGTTTAATTGATGGCAATCAAGCTATTCTGGATCTACCATTTCCGCAAGAAACTATAATTAAGGGAGACAAACTCAATCAGGCGATCGCCTGTGCGAGTATCATCGCGAAGGTATGGCGAGACAACCTGATCGTCGAGGAGTCAGAGAAATATCCAGAATACGATCTAGCAGCAAACAAAGGTTACCCTACGCCTCGTCACAAAGCAGCTTTGCAAAAATACGGTCCCACCCCTCTCCACAGGATATCCTGGAAATCTGTGGGTAATGTATAATGGATAATTATAGGAGGTGAAAAATCATGAAAAACTCTCTTGACATTGCTAGTTACTTCCTGCGCCGCGTAGACAGAGAGGCGGGGGATACCATTTCTCCCCTCAAGCTGCAAAAGCTAGTATACTACGCTCAAGCATGGAGTTTAGTATTGAGAAATAAACCTCTGTTTGTGCAAGATATTGAAGCCTGGGTTTCTGGTCCGGTTGTGCGGGATGTCTGGGATGAATATCTTGCTTATAAATATAGAGATATTCCCGCGCCAGCATATTTAGATATAGAGTTAGCAGAGGATGAAATCGAGGTGCTAGAAGAAGTCTGGAATGCTTATGGAGAATTAAGTGCTAAACGCCTTCAGGATCTGACAAAATCCGAAACTCCTTGGCTCAACGCTCGCCAAGGCTTGGAACCGGCGCAAAAATCAACTAATGTCATATCTCATGACGACATGAAGTTATACTATGCGGAGTTTGTGGAAGCTTAGGTGAGCAAAAAGCAGAAGATAAAAAAGCCTTCTCAGCAGAAAACAGTCAGGCAGATTTCTGAGAAGGCGGTCGCCAAATTAACTGGTAGTACTGATGAGGAACATCCTAGCTTCAGATTTACCTATGCAGATAAAAATCGTTGGCTGTTGTCAGACTGGACATCATCGGAAATTAATGACTTAATTGCCGGACTCCAGAAAATTGAAAAGTATACTTGGGCGCAGATCAAAGGTCATGGATCGAAAAAACGCGGGGAATCAGTAGGGACTGGTTATAAGTTGATTAGCAGTCATCCATCTTTACCTGACAATATACCGGAAGATGCTAAATTATCAGAAATGCGCATTGATGAGAAAAAGCGGATTTTTGGCTTTCGCGTTGACTCGGTTTACTATATAATCTGGTTCGATCGCGACCACTCTGTTTGTCCTGAATAGCTATTCCTAGCCCTCACTGGTATCGGGGCACGGCATATTTGGACGCGATGAATCAAATTTTGTCGTCGCCCTGCCCCTACATGCGATCGCCCGATCGCCCCTCCTTCGCGGTCGAAGGCTTAACGCGCCTCGGTCCGCTTCACCTCTCTGTCATGTATAATAGCAGTATGTTGGTTAGGGCAGCCTCCCCCAACGTAACCGGTTCTGGTTCCCTGTCTTCTAGAGGGAACGCGCTAGCTATTAATGGTAATGCTTGAATAGGAATTAAAAATTATGGAACTAAAACGCACAATTCACTGGACAAAGCTTGCCGAAATTCAAGAACTCAAGGAATTTTTTGCCGAGGATTTTCAAGGATTTCAGCAACTTATAGAAGCGCAGATTGAAGAATTATCAAAATTTTCCGATGAAGATTTGGCCAAACTTGCAAAATTACGCGCTCTTGAAGTCACAAATGGTTGTACGCAGTGGGGATTTCGTCGAGGCGATCGAGAATGTCTACCAGTGGAGTCAACCCGCAAATGTATGAATATGGTCATGGGATTTATCAAACGGAAGCAGTTATATTTTCCCAGTGAGGGACAAATTGAATTTAATGAAGAACTCAAGACTTTTATCGATCTGGGAATACAACTATACAAAGATGCTTTTAAAAATCATGTGAAAGCATCAGAACGGCAATTTTATGCAAGCTCTACGGCGCAATTTATTGTCTATGGGCACGAGCGAATGGGGCGGGCAATGGCTTTAGTGCAACAGGACTATGAAGAGATGTTTTCACCTTACTATATTCTCCGGGGACAAAAATATATTGGTGCTTATTTAGAAAGTTTTGAAGAATATTTTGAGTAAACATTTTTTAGGGAAGCATGTAACCCGATCGGTCGGGTGCATCCCACTTTCGCAAGGGCGAAGCATTTGGAGAGTCTATCTGTAAACTTATGTCATAATTTGCGCAAGAATGCCAGTCGCCCCTCCTTCTTCTTTGCAAATCTGGGATGCACCCGAGCGGTCCGCTTCGCCTTGGGTATAATAGCAATAACCGCCTACCAGGCGATCGCTGCAAGCACTAAAGTGCTTACTACAAACATGTCCGATCGCCCCGACATTTTCAGACATCTTGACATTACCCCAACAGTTCGTCTACAGTAAATACTACATCCGGAAAAGCTTGTATTGTCACAGTTTCCTCCTCTTGGAACTGCCGTACATTCTGATAACCATTTTCAGCAGGTTCTCGATATACTTCTAGAGAGCCATCGTTAATATTTACCAACCAGACTTCCCTGATGCTATCTTCGGCATAGAGAGGAACTTTTACCTCTCTGTCGTAATCAACAGTCGTATCAGCTACTTCTACCAACAAGAAGATCTCCTCTGACTGAGGATGTCCCGTTGCGTAAAAATCAGCACGCCGTCGCAGTAAAGATATATCTGGTTGCGGTTCCGAATTGTCATCCAATTCCACAGGATCTTGAACTCCAATAGTTATCCTTCCTGCTAAACGCGACATGAATAATTCGTTCAGACGCTTCACACAAGCGGTATGACGAGGACCAATAGGGGACATTTGGACAATTTCTCCTCGGATCAGTTCTACTCGATCGCCCTCTGTTAAGACCGCATCTGCCATCATTTTGTGGTAGTCTTTTACTGTAAACATCCGTCTGAGTAACTCTACATGATTGCCTCCTACCAAACTTATTCCCATAGTCTAGCATTTACAATCGTAATTTGTCAAGCCTTTTGGCGATTAATTTGCGCTCCACTTACTGAAGAAAATCTCAAAGATATTGCCGGAGGTAAAAAACTAGGATATAATCAGAAATAGATAACACCAGAGGTAAACAGATGAGACAAGGAAGAAAATCATTCATCCAGAGAAAGGGAAAATTAACGCGCTGGTTCGGGCGCTGGCGGTGGCTTCTGGGGTTGCTACTACTCTGCTTGACAGTACGCGCCCTCCCCTATCTCGCCCCTATCCATAGCAGCGATATCGAGCAAAATCAACAGGCGATCGAGTTTACGGACCGCAACGGACTTGCTTTGGGAACCCTTCTGACTCGCAACCAGGAAAATACCGCAGTCGTGAGTCTCTCCCAAGTATCGGATTACTTTATCCAAGCAATTATCGCCGCCGAAGATAAACGCTATTATCAACATGGGGCCCTGGATATGCAGGCGATCGCCCGTTCTCTGTTAGAAGCGATGCAAGCAAAGCAGATCGTCAGCGGTGCATCGACAATTACCATGCAATTAGCGCGGATGCTAGACCCCAGTCCCCGCACTATACCCAACAAAATTCGGGAAGTTTGGCTGTCCTGGCGCTTAACCGCTGGCATGAGTAAAGAGGAAATTCTGGAAGCTTACATTAATCGATTGCCAATGGGTGGTAATGTCTATGGAGTAGAAGCGGCGGCCCGGACTTATTTCGGCATTCCCGCCGCAGACCTGAATTTAGCCCAAGCTACTCTCCTAGCAGCTATTCCTAATGACCCTACGGACCTCAATCCTTATAGTAATTGGCAAGAGTTAAAGCAACGACAAGCTTACGCGATCGATCGCCTGGTAGCGGACGGGTACATTACCCGCCCAGAAGGCGATCGGGCCTTCTGGGAAAAGATCTCTTTGCAACCGCGCGATCGAGGAATTATCGCCGCCCCCCATTTTCTGTTCTTTGTCGCCCAGCAACTCCCTCAGCAGCATCCTGCTGTAGTTAGAACCAGCATCGATCGCCCCTTGCAGCAGTTCGTGGAAGCGCAAGTGCAGCAAATCACTGACAGTCTGGCCCCCAATAACGTTCATAATGGCGCCGCCTTGGTAATAGACAATCATACTGGGGAAGTTTTAGCCTATGTTGGTTCTCCAGATTACAATAACCCAGGCAAGTTAGGTCGCAATGATGGGGTGCAAGCTTTGCGACAACCGGGCAGTACTCTCAAACCTTTTCTGTACGAGTTGGCCTTAGAAAAACGTCTGATTCATCCCAATACGATCTTGGCAGACATACCCACCCATTACCCCATTCCCGGTGCCAAACTCTACAGTCCTCTAGATTACAGCAAAACCTTTCACGGACCGGTACGAGTGCGGGTCGCTTTGGCAAATTCTCTGAATATTCCCGCAGTCCGAGTCTTGGAACAAGTGGGGGTAGAAAATTTCCTCACCCGCCTGCATCAGCTAGGATTTGCACATCTCGACAAGTCTCCAGAATATTATGGTTTGGGGTTGGCCCTCGGTAGCGGCGAAGTCAGTCTCTGGGAGTTGGCCCGCGCCTACCTTACCCTCGTTCGACTGGGAGATGCGATCGCGTCACCCCGCCCGGAGTTAAAACCCCTGCGTTCCCAGGCGGTCCCCAGGGAACGAGGCTTAAGTCGGTTAAAACCGACTGAGAACCTAGGGTTATTTGTCTACCCTCGTTCTCCGTTTCAGGAGAAGGAAAACCGAGGGTTGGAAGCTTCACCTTTGCGGCGATCGACGATAGGATTAATTACAGATATGCTGAGTGACGCCCACGCCCGGGCGATCGCATTTGGCGTAGACTCAGTCTTGAACTTACCCTTCCCGGCAGCTGTGAAAACGGGGACTTCTTCTAATTATCGGGATACCTGGACAGTAGGGTTTACTCAAGACTATACTGTGGCAACTTGGGTCGGGAATTTTAATGGCGATCGCATGCAAGAGGTATCTGGGGTCACGGGTGCAGCCCCACTTTGGCGGCGGATTATGTTACACTTGCACGAAACATCGGCACCGCCTGCATTTCCCCCACCCGCACATCTCGTCCAACGACCGATCTGCGCCCTTTCCGGGTTGCGACCGACTCCCGCTTGTCCCGCTGTAGTGCGAGAATATTTCTATCCCGAAGACTTGGCCGAGTACGATCGCCATCTCGACAGTTTCTATCAGCTAGTATCTGACGATCGCGGGTATCGGATCGACTTGCCTCCAGAATACGACGAATGGGTCGCCATGCAGCACGCGCCCGCCCTGTTTGCTACGGACTTAAAAATTGTCTCCCCTCGGGATGGGGATGTTTTCTTGCTAGAACCTGCATCCCGGGTCGAGTTCAAACTCGCTGGCATAGAGGATGAACCTGTAGAATGGTGGTTAAATGGGAAAAAACTTGCCAGTGGACCATCCAATCATTTATTCTGGTCATTGCAGCCCGGTGACTGGACTTTGCAAGTTAAAGCTGGAGAAAAAAGCGATCGGGTGGACTTTGAAGTCCTGTTGGCCGAACATCGACCCACACCCCGGGGCTTTTCGATCGGCAATTAATACCGTGGGGCGGGCGGATCGCCTGCCCGAGTCCCCCGTAGGGCGGATCGCCTGCCCGAGAACTGAGGCGATCGGCAACTTTATCAATGTACAGAATAAAGACACTTCCATGAAAATTATCTACGATCGAGAAGTTAATGCCTTGAGTATCATCTTTCAGGAGACAACCGTGACAACTCAACATCTATCAGAAGGAATTGCTGTTGATTATGACGCTAAAGGAAAACTAGCTAGCATCGAAATTTTAGATGCGACAAAATTACCGATGCTTTGTATAAACAAATTAAAGCATTGGCAGCGAGAGAATAAATTATATCAAATCCGAGTAATTATTCGCAATTAAGAAGTATGTTGGGGAAAGCACCAGCGAAACGGTTTGGTTTCTCAATTGGTGGCCTTCCGCAAACGCGCTTTGCGTTTACTACGAACCTCGGCAAACGCGCTTTGCGTTTACTACGAATGATATTTTATCCTGGTTGTTTTAGATGGCAGTTTGCGGTTTTAAGGATGGTTGGGAACGATGAGTCGGGTTTTTCCGGTTAAGAGTTCCTGCATCATGCCTTGCTTCATGGCTTGGGTTTTGGCGCGGCGCTTTTCTAAGGCCGCTATTTCCGCATCCATGTCCGACAGGATAGATGCGATCGCGCGTTGTTCTTCCGTATTTGGAAAACAGAATGTGAGTTCTGACAGTTCTTTGCCGCTCAGCGATGGCAGGGCTGTTGTGTTTACAAGACTGCCAAATTCTACAGTTAGCAGAAGCTGATGAATAAACGATGAATCAGCTTCATCATTTAAAATAAAGCCCATCATGTTGTTATCTATACAACTGGCAATCGCAAGTTGTTTTTTGCGCTCTAAAAAAATTGCCGCACCAATTTTCGCAAAAACAATCGTGCCCTTAGGGAAAATTGTCGCTGATAATTCTTGTTGACTTTCTTTTGTTATCCAGTTATTATAGTTTTGCATCAATACTGAATTGCCTTTATTATTCATGTCTGAAACTTTGAAAAATGGAAAACTCCCTGTTTTTAACCCTTGGTACTTTATTGGAAAGCCATTCCCACTTTTGAAAATTCCCAAAGAGCTTAATTTCCTCTTGTGCCACTCATCACCAAACCCCGGCAGGCGTTTCTTCCCAGTGAGGAGTTCCTGCATGGTGGCGGTTTTGATGTTGCGCTTTTTGGCGATCAGCTTATCCAGTGCGGCAATCAGGCCATCTACGTCCGATAGGGTTTGGGCGATCGCGCGTTGTTCTTCTATTGCTGGCAACGGAACTAGCAGTTGACCATACTCATTCCCATTAATCCCAGGTTGAACACTACGCATAGACATTAACTTAACCCAATTCCAGTAGGCTTTTGTTTTTACATACTGAGCTAAATAATGGGGTAGTAGTATGTTTTTGTCAGGTCTTATGCGAATTAAAAATCCTGCAAAAACGAGTTCGCCGTCATCGGGATTATAAAGATATGATTTCCCAACACTACCAGTTCTGGCAAAAACCAAATCTCCTTCTTCGAGATAATATTGGTCTGAATTTTCTTGGTTAACACTAACCAATTTTTCTGGTGCAAAGTAACCAGATTCCGATATGTCGGTAATTCTGATATAAACCGGCAAGTTATCACGATATGGGACAGCAGGGGCATTAATTCCATATTGAGGAGTCGTTTTTAGGGCATTTTTCAGATGTTTAACATCCCAATCTTCAGGAATCACCCCAACCTCTGTTTGTTTATAACCTTCTGGCACTTGACTATTGTCGATCGCTAATTTATCCTTACTCATTATCATACCCGACTGCTAGAAAAACATTTCACGTAAATTAACAATTATTTACTATTATTCAATGTTGTGGTTGTGCTTGCGGTTGTGCCAGTATCCCAGATCTGAGTAACCGAGTTGCTGTTCAAAGAGTTGGATAACTCGTTTTTGAGTAGCGAATTCGCTTTGTCCGACGTCATGATATTTTATCCTGGTTGTTTTAGATGGCAGTTTACGGTTTTAAGGATGGTTGGGAACGATGAGTCGGGTTTTTCCGGTTAAGAGTTCCTGCATCATGCCTTGCTTCATGGCTTGGGTTTTGGCGCTTTTCTAAGGCCGCAATTTCCGCATCCATGTCCGACAGGATAGATGCGATCGCGCGTTGTTCTTCTACTTCTGGAACCGCAATCTCAAGTTTCCGAACATCGCTACTATTAATTGCCGGATAATTAGAACCTGCTATTAACGTCTCAATTTGCTTATTTATATTTCCACTAAAGAGATGAAAAAATAGAAAAGCCGCTATTGAAAAATCATTTTGACAGCGTAAAACAGAGAATCCTGTTGAACAAACCCAATCATCATCATCTTTATTGAAAAGCAAGTGAGATTTAAGATTAGGGCGAACTGTCGAAAATAGTACGTCACCGTACCTTAAAACGCGCCTAGCACGAGAAGGTGACGTCGAAAATACTTGCTCAGAATATCCTTTTAGAGTACCTCTATCTACATCTTCCAATGAAATGTATTTGAATTGATATTCCGCATAAGTTTTGGCTGTTAAATTTTCCCGATCTACGTTAGCTATCTCACCAATTTTATTGACTTCCCAATCTTCAGGAATAACCCCAATCTCAGTGTTTTTATAACCTTTCCTTTCACCAAACCCCGGCAGGCGTTTCTTGCCAGTGAGGAGTTCCTGCATGGTGGCGGTTTTGATGTTGCGCTTTTTGGCGATCGACTTATCCAGTGCTGCAATCAGGCCATCTACATCCGATAGGGTTTGGGCGATCGCGCGTTGTTCTTTTTTGCCAGGAACAGGTAGTAAAATATTTTTGAGATTCTTCTTAGATATTCCATATACTTTTAATCCTGTAGCCATCCGATCGATTGATTGTTTTACCGATTCAATCCTGTGTAAATAGCCTCGATATCCATCAGTGAAAACCTGATTTTTATCTCGCAATAGAAATGTATGAAGACCAGCGACTATATGACGTTCACTAATATTGATAACTTCAACACTCTTGCCGATTCCTTCGTAATCTTCTGACGCATCAGCCATGATAACATCTCCTTCTTCTAAAATGGTTGCTCTTTTCACCTTTTGTTTAGAAATAGAAGGCAAAAACTCAAGGCGTAAGTCAAGTAGACAATCCCATTTAGTATGAATATCTCCGTAGTGAATATATTCAACTTCTTTATCTAGTGATAAATCTGCTCTTGGATTGCTTGCAGTTGTCAAAAAGGTAAAAATATCTTCGTAGGTTTTTACCTCCCAATCTTCAGGAATCACCCCAACCTCAGTTTTTTTATAACCTTCTGGCACTTGACTATTGTCGATCGCTAATTTATCCTTACTCATTATCATACCCGACTGCTAGAAAAACATTTCACGTAAATTAACAATTATTTACTATCTCTAATCCTCTGCAAATCCTGCCAAAATTCCTCCCGCGTTACAGAATTCAAAATCTCGCCTCTTTCTTGGGTATAGTCACCATGCCCCATCCCATCTGTTGTAAAAAGCGAATTGCATCCACCCTGTCCTAAGCCGACCGATCGCCTGATGCCCCCATGGGTGAGAAGCGATTTTGTGAAATTCGATATCTTTTGTTGTGCTCTTGTCCCGGGGAGACTCGACCTTGAGGATACCTGACTAGATCGGATAAAATATTAGTATCGAGTAGATATTGATAACTCATCCGTCAGCACAAAGAGCAAATATCATCAAGTGGTGGTAGGCATTTATCCACATCTGGAAACGAATCCGGAACATTTTTTAGGGTTTTGAGCAAAGCGAGGAGAGAGGTGGCGGGGACGGGTTCAATAATTAAGCGATCGCCCTCTTTGCGTAGGGTCACTTCTGTATTCGGCAAGGTAAACTCAGAGGGGATTGTTAAGACTTGATTGTGACCGTTGTTGCCTAAAAAAACATGGTATGGATCGTGCATTGTTTCCTCTTCTAACCAAAACTTACCTTCCATAGCTTCACCTTATTAATTTGGGGGGTAATGGGCAAACGCTTTAGCGTTTACTACGAACCTCGGCAAACGCTTTAGCGTTTACTACGAACCCCGGAAAACGCTAAAGCGTTTACTACGAACCCTGGATCTGAGATCGCACTTTGTCTATCTGCACGATAAAATATTCGGCATCCACTCTCAACTCCCCAGCTAACCCTAATCCCTCCTCGAATGCCTCTAATGCTTCGGCATATTCTTCTCGATCTACGTGAACCTGTCCAATCCGATCGTAGGTCTTCATCTTACCGTACATATCATAGGATCGATCTTGTACATACAGCAACTGCTTATAAACCGCTAAGGCAAACTCTGCCCGATCGGACTCTCGATACAGTTGCCCCAACCTTGACAAGGCTATCCCAGCATCGCTAAACTGCTGCAAGGATTCTGCTAACTCGTAAGCTGCTTGATAATATTCGGCGGCTGCTGCTATTTTCCCGGTAGCTACATAGTCAGAACCGATCCCTATCTGCAGTTCCGGAATCTTCGTCAATCTCTCTGCTTCCACGTATAATTCCACTAGCTGGTTTTTGACGGCGATCGCCCGATCGGGCATTTCCCCTCGGTCGTAAATGTATGCAAGCTGCTGCCCATAGATTAACTGACTGGCCCGATCGCCCTCTGACCTCGCCCTTGCCAGCAACTCTCGATACGCTGTTGCTGCCTCCACATAATCAAACCAACTCAAATGCAGTTGCCCGATCTTATTTAAAATATCCGCGATTTTCTCACTATCCGACCCTCCCCTAGCATCGGTGATGATTTCTTCATAAACTGAAAGGGCTAGATCGGGCGATCGCATCTGTTCGTAAGCGGACCCCAGTTCCGACAATAGCACCATATTCTGGGATGATGACGCCTGTTCCTGCACCGACTGCAACCGCCCCTTCACTACCAACAACTCGGACGACCGATTTTCCGCCCAGGCGATCGCCCCGACTCTCCCCAATGCTTCCACTTCCGCCATCGGCCCCAAACTCCGTCGCAGTCGCAACTCTCGATACCAGATCTCAAACGCCTTCTGCCTATTACCTCTATCTAACTGGGTCATGGCCGATCTATGCAACCCGTCCAGCCGGGCCAGGAAATCTTGCTGTTCCCTCGGAGACATTGGTTCTTCAGGCAGCAGGGGGTCGGGTTTGGCGATCTCCAAGGGACTAGGAGGTAACCCTTCGCGCTTCTTGGCCGACACCCTTGGAGATCCGGCAAAACTCACAACTAACATTGCCAACGTCAAGCCCAGCAGTTTTTGCCCTTTCATTGCCCATTCCTCAGTAGATTTTGCACCAGACTCCGCTTTTTGCTTAACATTATGTCATAATAGAAGCATTTTGAATAGTAAAAGCGAGGCACAGGTGAAAATTGTAGTCCTTGGCAGTGGAGGTCGAGAACACGCCATTACCAGAACTTTATTGCGATCGCCCCAGGTGGAACGAGTCTTCTGCGTACCGGGCAATGGCGGCACAGCTACTACTGACCGCTGTCAGAACCTGGCCTTGACCGTTGATGACTTCCCCGGTATCGGACAATTTTGCTCCGATAATCAGATCTCCCTGGTAGTAGTCGGTCCGGAATTGCCCCTATCCCAGGGTATTACAGACTACCTACAACAGCAACAAATTCCTGTTTTCGGTCCTACCAAGGCCGGGGCTCAAATTGAGTCCAGCAAAGCTTGGGCAAAAGCATTGATGGCAACAGCGGGCATCCCTACGGCCTTCGCTTCTGTATTTACAGATGCTAACAGGGCTATTGCCTACGTGCAAACTGGAAAACTGCCGATCGTCGTCAAGGCCGATGGTTTGGCCGCTGGTAAGGGCGTCACGGTTGCTACTACTTTAGCAGCAGCAGAAGCCGCGATCTCCGCTGCCTTTTCAGGTAAATTTGGGGCGGCGGGTTCCCAGATCCTGATTGAAGAATGCCTATATGGTCAAGAAGTCTCGATTCTGGCTTTAACTGACGGTCAAGCAATTATACCCCTCTTGAGCGCCCAAGACCACAAGCGCATTGGCCCAGGAGATACGGGCCCTAATACTGGTGGCATGGGTGCCTATGCCCCCGCTCCCATTATCACCCCAAACCTGATGCAACGCATTGAAAAAGAAATTCTTTCCCCTGCCGTGCAGGCAATGGCCGATCGGGGTATAGTTTACCGAGGCGTTCTCTACGCGGGTTTGATGATTACCCCTTCTGGGGATCCCAAGGTTATAGAATTTAATTGTCGCTTTGGCGATCCCGAAATTCAAGCTATTCTCCCCCTCCTAGAAACTCCCTTAGAAGAAATACTATACGCTACCGCCACGGGACGCTTGGCAGAACTCGGCCCGTCTGGGCGCAGCATCGCCTGGAAAAATGAAGTCTGTGCTTGTGTTGTCCTGGCAGCTAATGGTTATCCGGGAACCTACGAGAAAGGCAACGTTATTACAGGGATCGATCGGGCGGAAGAGAAGGGGGCCATTGTCTTCCAAGCGGGCACCAAACTGCAAGGAGAACAACTACTCACGGATGGCGGTCGCGTCCTCAACATCGTAGCAACGGACTCAACCTTTAAGCAAGCCTTTGCCCGCGCCTATGCTGGGGTAGACTGCATCGAGTTTGAAGGTATGTACTATAGACAGGATATCGGTCACCGCGTGATTAAAGCATGACTACCGTGATGTATTCATCCGCCCTAGGTTTTCACCCCGGGCAGGCGAGACGCCCGCCCTACGTTTTTACAACTGACAACAGACAGATATGATCCCGTTAATCAAGAAGATTCGAGAAATTCTAGCCAACTGGTGGTCCGAGTTTACCCTGCAAACCAGATTAATGGCAGCGGCCACCTTGGCCGTAAGTTTAATTATGAGTGGTCTGACCTTCTGGGCTGTGAATAGCATTCAACTGGATGCCCGTCTGAGCGATACCCGCTTCGGTCGCGACCTGGGTCTACTCCTAGTTTCTAATATAGCACCCCCGATCGCAGAAGGCAATCTCACAGAAGTGGCTCGCTTTTCCCAGCGCTTCTATGAAACTACTGATAATATTCGCTATATGCTGTACGCCGATGAAGAGGGCAATATTTTCTTCGGATTACCTTTTTGGGAGTCGGAAGTGCATAGTTCCCTGACAATTAAGCGGCGCATGCAGTTACCAGCAGATTTCGGTCGTGATGCCCAGTTTCCCTTTGTCCGACAGCATCAAACTCCTTCCGGAGAAGTCACTGATGTCTTCGTTCCCATTACCCACTCAGGCCAATATTTTGGAGTATTGGCCCTGGGCATTAATCCTAACCCGACTGTGGTCACTTCCTCCCATCTTACCCGAGATGTGACGATCGCGGTTTTTGTCTCGATCTGGGTAATGGTAATCCTGGGTGGAGTATTTAATGCCTTGACGATCACCAAACCGATTAAAGAATTGCTAGTGGGGGTAAAAAACATTGCTGCTGGGAATTTCAAGCAGCGAGTCTATCTACCTTTGAGTGGGGAACTGGGGGAATTAATCGGTGGTTTCAACGAAATGGCGGAACGACTAGAACGCTATGAAGAACAAAATATTGAAGAAATGACCGCCGAAAAAGTGAAGCTGGAAACCCTAGTGTCCACAATCGCCGATGGTGCGGTGTTGCTAGACCCAGATTTACAGGTGATGCTAGTTAACCCCACGGCACAACGTATTTTTGGCTGGGAAGATAAATCCGTGGTAGGCTCTAAGGTACTGGATAAACTGCCCCCCCTAGTGCAGGTGAAACTGACGCGACCCCTACATGAAATTGCCGCTGGCAAAATGCCGACAGCAACTAGAGATGGTGCCGAGTTTCGCATCACTCTCACGGAACCAGTAAACCGTACAATCAGGATTTTACTGACAACTTTACTCTCCCACCGGGCGACGGGAGAAGAGTCCCTCTGTAAAAACTGTCTCCACGACCGAAACGATACCTGTCGGTTCCCCGATCGCCCCCATGTCACGGAATGCGTCCTGTACGAACATTATGCCAGCAATCATATAATCGAGGAATACCGGGAAAGCTTGAAGGGCATTGCCATCACCGTGCAAGATATTACTCGGGAAGTAGAATTGAACGAGGCCAAGTCCAATTTTATCAGCAATGTATCTCACGAGTTAAGGACGCCTCTATTTAATATTAAAGGATTTATCGAGACCCTTTACGAGTACGGCGAAGAAATTACGCAAGCAGAACGTCGCGAGTTCCTAGAAACTGCCAATCACGAGACCGATCGCCTCACGCGCCTGGTGAACGACGTGTTAGACTTGTCGAGACTAGAATCCTCCTGTCGGATCTATCATTTTAATCCCGTAGACATCGGTCAACCGGTAGAACAAACATTGCGGAATTATCAGCTGCATGCGAAGGATAAGGGAATTGAACTGGTGCAGGATATCGAAGCTAATTTGCCCCCAGTATTAGGGAACTACGATCTCTTACTGCAGGTATTTACCAATCTCGTGGGCAATGGCCTGAAGTTCACCGAGTCAGGGGGACGAGTGATGATTCGCGCCTATCTGTTAGAAGAGGCATTCCCAGAACTAATGATAGAACATAAAGGGCAAGCAGTGCGGATAGAGATATCAGATACAGGAGTTGGCATTGACAAACAAGACCAGCAAGCAATATTCGATCGGTTTTTCCGGGTGGAGAACCGAGTTCACACCCTAGAAGGTACGGGGTTAGGTCTGTCGATCGTCCGGAATATAATGGAGAAGCATCACACTCGGATCCAGTTGGTGAGTGAAGTAGGAGTGGGGACTACGTTCTGGTTCGACTTAGCAGTATATCAGGAAAAGGAAGTATCAGTAGAAGATGTAATCCGAGGGCGGGCATCCCACCTGTCCGAAGTATCGTAGGGCCTGTCGGAAGCCTGCCCGAGAAAGACCGTACCGATGGCGATTACCCAATAAAACTATGTGCGGACGTTTTACTTTAACAGTGTCAGGATTAGAGATTGCCTCGAAATTTAATCTGGAGGAAGTGCCCGAGATTTCCCCAAGATATAACATTGCCCCTACTCAGGCGATCGCATCTATCGTGGTAGGAGAAAGATCTGGTAAGCGACAGTTAGAATGGATGCGTTGGGGTTTAATCCCCAGTTGGGCGAAAGAGGCCAAAATGGGAGCGAAGTTAATTAACGCGAGGGCGGAAACAGTAGCAGAAAAACCAGCATTTAGAACGGCATTTAAGCGGCGGCGTTGCTTAATAATAGCCGACGGTTTCTATGAATGGCAGCAGCAAGGAAAGCAGAAACAACCGTACTATTTCCAGGTTCGTAGTAATCACTTCAGTGATTCCGAGGTTCGTAGTAATCACTTCAGTGATTCCGAGGTTCGTAGTAATCACTTCAGTGATTCCGAGGTTCGTAGTAATCACTTCAGTGATTCCGAGGTTCGTAGTAATCACTTCAGTGATTCCGAGGTTCGTAGTAATCACTTCAGTGATTCCGGGGCCTTATTTGCCTTTGCGGGTTTATGGGATACATGGCAGTCTGGGGAGGGAGAAAAGATCGTCTCTTGTACGATTTTGACAACTGCTGCTAACGAACGGGTCAGTCACATTCATCAGCGGATGCCCGTAATTATGTCCCCAGCAGCTTACTCGCAATGGTTAGATCCCGAGAACAAGAATCCTCAAAAAATATTGCCATTGTTGGAGCAAAATGCTAACCTAGATATAGTAGCATATCCAGTCAGTTCGGCGGTCAATAATGCTAGGTGCGATCGGGCAGAATGCATCCAGGCGATCGCATGACGCAAAGAAACCAGGTTTCTGTTACGTAGGTTGGGTTGAGGTCCCTTACCCAACCAGATATCGCTGAACCGGAAATGCCCGATCGGGCGCAGATTACCGGCGAGGCAGAGGCTCATTTTTACGTTCCCTGCCAGAGACAGGGAACGAGAGAAAATCACAAAGAGATCAGCAAGCTGAAGATTACCAACCCCAGCAGCACCAACCAGGTCATATTCCGCCTGACCCAGAATTTAATTCCTTGACGGCTGAAGATATTTCTGTTAAGATTGTACTCAACAATTGGTTCGGAAATATCTTGGTAGAGAGTACAATCTCTAGCATGGGGGCGCTGGGGAAAGTCACAGGTATCATCAGCGTGGTAAGTGCAACTGTTACACAAAGGTTCGGCCCCCGTAGCGCGGTGTAAAGGGATGCCCGGATGACCGTATGCTTTCAGGACCAGACCGCAATGGGGACAGGTAACTGCTTGAGAATTGATAGATTGGTGACAGCGAGGACAATCGGACATGAGATAATTGTGATATTCTGTTACCCTTTAAGATATCATATTGACAGCGACCCAGACCATCCAGAGGAACAGTCATGATCTACTGTCTGAACCCGAACTGCTTAAATCCTCAAAATCCAGATAACCATCGCTTTTGCCAGAGTTGCGGCGCGAAGTTAATCCCGCAATTGTTAAACCGCTTCGCTATTCTGGAAAGATTGGGGGAAGGAGGATTTGGCAAAACCTATCGGGCCACTGACGGCCATCGGATGAATGCCAATTCCGTGGTCAAGCAGTTCGCCCCGGCCCCCGAGATGCAGCAGGCGATGCGCAACAACCCCCAACTGCGGGACAAAATGCTGGAATTGTTTGAGCGGGAGGCAAGTCAATTGTTAGAATTGGGGCAGCATCCCCAAATTCCCACTTTGTTTGCTTACTTTCAAGCCGACTTGCAATTACAAACAGGGACATATCCTTATTTATATCTGGCCCAGGAGTATGTAGAGGGGGAGAATTTACTGCAAGCCCTAATACAGAAGCAAAGCTTTGACGAAGCTGAGGTAAGGTCGATATTAGCTGACTTGTTACCGATTCTGGAATTGATTCACTCTCGGAAAGTGATTCATCGGGACATCAAACCTGAGAATATCATGCGGCGCCAGAGTGACGGAAGATTGGTGTTGATTGATTTCGGCGTTTCCAAGCAAGCAACGGGAACGAGTATCCCACCCCGAAGTACCGTCAGCACTATGGGAAGTAACAAGACGATAGCGGGAACACCGGGATACGCGCCACCCGAACAAATGCTTTACGGTAAAGCTTATCCTGCTAGCGACCTTTATGCGCTGGGGGCAACTTGCATCCATTTACTGACGGGAGAAAATCCTTTATTTCTGTTTGAACCGATGGATAGTCGGTGGTTGTGGCAAGAAAGCTTGCAAAGACAAGGAAAATATGTAAGTCCCCAGTTAACTCAGGTAATAGAGGGGTTGCTGGGGGAAAAACCGAAGGACCGCTATCAGTCAGCTACTGAGGTATTAGCAGCATTAAACTCCAGCGTTTCTTCTCCTCCCAATGCGAGTAGGGTGGGCACCGCCGGCACCGCCCACCAGCAACCAAGCGCCCACCAACCGAGTAGGGCGAACATCACCAACCAGGCCAACCCTCAATCAAATGCGAATACCTTGCCAACCTTTGAATTTGAAGTAGTGATAATAGACAAGGGAGGCCGAGAAATCAGTCGGAGTCGTTTGCGGGCAGAATTTTATCGGGAAGACTTGGGTAATGGCGTGATACTGGAAATGATATCCATTCCCGGGGGCAAGTTTACTATCGGTTCCCCCGAAAGCGAGACAGGACGAAAGAAAACTGAAGGTCCGCAGCGAGAAGTGACTGTATCTCCTTTCTTTATGGGCAAGTTTCCCATCACCCAAGCCCAGTGGCAAGCGGTGATAAGCAATAACCCGTCTCATTTTAAGGGGGCGAACAGACCTGTAGAATGTGTAGGCTGGGATGATGCGGTAGAATTTTGTCAGCGACTTTCCCGTAAGACGAGAAAAAGCTATCGCTTGCCCAGCGAGGCGGAATGGGAATACGCCTGTCGCGCTGGTACTACCACGCCATTCCACTTTGGAGAAACTATTACTGCGGACCTCGCGAACTACAATGGCAACAAAACCTATGGGAATGCCCCCAAAGGATCCTGTGGCAAACAAACCACCCCTGTCGGCTATTTTCAAGTGGCGAACAACTTTGGGTTGTACGACATGCATGGGCTAGTCTGGGAATGGTGTGCCGACCCCTGGCACGAGACCTATCGCGGCATTCCTGCTGATGGCAGCACTTGGGAATTCGGCGGCGATGATTCACTTAAGATGCTTCGCGGCGGTAGCTGGCTCTTCGATCCCGCAGGTTGTCGCAGCGCCTGTCGCGCTAGGACTTCTCCGGGCGACAGGCGCAACTACTGCGGTTTGCGAGTTGTGGTTGGCGGTGCTGTTGTGCGGACACCTTAACCCCTTGGCCCTTTTGCCCTCTTGCCCTTTTCCCTCTTCGCGCGCAGCCCGATCTAATTTTTTTGATATGAGGTAAAACTCCCGACGATGGAATTCGAGTGGAATCAAGAAAAAGCCCAATCTAATTTGTCCAAGCATGGAGTCTCATTTGACGAAGCTAAGACGGTTTTCGACGATCCGCTTTATATGGATTTCTACGATCCAGACCATTCTTACGATGAGCATCGTTACATTATCATTGGAGAGTCGCAGCAAGGTCGCTTACTACTGGTGTCGTACACGGAACGAGGTAACGCGATTAGACTGATTAGTGCTAGGGTAGTAACAAGGATGGAGCGAGAAATATATGAGGAGGGTGGAAATGGAAATGTCCGATGAACTTCGTGCCGAGTACGATTTGCGGCGTTTGCGTGTCAGGAAAGTAGGTCCTGGAAGAAAAAGTTTTGGCGAGACGATAATTCATCTAGAAGCCGATGTAGCAGAAATGTTTCCCAATTCAGAATCAGTGAATGAGGCGCTGAGGTTTTTGATTAAAATTGCTCAGGAAAACCAATTTGATGATTGGTTGGAGGGGGATCCGCGCTTCCTCCGTCGAATTCAGTCTGCTAGAGAAAGCCTCCGAGCTGGACGAGGTGTTAAACTAGAAGATGTCGAGCTATAAAATCGCGATCGTATCGTTCCCTGTAGAAAGCCGGGAACGCGCTGCTTTTTATATGAGGAGGGTGAGGAAATGTCCGATGAACTTCGTGTAGAATACGATTTGCGACGTTTGCGTAGGCCGCGAATGCTGAAATTCTTAATTTTTCACTCCTGGCTTTGAGAACCTTGACGACTGAGTGCTATTGTATTACTAACAAGGGGCGCGTTGATTAAGAAACCCTGTTTTTAAAGGAATTACCGGGTTTCTAGGCTACTGGAGAATATCCGATGGAGTTGTAGAGGCGGCACCGCCAAAACCGGTATAGGGACGTGAATCAACCGGTTGAACTCCAATCACAATATCCTCCTTGGGAACGCCCATTTCTACCAGTTCCTCCGCGATCGGGCGATCGGTCTCATTGCGCTGAATCCAGATTTGGCCATCTTTAATATCCAAATGCATAAGCGAATTATAGATGCGCAGATGTTCGTCCCACCCCAAATAGACAACCAAATAGCGATCGCGTTCGGGATCGAAAATCCTTTGAATCTCAATTTCTGCATTAATCACCGTTCCCCTACTGCGTTCTATTAGCAGCTTTTGAATGCATTGACGATAATAATATAGTCGATCCATTTGCAAATCACCTCAACGCTTTATAATCGTTCGTAGTAAACGCTTTAGCGTTTAAGCCTGCAAGCCGTAAAGTGTGTCTTACTACGAACCCAGGCAAACACTTTAGTGCTTATACCATTTTGAAAAAAAATGCTACAGTTAATTTAACATAATCTTAACAGTCGGTTTTAACCGACTTTAGCTATTAGCCGGGGGTTTGAACCCCCGGCGGGCTGACAGCGAAGTGAGAGAATTTTTGACAATGGTCTTACTACGAACCCCAGAGAATAGTAATATAAGAGAGTATAACACCAATGACAAGACCGATGAACTTATTTAATCGCTTTCCGAGAAAGTTACGACCGGTGGTCCAATTCCTGGGTTTGTTTAGCTTATGTTTTTTGCTAGTCGTTAGCTGTAGCAACCCTCCTGCTACAACTCAATCAAATACCGATCGCATCATCATCGGCACAACCCTGAAGGTGCGGACCGTCGATCCAGCAGATGCTTACGAACTGGCATCCGGCAATTTACTGTATAATCTGGGCGATCGCCTGTACAGTTATGCCCCAGGCACGACCCAGTTGGTGCCGCAACTAGCCACAGAATTACCCAAAATCAGTAAAGATAAACTAACATACATTATCCCCTTGCGTCAAGGGGTAAAATTTCATGATGGCACGGCTTTCAACGCCGAAGCGATGTCATTTTCCTTGCGGCGCTTCATCGAAAATGAAGGCCCGCCTTCCTTCTTGCTAGGTGACGTAGTAGAATCTATCCAAGCAACGGGAGAGTACGAACTTACTATCAAACTAAAACAACCCTTTGCCGCCTTTCCGGCCCTGTTAGCATTTTCAGGTGCCTGCGCCGTTTCCCCCCAAGCTTATGAAATAGGTTCGGGAAAATTCCAGCCCAACAGCTTTGTCGGTACAGGTCCCTACAAATTAGCAGAGTTTGGCACTGATATCATCCGCTTAGATGTCTTCGATCAATATTGGGGCAGCCAACCCCAAAACACCGGTGTTGATATGCAGATATTCTCCAGTTCCGCTAACCTGTTCAATGCTTTTCGCACCGGGGCGATCGATGTAGCTGCTGGTTCTCTGGATGCAGATCAAATTAAGGCCCTGGATGCACAAGCGGCTAAAAATGGCTGGCAGCAAATTACAACGGATAGCAATACCTTAAACTATATGGTGGTAAATGTCAACTCTCCCCCCTTGGATAAACTAGAGGTCCGACAGGCCCTAGCAGCGATCGTCGATCGGGAAATTCTGAATCAGCGGGTGCTGCAAAATCAGGCCCAACCAGCCTATAGTTTGATTCCCACCTCTTTTGATGCCTATCAACCAGTTTTCCAAACCGAATACGGTGATGGCAATGCAGCCAAAGCTAAAGCCTTGCTGCAAAAGGCGGGATATTCCCAAGCTAACCCGGCGATAATAGAACTCTGGTATGCTTCCAATTCTACCAAACGGGGCGTGATTGCCAGTACCATTAAGGCGATCGCGGACCGGGAAATGGACGGAATAATGCGGGTGGAACTGAACAGTGTAGAATCAACAACAGCCTTTGACAATCTGGACAAAGGAGTGTATCCGACATTCTTACTAGATTGGTATGCGGACTTCTTTGACCCGGACAACTACATTCAGCCCTTTATGGATTGCGATCGGGGTTCGGCGATCGCCGGTTGCGAGGCAGGAGCGAGCCAATATCACGGGTCATTTTACTACAACGATCGGGTGAACGAGCTAATAGACAAGCAGCGGCAAGAAGCGAACCCGCAAAAACGTCAAGAGATGTTAATAGAAATACAAGAAATCATGGCAGAAGAGGTCCCCTTTATCCCCTTATGGCTAGATAAAGACTACATTTTTGCCCAGAAAAGGATTACGGGAGCAACGATAGAACCAACCCAGCAGTTTCCCTATTACAGTATGAAGAAAACGTAGGGTGGGAACCGCCCACCATCCCCATGAGGAAAACCTGGGCACCGCCTACCATCCGCGAGGGCAAAAACGTCGGGCACCGCCCGCTAGATTTGCTATAATCGTTGATAGATCGAAAATACTGTACTTGAGGAATTAAAAATATGGCAGCTTCAGGACGTACAGCCTTCGGGTATCAGCGGACAGCATTTGCCCATCAGCGGACAGCATTCAGAAATCAGCGCCGGGCCTTTTGCTCTCAGCGTTTAGCATTCAAGACACAGCGGACAGCATTCAGCTATCAACGCACGGCATTCAGCTATCAGCGCACAGCCTTTAACTATCAACCTATAGCCCTGGGTGAAGCTTTAGGGTTAGGACTGCTTTCCCAGGGAGCAAGCATTGGTAATGATATTTTCGGACTCGGCGATCGGATATTCGGCGGACTGGGCAATCAAAATTCAGGAGGACTCTTTGGTAATCTCCTCGGACTCACGGGAGATCTCGGAGAACTCACGGGTGACTTCGGAGCACTCGGTCCCATCCCAGGCGATCGCCCTTTAGGACCCAAGAAATAGCTTGAGGAACGCCGCCCTGACAGTTCAATTCAATCGGGTACACTGCACTTTTGTAATCTAGCCCGCGCAGGCGGGCTTTGTTCATGTAGCCGGACCCTTTAGGGTTCGGGCGCAAATATGAGATGCACCTAATTCAATCTTCAGCGCCAAGTATGAAATCGCATGCTTGGCGGTCTTTCTCGGTAACATTTTGATTATATTCCAGATAATCACTGAGCCAATCACAACCCCGACTGAGGAGTCGATCGAATTCTTCAATGGGCCATAACTTAGCAATACCATCATCTCCAGCGGTAGCAAGCAAGGTACCATTGGGGTGCAAACTAATCCCCGTCACCCACCCAGCATGGGCGGTCCATTCAGCCAATTGATTTCCCTGCAAGTCCCACAAGCGGGCCGTGCCATCATTACCAGCGGTAGCTAAGCGCTGAGAGTCAGCGCTAAAAACTATCCTTTGGATCGAGCCAATATGGCCTTTCCCTTCAGCTAACTGTTCCCCCTGCAAGTTCCACAAGCGGAAAACATTATCATCTCCAGCGGTAGCCAATTTCTGACCGTCGGGGCTAAAACTGATACTATTGATCCAACCAGAATAGGCTTTTACCTTCAGCAACTGTTTTCCCCGTAAGTTCCACAAGCGGAAGCTGCCGTCCTCTCCTGCGGTAGCCAACTGCCGAGAGTTGGGACTAAAACTGACGCTCAAAACCTTGCCTCGATGACCCTTAAATTCAGCCAACTGATTGCCCTTTAAGTCCCATAATTTAGCAATGCCTTCATCTCCTACGGTAGCCAAATACTTGCCATCGGGACTAAAACTGATGTTGCGGATCTCTTCTCCTTCATGTCCCGTAACCATCAGCAACTGATTCCCCTGGGAGTCCCACAAACGGAAAGTTCTGTCAGATCCCACAGTAGCCAGCCGCTGGCCATCCGGGCTAAAACTGATATTCCAGACTACCCCAAGATGTCCGCGCAATTCACTCAACTGCTGTCCGCTTTCTACATCCCACAAAAGGGCCGTCCCGTTAGTTCCAACTGTAGCTAGTAGCTGGCCATCGGGACTAAAACTGACGCTTTTGATGCGGTTATTACCTGGGGAAGCGAGCTTCTGCACCTGTTTTTCTTGCAAGTCCCACAGGCGGGTAGTGCCATCTAAAGAAGCGGTGGCTAGTACCTTGCTATCCGGACTAAAACTCAGACTTGTCACCCAATTTTGATGTCCCTTAAATTGGTCCATCCGCTGGAAAAATTGCTGTTGGCTCCGATAGGACCACAAGCGGGCGGTGCTGTCAGCCCCTGCGCTAGCCAAAAGCTGGCCATCGGGACTAAAACTTACGCTCAAGACAGGACCAAAATGTCCTTTTAATTCCGCTAACTGTTGGCCCTGCAAGTTCCACAAGTGGACTGTACCGTCAGCTCCGGCAGTTGCCAAAAGCTGGCCATCCGGGCTAAAACTAATACTATTGACTCCCTTTTGATGCCCCTTAAATTCAGCTAACTTTTCCCCTTGCAAATTCCATAAAACGGGCCTACCATCTCCCGAAGCGGTAGCGAGTTGGCTGCCGTTCGGGCTAAAACTGACGCTCCAAACCCAGCCTTCATGGGCCTGGAATTGCTCTAAAAGCTGGCCTGATAAGTCCCACAAACTCACAGTCCCGTCACTTCCCGATGTCGCTAATACCGACCCATCCGGGCGAAAACTGACACTCAAAACTTTGCCTTGATGCCTAAAAATTTTCTCTAACTGCTGGCCGGACGACAAGTCCCACAAACGGGCCGTGCCATCATCAGCAGCAGTGGCTAGCAGTTGACCGTCCGGACTAAAACTGATGCTATTTACTTTGTCTGTATGTCCTGTTAAGACCGACAATTTTTTGCCAGATTTCTCCCATAAATGCACCGTGCCGTTAGATTCTGCCGTAGCTAAGAGACTGCCATCCGGACTAAAACTGACGCTCCACAGTTGGTAGCGATCGCCCTCTATGCGGTTGCGTTCTTGCACGCCATCAACCATCTTTTGCAGACTTGTAGTTACTTGATTTTGCAGCTGCATTTCCGGCCAAAAATTGTGCCATAATGATTGCTTCAATCTCGCTCCTACCTGTAGAGTTTTTTGTAAAGCTTCTAACTGTTGATTGTTAGCAAACATCACTTCTGAGGTAGCGATCGAGATACTAATGTCCGCCATTCCTACTTGGATCCGGCGGGCGAAATACAATCCCCCCAACCCCGTACCGAGTGCAATCATTGCCACTACAGATAGAAAAGAACGTCGCTGGGATTTCCGTTTCTGCTTAATGCTGCGATCGACAAATTCTGTTTCTAGCTGGTTGAGCCAATTATCCTGGGATTTCTGGATTTCCTGCAATTTCGGCAGCCGAGAATTTTCATCCCACAGGTCTCTCACCTGGCGTTTATTATCCTCCCACGCGATCGCCGCATTATTCAGGATTCTTTGTAAAGTTAAATCTTCCTGATATTCATTCTTCCAATTTAGCAGCAGGTCCCATCCGTTCACCAAAGCATCATGAGCTGGCTCCACATAAGGCTCTCCTCCGGTTTCATTGCCTTCAACTATTAACCGGGCGGACGAAAAGCTTTTGAGCGCCGTTCTGACGCGCTGATTTTCCTGGGACTTTGGGTATCTTAATTCCGATCGGGGCACCCGGCGCCTAGTTGAAACTCCCCCCTCTATAGCAATCATGCGCAACATCAGCCAGCGCAAAGTTTTTTCATAGGCGGGGTCTAATTTCCGTAACGCTTCATATTCTTCTGTAGCTCTATTGGTCAGGGCACCCATCAACCCACCCAGTTGAGTATAGTCCGACTCCCTCATGGTGCGATCGTTTCCTCGGCGTTGCAAATATTTGAGGTAAAGTTCCCTGAGAGTAAAGGATAGTAATGGCAAGGCCCCCGGCATCTGCACCACATCATTAATTAACTTGTCTACCAACTCAGGGGGCTCGAAATATAATACCCGTTCTTGGGCGGGCTTTTCAATCACTTCCCGCAATTCATTCTGTGTCATTTCCTCCATCCAAAACTTGGTTAAAAAGGTGCGATCTTTATCTGACAGTCTTTTGATAAAATGAGGCTCAAAGTCCGATCGCAACGTAATCAATATCTCCATAGATATCGCCCGTTCAGTCAGCATTTTTCTCAGCACGGAGATGAACTTTCGTTCTCGCTGGCGGGGACACATAGTCACCAGTTCGTGGAACTGGTCAATCACGAGTATTAGCCTGGTTGTCGGGTGCTTCTGTCTCCATTCTATCAGCTTCTCGACCAAGGTTTTTTCTGTTGTTTTTTCTTGACTACCATTAGAGATGATGATGGTATCTACTAGAGCTGTAAAAGGGGAGTGGCCCGGGCGCATGGGACCGAGAATATGCCAGTTTTCTCTTCTTAACAGGGGCAGCAGACCGGCTTTAACTAAGCTCGACTTGCCACTGCCAGTATCACCTAATAATGCAGTCAAAGGCGGCTTATTTTTCTCTTGCAGGTGCGACCACAGCTTGTCGATCGTCCGTTGGCGGCCAAAGAAAAGCTCGCTGTCTGCTTCTTCAAAGGGTTCGAGACCCTTGTAGGGGTTGCTGTCATAATCGAGTGGTGGTGCTGTTGCTAATTTCGGTTGACGACCGGGCACCTGGAAGATGTACTCCCCTTTATCATGAGTTTTCAGTTGAAAGAGACTGGGAGTTTGCTTTTCAGTTTTCTCGGCTAGCTTGGTATATAAATAGAGATAGAGTTCTGTGGCGGTAATCAAATTGTCCTCAGTCAGATCGGCATATTGATACAGCCCCTTAAACAACAGCTCGGCAAAGGGAGAATGACCGCCAGCAGCCGATCCCCGATCGCCCAGTTGGGAGATAAAATCTAAGGCTTTTTCATCGTGGGCCGCAGAGGCGATCACCTGCCGCGCCTCGCTGTTGATGAAGCGATCGTACCTTTCGGCATATACTCTCTGGGAACGGACTGCATCTCTGGTATACCCCGACCAGCGCAATGCCCCGGCAAAGCAGCAGTCCAAGATCGCCAAGAGGTGACGGCAAGGCAGTGCGATCAGGGCATCGTGCAATTCCTGCATAGGTACAAAACTGCGATCGTCTTCCCGTTGGGCATCCTGGGGTAAAATATATCCCGCTGGCCCATCTTTACTGTCCAGTCCATCCCGGGCTATTCCATGTCCCGCAAAGTAGAACAATACTCGGTCATCTGACCCTACTTTCACGGTTTTTCTCCTGGTCCAAGGTATTCTTCCCTGTTTGAATGCTGTCAATAAATCACCCAAGCGATCGCGCGTCACCTCTTTGTCTAGCAGCAACAACACCTCGTACTTGTATTTTTCTCTGAGCAGATCCGCCAGGGTCTGAGCGTCATTCACTGCCGTCTTCAGCCTAGGAATGCCATTACTGTACTCATTTATACCGATAATTACTGCTAGGCTGCGGTTAAACTCGGGGATTGACATGGTAAATATTCTGTGCTTTAATATAAGTTAACTATACTTTACTTTGGCTAGCTGTCAGGAAAGTTGTTATCGCTAATTCAGCAATTATTAATTGAGCAATTGTTAAGACATATTAGCCATGACGATTGTTTTTACCATGTCCTGTATTCAGCTGTCAGACTATATCCGCGTAGTGGTTTACTGAGTATACTGCCTGATTATTTCAGGAGCATTCGTGGTAGGGTGGTGCTCGCCCAGAGTACCACCCACCAGATATGGTTTTCCCTCACGCCGATCGCCTTTCATCAATCGCCAATTCCCGATCGCCCTTCATCGAAGTATCCCGTTCATTTTCTTGAGACCGGTTGACGGCCACTAAGTAGGCAGTTACTCCAGCAATCAGTAAGATAACGATCGCAATAAACCAGGGCTTGGTCCAGAAAGGTTTTTCTTGCTTTTCATCAGACTGTGCGGGAGTCGGTGGCTGTTCGGGAGTCGGTCGGATAACGGGCGATGAATCAGGGGGAAATAGGGCGATCGCCAAATCATGCAACCCCGCCTCTCCTGTAAAATATGTTAAGTGGTCGCAGGGGGTATCTGGCAGTTTTTTGGGCGGCGGATCCCGATCGTCCCCGATCTCTTTGATGCTAGCTACAGTCGCTGTCAGATCGTTTGCTTGGTACCAGAAAGCGGGTTCTACCACTGCATCTACTGTCTTCCCAAACAGCTTCTGCATCAGTCGCTGTAGTCGTGAACTTTCCTCCCCTGCTTCCATCGCCGCTTTTGCTAAAGACCTGTTGCCTGCAATAATTGTATAAGGCACCTGGGGGTCTGGGTTGTTAGCCATTTGTTGGATAAAATCCGAGTCTGGCCGCATTTGATCGAAGGAAATATCAATCTGCTCTATACAGTCGAGTAATTTAGTCAATCCCGAAGCTTGCCAGCCCATCGCCGAGAGGTTGTTTAACCCTAAAGTGATGGCAGTAAAAGCCCAATCTTGTAATGTGGCCCAAGGAGAACCTGCATTCGGCACGCCCACAAGCACCAGGTGCTGCACCATTTGATTCCCGCCTTCTCGCTCGATAAACCAACGGGCGATCAAACCTCCCATTGAGTGGGCTATAATATCTAACTGCTTGCCATGATTTGCTCCTAAACCTACTGCTTCTAACCGTTGCTTGAGCTTCCGGGCTGTCTCCTCTATCCGAGTGTTCACGCTCTCATGGTCATAAGTCAGCACCAGGTCATAAAATTCGCCCAGCGATCGCTTTTCTCCGTCTATTTCTACTGTTGCTGTTTGCACGCTGGGGACTAGGCTTTGGGTGTCTCCTGTCAGCCCGTGGATGTAGAGGATAATTTTCTGGGCCCCAGCCACTTTCTGTTTAACTGACTCTATATCTTTTTGATAACTTACTTTTCCCTGTGGGTCAACGGACGCCACTGCTAAGAGCGGGTATTCAAAGGACGTTCCCAATTTCTGAGATATCACTTTCTCAAAGAAGATGCGCACCGCTCCAAGGACGCTGCGAGTTTGCTTGCCGATCGGTTCTGGTAGGCGATCGAGCCTGATTTCTATTTTCCCATCCTTTGTGCTGACAGACCGACCCAATGGTAAATAGAATTCTCCATCATAGCCCACAGGTAATATGCTTTCGTTTTCCTGGAGCTGGCGGTCCACCAGTAACTTCAGGGGGGCCTCTGGCGTGACTACAGTCGGATCTTCTACTTCCGTCAGTTCCAGACAACTCAAGCCTGGATCTGCACCTCGGGTAACTGTGAATTTGAATGGTTGGATTAAGAGAGGATTTTCTCGGAGAATGGGAGGCAGGATGTGATTTCCTAAATCTCTCGTCGCCTGGGGCACAGTACTCAGGCATGCTTTTGCTTTTAAGTGCCGATGGGGTTGCAACTCCACTATCTGAGACAGTCCGATGCTGCTGTCCGACCTCACCGACTGGACAGCTTGGGGTCTGACACTGGTAATCGCTACTTCTTTTGTGAGCCAATCATCATAGCTGCGGCCCCGACGGGACGCAACGGCATCCCGAGTATTGCTCTTGCTATTAAAGAGACTTTGGTATGTATCTCCTAGGGATCTGGTCGGCAAGTCCAGGGCATCTTGTTCCAGGATTCTCGCATCAAATTCCTGGGTGTTGACAATCAGTTTGAAGATATCTTTGTACTCTGTTATCCCTTGGGACCACAACTCATCGGGCACAACTAAATCTATCCACCTGCCCTCAACTTCTGCTCCTGCTTCCAGCTTCACCGTGCTACTATCAAAGAAGGGATTGTTCACCGAAAAATTCTCAGCCAGGTCTAAGACTGCGCAATAAAGGGTACGCTGACTGCTATTCGTTAGTCTGATCTTTAAGGTCGGCGGTACTAACTCCCCATTATATTTTTCATACTCCAGCCGCATTGCTGAAGCTGTACTTGCTGTTTCTGTGTCGAACAGCACAAATTCCATTTTTACGTCGGACGGACGCAGTCCACTGGCCGCTGGACTTGATAGTTCTAAGGTATTTGTCCAGCGGGCAATATGTTCTAAACGTCGAATTACTTTTAAGGCGTCATCCCCCGTGTAACCGGCGTGAGAGCTATTTAACGGCAGGGGCGCTACTAGGGGCCGATCGTCCCTTGGCCGCCTGATTATATACTGTCCCTTGTCCGCCACCAGGACTATGTCGATCTCCTCTGAGTTCTCGACGGCGCTGATATATAATGAAGGTCGATATAGGGGTCCTGCCGTCTTGAGTGCCTGACGTGCGAGTTCCACTCCTGTCTCTTCCCCCTCAAAGGAAACTTGTAAGCGGGGTAGGGGGAGGGCGATCGGAATGGCCTTAAAGGTCTGATTTTCTGCCTCTATCTCTATCCCAGAGATCTCTACCTTGCTCAGTTGCTGCCTGACTTGAGTTACTTTGGCTGTACCAGTGGTCAGTTCTGGGTCTCTTAACTGTGGCACATCAGTGCCAAAGGGAAACAGGGCTAAGATAGTTTCCCCTTTAGATGGTTGTTGCAGACCATGCACCGCACCGCCATTGACGATCCAGCCATATTGCTTGTCATGACTAACGGTAAAGTAGGGGTCTCTTTGGGCGATCGCCCCTCCCAGAAAAGGTTGGTCTGCGTCTCGAAGGGAATTTCTGGCTTCCAGCTGGGGCGACTGGTCGTTAACCTTACCCCGTACTAGGGCATTGGTGCTTTCAAACAATTCCCGATAGGTTAAGTTACCATTAGCTTTCTGTAGATTGTGGAGTAGAAAGTAGGAAAAGGCTCCCCGTGCTTGACCGTCCCCATTGTACTCTTTCGCCAGTTCGTCGCTGCGACAGGCTGCTAGCAGAATGTGATTTTTGCGCTTGCTCTGCCAGCCAGCGCTATTCTCTTGGTAGCCCCGAGAGGCTATATCCGCCGACTCTTGGGCAAAGATAAAGCTGTTCAAGGGCCGATCGCGCTTGTCTATTTCATCAACCCGCCGCACTACTGCATCTATATCTCTGGTCCCCGAACCCGAGTGACAGCAGTCCACGATCAGCACTATATGCGGGTCGCGCTGGCCTACCTTATCTATCAGGTAGGCCAGTTCCTTGTCTGCTAAGTCCCAGACTCCCCCTGTACGACTGTCCCAGCATATTATCGTTTCGTTGAGCCGATCGGGCTCCATATGCCAATGTTCCTGCGGAGCTTTCCCTTGGGACCCGTGACCGGCATAGTAGAATAACGCTACATCTTCACTGCCTGCTTGACATAGATGTGTGGTAAAGCCATCGATTATATTCTGGCGCGTCGCTTCGGCATCGATCAGCTTGACGATTGCTAGTCTTGTCTCTGGGATGCGATCGCGCAGATACTCTTCCACTGCTGTGATGTCGTTCACGCAACCGGATAGGGGGGATTTTGCATAATTGTCTATCCCAACTAGCAGCGCATATATCTTACCTGTCATCTTTACTCCTCTTCTTTTCTTCTGAGCACCAGCTATCACCTTTTCTCTTGCGTCTTATCTTATCATGACTTACGCATAGGCTGCTTATGTAGGTTAGCTACCGCCCACCGATACCTATCGGTAATGTATCGGGTGTGGTCAAAACCCGTTGGTAGGAGGCCTCTCCGCCCGAACCCGTTCCCAGGCGGGAGTTCGGGAACGATGGGTCCAGCTACAGGAACAAAGCAATGTCCGGAGCGATTTTTCGCGTTTTTCGCTTGCACGCGCAGGGCCCCCTCCGCTGCGAGGGCAACCTTCCTGCGATGTCTCCTGTGTGCCGAACGCGCTGCGCTGGGGGCGCAGCCATGTCCCCTGGGACAAGAGCTCTGGCAGAGATATCGAAGCGGGCTAGATTACATGCATCTAAGATGCACCCGACTATCAACTACTTGTGACCTATGACGACTGGGATCTGTCGGAACCCTCTCTGGTTCTGTACCAACCTGGCTAGCCCAGGCTCATCCTTGACTAAAGCAGGCCGAAACCAGGCCCATGTTTTGCCAAAACTGGGCCTGGTTTTGCCGAAACTGGGCCTGGTTTTGCCGAAACTGAATCGAGTAAGTAGTTAGGCAAAATTAATTTTATATTTTTCTCCAACCTCTCGAAGCACATCTTCCACCGCTTTAACTAAACTTTCCCAACTTTCATATGCATCAATATTTAACCATTCGTATTTGATAAATCGCCACAAGATTTCAATGATATTTAACTGTGGAGAATAGGTAGGTAAATAAAAAATGGTCAACCCTTTTTGTTCCCATTCTGCTTGTTGATTTTTTACGGCATTACTCGTATGCATAGACGCATTATCCATCACCAAAACAGTTTTTTTCTCTAATTTTGAACAAAAATCATCTATACATGATATAACCACCTCACTATTAACCCGGCACTCAAATAAGTAAGGCTCTAGTTCATTCTTGCGATTGAAAAATCCTAAGACGTTTAATCTTTTACTATTTTGACTTTTGGCCTCAATAACTTCTCCTTTTTCCTGCCATGCATAAGGGACATATGCATTTAAACAAAAACCGCTTTCATCAAAGAATCTTAAATCAATTTCACCTCGATATTCTTGCTGTTTTAATTTTTTTAATTCTTCCTTTTTTTCTTGATATTCCGTGGGTTCTGGCTCCCCAGCTACTCGTTTTCCGATCCGCCGACATGTTTGCGTTTTTTAAGATCCTTTTAATAGTTTCCTTACTCACTTCCACATCCCACTCTTGTTTAAATTTTTCTTTCACCAATTTTATTTCCTTGGGAAATTCTTTAGCCCAAACCACGATTTGCTCTATCTGTTCTGAATTAAATTTCGGTTTTCTTCCACGTCCTTTTCGATCATATAAGCCGACTAATTGGAACTCTTCCCAAGCATCAAACCAATTATATATTGTCACAAGGGTCACCTTAAATATTTTCATCAATTCTGTAGTTTTATACCCTGAATGTGAGAGCATTATGCAATGTGCTCGTCTTCTAACTTGGTGATATTTACTTTGTGCATAAATCCGTTTGAGGAGATTAATTGTTTCATAGCTTAATCCCTTTATGAATCTCATGGCTAACTTTCACCTCGCTGAAAATATAAGTTTGATTGTTTTAATTCTAGCATATATTTATGCCAAAGGCCAAATATAAAAATAATTTTGCCTAACTACTTATGAGCGAAACTGGGCCTGGTTTGGGCGAAACTGGGCCTGGTTTGGGCGAAACTGGGCCTGGTTTGGGCGAAACTGGGCCTGGTTTGGGCGAAACTGGGCCTGGTTTGGGCGAAACTGAATTGGGTGAGTTCGACAGACGAAAAAGGCTGATAGCCTTGCCAGCCTTAGCTTATGGAATCTGGCGAGCCTCTGAATATTCTTAATAAGGAGTTCCAGTTGATAATCCCCATCTATTTTCTCAATTTAATAACTACGAAGCACTCCCTGCTCGGAGATCCCTGCAAAACCTTGAGGTATTGGGGTGTGGTCAAAACCCGTCGATCGTTCATGGGCCCTCCCAGTCGTCCGCAACTACTTTTGACCACACCCTAATGTATCAGAGGACAAGTTCGTCAGTCCTGCTGATCATACTTCCCCGTGAGCCCCACCATATTTTACCCTGCTACCGGTGTAACACCACCTCTATATTGAGCCTGTCCCAGATATATCCTATATCATGTTCTCGGGGCTAGGGCGTTTTTCCCTTCCTCCGGATAACATCCCATCTTTTCATCCTGGTGCTAAAGGCTTTAGCTCGCCACAAGCGCAGGATTCTTATGTTATACCATTATCATAGCCAAATCTCCAATAAATATTCCTCGAAATGCTCTCACAATTAACCATTAACCCTTGACAATTAACAATTTACCAACATGTCTCGTGCCAAAGCTTTACAATATTATATTTTCGCCCGTCTGCTGTTAGCTCCCCTGATGCTATGGCTAATCACCACTTTAGTCTTTTTGCTGCTCAGGGCAACACCCGGAGATCCTGTCGATGCTATTTACGGTGCCCGGGCCTCGGCAGCAGCAAAAGCGGAATTGAGAAACCAGTTAGGTTTAGATTTGCCCCTCTGGCTGCAATATGTTAATTATATCGGTAGTTTGCTCAAGTTTGACTTGGGCAGTTCTTTAACCAGTCGGGGACAAACAGTCTGGGAAATTGTCGGCAAGTATTTCCCCGCTACGGCAGAATTTGCTATCTGTAGTATGGCGATCGCCCTAATTCTGGGCATTACTGTCGGGGCGATCGCCGCTTCCCGGCCGAATACCATTCTGGATGCTGGGAGCCGATTATTTGGCATTATCACCTATTCAATTCCAGCTTTTTGGGCGGGGATGCTATTACAGTTAATTTTTGCCGTGCAACTGGGATGGTTTCCCTTGGGAACGCGCTTTTCTTTAGCCTTAACTCCTCCTGCGGGTCCGACGGGTTTATATACTATTGATAGTATTCTCGCAGGTAACCTGGAGCAGTTTCTCACTGCTATTCATTATCTGGCCCTGCCTAGTTTAACTCTGGGGATCCTCCTGAGTGGCATTTTTGAGCGCATTGTCCGGGTGAACCTGAAGCAAACTCTGAAATCTGATTATGTGGAAGCGGCCAAAGCAAGAGGAATTCCCGAAGGTCGAATTCTAGTATACCATGCTTTGAAAAATGCTATGATTCCCGTGATTACCATTTTGGGACTGACTTTGGCAGCTATGCTGGGAGGGGCGGTGTTAACAGAGGTGACCTTTTCCTGGCCAGGGTTGGGAAATAGACTGTATGAGGCGATTACCCTCAGAGATTATCCCACAGTCCAAGGTTTAGTAGTGTTCTTCGCTACAATTGTGGTAATTGCTAGTATTGCAATTGATATCTTGAACGCTTACATAGATCCTAGAATTCGGTATTAAGGGAATGGAGAATGGAGCAATTGTTACAGCTTATTCACCAGTTAGTTAGTACAGTAGCAGCATTTGGTAAACCAGTTCTTAAACGTAGTTGTTCCCATCAGCTCGACTAGCAAGTTCAATTAACTGTTCTAGGACATCCATTGCTCGTGTTGGGAACATTCTGACCAGTGACTTAATCGTTGACCACAACATCTCAATGGGATTGAAGTCTGGTGAGTAGGGAGGTAAATACTCTACTCTTGCTCCCGCAGTGGCGATCTGTTCTTCGATACCTTCCATTTTATGGATATTAAGGTTATCCATAACTACCACATCCCCTGGATTGAGCTTTGTCACCAGGTCATTCTTAACAAAATCCTGAAATTCTTTACCTTTCATGGAGCCTTGAATTGCTTTTTTCGCCACAACCCCTTTAATACTTATTGCTCCGATTAAGGTCATTTTTCTACCCTTGTAAAACCGTCTTAAACAGAATGCTTTTTGACCTTTCTCACACGGGCGCCATTGAGCGACTCATCCCTATCCAGAAAGCTGTCTCGTCGATAAATATCAATTTTCCCTGTGGTACATCTCGAACCTTCATCCAGTAATCAACTCGCTGCTGTTGACCGTCTTCCGTTGCTACCTTTTCTGACCGGTAAGTTTTTTTTTAAGGGTTAAGCCTTCTTTTTTGAGGAACTCACACATCCCCCCTACACTGACATAAACATCTTGCTCGTTTAATAGATGTTCCCTCAGCCTACCGGACAATCTGGGTAATCTTTTACCATCTGAACTATAAAATATCGATGGGCTTCTAGCTTTCCCGGACGATTTGGACCTGGTTTTTTAGGGGTTAGGTCTTGAGAAACTCGATATCGTTTGATATAACTATGAACCGTAGCCGGGCTAATCATAAACTGCTCTGCTAGTTGCCGAATGGAGCCAAAGCCCAATTCATAAGCAGTGACTACTTTTTTTCTAAGATCAACAGAGTAACGTCCCATGGCTGAATCGGGTCTGCATTGAGTATAGCTCTAGTTTACCCCAAAAGTGTTACACTCATTTCCTGAACCTGCTGTAATGGAGAATTGAGCAATTAGGAAAAAAGTTAACAATAATAGAAATGCCCTAGGGGTCTTGGGACCGTGGATGAATATTACCGTATGGCCGATGCGTAAATTTGCCAATCAGATGTTATCATATAATATCCGCAATTGTAGATGATATCAAACAGTTTCGTGTTCGCCTAAAGACAATCCCTTACATCTACCTGATTTGCCAAGATAACATAGTACCGAAATCAGTGTAATTACCTATACATGCTGGAAGCAGAGGCGATGTAACTTGACAGGGGTGATATTCTATTTATACACCCCCTGTCAAGTGAGATCGGCAGCAAATCCCGAGGACATCCGCTATGGCCTTTCGGCAACTCTCCCTCGCCAACCGGTTCTGAGGCGATCTCCTGGTCTCTGTGATATCACTGATATCGCCCAAAGCTCAATTTTAGTTAATTTTGCGTATATCTGGTGACAGCGGTTTAGTGCAATCTATAAAAGCAGATGATAAATTTGAACTTATAGCAGGTATCTACCATGCTCAACCGTATCATACTCCATCAACCCACTTTGGCTCAAACTCCAGCCAAGCCAAATTCAGCATCCTCAGGAAATTCCCTGCTGGTGTCCATCTTGCTCGCCCCCTCGGTTATACTGTTGATAGCCCTGATTGGTGGCGGGTTGTTTGTCAAATTCCGAATTATTAAAAGGCTGGAAAAAAAAATCAAGTTTGAGGAATTTAAGAACAAAGAGCTGCAAAAAAATTTAAAGCTGGCTCTAGCTACGATCACCAAAATGGAAACCAATCCAGATTTGGTTCACTCCCGGGAATTTAACCTGGACTATCTGAGAATGCGGATGGACGAAGAGGTGTTCCACTTTGCGATCGTGAACCAGATTAAGGTGAATGTGAAAGAGAAAGTGGGACCAGCTCTGCGTGGTGGCAACAAGAAGGAATCAAGGGCAGGCAAAGGCCGTAAGGTGAGTACAATATTTGATGTCACCTATCATACAGGAGAAGGAGCGAAAGAGAAACAAAGAGTTCTATTCCGGATTCAGATAAATCTGACAAAATTACCCACCCAGGCGACTTCTAAAACGATTAGTGACATTATTGACTGCATCGAAACCTATCTCAGCCCGACAGAAGATCATAATACCTGGCAACCGACAATTCAAGGATACATGGTGGGCCTGCATTGGGATCAAAAGGCAAAACCGACGCCGCTCCTAGTGCTAGATCAGCGTGAAGAAGGCAATGTGACAATACGCAGCACCCCCCGGATTGTGCAAAATAGCAGATCCACCTCTTCAAGTTCATCCAAGTCCACTCGGAGTACAACTAGCGGAAAAACATGGCTGGCGCCACGCTGCGCGATCGGAGTGCGCGTACTTCCCGGCCTCGATAACGAAGGACAGGAACTCGGTGATGTCATCTGAAGATGTGAACAGCATTGTTTACTAATGGCAACTAACTTGCGGATGTCACCAGGGAGTCAACCAGACGTCCATCTCCAAGATGCGATCGGCAAGATTGCGCTGCGCGCACGCTACGCGAACGAGAATGGGACGATCGTGAGTTACCATCAACCCCTGCTCTCTGGCTAGTTGCTGCATCAGTTCGACAACGTTACGACCAGATTTACTGTCTAAGGCCGCTGTGGGTTAGTCCGCCAATACTAAGGCGGGATGACTGACTAAAGCACGGGCGATCGCCACTCGTTGTTTTTGTCCCCCAGAAATATTTTCTTGAAACAAACCGGAACAAAGGCTATATCCGAAGGATAAAAAGTATTATTTGTAAGTTAAAATTACCAATAAAAAAGCCGATAAATTTCCAGTTAAAAGCCCTGCAAAAATCAGTCCGTATTGAGAAAATTGTTGCTTGTTACTGAGGGCAAATGGATCCTATAAAAATGCCTAACAAGCTCCGATCGCTTTAAAGGAAATGGCAGTTGGTCATAGGACTTAACAACCTTTAGTTCAGGGCCAGTAATTTGAGTTACCGCAAGAGATTGAAAAAATTGAAGTTCCGGAGTATCGACGAGCTGTATAACTTGACAAGCATGAGATCCTATCGTCTGCATGCTTGTCAAGTTATACAGGTGGGAAAGTTCGACTGCGCACTCCTAAAGGTAAACCCTGTCAAATGTAGCTCAAGTTCTACTCCATCATTGCGCCTATCTCAATGGCAAATTCTCGGACTCTTATTTCCTTATACATCCTCACTGCAAAACTGGGATGCACCCGATGATTGGCCCAAGCTAAGTCCATCTATAATCCCCCCCCTGGGACTTTTGCAAGAGGTCTAGTGAACAGTGACCGCGTACCAGGCCGACGTACCTCTAATACAACTGACCACCTACCTCTAATACAACTGACCATCTACCTCTAATACAACTGACCACTGACCACCTACCCAGGGCAAGCGCAAGAAAAATTGTGCCAAAATGTGATATGGAGCCATGCTCATTCTCAATAGTGTGCAAGATTGGCAATAATCTGGCAATCATTATCATGATAGTTGAGAATAGATGCCCCTTATTGATTCTTGCGCTTACCCTGACCACCTACCTCTAATACAACTGACCACCTACCTCTAATACAACTGATCGCTAAGCACCTCAAGAATTATGGTAATATTTTGGTTGGATATAGAGACTGGGAAAATCTGTGCTTGACCTGAAACAAATCCGGGAAAATTCCGCAAAAGTCCAAGAACTGCTGCATCGCCGAGGTTCTGGCTACGATCTGGAGCCAGTTTTGGCCATAGACAATCAGCAGCGGGAACTGGAAACGCAGCGATCGGGGCTGCAAACACGCAGTAATGAGATTGGCAAACTGGTGGGTCAAAAGATCAAATCCGGCGTACCCCCAAATTCAGAAGAGGTGCGAGGACTACGAGAGGAGGGAAACCAGGTGAAAAGTCAGCTAGCTGAACTGGAACCAAGGGAAAAGGACTTGAAAGCGCAGTTACAGGACTTACTGCTAGCACTTCCTAATTTGCCCAGTGACTCTACTCCAGGGGGCAAAAGTTCCGAAGAAAATGTGGAAGTGTGGCGCTGGGGGGACGAGTATATACCCCAGAACCCCGATATTCTGCCCCATTGGGAAGTGGGAGAAAAACTGGGAATTCTCAATTTTGAACGTTCTGTCAAAATTGCCCAAAGTCGTTTCGTGACTCTGATCGGGGCGGGGGCGGCCTTGGAGAGGGCCCTGATTAGTTTTATGCTGGAGAAGCATCGTCTGGCTGGTTATCTGGAGGTGATGCCGCCATTCCTGATTAACAGTCAGTCTCTCACGGCTTCCGGTCAGTTGCCTAAGTTCGCTTCGGAAAGCTTTAAATGCGATCGGGACGACTTGTGGTTGACTCCAACGGCAGAAGTTCCGGTTACCAGTCTATATCGGGATGAAATTATCGCCGCCGATCGATTGCCCATTTATCACTGCGCTTACAGTCCTTGCTTTCGGCGGGAAGCTGGCAGTTATGGGCGAGATACCCGGGGACTGATCCGCTTGCATCAGTTCAATAAGGTGGAATTATTCAAATTTGTCCATCCCGATAGTTCTGAACAAGAACATAAAAGTTTAGTCCAGAATGCCGAAGCAGTCTTGCAAGCATTAAAGTTACCTTATCGGGCGATCGAACTCTGTACTGGAGATTTAGGTTTTTCAGCGAATAAAACCTACGATCTGGAAGTATGGTTGCCCAGTTCGGGCAAATACCGCGAGATTTCTAGCTGTTCTAATTGTGGCGACTTTCAGGCGAGACGCGGTAACATCAGATTTAAGGAAGCAGGAAAAAAAGGCACTCAGTTCCTGCATACTCTGAATGGTTCTGGTTTGGCAGTAGGCCGGACGATGGCGGCAATTCTGGAAAACTATCAACAACCTGATGGTACTGTTACTATACCAGAAGCCCTGCAACCTTACCTGGGACGCGACCGGCTTTAATTCCGGTCAAATTACAAGCAGCAGCCTACAATAAGAAGTGTGTAGCGAAAGGTAAGGAGATATGTCAGTTTTAGGAGCGATCGCAGTTCTGGCGGTGCTGATAGTTGTTCACGAACTAGGTCATTTCATGGCAGCTCGCCTGCAAGGCATCCATGCCAACCGGTTCTCCCTGGGTTTTGGTCCCATATTGTGGAAGTACCAGGGTACAGAAACTGAGTATGGCATCCGCGCCATTCCCCTGGGGGGTTTTGTGGGTTTTCCCGATGATGACCCAGATAGTGATATCCCTCCCAATGACCCCAATTTATTAAGTAATCGCCCGATCCTGGACCGCGCGATCGTGATTAGCGCTGGGGTAATTGCTAATTTGGTCTTTGCTTACGTCGTGCTAGTGGGGCAGTTGACCGTTCAGGGAATACCAGCAGGACTTGATTATCAACCAGGAGTTCTCGTACCGCAGATAGTATCAGGGGATGGGCCTGCTGCCCGCGCTGGTATCGCTGCTGGGGACGTGATTTTGTCTATTAATCGTCAGCAACTGGGTGCGGATGAAAATGCCATTATCAAGTTACAAACTGAGATTCAAAAGCATCCCAACCAGGAAATACCCCTCATGGTTGAGCGTACCGACAGAATTTTAACTCTGAGGGTGACGCCGGAAGCAGGACCAGATGGCAAAGGGCGAATAGGCGTGCAACTCTATCCCCATGGTACGCCGATCTATCGTGCCGCCCAAAATCCCTTTGAGGTGTTAAGGGTAGCTGCTGAGCAATTTCAAAATATCTTTGTCAGGACAGTTCAAGGTTTTGGTCAGTTAATCACTGATTTTAAGTCAGTAGCGCATCAAGTAGGCGGTCCAGTCAAGATTGTCGAGGCCGGGGCGAAGTTTGCCCAGTCTGACTCTGCTAACCTGCTGTTCTTTGCCGCGATCGTTAGTATCAACCTGGCGATTTTGAATATTTTACCCCTCCCCGCCCTAGATGGGGGACAGCTAGTTTTTCTGTTGATTGAGGGTTTGCGGGGCAAACCTCTGCCTACCAAAGTGCAAGAGAATGTCATGCAGACGGGGTTGATGCTACTTTTGGGACTGGGCGTTTTTCTGATTATCCGAGATACAACTCAGCTAGAAGTATTCCAGAAGTTGCTCGACTAAAAACGATCTCGTTCCCTGACTCTGACAGGGAACGTCTCTCAATAGGCTCTGCCTCTCGCAGCGTAGGAGGCCCGGAGCGTGCGAACTACTGTCTGAGGCTCTGCCTCAGCTCAAGCGTTGCTAGTTTCTAACTATCTATACTGCGAACGGTCAGGAACTGCGCTTTTTAGAGAAGTAAATAATGTCATTGCGAAGGGGGGGATAATTGAGATATCCTTGTCTATTTTGAGTAACTCCCCCCCCGAAGCAATCTCCTACCCAGCGCGCGGAGATTGCTAGCCCTCGGTCGCCTGTGTTGCGAGGCACGAAGCAATCTGCCGCTGCGCTAACGGGGGGGGAGCCAGTTATTTCCCCGACAATAGAATCCCCCCCTCGCAATGACAGATTCCGGGTGCTCTTAGGGCCATATCTTGCTAGCAAAAGCGCAAGTCGTTCGCGTAGGACCGGTAGCCTGTCGGTGCGCGCAGCGCAATCCCTTTCGGAGTATAGCAACGAGGGGAACGAGGGGAAGGATAAAACTATGCAGTATAATTAACCTTACCAGGAGTATTACTCGTAAATGGTCAGCTATAGAGCAGCGGGCCTTAGAGGATGTTTTCAAGCTAACTGGCGCAGCATCATTCGATATCTCTTGTTGTGCTCTTGTCCCAGGAGACTCGGCACACAAGAGATATCGCCGCAACATTCCAACATAGATAAAGGCTTCGGTGGTTTCGAGCAATACAACATATATCTTTACTCAACTGGACAGTTCCTAAGTTGGGAAATGCCAGAATATATTGGGAAAGGTTTTCCTCGTTGGTTTCGCACTCTTCCCAAACATGGTTATCCCACAGAACAAATTGTCCGTCTTACTCTTCAAGAACAAGCGAGAACTATTTTAGCGAAATGTAGACCCTGCTTACTTTTGAATAAATTCATAGATCAGGGGGGATAATTGAGAGAGCCTTGCGCCTAAATTATCCGCCCGGCCTTCCCACGACGCCGTCGGGCTATACATAGACTGGCCCTAGACGCAAGTCTAGGGCCAGTCTATCCCTTAGGGCTTTTGATAATAATCATCCTGGCACCGAGCTATTTTCCCGTCGGGTCACCCCGAGAGTATCGTCGCCGCTGCGATGTTTCACCTCCGAGTTCGGGATGGTTCGGCGTGGTTCCACCGCGCCATAGCACCAGGAATGCTTTTTGGGGTCTGGAAAAACCCTCAAGACTGCATAGCAACAACCCACATCTGACATTTTTGATGATCAAGCCCTCGGTCTATTAGTACGTCTCGGCTTCACACATTACTGCGCTTCCACCTGACGCCTATCTACGGATGTTCTTTCCGTGACCTTACCCACTTCACATGGTGAGAGCACTCATCTTGAGGTGGGCTTCCCACTTAGATGCTTTCAGCGGTTATCCGCTCCGCACTTGGCTACCCTGCGTTTACCGTTGGCACGATAACAGGTACACCAGCGGTGCGTTCTCCTCGGTCCTCTCGTACTAGAGGAGACTCCTCTCAATGCTCTTACGCCTGCACCGGATATGGACCGAACTGTCTCACGACGTTCTGAACCCAGCTCACGTACCGCTTTAATGGGCGAACAGCCCAACCCTTGGGACGTACTTCCGCCCCAGGTTGCGATGAGCCGACATCGAGGTGCCAAACCTCCCCGTCGATGTGAACTCTTGGGGGAGATCAGCCTGTTATCCCTAGAGTAACTTTTATCCGTTGAGCGACGGCCCTTCCACTCGGCGCCGTCGGATCACTAAGGCCGTGTTTCCACCCTGCTCGACTTGTTTGTCTCGCAGTCAAGCTCCCTTTTGCCTTTACACTCGCCGGCTGATTTCCGTCCAGCCTGAGGGAACCTTTGCGCGCCTCCGTTACCTTTTTGGAGGCGACCGCCCCAGTCAAACTGCCCACCTGAAACTGTTCCCCAGCCTGTTTAAGGCTGTTGGTTAGAATTCTAGCCTCGCTAGAGTGGTATCTCACCGATGGCTCTGTTCCCCCCACAAGGTGAACTTCTACGCCTCCCACCTATCCTGCGCAAGCCAAGCCCGAACCCAATTCCAGGCTACAGTAAAGCTTCATAGGGTCTTTCTGTCCAGGTGCAGGTAGTCCGTATCTTCACAGACATTCCTATTTCGCCGAGCCTCTCTCCGAGACAGCGCCCAGATCGTTACGCCTTTCGTGCGGGTCGGAACTTACCCGACAAGGAATTTCGCTACCTTAGGACCGTTATAGTTACGGCCGCCGTTCACCGGGGCTTCGGTCGTCAGCTTCACCTATCGGCTGACCAACTTCCTTAACCTTCCGGCACTGGGCAGGCGTCAGCCCCCATACCTCGTCTTGCGACTTCGCGGAGACCTGTGTTTTTGGTAAACAGTCGCCTGGGCCTCTTCACTGCGACCCCCATTTCTGAGGGCACCCCTTCTCCCGAAGTTACGGGGCCATTTTGCCGAGTTCCTTAGAGAGAGTTATCTCGCGCCCCTTGGTATTCTCTACCTCCCTACCTGTGTCGGTTTCGGGTACAGGCAGTCCTAGCAATAGTGTTTAGAGCTTTTCTTGGAAGCTCGATCTCGTCCCACTTCGCCGCCGTAGCAGCTCGTACTCGCAGCTCGACTCCGGATGTTTTCCCCATCCCTCTACGCCTTGCTTGCTTGAACCGGTAACCATCGTCCGGCTGGTCTTGACCTTCTCCGTCCCTCTGCACCTACTAGCACCGGTACGGGATTGTTGACCCGTTGTCCATCGACTACGCCCTTCGGCCTCGCCTTAGGTCCTGACTAACCCTCCGCGGACGAGCCTGCCGGAGGAACCCTTAGGGTTTCGGGGCTAGGGATTCTCACCCTAGTTTGCGCTACTCAAGCCGACATTCTCACTTCCGTACCGTCCACAGCTGCTTGCCGCTACTGCTTCTCCCTATACGGAACGCTCCCCTACCGATTGCAAACACAATCCCACAGCTTCGGTATGCTACTTAGCCCCGTTCATTTTCGGCGCAGGAGCCCTTGACCAGTGAGCTATTACGCACTCTTTCAAGGATTGCTGCTTCTAGGCAAACCTCCTGGTTGTCTGAGCACCCCCACCTCCTTTCTCACTTAGTAGCCATTTTGGGACCTTAGCTGGTGGTCTGGGCTGTTTCCCTCTTGACGATGAAGCTTATCCCCCACCGTCTCACTGGCTGAGCACTACATCTGGTATTCTGAGTTTGTCTCGATTTGGTACCGCTCTCGCAGCCCGCACCGAAACAGTGCTTTACCCCCAGATTTGACCTCAACCGCTGCGCCTCAACGCATTTCGGGGAGAACCAGCTAGTTCCGGGTTCGATTGGCATTTCACCCCTAACCACACCTCATCCGCCGATTTTTCAACATCGGTCGGTGCGGACCTCCACAAGGTGTTACCCTTGCTTCATCCTGGACATGGTTAGATCACCCGGGTTCGGGTCTATAAACTATGACTAAGCGCCCTTTTCAGACTCGCTTTCGCTTTGGCTTCGACTTTATCCGTCTTAACCTGCCATCGCCTATAAGTCGCCGGCTCATTCTTCAACAGGCACACGGTTAGACGTTTAATCGTCCTCCCATTGCTTGTAAGCTGACGGTTTCATGTTCTTTTTCACTCCCCTCCCGGGGTTCTTTTCACCTTTCCCTCGCGGTACTTGTTCGCTATCGGTCACGCAGTAGTTTTTAGCCTTACCAGGTGGTCCTGGCTGATTCACACGGGATTCCACGTACACCGTGCTACTCGGGATGCAGCTGGGGATTTGAGTCTTTTGACTACAGGACTTTCACCTTCTCTGGTGCAGTTTTCAACTGCTTCGTCTAGTCCGCCATCTCCCGTGGTGCTGTCCCACTACCCCACTAGCTTATAGCTAGTGGTTTAGGCTGTTCCCGCTTCGCTCGCCGCTACTAGGGGAATCGCTTTTGCTTTCTTTTCCTCGGGCTACTAAGATGTTTCAGTTCGCCCGGTTCGCTCTTTCCTGCCTATATATTCAGCAGGTAGTACAAAGGGTTGCCCCATTCGGATATCTCCGGATCTCAGCTTGCTTCCAGCTCCCCGAAGCGTTTCGTCGGTAGCCACGTCCTTCTTCGCCTCTGCGTGCCTAGGTATCCACCGTCAGCTCTTTCTAGCTTGATCTTGTTAATGTCTGTGATAGATTTCTCTACACCGATTGTTGCTATGCAGTTTTCAAGGTTCTGTACTGGATTTTACATCCAGCAGGCTCACTCGCGAGCACGCGCATATGAGTTGCTGAATTTTTTTTCGTAGGACGGGCGTGGAGCCTGCCCTATGTTAGTGGAGGTAAGCGGACTCGAACCGCTGGCTTCTGCCTTGCAAAAGCAGCGCTCTACCAACTGAGCTATACCCCCACTTCTTCAATTCAAAATTCAAAATTCAAAATTCAAAAGTTTTACCTTTTGCCTTTTGCTTTTTGAAGCTGGGCCATCCTGGACTTGAACCAGGGACCTCACCCTTATCAGGGGTGCGCTCTAACCACCTGAGCTAATAGCCCATTCCCGAACCATACCTAGTTTGAAAGCTAATGCTTTTTTTGACCTCGACCGACCTGGGATTGCTCGTGCATCACCTAATTTACTCTTCTTTTCGGCGTGCCAAGTTGGTCTCCCTGTAAAGGAGGTGATCCAGCCACACCTTCCGGTACGGCTACCTTGTTACGACTTCACCCCAGTCATCAGTCCTACCTTCGGCATCCTCCTCCCCGAGGGGTTGGAGTAATGACTTCGGGCGTGGCCAACTTCCATGGTGTGACGGGCGGTGTGTACAAGGCCCGGGAACGAATTCACCGCAGTATTCTGACCTGCGATTACTAGCGATTCCTCCTTCACGCAGGCGAGTTGCAGCCTGCGATCTGAACTGAGGCAGGGTTTTCGGGATTAGCTCGCTTTTGCAAGTTGGCTGCCCTCTGTCCCCACCATTGTAGTACGTGTGTCGCCCAGGACGTAAGGGGCATGCTGACTTGACGTCGTCCCCACCTTCCTCCGGTTTGTCACCGGCAGTCTCTCTAGAGTTCCCAACTTAATGATGGCAACTAAAGACGAGGGTTGCGCTCGTTGCGGGACTTAACCCAACATCTCACGACACGAGCTGACGACAGCCATGCACCACCTGTGTTCGCGTTCCTTTCGGCACACCCTCCTTTCGGAAGGCTTCGCGACATGTCAAGCCCTGGTAAGGTTCTTCGCGTTGCATCGAATTAAACCACATACTCCACCGCTTGTGCGGGCCCCCGTCAATTCCTTTGAGTTTCACGCTTGCGCGCGTACTCCCCAGGCGGGATACTTAACGCGTTGGCTCCGATACAGCACGGGTCGATACGTGCTACACCTAGTATCCATCGTTTACGGCTAGGACTACAGGGGTATCTAATCCCTTTCGCTCCCCTAGCTTTCGTCCCTCAGTGTCAGTTACGGCCCAGTAGAGCGCTTTCGCCACCGGTGTTCTTCCAGAGCTCTACGCATTTCACCGCTACACCTGGAATTCCCTCTACCCCTACCGCACTCTAGCCCCGCAGTTTCCACTGCCTTTCCACAGTTAAGCTGTGGTCTTTGACAGCAGACTTACTTGGCCACCTACTGACGCTTTACGCCCAATAATTCCGGATAACGCTTGCCTCCTCCGTATTACCGCGGCTGCTGGCACGGAGTTAGCCGAGGCTGATTCGTCAGGTACCGTCATTTTGTTCTTCCCTGACAAAAGAGGTTTACAACCCAAAGGCCTTCCTCCCTCACGCGGTCTTGCTCCGTCAGGCTTTCGCCCATTGCGGAAAATTCCCCACTGCTGCCTCCCGTAGGAGTCTGGGCCGTGTCTCAGTCCCAGTGTGGCTGCTCATCCTCTCAGACCAGCTACTGATCGTCGCCTTGGTAGGCTTTTACCCCACCAACTAGCTAATCAGACGCGAGCTCATCTTCTGGCGATAAATCTTTCACCCAAGGGCACATCCGGTATTAGCAGTCGTTTCCAACTGTTATCCCCGACCCGAAGGCAGATTCTCACGTGTTACTCACCCGTCCGCCACTAAGTCCGAAGACTTCGTTCGACTTGCATGTGTTAAGCAGACCGCCAGCGTTCATCCTGAGCCAGGATCAAACTCTCCGTGATAATACAGATGCCGTTTGCGGCTCTTTGACTTACTATAGTTACTAGGTTTCCCCAGAAACTTAATTTTCTTTGACGAGGTACTTTAGCTTCTTAGCTTTCAAACTATTTTTTTTTCATGGTTCGGTCCGCCTTGGGAGCGCCGCTTCAGTGCGACCTCTCTTTCAGGCACTTCTCTAATCTAACAACTAGATTTCCAAGTGTCAACCACTTTTTCAAGTTTTTGGGGAACTTTTTTTTCGCCGATCTCTGAAATCTTTTCTGGGTAAGGGTTTGAGCTGATAAAATTTTTCTGAAAAAAAGCGAAAAAAGTTCCCCAGGCGCTGGCAATCCTGGCCCGAACGCCGGCGCTCCCCCCTTGGCGAGGCTTGGATCTCCGCCGGAAATCATGCTTGCTGGAGCATTTTAGTAGGTAATAACTCACGAATTCGGCGTTCGAGGTCGCATTCCTGCCGGTGGTTCGCACTAAATGGCTGGTGAAAACACCAGATGCGCTCCTCTGATTGCCGGTGGTGAGGGGATAAATAGCCGGTGGTGAGGGGATTGTTCTAGCCTCTGGACCGGTATGTGCTGACGAAGACCGGTGAGAGCACCGTCGAGGCGATCGCGGGCATCTCGTCGGGCTCATAAGGCTGAAAAGCTTGAAAGACTTGGGTTTGAGGCGAGAAAAACTTAGCAAATATTAGCCCAAAAAGTTCTGGAGCCAGTTGAAAGGCTGGAGAAATCGCCGGTGATAATCACTGGGCGAGGCTTAAACCATCTCCTGAAATCATGGTTGCTGATTGCCGGTGGTACTGCGAGGGTGACAGTTTATGGACCGGTATGCTCTGTCCGGAACCGGTGCTCTCCGGGAGAGGGTAGAGTTTGCCTGTCGGGGAGGTAATAAGCCGGAAAAGCTTGACAGGCAAGGCGAGAAAATTAATATTCGCTCAAGGGACCAGAACGGCGGGTGGCCCGAGGGAAGTGGGTGGCGAAAGCATCAGGAAAGCTCTCAGAATTGCTGGTGGGGTTGGGAGGGTTCCAGCTTGTAGACAGGTATGTGCTGAGGGTGACCGGTGATATCCGGCAGTAGAGCCCTCGCCTTCGGGTGTCAATAAGTCTGAAAAGGTTGACCAGGTAAGGGTTTGAGGCGATAAAATTTTCCTGAAAAACAGCCAAAAAAGTTCCGGAGGCAGTTGATATGCTGGATAAATCGCCAGTTTTACCCCCTTGGCTAGGCTTGGACCCTCTCCTGAAATCATGGTTGCTGGAGGATATTGGTAGGGGCGATCGCACGACTTCGGCCCTCAAGGGACCAGAACTGCTAGTAGGCCGAGGTGAGTGGGTGGCGAAAGCACCAGGAAGGATTGCTGGATTGCCGGTGGCGGAGCGGGTGTTCCAGCTTTTGGACCGGGATGTCAGGTTTGAGGCAATGGTAGCTGAAGGGGACCGGTGCTCTCCAGGACAGGCGATCGCTCGTTTGTCTGGTGGGTTAGAGGCATTATTAATGGGAGAACGGGTGGCCTTGAATCTGGTGATGCGCTTGAGTGGCATTGCGACCCTCACCCGCCAGTATGTGGAGCAAATAGCTGACTTACCGGCGATGCTGGTGGATACCCGCAAAACAACGCCAGGGTTGAGGGTGCTGGAAAAGTATGCTGTGGCTGTAGGCGGGGCCAGAAATCATCGCATGGGCCTGGATGATGCTGTGATGATTAAGGATAATCATATTGCTGCCGCCGGTAGTATAACAGAGGCGATCGCCCGCATTCGAGTCCAAATCCCCTTTCCCCTGACGATAGAAGTAGAGACGGAAACCCTCGAACAGGTGGAAGAGGCTTTGCACTCTTCTGCGGATATCATCATGCTGGACAATATGCCGGTAGATAGGATGGGTCAGGCGGTGCAGTTGATTCGTCAGAGGGATGACCGGATTAAAATCGAAGCTTCCGGTAACGTCACCTTAGAGACTATCCGCGCTGTGGCGGAAACTGGGGTAGACTACATTTCAAGCAGTGCTCCAATTACTCGCTCCAGTTGGCTGGATTTGAGTATGCGGCTTTCCCGATCGGGACTCTCTGTCGATGAGGTGAGGCCCGATACCCAGTGCGCGACGCAGGATCGCTCTTACTATGAACTCGACGATCGAACTACTGAAAACTAGATTTGAGCAGGCTTTGGTTGCTGCTTTTGGTGAAGAGTTGGCAGGATGTGACCCAATGGTGGTGCTAGCTAGTAATCCAAAGTTTGGTGATTACCAGTCGAATGTGGCCATGTCTCTGACGAAGCAACTGAAGCAAAAGCCCAGAGATATCGCCCAAACGCTGGTAGATAGTTTAGAAATTGCGGACTTGTGCGCACCGCCGGAAATCGCTGGCCCCGGTTTCATCAATCTCACTCTCCAACCGGCATACTTGGAAGCCCAGCTTAATACTATATATATAGATGCACGACTGGGGGTGGCACCGGTGAAAAAGCCCCAGCGGGCGATCGTGGATTTTTCTAGCCCCAATATTGCTAAGGAGATGCATGTCGGTCACCTGCGCTCTACTATTATTGGGGATTGCATTGCCCGGATTTTGGAATTTCGGGGTCACGAGGTTCTGCGACTCAATCATGTCGGGGACTGGGGCACTCAGTTCGGGATGCTGATCTCTTATCTGCAGGAAGCTTACCCACAGGCCCTGACGACTGCTGATGCCCTGGACTTGGGAGATTTAGTTACCTTTTATAAGCAGGCAAAGCACCGGTTCGACGCAGATGAGGCATTTAAGGAAACTTCCCGCGCCCGAGTGGTACAACTACAAGCTGGTGCGGAAGATACCCGTCGGGCCTGGCAGTTGCTCTGCGACCAGTCCCGGCGAGAGTTTCAGGTGATTTACGATCGCCTCGGGGTGCAGCTGACGGAACGGGGAGAATCTTTCTATAATCCGTTATTACCGGCTGTGGTGGCAGACCTGCACCAGCTGGGTTTGCTCCAAGAGGATGCTGGTGCCCAGTGTGTTTTTCTGGAAGGCTTTACGAATAAGGCTGGAGATCCATTACCCTTGATAGTTCAAAAGTCAGATGGGGGCTACAATTACGCTACTACAGATTTGGCAGCCTTACGCTATCGGATAGGCCAAGACGGGGCTGATAGGATTATCTATGTTACAGATGCCGGTCAGGCTGCTCACTTTGCTCAGGTGTTTCAAGTGGCTAAACGTGCTGGTTGGCTGACGGAACAGGTGGAGGTGGTTCATGTTCCTTTTGGTCTGGTCCAGGGAGAAGATGGTAAGAAGCTGAAAACTCGTTCCGGGGAAACGGTGCGACTGCGGGATTTACTGGATGAGGCGATCGCCCGGGCTGGGGCTGACCTAGAATCTAGACTAGGGGCAGAAGATCGCACCGAAACTGAGGAGTTTAAAGCTCAGGTGGCCAAAGTAGTGGGCATGAGTGCAGTTAAATACGCCGATCTGAGTCAGAACCGCACTAGCAATTACATCTTTAGCTACGACAAGATGCTCTCCCTGCAAGGAAATACGGCACCTTATCTACTTTATGCCTATGTCCGGATTCAGGGGATTAGTCGTAAGGGTGAGATTGACTTTTCCCAACTGGGAGAGGATAGGAACAGAGAAGTTATATTGTCAGAACCGACTGAGTTGGTGCTGGCGAAGCATTTGTTGCAACTGTCGGAAGTTATCCTTGCTGTGGAAGCTGATTTAATGCCTAACCGCCTGTGTCAATATTTATTTGAGCTATCTCAGAAGTTTAATCAGTTTTACGATCGCTGTCCGGTACTGAAAGCGGCTGACCGAGAGCGGACTTCCCGCTTGCTGCTGTGCGACCTGACGGCGAGAACCCTGAAGTTGGGGTTATCTTTGTTGGGAATTTCGGTGTTGGAGAGGATGTAATGGTGGTAAGGACTAAAGTCCTTACTACAAACTACCGAATGGGTTAACATCTCGTTCAACAAGATAAAATATAGAAGACCGCGCAAGCGCGATCGCCGCTTCGGGTAGTGGCGATTTCCATGCCGAGAGCATGTCTCTATAATATGAACCAGCGAGCACTGTTTTTTGTCAATCGTCTCTCTCGCCAAGGCAGGAAAAACCGCATAGAGGCGATCGTCCACCTGCGCCGATACGGCTTTGAACTGGTGGAAGAACCGGTATCTAACCCCGGGGAAATACCGGAACTGATTCGTCAGCACCAGAATAAGGTGGATTTGGTGATTATTGGTGGTGGCGATGGTACCATGAATACGGCTGTAGACGCTCTGGTTGATACCCAGCTGCCCTTGGGCATTTTGCCCATGGGCACTGCTAATGACTTGGCCCGGACCTTAAAAATCCCCCTGTCTATACCGGCAGCTTGCCAGACGATCGCTACGGGTCAAACACATTATATAGACTTGGGTTGGGTAAATGGAAAGCATTACTTTAATGTTGCTAGTATGGGACTGTCTGTCAACATCACCCGCAGTCTGAATAAACGAGTCAAGCGGCGTTGGGGCATTCTCGCCTATGCGATCGCCGCTATACAGGTGCTGGCCAGATCACGCCCTTTTCGAGCCGAAATTCGCTGTAATGGCCAGTCTATCCAAGTGAAAACTGTGCAAATTGCTGTCGGAAACGGGCTATATTATGGGGGAGGCATGGCGATCGCCTCCGATGCGGCGATAGACGACCAGCGTTTGGACCTCTACAGTCTGGGAATTAACCACTGGTGGGAGATGTTTCCCTTACTGCCTGCTTTAAGGCAAGGACGTCTGGGGAATATAGATAATGTCTTCACTCTAGAAGGCACAGAAATGGAAGTGTTAACTAAGAAGCCTATTTCTATCAATACAGATGGTGAAATCACTACTGAAACTCCCGCCCACTTCCGAGTCATCCCTCGGATTCTACCAGTTTTAGTCCCCAGTTCGAGATCGTAATCACTGACGAGGCGACAAATGTTGTCCCAGGCCCTATGCCCCATAGCCCTTGATGTACCTGAAAACGCTGCACCTCAGACATTTTCGTAACTACCTGGATCAACAAGTTGGCTTTGACGCTGCCAAAATTATCTTAGTGGGGGATAATGCTCAGGGAAAGTCGAATCTCCTGGAAGCTGTGGAATTACTCTCAACTCTCAGATCTCACCGTACTTCCCGCGATCGGGATTTGATCTGGCACTCCCAGGATAAAGGTTCCCAGTCTGCTAGCGGGCAAATAACCGGCAGTTTGGAGCGAGAGACAGGCTCAGTGGACCTCAAACTCCTCCTCCGCAGCAACGGACGCCGAACTGTTGCCCTCAATGACGAATCCCTGCGGCGGCAGCTGGATTTCTTGGGCGTTCTGAATGTGGTACAATTCTCTAGCCTCGATCTGGAACTGGTGCGCGGTAGCCCCGAACGGCGTCGCACCATGCTGGATACTTTGTTGACCCAGCTGGAACCAGTCTATGCCCATTTTTTGGCACAATACAACCAAGTGTTGCGCCAGCGCAACAAACTCTTAAAAAAAATGCTGTCTGAACCTGATTTAACTCAGTCAGACGAATTGGCAGTTTGGGATGCTCAACTGGCGACTATTGGTTCTCGTTTGATGCGGCGTCGCGCGAGGGTAATAGAACGGCTGGCCCCCATTGCTGTTGCTTGGCACGACTCCATTAGTGGTTCTCAAGAGGTGCTCAAGGTGCAGTACGCCCCTAATGTCCCCTGGCCAGGTGACTCCCGTTCCCCTCCAGCAGAAGTACAGCAAGCTTTTTTGGAGAAAATTCAGCAAAGGGCTATGGCGGAAAAGTACCAGGGGACATCTCTCGTTGGTCCTCACCGCGATGAAGTAGAGTTGACGATAGACGATACCCCGGCGCGGCAATATGGTTCCCAGGGACAACAACGGACCCTGGTGCTGGCTTTGAAGCTGGCCGAACTGAAATTGATTTCCGAGGTCGTGGGTTCCTCACCCCTGCTGTTGCTGGATGACGTGCTGGCTGAACTGGACTTAAACCGGCAAAATCAACTGCTGGAGGCGATCGGCGATCGCTTTCAAACCCTGATCGCTACCACCCACCTGGGGGCCTTTGATGCGGCGTGGCTGCAAAATTGCCAAATTCTTTTGGTCCAGGCAGGGCAGCTCCAGCCCTTGATGAGTGTTTAACTACATTATCCCTGGTCTAGTGGTTCCAAATCTGCCCAATCCCTGGAACTGATTTGGCATTTTCAATCTCAAATAGAACATGCGTGATTTACCGGTAGGCTCTGGAGCTGGACAACCCCGTTAGGGGTTGATAACAGCAATTCGTAAAATGTAGAAAAACGGAGAAAGTGGTATATAATCAGTGGTGACAGATATGACGCGATCGCGTAGTGAGAGGGGACGACAGCGGTGCAGCTAGTACAACAGCACATCGTCAACAGGAATCATCCATATTGGTCTTACTTTGACCAGCAGTGTTTCCTGGCTAACTACCATATGCGTCAACACTTCTTTGGGACCAGAAGTGTGATGTCATTTACAGCGCTCTATCACCTGGTATCAAAGTCCCAAGCGTATTACAGCCTACCGAATACCAAGGTTGCCAAGCAGGTGACCAGACGTGTTCACAAGACATGGCTGGGCTATAAGGCAGCGCATAAAGACTGGCAGAAACACCCAGAGAAGTATATTGGTGAGCCAAGGATACCGAAGTACAAGGACTTGACTAAGGGGCGCTATATGCTCGTCTTCCCATTGGAGACGGTATCCAAGCCACCACTACGAAAAGGAATCGTCAAGCTAACACCTTGCCCTATTCAATTTTCCTCAGGTTTGCTGGATGTTGCAGAGGTGAGAGTTGTACCGAAGTCAGGTTGTTATGTTGTCGAGATTGTTTATGAACAAGAAGAGGCGAATGTAGTTTCTGGAGACGCTGTCGCTGGTGTTGACTTAGGTTTGGTGAATATGGTCACTCTAACAACGAATCAGCCTGGTGTTGCACCACTGCTGATTAAGGGAGGGGCACTCAAGGCCATCAATACCTACTACAACAAACAGAAGGCAAAGCTTCAGGGAGACCTTGAAACCAGACATAGTCGATTCGTGTCCAGAGACGCCCACCCTGTCGTTAGCCTACTCGGTCAGGCGAGTGACAGGGTGGGCGTCTCTGGACACGACCACCGAGTCAAGCGTGGTCTGTATAAGTCTGAGCTGGGACTGTTGAACGCTGACGTTAATGGCTCCTACAACATCATCCGAAAAGTAAAGTCAAATGCCTTTGATGGCTATGACTTAAAGGCAAGGCAGTTTTATGCCTTCAGTGCTCGCTCCACTGAGAACTCACGATTTTCTACAAGTCGCGTGAACGGTGGCTTCACGGCGATTGCAAGTTTTTGGAAAGGCAAAATCACCGCCGGATGTGAAGGCTTCTTCACCGCCAGAAATAGTTGAGTAGATGTGTTAGATTTGAAATGTTTATGCCAGTAGGGAAAGGAGAGTAGGTAGAGGATGATATCAAAAAAAATATGTATGATAGGTGAGAGCATGGAGTGGGATATAGGGGAATTCTGGAGACCAACAAAAGATGAAGAGGAAGAGATAACAGAGAATCTCAATCTCCAAGAATACCAGGAAAAAGATAATTCCCAATACCTGAGATGTGTAGAGAGTTGGGTACGGCCATCGGTAAATATACCAGAATTTAGAGCGATGGCTAAGTTGATAACAATGCCCCGGGGAGTGGCATTGCAGGGCAAAATTTGGGCAAGTTGTTCCTCACAATGGATTAAGGATGTGGCCGACGATGGCTCGCTGACCCGCTCCAAGATAGCTGCTAAAGAGGGACTGCACGCGGCATTTGGGTTTCCGATCAAAAGCGATGGTGAAGTATTGGGGGTGATTAGTTTCTATAGCAAGGAAGAAAAAGAAATTGATGAAGATTTGCTGCAAACGACGGCAGCGATTGCGCTGCGCGCACGCTACGCGATTGCGCTGCGCGCACGCTACGCGATTGCGCTGCGCGCACGCTACGCGATTGCGCTGCGCGCACGCTACGCGATTGCGCTGCGGACGGCCCGAAAAATCGGGAGCCAGTTGGGAGAGTTTATTAAGGGTAAACGCGCAGAATTAGCTTGGCAAGAAAGCGAAGAAAGATATAGAGATATATTTGAAAATGCTAGCGATATGATTCAGAGTGTAGCGGCGGATGGAATAATTTTGTATGTTAATAGTGCGTGGCGAGAGCGGCTGGGATATAGCGAATAAGAAGTGGCGAAACTGAATTTATTTGATATAATTCATCCAGATTGTAAAGAGGAGGTGAGCGCTCGCTGGAAGCAAGTGATGTCAGGAGAAAAGGTGGATCAATTGAAAGCGGAGTTGATTACGAAACAAGGAAATAAAATCTGGGTAGAAGGGAATGCAAACTGTAAGTTTGTAGAGGGAATAGCAGTTGCTAATCGTGGTATTTTTCGAGATATAACTAAGCGCATGCAAGCGGAAGAGGCATTGCGGCAAAGCGAATATAACCTGGCAGAAGCTCAAAAAATAGCCCATGTGGGTAGTTGGACATTTGATGTGGTCACTAAAAGGATGAGTTGGTCAGATGAAATGTTCCGCATTTATGGTATGTACCCGAGATTGTCAGCACCGACTTATGCAGAACAGTTACAACATGTTCACTATCAAGACAGAAAAAAATGGGAAAAAAAGTTTAATAAGGCGATCGCAGATGGGGAAGCCTAGGGTGTGGTCAAAAGTAGTTGATAGAGCAAAGGATAAATTTTGGAGTCCCCCAATTTATGATAATCATTATCATTCTCGCGAACTCAGGACAACTTGGGATTACAAGACATGTATTCAGGAGATAGTATTTCGTAAGATCCGTACAAGCAAGGAGGGCAATTTATAACGTCTAATTTGCCAGCAGTGTACGTGGCAATGCACTCGTGCGGCTCCTTCCGAGTGCGCATGGTGACTAGGTTTCTTGCTGCACTCGTGTGATGTGCGCTGCGATCTGGAGTACCCTCATTATCCACTCTATAAGCTTATTCCCTGTCAAGTAGATGTCTTGAAACAGTCAAACTTTTTAACACCGAAGGTATGGTTATTACTACGCTGGTATTTGGGCTCCGAGGGTTTCTTTTTGCCAAAAATCTGACCACCAATTATTAGCTTGTAGAATGAGCAACCCTAACAGAGGATTAATATTGTCAGGATGCCAAGTTGCTCCAGGAATCTTTAACCTCTTTTGAGGAATATAGCGATGCGCACTTTCAATTTCTCCTGAGCCTATGGGTAAGCCGTTTGAGATAAAATGGTTATAATTGGTAGTGGGTCACAAGTAGTGATGTTAGCACAAGAAAGCTCAGACGGAGATCGCAATAGTGGCATCCAACGGCAAGTCAAATAACGATATTTCAGGCATTGACGTCCCAGCCGAAAAATTGAAAATGCCACATCCCCACACCTATTGGGACAGACTAGCCATCACATCACTACATGTTTATCACTACCTTATAATTAATGCAATTACTATACCGTTTAAGATCCTTATACAAACGGGATAAACGCTCTTTACCTTTGGCGCTTCCCATCATCGCGTTCCAGACATTCTTTGAAGTTTGTCAACACTTCCTGTACTTTTCCGGCGTCAATACGCGATAGTTCTTCATTTACCAAATTTTGTTTTTGGCTTCCTTCTACCCCCAGAGCTTCAGCGGTTTCATAAAGATGTTGTTTGAGATGACAACGATCTAGGATAAATTGCAAGTTGAAAAATTGTTCTTCTAGTTCTGAGCATAGCCCCTGAGCACCATCTCCGACTGCATAGACGTTACTAAGTAGCGACATCCCTTGATCTATTGCTGCACTTACCAATTGATTTACAACTTGAGGATACTTACTCATCTTAGCCACAAAAGTGCGTTTTTCTTTGTTTTCAAGTGGGCGAGCCAAACCAACTCTGACTTCGCGCCACTCGATAGTCCGCTTTTTTTCAGGAATTTGCCGTTTTTTTGTTAACTGTTGATTTTGAGCTGATTGGAAAATACCAGTACGAATATGACTACCATCAAGTTCCACTAAAATTCGATCGACTCCAGGTCTAACTGAGAGGGGTTTATCATATTCTGCCCTTGAAAGCTCTAGTCGTTGAGAAACATACTCCTCTGCAAGGGGAGCGATTTTGGCTACCGCTCTTCTGATTCGATAGCGATCTATATTCCATCCATAGTGTTGTTCAAATTGTTTAGCCGCTTGTTGATAAGATTGATTGATTCCCAAAGATACCAAAGCTTTTTCTAACGCTGGAGAACGTCCTCCCTCAGTAATGCTTAATTGGTTTTTGACCGGACGATTTCCCGGTTTTTTGTCGCGGTTCCACATATAGGGTGATTCTACTTCTATAGGACCAAACAGCACGAAATAGTTTACTCTTATGTGACGATGAACATGATACCCTTTTTCCAAGTCATCTGTCGTCAGTTGAGAACTTAAGTAGCTCAAAATCATCGACATTAGTTGCAAGCCAATCTTGCGTAATAGTTGAAAAATTTCTCCGTCTAGTATATGGCTCTTATTCACCAAAGAAGATTCTCGCTCGCAAATAGCATTGAACAACTTAGGACAAATGTGATAACAGAAGTATAATCTTGATTCATGGCAGTGTTGATAATTAATTTCATCCCTATTATCAATACTGCCATCTTTTTTCGGCGAATGCAAGTACGGATATTACGAAAATGCTTAATGCGTCAACTCTAGATTCTTGTACATATATCAAGGGCTACCAAGGATTTTTGGGTAAAAGAGAATGATAATGATTATCATAATTGACGGACAAAATTTATCCTCTGCTCTATCAACTACTTTTGACCACACCCACTTGACAGGGAATAAGCTTATAGAGTGGATAATGAGGGTACTCCAGATCGCAGCGCACATCACACGAGTGCAGCAAGAAACCTAGTCACCATGCGCACTCGGAAGGAGCCGCACGAGTGCATTGCCACGTACACTGCTGGCAAATTAGACGTTATAAATTGCCCTCCTTGCTTGTACGGATCTTACGAAATACTATCTCCTGAATACATGTCTTGTAATCCCAAGTTGTCCTGAGTTCGCGAGAATGATAATGATTATCATAAATTGGGGGACTCCAAAATTTATCCTTTGCTCTATCAACTACTTTTGACCACACCCGGAAGCCTATGAATTAGACTTGAGAATTGTGCGACCAGATGGTTCCATCAGACATATTAATGGTCGGGGAGAATGTATTTGTAATGAGGCAGGAGTTGTCCAGCGGATATTAGGGACGGAGATCGACATAACTGAACGCAAGCAAATGGATGCGGCCCTGCGCTATCAAAAGCTGCAAACGGAACGATTATTACATAATATATTGCCAGCGAGAATTGCAGATCGCCTGAAAAAAGCTCAAAGCGCGATCGCGGAAAGCTTCGATCGTGTGACGGTGATGTTTGCTGATATCGTAGGCTTTACAGAAATTTCGGCTCGGCGATCGCCGACGGAACTGGTAGAACTCCTGAATCTGATTTTCTCGAATTTCGATCACCTCAGCGAACTGCATGGGTTGGAGAAAATTAAGACGATCGGGGATGCCTATATGGTAGTGGGTGGTTTGCCCGTACCTACCAGTGACCACGCCGAGGCGATCGCCGAAATGGCCCTGGATATGCAACAGGGGCTTTCCGAATTTAATAGTGACACTGGCGAAGCATTGCAGATCCGCATCGGCATTCACAGTGGACCGGTGGTAGCAGGGGTGATTGGCACCAAAAAGTTCATTTACGATCTCTGGGGGGATACCGTGAACACCGCTAGCCGCATGGAATCTCATGGCATACCAGGAACCATTCAAGTCTCTGCTTCTACCTATGAACTGCTACGGGATAAGTATCAGTTTACAGCACGGGGACCAATCAATATCAAAGGTAAAGGCCCAATGACTACCTATCTGCTCGCGGGCAAACTCAGCGGACAGTAATCCACCATACCGTCACCGAACCAAAATTATGCCACGATCGGCTTGGTCTGAGAAGTTGCAGCCCGATGTAAATCTCCGCCCCCGAGCAGCCGCCCCCCCGTGCATCGCAAGCAACAAGATAGAATAATTCCAGCAAGTGTTGTCAACTTAGCTGTCAGTACCGATCGCGATCGGTGCGGATATGACTGGGACGGGCGATCGGCCCGTCCTACGCAAGAGAGAATTAGATGAAGATACGCGAGGAGAAAAGTAACGCATGGGCAAAGTAGTCGGCATTGACTTGGGGACAACTAACTCAGTGGTAGCTGTGATGGAAGCTGGCAAACCATTGGTAATTGCCAATGCAGAAGGGATGCGGACTACTCCCTCAGTGGTTGGCTTTAGCAAGGATGGAGAGTTAGTTGTCGGACAAATGGCACGGCGGCAGACGGTACTCAATCCTCAAAATACGTTCTACGCTGTGAAGCGATTTATCGGTCGCAAGTATGACGAACTCAGTCCAGAGTCGAAGCGCGTACCCTACACTATCCGTCGGGATGAGGTGGGCAATATTAAAATTAAATGTCCCCGCCTCAAGAAGGACTTTGCCCCCGAAGAAATCTCGGCCATGATTCTGCGGAAGTTGGCAGATGATGCCAGTCGTTATCTGGGAGAACCGGTGACCGGTGCGGTGATTGCTGTCCCTGCTTACTTTAATGACTCTCAGCGACAGGCGACCCGAGATGCGGGACGGATTGCTGGTTTGGAGGTGAAGCGGATTCTGAATGAACCGACGGCGGCATCTTTGGCCTATGGATTGGAACGCCGGGATTATCAGACTATTCTGGTGTTCGATTTGGGTGGGGGTACCTTTGATGTCTCGATCTTGGATGTCGGGGATGGGGTGTTTGAGGTCAAGGCTACCAGCGGCGATACCCAACTGGGGGGCAATGATTTTGATAAAAGGATTGTTGACTGGCTGGCGGAGCAGTTTCTGGAAGCGGAAGGTATAGATTTGAGACGTCACGATCGCCAAGCTTTGCAACGGTTGCTGGAAGCTGCGGAAAAAGCGAAGATTGAACTATCTGGGGTCAGCGTTACGGACATCAATCTCCCCTTCATCACTGCTACGGCTGACGGTCCTAAGCATTTAGAAACCAGGCTGACCCGTTCTCAGTTTGAAGATTTATGCGGCGACTTGGTGAGTCGCCTGAGAAGACCGATTAAGCAAGCTTTACAGGATGCTGGTTTGAGTCCGGTGCAAATAGATGAAGTGGTTCTGGTTGGCGGTTCGACGAGGATTCCTTTAGTGCAACAGTTGGTGCGTAGCTTCATCGATAAAGAACCCAATCAAAATGTCAATCCCGATGAAGTGGTGGCTGTTGGTGCGGCAATTCAAGCTAGCATCCTCTCGGGGATGGTGAAAGACGTGCTGCTGTTGGACGTGACTCCCCTATCCCTGGGACTGGAAACGGCTAATGGGGTGATGAAGAAGCTGATTCCTCGTAACACTACTATACCCGTGCGGCGTTCGGATATTTTCTCGACGGCACAGGATAATCAAACTTTGGTGGAAGTCCATGCCCTGCAAGGGGAACGGGAGATGGCAGGGAATAATAAGTCTCTGGGACGGTTCAAGTTAACTGGGATCCCCCCGGCCCCGAGAGGCGTCCCTCAGATTCAAGTGTCCTTTGATATCGATGCTAATGGGATCTTGCAGGTCACGGCTTTGGATAGAACTACAGGTCGGGAGCAAAGTATTACGATTCAAGGGGCTTCGACTCTATCTCAAGAGGAAGTTAATCGCATGATCCGCGAGGCGGAAAAATATGCTCAAGTTGACCGAGAACGGCGGGAACGGATTGAAAAGCGCAATCGCGCTGAGGCTTTAATTGTCCGGTCCGAACGGCAACTCAGAGAAGCGACTCTGGATTTTGGCATGCAGTTTGCTAATCAATATCGTCGCCAAATTGACCCCTTAATTGAGGAGTTGCGGGATAGTCTCAGACGCAATGACGATCGGGGCATAGACCAGGTGGGCGCTGATTTGCAGGATGTCCTCTACGATCTGAACCGGGAAGTCCGTCTGCGCTTGAGTGAGGAAGATGATGATGATTTGTTTGGTTCTATTCGTCGCACTTTCTCGGTAGATGCCGATCGCGATCGCGATCGGCGCTCGGACGACTATGGAACACCAACATCAAGAAGCTATCGCCGACCATCCGATTCTGTCAGACCTCGCTATAGTAGCAATAGCAATAGGTATAGCAATTATAATGATAATGAGGACTGGGATGATGATGATGAGTGGTTATAGTCAGGTGCTGTAGTCCGGGCAGATGATGGCCTGCCCAATCCGATTTTTCCGGAAGGGTGGACGGGCGCTGCGCCTGTCCGGAATAACTTACAACTTACAACTTACAACTTACAACTTACAACTTACAATTGATGTGGTGGCAGAATGAAGAATCAGCAAAAACCACTAACGATGCAAAACTTTCGGAATTACTATGAGATTCTGGGAGTTGCCAGAGATGCTTCGGCGGATGAAATTAAAAAGGTATACCGGCAACTGGCGAGGCAGTACCATCCGGATATGAATCCCGGAGATAAGGAGGCGGAGGAAAAGTTTAAAGATATTGGGGAAGCTTATGAGGTTCTCTCAGATCCAAATAGGCGATCGCAATACGATCGGTTCAGTCGCTTCGTGCAGTACCAGAAGTTGCGGGGTAAAAACGGACGTTATAGCAAAGGTTCGAGTCGCTTGTCCGCCGAAGAGATGGAGTATTTCAAGCAATTCTCCACTTTTGATGGCTTTTTGGACAGCTTGCTCAACCGGCGCCGGGAAGTTAAGGTGGGTGCCCCCACGGGGGAACGCGATCGGGTAACGGATGATTCTGTTGATTCTTATCGGCGCAGCACTAAGAAAACCTATAACACAATTCCGGCTCGCCGGGATGTGGAGGCGCGACTGACTATACCTTTAGAAAAGGCTTTTTTGGGGGGAAATGAACGCATTCGTCTGGAAGATGGCCGATCGATCGAGGTAGAGATGCCGCCGGGGATGGTAACTGGGCAGCGGATCCGACTGCGGAATCAAGGTCTTGGGGGAGGAGACCTATTCTTAAAAATTACCGTAGCACCTCATGAGTTCTTTGGGTTGGAAGGTTCTGATATTTACTGTCAACTACCTGTGACTCCTTGTGAAGCGGTGTTAGGGGGGTCGATGGAAGTGCCGACTCTGGATGGGTTGGTGAAAATGAATGTGCCGCCGGGAGTTTCCCCCGGTCAACGCTTACGCCTTGCTAATAAGGGTTATCCTGATAGCAGGGGCAGACGTGGCGACCAAATTGTGGAAATTCAGGTTGTTATTCCTAAGGAGATTAGTCCAGAAGAACGGGAAGTTTATGAAAAGTTGCGGCAGATCGAGGAGTTCAAGCCCCGACGGGATTTATTGGTTTAGTTTACAGTATATAGTCAGTTGGTCCGGAGATATTAGCCAACTGCCCGATCGGGACAAGCAAATATCTATTACAATTGATTCAGTGCTGTTTCCATAGCTACTAGTATTTCTTGAATTTCCGCACCGTCTGAACAACTGTAGCTGAGTTCTTTGCCGACAGTTGTCGTCATACTAACTGTGTAGGTGATTTTCAGATACTTCAGTTTTTCATTCTTGTAATTGCCCATATAAATCAATGACAAACCGAGTAATACCAATTCTACACGTCTGATTAATACACCCAATTACTACTAGAACTCCCAAATAAATTACCCACTTCAGAAAAATCAGTTTTAGTTTTTTTTCTGGATTTTTTTTGCTCGTCTTAATACTATCAATATAGCGAATTTGATACCGTTCGCCCTGAAGATCGAGCACATTTCTGGTGATGAGGACACCATTTTTGTTTTAAATGGGTTCTGATGGTTTTTTTTATAACATTGATTATTCACCACTTATCAATTATCAGTTGTTAGTTATCAGTTGTTAGTTGTCAGTTATTGGTTTTCAATTCTCAAATCTCAATTTTAAATTTAAAATTTTAAATTTTTCAGTTTACCGCATATCATAGCCAAACAGGTTGGGGTCAACCTCCTCTGTTAACTCTACATCATCTAAGCCATATTCTTGCCAGCGTCTTTCTACCATCGCTGCTACCTCTGGAGAGGACTCCAGCGGTGCGCCCCATTCATGTTCCGTTTCTGGGGGAATCTTCGTGGTCGCATCAATCCCCATCCGTCCCCCTAAGCCGATTTTCTCACTGGCAAAGTCTAAACTGTCAAAGGGCGTATTCGGTAAAATAAATACATCCCGCCTGGGGTCAACTTTGGAGGCGATCGCCCAGACGACCTGGCGCGGATCCCGCACGTTGATATTTTTATCCACGACAATCACAAATTTGGTATAGGTAAATTGGGGCAAGGCCGTCCAAAAGGCTAAGGCCGCCCGTCGCGCTTGTCCGGGATAAGCTTTGTCAATGGAAACGATCGCGGCCTTGTAACTCAGGGCTTCCATGGGGAGGAAGAAATCGACTATTTCTGAAACTTGTTGCCGTAAAATGGGGGTGTAGATGCGGTTGAGGGCGATCGCCATCATTGCTTCTTCTTTGGGGGGACGCCCGCTGAAGGTGGTGAGATAGATGGGGTCTTGGCGATGGGTCATGCAGTGAAAGCGGATCAGGGGGGAATCTTCCCGTCCGCCATAATATCCCATATGATCGCCAAAGGGACCATCTGGCAAGACTTCCCCTGGGGTAATTGTCCCTTCTAAGACAAACTCAGAGTCGGCGGGCACTTCTAAATCTAGGGTCTTGCATTTGGCCAACTTGACTCCCGTGCCTCCGTATAACCCGGCAAATAGCCATTCTGATAAGTCTACTGGAATGGGTGTGGCCGCTGCCATGATAATCAGGGGGTCCACGCCGAGGGCGATCGCCACTTCTAACTGCTTGCCATTTTCTGCTGCTTTGCGGAGGTGACGGGCCCCACCCCGCACCGATAACCAATGTACTGTCATGGTATGGCGAGATTGCAACTGCAAGCGATAGACTCCGACATTGGGAGTTTTCGTCTGGCAGTCCTTAGTGATGACCAAACCCAGGGTGATAATCTTGCCAGCATCCCCGGGATAGGGACGGATCAGGGGTAACTGGTTGAGGTCTAACTCATTTTCCCCGATGACCGCCTGCTGACAAGGGGGGAAAAAGTCCCGTCCTGGTTTGGCCTTCACTACATCAAACAACACCTTCCCAAAGTCGATCGCCTGAGAAATCTGCTTTGGGGGTTTCGGTTGTTGCAGCATCGCCAACTTTTTTCCCAGTTCCTCCAACTCCTGGGGATGCTGCATGTTCATCGCCCAGCAGATCCTCTGGACGGTCCCCATCAGGTTGACCGCAACGGGAAAGGATGCGCCCTTGACCCGTTCAAACAGCAACCCGGGTCCCCCCCGTTGCAGCATCCGGTTGGCAATCTCGGCAATTTCTAAGTCAGGATCGACCAAGGCGTCTATCCGCCGCAGTTGTCCCCGCCCTTCCAGCAACTGGATGAATCCCCGTAAATCTCTCGCCATTGTTTTAAGATTTGTAAAGCTTGTCGATCTAATTATGCCCTGTTAGCAACTATAGATTTAATGCGATCTGAATAGCAATATCATGCAATGCCCCAAATGTGAATCCACCAACCTGCGTAAAAACGGTCGTGCTGGCGACAGGCAGAGATACCGCTGCAAAGACTGCGGACGTAATTTCCTCTATCCCAAATCAGCCGAACTGGTGCGGGTTCTTGACGAGGTCCAGGAGACTGCTGCTGAATGCGATCTGAATAGCAGTATCATGCAATGCCCCAAATGTGAATCCACCAACCTGCATAAAAACGGTCGTGCTGGCGACAGGCAGAGATACCGCTGCAAAGACTGCGGACGTAATTTCCTCTATCCCAAATCAGCCGAACTGGTGCGGGTGCTTGACGAGGTCCAGGAGACTGCTGCTGAAACTGTATCCTTGCCCGTCCTGGCACAGCCCGATGTCCCCCAGGACCGGGATAAGCTAAGTCTTTTAGCTTCTGTACTGCTGGAAACCCTGAATAGTAACGAGTTTCGCGACGCCGCCGCCCAATTAGGGCAGCAAAATTTGCCCCAGTTGCCACCACCTCCAGCTCAACCAGAGTCAGGCATCGCTATTTTACTGCTGGATGCGGAAAACCTGAACAAGTTTGATGCTAATCTGGAGCGGTTCTTGAGCGGGATCGGCAACTATCCCCTGCAAGTGAAGATTGCTTTTGCTAACTGGAGAAAAATGCCCGCAGATAAAGATCCTGAATTCTACGAACAGGGCTATCAACTGATTCACGTCCCCTTAGGCAAGAATAGTGCGGATGCGCAAATGCTGGCTATGGGGGCTGGGGTCTCTCGCCATTATCCCGATGCGAAAGAAGTCTTTGTCTGTTCTTCTGATTGGCTGTTAACCCACCTCTGTAATGAATTGCAAACCCAAGGCTTGACTGTCTATCGGGTGCGCAAAGAAAACAAGAACTTGACTGTGGAAAATCGACTGACTGGGGAGAAAAATCACTATTCCTTGTCTATGAAGTCGGAAATTCCCGATTTTGCTGGGCTGGTGCAACAAGTTGAGCACCTGCTGGCCGCAGAACATGCCTCTATTAACGAGCGTATCGGCCAGTTGTCTGCTGTTGCTCACCTGTTTGAAGAACGACACCGCTTGCATATTTCGGAACTGGCAAATTACTCGATCGCTCCCGAACCACAGCCCTTAGCGGAACCGACTGCTGAACCGACTGCTGGACCCACTCTGATCGATTCCCGGGAAGATTTAGAAAAGGCAATGATCGTAACTATTGAGGGAATGCTGCGCAAGCAACCGCCCATGAAGCTAACTGTGGTCAACATCAGTAAAGAATTGCATAAGGTCTACGGAGAATCTGCGAATGCAATTATTAAGCGCTTAAAGCTAGCGCCTTATGTCAGCAAGTTTTTGCAGTCTTGCCAAAGCTTACAACTCCGGAGTCTTTTGGGAATTAAGTTGGAAGCAGAAGATGTGAAGAAGCAGGTTTCGGAAATTAATTCCCGGGCAGATATGGAGAAGGTAATGGTTGATATTGTCCAAAGTTTAACAATTCAATCTTCTGGCTCATATATTAATATTTCAAAGGTGGGAACGGAATTCCAAAAGCGATATGGTCATACCGTGACTAAGACTATGAGGAGATTAAATTTAGGGAGTAAATTTAATAAATTTTTGCAGGATTGTAGTTCTTTAAAGTTAAAAAAGAACGGCAAGCGGTATGAGGTGGCACTTATGAAAGGTTAGGGAATTGTTAATTGCAAATGGGGAATTGCGAAGGTCGTGTAATTGCTTCCTTTCCTGGCAATTAACAAAACGATTAACAATTGAAAATTAACAATTAACAGCGTCGCAGGCGAGTCAGCAGTACAATTATCTCATCGATCGCCTGGCGCAACTGGGCCCCAGAGAGATCGGACTGATTGATAATGATGCTAAAAACCAGGCGATCGTACCCGGGAACATCCAGATATCCCGACATTGCTGCGACGCCACTCAACAAACCTGTTTTCCCCTGAAGCATTCCTTCAGCGGGCGTGCCGAGAAAGCGACTTCTGAGGGAACCTTCTCTACCTCCCGCAACTGCGAGGGAGGCGCGATACTCTGCTGCTGCGGGCGATCGGGCCATAAGCTGGAGAGTTTGCACCAATGCTTCTGGAGTCACGAGGTTGTGACGGGATAACCCAGCGGCGTCCGTAAGGATGTAACTTTCTGGGTTAACTCCCAATTCGGTTAAGATGAGTTTTACCACCTTGAGACTGTTTTTCTCTCGCCGATTTGTGGCACCCAGGACTCGCAATAATGCCTCAGCATAGAGATTATTACTCCATTGGTTGATCTCTTGCAAGAGTTCTGATAATGGTGGAGATTCTACGGCGGCTATTTCTCGGGTTGGGGGTTGACTTTTAGATGTTACTGCTGTCCGGAGAACGGTAATGCCTTCAGCGGCTAAGGCCCGGCGGAAATGCTGGAGAAAATTATTCGCTGGATCGACTACTGCTACGGCTGCATCTTCTGATGGGGCCCCCGATCGCAGTTGTCCCCTGACTCGTAAGACTCGACGGCGTAAATCTCGTCCGACGGCGATAAATTCTGGTTCTGTGGCTGCAACCGATCGGGAATTGTTCTCAATTCTCCAGCCAAACCCCTCCACAGGATCGTCCCACTCGACTCGCAAGGGTTCCCCTACCCCTTGGGGAAACAGGGTAAAGGCGATCGCATTTTCATTGACGATTAAGCTATTAACTGCGGTGCCATAGCCAGCTTGCACGTCTGACCATTCCCAGCTAGGATTGATAGTTGCTTCCTGAAAGTAAGAGTCATCGCCAATGAGTTGGTTGATGCGGCGAATTCCGTCGAGCTGTTGTGCTAAGCTTTGTAATTGGGCAGGATCTAAACTGGGGTCTCCCCGGCCCACGACTCGGACGCCTAAACTGTCCTGATAAACTGAGGTTCTAATCCGATAGTCTGCACCCAACTGATGTAAGGCGGCGGCGGTAATTAGCAGTTTAGCATTAGAAGCGGGAACGAAGTATTTTTCCGCATCGCGACTGTAGAGAGTCTGGGACGAGAATAAAGGTCGGATTAAAATTCCCCAACGCTGACGGCGGAATTGGGGGCGTGAGACGATCCCATTTATTTCCGCAGCCAGTTGACCGGGACAAAGGGATGGGTTTTGGGCCACAGTATGCTGGGGACTCTTGGCAGCAGCAGCCAGAAATGGCACCGCTGTTAATTGCCAGATACAGATTGTTAAGACAATCCGAGCTTTTCTAAGATTGAGCATGTAATTATTCTGTAAGTTATGATAGTAAGAGATGGTATGCTCGGATATTGTTCCTCAAATCACGCGATCGCTGCATCCCGAGGCAAGCGCCACGATACCGCGATACCGCGATACCACGATACCGCGATACCGCGATACCGCGATACCGCGATACCGCGATACCGCGATACCGCTATGGTGAAATTGGGAGCTGTTGTTCTTCTGGATCGATAACATCCAGACCCGACGCTCTGGCCGCATCCTTTAGCTTGCGATCGGAGGTAACGAACGTTCGGTGTCTGGAGCATGCAGATCGCGTAGCGTGCGCGCAGCGCATGTCCTTCAGGACAAGAGCATGCGGAAGACGCCGCAGTTGTTCGACCGGTGTCTGGAGCATGCAGATCGCGTAGCGTGCGCGCAGCGCATGTCCTTCAGGACAAGAGCATGCGGAAGACGCCGCTGCCCGACCAGTTTCTTGAAGGTAGCATTTTACCCAGGCGCTAGCATCCATATAGTAAAAAATCACCGTCGTTCCTCCACCAATAATTTAGAGGCGGCGATCCCTTTAGCCTGGATGGGTTTGACGACGGGAAAAGCTGATAATCCTCCAGGAGTAATCTTGAACGCTGGATCTAGCGCTAAGCGCCTTAAAGTTGGGGGTAAGTTGCTGCTTGGCTGTAAACTTTGGACAAACTCCAGAGTTTGTCGGGCTTCGGCTTCGCTCAATCGGTCAATGCTATGGTGTAATAATTCTTTAGTTGAGTTCATTTGCAAGCACCTTGTCTTAGCTTCTCTAGATCGATGATCAATCAAAATTGTGTCATCGGTCATTACTTGTCGGAAATCTAGCTGATCAACTAGATTGTTGTCCATAGTCGAATTATACCATGCACAAACAAATTGCATTTCTCGGACTCGGCATGATGGGCGGTCCCATGACCGCTAATCTGGCACGCAGCGGTCTCCAGGTAATGGCCTGGAATCGCACGAGCGATCGGCCCGGAGTGGAAATTGCTGCAAGTGCGGGGGCGCAAGTGGTATCATCCATTCAGGAGGCGGTGTCGTCCGCTGAGGTAATTTTCACCTGCGTGGGGGACGTACCCGACGTGGAAGCTGTCATCCTCGGACCGGAAGGGGCGGCGGCATTTGCCCAACCGGGAACTTTAGTGGTAGATATGAGTACGATCGGGCCCGTAGCAGCGCGGAAAATTGGCGCCGAACTGCAACAACGTCAACTGCGCTTTTTGGATGCGCCAATTTCTGGGGGGGACATCGGGGCGCAAAAAGGCACCCTGGTAATTATGGTAGGGGGCGACGAGCAAGATTTTACCGAATGCAAGCCCTTATTTGAAATCATGGGAAAGACAATTCGCCTTTGCGGACCAGTAGGTAGCGGTCAGGCGGTGAAACTCTGCAATCAGGTGCTTTGTGCCGTCAATATAATGAGTTTATGCGAAGCGATCAAACTGGCAGAACAACAGGAAATTGACCCCATGTTAATGGTAGAAGTTTGTAGCAAAGGTGCGGCGGGGTCTTGGGCGCTGTCAAACTTGGGACCGAAAATTGCTGACGCTGACTTGGCACCTGGTTTCGCGATCAAGCATCTTCTTAAAGACTTGAGGTTGGTACGGGAAAGTCTTCAGTCTTCTGGTCAGATTTTGCCCGGAATGGATATGGCCGATCGCTTTTTACAGATAGTTAAAGAACTCGATGGCGGTATCGGTGGCGAACTGGGAACTCAGGCCATGATTCGTGCTTATCGAGAAGGTGGTTCTTAGTTGCGCTGGTGGGCGATCGCCCACTAGCCCCGATCGTGCTATTGTTGAAATTGGGTTAATCTCGAAGCTGTATCGGCCGTTTGATAACGAATTGTTGCGGACAACCATTGAATGTCAAGGTAAAAATGAGGAGGATTAAAACAAAACATGAGTTTTTCAAACAGTGAAACTCCTGGCACAGACCAGTTACGAACAAAGCGAGTGATATCAATAGATATGTTGCGGGGACTGGTGATGATTTTAATGGTGCTAGATCATGTGCGACATTTTTTCTCTAATGTTGGCTTCCGCCCTACAGATTTGACCCAGACAAACGTACCTCTGTTTCTCACGCGCTGGGTTACGCATTTGTGCGCCCCTACATTTATATTTTTGGCTGGGTAGCAGCCTATCTTTATTTTAGGAACCGACCGCAAAGTAAGCAAGCACTTTCACAGTATCTGATCGTTCGTGGCCTGTGGTTAGTGTTTCTGGAATTGACAGTAGTACGTTTTGGCTGGCTATTCGATCCAACATACTCTTTTTCTATGGCACAGGTAATATGGGCAATTGGTTGGTCGATGGTCGTTTTAGCAGCATTAATTTATTTGCCAATTCCCGTGATATCTGCAATAGGCATTTTGCTCATAGGTGGACACAATTTATTCGATCATATTCAGGCGGAACAACTAGGAAGATGGGGTTGGTTGTGGGCGGTACTTCACGAACAAAAAATGTTCACACTTTTTGCTAATAAAAAATTGTTCATTTCTTATCCCCTCATTCCTTGGGTTGGAGTGATGGCAACAGGTTATGCATTTGGGACTGTATTTAACATGGGAAAAACTCAGAGGCTGCGACTGTTACGGCGGTTAGGACTGGGTTTAATTACTGGCTTTGTAGTTCTCCGCGCCTTGAATGTATATGGCGATCCGCACCCTTGGTCAGTGCAAAGCAATTTTTCCTATACCATACTATCATTTATCAACTGTCATAAATATCCACCGTCATTGCTTTATTTGTTAATCACACTAGGTCTGGCAATGCTATTGCTTTACCTGTTTGAAAAGCAGAGATGGAGGATTTTTAACCCTCTAGTGTTATTCGGTCGGGTTCCTTTATTTTTTTATATAGTCCACATTTGGCTCATCCATTTTGCTGCCATTTTACTGGCTTTACCTAAATATGGGATAAAAGCAATTACTATGCCCTTTTTAGTCTCCCGCCTGATGCCAGCCGACTATGGATATGATTTACCAATGATTTACAATCTTTCGATAATCACGATCATTCTGCTTTATCCCCTCTGTGATTGGTTTGTGAAATACAAGGCAAAGCATCCTAGCAAATGGTTAAAATACTTGTAAATATTCGTCACATCCTACAGTGGGGCAATAGTTCGTAGGTTGGGTTGACGACCAGGAAACCCCAACTCTTATGTAGCTCAATGCTGATGGGCCTGGTACGCGATCGCCGCTCACTGACTCCACCGGTAGGAGAGGCGATCGCACCCTCCCGAGAGGAAATCGGGAGGTGAGGATCTCATAAATAGATAATCATTGGTAGGGTAAAGTCAACGAGATAATAAATTTTGAAGGGGGGGTTGACATTGTGGGTCTTCTGTGGATATGATGGAGAAGCCCAGGTAATGTTAATCGAGAAGCTGTATGGGCTTGCAGGAGCGCGGAATTACATTGTCGAACACGGTCGCGATCTGGTTTTGGGTTGGTTAACGATCGGTTAAGCGATCGGCAAGGGGAGGCAAAACACTAAAGTGTTTACTACGAACGAGGCGATCGCACCCTCGCTGGGAGAGAAGAGATAGGGGCGTGAGGGCAGGGTGGCGCAGCCATATGCTTGGCCCCGGAGGCGATATTTGTAAAAATGAGATGTACCCAATGCCCAGAAACCAGGTAACGAGGAGCCAAACCTGGTTTCTCAACTTTGACAACTGATTGGGAATTGCTATAGGTTAAGTAACGTTCGGAAACCCAACCTACCCCGATCGCGGCTACAAGACAACCGAGACTCCACCGGTCTGGGAGGCGATCGCACCGGAGAAGAGATGGGGGCGTGGGGACCTTATAGATAGATGATCGCCGGTGGGGCAGCGTCAAGGAGATGATAAATTTTGAAGGGGGGGTTGACATTGTGGGTCTTCTGTGGATATGATGGAGAAGATCCGATGATGTTAATGGAGAAGCTGTACGGGCTTGCGTGGCATAGCAGGAGCATAGTCTGACGCGAAATAGACAAGTGAGACCTCCGTTGTAGTATTAACAGAGGTAGGAGTTATGGCAACTTTTAGGCTGACAACTGAACAGACGTGAAGAGGATACAATCGTTGTTGAAAGTGCTTCAAGGCGCGACACAGATATAATCTTGAGGTTTGATAACCAAGATAAGATTGACCTGAGTGCTTTCGATGATATTGACGCGCAAGAGTGATGAGGCGATACCACGTGGACGACGTAATGTAATTCTGAGAGGAGAGTTTGAGCGACTGGCGCCGATCGGAGTTACCAAAAATCAGCTATCCCCTGAAATGTTTATATCACCGATGACAGTCCTGTTATTGAAGAGATTATTGGTAATAATCTTCTCAATAGCGAGACTGGGATACGAGAACGTCTAGAGGGTGGCCCAGGCAATGATGTCATTATTGGTAACCGTGGTGCGGACATTCGCAGTATCGAGTTCGGCTAGTAAGTTCGTAGGTTGGGTTTCCTTACGTCAACCCAACCAAGTTGTGCTATAGTTAAGGTATGGATGGGCGATGGAGGTAGAGTTGATGGGTTTAGTTTATGCAGAAATTGAGCTGATTCGTGGTGCCGATATAGTTTTGTTCCAAGAGGGCCAATTGCCAGCAGATCAAATTAGGCGACTCAAGGTAAATGCTCTAGTAGATAGTGGTGCTTATATGCTGGCAATCAATCAGCAGATTAAAACTCAGCTCGATCTGCGCAAGGTGGGCGAGCAAGTGGCAGAATTAGCGGATGGTACACAGACGAGACTTGAAATTGTCGGTCCTGTAGATGTTCAGTTTGAAAATCGATCGACTACTGTCAGGGCTATGGTATTACCTGGTGATTCTGAAGTATTGTTAGGTTCAATTCCCATGGAAGATATGGATGTGCTTATCGATCCCAAGCAACAAAAGTTGATTGTTAACCCCGAAAGTCCTTATATAGCCAAAAAGTCATTAAAATGAAACCAAATTTACGGGAGCATTTCCAGAACAGTCTTGTCCCTATTGTTGCTCTCTTCCTCTGGCAATTTTTTATAAGCTAGCGGAACTGAGGTGCCACGCCAGTAGGGTGCGTTAGCTAAAGGCGTAACGTACAGTACAGTTGACTACTAAATATTCTCAGGATTTAATCCCATTTCCATTAATTTAGCTGCCAACTGTTCGGCCCTTTCTTGAACCTGTCGCAGTCGCGCTTGTTCTTCCCTAATTAAATTTTCCACCAGTGGGGGCCAAAGGACTGTATCCACTGATAAAACCAGTTGCGGAAACTGCACAGAATTGAAGGATTGCCCTCTTGTATATTCTACCCGATCGTAACCATCCAGACCTTCAGGATTACTCAAAATCCATACGTGCTCCCTATTGGGATCCATTATCCAATATTCGGGAATATCGATCGAGGCATATTCAGCCCGTTTGCGGATATAATCTTCCCGCCAGTTCTCATTGGTTACTTCAACTACTAAGGTTGGCACTTCCCCAAACTCAAGAATACCCGCACCCGCTCCGGCGCAGCATTGGGACCATAGATCTTCTGAGCAAACTACGACATCTGGAATTCTCGATGAATCTACTTCTGTTCTGACCCCAGTGAAACTTGTCGCAACTAATGATATCTTGACTGGCAAAGTGACATTTGAGGATATAGGCGAGAAAATCACAGATTCTGGTATGTAATGATGTTGGTGTTGCCATTGCAATCAAACGTCCTCGGAATAGCTCGTAGATAACATCCGGTTCTCCCTGGTAGAACCGATATTCCTCAAATGTCATTGTCTTCGCCGGTGCTACGGGAGCATCCCACTAATGCAATGAGTAAATATACTTAGGAGAGGAGCCAAGTAGTGAGATCATTAGCAAAAGGGTAGACAATGGGCTAAAATAGGGATGAAACTCACCCGGATAACTAATTTGTTCCCCAAGTCAATTCATGCCGTTACATCCAAAGGATTTGAATTGAAAATAATTCTCTTTATCATCGCTTTTTGTATTCAATTTTTATAGGTCGCAACTTAAGTTACTCTATTATATCAAGTCTCTGTCACAGTCAGCAATTCAAAATTCCCAAGATCCTGGGTTTACACCCGTGGCGGACAATAGCGCAAGATATAAGATATGATAAAGCTTACACTACCCATAGGCGGGAGGCGGGAGCCGGACAAACTAACGTTACCAGGCGGTCCCCTGGTAACGTGAAATCTCCTGGACTCCCTCTCTAGGCGCCAATCGCGTCTGGCAAGCACGCTTCGTGCTTACTACGAACCCCGGAAGCACGCTTCGTGCTTACTACGAACCCGGAAGCACTTTAGTGCTTACTACGAACGACAATTATTGTTATTTTAATTAAAAACGAGACAGAAGTAAGCTAAAATAAAAAGAGGATATTTTTAAGGATTGATAACAATGTCGTACAGTCTAGACTTAAGGCAAAAAGTTATAACTTATCTAGAGAATGGTGGCTCCATTACGAAGGCAGCGAAAATTTTTGGAATAGGACGAGCCACTATATACAGATGGTTAAATCGTCAAAACCTAGAGCCAACCAAGGTGGAACGACGTCAGAGAAAACTGGATTGGAAAGCATTAGAAAAAGATGTCCAAGAAAATCCTGATGCCAAATTGATAGAGAGAGCTAAAAAATTTGGAGTCCACCCGACTGCTATCTGGTATGCACTCAACAAAATACAAATTACCCGAAAAAAAAAAGAACTCCGGTATCGAGAAAGAAACAGAGAAGAAAGAATAAAGTATTATAGAATTTTGCCTTATCAAAATGTATGGAAGTGAAAGTCTTGTATTCATTGATGAGTCAGGGTTTGAGGATATTCAGTCTTGTATTTATGGATGGTCGAAAAAAGGTAAAAAAGTGTATGGAGAAAAACAAGGGAAACGGGGAACCAGAGAAAATTTAGTAGCAGGACGAAGAAAAAAAGAAAAAGATTTAATTGCGCCAATGTTATTTAGAGGTAGTCTAAATGCTGATGGATTTGAAGGTTGGTTAGTAAAATATTTATTACCCGAATTAAAAATTATTTCAATATTAATCATGGACAATGCACCTATTCATAGAAAGAACGTGATTAGAGATTTAGTAGAGTCAGCAGGTCATAAAGTATTATTTTTGCCAAAATACTCTCCCGACCTCAATGATATTGAGCATGATTTTAGTGCCTTAAAGAGAGCCAGAATGTATGCACCTGTAGGCACATCTTTGGATGAAGTTATCCGGGATTATTGTGCTATTTAGTGCTGTTTTCATTCTTATTTAAAACAACTATAACAATTAACTTGCCATGCAATTTATCGATCGAGTAGAGATTCAGGTTAAGGCGGGAGATGGAGGCGACGGGTTAGTAGCTTTTCGCCGCGAAAAGTACGTTCCTGCTGGAGGACCGTCGGGAGGAAATGGTGGCAAAGGTGGTGATGTGGTTTTAGTTGGGACTCCACATTTGCAAACTTTGCTGGATTTTAAGTACAAGCATATCTTTAAGGCCGACAATGGCAAGCGCGGCGGACCGAAGAATTGTACAGGTGCTAATGGGGCCGATCGCATTCTGGAAGTTCCCTGTGGCACTGCTATCTATAATGCCGAAACTGATGATTTCATCGGAGATATTATAGCAGAATCCGAGACGATCGTAGTTGCTAACGGAGGCAAAGGAGGTCTGGGAAATCAACATTTTCTCAGTAACCGCAACCGCGCCCCCGAATATGCTTTACCCGGGTTACCCGGAGAAGAATTTAGCTTGCGCTTGGAGTTAAAGCTATTAGCTGAAGTCGGAATTATTGGTCTCCCTAATGCTGGCAAATCTACTTTAATTTCCGTAATATCTGCTGCTAAGCCGAAAATTGCCGATTACCCCTTTACGACATTAGTCCCCAGCTTGGGAGTTGTGCGCAAACCCACAGGTGATGGCACCGTGTTTGCTGATATTCCGGGCTTGATCGCAGGGGCCCATACCGGTGCGGGTTTGGGTCACGAGTTTCTTCGACATATCGAACGCACCCGAGTTCTGCTACATTTGATTGATGTTACCAGTGAAGACCCGATCGCTAATTATCATATCATCGAACAGGAATTGCAAGCCTATGGTAGAGGGCTAGCAGCTCGTCCGCAAATTATCGCCCTCAATAAAGTAGATGCAGTAGATGATACCCTTGATGTTGGGGCGATCGCAGCCCAGTTACAGGCGATCCTCGGCCAAACCCCAGTTTTTCCCATATCAGCTGTTGCCCGGATCGGACTAGAGCCACTGCTACAAGAAATTTGGCAATTATTATCACCTTAGCCTCGTTCCCACTGGCGACCCCTGGGAACACCAGGCTGCAAACTCCGCCTGCGCTAAGTAGTCAGACAAAATTAATTACATATTTTTCTCCAAAATTTTTTATGATTGTTTCAACGGAATCAACTAAGTTTTTCCAGCAAGAATAAGCATCGATTTCAATCCATTCGTATTTAATAAACCGCCACAAGATTTCAATCAAATTCAAATGAGGTGAATAAGTGGGGAGATGGAATATAGTAATATTGCGTTCTTTCCATTCTTCAATCTTATCTTGAATAGCATCACTAGTATGGACAGATGCTTGGTCTACTACAATTACTGTTTGCTTTTCCATTCTCGTGGGAAAAAATGCATCGATACAAGCTATGACTACATCTGAATTAATATTTTGAGTAGATACATACGCTTCTAAATGATTGTGGCGATTCATTATTCCTAATACATTTAATCTGCGGCTACTCCGACTAGGTACTTCTATATATTCCCCAATATTTTGCCATCCATAAGGGACACAAGGGATTAAATAAAACCCACTTTCATCTAAATAATACAAATTAATTTCCCCCAAATTGTCTAACAGTTTCAGTTGTTCAAGTTGTGCTTTTTTTTCCTCATACTCTTGAGCTGGGGGGCTGACAGCTACCCCTTTACGCATCCGATGCCAACTCATATTCATTGTTTTCAATATTCTCTGAACAGTTTTAACACTTGTTTCAATTCCCCATTCTTCTTTGATTTTAGCCACCACTTTTTTTAATTGCCTCGGTTCTTCTTCAGTCCAGGCTTTAATTTTTTCTTTTTGTTCGAGACTAAAGGTTTGCTTACGACCTCTTCCAGACTTATTATATAGTCCGACCATTCCCTCGGAATCCCAATTTTTAATCCAATTGTAGATAGTTCTATAACTAACATCAAAGATTTCCATAAGTTCTTTAACTTTTTTATGTTCTCGATCTCGCAAAAGTAAACAATGTGCTCTTTGACGAACTTGATGATGGCGACTTTGATGATAAATTCGTAAGAGCAATTTTGCAGAAAGCTCATTTATTTCGCGCATTAAAATCCTTCTTAATTTCTCCTAATTTATCGTCATATTATGTCAAATATATCTGGCCGGGGATGAGCATGAAAACCGACTCCCCGTTAGTTTGACAAAAATCTGCTACATGTACGAGTAGCTATATCTAGTATAACAAGTTTTCTCGATTTTGTGCAATTAATTTTGTCCAACTACTTATTAGCCTCGCTTAGCAGTAGCTTCGACAGACTGTATGGGCAAGTTTTTGGGGAACTCGGGATCCATCTGGGCCGGGATAGCAGGATCGGGCAGATAACTGGGAGGAACGTTCGGTTGAGCCAAGATTCGGTAGGCCGCACGGGATATTTGAGCGATCAACTCTCTCGCGCGATCGTCATTAAAGGGACGATTCACCATCACAGCAGCAATGTAGCGCTTACCATTCGGCAATGAGATCAAACCCACATCAGCGATCATAGAGCCAATATTACCAGTTTTATAGGCAATAGTAGCACCCTCACCCAAGCCAGGTTTGAGCAAAGGCGTAGTTTCAGTCCGCCCCATGATCTCTAACATCCGATCGCGCGATCGCCCTGAGGTCAAACTCCCTTGATTGATGCGGGCCATCAAATAAGCTAAATCCCTGGGATTTGTAGTATTAGTGCCTTCCAGATCCGGCAGCGGATTGCGGACAACTGTCCTCCGCAATCCCCAAGATTCGAACCGCTGATTGAGAACATCTATACCACCCAAGCCTTCAATCAGCATATTCGTAGCTGTATTGTCGCTGATGGTCATCATCATCCTGGCCGCTTCCAAGGCCGAGTATTGGGTTCCTAACTGGTGATACTGCATGCTTCCCGAACCCGTCGCCACATGTTCCCGGCGGAGTGTCAGCTGTTCATCTAGGCGCAGCAGGCCAGCATCCACATCCTGGAAAAAAGCCACCAGAATCGGCAGTTTAATTGTACTCGCAGCGGCAAAAGTGGAACTGCTATTCACCTCCATATAGGCACCCCTATCTAGGTCTAGGATAAATACTCCCGGTATCAATTCCGGATTGGCAGATGCCAGGGTTTGCACATCTTGTCTGAGGGAGTGCATTTCTTGAGAGAGATTCACTCCCGCAGCGACAAAGTTCGCCGACCCGCGAGGCCCATTAAAGGATCCCATCTGTTGGGTATGTATCACCTGGTTTGTAGGCGATTCCGACAGTTCTGGCAGAGCCCGTGTCGCCGGATCCCAGACTGATAACACTGTCCCCGCGATCGCGCTAATGCCGATCCCCGCGATCAGCATCCGAGTTACGTACATCACAGGGGATACAGTGCCCTTGACCCGCAGTTTAGCACCTGGGAGTAAAGCAGCTTTATCCCGGAGCTGCTTCCCTAGCTGGGTGAGTTCGGGAAGGGCAATGGTTTTTTCGAGCCCAGTTTTTCCCCGGGCAGTTTTTCCCCAGGGTGAAACTTTGGCCCCTTCCCGCCCTGAGTTGGGGCGCAAAACCCGTTTGGGCTTGCCCGCCGATGAGGATCCTTCTTCCCTACGAATACCTGCTCTATTCCTAGCAGCACCCTGGCCCGTTTCCGAGAGTGCCCACCCAAGGGTGGGCATCTCTGGAAACGGGCCCTGCCTTTGTTCAATGGGCAACCCCCGCACTTTCGCGCGCTGAGTTCCCCGTCTGGCCGCAATCTGCAGAAGCGGACGCCGTCTGCGCTGTCTCCTGGATCTTTTGATGGGACTGCCAGTATTGACCTTGCGCATAGTCCTACGGCCATAGGCTTGGCGTTTGCGAATACCCCCTTTCCCTTGAAATTGAGCCATCAACTACTCCTCTTGTAATCTAAAAATTCAATGAATTGCAGACCTTGCGCCCTGGGTTGCCCACTCCTGCGGGCCTTGTGACAAATACCCCGGACCATGGGTTACCTCGGAGCCAAGCCGTGTCCCCGAGTCGGGAGATGTCTCCCGACCCCTAGGAGCACATGCATAGGAGACATCGTATTCGCACGTTCCCACGGCTCCGCCTGGGAACGAGGGGGGGAAACGGCCCGGAGATTATTCTAAGCCGAACTGCAGTTCGGCTGCGCTCACCGCCAGCGGTTGGTCATTTGCCAGATGTTCAATTGCCCATGTCACCTGTCTGAGAATACCTCGCAACATGGCCACTTCAGCCGCTGTGGGATCGGCGCGGTTAAATAAGCGGCGAAATTTGGACATGCGCGTCGCCGCCGTATGGGGATATAGATAACCTATTTTTAATAGCACGGCTTCCATTTGTTGATAATATGCTTCTAATACTTCTCTGGAAGCAGCCTGCCTCTCCTCCCTCGTTCCCACGGCTCCGCCTGGGAACGTGCTTAAGGCGCTCCCAGGAGACGCAGCTGCGGTTGGCTGCTGGCATTTCTGGCTGACTTTCGATGCCTTCGGGATGCTAGCGGCTGCGCAGCCGCTGCGCTCGCGCAAAAACCCCTCAGGCATCGCGGACGCCTTGCTGCTTCCGAGAGCACCCTGATATAGTTCATAACAGCATACAGCCACGGCCTGGGCCAGATTCAGGGATGGGTAAGCTGGACTGGAGGGAATGCAGACAAATCTCTGAGCGTAATTCAGTTCGGCATTGCTTAACCCTCGGTCTTCACGTCCAAAAATCACGGCACTAGGGGATCCTAGTAACCAGGGCAGGGCGGCGCGGGGATGGGAAAGCTGGATATCTGTCGAGCGCAATCGGGCTGTGGTGGCGATCGCGCGAGTACATCCTCGTAAAGCTGCTGGTATTGTCTGGGCCACCTGGGCGGATGACAATATATCTACAGCATGAACTGCCATAAGTCTCGACTCTGGGGAGAGAATGTCGCACTGGGGATTCACTAGGACTAGCTGGTGCAGTCCCATGTTTTTCATCACCCGGGCGATCGCCCCCACATTCAGAGGGCCTAATGGCTCTACCAAAACTATCCGTACCCCCGCTAATGCAGTTTCTACATCCATAGCGCCTCCAAAATAATGTATCTGCGTGAGAAATTTCCTTAATTTTGCGTTAAATCAGGTAAAAATCATCACCAACCAGTACAGTTGCTTAAAATTACATGTAAACGTACGGTGTCTCGTGGTCGCTAATCTATCATGAGACGCTCTCAATGTAAGTCTGACCTGCCTGCAAAAATTTGCCTGGCGTACCATGCCCACCATGTACCAGGCCCACCATGTACCAGGCCCACCATGTACCAGGCCGACTGACAACTGACAACTGACAACTGACAACTGACCACTAACACATGACTTTCGACAAACAACAACCAAAGCTAATTATTCACGGCGGTGCTAGTTCCGCTCAGGGCAAAGGAGTGGATGCTGTGCGCCAGTCGCTCTACAAGGTGCTAGAAGATGTTTATGGCCTGCTGTTGGCTGGGGCGACGGCTTGCGAAGCGGTGGTGCGGGGCTGTCGGCTGCTAGAGGATGAACCCCGGTTTAATGCTGGTACTGGTTCGGTATTGCAATCGGATGGTCAGATCCGCATGAGCGCCTCTTTGATGGACAGCACTACTCAAGCCTTCAGCGGCGTAATTAATGTCTCGTGGGTGCAGAATCCCATTGAACTGGCTCTAGCTTTGCAAGATTATCCAGATCGGGTGCTGTCGGATTATGGCGCTGCTGAACTGGTGCGAGAAATGGCCTTGCCAATTTATAACCCTCTGACGGAGGAGCGCTTGCAAGAATGGTTGCAAGATAGACAGGATAATTTTCCCAGAAAAATGGCCAATTTGGTGAGTACCCCTGCTGGGACGGGCACCATCGGTGTTGTAGCTTTAGATGATCGAGGTTGCCTTGCAGCTGGTACTTCTACGGGCGGTAAGGGATTTGAGCGCATTGGCAGGGTAAGCGATTCAGCCATGCCTGCTGGAAATTATGCTACTTCTTTAGCAGGGATCAGCTGTACGGGGATTGGCGAAGATATTATTGATGAATGTCTGGCGGCCCGAATTGTGGTCCGGGTGACGGATGGACTTTCTTTGTCGGCGGCCTTTGAGCGCAGTCTGACGGAAGCTAAGCGCAATCAGCGAGATTTGGGAGCTATTGGCATTGATGCTACAGGGGCGATCGCCTGGGGGAAAACTAGCGAAGTGCTGCTAGCGGCTTATCACACGGGAGAAAAAATCGGCGATACTATCGAGTGGTCTGCCGAGGAGCTAACTGGCTTTGCTGAATAAATTGGCGTTCCCAAACTGTGTACCGCTACTTGTCGGGCTTGCGGTACACAACGGTTGAATAGCCCAAAAGGAAGAGGAGCACCCATCATAAAAATTTTTGCCGAAATTATCAAGGTCTTGGTCGTGTCCAGAGACGCCCACCCTGTCGTTCGCCTACGAGCGCTCCGACATGGGTGGTTCGTTTCCAAGAGCACTTACCCTGTCGTTCGCCTACGAGCGCTCCGACATGGGTGAGTGTCTCTGGAAACGAAAGCTCTCGGACACGAGCTATCCATTTCCGTATTGATTAATGCTGTCATGGTGTACCTAAAGATTAATAGGCGTTGCACATTTTTGGGATGATGCCATTTTTTGCACATAACTGAAAGTGGCTTATAGCCCGGGTTTCAAACTTCTGCAAATATCCCCATCATCCCGTTATTGTGCAACGCCGATTAATAAATTGTGGAAGAGAAAACACGAACCAGTGGTGGCCGAAAGCATATCGATCTTTTCCATGATGCTGCATCTCTTAACTAATATCCCCTTTGTGCTGTATTATTTAGTTATCGCTGAGAATCAAGATTTGAGAGTCTGGTTTACGAATATAATCGGGATAATCTTCTTTAGCTTTTCCTTATTGACTGGAATTGGATTTTGGGTGAAGGATCCCGGTCATTCCGGTTTGTGGCAGTCGTGTCCAGAGACGCCCACCCTGTCGTTCGCCTACTCGGCAACGACAGGGGTGGGCGCTCTCGGACACGAGAAGTTCATCAAAGCATTAAAACAGGAGGCTAGGGAATCAAATACCCTCATCCAAGCTATGGGAAAACCAGCAGTAAAAAAATAGTTAATCAATATTTTATATCGTTTAGCATGGTTGGACGATAATTTAGATGAAAAAGAACGAGAATACGCTGGCGAAAAAGAAGCATCTGTCTATGGAATTATCGTGCATCCCCAACCAGAACAGGAAGAAATGCTGCACTCGCTGGCACCATTGGCAAAAGAGGAATATGTCCTGGGCGATCGGGCTTTTCTGGTGGGCACTTTCTACACGAGACCCTATGCGAAAACCGTGAGTGCAGATTATCGCCAACAAGGATTTTTTACTGTAGTACATGATTACTCAGTTAGCTGATGGGAATTATATCTCTGAAGAAAAGGCTGATTATTCTCAGGGGTTTGGCGATCGCCTACTTGGGGATCTGCGGTTTACTCTGGTGGGGACAGCAGCGCCTCCTCTTCTGGCCATCGCCCGTGTTAGAAAGGACGCCGAGTAAATATAATCTAGACTATGAAGATGTTTGGTTGCCAGTGTCAGATCCAGAGGGAAACGTCGAACGGATCCACGGTTGGTGGCTTCCAGCTTCTCAACCGCAGGCACCAGTTTTATTGTATCTCCATCACAATGCTGTTAATATTGGAGCGAACGTCAGTCAGGCTAAATCTTTTCACAAGTTGGGATTTTCTGTCCTGCTGATTGATTATCGGGGATTTGGTCTGAGTGAGGGCGATTTTCCTGATGAATTCCAAGTTTATCGAGATGCTGAAGTTGCTTGGCATTATTTAACTCAAAAGCGCGGTATCCCACCCCAGCAGATTTTTATCTACGGTCATTCCCTGGGAGGGGCGATCGCGATCGATCTAGCAGTAAGGCACCCAGAAGCGGGGGCCCTGATTGCCCACAACAGCTTTACAAACTTGCGGGACATGACGAAGCGGTTTGGTATATTTTGGCTGTTTCCAGTGGCTCTACTGTTGAGACAGAAATTCGATTCTATCGGAAAAATTAGCGGACTGAAAATGCCAGTTTTATTTATTCACGGGACTCGGGATCCTCAAATTCCTGCTAGAATGAGCGAAAGTTTATTTGCAACTGCTCCCGCACCGAAAAGGTTGCTGCTGATTCCTGAAGGACATGATAATAATATGGACAAGGAATATTGGCAGGAAGTCGGAAAGTTTATGCAGCAGGTGCAGAGTGATAAGAATAAGGCAACGATGTCTCCTGGGAACTCGATGTCTCCCGGGAGATCGATGTTTCCCGGGAAACATCGTAGTCGCACAAAAGACATCGCAAATTAAATTGTACAGGGGACGCGGGCGATCGCTACTATTATCGTCGGCAGCAGCACTGCTGTCAAGGCTGCTGGGACTGTGGCGGGCACTGATAGCTTTGGTCCCAAGTATTTCAAGCCTGCCTCCGACTTCAGCAGCGATGCCATTAATACTTGCCCGTATTCTGGTAACGAGGAGCACCCTCGCTACTCCGACGAGAATATGTCATTAAGGGAGCACCCACTGCTATACTAGGTTGGGGAGGGAAAACCTCCGCCTGTTGCTTAACTCAACTATTATTTTGGAAGTTGCCTCCATGTCTATTGAAAAAATCATGTTAACCGGTCTGAAAGCAGACCATTTCCGTCACCCCCTGGACTTGGCAGCAACTAATGCCTTGAAGCAGCTGCCGGGTTTAGACATGCTGGTGCGAAATATCCTGGGACCGGTGGCGGAACAGTTTTTCTATGTGGAAAATATTGCTTCCAGTGTTCTGGTGAGCGATCGACAACTGCCAGATCTGCATCAACTGCTGGTAGAATCAAGTCAGATCCTGGACCTGGAACCGCCCCAACTGTACCTGCGACAGCATCCGGTGCCCAATGCCTATACTTTTGCCATGCGCGGGCGGCAACCTTTTATGGTAATCCATACTTCTTTAGTGGAGATGGTTACGCCGGCGGAACTCCAGGCGGTGATGGCTCATGAATTGGGACACCTGAAGTGCGATCATGGTGTATACTTGACTCTAGCCAATATAATTGTCTTAGGTACCAGCTTGTTGCCTACCTGGGGCGCTGCGATCGCGCAAGAACTGCAAGAACAACTGCGACAATGGTTGCGCTGTGCTGAGTTTACCTGCGATCGCTCGGCGATGCTAGTCTCCCAAGACCCAAAAGTGGTGATGTCCCTATTGATGAAGCTTGCCGGTGGTTCCCCCACCCTGGCACCAAAATTAAATTTGGATGCTTTTGTCGCGCAAGCCCGTGCTTATGATAAGATGGGAGACAGCTCACTAGGTGAGTTACTCAAGCAAGCACAAACATCCCAGCTCACGCACCCACTACCGGTGCTAAGAGCAAGAGAAATAGATCGCTGGGCGAGCACGCAAAATTATCAAAATTTGTTGCAACGCAGCTTCTCGGGTTATAATGATAAAACAGACGCTAAGGGCGGATGGCGAAATTGGTAGACGCACTACACTCAAAATGTAGCGACTTCGGTCATGAGAGTTCGAGTCTCTCTCCGCCCACTGTCTGTTTAGGAGAAAAGGAAAATGCAATTGAAGCGATGGGAGACTCCCCGCCGGCAGGGGAGAAACTCCCAGGGTAAAGGTGGCGCGGCCCGAATGCGGCAGCTGAAAAAGCAACAGCAAGTAATGCGCAGAAAACTCAAAGGCGATAACGGGAAGGGAACTTCGGTTCTCTTCCCTTATTTTTTGGGTAAGTTATATGAGAGGCGATCGCCCTTGAAGCCCGCCGGTATATGTTATTTTTGGAGAAGCAAAAATAGATTATAATCGACATGGCATATTTTCTCTTTGTTGACGAGAGTGGCTCAGATTTGCACAACTCACCCTATGCAGTATTGGCTGGGGTTGCTATCGAAGATCGTGATTTATGGAATCTGATCCAAGATATTCAAGCAGCAGAGATTAGATACTTTGGTAGGCGTTACAGTCGCGGCAAAGAAGAACTTAAAGGTAAAAAAATACTGAAAAAAAAGGTTTACAGACAAGCAAGACAGTTGCCACCTATTCCGGAGTCAGAGCGATGTGTTTTAGCTCAAAGTTGTCTTGATGAAGGTTCTACTGCTGGCAAATATGAAATCACTGCTTTGGCTCAAGCAAAACTTGCTTATGTAAGTGAATTATTTAACATTTGTTCGCGTTTTAGATGTAAAGCCTTTGCGAGTATAGTGAGCCGAAATGCGCCATTTACCCTTGATAACGATTACCTGCGAAAAGACTATGCCTATCTTTTCGAGCGATTCTTCTATTTCTTAGAATATCTAAGGACTCTCTGTTCCGGTATTATTGTTTTTGATGATATTGAAAAAAGTAAAAACCTTCTATTGGTTGAACAAATGGACCGATACTTTAAGCGAACAACTAAAGGCAGGCAGCAAGCGGGTCAGATTATTCCAGAGCCATTTTTTGTCCACAGTGACTTGACTACGGGCGTCCAAATTGCAGATCTAATCGCCTATGTTGTTTCTTGGGGATTTCGTACTGGGGAAATGACAGAACCGAAGCGAGATGAACTTGATAATTTAGTCGCTCAGGTTTGTCGGCTGAGATATCGTGCTATTCGAGAAGTTGGCGATAATCCCAACTTTGTAATTTGGAGTTTTACAGGAGTGATTACCGATTTGCGGCCTGAAGATATGCAAGATGGCTAATGGAAAAGGCAATGCAGCACCAACGCACTGCAAAGCCTCCACTTACATTATGAATAATTTTAGCCCGAATGTCAACCCCCATCCCCTCACAAGGGAGTTTTTTTTCAAAGCCTTATCTCACAAGGATTTCAGCGAAGGCGGCTAAACCAGTGGCCTATTAAGTTTTGTAAACCGCTATATCTAGACCGAACCTGCCGAATGTGGGCTGTCTCCGACGGTGGATCTCGCCGTCGCCGTCACCGAATCGAACCACGGCCAACTCTACTCAACGACCGTCCCAAGTGGGCCGAGGGCCTCTAATAGAGGCGCCAGATGTCTTTCGTAACGCCGCCACCGCTGGATTGAAGTATAGATCGGCTAGCGGATTTGCGCGACATCGCTAATGGAAAAGGCAATGGAGCACCAAAGTACCCGCAAAGCCTCCACTTATATTATGAACAATTCTAGCCCGAATGTCAACCCCCATCACTAGAGCGTCGGTCCATTAATAAAACGCAGACATTTTAACAATCTGTGCGTAGACGGAAAATCGATAGATTCTCGGAAGACCCTCTGGCCTTCCCGGACTCTGGCCCTGATGAGTTTAGTGATCGGTGTCCCTGGGAACGCACTACCCCAGGGACACCGCGGCTTCCTGAGAGAACTTCAGTTCTCTTCCCTTATTTTTGGGGTAGTTTATATGAGGGGCGATCGCATGGGAGTTGTCAGTCTTTAATCTAGATGTTCCCTTTACCTGTGGAAAAGTTTGCCTTGATTTTGTGCAGTGGACCGAGGGCCTCTAATAGAGGCGCCAGATGTCTTTCATAACGCTGCCACCGCTGCACAGAAGTAGTATAGATCGGTTGGCGGACGGCTCTCCTGGGTTTTGGGTGTAAAATGTATACTGCAATACATTTTAGCGCCAGAAAAAAGGCTGCAACCCTTAATTTCGCGTTGCTATAAGATTTACTTATCACCCAAAACCCAGGAGACCCTGGCGGACTTGGGCAGCGCTAGCAGTCTTCACTGTGCGATCGGTCCGATCGAAGTTCAGACAAGCATCATGCCATTCTATGCCGCAGAACTCCAATATTTCTCGCGCTTTTTCCTGTTGAGATGGAACCACATCCTCGTACTGAACATCCAGGATATGCCCGGGCAAAACAGCATGCCAATGCTGCATCAGTCGGTGGTTAAGTTGATAGTAGCGACCGAGATCCTTCAGGTCATAGGAGAAGCTTGGTCCTTGGGCGAATAGCTTCTGGTAGCAGGAAAGGCAGGTATCCGCTGGGTTGCGCAGGCAGTGAATTATTTTTACCTGAGGTAGGATGAGATGGAGTATGCCGATGCGGAAACAGTTATCTGGCATTTTATCAGTAATGTACCGGGCCTCGGGAGCGTGTTTGCGTAAAGCTTTGATGTATAACTCTCCCGCTTGGAGCAGTTGCTGGGAAGCTAAGATCTGCTCCACCAGTGTAGTTCCCGACCTGGGCATGCCCAGGATAAAGATGGGCAGCTCCGAGTTAAACCCAACTGCACGGTTCTGGGCAAATAACTCCCGGGAAAATTCCTTAATTGTCCGATCGCACGCCTCCTGGACTGTAGCAAGATCGAAATTAATGCTGCCACGCTTAAATTGATTACCTCTAGACAGATAAGCGAAGGCTCGTTCGTAGTTTTTGACATCCTGATAGGCTTTCCCCAGGGCGAAACACAAATGCATTGACTTAGCAGATGATAGGTCAGGCTGCTCCAGCAACTTCTCCATTGCTAAAATATCGGGGTCGCCAGGACTGTAGGTCTTCATTTCGCCAATATTTATAAAAGCATGAGCACAGTCGGGCTGCAACTGGATCGCTTGGCGCAGTTCGGCTTCCGCTTCGGCAGTCTTGCCCCGCTTAAACAGGATAGCACCGAGAGTATTGTGAACTTGAGCATCAGTTGGGGAAAGTCGGATCGCCTCTCGTGCAGCAACTTCCGCTGCGGCGAACTTACGTTCCCTGAGCAACGCCAGACTGAAATTGTTGTAGTCTTGAGCAGAGTTAAGCCCTGGGGGCATAGTTTTGGGCGATCGCGCTCCTGTCGAGAAAGGAATTTGGGTGCATCCCAGTTTGGCAATGAGTAAAAATACTTCATTGCGCAACTGTCACCTTGAGAATACTCCATTAAGATAAGCGCAGCGATGCAGCAGAACCTGGGGAACATTGACGGCTTTCCATTGCGATCCTGAAAGCTTTAGCCGTGCCGCCTTCTGTGTACCGTTGATTCCACCTCTCCCGAACCAATGGAAATCCCCTCGGCTTGATAATAGCTATAGTTCACAATGCGATGGCGATGCTTAGTAACATAGGCCCTAAAATTGTCCACCCGTGGATGGTCCCAGTCGTCAAATTCCTTGAGGGCCTCTGGCACCTTGCCAGACCAGAAAAGGGCTTTCACTCGTGCCAGTCGCTGGCCGGACCCGCCGATTTTTTCCAGATTTTCCATTAAGTGATACCAATCGAGGATTTCTTGACGAAAGATGGTCGGACCAATCTCGACAAACAGGTTCCAGATGCCATCATGGCCATCCCCGAGACACACAAGCGGATTCGCCAAGGGCTGCTGATTTACCCATTTGACCAGTCCTGCATTGTCTCGAAAAAAGGCCGCTACCCCCTGGTCATGCAGATTGACAGCCTTGTAATCGCGCCACTCACAGGGTTGACCAAGGGGAGTCCGTAAGCGCAATATCGGAAGTATATCTAGCCTTGGGTGTTCTACCGAGATTGGCAAGGGATTCTGGCAAATGAGTCAACTCAAAGGAAGGAGTGCGCTCTTTGTCCTGGTCGATGCTGATTTCTTCAATGGCCTCGGAGACCGTCGGCCACTCTTGCTCTGGGCCAGACTCTTTCTCTTGTGAATGCCTGATTTCTTCAATGGCCTCGGAGACCGTCGGGAACTCAAAATCATGGCGCTGCACCAGCCGTTGCTGAGTTCCCCGGGAGACGCTAATCCCCGTGAGCACCTTAAGATCTTCCGAGGCGTGCTCATAGGAAGAGTTTGCACTTAGCAATAAGCAACATTTCTCCAGATAGGGGCTCCACTGGCTATAGGGCTTTACCTCAAAATAGGCCGCTTGTTTGGAGGTGATTGAAATCTTGCCCACAATGCTATTTAAAGCTCTGGCTCGTCCGGCAGTGGTACCACTGCTACTTTGGATAAAAAAAGGGCAATCTCTGGACCGACGTATTGAAGCCACTGCCTGCGGATGGTGCCTTCTATCCCTGAGAGCGTTTTCAATTCCTCTGGAACAGTCGCTTGAGCCTCCTCGTACAACAAGGCGGCCATGGCCAAGGCATAAGTTTGTATTTGAGCCAACTTCTCTCTATTCATCGTTTCAGGGGGAACGTTTGTCTGGTATCTCAGCCTAACATCATCTCGTCAGTTGCTCGACTAAGCAAAAATACTCATTACCAAACTGGGATGCACCCAGGAATTTTCTGTGTGGGCTCCAGGTTATGCTTGAGGATAACCTGGAGGTTTTTGCGAGCTTGAGCGTCATTTGGGTTCAGCAAGAGGGCCGATCGCACGGATGCTTCTGCTTCAGGGAGCTTACCTTGGTTTCCCAGAATAACACCGAGATGGTTGTGAGCTGCAGCGAAGTCAGGTTTGAGGCGCAGGGCCGCTCGCACTGCTGCTTCTGCTTCAGAGAGTTTACCGCTCTGTGCCAGGATAAAACCGAGGTAATTGTAAGCAATAGCAGAGTTAGGATCGAGGGCGATCGCCTCTTCAACCTTCAATTGAGCTGACTGAAAGTAATTTTTGCTAGCGAGGAGCTGACTGAGTTGTAGCAGATGTGTAACTGACATAAGTACATCAAAAGTGATAATGAGCTATTCCGAGCACAATAATAACATATTATTCTGGTTTGTAGTAAGCGCTTTAGCGCTTGCCCTGTTTGTAGTAAGCGCTTTAGCGCTTGCCCTGTTTGTAGTAAGCGCTTTAGCGCTTGCCCTGTTTGTAGTAAGCGCTTTAGCGCTTGCCCTGTTTGTAGTAAGCGCTTTAGCGCTTGCCCTGTTTGTAGCGTTCGCTTGATATTGGGTGTATTAATAATGGGCATCATCGAATTAAATTTTTATTTTTATCATCAAATTTATGGAGTGTAAATTTTAACTTTATTCTGTAATTTTAACTCAGATATGGCACCATTTGCAACAAGCAGCATTTGGTTAAAAATAGAAGCTCAATTACCCAGTATATTAAAGTCTAATCAATACTTTCTCGACAATGCTTGCAGTCGGTTTTGAACCGACTTGAGCCTCGTTATCCCAGGTAACGAGTGGGTTTGAACCCACGGCGGGCCATGAAGCGTTCTTGACAATGCGTATGAAGTGGGTTTTCACTCATATCTTGCACCATTAGCAACTAGAGGCTCCGCCTCAAGAGCGCGTTCCCAGGCGGAGCCTAGGAACGAGGGAAAAACGAAGGTAAAATACCTTTTACATAAGGTTTTCAGTCGGTTTTGAACCGACTTGAGCCTCGTTACCCCAGGTAACGAGTGGGTTTGAACCCACGGCGGGCCATGAAGCGTTCTCGACTAGACACCGAGAGTTAACTGCCAGCCATTCAACCAACCAGTATCGCCCAAGGCATGGTCCACTAACAAGAGTTTCCAAACACCATAGACAGACTGATTGAACAACTGCCGGAAAGCGAGGAGATTTTGCAGAGAATAAGTTGCTTGCAGTTTCCTGGCCCGGACCATGGTCCGGTTTTGCAGCAGCACAAGATCGCCATTAGGTGCCACCAAACTCACTTCCAAATCCCCCAAGAAATCATGCTGAATATCAATCCTAACTTGAATATCTTTCAGCCGACCGGAATCGGAAATATAAATCTCACTGGTAACACCTCGCTGATTATAATCGGGAATAGCAAGCCGTTCGTTATTTTGGCCTGCCACGCGCCGGATAACCCGTAGAGGAACTGCTAGCTGCTGTTTCGCTGCTTTGACAGCCTCAAAGGCGTTCACCTTGCCATGGCCAAACCACTCGGAATGACCTCTAAGATCGTAGGTGCCATTGCGAAAGCCCAGTTGGGGGTCGGGGTTGGGGTCTTCTATTTTATCGGCGGTCTGCTCCAGGATGCGCTTTACTTCCCGAGCAGTAAGGTCGGGATTTACTGACAGCACCAGGGCCGCTACTCCAGCCACCACCGGACAAGCACTGGAAGTGCCGCCAAAATCTCCTGTAAATTCGTTGCGACTGTAGCCAACGGCTCCCGTGCGGTCAGTGCTGAACACCCCCAAACCAGGGGTATAGGTATTAATCTGGGGCGCAGTTTCAATAAAGCCAGTTTCCTGGAGCCAGATCCCAGGAGGAGCGTTATTGCTGGGCGCACAAACAGATATCTGTTTGCCCCAATTGCTGTAGGCTGCTTTTTTGTTCAAACTGGTGCAGGCAGAAACGGCAATTACGTCTGGATGTACGGGGAAGCCTGCTAGCCATTTGGTATAACCTTCCAGGACTTGACCTGGCCAACCTCGCTCGGTGACAATGCCGTTGACGGGACGATTGGCATTACCTGCGGCAAATACTACCACGCAGCCTTTACCTTTGCGCCCTTCGGTGGCGGCTCGGGAAATGGCTGCCCTTTGTCGCAGGGAGAGGGGAAAGTTGACTGCCGCAGGCCCCCAGCTACAGGAAATTACTGAAGCTCCTTTGGTAATGGCCCAGTCAAACAGCTGCTCGATCGATTCATCATCTAAAAAACCTGTGGTGCGAATCGGCATCAGGGCGCAACCGGGGGCGACTCCGACTATGCCATTACCGTTTTCTTCGGCTAGGCAGATGCCAGCGCAGGCGGTGCCGTGATTGTCTTCTATTTCGGACGGTTGGGGCAAAAAGTCCTGTTCTTTGAAGTCCCTCGGGGCGACAATCTTTCCTAGGCCCTGGAAATCTGGGTGGTTCAGGTCGAGGGCATCATCGACCACGGCGATCGTACAGGCGCGACTGCCACGAGTAAGATCCCAAGCCTTCTCCACATTAATATGGGATCCCCAGGTTAACTGATTGCCTCCAGTATGGTGCAAATACCATTGCTTGTGATATAGTGAGTCCTGGGGTCGGTAATGCTTTTGGGCCTGAATCATGACATTCGGCTCCGCCACCATTACCTGTGATAGCCCCATCAGTCGGTTAGCAATCTTGACGGGATTTTCCTGAGCCAGATAGGTAATTTGAAACACAAAAGTGTTGGGAATACTGACTACTGGTTTCAGCCGGCGCAAACCGAATCTATCCCCGATCGCCTTCTGGGTAAAGTGGCTAGTACCTTCGCGAAATTGAATCGCGATCTGGTCTGTCAGGTAGACTAGGGTTCCGGGATTCCCCTGGATCTGATAAACATGGCTGGCAAAGGCAACGCTATCTCTAGCCCGGGCCGCCTCCATGACCAGGTCTAGCCGGTGGGACGGAACGAGGAAGTCGGCGATCTGGGTCCGACCGAGGAATTGCTGCTTTTGGCCCCGGATCTGCTGCGTCCAAGAGGATGGAGCATTGCTTTTGGGAGCAACGGTGAAGCGCTCGTCCAGTTTTGACAACATGAATTCCTCGCCGCCCCGTTGTAAAATCATACCCACCCTGGCTTCGGGGACGCTGGCCCTGGAAGCGTAGGGGAGTGGGAAATTAAGTGGATTACGGCTACTGTTCATAAAATTAAACCTGTGGTGAAAATATCAGAGTTAATCGCTACTATGAGAATCACGACAGTGAAGGGATTAAGCAAGCGTGTTATTCTGCCTATTAACCCCTCTTCAACATGGCAACAAATTCATCCAATAAATAGTAAGTGATTCTATGAGCACTGTTGGCCTCCTAAGATCGATCGGTTTCGTTTTCCTAACCTCCACGGCAGTTTTGACCCTAGTGCAGCCAGGGGCGGCCCAGATAGAGCGGCCAGAACGGCCAGCATACCCCCAACCATTACAGGAACTGGAGGAAAACTCTAGCGACCTCCGTCCTTTGAAGGATAGCGGTCTTTTGAGCATGGCGGGAGGAGAAAAATTGATTGATGAGGCTAACACAGCGGTAAGTGCGGGAAATTACGATCTGGCGGTGGAGAAACTCAGATCGGCACGTCAAGTGTTCAATCAGCTTTCCAACTTCTATCAACAACTGGCTGGTAGCTTTACCGGGATTGACAACCGGATTGCTGATGGCCAACGCCGTCAGGCGTTAGAAAGCGCCCAGAAGCGGGATGAGACAACTTATCAGCTGGCACTGGTGTATCGGGCCCAAAATCAGCCAGAACTAGCGGTACCCTTATTGATTCAGATTATTCGCAGCCAAAATCCGACTCGTGATTTGGGTAAGAAGGCTTACCAGCAGTTGTTTGAGTTGGGGTTCGTTGATTCTCCCTATCCTCGTCCCAGTGACAACCAGTCGAGCAGCGATAATTAAATTAGAATAATGTATCAGGTAGTGAGTGACAGAGGTATGCAATGATTGACCCAGCAGAGGTTGAGGCCATGATTAAGGCGAAGCTCCCAGATGCTCGAGTGCATCTGGATACTCAGGATAGAGAACATTATGAAGCGGTGGTGGTTTCGTCCGAGTTTGAAGGGAAAAGAACGGTGCAGCGGCATCAGCTGGTTCTAGGATCGGTACAGGAGGCGATCGGGACTAATGCTCTCCACGCCCTGGCCCTGAAAACCTACACTCCGGCCCAATGGGAAGCTTCTTCGGGTGTTGCTAGCGCCTAGGGCACTGCCTCATGGAAAATGTTAGCTGTTAACATTTTTCTCCGGAGAGTGGATAATACTCAAGCAAGGACAAGATAGTAAAGAATTGCAGGCAGAGAACTATGACTCTAACTCCAGAATTAAAAGCGCAAATTGATGCGGCGATCGATCAGCACAATATTTTTGTCTTCATGAAGGGGGATAAATTGATGCCGCAGTGCGGATTTTCTAACAATGTTGTCCAAATTTTAAATAGTTTGGGCGTCCCCTACGAGACGTTTAATGTGCTGGAAAATGAAGCGGTCCGTCAGGGAATTAAGGAATATTCCAACTGGCCGACGATTCCCCAGGTTTATATCAATGGAGAGTTTGTTGGCGGTTCGGATGTTATGATTGAAATGTACAATTCGGGCGAATTGCAGCAAATGGTGGAAATTGCTCAGGCTTCTTAGGGAGCGATCGTTCTGCTAAAGGCTAAAGCGTTTACTACGAACCTACCTTAAAAAGGGGGAACCGGCTTCAACCCCCCTTTCTCGTTTTCTCGTTCCTAGGCGACCCCTGGGAACGCTTCTGGGAGGCTCCAGCCTCCTGTCGGGAGTCTGGAGACTTCTGCGACCCGTTTAGAGTTAGAGTCTGGGAAGGAGAGTAAAGAAAGAAAGTGCGATCGCCCCAGCGGTACAATAATCCTAGGACATCGGTCAAGAAACCGGGTAACTCTAGTCAGATATATTATCTCTCGTTCATAGGCTCGTTGATAGGGACACTCCCAACCCGGTTTCTCGCTTCTACTTGACTATCGATTTCTAATTTAAACATTGGGTGGCAGCGCCATCGGACCCAACGGCAAGTCTGTTCCCCTTATACCGATTTGAAAAACCCCCGCGACGGTAAAGCCTCTCTGGTCTAGACTTACAGGCGATCCGGAAGTAGCAGCCAAATTTCCAAATGGTATTAGAGGGACTGTACTGAGTCATTCCAGGGAATAACTCAGTCATTCCTATGAGTATGCTTCCACTCCCAGGAGAACTCAGTCACTCCGGGGAATGACTCTCCTACTCGGTGGAATAACTCAGTCACGACCTAGCGCATTTATCTATTGATTACCAGCGATCGCCCCCCGCTGGGACAGGATCGATCGACCCTCCTCACGGAAAACATTTCGCTTTGGAGTCAAGAAACCCGGTTTCTCCGAGAATCAGGGTTTCTTGATAAAATTATTTCTGCTCTACGGGGGGGTTAACTCAATTGAGCATAAGTTGTGAGCGGTTGTCCCCCCCTCGCTCCGGACAACCTATATCCTTAACAGAGAAGTATTGGGGCGATCGCCCTTTTTCAAACCTGGTCGAAAGATGCGATCGCACGAAACCCTTCGGAATCAGAAGTATGATGGCCGGGACGCCGGGAAAAGAGGGTTTGCATACCGGCGGCCTGGGCTGCTTTCAGTTCTGCTATTACGTCAGAGATGAAGAGAATAGTGCCAGGGGGAAACCCGATCGCCCGGGCAATTTTATGATAGGTATCTGTTTCTTTCTTCGGTCCCGTGGTAGTATCAAAATAGCCTCTGAGGAAATCCCTTAAGTCCCCGGCATCGCTGTAGCGAAACAAAAGTTTTTGTGCCTGGATGCTGCCAGAGGAAAAGATAAACAGCTTTTTGCCTGCCTCAGTCCAGCGATCGAATGCTGGTTTCACGTCGGCAAACATTTGCGATCGCAGGGTGCCTTCCAGGTAACCTTGATGCCAAATCTTGCCCTGAAGGGATTTCAGTCCTGTAGATTTGCGATCGATGGCGATCAGATGATGGATGTAGGGGACGGCGGCGATCGGGTTTTCCCCCTGCCATTGGGGAATATCTCCTCCCTGGGAGATATCGGTTTCGTATTCTTGGCGCAGCATTGCCAAGTCGGTGCGGACTTCTTCAACTTGGGAATTTTCTGCGAGGAATGTTTCCAGGCGATCGCGGGCGAAAGGAAACAGCACCCCAAAGACGTAATCAACAGGTGTTGTGGTACCCTCGATATCGAGTAATATTGCTTCAGCCTTGTCAGCGTATGCTTGAGTCATCGTCGTTGGTTCTCAAGAGTTAATCTATCAAAAATATCCCTGGGTCTACTATAATAGCATCCCACAGGCGATCGCCCCAGGAAATCGGGTGGTCATGGGTCAGTTGGTAGGAGTGGCCAGAAACCGGGTTTCTGGCAATATTCTCGGCGTTAGCACCATAGGTTGTGGCAGAAACCCGGTTTCTTGTCTGCTTGACTAGCAACTACTTGCGATCGCACCCCACGAAATCATTCCAGAGATGTTGGCACAAGATATCTCTCTGTGACGGGAAGTAGATATCGAACAGTGCTAAAGGGACATCGGTGACGGGTTTTAGCCTAGCTTCAGAATCTCGTTAAATTTATTTCTGAGATGAGAAGATACTATCAAAGGTTTATATACTTCTCCTTCGTAAGGTTTCCACAAATAACCGGGAGCAAAAATCCGGAAATCCACAGGAGAACCCATCTTCTGCCATAAGCTTGATGTTAGTACCAGTCCCGAAAAGGAAATGTCGGGGGGCATTGCTGTCAGTTCGCTGTAGGTTCTGAATTCATCTACTTCGACTCCTACTAAACTATAACGATATGTTGGGGCGGACTGCAACTGTTTATATAATATTATGCCAATTTCTGTCATGCGATCGGCATCTTCAGGAGTGGTAATACCCTGTTGACTGACGCCACTGGGACAAACTCTAGTCCACCAGTTATCTTCACCGTCCTGAAATATTTCAGTCTGACATATGCATTCTACTCCACTAGATATCTGCCAAGAATGTTCGTGAAAATGCTTGGCAAATGCTGACGCTGTTGACTGAGTTGAACCGCATTCCGCAGACAAGCTAAAAATTAAAGCCATAATTAATTCTATCCTTTGTAGTACATTAGACTGGATGCCAATCCTTCTTCTAGTCAGATGCGCTTCTGCACGGGTGCATCTCATATTTGCTTAGCCGCCCGAACCCTAAAGGGCCCGGTTACACGAACAAAGCCCGCCTGCGCGGGCTAGATTCCAAAAGTGAGATGCACCCCTTCTGCACCGAAAAGCCGAAGGGTCCATCGCTATATTTTACCCATAGTTTGTCTATTGCTAGCAGGTCTTGACAAGGAAAATTTTTTATATCGTCAACTCGGAACCAACGTTCTTTTTCGCGATCGGCTACTTGCAGCATGACTCGCGTCGTTTCTATATCGGCCTTTTCCCACTCCCCGGCCTTCAGCAAATCCCGTAATTTATGGTATTTTGCAGGCACTTGATCCCGGTCTGATATGGGTTGAGTTTTTCTCGGTTGTTCGACTGGATTAGATGGTTCAGGGGGTTGGGACCGAGGTGTTGAAGGTGGAGTTGTGGGAGGTGGCTCAACTGGCTTCTCTGGTATTTCCTCCTTTACCGGTAGATTTGAGACAGACTGGAATATTACGGGTTGCATCCTTTGAAACAAGAGTGCCGTACCGCCACCAACTAACAAGCTGAAAACGATAGGTAAAGGTCTAGTTAAGCTATCACGGAGATTGCTCGAATTTAATAGAGAACCTACATACAATAAAAGTGCCGCACCGCCTCCAACCAGCAAGCTGAAAACGAAAGGAAAACGCAATCCTTCCCGTTCTGTTGCCCTATATTGCAAATACCTCTCGATGGGAATGCCATAATTCTCTTTAATCCCACCACTTGGATTTCCTTTGCCGTGAATGCCCACGATCGCCCCTGATTCATCCAGGATGGGACCGCCACTCATCCCCCCGCGCGTAGTATTGTTATAAATCAAGGTATAGCCTTCTGGAGCCTGTGGAGGCATACCGATAATTTGACCGGGACTCACCCGCAGCGTGCGTATGGGAACCTCGTCAGTCGATGCAGGTACCCCCGCGACGTAAACTGTTGTGCCAATATCCACTTGCCTTGAGTTCCCCAACTTTCCGACTCTATAGCTATTGGAACTGTCAAACTGCATTACTGCCAAGTCCACTCCCTCGATGGGTTTAATATTGGCAGTATTTGGGGAGTGTCGCACTCCATCGGGGGTAATCACTCTACAAAAATCCTGGTTAGTCTTGACAACATGATTAGCTGTCAAAACCTGGTAGGTGTTGTCCTGTCGCTGGAAAATTACCCCCGAACCGGAACTACAACCATCTATTGTCACTGTGATTTCCTTGGCGATCTTGGTCACCTCTGTTGCAGATTTAGTACAGCCCAATATGGAGACCTGCATTAGGGCGATGGTAGTGCCAAGCAGAAGTGCTGATAGTTTCGACATCTTTTTCTAACCTTCAATTTTTCGATTTCTCCAGTTTATAATCTCTCGCTCCTAGGCTCTGCCTGGGAGTGATAGTCTGAGGCTCTGCCTCCTGTGGCCGCCAACGGGAGGCAGAGCCTCAGGGACGACGTTCCCAGGGAGACCCTGGGAACGAGGATAAGGGCGATCTCGGGCATAAAGGTGCTTACCAACCGCTTTCCTGTGGCAGAATTTTATTTACTAAAACTTCCAAAGGAATGGAGTCGGGAAACTCCTCTCTTTCATATACTGGGCCACTACCTGTTTTGCCTTGACTAAAATTAGTTAACCTTGCCAGGACCTCTCTGCGTTTTTGCACAGTGTCCGCATTCTCCTTCTTTAGGGTGAAGAGAAGATTGCGATCGCTACAAGGAGATGACCCCGAGGTGGATGACCCAGTTTGAGTGACAAAGCAAACCACTGGATATTTATTAAGAGTGCCGGTAGTTATATCCAAGTTGCTCAACATGCCCCCATTGCTAGCCACCGCGTCGGTAAAGCGTTGAGAGACAATGTCACAGCGTTTCTCTGGTGTATAATCATTCCCAAATTCTATAGTATTCCAGACAATCATCGGGCCTGTGGAAACAGCATTACCTCTTTGAGCAAAGGTTCCCCATGTGTTCTGGTATGGCATACACTTGAATGTGGTGGGCTCGATAGACAGGGGAGTTACGGTTGTTTGCTGGGGGGTACAGGCGACAATGCCAGAAATGGTTACAGCGGTAGCTAGCATTCTAGCAGTAAAGCGTCCGGGTTCGGCAGTCATGGTTCACCTCCGGTGATTTGGTGACAATAGTGGGTTGTGATTGCATTTTAGACCCGGGCATCCCCGATCGGCAATAGCCAACCCGGCAACTTCTGCGAAACAGAGTTATTGATGCAAATGATGTTAGCAGATCCTCTCTCGCCTCGTCCCGGGCTACGGAACCAAACAATGCCAATGATTTTACCCCCAAAGCTGTCAGTTCCGTGGCGTGGGCTGATAATCTTTCTATTGCCCGATCGCGTTTCATTGCTTTAATACCTCAATAGCTTACTATTTAATAGTTTAACATGGGATGCCAATCTCTGTCCTATTTTCCCGATCGCGATCGGACCAGAAACCGGGTTTCTGCGAGAATTTCCCCATCCCCACCGAGATATTCAAAGAAACCCGGTTTCTAAACTCCCACCCGCATAATTCAGTCCGACTCAAACCTGCTGCAAATATTCCTCAAACTTCTCCTGTAGTTGTTCGATCGCCAAATCCTGAGTCCAATACTCCACCAAAGCGTGGCCCAATGCCCAAGCATTTCGTTCGGGAGAACCGGTATTTTCTTGCAGCAGGGGCCAGAGTTTGAGCAGGTCAAAGTTCAGCGGGTTACTATCACTATTCAACAGGGAAAACAGGTCATAGGCCATCTGCAGTTTCCCTATTACTACAGGTAACTGTTCCACAGGGATTTTCTCTGCTAGCACATGGGCCAGGGCCGGACTACCAGTTGAAATTGTGGAAATGAATTCCAAGACCGGACTTTTCAGTAATGCCGTCAGTCCCTGTGTCGTTGCCATCTGAAAGGTGTAGCGATCGACGATCTTCGCAGCAGCAACGGTTCGCCCTTCCCGATCGCGCAAAAAGCGGGCCAGGCGCAGTTGCTTTGCCGGCGCGATCGCCTCTACCAGGGCCACGGATAGGGCCTCCACATTCCAGGCAGTTCTCCCGGTTTTAATGTCCCCGGTTACCACGGGTAAAACCCGATCGCAGGTATCTTTTAAGAGTTCAGCCCGATACTCCGTAGCTGCGCGAATATTGCTTTCTTTAGTACCCGTACCCCCTTGCCAGTTGTAGGGCGGTTGCCACTCCCGCACCGGACGCAGGCGATCGACCTGAGTAACAATAGTAATTACGGGCAGGTCTGTGACATGGGCTTGCAGATCCTGGAGAAAGTCCACATCCATTTGCAAAGCCGGATCCAAAGCCGGAGTTACTAGCAGCAGCAGATCGGCATTAGTAGCATAGTCTAGCACGAGTTCTCGCAGTTCGCCACGGTTTACCTGTTCGTAACCGGGCGTATCCCAAAGTGTGAGAGTTTCTGTTTTACTCTGCCAATGGTAATTGGCAATGCGATCGGTACTGGGCAAGACATCAACTGCGGCCATTTCTGCCTGAAATAAGGTATTAATCAAACTGCTTTTCCCAGACCCCGTTCGTCCCACTAAAAGAATATTAACAGGTTTTTGCTCGACGGCCTCTTGCGGTTCCGCTTGGGCGATCAGATCTCCCAGAGTTTGAGTTTTCGCCTTCGGTAGAGTTGCTTGAGAAACAGCGAATGATTCTGCTGGTAAACTGGTGCCGCTGTAAAGGGCGATCGCCTGGCGACACAAGTTCCGCAAAGCGGTTTCCCGCAACAGTCCCGACAAATTGACCAGCAATTGCTGATTTGCCTCCGTACTATAGCGCTGACTCGCTCGTTTTGCCAAGGCCGCTACTGGGTTTAACAGCCACTGGGCCCAATTCCAGACTTTCCATAGTTTCCGAGCCGAAGGTTCCAGCTTCTGATATACTTCATATGCCTGATATGCTTGTCCCACTGTTACTTGATTCAGGGCCGGAGATAACTGTGCCATCCAGCGATCCAGGTCATCCAATGTGCCTCGGATCAGGGCGTAAGCTTGGGGAATGTAGATGTTCAACAGGGGATATTTTACCTCGGGATAATAAATGTTGGCGACTGCCACCACCACCGACTGACATCGCTGCCAAAATGTTTGCCAGTCCTCCCATATCGGGCGATCGGTCCTGGTCTTCTCCAGGATCTCTTGCAATGCTGCTTCTGCTTTTTCTGTAGATGCATCTCCTACTATGCTGCTATCATCGGCTACAGATTCCAGTTTTTTGCCTACCTCCGCTACCGCCGCTTCTACCTGGTCTAGTACGGGTCGAGTCCATTTTACCAGCAGCCAGCGCCAGCCCACAAATACTAAAATCAAGATCCCCCAGATCCAACTAATGCCCCAATAGTGAATTTGTAATCCCGCCGCTAACATCAGGAACATCGCGATCGCGGCGATCGGGGTTACCAAAATGAGCCACTGCCATAACTTTAATCTTACCATTACCTTGCTTCCATCACTGCTATGATTATATAATATATTTTGCCAGACCTTGCGCGAAAGTTTTCTCACTTCGCTGTCAGCCCGCCGGGGGTTCAAACCCCCGGCTAATAGCTAAAGTCGGTTAAAACCGACTAATAAAATCCCGATTAAAGTAATTATACCATTTTTTTTCAAATGGTATAAGGCGTAAGGTGGGCAGTGCCACCCTACTATTTGCTATACTTGTGATAATATAACAATCTAGTCTATAATAGCAAAACAGCCATGAGGGAAGTCAGCTATGGAAACCCTAACAGACATTGGTACAATGATTGTGAGGACGCCCGGAACCTGCGGCGGTCGTCCCCGGATCGCCGGAAGCCGGATCGCGGTTCAGTTCGTCGTTAATGAGATCTCCGCAGGTGTCACTCCCGAAGAAATTCTAGAAGATAAGCCCCACCTGACTCTTGCAGGTATCTATGCGGCTTTAGCATACTACTACGCAAATAAAACAGCAATGGATGCCGAATTTGCCGCCTATGAAGAAGAATGCGATCGCCTTGAAGCTGAGTTGAGTATAGAATAACATGTAGGTTGGGTTTCGTTCCAGAACAAAACCAAGAATATTTAAAAAAATCAATGTGACAATCAATTAAAAATAATATTGTTAGTCGGTTAAAACCGACTTTAGCTATGACGCGGGGGTTTGAACCCCCGGCGGGCTGACAGCGAAGTCAAGAAATTCCAGGCATGAGGTAAGATGAGGTATCCATCATGATTCAGGTACAAGCAAAACCCATGAGTTTTGAGGAATTCATGGAGTGGTATCCAGAGGACGGAAAACAGTACGAACTAATAGAAGGGGCGATCGCCGAAATGATGCCAACTGGTCCTCATGAAGACCTGAGTGGTTTTATAGTTGCAGAACTAAACTGGGAAATTCGTAAACGGGAACTGAATTACTCTATTCCCAGAAGTTGTCTTTTAAAACCACTGGCACCTGGTTCGGGATATAAACCAGATGTAGCGGTTCTGGATAGAGAATTGATTAAAGAGGAACCTCTATGGCCAAAAGCATCGGTCATCCAAAATGGCAAAACAGTACCTTTAGTCATCGAAGTAGTCAGTACAAACTCGCGGGATGACTACGGGCACAAGTTAGTAGAATATGAAGCAATGGGTATTGCCGAATATTGGATTGTCGATTATCGTGCTTTGGGTGCAGTCCGTTACATCGGTAAGCCCAAACAACCAACTATAACAGTGTGTCAGTTGATGGAAGGCGAGTACCAGATGCAGCGCTTTATTGCGGGTCAGCGCTTGTCATCTCAAATTTTCCCAGAACTGGACTTGACAACGGACCGCATTTTTCAAGCAGCCGGGTTATAGTTATGAAAAGATGCCCTGAAATCGTTATCGTACAAACTCCTTGCAGCATCCAGAACCAGAAAAATTTCCCGAAAGCTAGACTATGGGGTCTTCAATCTGGTAAACTCAGAGTTCGAGAGATGGTTATTTAGGAAGGGAAGTGGCTCAAACCACGAGAAACGTGCAAATGCAGGAACAACAGATGCATCCGAAGGACTTTTCATGGCCGTTCTGGCCTGCCGTACCACTTTACCCTTATGGCAGGCGGCGGACTCTCCGCCATGAAGTCGTTCCTGACAGGGTTTGGACTTTTGACCAGCTTCAGGGCATCTTATATGTTGTGGTGCCCATTCGCATGACGATCGCGAAACTGGATGCCGGGGGTCTTCTCGTCTATGGGCCCGTGGCGCCGACCCCGGAATGCGTGCAGTTGGTCAGGGAGTTAGAGACAAAACATGGCCAGGTGAAGTACATCATCTTGCCAACTATTTCTGGTTTAGAACATAAAGTATTTGTCGGTCCCTTTGCCCGACAGTTTCCCCAGGCCCAGGTGTTTGTGGCCCCCCATCAATGGAGTTTTCCTCTTAATTTGCCCCTGAGTTGGCTGGGTTTTCCCCCCAAACGCACTTCACCCCTCCCAGAAGATAGCAGCAAAACTCCCTTTGCCGACCAGTTTGACTATGCTATGCTGGGCCCGATCGATCTGGGGCCGGGTCTGTTTGGGGAAGTGGCATTCTTAGACAAGCGATCGGGCAGTCTTCTGGTCACGGACATAGTAGTTTCGGTGCCCGAAGATCCCCCCGCGATCGCGCAATTAGATCCCTACCCTTTGCTATTCCATGCCAAGGACAGTGCCTCGGATCTCAGAGAAGATAATTGGGCCAACCGTCGCCAGGGATGGCAGCGCATCTGTCTGTTTGCTTTCTACTTCCAACCCAGTAAATTGTCCGCAATTAACTGGTCGGATGCCTTTAGCAAGGCCAAAAAAGCCCCCGATCGCTCGTTAAAAGCATATTTCGGGTTATTTCCCTTTCAGTGGCAGGCCGACTGGAGGCGATCGTTCGATGCTTTGCGAGGAAATGGGCGGCTGTTGGTGGCACCAATTCTCCAAACTCTGATTCTCAACCGGGCCCCGAGGGCAACTCTGGACTGGGTTAATCAAATCGCGAGTTGGGATTTTCAGCGGATTATTCCCTGCCATTTCCAGAAGGCGATCGCGGTCGGACCAGAACAGTTTCGCGAAGCATTCTCCTTTCTGGAAAAACAACCCGAATGTAGTAATTATCCCTTGCCCCAGGAGGACTTTCAACTTCTTCAGGACATCAATGCCGGTTTACAAAAGTTTGGCATCTTGCCCCCCGCCCAGGATATTGTAGGGGCGAAGCATTCGGGCGAATAAATTATGGGACAAATCGACAAATTTACTATCCGAATGCTTCGCCCTGGGACCATTCAAATACACCCGATCGCCCTCATAGATAATCGTTAAGGTTTTTGACATCGAGGGGTTCAGAGGCGTTCCCCGATCGAATATAGAACTCTATGCCATTTTTACCTTTCATAAAAGCTGGTGCAGATTTTCTCACCTCTACTGCACAAATATCTTTACCCTCAACCCGTTCAAACCGAACGGTGACAAATTGGGTAAACTTAGCACCAATATTCTCCTTAATTAGTTGCATGACATCTCGTTCAAACCGATCCGGGTTGCCTTTTGACATCACAGAAAAGTCTTTTTCTAGACCGAAAATATTGCCGTCATCTTCTACGCCGATAATTAAAGTGCCGCCTTCCGAGTTCAGGAACGCCGCAATAGTTTTGAGGACGCTAAACTTCAAATCCTTATTTTTACAGTTTTGTCTGACATCCCATTGATATGTACTCTTGAACTCCAAACGCGAACTTTCTGGGAACTTCACCAGTTCGGAGATGGGGCGCAAATCCCCGATTTTGCGAATAGTAGTTAAAAAGCGACGTAACTTTCGTTCTTCAATGCGTTGCTGGAGGGCCGCTTCAGTATCTGCGGACTCAATTACAGTCTTGTTAATCACCGCAATGTACTGACCAAAATATTCCCGTTCCAGGGATGCCAAATTCTCATCAATCCACTGTTCATTGTGGACATTACCCCAACGGTTGAAATAGGTAATAGCCTCCTTAATAGACTCGTGCAATGCTTCAAATACGTTACCCCGCATACTCTTGGAGATATAGTCCCAGGCGCCCTTCTTGAAAGCAGTGCGGCAATCTTTAACGGTGTCATTAGCTGTCAGAATAATAACCACAGAGGAGAGATTTCTCGCTTTTACTTCGTCCATAACAGCAAAACCACTATCATCATTTTCCATCCGCATGTCGGCAATGATGACATCAAAAGGATCGCTGAGTTTTTCCTTTGCTTCTTTAGCACTGGTTGCGGACAGAATCTGGCGATAGCCGAAATCGTCTAACCAGTCCAGCAGTTCATTCAGGTAGCGGGGGTTGTCTTCCACTATGAGTAAATGAACGTTTTCAATCTGCATTGCTTCCGTCTCCACGATTAAATCTCTTCTTTTCTGTAGGGGATATAAATTTCAAACCTGGCTCCCTTCTGTCCGGTTTCCCGAATATAGCCCTTCATCTTAGTCAGGGTCTTGCGGATAATAAATAATCCCAGTCCACTGCCTTTATCGGAGGAGGTAGTTTTCAGGGGTTGAAAAATCCAGTCTTTCTTATCCTCTGGAATACCTTTACCATTATCGGTAAATTCTATAAACAGGTACTTCTGCTTCCCTGGAATCGTCATGGCTCGAATTCCCTGGGGGTTGATCGCATCTTGAGAAGTTATCTGCATCCTCAAATTATTCTGCTTGCGGTTGTGCTTCAGTGAGTTTCCCACCAATTCGTTCAGGATACTCTTAATTTTTTCCTCATCTCCATAGAATTCGGAGTTACGGTTTTTGATATCCAGAAAAATGTTAGCACGTTCAATCTCAGGTGTCACTTCCCATTTTTCAAACAGCTTTCGCACCAGGAAGTGGCTATTTCTGATCTCAATGCCCTGGTTAATTGCTTTCAGGTCATCGAGGGCCGCCTGAGTCAGTTCCAGTTGTGCTAGCAACTTCTCGAATTGAGCACGACTAGCTTTATCAGGTTGCAGCTTCCGCATTGCCCGTCTGATTTTCGACTCGATGACGGGAAGCTCGTTATTAACAAAGTCTGAGATATCGTGTGCTGTTTGGGAAATGACTGCCAGAATTCTCTGGTAGTCATTTTCAGGAATATTCTCGATCTGAGACTGTTGCTCTGCCCTGCGCTCCTTGACCTTTTCAAACAGATCCTCTATATACTGAATAATCCCATTTAGTGACTTATCTTCACTCTCGGTCAGACGTTTGATCCTATAAGCTATCCCCTTCAGGATGCTAATCTCATTAGCTATTTTATGATACATCGCTCGGTTTATCATTTCTGTATCATTCAACCCACTCTGGGCGTCTGCTTTGACCATTTCAAAGTAATCTTCTTCACTTAAATTCAGAGTTAGCATCTCCCGTGCCTGGATGTAGCGCGAAGATTCTTCAGTTATTTCCCGCAGCATCTCAACGGCTTTCTCACTGTAAGGGTCATTGGCAAAAATGCTTCTGGCACTGTAGAGCAGTGTTTTTTCTTTGTCATCCGAGTTGGCAATTGCTTTATCGAAATATTCGTTGCCTTTATCTGGCTGTTTAATAATATAATACAGTCTTCCTAGGCTAGCTAGAATTATACTGGCATGGCGCTGAGTAAGCTTGTCTACCGCAATAGTTTCTAGTTGAGATATTGCCTCTGGATACTTACCTAATTCTTCTAAGGATATAGCGTAGTGATATGAGATGTATTCATCCCGCTTTATATCCAATTTTTTTCTAAATAATGTAACAGCTCGTTTGTGCATTTTTCTCGCGTTTTCAAACTTTCCTGCTTTGGCTAATGCACTACCATAGCTAGTCATAATTATAGCATTTTGGGGTGCCATTTTAAGCGCTTTTTCAAAAAAAATAAAGGCTCTATCGTATCGATTTGCTGATGTGAGAGCCTTACCAAAGCTCGTCAAAGTTATTACATTGCCTGGGTTGACTTTTAGCGCGTGTTCAAATAATTCAAATGCCCGATAGTATCTACCTGCTGATGTTAATACAGTCCCATAGAATGTAAATGTTATATCGTTATTAGGTTCAAGTTTTGATAGTTTTTCTAAAATAGCACATGACTCCTCACGTTTCCCGACCCGCAATAAATACTTACTATAGCTGCTTAAAATTTTTACATTCTCTGCTTCGATTTCTAAAGCATTGTCAAAAATCATAAACGCCCTATCGTACATACCTCGCTCTGCAAGAGCAGTACCGTAATTCCTCAAAGCGTCAACATTCTCTGGTTCAATTTTCAGAGCTTGTTCAAAAATTTTCAATGCTTCTTCATATCGTTCGCTCTTTGCTAATATTTTCCCATACTGCCTCAACACTTCAACATTTCCAGACGCTATCGCCTGTGCTTGCTCTAAAATAGCTATCGCCCGATCGTAATCTTTTCTCTTCTCCAGGTCTTCCGCCTGGTTCATCAAACTTTCCAGTTGTTCTTCACTCATCTTAACATACCGCTGGATATCCCCGCCATTCCCTACGCGGGTAAGAAAGCGGGGCCAACCTCACCGCTTTCCTGTTTACAATACTCCGACCCTTTCCTGGACCTGCGCTCCTCTCTACCTAGTACCATCTAATGACATTATAGCATCATAACTTACAATCAAACATCATTTTTTGTCGCCGATCTTCCGGTCAGTTCAACCAGGTTTCGACCTCCTCACCCGATACCATCATAACTCCCCGACTCCTGTCTGTCAACATCTTGACCCAACCACAAGAGAGATCGCCTTCACCGGTCCCATTCTCTACCTTCCGATCTCCGCTAACTATAGTATCATAACTCAGGTAAACTCAAATGGAAAATATTTGGTAGCCCCTCGACACCCGATCGCCCGATCGCTCCCTACCAGGCTGTAGGTTCCCATCCCGAGCGCCCATCACCGGACCGGCGATCGGCGCCAGTCATCTCATACATGCCTGAATTATACCTCTTCCGATTGCCATCTGGCAACGTACTTACCAAATATCTCTACTATTTTGTTCGACCTTGTACCGGATATGGTACTAATATAAGTACAGTAAACATGAAACTTCAACATATTAGTCAAGCAGAATTCAATCAGATTGAAGGAGTGCGTCGGATAATAGTCCATGACTGCCCTCATCAATTTGCCCTCCTAGATTTAGGCCAACCCTTGGGGCATTATGGAATCAGTTGGAGAAGTTCTCCCATCATTCAACCGGTTATTATGCCATCAAAGGATGAGCTTACCCTCTGGCTAGGAGTGGACCAACATTTAGCAGCAATAGATTTGCGATCGGGTCGCATTCGTTTATCTATGGCAATGCACGAACATATTTTTAATATTTTCACAATGGAGTTTCGGACCATTGTCCTCACAGAACTGGAACTGTTACTTTTCAATAATCATGATTGCTCGATCGAGTCGATCGAGGACTTACCGGAAATAGCAGCAGGGATGACAGTTGCAGGTTCAGATATAGTAATTGGATTAATAGATGGACGGAGCTTGACATTAAATCTCGAAACCTGTAAAATGGAAGAAGCGACCCTCGTACATAAATAGTATAGCCGTTTTCACCCAGGCGCTTGTACATCCGGAACTTGGTCGGAGCCAGTGATGGCTGAATGCCAACCGCTATACTGTACCTCATCAGCGCAGAATGACGCTATAATGTTTGCGATCCACTCAAGTCCGCCCATCGTCCGATCGCCGAAGTCAGCGGGCCCGATCGTCCCATACATGTTACTATAGATAAGATGAAAAACTCACGAATTGGTGTTTTCAACGAGGATCGCGTTTATGAAAGTTTTGTGCGTGCATCACAAAGGTGGTGTCGGTAAGACAACAACGGCAATTCAGATCACGGGGGTTTTTCTCAGCAAGAGAAACCGAGTTCTCTTAATTGATGGTGACTCCCAGGCTGATAGCTTCAAGTTTTTCAGCGAAGGAGCAGTGCCGAAACCCGGTGGTGAGCGTCTGGCAACGCAAGAAGGTATGCTTACAGTCGTGAGTGCGATGCTCGCAATCCAACCCGTTGGGCTGAAACATTAGGAAAACTGGCCAATGAGCAAAAATTTGATTGTGTAGTAATTGATATTGCCACAGACTTGCCCAATATCTCTACTGTTTTGTTCGAGGTTGTACCGGATATGGTACTAATAGGAGTCAAGCGAGATGATGTTGGCTCCTTTGTGCATCTGAACGATATGCTCTTAGCTCTAGACCTTGCTCGCTCTGTTATTGGTGCTCTACCTGTGAAGGTAGTACCGATCGGAGTCCAACAGTCTAAATTTCAAGAATTCGTTGACAGCAGCTTCAGTAACTACCAGGTACTTGAACCAGTTGATTGGTTACCGATGGAAGCGGGCAAGGCAGTTTTCATCAATTATGACTATTTGTGGAACCAACCTGGTTGCGAGCACCTTTGGAACTATTACAAACAAGTAGTAATGGAGTAACCTAATGACAGAAATAAAAGATAACCAATCAACTTTACCACCACTAAAAAATCGAGATCCATCCTTAACTGGGCGGAGCAAAGAGGAGTTGCTGCTCAGACAGTACTCGTACATTAGGGAAACTGTAAAGTCATCTGCTCGCGAGTCTCTGCGTCAGGGAAAAATGATTCCGACATCAGTACGTATTGGTCGAGAAGGAAAAGTAAAGCTACGGGAACTGCAAGAACTATTGGGTGCAGATATGAAGGTATTGCTGAACATGGCATTTGCTTATGCTTACAATCAGGCAAATCGTAATCAAGTATCAATTAAAGAACTAAAATCAAGGGTTGAAGCTAGAGTACAGGATGAAGAAAATGAGTTGTTTGAAATTGATGAAAATACTCTCAACATGTTATTTGACTCTCGAAGTGAAGATGCCAAATTTATTTATCTGAATGCCGGAATCGATCTGCTATATTTTCGTCTAGTTAGGATGGAGACCCTATCGGATATCTGGCAATAATTGAACTATGGAGTAGTATATCGCCTACAACCTGGCGTTAGGAATTGTAAATGTCAGCCCCAAGCGGAAGCAGGAACTTGGTCGTGCTTTCGCAGAAGTCTTGGGTTTTCACCCTGGTCCTCTCGGTCCAGATGGTGGCATAGATGGCGTGCTGTTTCGAGAGGATGGGCGCTTAATACATTTTCAGAGCAAGCTCAGTCAATCGAAACTCGATGTCGATCGGGCAAAGCAGTTGTATGCTGACATAATGTACCATCGTGCCGCAATTAGCATAATGCTAGCAGGCATAGGATACAAAGAAACATTTAGCAAACGGTTGTTTGGTCATCCCCATCTAGAACAAGTAAAGATTCATCTCTTAACGCTAGTAGATGTATTGGCAAAGACAGATGCGTACCATTTAGCCATGCAGGATCTGCCGCAGATCGGGCGGCTTGAGGAGATTGACTGGAAACAGTTTAGATGATATATTGTGTAGCGCTGTCGCGCACTGCGTCAAAGTGCTACTAGGGGGCATCTCAGTTTTGTAATCTAGCCCCTGCGCAGCGGAGGGGGCCCGGAGCGTGGGCAAGGTTTAGCTTGTCTTCAGTCAAGCTTGGTTTCGGGCGATCGGGCTAATATATAATTGTAAAATTATTGCATATCGAGGGCTTTAGCGATCGCGACTATATTCGCACTTATTACAGCATTAATTATGTCTGACTGACTCGCTTCAATATTTGTCCAACTTTTCCATATCGTTCGCCGATCAATCCCTCTAACTCATGTTCGATATCTTCTAGCCAGCCGAGTTTGCTTGACCATTTTACATTAGGTAACTGCTTAGCTGCGTGAACAGGAACGCCACGATCGTCAACGTATAAGGCTATTTTTTCATAACCTATTTCTAGAACTTCGCTCTCACAACTCGTATAACCTAATGTCTGATAGGCTTGTATGTAAGCAGATAGGGTTTCGGACCTCGGTACGCCTTCAACCCAATAAAACTCATCCGATGGAGTTGGCTGCCACCAACGTTCCCGATCTCCAGCCACCCCTAACAAAAAAGGAATTACTGCTTCCCCCATACTAATTATTTCTCGGTACGCAGGATGTTTTGCCATCTCGACCGTAGATGACATCCCTGCTACTGCTTGACTCCATTGGGAAGCAAGAGAGGCGAACGAGAAAGCGATCGCGTCTGGACTATCTTCGCCATTCTCGTTGAGATTATTACTGACAGATTGCTTTTGATTCTTAATATCTTCCCTTGACGATAAGATTTCATCAGGAGATATTTCTTTAATCTCTGTCAAGGTCTGCCATACTGCCTTGTACCCATATTTTTCTACAAGTTTGGCTAGTTTTCCATTTAATGTTTCCTGTTTCATCGTTTATTCCCGAGCTAATTTTTCTCGCGATCGCGATCAGCTCTCCGATGCTGTGGCTGAGATCGGAGATAACCAAATAATTGCATACAATGTCTGACAATTGCGATCAGTGCCTAACTCAAACTGCCTCAACACCGGCACAGCAAGAATCTCAGCCACAGTCTGCCACACCGGCTACCAACATCGCGAGCGCTACAGTCTGCCATACCGGCTACCAACATCGCGAGCGCTACCCGACAGCTACTGAAGACGTGCGATTCGTTCAGGTATAAGCTGAAAAACCAGTGAAAGCCTGGCTGGTCCCATTAGCCAGTAACTTTGGTACCATGGGGGTCCAAATCCCCCCCTCCAAGTACGGGAGAGACACCGGTCCTTAATGCTGCGGAGTGACATCACTGCGGTGTGAAGCAAGGACTCAAATGTAGGAGAACTGGCAGCTATCGCCGGTAAATCCGCTAAGGAAAGATGCTCATGGCTAGAAAAGCGAACCTATTTAAGCCTCGTTAAGATGAACCAGCGCAATAAGGCTGTATCGCTGGCCCAAAAGGGAAATGGTAGTTAGTGTTAGTCTTGTCTTCTGGCTAACAACGTGCTCAAAGAACTCCCGGGGTATTGTAGGGGCCTAAAAGCATCAATAATGGTATCAAGGAACGAAATAACCTCCTGTGTGCTGTCTCCGGGTGGGTAGGAAGGGAGGGGGAGCATCCCAGTTTTGCAGTAGGTAAAAAGACTTAAGCAGTATTGAGGTCAAGGTTGAGATAAGCACAACGTTGCTTCAACACCTGGTTGACATTCTCAGATTTCCATTGAGCCCCAGAAATCTTGAGCCTCCGACCAATACGCTTAATCGTTGAGGAGACAGCTCCCGACCCAATATCAATTTTGAGCTGTTGATAAGCTGCGTAATTGGGTAGACGAGAGCGATGCTGGTCGAGATCAGCTAGGAAGTTGTTAACCTGTGGAGCTGACCAACCATCAAAGGACGCTTTTGCTTCATCTATGAGACCATGCCACAGAACGGTCTCAACTCGTTTGAGCCGTTGGTGAGAGCCACCCACTTTATATAAATTTTCCATTAGATGATAAGTACATGGACGAAATTAATTTCACACACTCTCTCGCGCTAGTCTCCATATCCGGAGCATGTCGCCCATGGCTATGTGCAATTATTTTTGTCTAACTACTTATGGTCGCGCACTGCGACACACCTTCAAAATCTTGCAATCGCTCGGAGGGTGTATTCTTGTACAAAATGCGTGCGATGGTTTTCAGAGCCTGGTTGAGTTCGCGGAGTTCTTTTTGTGTCATCGGAATGCTTCTGGCGGGTGAGTTTCATCCCTATTTTAGCCCATTGTCTACCCTTTTGCTAATGATCTCACTACTTGGCTCCTCTCCTAAGTATATTTACTCATTGCATTAGTGGGATGCTCCCAACTTGGCCTCTCTGGGTTCACAATCGGGGACACATTGGCGATCTTTGGCCATATNTAAGTAGTCAGACAAAATTAATTACATATTTTTCTCCAAAATTTTTTATGATTGTTTCAACGGAATCAACTAAGTTTTTCCAGCAAGAATAAGCATCGATTTCAATCCATTCGTATTTAATAAACCGCCACAAGATTTCAATCAAATTCAAATGAGGTGAATAAGTGGGGAGATGGAATATAGTAATATTGCGTTCTTTCCATTCTTCAATCTTATCTTGAATAGCATCACTAGTATGGACAGATGCTTGGTCTACTACAATTACTGTTTGCTTTTCCATTCTCGTGGGAAAAAATGCATCGATACAAGCTATGACTACATCTGAATTAATATTTTGAGTAGATACATACGCTTCTAAATGATTGTGGCGATTCATTATTCCTAATACATTTAATCTGCGGCTACTCCGACTAGGTACTTCTATATATTCCCCAATATTTTGCCATCCATAAGGGACACAAGGGATTAAATAAAACCCACTTTCATCTAAATAATACAAATTAATTTCCCCCAAATTGTCTAACAGTTTCAGTTGTTCAAGTTGTGCTTTTTTTTCCTCATACTCTTGAGCTGGGGGGCTGACAGCTACCCCTTTACGCATCCGATGCCAACTCATATTCATTGTTTTCAATATTCTCTGAACAGTTTTAACACTTGTTTCAATTCCCCATTCTTCTTTGATTTTAGCCACCACTTTTTTTAATTGCCTCGGTTCTTCTTCAGTCCAGGCTTTAATTTTTTCTTTTTGTTCGAGACTAAAGGTTTGCTTACGACCTCTTCCAGACTTATTATATAGTCCGACCATTCCCTCGGAATCCCAATTTTTAATCCAATTGTAGATAGTTCTATAACTAACATCAAAGATTTCCATAAGTTCTTTAACTTTTTTATGTTCTCGATCTCGCAAAAGTAAACAATGTGCTCTTTGACGAACTCGATCATGGCGACTTTGATGATAAATTCGTAAGAGCAATTTTGCAGAAAGCTCATTTATTTCGCGCATTAAAATCCTTCTTAATTTCTCCTAATTTATCGTCATATTATGTCAAATATATCTGGCCGGGGATGAGCATGAAAACCGACTCCCCGTTAGTTTGACAAAAATCTGCTACATGTACGAGTAGCTATATCTAGTATAACAAGTTTTCTCGATTTTGTGCAATTAATTTTGTCCAACTACTTACCTAATGAGATGCAAATAGAGGACGAACTGCAATTGACGAACGAAGACGGGACCGTAGTAGTCGAAATTGGAAGATTTACTGCTACTCTACTTAACATTAACAGTGGAGATTTAGATCAACTGAAATACGAACTGAATGCTTCTTTGAGAGGCGTTCTAGGTTTAGAGGAAGGTGAGGAGGGGCAAGAGATTCTCACCGGCACGGTGGCGCCTTTGAAGATTAATGGCCAAGAGGGAGACGATACCATCAACGGCGGAGAAGAAGACGATACCATCAACGGCGGAGAAGAAGACGATACCATCTATGGAGACGATACCATCAACGGCGGAGAAGAAGACGATATCATCAACGGCGGAGAGGGAGACGATACCATCAACGGCGGAGAGAGAGACGATACCATCTATGGCGGAGAGGGAGACGATATCCTATCCGGCGGCGGGGGCAGGGACGAATTGATCGGGGGGGGTGGTGCTGATATTTTCAAGATAGAGTTAGATGCTGGGCATTTCACCACGATTCACGACTTTACCCAGGGCGAAGACAGAATAGCTATCGAGGGCACTCTGGGAACCGATTTCCTTGTTTCGCGGCGGTGGGAGTGGGGCCGGTTCGCAAGGCTGTCCGGTCCTAGGACTATGTATAACTTTTTGAGTTTGCCAGATGGTACATTGGTGGCTAGAATCGGTAATCCCGATGGGGAATTAAAAACCTGGACGGAAATAGTCCCCTGTCCCCATGACAGGGGGATTTGCTTCTATGGGGCATTCGGCTGGGCGAGAAGAAATATTGAAATATATCGCCAGGATGGAATTTGGATTAGTGGGGATGATTTCGGGACGCCGGGTGTAGGCGAGGAATGAGAAAAGAGAAAATAATTATTCCTTTGTCTAGTCTGTACTACTGAAAAAAATAAGATGGGTTGGGGGCTCAGAAAAAAAGTAGCGCCGAAAGAAAACCCGCTGGCGGGGCACCGGGGCGCCGCTTGCAGGAAAGAAGAGAAGGAAGCGAGACGTTCTTGACCAATTATTCACCAAGCCGGACAAAGAGTCAAGTTTTTTTCTTTTTTCCGTAATTCGATACCTGGTCTGTCCAGCCCCCCATTTCCCTCTCAGGGCCCCGCTTCCTCGGGTACTCCACAAATAGAAAAATCCCTGTACATGCAGATAATTGAGAAAAATTACTATCTGACAGGGCAAAAAGCTCCATTAGCACTTCCCTAACGGCAATCGGACAGTTCTATCCATTGTTTGACTTGCAACGAGGCTAATAGAACTTTTCCAGCGCAACTTCATAGGCGTAACTATTAGCACGGACAAAATCGAGGGCCGCCGTCACAATATCGTCAAGATCGAGAGTTTGCGCCCTCTGGACCCAAGGCAAAAGCATCTGCCCTATTGATTCTTGCTGAGGCTTAAGTTTGAGAATCTTTGGCAAGAAATTGCAGCCCCAATAGGAACGGCGATCGGACTTAGCCCGGAGTTTATACCGGCTACAAAAGCTTTATATTTTTCAGCACAACCATCTAAAGTTAAGCCAAGTTCCAGAAAACAAAGATGCCATTGAGTCAATCCATCATCAGTCAATCTTGCATAGGATCCATAATTAGAAAAGTCATAGAAAAAACCTTGTTGCATCCCAGCAGTTTTAGGATTGGCGTGAGCCCCTGCCCTGCACGCTCCAGGCCCCTTACGCTGCGAGGAGGGGGCGTTACCCGGGGAGCTGGGGCTTTGTTCCTGTAGCCGGACCCTTTAGGGTTCGGGCGACGACGCAAATATGAGATATATGAAATGCACCCGCGATCCTAAACGTTCAATAACAAAAACATGGCACAGTCAAACCAACCCAGAGAACAAGAAAATAATCAGCGTCTCCTCTCAGCATCCCTTTGGATCCTGTCAGCAATCTACATTTATATCCTGTTTTTATCGCCACCGGGGCAGCTAGTTCCCGGGGAACCGGTATGGGCAATTCAACCCCAGACAATCAAAGAAGTGCTCGATGAATCAATCAATTTCTTTTTCATTCTGCCCATCTTAAATGCTGTGGGCATTAAATACATGGAATCGCCAGTAGAACATCCGGCATCCGAAGCCCTATTTAACTTCGCTGAAGCCTGGATATTCATGTTTTTTCCACTGCTGCTGGCCGATAGTCGCGGTCGGGAATTTTCTAAGATCTTAATTTGGGGTTTCGCAATGTTCTTCACCAATAGTTTTCTTGCTCCTTATATGGCAGTGCTGACAACTGCTACCCCCGAGGAAACCGAAAATCAGACTAGCAAGGGTTTATTAGCTCGCATATTTGGTTGGACGGGACTGATCGTGGGGACGGGAGCCTTAATTTGGGGAATGCTGGGCCGACCGGAATTTGGGGACTTGACCCAGAGAGCACAATACTTTATCCAGTCCCTTCATACAAACAGACTGACAGTTGCTTTCTGTGTAGATCTATTGCTCTTTAGCCTCTTCCAAGCTATGCTGATTGGCAAAATTGAGCCACAAGGTAGTGGAAAACGTTGGTTAAGATTTATTCCCTTCTGGGGTCTGGCCACTTGGCTAATTGTGTGAAATTGGTTCTGGCGGCGGCGACGTACCCATGCTAGACATTCCCCTCGTGACCAGGCCGGAGCCTGGTCACGAAATGCCAGAGGCTCTGCCTCCTGTGGCCGGAATGAAGGCTCTGCCTCCCAACTGCGTTCCCAGGGAGACCCTGGGAACCAGAGATAGTAAAAACACCAAAGATACTCTCGTGACCAGGCCGGAGCCTGGTCACGAAATGCCAGAGGCTCTGCCTCCTGTGGCCGGAGGATCTGCCTCCCAACTGCGTTCCCAGGGTCTCCCTGGGAACCAGAGATAGTAAAAACACCAAAGATACTCTCGTGACCAGGCCGGAGCCTGGTCACGAATGCCAGAGGCTCTGCCTCCTGTGCTCCCAATGGAGGCTCTGCCTCCCAAACGAGAGATAGTAAAAACAGGAAAGATTGAATATGGAACAAACAAAGCAAGCACTCTCCCTGCCTATCATGGGGTGCGGGACTTGGGCCTGGGGAAACAGGCTGCTATGGGGATATGATGAAAGCATGGACGACCAATTACAAGGGGTCTTTAACCTTTGTGTTGAAAAGGGCGTTACCCTATTCGATACCGGTGATTCCTATGGCACCGGGAGACTCAACGGACGCAGTGAAATGTTGCTGGGACGCTTTTCTCGGGAATATATTGGTGTCAACAAAGACAATATTTGTATTGCTACCAAACTGGCCGCTTATCCCTGGAGATTAACCAGAAAGTCAATGGTTGCTGCTGGCAATGCCTCTGCTCAACGTCTGGGAAAAAATGTGGATCTGGTACAAATTCATTGGTCTACGGCCAACTATGCTCCCTGGCAAGAAGGTCCCCTATTGGATGGCCTTGCCGATCTTTACCAACGAGGATTGGTCAAGGGAGTCGGTCTATCTAATTATGGACCAAAACGGCTGCAAAAAGTACAGCAAAAGTTTCGCGATCGGGGAGTGCCGATCGCCACCCTGCAAGTCCAATATTCCCTGCTATCCACCTATCCCGTCACCGAACTGGGAATTAAACAAGTATGCGACGAACTAGGAATCAAACTAATTGCCTACAGTCCCCTAGCGTTGGGCCTATTGACCGGCAAATATTCCGAGAATGGGCCCTTGCCCAAAGGTATTCTGGGTCTGCTGTTTCGGCAACTATTGCCCAAAGTTAAAACCCTTTTAGAAACAGTGCGATCGATCGCCCAGTCAAAAAACAAGACCATGTCGCAAGTAGCAATTAACTGGTGCATTAGTAAAGACACAATTCCCATTCCCGGGGCCAAGAACATAGAACAGGCCCAGAAGAATATTGGAGCCCTAGGTTGGCAATTAAACTCTGGCGAGATCGCGGAATTAGATCGAGAAGCTGCCAGAGTAGATAAAAAGATGGTGCAAAACATCTTTCAGACCAAATAATACCAATTATGGTAGAAATTCTCAATTATCAAGAAAAGGTGGATTGAAACCCACCGATGCTAAAATTGAAATCTCAGACTAGCTAGTAATATTTAGATTCTGGTTGTGGTTGCAGCATAGGCAATGTCAAAATTAGAGCGATCGTACAGAAAGCGAATAGCTTCTTCCTCTAATCGATGCAGATGAAATGGTTCGAGCGTGCTAGAGTGCCTCAAGGCAGCTAAATAGCCATCCAAATATAGGCGCAAATCATCAAAGCGATAACCCTGGTTCCACATTTGGACGAAGGCGTCAGTTAGTTTTTGGTAGAGGCGGATGGTTTGAGCATTCTGAAGCATTGTAGGAATCTCCTAATTAGAATTAGTTACTGAGTTAATTGTCAGGGGGGAGTAAAAAGCTGACCAACTGTCCAGAAAGGCTCTTGCAGCGAGAACCAACATCTACCCAACCCATAGCTAAATCCTTCTATATCTACTTCACGTAGTCTGGATCTTGTTACAACTCCTGGTACTGCCGACCGGATGCCATGCCATAAAATAGAAGTCGAGGCATACCTCCCAGCCCCGACCTTTACTTTCAAGTTATACTCCTGTCAGGCAGCAGCCCACCGCAGAGCCGATGCGAGCAGGCCGTGGGGACATTCGGGTTCCCCAGGCCCGTTCGGGACTGGTTGTCAATAGAAGGTATAGTTCTGGAAAAATAGGTCATTAGATCAGCCCTGGCTACTCGATCCCATTGTAACGAAACTTTACCTACTGTTGTCTGCCTTGGGAACGAGAGCTTGATATGACTTACCCGGAGCCCTCAACGAAATTCCAGAGGCAGCCTCCTGTGGCCGGAATGGAGGCTCTGCCTCCTAGTTCGTCGGTCAAGAAACCGGGTTTCTTTTTGGGAAAATACCGATATTTCGTTGCTCGCCTCAGTCCAAACCCGGTTTCTGACAATACTTGACCGATGTCCTAGTTCCCAGGGAGACCCTGGAAACTAGAGAAATTATGGCTCTTCGTGAAATAGTATGCTAAATTGTCATCAAAAAAAGTCTCAAAGTCTTGCTTAGTCTGGGTTTTCGCTTATTCCTGCTCTCGCACGATATATCTGCACCGATCTGCAAGGCACAAGCGTTGAAAGTATTGTTGAGAAAGGGTTACAGGCACATTAGCTATCAGTTTAGCATACTAAATTGGGAAGAGCCGAAATTATCAAATTTAATATGTATATATACCCAAGAACAAATAACTAGGAAATATCTACTACGAATTCCGAAATATAACTGTAGCAACAGATACAATATTCGGAAAAAAAATTGTTAACATACCAGGAAAAATTGAAGGGAAGTCGCTATTGTGGGATCTCTGGGTATTCAGATAATAGAAGGAAATCTGATGCTGCGATCGCTCATAGCCTGGCACTTGCAGCAAGCCGGGCACCGGGTGCATCAATCAGCTGAATTGCGTCAGGCCAGAGAGACATACAAACAGTACCAACCGACTCTGGTAATTCTCGACTCTGATGCCGATGGCGATGGCCTAAAGTTTTGCCAGTGGCTGCACCAGCAGCAAGAATCATTAATTTTGATCCTATCTGCCCGGAGCACAGAAACAGATATTGTCACCGGCCTCAAGGCAGGGGCAGACGATTATCTAGCCAAGCCTTTTGGCATTCAAGAGTTTCTCGCGAGGGTAGAAGCGTTGCTACGACGCCAGAAAAGTCCGGCACCACCGGCAGTGCTCGACTATGGCCACCTGAAAATTGACTTAGTGCAGAGGCGCGTATGTTTAAAAGGAGAGTTGATTGATTTGACGCCCCAAGAATTCAGTCTCCTCTATGCCCTAGCTCAGGTGGGCGGACTGCCTCTAAGTCGTACAGAATTGCTGGAAAGAGCTTGGCCAGAGGCCATTGATAACCCCCGCACCGTCGATACTCACATACTGTCCCTGCGTAAGAAAGTGGAAGCAGACCCCCGGCAACCGACTCTGATCCAGACAGTACGCAAAGTCGGCTATCGGTTCAATCAGGAAATTCTCAACCCTAATTCAGCACCGAAGTCCAGCCTCGCGAGAAACAAGCCTGAAATGGCGATGGTAAATGGTGAATGGTCAGCGGCCATTCACCATTAGGCCAGAAACCCGGTTTTTGGGAAAAACCGGGTTTCTTAATTTACAATTGAGATGATCCCCCCCAGGCAGGGCAGAGTACAATACTTCGTAGGTTGTGCATCTTAGAAGTCATTGCGAGGGGGGGACTCCGCGATTAACTTATGCTCAACCCCCCCGAAGCAATCCCCGCCTTGTATGATATTAAGAGAGCTCCTGCGTTGTCGGGGAGATTGCTAGCCGGACTGGCGTCGGGCCGCTGCGCTGACGGGGGGATCAACCGCAGCGATCCCCACAATGTCGGTTTGGGCCCCCCACGCTGCGCGAGAAATCCCAATGACAAGTTATTAACCGAGAAGTATTGGGGCAGAGTAGGGCAGAAGATTAAGGTATGATTATGCAATATCAAGATAGCCCCAGAGCAACTTATGAGATAGGTAAGATCGAGCAGACATCATCAGAGTCAGGCCCAAGAGAACTGGAATCGGAAATTGTCCAGATCCTGGAGAGGATGGCAGATGCATTTTTCCTCTTGGACAAGCAATGGCGGTTTACCTATCTGAATCATCAAGCAGAAATAGCATTACAGCAAAGGCACGAAGAGTTGCTGGGCAAGAAAGTATGGGATGTCTTTGATGCCGAAGACCCGTTTTTTACAGCATATCAAAAAGCAGTTACCACTCGATCTGTGGCAGAATTTACAGCTTTTCATGCCCCGACAGCCAAATGGTTTGAGGTCCGCGCTTATCCCAGTGAATCTGGGTTATCAGTTTTCCTTCAGGATATCACAGAGCACAAGCAGAATTTAGCACGACTAGAGTTATTAGAAGCAGCGATCGCAGCCAGCAGTAACGGGGTAGTGATTAGCGACATGTTAGCAGCAGACCAGCCAATCATCTATTGTAACCCAGCTTTTGAACAGCTTACAGGATACGAACCGTCAGATATTATCGGACGCAACTGTAAATTTTTGCAAGGACCGGATACGGACCAAACTGAAGTAGATAAAATTCGCGCTTGCATCCGCGAAGGCAAGGACGGGAGAGTAGTCCTCAAGAATTATCGCAAAGATGGCACGCCGTTTTGGAACGAGCTGATAATTTCCCCAGTACGAGATAAGTGCGGTCAAGTCACGCACTTTATTGGCGTGCAAAAAGATATCACCGCCCGCAAGCAAGCAGAAGCAGCACTGCGCAAAAGTGAAGCAAGATTCCAAAGACTAGCAGCTAACGTACCGGGCATGATTTATCAATTCCGACTCAGTGGGTCAGGGTCAATGTCTTTCCCTTACTTGAGTCCTGGTTGCCTGGAACTATTGGAAATAGAGCCCACAGTAGGCCAGTCTAATATATCTCTAATGCTAGATGTAATTCATCCGAGCGATCGCCAAAGTTTTCACGATTCTGTAGCAAAATCAGCCGCTACCCTGGCACCCTGGCGTTGGCAAGGACGGTTCATCACTCCTAGCGGTAAGCTTAAGTGGCTGCAAGCTGCTTCCCGTCCGGAAAAGCACGCTAATGGAGATATAATTTGGGATGGTTTGACGATCGATATTAGCGATCGCATATTAGCAGAAGAGAAACTGCGCAAAAGCGAAGCAAACCTGGCAGAGGCCCAAAGTGTGGCACATATAGGCAGTTGGGAATTAGATGTGGCTACAGAAGCAGTGACCTGGTCGGCAGAAATGTTTGGCATTTTCGGACTAGACCCAATGGCAGCAGTACCAACATTCTCAGACCAACAAATTCACCCAGGTGACAGAGAGTTGTGGGTAGAAAGGATGCAGCAAGGTTTGACAGAGGGAAAACCTTACGAACTGGACGTAAGAATTATCCGACCGGACGGCAAAATCAGATACGTGCAAGCTAAAGGAAAACCGACATTAAATGCAGAAGGTCAGGTGACTAAGCTGTTTGGCACGGTTCTGGATATCACAGAACGCAAGCAGACGGAAGCAGCTTTGTGGCAACATATTCAGATGCTGGATCTGGCTAATGATACGATTATGATTCAAGAGCTGGATGGCACGGTGGTTTACTGGAATCATGGTGCAGAGCAGCTGTATAGTTGGAATAAAAAAGAGGCGATCGGGGCGAATGTTCACAGCTTATTACAAACAGTCTGGCCACAAGACTCCCTAGATGCGGCTAAAAAGAGATGTATAGAGAGAGGATATTGGCAAGGGGAACTGCTACATACCAAACGGGATGGCCAGCAAATCACCGTGGCCAGTCGCTGGACCCTGCAACGAGACGAGAACGGCGATCCTTTCGCTATTCTGGAAATTAATAATGATATTACAGAACGCAAGCAGGCGGAAGTAGCATTACGGGAAGCTTCTCAAAGGGAGCGCGAAAAAGCAACGCAGCTGGAGAAGACTTTACGGGAACTGCAACGCACCCAAACCCAGATGGTCCAAAATGAAAAAATGATCAGTCTGGGTCAGATAGTTGCGGGAGTTGCCCATGAAATTAATAACCCCGTCAGCTTTATCTACAGCAACCTCACCCATGCGGATGTCTATGCTCGGGATATGCTGGAGATCCTACAGCTCTATCAGCAGTACTACCCAGACCCCGAACCCGAAATAGAGGCGATCGCCTCGGACATAGAACTAGATTTTGTCACAGAAGACTTTCCCAGATTAATGGACTCGATGAAGGTCGGGGCGGAACGGATCCGCCAGATCGTGCTGTCTCTGCGTAACTTCTCGCGGTTGGATGAAGCTCAGTTCAAGGAAGTCGATCTCCACGAAGGTCTAGAGAGTACCCTGCAGATCTTGCAGCACCGACTGCATGGGGTAGCAGGTCGGAAAATTCAGGTGATTAAAGAGTATGGCGACCTGCCGCCGGTGCAATGCTACCCTGGAGAGCTCAATCAGGTATTTATGAATATCCTCAGTAATGCCATCGATGCCTTAGAGGAATCCCAGAACATCCCCAACCCCCAGATCCGGATTACCACTCAACTGATAGACGGAGAACGGGCGCGTCTTTCGATTGGCGACAATGGCCCGGGCATGACCGAGTCAGTACAGTTGCGCCTATTTGACCCCTTCTTTACCACTAAACCGGTAGGCAAGGGTACCGGTCTGGGGTTGTCAATCAGCTACCAGACGGTGGTGGAACAGCATCATGGCCATCTGAGCTGCGTGTCTGCACCGGACTTGGGAGCTGAGTTTATCGTTGAGATTCCCCTCAAGCAAGAGTCTCCCTGACGATCGCCGGCAGTTACGTGATGGCGATCGCAGTTGTTCGAGATTGTCGATCACCTTACTCCTCGAAGATTGTCACGCAATATTAAAACTGCGATCACGGAAAGATCTAGAGCAAGAGCGCATACTTAGAAATATAAAGATAGTTCGAGAAAACACCAGAGTTGCTCTAGGAGATAGTTGCCATGTTGTCCCAATCAAGTCAAGACGATCGCGTGCTAGCTCAAGACTTTTATCGAGCTTTATTTAATCTGTTCTATGAGTCTTGCGAAGCTTACATTCAGCGACTTCTGAAACACTGTACCTTTGGCATTGCTCCCAGCGAGGGCGGACATAGAACATTTTTTATCATTGCTCCAGACCAGGACCTGGCCGAGGAACTGGTGGAAGAGATTGACAGCATTGTTCGCCAAGTCTCCCGCATCACTGTGGGAGTGAAGCAGACCGCCATTTGCTTTGTGCCAGAGGAAAAACAGTCCGCTTACCGTGCGATGAACTACGAACCCAGTCAAATTCCATCTAATTTTCTCCTGGGTCAAATATTTGAGAACTATTCGGTGGTAGAAGAAGATCTCCTCGATCAATAGGTACTGGCAAATGACGAATAGTTGTGAATTTGAAAATTGTCAATGTCGGCACCTGCTGATCGCTTGACACCTGATGATTATCTTTCCCCTGTCAAGCGATCGACCGATTTTCATATTCAGACCTGCTGCGATCGTCATCTGGGCAGATAATAATAATTTTCGTCGCGAAACTACTGGAAATTAACTATTTTGATAGATTTTTGAAATAAAAGATGCCCAGAAACCCAGTTTTTTCAAGAAACCGGGTTTCTCAATTTTCAAAACTGATGGTAATATCATGTCAGATTAAATGCCCATCCATAAACTTTCATCATCTGTAGGTTGGGTTGAGGCACGAAACCCAACCGGCTATTGGGTAACGCGAGACGCAATGGTTAAGTTTGTTTTTTAATTGTGGGTGATTACCCAGACATGATATAAATTACTATAATACCGTAAAGCAACAGTTTTGACGGTTAACTTATTGAATGGGAGACTAGAGAAAAGCAGAAAGTTAGAAAAATCACTCCAAAAGGCTTGACAAATCATTTTTATGCACTTACCATAGCAATGTAGGCGATCGCCCCACGGGAAGTGGAGACCGAAGGGCAGATAATTTGAGCATATCACTTGCTCCTGTCCTATTTACAGGGGAGAGAAAATACTATATTATATCAAGGGGGGAATTACCCTTGGGGTTTGCCACCTCGAAGGACTTTCGCCAGCGTCTCGCGTTACTAAGGGTGAGTGTTGGGTTTCGTGCCTCAACCGGGTGCATCTGGTGTTTTGCTTCTCGATCAATTGAAAATTGAAAATTGAAAATTGAAAATTGAAAATTGCTCGTGCGCATTCAAGCTTTGGGGGAGTACCAACCCCTTCCGGTGTTCCCCTGTTCCCTCTGTTCCCTCTGTTCCCTCTGTTCCCTGTTCCCTGTTCCCTGTTCCCTTCCCCCAACCTATGGATACGCCCGAGGCAAAAGTGAGATGCATTCCCTCAACCCAACCTACAACTGCTCTCAGCATGAGTGTTGGGTTTCGTGCCTCAACCCAACCTACAACTGCTCCAATTTTTATTATCGGCGCTTAATCATTTTTTAATGAGGCTTGGCTTCGATGGTCAAATCTACATGATCGGGGGTAAAATATAACTGAGCATCCCCAGCGCTGACGGCTTCGAGAGCATCCTGTTTGCGCAGAGTATTGAAAATAGCCAGTTTATCCGCTGGGGAGAGATTATCCCCGAGACCTTCAAAAAATGCCTTGACTTTAATTGCCTCTGCTTCTCCTCCGGTCAATGCCTCCGCCTGGGCGTGCTGGCGTCGCAGTTCTATTAATTCTCCCTTGAGCGCTTCTGCTTGAATTTCCCCTTGCATCTGCTTGAGTTTTACCTCATTTTCCCCTTCTTGTTTCTGAAGCATATTCAGGCGGTTGGTGGTTTCCTGAATAATCTCCAACAGGATCTGCTGGGTATTGGGATCCTTGCAGGCGATCGAGCGCACTTCAACCCCGTGAATTCGCAAACCGCGTTCGCCATAAAAGTTATCTGCGTTGCCCAACACTGCCTGGCGGACAATGCTATTAAACTCCGCCAGAAATTGCTCTAGAGTCACTTGGGAGATCGACTGAATGATCACGCTGCGGGCGTGAGAACAGACATCCCCCGTCGGGTCGTCGGTAGTGCGCACCAAAGATTCCATTTCCACGATTTGCCAGAAAAACGTAATGCCGACGATCAGTTCGACATTATCTTGGGTGCGGGTCTCAAAATCGTACCACATAAAACGGGGACGACCGTCAATATGGGTCAGGAACAGGTCTCGGCGATCTTTGTAAATGCCGCTGGACCAGCAAAATTCCACCAATTCCGAGTGGGGTTCCAGGAAAAATGCCCGATCGCGATCGGTGCCGCGTTTAAAAATATAGGCTCCGGAGCGGTCTTTAATCACGACAGTCTCGTGATTTTCCAGGACGATCCGCTCAAGCACTTCGACAATTTCTTGGTTAGGGGCAGGAAAGAACACTTGCGGTGTGGATATAAGTTCCAGCTCGCCAGTTCTGGTATCTCTGAGCAACACTGCTGTACGCTCGTCAATATTAGTTCCTTGTCGAACCCCTTCAAGGACTTTTTCCGTGGGGTTAAGATAAACTGCACCTTCGCCCCGTTCTACTCTGATGACACCGTTGCTGCGGTCTAGGATGCGGATATACTGATTGTTTTGCAGGGTAATTGCCGAGAGAGTTTCGATAACTTCTTCGGTAGCTGTGGGTAAATAGAGTTTGGGACCCAATTCGTTGCGCAACTCACCAGTGAGGGTATCGCGGATCCGCAGATATTCTCCAGGTCCAAGGATGGTTCCTTTACGGCGACGCAACCGCAAACCCGGCCAGGAAAAAAATACTTTCGGGCCATTAACCGTCCAGCGGCGAGTCAATCCTTCGACTAGCAGTTGTTCGTCTTCTTTGAGAAAAGAGATCCAGGGGATAATCATAATAGCCTAACAAATGCAAGAGGCATTTATAGTATAGCCTCAATGTTAGCATATCTGGGCAGCGTTCGCCAATCAAAGGGGTGCATCTCACGTGCGCTGAAAAAATTATCTGAGTCGGGGGATTAAGTCTGGCCAGAGTTCTGCAATACCGGTTTCTGCGGTCCTGGCAATAAATTTTTCCAGTAATCTTGCCTTTTGGGTTTCCGAGAAATGGTTTTGCCAATCTCCCACTTCACCTTTACGAATGAATGGAGTCATCTCGGCAGGACGTGTGCTCGACCAACGACTTTGATTTTGGCTCATCTGTTCAAAACTACTATGATGTAGGATGCGATAGAGCATTTCTCCATCTTGAAGTTTTGACGAATATGCAGGTCCTAAAAAATCAGCAATTGCAATAATTGCTTGCCGAGTATTTGCCTTCATCTGTTCGTAAGTGAGGAAAAGTACATTTGGATCTGCTTTATGCTCGTACCAACCAAGGAGATGATCGAAGTAATCTCCCCCATCTACTTCTCCTCGTATAAAGCATTCAAAAAATTGCTCGAATGTTCCTGCCGCAAAGTCATATAGTTTCACGAAGCCCTGGGTGTGATAGTAAAAAGAAACCAGACAATCAAAAGGATTACGAGCAACATAGATATATTTAGCCTCAGGATGAAATGGTGTTAATTCATAGGGTAAGTGGGTTTTGATAAATCTGGGAGCCGGTAAATTTGCAACAAATTCAGCACCTACTTTTTCCAAAAAAGGGATTTCCAACTGAATATTCTTGCCCACTGGTAAGGGTTGCCCATCATGGTTGAGCATCCAAACAATATGCTGAGTCCAAGTAGTTCCACACTTAATGTAAGTTACAATAAAGGCATCTCCCGGTTGAGCTTGATAGTTCAAAGCCGATGCAAAATTCTCTACAGAAAATACCATCGGTATCCGAAAACCTTTATATATTTTGTAGCTTGGTTTCTTTTGAGGTTCTATCATAATTGTGAATTGTCAATTGTCAGTGAATAATTGTCAATAACAAGAAGCAGAGTGCCGCGATCGAGGAAATCGGTATACGAAATCCAGCTTTTGGACTAGGAGATGTATTCTCTAACAGTCCCTGCCAACTTTTCGGTTGACAAAGGTTGATAGGGTGTGGTCAAAACCCGTTGATCGATCATGGGATACCCCAGTCGCCGGATCCCCCCAAACCCCCCTTAAAAAGGGGGGCTTTGAAGCCCCCCCTTTCGCAAGGGGGGGTTTGGGGGGGATCGGTGCTGCAACTACTTTTGACCGCACCCGGTTGATAATGTAAAAGCATTAATTTATTTTCAGTTAAGGTTTCAATAGCATAGGAACGTCCGGTCGTATCGCTAAATTCCACTTCAAAAACACCCGGTTCGTATTCTTCAACAATGGTTCCGACTTGACCGCAATATAAACCTATATCTGGCAGATCCTCCAGCAAAGCAACGATATCGAGTAATTTCATTTTTGTAACCTCACATTTGTTTGTTACTCCTCCAAATACACAGAAAAAGCCTCAAAATTTACAAGCTATCTCCCCCATCTCTTGATATGATTCTTGGGATTTAAATTCGGCATCCATGAGATCTTTTACCTGGGCAAAAAATTCTACTTCTGCTTCTTCTTTATCTGTAAGTTTATCGTAAAAATATGGTTGATAAAACCATTCAGTAAAAGCCATTGTCAACAAGCCATTTTCAGCGATTTCAATCTGCCAATATTGAGAAACTCGACTGTCAACAACTTCAAATAAAGGGGCAGGATTTTCTTGGGGATAGTATATGTAGTTATCATCGCAGATATAGTACCATACTTCTCCCTGCCACGTGTAGAGGGCATAAACTGCGTATTCTTTGCCAATTGTTAAGGGAAATTTTAGTTCTTTTGTGTAACCCACGCGCGGGTCGAGATAATTTTCAGGAAGACGATCTCCAGTATTGGCAATACAGCGAATTTTCATAACTTATTTACCTCACTGATTTGTCGGGGCAGTTTTCGGATATTAACGTTTAAACTTGAACTCAACGTTTTGACCTGTAAGAATGTTTCTAAACCAATGAACTTGGACAGTAATACTATTGTCTCGTTCCCTGACTCTGGCAGGGAACGCCCTCCAGAGGCTCTGCCTCCTGTGAGGACGTTCCGCATTTAATGCGTTTGCCCTGGTATTGTACAGGCGATCGCTAGAAGGCGTGGAGATATTGAAGGTGCCCACTAGCGAGTCTAGCTTAAATTGGCAATCGCCTCACCCGAAACGTCTCATCACTCACAGAAACAATTGCCCCTGCTTCTAAATCCGCAGCACATTGATGCAACACGGTGGCCAACCGTTCATTAATCATATTGTAATTCTCATTCCCGAGGCGAAATAAAATCACACTTGGTAAAGACTCCCCACTCGTCGCTAACAACTGACCGAAATCCAAATCTAAGGTTAACACAATTCGTCCTTCAGCACGCGCCTTAACCAAAATTTCATCATCTGGCAAGGTTTCTAATCCTTCTTCGTAAAGATGCACCACTTCATAACCCGCATCCCGCAGCCATACTACTGTCCGCAGAGAAATTCCCATATCTGCCAATAATTTCATCCGATTTTAGCAGCCCCTCCAATGGCATAAACTTTCTCTTTTGTCAACCAGGAAGCATACAACAAAGATTGTTTAATATCTTCTGGTTCTAGCGCGGGGTACTCTTCTAAAATCTCCTCCATTGGTTTACCATTAGCCACCAAATTCACTATCAAAGAAACGGGTATTCGCATTCCCCGGATGCAAGCTTGTCCTGCCATTATCCGGGGATTAAATGTAATCCTGTCAAATCCTAACATCTATTTGTTCCTCCTAGAAAGACATAGATAGTGGGCGGTGCCCACCCGACAAAATTATAACCGCCACAGGTTAAAACCTGTGGCAGATGGTGGGCGGTGCCCTACGCTTTCACAGCAACTTTTTCAGTAACCGCCTCAGCTGTAGCTTCTGGACTATCCGCTTCACTTGGGGGCACTACTTGCCAGAATAGAGGCAAAAACTTCTCCCAATTCTCCAAAATCATCTTCGCTTTCTCACTGCCCGTGCGATCGCGATGAATTTCAATCAACTCTTGCAGTTGTCGTTCGCCAACAGGGGCAGACACCCGCTGAATCTTGACAATTTCCATATTAACCTTTTCCGGGAAACTGCCATCTTCATCCAAGAAATAGCCCATACCCCCAGTCATGCCAGCAGCGACATTCCGTCCCACCTTACCCAGGACGACAACTACACCGCCCGTCATGTACTCGCAGGTATGATCCCCAGCGCCCTCTATCACTGCTTTACCCATCGAGTTGCGCACTGCAAACCGTTCTCCCGCCGTGCCATTCGCGAACAGGACTCCACCAGTAGCCCCGTACAGACAGGTATTGCCCACAATCACATTTTCCCCTGGGTTGTAGGGAGCATCTGCTGGTGGTTTAATGACGATCTCCCCACCATGCATCCCTTTGCCCACATAATCATTCGCTTCTCCTTCGAGGAACAGTTTCATTCCCGGTAAGTTGAAGGCACCAAAGCTTTGACCCGCACTGCCAGTAAAGTTGAGATTAATCTCCCCTTCAAAACCGTTGTTGCCATACTGCTTCGCGATCGCCCCTGCCAGGCGGGCCCCGACGCAGCGGTCCGTACTGACAATAGGCAACTGCTTGGTCGCAGAACCTTGGTCGCTAATTGCTTTTTGAATATCCCCGTCAGCTAGCAACTGGTCATCTAAAACGGGGCCATTGCCGCGAACATCTTCATGGTGCAGCCAACTGCGGTCAGAACGGCTATCGGGCAACTCCAACAGGCAATTCAAATTTAAGGCCGAAGTCTTGGTCAACTGCACCCCTTCCCTTGCTTGCAGCAGGTCCGCCCGACCGATAATTTCCGTCAGACTGCGGTATCCCAGTCGCGCCAACAACTGCCGCACCTCTTGGGCCACGAAATAGAAGAAATTGACCACATGTTCGGGCATACCCGTAAACCGTTTCCGCAGTTTTTCCTGCTGAGTCGCTACCCCCACCGGGCAATTATTGGTATGGCAGATCCGGGCCATAATGCAGCCCTCCGCGATCATCGCGATGGAACCAAAACCATATTCTTCCGCCCCCATCAGGGCCGCCATTATCACATCCCAACCCGTTTTCAAGCCACCGTCGGTACGGATCAGCACCCGATCGCGCAGACCATTTTGCATCAGGGTGCGATGGACCTCAGTGACGCCCAACTCCCAAGGTGTACCCGCATGCTTGATGGAACTGAGAGGGGAAGCACCGGTACCGCCATCGTGACCGGAAATCTGGATCACGTCCGCATTGGCCTTGGCCACCCCAGCAGCTACCGTGCCAATACCAATTTGCGCTACTAGCTTCACCGATACCTTGGCCTGGGGATTAATTTGGTGCAGGTCAAAAATCAACTGGGCCAAGTCCTCGATCGAATAGATATCGTGATGGGGAGGAGGGGAGATCAGGGGGACACCGGGTTTAGAACGGCGCAGACTGGCAATATAGGGACTCACCTTCTTACCCGGTAGCTGGCCCCCTTCTCCGGGTTTCGCCCCTTGAGCGATCTTAATTTCCAGCTGCTTGCCATGCATCAGGTACTCTGGCGTCACCCCAAAGCGACCGGAAGCTACCTGCTTAATAGCACTTGAGGCCGTATCTCCATTGCGCAAACCCTGTAGGTGAGGCAAAGTCGCCGACAAACCTTTTCCCGTAACATCCACATCATCTAGCACCTTGAAGCGCAGGGGGTCCTCCCCTCCTTCACCAGAATTAGATTTACCCCCCATCCGGTTCATGGCGATCGCCAGGGTTTCGTGGGCCTCCCGGGACAGGGATCCCAAAGACATGCCTCCGGTACAGAACCGCTTGACTATGTCCTCTACAGGTTCTACCTCTTCAATGGGAATAGAAGTGCGATCGCCCTTCAAGTCGAGTAAATCTCGCAGGGCCGTCACCGGGCGTTCCGCCAAATGCCGCTTGTATACCTCATAATGGTCGTATTCCGAACCAGTCACGGCCTTATGGAGGGCCTTAGCCATTTCCGGGCTATTCATGTGATATTCCAGGCCCACGCGGTACTGAACGAAGCCAAAATTCTCCAGTTTCTTCACGGTCAGTTCTGGGAAAGCCCGCTTGTGGAAAGCCATCACCTCTTCGGCCAACTCCCGTACAGAAAGACCCCTCAGGCGGGAAGTCGTCCCCGTAAAGCCCAGGGCCAACAAGTCCTGTCCTAGGCCGATCGCCTCAAAGATCTGGGATCCGTGGTAAGAAGAAAGGAGAGAAATGCCCTTCTTAGAGATAATCTTCAGCAAACCCGCACAAATGGCCTTACGGTAATTCTGCTGGGCCTCGGACATACTCATAGCTGGGATCTTGCCGCGCTGCATCATACTTTGGGTCTTGGAGTCACTCCACCAATGGCGCACCGTTTCCAGGGCCAAGTAGGGACAAACAGCAGAAGCCCCGTAACCAATCAAACAGGCAAAATGATGGGTACTCCAGCATTGGGCCGTATCAATAATAATGGATGCCCGACAGCGCAAACCCTCCCGGTTGAGATAATTGTGAACCGCACCCACAGCTAGCAGCGGCGGAATGTAAGTCATCAGGTTCGTAAGGTTCGTAGTAAACGCTTTAGCGTTTTCCGGGTTCGTAGTAAACGCTAAAGCGTTTTCCGGGTTCGTAGTAAACGCTTTAGCGTTTTCCCGACCATCAAAGCGATCGCTCAAAACCAGGATCTCAGCGCCCTCGCGCACGGCCTGGGCCGCCTCTTGACAAAGCTTATCTACCGCAGTTGCCAAACCATCAGGTCCCGCCTGAGGGTTCCACAAAGTAGAGAGGGTTGCCACCTTAAATACATCTGGTGCAGAACCATTTCCCACACAATAAGAACCATTCAACAGCCCTTCCAACTCCGCCTCATTCAGAACGGGGGTTTCCAGTTCCAAATGACGGGCAAATTCGGGCTTTTCGGCTAACAAATTTCCCCGAAAACCCAGTAGCATATGCAAAGACATCACCAAACCTTCCCGCAGGGGGTCGATCGGGGGATTAGTGACCTGAGCAAAGCGCTGCTTAAAATAGTTATAGAGGACATGAGGCTTAGAAGAGAGGATCGCTAGAGGAATATCATCTCCCATACAGAAAGTCGGTTCCTTCCCCGCCTGGGCCATCGCCTGAATTACCATCTCCACATCTTCAGACGTATAGCCAAAAGCCATCTGCTGGCGCAGGAGATCTGCCGTTTCCATCTGCGTCCCAGACACAAAAGCTTGTGGAGGTAAAGCTTGACGGTAGCGTTTCAGCCACTCACCATAGGGCTGTTTGCCTGCGACCCGCTGCTTAATCTCCCAATTTTTCAGCACCTCATGGGACTCCAAGTCCACCGCAATCATCTGTCCGGGACCCAAGCGACCCTTTTCCACAATATCAGCACTCGGTAAAGGAATTGCTCCTGCTTCCGAACAGACCAGCAGATAGCCATTGCGAGTCATGCAATAGCGTGCCGGACGCAGGCCATTGCGGTCCAGCATCGCCCCCACCGTATGTCCGTCACTGAAAACGATCAGGGCCGGACCATCCCAAGGCTCTTGCATGCCGCTGTAATATTCATAGAAATCCACAATTTCCTGACGATCTGCCAATTCTGGCTGATTTTTGTAAGCTTCCGGCACCAGCATCATCATCGCTTCTGTAGGAGAACGACCCGATAGCACCAGCAACTCCATGACATTGTCCAAATTCGCCGAATCACTCTGGGCCTTATTGACAATGGGCAGCAATTCTTCCAAGCGTGAGCCCCAGACATCACTGTCAAGATCTCCTTGGCGGGACTTCATCCAATTAATATTCCCCAGCAGGGTATTAATTTCCCCATTATGTCCCAGCATCCGTAGAGGCTGAGCCAGGGGCCATCTCGGCATAGTATTCGTGCTGAAGCGGCGGTGGAAAATTGCGTAGGGACTCTTATAGGCTGGGTTTTTCAAGTCCAGATAAAACTCACCCAGTACAGCCGATCGGACCATACCTTTGTAAACAATTTGGCGACTAGAAAAAGAGCAAACATAGCAATCCGGACTCTGATTGCTAATCCGCTTCATAATTATATACAGCAATCGTTCCAAATCTTCCCCCTTACAGTTCGGGGAGGAAACCACAACCTGTTCAATTTGAGGTTCATTTTCCCGCGCTTGCACCCCCAGTAACTCCGGTTGCGTTGGCACTACTCGCCATCCCAGCACCTGTAACCCTTCCAAGGTAATTATTTCGGAGATCGCCTGCCGTGATTTTGTAGCCAATGCCGGGTCTTGAGGCAGAAACATCATCCCCACCGCCAGACGTTCTTTTGCTAGCATTTCCAACTGTTCCCGTGCAAACCAAGCTTGCAGCAACTCCCAAGGGATAGCCGTCATCAGTCCCGCACCATCACCGGAATCATTATCTGCACTACAAGCACCCCGATGTTCCATGCAAATCAGACCCGACAATGCCTCTACTATTATATCATGCCGAGCCCCACCTTGGGGGTTAGCCACTAAACCCACCCCACAAGCATCTCGTTCCGTTTCATTTGCTGTATCCCGATCGATTTTTCGCGCAGGACACGCAGCCCTGTGCTTTTGAACCTTATTCATCATTGTATTTATCCTGAATATTTGCTGTTTATTCATTTGTTTTTCTACCAATTCATGATAATACGCTCTTCTTTTTTACTTCATTTTTCGATAAATAATGTACCGAGTCATTACAGTTTACTCTCTTGTCGTGACTTAAGGAGAGAAGATAAATAATGGCGATCGTCGAGCCTGCCAGGGGCAGGACTAGAAAAGTTAAAGGAGCGATCGCCCCATCACAGCCTTCAGGAGTTTACCTGCAGACAGCAACTCCGATTTTTCGCCAGATCCCCGGGTAACGCTGCGAGTGGGATCGTCGTGCTCTATGTTTATCAATCATAGCTCATGTACCGTTCCTGAAAACCTATAGAAACTTAGGCACGTAGATCGAACAGTCTTATCTACGATTCGAGCAAAGGAATCTCGCCTTTGACCAGAAGTGTCACGCGGACTTGCCAACAATCCCACCGCTGGAGCTACAGCTCGGGGGACGGATCAACTGAAAGCTTGACCACTGGTTCGCTGTTTGCGACTCTGGAGGTGAAAAGATCATGACGACGGAACGGCAGACCTTTTCGTAGCGCATTCCAATGCGACCAGACGTGCTTAGAGGTGTCAACTTGTCCCCCTAAGGCGTTCCTGGAAGGAATGCGCTCCTTAAGTCCTAGACCACGTCTAGCAATGGCTAGAGCTGCTGCGGTGTCGGAAGATAGACCATACATTGACATGAATTTCACCATGCCTATGGTGCTGCTATAAGCCGGATTGCGATGCATCAACTGAACGCCGAAGCGGTCGCACCGACTCAACAACATTTGGTCAAACTTGGAATAAGCAAAGTTCGAGAGCATACGGCTGTAGCGAGTGCCTTGCTCCTTCATCGTTGCTTTCTTTTTGGAAAAATCTAGTGTTTCTACAACTATGGGACACCCCCAAGTTTCAGCTCGCTGAACAATATGCTTAACTAGATCACCTAAAATTGCTTCGGTTTGCGCGGAAGTTTGATCTTGTAGATTGACTTTGAACTGACCACGATCTACAAGATTACCCTCAGCATCACAGTAGGCCCAACCAACAACACCTGGGTTAAGGTCAACACCAATGGCACCGTTACGCCTAGAAGAAATAAACGGGACTTCAGGACGGTCGATAGTAACGAATAAGTACCATTTGTCGTTTTTCTGGGCTATCCGGTAGGACAGCGATTGACCACCGTCTTGGTTGAGAGCGGCGATCGCATCATCCTGCCCCCAGTTGAAGTTGATACCGGAAGCGGTCACATATTGTCCATGCGCTCCCTCTAGTGCTTTGGGAACACGAATCTTGATGTTCCCTTCGGTATCTAATTGGAAAATCTGACAACCAGCAGTTTCGTCCTTAGAGCCGAGGTAGAACGATTGAGAGTTACGGTGCTGTTGCCAATCCTTCAGCCATTCTGAGTGATTAGCGTATCCATTGGCCTCAAGGTTAAACTGTGCATTCCAAAGCTTACGGCCACCAAAAATGATAGTAGGCTCAGTCTCTTGCAGTTTCTTGAGGCGCGAGGAACAAGTTACTAGATGACGTTTTTTCTGGTGTTGCTGGAACTTCAACCACTGCTTGACCGTGTAGCCTTTGCGCTTGATAGGGCACGCCTTAGGAGCTTTCTTGATTCCCTTGGTCAGGGACTTGATTTTCTTTTTAAGTCCAGTGATACGCTGCTTCAGTTCCTTGATTTGTCGCTTGTGACATTCCTTGCGGCTTTTAATTTTGCCTTTGAGAACAGCATGAACAGAGTTGAACTGGTCGTGTCCAGAGACGCCCACCCTGTCGCTCGCCCGACATGGGTGGGCGCTCTCGGACACGAGACGCGCATTTATGCCGAACTCTACCTGGTAGCGACGCTTTAAGTCTTTCAAAGCCTCACCTGATTGCAGGTCAACATAGAGGCTGCGCTCAACCTCAGACATTAGATTGCCCATGGCTACCCCAAACGGTATTAAATTGTCAGGCAATCGGGTCTGATAGGTTGCGCTTCCCATGCTCTACACCACCTCCAAAGGCTTCTTGTTTTTCTTACACCTCTATAGTATAGCAAGGTGCTCACTAATTTTCAATATCAATCTACAGATTTATACAAGATTTTAGTCAACTATTCTTACCCGTTCGCTCGTGGCACAATCAAGTGCCACTTGGCAGTAGATTCACAGAGAAGTTAAAATATCAGGGTTTTATTAATGGCCCGATCGTCTAGAACATGGCTGCGCCAGCCGCAGGCGTTCGGCCGAGAACCCCACCGGTAGGAACAGACTAACTATGGTACAACTTGCTGTAGGGGCGGTTAGTCAAATTCAATCAGTTCGTTGCCGTTTGGGTTGAACCGGTGCAAGCTGTTGTACTGTAAGGGTGATGTAAAGGTAAAATGGTGTAATATGAAGTTTAATTGTGGAATGGCTTCCAGAGCAGGATCGCGGATGACACCCGGCCTGGATCGTCTGTTATGTTTGGGTTAGTAGACCCGGTACAAGCGGGTGGTGGAATGGAAATCATGGCGGATATGGCATCAATCTGATGCCATTGTCACCAGATTATCTCAAGGAGACATATAGATGAGCACACTACAAGAAACTACTCTTCATAAGGCCCTACCATTACCAGCAGCAGCAGCACCCAAAGGAGTTGCGGCCACAGAACTGCGACCTTGGGGTTCCTTCACAGTGCTAGAAGAAGGGCGGAGATATAAAATTAAGCGGATCGAAGTCAAGCCAGGTCACCGGCTGAGCCTGCAAATGCACCACCATCGCAGCGAACATTGGATCGTAGTCTCAGGTACGGCCAAAGTGACCTGCGGCGAGCAAGAGATGATGATCGGCAGTAATCAGTCTACCTACGTGCCCCAATGTACAGCACATCGCTTAGAAAACCCAGGAGTCATACCCTTGGTACTGATCGAAGTCCAGAATGGTGAATACCTCGGAGAAGACGACATCATTCGCTTCCAAGATGACTACGCCCGCACCGAGTCCAAAACCCGCAAATAAACAACAAGGTCGCGTCCGGGAGCACCCACCCTGTCGTGTCGCTCCCGCGCACGACATGGGTGGGTGTCTCCGGACGCGAAGCTACAGATAGAACTCGATCTTATTAGACCTTGCGCCAAGCTAGATAGAGCGCAAGGTTAAAGGTATAATAAATCAAATGTAGCTAAAAATATAGAAATCATGATCAAATTGAGTCCAGCAGCAGCCGTAGAAATAAAACGGATGAAATCAAAGCATAACAGCCAGAAGGTCTTCTTGAGACTGGGAGTAATAGCCGGCGGTTGTCAGGACTGGGTGTACACAATGGAGTTATCCGACCAGATGCAAGAGTCAGACAAGCTATATGAATGTGAGGGGATGCAAGTGGTAGTAGATGCCAGCGGGACCGAATACATAGATGACCTGACTCTAGATTACTCGGAAGACCTGATGGGGGGAGGGTTTCGTTTCCACAACCGGAAGGCGACGCAAACCTGCGGCTGTGGGCAGTCTTTTTCCATTGAAAAAAAATTTGACACAGCGCCGAGGAAATCGTTATAATAAGCAATTGTCGTGATGATTTACCGAAAAGAAGCCAGATACGGCGTAACACATGCCCACTATACAACAATTAATTCGTAGCGAACGCCAGAAAGTCGAAAAGAAGACGAAATCACCGGCTCTGAAGAGTTGTCCTCAGCGTCGCGGCGTCTGCACCAGAGTTTACACAACAACTCCGAAAAAGCCAAATTCGGCCCTCCGCAAAGTAGCGCGGGTCCGCCTGACATCGGGATTTGAGGTGACAGCATACATCCCAGGAATAGGTCACAACTTGCAAGAACACTCAGTGGTGATGATTAGGGGAGGTCGGGTGAAGGACTTGCCCGGTGTAAGATATCACATCATTCGCGGCACCCTGGATACGGCAGGAGTGAAGGAGCGCCGTCAGGGGAGATCCAAATATGGAGCTAAGCGTCCGAAATAGACGGTACTACAGGGTTGCTAGCAAAATAGCGCAGAGGGCCTGTAGGAAACGCCAGGTCTGCCGGACCAAAATGTAAAATGGTCCGGTAAATTGTGAGCAGGTAGGTTCAAACTGTATTAGGGAGAAAAAAGAAAGGCTAATTATGTCTCGTCGTGGAGTAACGAAAAAACGTACAGTACCCCCAGATGCTGTGTACAATTCCCGCCTGGTAAGTATGACGATCAGGCGGATAATGAAGCATGGAAAGAAGTCCTTGGCCTCCAGAATAGTATACGGGGCCTTGAAGACCATTGAAGAAAAAATGGGGACAGATCCTCTAGAAGTGTTTGAAAAGGCAGTGCGGAATACGACGCCTCTGGTGGAAGTAAAGGCGCGGCGGGTGGGTGGTGCTACCTACCAAGTGCCGATGGAAGTGCGTGCTGACCGGGGCACAAGTCTGGCCCTGCGCTGGTTGATCAGATTCTCTCGGGCCCGATCGGGCAAATCAATGGTCAACAAGTTGGCGAACGAACTGATGGATGCGGCGAACGAAACCGGGAATGCCATACGGAAGCGGGAAGAAACCCACAGAATGGCCGAGGCAAATAAGGCTTTTGCCCATTATCGGTACTAAACCGGAAGGGGACTGGTGCATGGGTCGCAGAGAAATGCAAAATAACAAATCCCCAAGTACCAGTTTGGTGAAAAAAGTATAGAATTGTAAAACAAGTAGTAAGAAAGAACGCTATCCAAGGAGGTAACCGTGGCACGAACAGTACCGCTGGAGCGAGTGCGGAATATGGGCATTGCCGCCCACATAGATGCGGGCAAAACGACGACAACAGAGAGAATTCTGTTTTATTCGGGCGTGGTTCACAAAATTGGTGAAGTCCACGATGGCACCGCAGTAACAGACTGGATGGCCCAAGAGCGAGAGCGCGGGATTACCATCACGGCGGCGGCAATCAGCACGAACTGGAGGGACCATCAAATCAATATTATTGATACCCCCGGTCACGTAGACTTCACGATCGAGGTGGAACGCTCCATGCGGGTGCTAGATGGCGTAATCGCTGTATTCTGTTCGGTGGGAGGCGTTCAGCCCCAATCAGAAACGGTGTGGCGGCAGGCAGATAGGTATAGCGTGCCTCGGATTGCCTTTGTCAACAAAATGGATAGAACGGGGGCAAACTTTTTTAAAGTATACGAGCAGCTCCGCGATCGCCTCCGTGCAAATGCAGTGCCCATACAGGTGCCGATCGGCAGCGAAGGGGAATTCAGAGGCATTGTAGACTTGGTGCGAATGCGAGCCAAGATCTACACCAACGACCTGGGCACGGATATCGAAGACGCGGAAATTCCAGAAGACATTCTGGAAGTGGCCGAAGAATATCGTACCAAGCTGATCGAGTCGGTAGCAGAAACAGATGATGCCCTCACAGAAAAGTATCTGGAAGGGGAAGAACTGACGGAAGCAGAAATAACGACGGCCCTGCGGAAAGGTACCATAGACGGTACGATCGTGCCAGTGCTGTGCGGTTCTGCTTTCAAAAACAAGGGGGTGCAATTACTCCTGGATGCAGTGGTAGACTACCTGCCAGCGCCAATAGACGTGCCAGCAATTCAAGGAACATTGCCAGACGGGGAAGTAGTAGCTCGGAAAGCAGACGATGAAGAGCCGTTCTCAGCATTGGCGTTCAAAATCATGGCAGACCCCTATGGCCGGCTGACATTTATCCGGGTATACTCCGGGGTGTTGAAGAAAGGCAGCTACGTCCTCAACTCAACCAAAAACAAGAAAGAGCGAATTTCCCGCCTGATTATCTTGAAAGCAGACGATCGCATCGAGGTAGACGAAATGAGGGCCGGGGATTTGGGAGCAGCATTGGGGTTGAAGGACACCTTTACAGGAGATACCCTCTGCGAGGAGAAGGCCCCAGTGATCCTGGAGTCTCTGTACATCCCAGAACCAGTAATCTCGGTGGCAGTGGAGCCCAAAACCAAGCAAGATATGGAGAAGCTATCGAAAGCACTCCAATCTCTGTCGGAAGAAGACCCGACATTTCGGGTCAGCGTGGATGGAGAAACCAACCAAACCGTGATTGCGGGAATGGGCGAACTACACCTGGAAATTCTGGTAGACCGGATGCTGCGAGAATTTAAGGTGGAAGCAAACGTAGGTGCGCCTCAGGTGGCATTCCGGGAAACGATTCGCAAGGCAGTTAAGGCGGAGGGTAAATTTATCCGCCAGAGTGGTGGAAAAGGTCAGTACGGTCACGTAGTGATAGAATTAGAACCGGCAGAGGAAGGGAGCGGCTTTGAATTCATCTCCAAAATAGTAGGGGGGGCGGTGCCGAAAGAGTACATAGGCCCAGCAGAACAAGGGATGAAAGAAGCATGCGAATCGGGAGTTTTGGCAGGCTACCCGGTGATAGACCTGAAAGTAACCCTGGTAGACGGGTCTTTCCACGAAGTGGACTCCTCGGAAATGGCATTCAAAATAGCTGGCTCAATGGCGCTCAAAGAGGCAGTAAACAAGGCATCACCGGTGCTGTTAGAGCCGATGATGAAGGTGGAAGTAGAAGTACCCGAAGAATTCATCGGCGATGTGATTGGAGACTTGAATTCCCGTCGGGGCCAAGTAGAAGGCATGGATACGGAAGATAGTATTAGCAAGGTATCTGCTAAAGTACCATTGGAACAGATGTTTGGCTATGCGACAGATATCCGGTCGAAAACTCAAGGTCGTGGTATATTCTCAATGGAGTTTAGCCACTACTCGGAGGTGCCTCGGAATGTGGCAGAAGTCATCATTGCTAAGAACAAAGGTTCGGCCTAGGGGAAAGGCTCTGGGGATGAGGATATGGTTCATCCCCAGAAAAAAATCCCGATCGATCGCATAATGATTATAGATTGGTTAATTCATCAGTATGGCACGCGCAAAGTTTGAAAGGAATAAGCCTCACGTAAACATAGGTACCATTGGTCACGTTGACCACGGGAAAACAACACTAACCGCCGCAATAACCATGTCCCTGGCGGCCCAAGGAAAGGCAAAGGCGAAAGCTTACGCAGAGATAGATGCAGCACCGGAGGAAAAAGCCCGGGGTATCACGATCAATACGGCTCACGTTGAGTATGAGACAGAGGGTCGGCACTATGCTCACGTGGACTGCCCCGGTCATGCTGACTACGTGAAAAACATGATCACTGGAGCGGCTCAAATGGATGGGGCGGTCCTGGTGGTGTCAGCGGCAGATGGGCCAATGCCCCAGACCCGGGAGCACATCCTCCTGGCACGTCAGGTAGGAGTTCCTAACCTGGTGGTGTTTTTGAACAAGCAAGACCAAGTGGACGATGAGGAACTGCTGGAGCTAGTGGAATTGGAAGTCCGGGAACTGTTGAGTGATTATCAATTTGATGGTGATAATATTGCCATTGTCGCGGGGTCAGCATTAGAGGCGGTGGAGGCTCTGACAAAAAGCCCGAGCATTGGCAAGGGTGAAAATGAGTGGGTAGATAAAATCCTGGCACTCATGGATGAAGTAGACGCTAATATCCCCACCCCAGAGCGGGAGGTGGATAAGCCGTTCCTGATGGCGGTGGAAGATGTATTCTCGATCACTGGTCGGGGAACGGTGGCAACCGGTCGGATTGAACGGGGCAAGGTGAAGATTGGCGAAACATTAGAACTGGTGGGCATCAAGGACACCCGCAGTACCACGGTGACAGGTGTGGAAATGTTCCAGAAAACCCTGGATGAAGGGATGGCCGGGGATAATGTGGGACTGTTGCTCCGGGGGATTCAGAAGGAACAGGTGGAACGGGGTATGGTGATAGCTAAGCCCGGTTCGATCAATCCTCACACGGAATTTGAGGCGGAGGTGTACGTGCTGAAAAAGGAAGAAGGTGGTCGGCACACTCCTTTCTTCTCTAACTACCGTCCTCAGTTCTACGTGCGGACTACGGATGTAACGGGTACGATCAAGTCCTTTACGGCAGATGATGGCAGTGCGGCAGAAATGGTGATGCCCGGCGATCGGATCAAGATGAACGTGGAACTGATAAATGCGATCGCGATCGAGCAAGGGATGCGGTTTGCGATTCGGGAAGGCGGTCGCACGATCGGTGCGGGTGTGGTCTCGAAAATAGTAAAGTAGACAGCAATAATAGGGTACTGGGCGAAGTATTGGCGCAGAATAATCTCGGCAAATGCTTCGCTCACTGGCAGTACCCACCGAACAGAACCTTGAAAAGTTAATCAGAGTGAGAAAATGGCAGCAATAGGGCAGCAGAAAATAAGAATCCGTATGAAAGCATTCGATCGGCGTTTATTAGATACGAGTTGCGACAAAATAGTAGATACAGCAAATCGCACCAATGCTACGGCAATAGGGCCAATTCCGCTACCAACAAAGCGTCGTATATACTGCGTACTGCGATCACCCCATGTGGATAAGGATTCCCGCGAACACTTTGAGACTCGCACCCATAGGCGGATTATAGATATATACCAGCCATCATCGAAAACGATAGACGCGCTAATGAAAATGGATTTACCGGCGGGCGTGGATATTGAGGTAAAACTGTAGGGATGCATCTGGGAATGGAAAATTGAGAAGGGAAAATGTAAAATTGAGAACAGAGAATGGAAAATTGCCCAATTTGAGATTCTGAATTCGCAATTTTACATTTTCAATTGGCAAAGTGAAATGCTCCCAAATGTAAGTAGGTGTGCATTGGTAAACTGCTGAATGTAAAATGCATGTAAACTTGGGAAAAAATAACTGAAATCCTCTCCCAGAGAGAGGTTCAGCTATGTTGACATTCCAACTCAAAAAACTACGAACTACGAACTACGAACTACGAACTACTTAGTGTCCCGTTTAGTTTTGTTAAAATTGCAATACATTATAAACCATTACCCGGGATGGAAAGAAAAATGACATCCTCTGCATCTATAGGAGTCCGAGAACTGCCCCTGTTTCCCCTACCGGAAGTTGTGCTGTTTCCCGGCAGACCCCTGCCACTGCACATCTTCGAGTTTCGCTACCGGATGATGATGAACACGATCCTAGAGGAGGATCGCCGCTTTGGAGTGTTGATGTGGGATCCAGTGGAAGAGAAAGCCGCAGCGGTGGGGTGCTGTGCAGAAATTTTACAATATCAACGGTTGCCAGACGATCGGATGAAAATGTTGACCCTCGGACAGCAGCGATTCCGGGTGTTGGAGTATGTGAGGGAAAAGCCCTATCGGGTAGGGTTGGTAGAGTGGATTTCGGATGAGCCGCCAGTAAAGGATTTGAGACCGCTGGCGGCTTCGGTAAATCAGCTGCTAAAGGATGTGGTTCATCTATCGGCAAAGCTGACTGATAAAGAAATAGAATTGCCCGATAAGATTCCTGACTTACCGAGAGAATTGTCTTATTGGGTGGCTAGCAATCTATATGGTGCGGCGGGGGAACAACAAGCCCTACTAGAAATGCAATCCACGTCGGATAGACTGGAACGGGAAGCGGAAATTATGAACAACACTCGCAATCAGTTAGCGGCCCGCACGGCGCTCAAGGACACATTCAATGGCTTTAATAATAACGAAGAAAATTGAGAATTGAAAATGGAGAATGGTTGCATAGTCAATTAACAATTCTCGATTAGCAATTAGCAATTCATAATTCATCATCGATCGTTGGTAAAAATTTGAATGTTGTAGCTGCCAAAGATTTTCAGGATTTCAGTGTAAGCTGTTAGTTCGGCAAGTGCAGCTTGGGTTGATGGGGCTTTGGCGTCGGCTTCCAGGTCCAGAAAGAAAACATAGTCTCCGAGCGATCGCTTGCTGGGACGGGATTCTATGCGGCTGAGGTTGATACCCCGACTGGCAAAAGCCTGTAGGGGTTTGACTAAGGCTCCCGGAACATTGGCAGGAACGCTGAAGGCGATGGAGGTATGACTTTTATCCTCTTCGGGGGAACCGAAGAAGGGAGATGGTTGTAGACCGATCACCCAGAAGCGGGTACAGTTGTCGGGATGGTCGTTGATGGGGTAGGCTAATACTGGTTTCTGGTAGAGTTCCGCTGCCCTACGAGAGGCGATCGCGCCAGCAGTCGGATCGGAATCTAGATACTTTAATGCTTCGGTAGTCGAGTTAGTGGGAATTAACTGCAATTCTGGGAGGAAATTTTTCAACCACCCGTGGCACTGGGCGAGGGCCTGGGGATGAGAATAAACTGTTTTGATTGCCGACAGGTTGCTGGCAAGTGATAGCAGTGCATGAGAAATTGGCAAGACATAAGCCTGCTGGATTTGCAGCTGGTCCAGTTGCCATAGGGTATCTAGGGTAATAGTGACAGTACCTTCTAGAGAATTTTCTACTGGCACAACTGCCAGCTGGGCCCCATCTTCTGCTGCTGTCTCGATCGCCCGGGCAATACTGGGACAAGCAACTAAGAGCGTTTCCACTCCTAGATCCTGCAGCGATCGGGCAACAGAGAGCGCCGCTGCTTCTGAATAAGTCCCTGTAGGGCCTAAATGGGCGATCGATACTGCCATAGAGTTTACTCCTAAATTTTATATTACTTATTGCTTATTGCTCGGAAGTTGATTATCTGTGCTCGTGGACGAGTTGGAACTCACGAGCAGTACTATTGTCATTTTAAATCAGATTTATGGTTAATCTTCCCTGGATGTTATACCATTGGATAGTAAATATCCACCTTTGGGAATAAGTCTTTGGGCCATGGTTGACAAGCCACAACTGACACTGAGTGAGATAAGCTTAAAAATTGTAAAATATATTTACACAAGGTAACTTACTTTAACAGATCTCTCATGTATACCAGGTTTTTTGCTTCCCAATCGGTTGAACTGGCGGTACCGGATGAGTCGGTTTCAATTCGGCATTATCTGCGCAAGCCGAAGCGCTTGGTGGATGCCTTGACCTGTTCTAGTCAGATATTGCAGCTGAGCGAGGAATATTTTCGCCTGAAAATGCGCCCGTTGACCTTCATGATTTTCTCGTTACAACCAACGGTCGATATGAGAGTGTGGGCGGGGGACAATGGCACGATTCACTTGCAGTCAGTAGCCTGTGAAATTCGTGGGATCGAGTATATCAATCAACGATTTGCTTTTAACCTGGTAGGGAAACTTTATCCTGAAGAGCGACATGGCCTCACTTACTTGAGTGGAAAGGCGGATTTAGAGGTGAAGGTAGAAGTGCCTCCTCCCTTGAATCTCACGCCTGCGCCAATTATGGAGGCATCGGGAAATACTCTGCTGGCAAGTGTTCTCTTGACGATTAAACAACGATTGATGAACCAACTGTTATTGCATTATCGCCAGTGGGCACGCTCTCAGGGGACGGGATCTGTCTATTCTCCCCAAGAGAAGCTATCAGCAATTAGCTATTAGCGATCCGATTTGATTTGCGAATTTAAAGATGCCCAGAAAGCCCAGAAACCCGGTTTCGCCCAAGTTACCGGGTTTCTAAACTTCTCAAGAAGTTCTACGCAACTGACTGGGGAGTTACTTTCTGGCGGTAGAGGCTAATAATTCGCTCCGTTACTTCATCAATGCTGAGATTATCTGTTTGGATTTCAATGGCGTCAACTGCTTTTCGTAACGGCGCTATGCTGCGACTGCTGTCGAATAAGTCCCGATCGCATATTTCTTTCTCCAACTGTTCTAGACTAATATTATCGGCTGCTTGTTTGGCCAAATCTTGCTGACGCCTGCGGGCCCGTTCTCCGACAGAAGCTGTTAAAAAGATTTTCAGTGCCGCATCAGGGAATACATTAGTACCAATGTCCCGCCCTTCGGCAACTATGCCTCCTTTTTCGCCCCAGCGCTGCTGTTCTTGAACCATGACTCGACGCACGGCTTTTTGAGCTGCGATCGCGGATACCTGGGATGTCACTTCTCTGCTACGAATTTCTTGGGTGACGTTATGACTATCGATCCATACTTCTGTAGGAGTTAGTTGAATTTGACAGTTGCTGACTAATTCTGCTACCTCTGGTTCATCTGTCACATCGATGCCCGATCGCAGCACCAACCAGGTTACAGCCCGGTACATGGCCCCAGTATCAAGATAAAGTAATCCTAAACCCTCAGCCACCAGACGGGCGACAGTGGATTTTCCGGCCCCCGCTGGACCATCGATCGCCACTATTGGTTGGCGTACCCCCAGGACTATATTATCGATCAAGCGAGTGGCACCCACATAAGCGGCGCAGGCTAACAGTCCTTTATCCTCTATTTTGTCCAAAGGGCTCAGGGTATCTGGGTCAACCAAATCAACATACTCCAACTGTACCTGTTTTTCCACTGCTACAATGGACTGAAATGCTGAGAGCAAAACTTGGCGCGATCGCTCTTTTCCCTTAAATAGCCGTTCGGCTTGCTGCAAGCCGCGATATAATACTGAGGCAACTTCTTTTTCCGACGCTGTCAGATATTGATTGCGGGAACTATATGCCAGTCCCGACTCTTCTCGGACGATCGGACAAGCAACAACGGACAGTTCATAGTTTTGGTCGGCTACCAGACGGCGGATAATTGCCAGTTGCTGGGCATCTTTCTGACCAAAATAGGCCCGCTGAGGCTTGACGATGTTAAATAGTTTAGTCACGATCGTGGCTACGCCCTGGAAATGACTCGATCGAGAGAGACCGCACAACCGCTTAATCATAGAGTCAGGGGGAACCACCGCGATCGCGATGCCATTTTCGACTCCCATTTCCACAGCAGTCGGGGCGAAAATTACATCCACCCCTGCTTGGGCGCATAGTTGCTGGTCCCCTTCCAAATTGCGGGGATACTGTTGCAAATCCTCCGTCGGGGCAAATTGCAGAGGGTTGACAAAGATGCTGACTACACAGATATCATTTTCTCGCCTCGCCCGTTCGATCGAGCTCAGATGACCAGCATGTAATCCTCCCATCGTCGGTACTAGGCCGATCGATTTGCTCTCGCAGAAGCTGCGCTGCTGTTCTAAGTAACAGCGCAGTGCCGCAACCGTCGTATACAGGCGCACTTTTTTTCTCCCTGTCAAGTAATGACCGATCGACTTTCCTAGGTATACAGAAGTGGGTACCTGCTTTCATGATAGATGATAGTTGAAAGAGGCTACCTACCCAGAACATCTACACGCACTGGAACCACCCCAGACTGTCGCATCCTTACCTCCTGCGCCGCAGCAGCGGAAACATCGATGATCCGACCTCGTATATATGGACCCCGATCGTTAATGCGAACCACGACGCTGAGGTTATTATTCAGATTTGTCACCCTCACCCAGGTGCCAAAGGGCAAGTTAGGATGAGCAGCTGTCAGATCGTACTGGTTGAAGATTTCACCATTGGCGGTAAGATTGCCATGTAACCCTGGACCATACCAGGAAGCCCAACCCTTCTGGCTATAACCCCGCCACTCCTTTTCAAGAGATCGCCCGATCGGGTGGGCGCTCGCCTCTGAGGCTTTTGCCGACTCTTCCACGTTGACTATATCTGTCAAGCGATCGGCTAAATCAGATAAAAGGCGAGGCGCAGTTGCTTTAATTTTCTGGATGTAGCCAACATCAGCCGTTTTTGTTTGTTCCAGGTGATTTGATAATCCTATCCCTGTTACGATCAGGGCAGTTGCGATACTCTTTCCCACTTTTTGATGCATAGGCTTTGCTGCTTCCATATCCTTTGTTAAAGTTATCTGAAAACGCTATTTACGAGCACAGCAAATATGCGAATTGCTGTAGATGCAACCGCGATTTCGTTCTCTTTCTGTTTCCACCTTGCGGAAAACACCTGTCATGATTGACCATTAAATCTTTTTTGGGTTCTATCTTTAGATAGATCTTTGGCATTCATTAATATTTTTGCTAAAACCAATACAAAATACTGCGCTCTTGCCAGAGCCGTTATGCAAAAATGATAAACCTCGATTATCACGATCATTAGTTATAGTTATCATGTAGAGGCAGTAAATGTGTTATTATGTGTTGGCGAGGTATTAAGTAATAAAAGATGATTTACGAGTCAATTATGACACGGAGAAAAGCGTGAAAAAGATAGTTTTATTTACTATTACAGGATCGGGAGGCAGATTCTCTAATAAGCGTTCCCAGGGAGACAGAGGGAAAGAAAAGAATAATGGGTGCAACTTTGTTGGGTTGACTGAAACCCAACAAGGGCAACACGCTTCGCTAACAACATCTCGCGGGTTGGGTTGAGGCACGAAACCCAACCTACGACATTAATATTTTTGCAAATATGCAGTGTACCCATAATAATAAACATAGATAGAAAAAATATGGACTACAAACAAGCTGGTGTAGATGTAGAAACTGGTCGCAAATTTGTCGATCGCATCAGATCGATGGTGTCTAGCACCCGGCGAAAGGAAGTGTTAGGTGGACTGGGAGGTTTTAGCGGGTTATTCGCCCTTCCCAGCGGCTACAAAGAACCGGTTTTAGTCTCGGGCACCGATGGGGTCGGCACCAAGTTGAAACTGGCAACGGCACTCGAGCGCCACGACACTGTGGGCATCGATCTAGTCGCTATGTGTGTCAATGACGTGCTGACTTCAGGGGCGGAACCGCTGTTTTTTTTGGATTATTTGGCAACCGGGAAATTAAATCAAGCCCAGTTAACTCAGGTAGTCGCAGGGATCGCCGCAGGATGCCAGCAGGCCGGGTGTGCTTTACTGGGGGGCGAAACGGCAGAAATGCCCGGTTTTTACCCCCCAGGTGAGTACGATATGGCGGGTTTTGTGGTGGGCATTGTGGAAAAAAGTATGCTATTAGATGGCTCTCGGGTAAAGCTGGGCGATCGGGCGATCGGCCTAGCAAGTAGTGGGGTCCACAGTAATGGCTTTAGTCTCGTGAGAAAAATAGTAGCAGAGTCTGGCTTGGGCTGGGACTATTGCCCAGAAATGCTATCTGGTCGCAGCTTAGGGGAAGTTTTATTAACACCGACTCAGATTTATGTTAAACCAGTGTTAGAGGCCCGTCGTATAGGACTGGAAATTCACGGCATGGCCCACATCACTGGGGGCGGTTTACCAGAAAACTTGCCCCGCTGTCTGGGTAAAGACCAGTCCGTCCGCCTTGACCCCAGCAGTTGGACTGTCCCGGCAATTTTTGATATAATCGCCCAGGCGGGTCGGGTTAGTCCCGATGCCATGTTTAATACCTTTAATATGGGCATCGGGTTCGTGCTGCTGGTACCACCTGACCAAGTAAATGGGGCAATTTCCTGGTTTGCCCAGTATAATATTAATGCTTGGGCGATCGGGGAAGTAGTTGCGGGCACGGGTAGCGTACTTGGCATCCCCTCAGCTAAGGGCTAAATTAAGAAACCCGGTTTTTTCACAAAACCGGGTTTGGAGGGTTACTGGTGAAAACTGTATTATCATAGATCTAATGGACATTGAAGCAATACGATCGGGTAAAATCAAGCAGCTAGCGGGGGCTGATTTAGAAGACGAATATCTTTCGGGAAGTCAGCTAGAACGGGTTAATCTGGCAGGTGCAACCCTAGTGGGGACGGATCTTTCTGGTTGTAACCTGAAAGGGGGGCGTCTAGATGGTGCTAACATGATTGGGGCCCAGTTGGAATCGGCAGATTTACGAGCAAATCTGCTGGGTGCTAATTTGATGCAAGCGGATTTAACAACTGCTGATTTGCGGGGTAGTAACCTGCGGGGCGCTAATTTCATGGGGGCAAAACTGACTCAGGCATCTTTAGCAGGTGCGTTTTTGAGTGGTGCGAATTTAATGGGCGTTAACTTGCAGGGAGTTGACTTGCGAGGTGCGGAGTTGCGGGGGGCAAATCTCAATAATGCTAACCTCAAAGGTGCGGATTTGAGTTATGCTGATTTACAGGGGGCTTCTTTGAGTGAAGCGAATCTAGAGGAAGCTGATTTGCGGGGTGCTAATCTCGCAGGTGCTGCTTTGATGGGGGCAAATCTCCTCTGTGCTGAGTTAGAAGGCGCTAATTTGACTGGGGTTAATCTCGATCGCGCTTGCGTAATTGGCACAAATGTCACCCCGCTAGCTTCCTAAGATGATCTCTTAAAAGGGGGGGATAATAATTCTCTCTCTTCGTTGTTAGCCCGCCGGGGGTTCAAACCCCCGGCTAATAGCTAAAGTCAGTTAAAACTGACTAACAAAATTTGGAGTAAATGCTGCTATAAATGTTCATATGTAATGTATTGAGAACGAAAAAAACTGCAAGGAATATATAATAGCACATATGGGATATTGTTATGATGATCGCACTCCCTAAATCTAAAAGCTTGGCAGATTTCTTACAACTGCCGGATATTGACTCATCGCCTGCTTGGGAATTTATAGAAGGAGAAATCTGTCAAAAACCTATGCCTGGTGGAAAACACAGTCGCCTGCAAGTACGCTTGGCAAGTGCTATTAATATAGCTGTCCAAAGCTATGAGGCATTTTCCGAACTGCGCTGTACCTTTGGGGGAAGATCGATCGTGCCAGATCTAGCAGTGCTTGCTAGCATCCGCATCCCGATCGACGAAAATGGAGAAATCATCAGTACGGGAATTGATTTTGCGCCCAATTGGGTAATAGAAATTCTTTCTCCAGACCAGAGTCACACCCGAGTCACCCGCAAGATCTTGCATTGCTTGCGTCATGGATGCGAGATTGGTTGGCTAATTGACCCCATCGATCGAGTGGTGCTAGTCTATCGGGGCGATCGGCTGCCCTCCGAGTTCACCGGCGATATGCTACTGCCTTGTCTGGAGGAAATCAGCTTAGACTTGACCGTAGACCAGATGTTCGGTTGGCTGAAAGTAGCCCGAAATCCCTGAGGGGACTTCGGGCAATGTCTTAGATATCAAGGGTTTGGGGCTATGGGTGACCAGGGATTCGAACCCTGAGCCAATGGATTAAGAGTCCAGTGCTCTACCGTTGAGCTAGTCACCCACTAAAGTTATTGTAGCTTACTTAAAACAGTATAAGTAGTTGGACAAAATTAATTGCACAAAATCGAGAAAACTTGTTATACTAGATATAGCTACTCGTACATGTAGCAGATTTTTGTCAAACTAACGGGGAGTCGGTTTTCATGCTCATCCCCGGCCAGATATATTTGACATAATATGACGATAAATTAGGAGAAATTAAGAAGGATTTTAATGCGCGAAATAAATGAGCTTTCTGCAAAATTGCTCTTACGAATTTATCATCAAAGTCGCCATCATCAAGTTCGTCAAAGAGCACATTGTTTACTTTTGCGAGATCGAGAACATAAAAAAGTTAAAGAACTTATGGAAATCTTTGATGTTAGTTATAGAACTATCTACAATTGGATTAAAAATTGGGATTCCGAGGGAATGGTCGGACTATATAATAAGTCTGGAAGAGGTCGTAAGCAAACCTTTAGTCTCGAACAAAAAGAAAAAATTAAAGCCTGGACTGAAGAAGAACCGAGGCAATTAAAAAAAGTGGTGGCTAAAATCAAAGAAGAATGGGGAATTGAAACAAGTGTTAAAACTGTTCAGAGAATATTGAAAACAATGAATATGAGTTGGCATCGGATGCGTAAAGGGGTAGCTGTCAGCCCCCCAGCTCAAGAGTATGAGGAAAAAAAAGCACAACTTGAACAACTGAAACTGTTAGACAATTTGGGGGAAATTAATTTGTATTATTTAGATGAAAGTGGGTTTTATTTAATCCCTTGTGTCCCTTATGGATGGCAAAATATTGGGGAATATATAGAAGTACCTAGTCGGAGTAGCCGCAGATTAAATGTATTAGGAATAATGAATCGCCACAATCATTTAGAAGCGTATGTATCTACTCAAAATATTAATTCAGATGTAGTCATAGCTTGTATCGATGCATTTTTTCCCACGAGAATGGAAAAGCAAACAGTAATTGTAGTAGACCAAGCATCTGTCCATACTAGTGATGCTATTCAAGATAAGATTGAAGAATGGAAAGAACGCAATATTACTATATTCCATCTCCCCACTTATTCACCTCATTTGAATTTGATTGAAATCTTGTGGCGGTTTATTAAATACGAATGGATTGAAATCGATGCTTATTCTTGCTGGAAAAACTTAGTTGATTCCGTTGAAACAATCATAAAAAATTTTGGAGAAAAATATGTAATTAATTTTGTCTGACTACTTAACCACATCTTGCCAGGTTGGGAGTGAAAAATTTTTCCCTCTGGTCGCCAGTAGTGCTACCGGTAGGATACGATCGCCCGGTCCGAAAGGCGCAAGTGCTTCGTCCCTATTGTCAAAATTTGGAGAAATAGCTGCTTATATCCGGTTCACAAGAGTCCAGTGTAGAGGAGACAGTCCACCTGAACGCTACCGGTAGTAGACAACCTGTCAATTGGCCTCAGTCACTGGTCACTGGTCACAGAAGAGCGCCCGATCGCTTATGGCAAAATAAATAAAGCTACTACTAAAGGTGAATATCATGCTGGTGCCGGGAATAACACTGCGGAATCACTATTACATCATCAAAAAGCTGGGAAGCGGGGGATTTGGGGACACCTACCTGGCTGAAGACCGAGATTTACCTGGAAATCCTCAGTGTGTGGTCAAACACCTGAAGCCGAAATCCTCCCAATCCAAAAGTTTTGTCAGTTGCTAGACACCTTTTCGACTCGGAAGCACAGGTTCTGTACAAGTTAGGCAATGACAGCTACCAAATTCCCCGACTTTTCGCCCACTTTGAAGAAAATGGGGAATTTTATCTCGTCCAGGAATTCGTTGATGGGCAGGATCTCAGCAAAGAACTCACCCCAGGTAAACGGTCGAGTAAGAAGGAAGTGGTTAAACTGTTGCAGGACATCCTGGAAGTTTTGAAGGTTGTCCATGAGAACAATGTCATCCACCGAGATATCAAGCCCCAAAATCTAATGCGTCGCCAGAAAGATGGCAAGATTGTACTGATTGACTTTGGGGCGGTTAAGGAAATTACCACCTTAATGCCTAATCATCAGGGGCAAACGGTAGTATCGGTTGCTGTTGGCACTCCTGGCTATATGCCGGGTGAACAAGCATCGGGTGTGCCCAAATATTGCAGCGATGTCTATGCTGTGGGAATGATTGGTATTCAAGCCCTTATAGGCGTAACGCCTGACAGATTACAAAAAGATCCTAACACGTTGGAAGTCATTTGGCGCGATCGGGCACGGGTTAATCCCAAGCTAGCAGATATTTTAGACAACATGGTGCGCTATACTTTTAGCCAGCGTTACCGGGATGCAGCAGAGGCGTTAGAGGCGTGGCAATCTCTTATCTCCACTATTACATTACCAACTTCACCGTCTTCTGCCATATCCACTCAAGTAGTCTCGCCAAACAATCCTAAATCTCCAAACAATCCTAAATCTCCACCGTGGAAGGTTTTGATCGGATCGGGAATTGGATTGTCAATAGCAGCAGTTGTCATTTTTATTATACTTAGTCTAGCAGAACCACCACACACAGAACTGCCACAAACAGAACCGCCACAAACAGAACCGCCACAAACAGAACCGCAACCAATATCATCTGATGATATCAAAAAAGGAAATAATTTGTATGAGGAAGGCAAGAAGCTATTAAAATCGTATAAATACGAAGAAGCAATTGCCGCTTTTGATCGAGCAATTGAAATTAACGAAGAACTATTCGAGGCGTGGCATAACAGAGGAGACGCACTGAGAAAATTGGGACAATATGAAGAAGCAATTGCCTCCTACGATAGAGCAATTAAAATTAATCCAGAATCTTTTTGGGGTTGGAATAACAGAGGTGTTGCGTTCAGGGAGTCGCAACGGCACGAAGAAGCGATATTCTCCTATGATAAAGCCATTGAAATCAACCGTTACTTCTATGATTCTTGGTTTAATAAGGGCTTTTCGCTGTATCACTTGAATCGATGTCAAGAAGCGGCGGATGCCTTTGAGAAAGCTTTACAAATCAAGGCTGATGCTGCGGAAGCGGCGGCATGGCGAAAAAAGGCGCAAGATGAATGTACAGAATAAAGTTAGCTTTCCTTGGCGCTGTTTACATAACAGTTGTCGCGATCATACATGTTGTCATGTATGATCGCATCAAATTTAATTCCCTCGAAAATTTAATAAGTGAAAGCTGCTTTGGATAGCAATATTTGCATCTATATCAAAAGCTGATATAATGGTTGCAGAGAGATATCAAAGAGGTGAGATATGACAAACACGCAAACAAGCACCGGCTTAGGCGGGACAGTATCCGTGGCTATCGCCTCATTGCCAGACTCCCCAGAACCGAGTAAACATAAACCCGGAATTAAGGAATTGCTAGCCCAGTTGCAAGACGCGATCGCATCGGAGTCGAACCTAGACGAAGATGATAAAGAGAACGCACTGAAACAGTTGAATAACCTGGCAAAAGCTGTAAAAAAACCGGGGGACGGCGGCGTAGCAAATTCAACCCTCGAACGAACTGAAATAGAATCCCTAGAAAAGTTGTACAGCTTCAAGGAACCCCAAGCAGTCTATGATTTTCTGGAGTCAAATCCATTTCTGGTTCCCCTATTGCAAGAAGCCCACGGAGAGATTCGCAAACATTTTCCCAACTCACGGCTGTTTCTGCAATATATCACCGATCCGGAAATTTATAACCCGCAGCTAGCAGTCTTTCTTACCAGACCGGAAAATCTTGATGTGGAAGAAAGGATCGATCTGCTGGAACGCCTTGGGGATGATTGGTGGCTCGATGCCAAACCCCGATCGCAAAGAAAAATGATTATCTGTTTTGAGTAGAAAATGAGTTTTGATTGGTCGCAATATTTGTATCTAGCACGGGAACTGATATAATGGTGACAAAGAGATATCAAAGAGGTGAGATATGACAAACACGCAAACAAGCACTGGCTTAGGCGGGACAGGATCGGTGGCGATCGCCTCATTGCCAGACTCCCCAGAACCGAGTAAACATAAACCCGGAATCAAGGAATTGCTGGCCCAGTTGCAAGACGCGATCGCATCGGAGTCGAACCTAGACGAAGAGGATAAAGAGAACGCACTCTCGCAGTTGAATAACCTGGCAAAAGCTGTAAACAATCCGGGGTACGGCGGCCAAAAAAGCCTCGGCGTAGCAAATTCAACCCTCGCTCCAACTGAAATAGAATCTATAGAAAAGTTGTACAGCTTCAAGGAACCCCAAGCAGTCTATGATTTTCTGGAGTCAAATCCATTTCTTGTTCCCCTCTTGCAAGAAGCCCACGGAGAGATTCGCAAACATTTTCCCAATTCACGGCTGTTTCTGAAATACGTCACAGATCCGGAAATTTATAACCCGGAACTAGCAATCTATATTACCAGACCGGAAAATATGGACGTGGAAGAGAGGATCGATCTCCTGGAACGCCTTGATGATGATTGGTGGCTCGATGCTGAACCCCGATCGCAAGGAAAAATGTTTATCAATTTTGGATAGAAAATGAGTTTTGATTGGTCGCAATATTTGCATCTAGCGCAAGAACTTGCAGAAGAAACTACAGATGAAGCCAAAATGCGATCGGCTATTAGTCGCGCCTATTATGCTGCTTTCATCAAGGCCCGAAATTATTTGCAAGAACGGGAAGGTTTGACAATTCCCACCCAAAACAGCCACCAGTATGTTATCAACCAATTTAAGGATAGCGAAGAAAAAGTGCGTGAAAAGATAGGTAACAGGTTGAAACGCCTGCGGGATCATCGTAATCAAGCTGATTATGATAATACATTTCCAGACTTAGCTGATAGGACTCGGGAGTCGTTAACCTTGGGTAGGCGGATTATTTCTGGATTGGGTAATCTCTGATATTGTTAAGAAACCAGGTTTTGCCGGAATTACCTGGTTTCCGATCTACTGGTGAATAGGCCCGCAGCTTAAATCTCAATCTCCATTTCATGTTATCCTCTATGGTATTCGATCTCCTTGATTCTATCTTTGTCTTTGAGTAGACTTTCCAGCATCCAAGCTTCTCCCATCCACTCGTCAAAATCTAATGTATGCTGAAACTCATTATTGTTGAAGCGACGCCGAAAATCCTCTGTAGATAACTCATACTTAGCTTCAAATTCTTGCAGGAGATCGGACGTGCGCCGGATACCTGCTTCCGTAGATTGCAGTGCAGCGGCGATCGCCCCTTCGATGAGGGTCCGTAAGTTAGGATGCTTGGAGATTAGCTTAACTTCTTCCATGTTATACTCTCTGGTAAATACGATCTATGGTAATGGGCGCTGACGTACTATATTTCTATCCAAAACTGTAAACATGCGCTCGAAAGATATGCTTTCTTCCATTATCATGTACAGTAAGTGTTCAGCAGGTTCATCTGGTGTGTTCGACTGATATCGAAAGTATAAAACACCAACGGGAGAGGGCATCCTCAGTCGGTAAATTAATTCACCGTAGTCTCGATCGAAAGTGAGGATAAAGCACCCTTCACGGACAGCGCGTTCCAAAACTTCTGCATCTTCTACTCCCGGTGAATCTTCCTGCACGGATACGACATCTATCCCTCTATCGCGCAAAAGCCTTACACTCGGTAGAGGAAAATTTTCATTCGCCAGAAACTTCATTATCCTCCTTTGGTGAGATAGCATAAAATGACAGATCGCGCATACAGTCAGCCGCAAACGCAAATACAGCCCGTAAACCTTCAGATGTCAATCCTGGATAGCTTTCCAGCACTTGTGTTTCTGTCCATCCAGCAGCAAACAGCCCCAGGAGGAACTCCACTGATAGCCGAGTTCCTTTCACGACGGGCTTGCCTACCAGAATGTTAGAGTTAGAATGAATGTATTCTTGCCAGTCCATTTTCCAATCTGCCCCCAGGGTCCGTAAGTTAGGATGCTTAGAGTAAGGCTTAACTTCTTCCATGTTATCCTCTCTGGTAAATATGAGATTTACTGTCGATTATATCAGGTGCGAATGATAACCGATCAGCCCGCGCAGGCGGGCTTAGTTCATGTAGCCCGACCCTTTAGGGTTGGGGCGGCGGCGGTCTGTGGGTGGCATTGTATCGCCTAGATATCATCCTCAGAAAAACAGCGATCGCGCCCAAAGAGATCAACCCCACAAACCCAGCCAAAGGATTACCATCAATACCAGTTACCCAGGTAGGGACTTGTGGAGAATAGGCCAGCAACTGACCGACATTAACGATATAATAGCCCCAAACTAACCCCCCGTGGAGACCGATCGGGAAACCGAGGCGTCCGCGAGTAGAACGTTTAGCCCAAACCAAATTCAACCCCAGCAGCAGCAAACCCGGAAACTGGGCCGCTGTCCGGATCATTTCCAGAAGAGGTTTAATAAAGTGCAGCAGGGCAAATAAAAAAGCGTCAAGCCAGAGTGACGCCTCGATCGTATAATCTCTCTGTAACTCATCCAGCAGCCAGCCTCGGAAGCACAACTCTTCTGCAAAGCCCACTGCCAAAGCCACCAGTAACCCTTCGGGAATTATTACTGGCCGGAATGCACCGGGTAGCCGCCAGTCAAGCCAACCCAGAAGTTCCTGGACAGTCAACATAGACAGGATGCTAACCAGGCCCAGGCCGAGTCCTGCTAGCAGTTCTAAACCATTCTGTCTAGTTAATTTCAGACCATAGCCCTGCAATACTCGGGGTTGTCCGTAAACCCTCTTACCCCACAGCCTGACTAGAAAGATAAATTCCCCGTACAGCAGGGCCATCGTGATGATGCTGACCGCATTGCGATCGCCCACCCACAAATAGATTGGTGCTGCCAGGGGAACCCAAAGCAACAATAAAATCAATAGGAAGATAGCCATCCGGACTGGGGCCGGATAGCCAGCTAAATGGCTAGTCCTCTGGTTCAATGGTACTGGTCAGGCCGTGAAGCTTCAAATTTTCGCAATAGAACTCAGCATGTTCCAGGGCACAGACTATCACCAAAGCAATCCCATTATTGTGGGCTTCCATCATAATACTGACAGCCTGGGGTTCCGTCAGACTGCTGACCGTCTTCAGCAACACCTCCACCACGAACTCCATACTATTGAAGTCGTCGTTATGAAGTAGCACCCGATAGCGAGGGGCTAGTTTACGAGTAGTCTTTGGCTTATCTAGAGTTTGTACGGACATATTGCTTCACCTCTTTCTGTCTCAAATGTCATGCGATCGCGCCATCGGGCTAATTCCACCCTGCTGCTGGCCCTATTTTGGCGGTTGACAGAATAATATTTTTATGGTATTGCTTTCTCCACCGCCACAATTGACAACTAGTAGGCCGAATTACCCTGGCGATCGCCATTGAGTGTTAATATTTTTTATAGCATTCAATTATTCGATCTGACAGACATCTGCTGTACATTTGTCAATACTGAAATCAGACAGGGGGTAACCCCGTGCTTAGGCACAGATCAGAGCCAGTGAATATGAACCGCGAATTTCAGCCACACCAAATCCTCTACCTAGAATCAGGAGGTGCGAGGCTGTATGCAGAAGCGATCCAAATAGTCAAATCTCGCCAGTTAGCCTGGGTACGCCCCATAATGCTAGCATCTGCAAGCAGCGTAGATCCCAGTCTCGGGCCAACCTTGTACGACATGCGTAATGGTGCTGATTTGCTCTGGCCCATAGCTTTATTCCGGCCAGCCCTCGATACCGAAGTCATTCCCCTGCTAGTCCAGCTGGAAGTCCACCAGACCGATAAGCTAGGACCACCACCAGCTGCTCAAAAACTCAGAGCCTTTGTCGAGCAAGTTTGGCTTGACCACCAAAATGTTTTTCAATAATTCCCCATATTTGCCAGCATGAAAATAATTATATTCACAAGATTTTTCCCGCCAGACATCACTATGTTTAGCACCCCGATCGCAGTTGATTGAAAATTAATTTCAAATCAAAAACTCTCACCAATATTACATGCTATCTAGCTTATGGGCTAGGTACTAATTGAATCCGACCAGCGTCCATCTCAGCCATCATCAGTTCCAGGGCCTCGTAATCAACATCAGAGATATAACCCAGTCGCGTCAGTTCGGTATTAATTTCATTCTCGATCTCAGGGGTAAGTTTCTTGATGTAAAGGACTCGTTCTACTAGCTGACGAATAACACCTGTAGCTTTCATGGTAAAAATCCCAACTCGTTTACTAAAATAATCTTCTTGCTATACTTAAATTATCTCCTGAATAATTGCCAGTAAACGTGATCTATTGCGGAGAGATAAAGTGATTGTAATCACCGAAAACAGAGAATTAAAGAAGATTATGTGGTAAAATGGATGGAGTTGCAGTAGCATGCAATACAAGACATCGGCAGGAGGGCCTCATGACTGGTCGGCAGACCCCTTGCCGATAAACAGGGCCCAGGCCGTAGAAAATAGACTAGAATAGCTAAACTGGACCAAAAGCACCAAGTCAGGTAGAACCGGTAGGTGCAGCTCGTTCGGTGCAGCTATGATCGTGAAAGAGTAAGCTGTAGCGCATTGAAATTGCTACGGCCCAAGAGCTGAAACCCTTGCTCTAAAAGGCTTTACCCTTCGCGCCGGCTTAGCAGTGTAGCAATAGCGCAGCGTGTGCAGCCAGATTTTGAATTTTGAATTTTGAATTTTGAATTGCTTAGTGAGGTTTGTTCGTGGCAGTCCCAGTCGAAAAGTTATTGACCCCAGAGATAATTAAGCCAAGTCGTTACCTGGGAAATGAATTAAACTCAGTTCACAAGCCTTGGAACTCGGCAGATGTGTACTGGGTGCTGACTTACCCAGATCTATATGAAGTGGGCGCTTCCAGTCTCGGCCATGTCATCCTCTACAATATTTTGAATGCTATGCCTCGCCAACTGTGCGATCGGGCATATCTGCCGGCACCAGACCTAGCAGCAAAACTGCGCAGCACCCAAACACCGCTATTTGCAGTGGAGTCCCGCCGTTCGCTGAGGGACTTTGATATTATCGGATTTAGCCTCAGCTACGAACTGGGTGCCACGAACATCCTGGAAATGCTGGACCTGGCGGGCATACCCCTCACCTGGCAAGAACGGCGACAGGGGAACTATCCCCTCATATTTGCCGGTGGGCCAACGGCAACCTCTAACCCAGAACCCTACGCCGACTTCCTGGACTTCATCGCCCTGGGAGATGGGGAAGAACTGCTACCAGAAATAGGTAATGTATTAGCAGCAGGTAAAACTCGCTCCCTGGACCGGAAAGCAGTATTGCTAGACTTGGCCCAAGTAAAGGGTGTATATATACCTGAGTTTTACGACATGGCCCCAGATGGTTCGGTCCATCCCAACCGTCCGGATGTACCCAAGCAGATCCTGCGGCGAGTAGCCACTCCCATGCCAGAATACTCAATAGGACTGGTTCCCTATGGAGAAACAGTCCACGACCGGCTGACAATAGAGGTGCGGCGGGGCTGTACTCGGGGCTGTCGTTTCTGCCAACCGGGGATGCTGACGAGACCGGCGCGAGATGTGGCACCGGACAAGGTAGTAGAGGCTGTAGAACGGGGCATGGTCGAGACGGGTTACAATGAGTTTTCCCTCCTGTCCCTGAGTTGTTCGGACTATCTGGCATTGCCAGCAGTGGGCATGGAAATCAAAAATCGGCTCAAAGATAAAAATATTTCCCTGTCCCTGCCCAGCCAGCGGGTAGACAGATTTGACGAAAACATTGCTAAAATCATCGGGGGAACCCGGACTAGCGGCCTGACCTTTGCCCCGGAAGCAGGCACCCAGCGGATGCGGGATATCATTAACAAAGGCTTGACTAATGCAGAATTGCTCAGAGGGGTGAAAACAGCCTACGAACAAGGCTGGGATAAAGTTAAGCTATACTTTATGATCGGGTTGCCCGGTGAAACGGATGTAGATGTATTGGGAATTGCCGAGACGGTCCGGTGGTTACAGCAGGAATGTCGCGGTCGGGGTAGAAAACGCCTACTGGTTAATCTGACCATTTCTAACTTTACCCCCAAACCCCATACCCCTTTTCAGTGGCATTCAGTGTCAACCGCTGAGTTGCAACGGAAGCAGGAGTTACTGCGGGCAGAGTTTCAGTCTATGAAGGGCCTGAAGGTGAATTTCACCGATTTCAGACTCTCTGCCATGGAAGATTTCCTCGGTAGGGGCGATCGCCGCTTAGGACCGGTAGTACGTCGGGCTTGGGAACTGGGGGCTGGCATGGATGCCTGGTGGGAAAGCTTAGACCGCGCTTTCGCAGCTTGGACGGAAGCGATAGATGAGGCGGGTCTGAGTTGGAAATACCGGCAGGTGGAACGGGGGGAATGGAATGCCTGCGAGGGGGAACAAGGGGATCTGGACATTCCTTTGCCTTGGGACCACATAGATACGGGGATAGATAAGCAATGGTTAAAAGCTGATTTCCAAAAAGCTTTGGCCGCAGGGACTGTTCCAGACTGTTCCTTTGAGGGATGTTCTCACTGTGGTGTTTGTGGCACAGATTTTGGTCATAATATTGTTATCAAACCCCCACCAATACCGGAATTTGCCGGCCACTATACTCCCAACCAAGAAAAACAACAGCGGTTGCGGGTCTGGTTTGGCAAGCAGGGAGATATGGCCCTGGTTAGTCATCTAGATTTGGTGCGCATGTTCGATCGGGCGGTGCGACGATCCTCACTCCCGATCGCCTATACTGGGGGATACCATCCGGGACCGAGGATTATGATAGCTTCGGCGTTGCCTTTGGGGGCAACTAGCAGTGGCGAGATCGTGGAGTTTGAACTGACAGAACCCATGTCGGTGGAAACTTTCCGCGAAAAGTTGGTAGCGCAACTACCTGAAGAGATTCCGGTTTACGAGGTCTTGGATGTGGATTTGAAGATGCTCTTGGCAACGAGAGAGCTGGACCAAGCGGAATATTTAATTACAGTAGATGCTGGAGATGCTGTATCGGAGTCAAGTTGGAGAGAATGGATTGAGGCGGTGAAAGCAACTGAGGTAATATGGTTGGAGGGCACTACAAAATCTGGTAAGCTCAAAAGGGTGAATCTGCGATCGCGCCTGGAAGCATTGGAAATATCCGAGACAGGCCCAGAGAATAGCGCCGTCCTCCGCTACCGAGGAGCCTGCCGCAATGACGGCACCTTGTTGCGACCCGCTGAGGTAATTTATATGCTCGAACAAGTTACCCACCGCAGCTTTTCTCTACTGCATATTCACCGCAGTCGGTTGATCCTAGGTGGGACTTCGTCCTCATAACTTGCCAATAGATTCGCGATCCATTAGCCTAAAATCATTGGCAAAGGTAATCGACAGGCTATAATGGCAAGTTATCAAAGCCTTGGACCCAGGCCCGATCGCAAGGAATTGTACAAATTAATTCATCAAATCTCGTCTGCTACCAATTCGGGACTGGAAATGTCTGATACCATTTTGGAAAAAAATCTTGTACCATTCTCGATTGGCTTCATGGCCCGCCGTGGGTTAAAACCCACGGCTAATAGCTCAAGTGGGTTAAAACCCACTGAAAGCCTTGTAAAGAAAGGATTTAGTAGTTGCATTGGTAGGGTGGGCGCGGTGCCTGTCATTCGCGGGTTTGGGCAACAACAACCAATTGGGAAGTGACCACACCCAGTCTACTTTGGTAAACTTGGGATTTTAGCCTCTATTTTTGACCAGAGGCTGCTTGTTGCCACAGGTGCAAGATGTGAGTTTTAATCGACATTAGCGATGACGCGGGGTTTGAAAGGGTGCATCCCATATTTGCCTCGCTGCCCGAACCCTAAAGGGCCCGGCTACACTGAACTTGCGCCCGCCTGCGCGGGCTACATTACAAAAGTGAGATGCACCCGTTTGAAACCCCGGGCGGACGAAGTGCTAAGTGTAGGTAGCAACTTAAGTTATTAGTCGGTTTTAACCGACTTTAGCTATTAGCCGGGGGTTAAAACCCCCGGCGGGTGAAGTGCGAAGTGAGAGAACTTTCGCACAGGAATTGTAGCAAAATTTTTGACAAAAGGTATGAGTTCGGTGGTGATAGCGGATAGATTTTTAAGAATTGTCAATGTGGAATAAGGAAACTGTAAATAGTTTCCCATCGGAATGCTTTACAGAGTGCTGAAGTGCTTATAGGAAGTGCGGGTAGCACTAGAGCTTTCTTTGGGTTTTGGTAATGAGTAAGAAGACAGAGGAACCCATTACCAATAACAAATTACCAAGGATTTTTGAGGAAATTGAATGCCGAAGCAAATAATAATCGCTGAGCAGCATCGTCTTGCTGCTGTATTTAGTTCAGATCAAATTCAAGAACTCGTAGTGGCTACGGGTAGCCATCAAGTAAGTGACATATATCTGGGCATTGTCGAGAATGTATTGCCTGGAATAGATGCCGCCTTTGTGAACATTGGAGATGCCGAACGGAATGGATTTATTCATGTCACCGACTTAGGACCTTTACGACTAAGGCGGACCTCCGGTGCGATTACGGAATTATTAATGCCGCAGCAAAAAGTCCTAGTCCAGGTGATGAAAGAGCCGACGGGAAACAAAGGTCCCCGGCTGACAGGTAATATTACCATGCCCGGTCGCTATTTGGTGCTGATGCCTTATGGGCGAGGTGTAAATCTCTCCCGGCGGATTGTTTCTGAGAACGAACGCAACCGTTTGAGAGCACTAGCAATCTTGATCAAACCTGCAGGTATGGGTTTGCTAGTGAGAACGGAAGCAGAAGGAATGGCAGAAGAAGCCATCATGGATGATTTAGAGTTTCTGCAAAAGCAATGGGAAACTATTCAACAGGAAGCTAGTTCCACCAAGCCTCCAGCGCTACTCAATCGCGACGATGATTTTATTCAGCGGGTGCTGCGGGATATGTATAGCAGTGATGTCAATCGCATTGTGGTGGACTCCCAAACCGCAGTCAAGCGGGTGAAGCAACAAGTCATGATGTGGAATGGGGGTAAAGCACCCCAAGGCATTTTGGTTGACCATCACCGCGAGAGGACTAACATCCTGGAATATTTCCGGGTCAATGCCGCGATTCGCGAAGCCCTCAAACCCAGAGTCGATTTACCATCAGGTGGGTACATTATCATCGAGCCCACAGAAGCGCTGACAGTAATTGATGTGAACTCAGGTTCCTTCACCAAGTCTAGTACTGCCAGGGAAACTGTGCTATGGACGAACTGCGAAGCGGCAACGGAAATCGCTCGTCAGTTGCGCCTGCGGAATATAGCTGGGGTGATAGTTGTTGATTTCATTGATATGGACTCGCGGCGGGACCAGTTGCAAGTGCTGGAGCATTTCAATAAGGTACTCAGCGCCGACAAAGCCAGGCCCCAGATCGCCCAACTTTCCGAACTGGGCTTGGTGGAATTGACTCGCAAGCGCCAAGGTCAAAATATTTACGAGATTTTTGGTCAGACTTGCCCCAGTTGTAATGGGTTAGGTCACTTGCTGCGTCTACCGGGTGAATCTGAGAGTTCCCCACAGGCTATTATCGATCGTTCTGCCATTCCAGCGAGCCAAGCAGTTCCAGAATTGCGCCGGGCGGGGAATGGGGCACTTATCTTGCCAGGAGACCAGGAAGATCGGGTCTCTCAGGAGAATTTGTCCGATCTTGGCCTCAGACTGGATCCGAACAATGCCTATGATGCACAAGAACTAGATCTGACGAATCATCCCAGCTATCAAGAGCGTGGGGTTCTCAACAATAACCGTCGTCGTCGTCGTCGCATCGGGGTGAATGGTGAATCAGAAGCTCCCGCACCGCCGTTGTTGGATAAAGGGGCAAGCGATCGTGAAGAGGGGCAATTCCAGGAGGCTAAAGATGATTGGGAAGAGAAAGCTATTTCTACGGAACGGTTATCGCCGAGGCTGAGACGTCAACTGCATAAAGCTACGGTGGAACCCAAACAGGTGATAGAAGTAGAAATGACACCCTTGGAACAGGATGTGTATGCCTTGATGGGGATTTCGCCCCTAATGTTAAAGGACCGCAATGAGGTGAAGAATCCTAAATCCGCGATCGTTTCCGTGACGCTGCCAGGGCGGAGCAGAGGAAGTACCGCATCAGAGAGCGATCGGAGTGAAGCAGATTTGACGGAAATGGAAACAGACTCTGATGAGAATATCACATCATCGGCTCCAGCAATAGAGGAATCTGTAACTGATGATGAAGTAGCTTCAGGGGAGATGCCCGAGGTAGAAAATGCCGAGGTAACGCCTAGTTCTGAGATAGTTACGGAGCAAAGCACGGAATCAGAAACTGGTCCAGGAGATTCTGAAGCCGAAGATGCCGATAGTGAGGTCAAGAGTGAGCCAGATGTTCGGCGTCGGCGTCGGCGTCGTTCCTCTGCCATTGAATAAAGAGTAACTTCGCTGTTAGCCCGCCGGGGGGTTAAACTTCGCTGTCAGCCAGCCGGGGGTTCAAACCCCCGCGTGACCAGGGGTCGCCAGGTAACTCGGTAGGAGTCGGTTGAAAACCTAATGCTACGGGCGAAATCAATTGTATCCTCTTGTTGGGGGAAGGGAACAGGGAACTCGGGCGCAGGGAACAGGGGAACAGGGGAACAGGGGAACAGGGGAACAGGGGAACAGGGGAACAGGGGAACAGGGGAACAGGGGAACAGGGGAACAGGGGAACAGCAGCAACTTCCTTCACTTGATGCCGGGAAGATGCCATTGAGCTAGTCCACGCACCAAAATGGCCCCCTGAAAATCCAATTCTTAGTAGCATTTGGTTGAAAACCGACTAATATAATGTCAGATTAAAAGCCCATAATAAAAATTAAATCATCTGTAGGTTGGGTTGAGGCACGAAACCCAACGGGTTGAAAACCGACTAATAAGATGATGCTTCAAATAATTGTAGCATTGCTCGTGTAAAAATGGATAAAAAACCTGGTCTATATGTACTCGAAGACAAGGACTATATATCAATACTACGGACAATTATTATACGCCAGAACGACCAGAAGGCAAGGGTTGCAGCCTACGGCCCTTATTTTTTTCAATTGTCTACCCGGGGCTAACTTGCCAAAAATTGCTCTATCGATGGTCCGGACTATTGATATATATCACAACTTTAATAACTTGGTTAAGTTTAGGAATTAGAGGTTATGCCTTATAGTAAATTTACCCTCAGTAAAGCTATAGAGGATTTTAAACTCACTCTCCTTGAAGGCGATCGCTTTCTGGGGGAGGCCACGGGAGTCAATCCCAGTGCTTTGCTCAAAGATACCCTGAAAGAAACAGTACCTTGGGCGATCGCAGTTGGCAGCGAAAAAGCGCGTTCAGAAGGAATTATCAATCCGGTATTGTTAGAAGTAAAACGTCAACTGAAAGGACAAATAAGTGTCTTTTCGGGAGAAGAGTTTACCGTAGAACCAGAGGTTGACTTAACTGGGTATGTCGATTTTCCGATCAGCCGCTCTCCAGAGCAGTTGTTTATTAAAGCTCCGGCGGTGGTCTTGGTAGAAGCGAAGAAAGAAGACCTCAAACCAGCACTGGGGCAATGTTTAGCCGAGATGGTAGCCGCTCAACGCTTTAATCAACAGAAGCAGCAGCCGATTTCAACCATCTACGGAACGGTGACTAGCGGTACTGTTTGGCGATTTCTCAAACTAGAAGGACAAATAGTCGCGATCGATCTAACGGATTATCCCTTGCCCCCAGTGGAGCAAATTTTGGGATTTCTGGTTTGGATGGTGCTCAATGGCTGATGCAAGTAAGCAATTGGAAATTCAATGTAAGATTATTCTCAGGTAAGATGAAGGGATGTCCAGATAGTCCAGCTATCTACCAAGAGCAAAAGCAGAGTAAAGCCGAACAAGATCGAGTACATCCAGGGTTGTGCCAGGGGACGGACATCGGTAGTATCAATACCTGTCTTAGCTTCCACTTCTCTGACCAATTTAGCAAATCCCGCCACTCGCATCGGCAACAAATAAGCGCCTCCTGACTGAGAGAGAAAGTAGTAAACCAGTCCACCTTGTCCGGTAGTATGGGGTTTGAGAGCTTTAATTTCCGACCAAGGTAAGGACCAACCTTTGCGAAATAAACTAGGGACCCAGTTAGGATAGGTGACCTGAATAGCCCGATCGTCTAATATAACTCGTTCGCTCAATGCCCCATAAAGTGCAACTAATCCTAAACCGATACCCAAGCACAGTAACCAAGTTGGCGTGGCGTTGTTTAGCCTGGATAAAAATGGTAATGGTATTGTCAGAGCGATATAAAGCCCCAACAGGGTGATTCTAATCACAGGGGAGATCCGAAAGATGCTGGGCGAGGTCATAAGCAATTCAAAATTCTCTCATTCAAAATTCAAAAAGCCGTAGGTTGGGTTGAGGCACGAAACCCAACAAGTGATGCGATCGGCGTTGCGTGCCCTGTTCGTTGTTCGTTGTTCGTTGTTCGTTGGGTTTCCTAAGGTCAACCCAACCTACGGGAGACCCAACCTACGGGAGATATTTCTGGACAACAGTCCAACCCGTAAGGGAAACCAGAACCAAACCGAAAAACAGAACAGCGTTTGTCGTGATATGAACAGTTCTCGCCCAAGGTCGGTAGGGACCAATTTGGGTAGCGGTGTAAGCTGAGAGCAACACTAAAGCCACCACGGCCAAACCTGCTGGCAGATGAATGGAGTGGCCCAGGCTACCATAGTGACCCAGGGTGCCGACGATTCCAATAGCAAGCAGCAGTAATACTAAGCTTACCAGAATCCCGCCCAGGAGATAATGCAGCTTGCGGACCAGGAACCGAGGTCCCCATCGGCGATGCTGCCGAGCCCAAAACATCCAGCCACCAGAGATAGCTAGGAGTAGGTAGGCCAACAGTGAGAAACCCATGGACCAGGCTGCGATTTTCCACAACCAGAGAAAATCAGGTAGATTCAAGAATGTTATCTTTTTTCGTCAGGATGGTACAGTCAATAGCCCCGGTGGGCTAAAAAAATATTTTACCCCACCCTCAACAGCGAGGGTGGGGTAAAGCTAAAAAACTTTTTCAAAGGTATTTTCTAGTCGGATTATTTGCTAAACTATTCCCGATCCAAAAAATCCGTGGTGAATTATCAGTCCTGGGGCGACTTTTCCATCTAGATGCTAGAGAGTGAAATTTCTAATCGACTGAGGTCAAAGCCGGGGCTTTAATCACCTTTGCGGCCTGTTTGGGCAGTGTAAATCCTTCTACCTTTACCGATCTGCTGCGGTCCTTGGGAATTTCTAATTCATGCAGCATCAGGCGATCGCAGGGGATATTATCCGACAAGATCGCGCTAGCCATCATGCCAGTGTGGATCTCTAGGACAGCTTCATGGACAGCTTCAAACACCAGCCGCTGTCCGGGAAAGACAACCCGCTCGAAGTACCAGTTCGGGATATTGGAGATCCGAGCGACCTGCACCTTACTGGTGGCATTTACGTAGCAGCAAAGGATGCGGCCAGATTGATTAAGAGGTAGGGGATCGAGAATTTGAGCCATGACTTATAACAGAAACAATCCTAAATAATCCTGACTATCTCACCTTAACACTATGGGATCCCAGCGTGTTGTAACCCCGACTACCATCAGCATAAATTCTCATGCTCGATCCCAGCGCCTGTAAGGGCTTGAGCTGTAGGCCAAGTTTTTCTTATCTTTACCATCGAGGCTCTTCGGTACCTGAGTTGCTAAACTATCAAATAAATACTCGTCAAATTAAACTAAAATTGTTATACTTGAAGAGTAAACATATTGCTGTACTTGACTTCTGGCATTTTTAATGCTTTACTGAAATTGAGGACAAAGTGAAAACTGAGGTAAAATTATCATGGCTTCAAAAGGACAACTCAAACTACTAACAGATTTTCTGAACATCCCAGATGTTAAAGTTACTCATTTCGTACAAGATACATCTCTAGGAAAAATCCTCTCCGTAGCGAGTTTAACTTCAGAAGTAGCCTGCCCTCATTGCGGTCAAATGAGTCAGAAAATTCACTCCTATTATTCACATCTAATTAAAGACTTGCCTATGAATGGTCAAAATGTTTATTTACAGGTAAATAAACGAAAAATGAAATGTGAAAATTGTTTAAAAATTTTTAGTGAGCCTTTGGATTTTTGTGAACCAAAACGCAACTATACTAAAAGACTTGCCGACGATATATTGAATCAGGTAAAACATAGTAATATTAAAAGTGTTGCCGAAAGAACCGGGGTAAGTGAGTCAGAAATTGAAACTATGTTAAAAGATTTAAAAAAAAGTTTGGTAGGTCAAAAACCTCAAGACTTAAAACGATTGGGGATTGATGAAATTAGCCTGATAAAAGGACAAGGTAATTATTGTGCGGTATTAGTAGATTTGGACAATAGTCAACTTCTAGCTTTAGTCCCCGATCGAACCCAAGAAGCCATTGAAAAAGTGTTGCTATCTTGGGGAATAGACGTGTTATCAGGCATAGAAGAGGTTAGCATTGATTTATGGCGTCCCTATAAAACTTTGGTAGAAAAATTAATGCCTCACGCCGAGGTAGTAGCTGATAGATTTCATGTAATGAACCAGGTTCAAGAAGAATTAGACAATGGTCGTAAGCAAACAAAAAAAGAAGTTAATAACATGGATGATAAGAAGAAAAAAACTGCAAAACTCAAGGTGCTTCATCACAGTAAATATGTCCTTCTTGCTAATTCCGATGATTTAAATGAAGCTCAAAAAAGCCAATTAGAAGAAGTCAATAAAGAATTCCCGAAGCTGCAAAAGATGCATGAATTAAAAGAAAATTTTAGGAAAGTATTTGAAGAGAGCATAAATTGGTTTGATGGCTTATTGAATTTAGCAGAATGGTTGAAACAATCAGCAGAATTATTTCCCAAAAGTCAAGGAACAATCCGTCGCTGGTTAGTGGAGATAACAGCAGATTTTGAGCAAAAAACAACTAATGGCATTGTTGAAGGTATTAACCAAAAAATTAAGTTAGTTAAACGGTGCGGATTTTGTTTTCGTAACATAGAAAATTTTGAGCTAAGATGTTTATTAGCTTTTCAAAATTAGCAATAGTTTAGCAACCCAAGTACCGAAGAGCCACCATCGATAATATTTATCAATGGATCGTGGCAGGCAATCGCTCATTATACTATAGGATAGACATTATTTTCTAAACCCCCGCTCTTCTGAAGACATATCTATATTTGATAACTACAATTTGGGCGAGATTATCTTTAATTAGTTTATGTCATAAATTATATATGTGTAGCATATATAACATGATAGATCGAGGTTTTCCAGTTGTGGAGACGACCGGGGCGAAATTGAAAGACCGGCAGTAAGGGGGTGAAGTCTGAGGGGATACCAGAGCTGGAGGGAAAAGCGATGCTATTGTGAAGTTATATGAAAAACTGTTTCATAATTCTTCATGAAGACAGAGACCTCTAGGAGTCCATACTCATGGCAAACCGGATTCTATACGTTCGCCTCCCCTGCAACCCCATCTTCCCGATCGGGGTTGTGTACCTAGCGGATGGCGTTCACAAGCTGTTTGGGGAGGTGGAACAGCGGATTTTTGACCTGGGAACTGTGCCGCCCCTAGATTTTGCCAGTGCATTAGACCGGTGCATTGATGAATTTCAGCCCACGCTGCTGGTCTTCTCCTGGCGGGATATTCAGATCTATGCACCGGTGGGCGGTAGAGGGGGCAATCCGCTGCAAAATGCCTTTGAGTTCTACTATGCCCGCAATCCTGCGATCAAGTTGCGGGGGGCTTTGGGAGGCTTGCGCTTGGCTACTTCTTACTACGGCGAACTCTGGCGCAACCTGAGATTGATCGAACGGGGACTCAAACGGGCCCGCAAATATCATCGTGACTGTCGCCTGCTGGTGGGAGGCGGTGCTGTGAGCGTGTTCTACGAACAGTTGGGGACTATGCTGCCCATCGGGGCGATCGTCTCTGTGGGCGAAGGGGAAGCATTGTTAGAGAAGATGGTGCGGGGTGAAGATTTCAGCGACGAACGCTGTTATGTGGTGGGGGTTACTCAACCCCGTCAGCGGATGATCCACGAACAACCGGCCCCGATGGAGAAAACTGCCTGCAATTATGACTATATTGCTAGCATCTGGCCGGAATTTGACTATTACCTGCAAGACCAAGATTTCTACCTGGGGGTGCAAACCAAGCGGGGTTGTCCCCATAATTGCTGCTACTGCATCTATACAGTAGTGGAGGGCAAGCAGGTGCGGATCAACCCAGCGGATGAGGTGGTCTCGGAAATGCGCCAGCTATACTCGCGGGGGATTAGAAACTTCTGGTTTACTGATGCTCAGTTTATCCCGGCCCGGAAGTTCATACCAGACGCGGTGGAACTGTTGCAGAAAATCCTGGATGCCGGGATGGATGATATCCATTGGGCAGCATACATTAGGGCGGATAATTTGACACCCGAGTTGTGCGACCTGATGGTGAAAACGGGGATGAATTACTTTGAAATCGGCATTACTAGCGGTGCCCAGGAACTGGTGCGCAAAATGCGCATGGGTTATAACCTGCGGGTGGTGCTGGAAAACTGCCGGGATTTGAAAGCAGCTGGGTTTAATGACTTGGTTTCGGTCAACTATTCATTTAACGTGATTGATGAAACCTATGAGACCATTCGCCAGACGATCGCCTATCATCGGGAGTTAGAGCGGATATTTGGCGCGGATAAAGTGGAACCGGCAATCTTCTTCATCGGCCTGCAACCCCACACTCATTTAGAACAGTACGCTTTCAAAAATAATATCCTCAAACCGGGTTATAATCCGATGAGTATGATGCCCTGGACAGCCAGGAAGTTACTCTGGAATCCCGAACCATTGGGTTCCTTCTTTGGAGAGGTTTGTCTGGAAGCGTGGCGGCGCAACCCGAATGATTTTGGGCGCGAAGTGATGCAGATACTGGAGGAAAGATTGGGTTGTGCTCCCTTAGCAGAAGCTCTCAGAAGTATGCCAGTTAAAGTTCAGCAGACTCAGCCAAAGAAAATGGTTGCTGTATCCTCTAAGTAAGTCTCCATTAGCCCTACCCTAAAGGGTAGGGCTACAGAGACAAAGCCCGCCTGCGCGGACTGCGATGGTGTAGTATTAATGTAGGTTGGGTTGAGGCACGAAACCCAACAGCGACAAGGCTAAAAATCCGAATATCTGACATAAAATGAGCTTGGTAGCGCGACTACTAATTTGTAGTAATATAGCAAGCATTGCAGGAGTTGTGCAATAATTTTTTTTGCTGTAATTATTACCTATGGGTTGAGCGGCATTTAACCCCCCCCTTTTTTTTGCACAAATGATTTAGGATCACTATACCATTTTAAAAAAGATATGATAAACTTGACTAGGTACTCCTGACAAGGAGGCGGGAGCCTCAGAAGACCGTTTCCAGGTAGAACCTGGGAACGAGAGGACGAGAGAATAGCGTTTTTTTCGAGATAGCAACTTGACAAATTGCTATAAGGTGGGCAGGAACGAGGTTTTAAAAACAGATCTTAGATAGAACCAAAACCATGTTAAAAAAATCCATTTTAGAAAAGCTCGATCGCGAGCATCGGGGCAGTAAAAGACCATTAAACTTTGGGGTGTACTATAAAAATACCCTGGTGGCTCTCTGTCATGCTCTGGAAGATTTTATTCTGGAGTCAGAGGGAAACCCGGTGATGATTACGGCATTTCAACTGGGGAAATGGTACCTCCAAGAGGCCGATCGCTACGGAGAAATTGCCCAGGTGGCCTCTGATGTTGTAATTATGGCGGCATCGGGGACTGGGTTTACCGAACATCCTACCAGTCAGTTGGCAAACGTGACCTTGGTGGGCTTAGAACCAACGGATCCGGTGGCCCAAGAGTGGCATTTGATGATTCTTTCGCCCCAATACACGGCAATGGTACTTTGTCAAGAGTTGTCGGCTGCTGATTATGGGGCAAAAGGACAACCAAGTGAAGATAAAGAAAGGAAATTCTATGGTTTCTGGACTTTTGAACCAGATTTAGTCCGGGAAACGGTGGAACTGGCGATCGCGCATGTTGGGGGCTACGATCGGGAGTTGGAACAGAAGTTAACAGCCTCATTACAGGGAATGACTGGCGGCCAAATGTCAGGGAAAGATCTGGGGAAAGTGGTGTCGCGGGTGGTAAAATATCTGCAAACGAGTCAGCAGGATTTGCCGGATGCTAGCTATCAACAAGTGCTAGATGAAAATCTGGTGTCTAATAAAATGCAGGCATTCTTACGGATGGCACAGTTGATCGATCGGGCGGATGTCAGAAATCCCATGGCAGCAGCGGAGGTAGCGACGCTATCAGAAGCAATGGGGCAGTTATTGGATCTGCCAGCATGGCAAGTGAAGCGTCTGCGTCTGGCGGGGTTACTGCATCGTATGGCACCATTACAAGGAGTGGAGGAGGTACTTTCTCCAGGTAAATCAGCGGCCCAGCAAGTGGCAATGCAGGAGAGTACAGAAATACCCAAAGCATCAATTTTGCGGATTATGCCCCGGTTGAAGGCGATCGCCCAGATCGTGGCCCATCAGACAGAAAGCTGGGATGGTACCGGGCAACCAGATGGTTTAGCCTATGACGGAATTCCCTTAGAATCAAGGATATTAGGGTTAGTGGCAGAATTTCAGCAGCGAGTTACAATATATAAAGACGATCGGTCTAGAGAAAATCCCTTGACTCGGGCATTAGCAGATTGTCAGGCCCAAGCGGGAGCCAAATTTGACCCCAAACTGGTAGAAAGCTTAGAGTTGCTAGTCAGAGGATTGCAGCAGGGGTTAAGTTTGCATGCAACTCAACCTAAGATTGCAGCGGGGATGTGGTTACTAGATGGCCAGTCCGATCCCGAAGCACAACTTCCCCTTCAGGCCAAGCTATTAGCCACATAATCGGATTGGCCTCATGGCCCGCCGTGGGTTAAAACCCACAGGCTTTTAGCTCAAGTGGGTTAAAATTAAAACCCACTCAGAGAGCATTATCTAGAAAGGATTTAGCCCACGCTTTGTGTACTTTTGCTCTTAGCCTCTGTTTTAACCGTCCCTCATCTGACGGGACATAAATCCGGTTTCTACAGAAATAGCCTACAAAAAAAGGAGACATTTATGCGCCCTAAACGTTCTTCTCCCTGGATTCATCGTAAGTCGCGTTTTATAATTGCGATCGTCGCCACTTTAGGTGCGGTGACAACGGCATATCTGACTGCGATTAAGTTTGCAGGAGAATCAGCTGCCTGTCCCACGGAGGGTTGTGATAAAGTCCTGTCTAGTCCCTATGCCATTATTTTTGGCTTACCTCTGGCATTGTTCGGTTTGTTAGCCTATGCTAGTATGGCGGGGATGGCAGTGTCGCCCTGGTTGCTCAATCCTGACTCCCAAAAGGAATTGCGTTCAAAGCTAGAAAACTGGACGTGGTTGTTAATGTTCGCAGGGGGGACATCAATGGCGCTATTCAGCGGCTATCTGATGTACGTGATGGCATTTGAGATAAAATCCCTTTGTCTGTACTGTATTTTTTCCGCTGTTTGCTCCCTGAGTTTATGTATACTAGCATTCATCGGTCGTGATTGGAAAGATATCGGGCAAGTGCTTTTCATCGGAGCGATCGTGGGAATGATTACTCTGGTGGGAACTTTAGCAGTTTATGCTCCCATTAATAATCCCCGGGCCGAACAAGGCGGCTATGCGATTACGACTACTTCAAATCCGGCAAAAATTGCCCTAGCGAAGCATCTAAAAGCAGCGGGAGTTAAAATGTATGGAGCATTTTGGTGCGGTCACTGCCAAGATCAAAAGAAATTATTTGGAAAAGAAGCTGCTGCTGAATTAAACTACATTGAGTGTGACCCGAACGGGAAAAATCCCCAGACTTCTTTATGCAGAACGGCGGGGGTCCAAAGCTATCCGACTTGGGAATTTAAGGGTCAGTTGTACCCAGGAGTGCAAGGGTTGAACCAACTGGCTGAGTTATCGGGATATACAGGCGATCGCAACTTTTAGCGCGTAGGGAGAAAAAATTGGGAGCATGTCTAATTGCTAATGTCAGTATATCTGCCATGTTCCCGAAAAAATTAAGGTAAACTTGAAGATAAGTTAGGGTTGAGTAAAAATCCAGCATAATAGACAAAGCAAATCAACTGAAATCCTGCCATGTCAGAACAAATTACGCCCCAAATTAGCGATCGCATCTGCAAGCACATGAACGAAGACCACGCCGAGGCGATCGCCCTTTACGCCCAAACCTTTGGCAATAGTCCCGAAACGACATCAGCTTACATGAACTCAATAGACCCCGAAGGAATGGATCTCACAGCCCAAATCAACGGTTCGGAAGTTCCTGTACGGATAAAATTCGACCATACTCTGGCCGATGCTGAAGACGCCCATCATACCTTAATCGCAATGGTCAAACAAGCACGACAGCTTACCCAAAAATAAGCGGCGATACATGGAAAAATCGCGCGAGGGTCAGTTTTCCCCAGGAATGCAAGGGTTGGAGAAGCTAGCAGAGTTATCGGGGTATACAGGCAAACCCATTACTGTGTAAGTGTTTGGAGGCTTTCAAGAGCGAATTTAGCCGCCACAGGTACGGAAGAACCAGGTTGTATAGATCGCAACTTGAATTATGCTATTATATAACCGTGCTTTGTAAAAATACTCAATTCCCGGGGCTTTTAGCCATGCACTGGTGCAAACGGAATGCTTAAATCAAAGCACAATAATAATTTCGATGGCTCGAAAGTCAGTCAAGTTAACTTTTGTTAAAACAATACTCCGGACAGTTTTTAGACTCCAGAACCACCACAGAGCAAGGGTTACGGCATACTGGCATGATTTGTTTCAAGGTCTGCCCCAGAGCTGACTTGCAAACAATAGCCCGCTCTCCCAAAGGCTTACGCTGTAAGGCTTACAGCGGGGGAATCTCACCTTTGCATCTGTACCTATTATAGACTTAATCCTATAGTAACTATTATTTATTTCTACGATTAAGGGATCGGGATACATGATTCTGTGATATATTGAAATTGAAGTGAAAGACATTGTGTTGCTTGCATTATGAACCCAACCTTACAGCACAGCTACGTTCCCAAAAGTGTCCGGAGTATTGTTAAAAGGAGAATGTTGCTCATGAGCAGAATGATTACTGCTTTGTTACTCGCCCTCTGTTTGAGTCTGTCTCTAGGTCAGGGAACCGCATTAGCATTTCCCGCCCATAACTTCATGTTCGTAGGGCCTGTGGCGGTGATCGAGCTTAATGTGCCTCCGGCAGAGATAGTGAAACCTGGTCCTCCACCTACGATCAGATTGAATGATTGGTACTACAAAGTATTCAACACAAAAGAGCAAGCCGAGAATGTTGAGGCGCAATGGAAAACAGTTGAGAATAATGGAGGAGTACCTGTGCCCAAATATGAAGTCAAGGAGGTGCTTTATCAAGGAAGAAACATGTGGGGCTTTCGGTCGCATGGAGTGAACGGCACGTTTTTCCAGGTACAGAAGCCAGGCAAGATCAAACCATTGATGGACTGGGTAAAAGTACAGACTGATCGGAAGGTACTCGAACGTGCGAGAAATATCTTCATCTATGTCAAGGGTAACATGGGAGATGCACAGGGTTACGTGGAGATAAAGGCTGGTCTGGGTATGAACTTTATTGACATCAACACCCCTGGTACCAGTCCAAATGCTGAAGATGTGATTAACGCGATTAACGAAAAACTCAACAGTCTTCCGTGACATCAGCGTAGTCTTCTGTTGAAGGCGCAACTTGAGTAAATCTAGCAATACAGGCTTAAATGCCCTTTCCGTTGCGCCTTCAACCAGAATAGCAATTTTCACGGTCTGCCTCCTATCAAGTTCATGGCCCAAATCTCGTCTAAACTATAGTCTATCAGCCATTTATCTAAATCTAGAGAGTCAGCCCAAGTCATAGTTGTCAGCCCAGAGACAGCATCACAGACCAGGACTTCTCTCGGATCGAGAAATCTAATTAACCTATCTGAATGGGTTGCTACAATCAACTGAGTGCGTTGAGCAGCTTCTCGCATGACATCCGCCAGCAGTCGCAACAACTCTGGATGCAAGCAAACTTCTGGCTCGTCAATCATAGTGACAGCAGATAATTCCTGACTTTGTAAGAGAGTCACTAGCCAGAGAAACCGCAATGTTCCTTCCGATAGCTGGTCCATGTAAAAGGGTTCGGAAAAGTTTTTATCCTTCCAAGTCAATGCTAAGGTTCCTGCTGCTACTGGCGGAAACCCCAATCGCTCGAAATCTGGAAATGCCGCCGCTAAGGTATCTTGTACGATCTCAAAGCGATCGGGATTTGTTTCTCGCAGATAGTAAAGACAAGAAACCAAAGTCTCGACCTTTGCCCCTGGTAATTTAGCTGGACGCATCTGTTGGGGAAGACGCGCGGGGCTTCTAGGGGAAACATTTAAGTTCCCAGCAGAATAAAAAGCACAGTTAGCCAATCTAGTTCTGATATTTTCTGGCTGCTGATACATCTTGGGAACCTGAGATAGGGACGTTTCTAAAGGATTATGTTCCCAGTTAGGGCGCAATAGCTGCCCATCTTCGGTGCTATAATACTTGATATCCAAGCCACGAGAGTCAATGTACTGCATAGAGACAGCATCAGCATGTTGGGCCAAAGTTTCTCTAGCAATTTCATAGAACTGACCTTTGAGAACGAGTTTAAGGTAGTAATGCAGCGGTTGCCCATCCGGTACGGGCACGGACAAGGAAATTCCTATAGCATCAGTCTTGTCTCGCGTCACTATTTGACTCAGACCGCTCAATTCTGAAATTTGGGACTGTAACTGACCTTTTGCTGACGCTGCTAGCAGGGAGAAGATTTCCAAGAAAGAAGTTTTCCCCACACCATTAGCACCAATCATCACAGTCAGGGGTCGCAGCTCCAGATTCAGGTCAAACAACCGCCGGTAGCCCTCGATGGTAATTTGTGTAAATGCGTTCATAACTGAAAACTCAGATGCTATGCTATAATCTTACCTATGATTGACATTAACATTCTCTGGGAATTCTCCAGGAACCACTGCATCGCCATTTGTGCCTTTCTGGTGCCAGTTAACCTGCTGGCAACTTTGCTGACTATGATTCTGGTGACCGTCGGTCGCCCTCGGGTTCAAGTCTGGTGGGCGGCAGGATTTGCGTCACTACCGGCGATCGCCATGTTTCTGCACGTGCTGAGTTGGTTCATCATTGGAGTAGTCATGGCACCTACCTACATCCTGTTCTTTCTAGGATGTACTTGTCTGCTGATTAATTTCTGGGCAGTTATCGATCGACAAAGCATGTCCGGTCTCCTGCGAATTCCTTATCTCAAACTTCGCTCGATCGTCGTGCCGATTTCAGGATAAGCATCTCATGGATAGCAAGGATAACAATTGGTTTTGATCGAAGTTTTTAAAACTATTAAACTCAGTCTAGAGGAGATGAGAGTCTGTAATTATACGATGAAGGCAATTTTTACGATCGTGGCATTCTCCAAGACTAACTGGAAGCCAAAATTACAGAAATCAATGAATTGAAGAAATCAAAAAGATAAAAGGAGAAATTCAGAGCAGAATTCGGGTAATCCCGAATCGTGAAAAACAAGATAAGATGCTGAAAATATTACCTGCGATCGCATGTAAATAGGTGAATAAACAATTGTTTCTACTGTTCGAGAAACAATTGTTTATCGGGAAATTTGCTGATAACTGTTAGACTTCTCCGGCGTGATAGGAACTGCGAACTAGGGGACCGGAACGGACATGAGAAAAACCTATCTCCCGGGCGATCGCGCCCAATTGATCGAACTCCTCTGGGGTCCAGTATTTCTGCACCGGCAGGTGTGCGAGGGAAGGGCGCATATATTGACCGATGGTGAGGCGATCGCACCCGACGGCCCGCAGATCGGCCATAGCTTCGATAGTTTCCGCTTCCGTTTCCCCAAGTCCCAGCATTAACCCCGACTTCGTGGGTATAGTCGGATCCAACTCTTTGACAAAACGTAACACATCTAGGGAGCGATCGTACTTGGCCCCGCGACGAACCGGTCCTTGCAAGCGTCGCACCGTCTCCAGATTATGATTATAACAAGCGGGTTTAGCTTGCACCACCTGAGCCACTAATTCCTTTTGTCCCCAAAAATCCGGTGTCAGCACCTCAATTTCCGTTTCTGGGTTCAACTGGCGCACCGCAGCCATTGTGGCCGCAAACCAACCCGCCCCCCGATCGGGCAAATCATCTCGGGCCACGGCAGTCAGCACCACATAGCGCAACCCCAGCAACTGCACGGACTCTGCCACCTTTTGCGGTTCGGTGGGATCTAGGGGCATGGGTGCGTGACCCTTATCCACTTGACAAAAAGCACAAGAGCGAGTACAAGTAGGCCCCATCAGCAGAAAAGTCGCCGTCAGATTAGCATAGCACTCTCCCCGGTTGGGACAGCGTCCCTCCTCGCAGATCGTGTGAATTTGACGTTGCTTGATAATTCGCTGTACTGTAGAAATATCACTAGCGTTACCGACGGGGCGTCGCAACCAAGGTGGGAGACGATCTCCTGAGGCACGGCGCTGCCTGGCAGCGGACTGAGTTTGGTCAGATTTGGTCATGGACATGTAGTATATTCGGCCAACTCTGTAGGTTAATATGTGGAACTGAATTGATTAATTTCCCTTGGCCAGAGGGTATTCTAGTTGAAGCAGTGTAAATTTAACCCACCTGTCGGTCATGCTGATATTTTTAACAGCAACTGGGGCATCAATATCTTCAACCTGTGAACTCATAATATCATCTTTACACTCACCATCACCAGGAGTCAGTCGTGGCACAAAAACACAAGATATTAGTTATCGATGACAGTAGAGTTATCCGGATGCGGGTGCGGGATATGTTGCGAGAAGGTAACTTTGAAGTCCTGGAAGCCAAAGATGGCGAAGAAGGACTGAAATTTATCCGCCAGGAACGCCCAAACCTGATCGTGCTAGATTTCCTGTTGCCTAAAGTCAGCGGTTGGGATGTATTTCAGAATATTCGCGGTCATGCTCAGTGGCGGAAGATTCCGCTGGTGTTAATGTCTGGTCGGAAAGAAGAGGTAACGGAGAAAATCCTGGAACCCTTCGAGTTTTGGGAGTTCATCGAAAAGCCTTTTGAGCAAAAACAGCTGATTAGCGCGATCAAATCAGCCATGAAAAAGGCGACCAAGGTGCAACCACCACTAGAACAGGAAGCTTCCGCCCCAGCGGCCACAACTGCGCTGTCCGAGGCCGCAGCCCCAGCCACAGCCGGTGCTGGCTCGGCTGAGATTGAACAGCTCAAACAGCAGATGGCAAAAATGCAGGCTGAGATTCAAGCCTTGAAAAAACAGGTGGCCCAGATAGAGCCCTTGAAACAGCAATTGGTCAAGATTTTTAACTTCGTCAAACAGAAGGTTAAGTAGTACTAGTACCCACGCAGGTAATATCAAATCAGTGTAGGCGGACTTAGTCTGCGTAGCGCAGGTGACCTGCGATTTTAGCGGACTTCCCTTGTAGCTGTGTCCCTTGACATGATTGATTAAACTGCTAGCAGCAATACCGAGTAAACCCCTGCACCGATAAGGAAAGACCAGAAACAACTTTCGCGATTTTCGGGGATTTATTCCTTGAGGACATTCAGGATTATCCTGCCAGCTACGAAAGCCCAGAGAGTCGCGATCGCAGCCTCGTCAAGATGTATTGAGTTTCCCAGCACCCAGCCCAAAATAATCGCCCCTGCTAATACCCAGCGCCCCCTGCGATCGTAAGCATGTTTGTGGTGTTCTCGCAAGCTGTAGTCGTTAACAATGAAATGTCCGGCCGGTATCTGGAACGTGCCGAGTCCTTCAGGACAAGAGCACGTGGAAGATGCCGGCCAAAGCTACAAACAGCAGCAAGGCACTAACTAAGCCACGTTCTTCCGCATCGCTTAATAAGTTTCCAAAGAACCAATATGTACCCAGAAAACCCCAAGAGAAGTACAGTCTTGAGTATTGCGGTTGGACTGGCGCGATCGCTGGGCTAATAACTCCAGCCCGATCGAGGCCGCCAAACCGATCGGCGCTCGAATGTAAACGTGCTTTTCCAGATATTCTACAATGGGGCTTCGATTTCCTCTTGAGCGCAATGCAACTCCGGTAAGATGTCGAGAAAAATGTAGGCAATAGATATCCCTGCACCTAGGGAAAACCAGCGATAACGGGGCATAAGATCCAGCCAGCGCAGCTTCCCAGCAAAGAGATGTAAGAGAACCAGGCCCCTTGGCAGTAACAGATACAGAAAGCTCATAAAATTCTGTCGGTGGAAAGTTAATTGTCTCATGTCAAGGGACAAAATCCAGGATCCTGGATTTTCCAGGATACAACTGGCTTTGAGATTTCTTCCGTACAGGGGAAACTTCCTGAGAGTAAGCTTAATCATCCAGTGCGCGGCGTCCTGCCAGCGCTCGTGCTAAAGTAACTTCATCAGCGTACTCTAAATCGCCCCCCATCGGTAAACCAAAGGCGATGCGGGTGACTTTCGTAAACGGCTTGAGCAGTTGACCGATATAGAGGGTAGTAGTTTCACCTTCAACGCTGGGGTTGATAGCCAAAATCACTTCTTGAATATGTGGCTGACTGGCCCGCCGCACTAAGGCTTGAATGGTCAACTGTTCTGGACCAATGCCATCCATTGGAGAAATCATCCCGCCCAACACGTGATACTGACCGCGATATTCCCGCGTTTTTTCCAGGGCGATCGCGTCCCGGGAGTCCGCCACCACGCAAATGGTGTTTTTGTCGCGGTTCTGGTTGCGGCAAATTTCGCAGGTGGGTTCGGCGGACAGGTGAAAGCATACCTGACAGAGACCGACTTGTTTTTTCGCCTCGACTAAGGCTTGGGCTAAGGCTTGTACCTCGGCTTCCGGTCGCTTCAGGATATGTAATGCCAGTCGTTGAGCTGTTTTAGGCCCAACTCCAGGTAAGCGCTGTAATTGCTCGATCAGGCGAGCTAAAGGTCGAGTGTAAACGGTTGTAGTCCTCCAGAGTAGAGTTCTATCCCGATCTTAAACTACGGAGCGGTCCCTCTGACCTTCCCGATCGGGGAATCTGATTGTATAATACTACTACTGATTCATAACATCTGATAACTCACAACTATGGTAGAAACAATTTCAGCTAAAGACGTCACTCTGAAGCAATTAAAAACTATCTTCGATCTTCAGCCAGTTGAAGATGACCAATTTTTCCGCGAGTGGCAAGAAAACTTACCAGAAATTACTGATTTGCAAAAGCAAATGTTAGACCGGGTAAAAGCTGGATATTTTAATTTACTCTATTACCCGCCCTTGCTAGAAAAGCCAGTCAATATGGCGATCGTCTCACCCCTGCTTTTTATCGGAGAATTTTATCTTTCACCTGTTCACTTCAAAGCGGAAAATGCTGTAGAGATTTCAGCCTCTGATGAAGAAATAGTAATCAAGGGTAGCATTGATACCCTTGTTTTGCAAGAGCAATTGTGGGTAATGGTAATCGAATCTAAACGGGCTAGCTTCTCCATAGAAGCTGGACTCCCACAAATTCTAGCTTATATGCTGGCAGACCCAGATCGAGAGAAACCGTGCTTTGGCATGATAACCACTGGTGGCACCTTTATTTTCATCAAATTAGTCAAAGGTGAAGCCCCAAGATACGCGACATCTGCTGAATTTTCCCTGCGCAACCCCGGGAATGATTTGTATCGGGTTCTGAGCATTCTTAAACGCCTCAGTTCGTAGGTTGGAGACCCAGTTGTGAGCATTACGTAGCGCATTACTTCTATTTCCCCTGAACGAGACGACCGTCTTCCATATAAACAATGCGATCGGCAATATATAAAATGCGATTGTCGTGGGTCACCATTAAAATCGTACAATCCCGTTCTCTTGCCAACTTCTGCATTAAATTTACCACATAGCGACCCGATTTACTATCGAGGGCTGCCGTCGGTTCGTCCGCCAAAACAATCGGAGGTTGACCGACTAAAGCGCGGGCGATCGCCACTCGTTGTTTTTGACCGCCAGATAAATTTTCTGGATAGTAATGCAACCGTTCTCCTAGACCCACTTCTACAAGTATTTCTTCAGCGCGATCGCTCATTTCTGTTGGGGATAAATCTCCATTTACTTCCAACCCCATCCGCACGTTTTGGAGAGCAGTTAAACTCTGATGCAGGTTGTGTGCTTGGAAAATATAACCAATGCGCCGCCGCACTTTTACCAACTGTTCCCGCGTTGCACCGCACAGTTCGAGATCCAACACTTTTAAGCTTCCATACTGCACCGATCGCAGTCCGCCAACGAGGGTTAAAATCGTGGTTTTTCCAGAACCAGACGGTCCCGTGGTAATGACGATTTCCCCTGGGTAAATATCTAGGTTAATATCGAATAGTGCTTGTTTGCGAAGCTGTCCGCGACCGAAATAATGGTCCAGGTGTTGCAGAGAAATCGCCAGCTTGGTTTTCGTTATATTACTCGACATAGCTGTTAATCCTCCCGAAGGAAGTGAAAATTAAAAAGTGGATGATTTTATGAGTTACTGTTCATCAAGCAGTGATAGGATAGTAAACTGACAACTGACAACTGACAACTGCGATTTCTTAGAAAATATCTGCGGGATCTGCCGATCGCAGTCTGCGAGTAGCGATCGCCCCTGAGAACCCGCACATCACAATCGTCAGGGCAAAAACAAAGACAACTCGCCCTAAAGGAAGTACAATTGGTAAGGCCGTAGCCTTGCGAGTTAAAGCATACAATCCCGTGGAAACGGCAACCCCTGGAACAAATCCCAAGACCGCTAAAATAATCGCTTCTTCAAACACCACGCCCAGTAAATAGCGATCGCGATATCCCATTGCCTTAAACGTAGCATACTCGGAAAGATGAGCGTTAACATCGGTGGATAGCACTTGATAAACGATGACAACGCCGACAATAAATCCCATGGCGCTACCCAGTCCAAAGATAAACCCAATGGGCGTACGCGTATTCCAATAATTTAATTCAAAATCGATATATTCGGCGTGGGTAAAGGCATGTACGTCGTCTGGTAAATACTCGTTTAAGGCAGCTCTGATTACTTCGGGATCTGTACCGGGTTCCAGTTCGATCTTCCCCATGCTGACAGTTCCCGCTTGCCAGCGAGTAAATAGTCGTAAAAAAGTTTGTTGGCTAGCAATTAACGTGCCGTCAACAGCAAAAGATGCCCCTAAATTAAAGGTTCCAGCAATGGTAACCGTAATGCGATCTATTTCGCTAGTTATAGTTTCGCCCGCTTGTAAACGGGCGATCGCCTCGGAATAATTTCCGCGAGAAGCGGCATCGAACAACAGGGTATCTGGTTTTTTGAGCGCTGACAACTGTCGGTTAACTGCTGGTAAATCAAAAGCAGGTTTGCTAGGATTTTGTCCCACGACTAACATCGGTGTTTTTTGCTGCGTCTGGGGATTTTTCCAATCTAAAGAACTGACATAAAGGGCTTCCACAGACTTCACCCCAGGAACGTCCATCGCTTGCAATAGCCGCCGTCGGGGAAAGGTATACAACCGCGTCAGATCTATTGCTCTGGGACTAATCAAAACCAGATCCGCTTCTAAACTGCGCTGAAGCCCCGTATTGGTATCGAACAAAGCACCCCGAAACCCCAGTTGCATGAAAATCAAAATATCGGCAAAAGCAATACCTGCCATAGCAACGAGCAAGCGCGTTTTGTGGTGGCGCAGTTGCAGCCATCCTAAAGGGGTTCTGCGCCGCAGTTGTTGCCTAAATCTCCCGATCATAGCTCGATCTCCACAGTTACTTGCAAGTTGGCAAAACGTTCGGCTTTTTTGCTCGAAGCTTCGTCCAGTAGCACCCACACTTCCACTACTCGGGCGTCAATATTTGCCGCTGGATCGGAGTTGACGACGTTCTGACGCTGGACTTGCCAGCCAATGCGATCTATACTTCCGTGCAGGGTTTCGGTTAACGCTTCGCTAGTAATGGTGGCTTGTTGTCCCAGTTGTATTTTGTAGATGTCGCTCTGGTAAACTTCCGCAATGGCGTACATTTGGTCAGTTTGTCCCAGTTCGGCAATACCATCGGCAGAAATGGGTTCCCCTGGACGAGTATGAATCTCTAGAACTCTTCCATTAATGGGCGATCGCGCGTGGGCTTGTTCTAAGTCTGCCCGGGCTTTCTCTACATCTGCTAAGGCGCTGTTGAGTTCGGCTTGTGCTACCCGAACGTCGGCGGGACGCACTTCCGCGATCGCTTCTAATGCTGCCTTATTTTCAACGATCTGCCGTTCTAAGGTACGGCGGGTGCGCTCCAGGTTAGCCAAAGCTTCGTTGATTTGTTCCTGTCTAGAGGTGGCAATGCGGTTGAGGTTGGCCCGTGCTTCTGCCAGTCGCTCTCGGGCCGTGGCAGCTTGCAAGCAGAAGCTATCCCGTTGAGAAGCAGATACAGCGCCATCAGCGTACAAACTTTGGTAGCGATCGCATTCTGTTTGGGCGTTTTCTAGTTCCGCTGCCAGGCGATCGATGGCGGCAGAGGTAGCGCTGATTTCTCCCTGCATCTGGGCTTTCAAACTAGCAACAGCGGCTTGTTGGGCCCTTATTTGCCCTTCTAACTCGGCACGCGATCGTTCAAACCGGGCTTCCTGGGCTCGGATGTCTCCAGTTTTGGCACCGGCGCGCACTTGCTCTAACTTCGCCCGGGCGGTTTCGACCCGGGCTTCGGCTTGTTTGAGGGCGGCTTGTAGGCGATCGCGGTTGTCTAAAATCGCAACTATTTGCCCTGCTTCTACGCGATCGCCTGTTGCTACGAGTAACTCTTCCACCCGCGGGAACGCACTTGCAGAGGGGGCTGTCAGTTGCACGATCTCCCCTTGGGGTTCCAAACGCCCCAAGGCTGTCACGGTTTTGACTTGCGACAATAAGGCCGCAGCTTGCTCTTGCTGGGAGGGTGCGGGGGACTGAGAAAGCTGATAGGCGGTTACTCCTCCCCCCACTAACAAGACAATGGCTGCTAGGGCTAGGGTAGGGCGCAGTAGGGGTTTGTCTGAGAATCGGTCTTTGGCTGTGGCATCCATAGGAACGCTCCCGATCGCAATTAAACTATACGGTTTAGTTCTCTTTCTTTTAAACTAACCTAAGTTGCTACCTATAGAAAATCAAGGTCAAGATCAACCAAAATCATCCCATATCGCCTTGTAATGGGTGCGGTCAAAAGTAGTTGATAGAGTAGAGCAATTTTATCCGGATGTGGTCAAAACCCGTTGATAAATGGGATGGGGGGGATCCTCTTACCAACGGGTTTTGACCACACCCCCTTGTAATTTACCCCAAAATGGCATTTTGGTGGATTCAATTGCCAAAAATGGCTGTTTCGGACGTAGAAATTTTTATAGGTAGCAACTTGAGTTAAACTAAACTGTATAGTATGGTTTTGTCAACCATCTACAAAAGAAAAATGGACAAGCCACAAGCAGGCGATCGCCAGCAGCCCTCGGCAAAAGCAGAAGCGATCGTTGCGGCAGCGATGCGAGAGTTTTTAGCCCACAGCTACGCGGCCACCAGTATGGATCGGGTGGCGAAAGCAGCGGGACTGTCCAAAGCTACTGTCTACAGCTACTTTGAAAATAAAGAAGAGTTGTTTTCTACCTCGATCGAACGGTTCGCAAAGGAAAAGTACGCCGCTGTCTTCAACCCGACTGGCGATCGCCCCTGGGAAGGGGAACCGCGAGTGGTACTGAGGCGCATTGTCAGTAATTTCCTGGAAATGGCAGCGGGAGATCCCCAACTGCAAGACTTCATGCGATCGATGATGGGAGAGTCGAAGCGGTTCCCGATATTAGCGCAGGTTTACGTTCGCTACATTGCCAAACCCGTTCTGGAAACGATCGCTGGGTATCTCGCTTCTCATCGGAGTCTTCCCATTGCCGATCCGGAAGCGACCGCGCGTATTATCTTAGGTTCGATGGTTTATTTTCATCTTTTGCAGGAAGTGATGCACGGTAAGGATATTTTGCCCATGGAGCGCGATCGCCTTGTCAATAGTCTTGTGGATCTGGTACGTGCCCCCCTTAGAACATCTTTCAAATAGAACATTCTCGTCATAGAAGTGTGTGGGTTTTTTTGCTTCTACTGTATGCTGGATTAACAGCAGACACCTATTTACATAAAAAACCATCCCTTGACTTAATACCAAAAGGCCTAGGCGGTGCCCACCCTACTAATACAACTACTTTTGACCACACCCGACAACAACTGATCGATAAAAAAATTATACTTCGTCAGAATTGCCAACATTGGTAGCCGCCTTCTTAAAAGAGCTTTCAGGGAATTTTTCAGTAATCATCATAGTCGGCTTTCGGTTAGACCAAACACAATAGGTACGAAATAGAAAATTTTCTCCCGCTTCTATATTAAAGTATCCAGATATATTGTTTGCGGTTTCTTTTCCAGTATCGATAATTTCCTTAAAACTTTCTACTCTTTGAGCTCGCCAAATTTGACCAATGGGAGTTTGGGTTTTTAGCAACTCTTCTCTAAATTTTTCATCCATCCTATCTAAAACGAGCAATGACTCCGCATAAATATAATTCCGGCGACTGATTTTTCCTTGCAACAAGATTTTCCTTTCAAGGACCTCAGTTCCCTGCTGCAAGTCCATCGGCGGAATATCCCGCCCCAGGATTACTAATTCTTCGGATAATTTGACCAATTGAATTGACTCAAAAAAATATGCCTCCAGCATGTATGTAACGGTGCCATCAGTCGTCAGCAAAATTCTCTGAAATGTACTCAAGGCAGATTTATCTATCTGACTGCGATTTAGGGATTGGCTTAGATCGTCTCTCATAATTGTTGCTGATAGTGTTAACTACTTTGAGTAAGCTGTCGCTCATCTAAACTGCATAGTTGGCTATCGGGCCAACTCGTGGCAACCCTGGATCCATAAAGGTTTTAGCCAGAATGGTCATTTTTCAATGTGTAATTTAAATGCGCGACAGCTTATATCTACGTTTTCTTTTGGACCTACAGCCTTGTTGCTTGTGAAGTTGGGGGGCACTCAGGCGATCGCTGCCCCCCAAAGCGTTGTTTATGGCAAAATTCCTTCGCACCTTCCCAGGCAGAGCCGTGGGAACGAGGGGGAGGTCACATCAACTCTTTAAGGGAAGTCCAAGTAAATAATCCTCCAAGATTATCCAGCGGTCTGGATGCACCAGTTGGTATAGCGATAAAAATTGGAGAGTTTATTTTTTTAAACTCTCTAAGGCTTACTGCTGTGCCCCCGTCATGAGACTTGTGACAAATTCTTTGAAGCCTCCACCCTTGTTAGCGTTTGGAAAAGCTTGTTGTGGCACATCGACCTCTAAGAATTCACACAATGGTTCCCAACCCTCAGTCACATTGTAAACTAGCAGCTTATCGGCAGGAACAAATTCCTTCACGCCCTCAACATAATTCTCAAAGAAGCAAACCATCTGTGCTTTGTCATTTCCCTTGCCCTCGAAAAACTCTTCCATCATTCTAAGCCTAATAAACCGTCGTAAACGCTGCAAGCGTGGAATCGGTAGATTAATACTTAGGACTTGCTGCCAGACGGCTTTAAAATTTTTGAACCATTCTTCGGGGTCACGTACTGTAATCATCACTTTTGCCTCAGGGTAAGCCTTGATGATTTCTTTGTAAAAGAAGGCAACAGGCCAATCCGCTACTTCATAATCGGCGAAGAATGTACGCCAATCAATGGTTTGACCTTCACAAGCGGCTTCCCATACATCCAGATACTTAGTATTTGTGAAAAGGTCAGGGGCATGGAAGACGGGAGCAATGCCAAGCATTTCCAGGGCGGCTTTCAGCGAAGTGGTCCCCGTACGTCCGAGACCCGTATTGATAAGTTTCATCATCCTCTCCTTATTTTTTTATTTAGGGGATGCTAATGCCCCCCTTTTTCCTTTAAAAACCATTTGGACTCCTCTATCTGGGGCTAGACGCGCACCCCGACGTTTGGGGAATTCAGGTCTGTTATCTGCTAGTTCGAGGTCATAATTAGTCAGAATTGTGGCGATCGCAAGTTTGACTTCAAACTGAGCCATAGCCTGTCCAATACAGGTACGCAGGCCACCACCAAAGGGAATAAATTCGTAGGGGGAAAACTCACGCTCTAAAAAGCGTTCTGGTTTAAACTGTTTGGCATCAGGATAAACATCCTCTCTTTGATGCAGTAGATAGATACATCCTGCGACTAGCTGTCCTGGTTCGAGTTCATACCCTAATACTTCTGTTTTTTCCTGCACTACCCTTGGCAAAGTTAACATTCCTACAGGATAGATACGAAGCGTTTCTTGACACACTGCATTGAGATAGGGCAATTTTGCAATTGTTACAGGGTCAGTAGCTTTTCCCAAGCTAGCAATTTCTGCAAGTAATTTGCGCTTGACTTCTGGTAAATGATGAATCCAATACAAAGCCCAAGACATGGCAATTGCAGTTGTTTCATGTCCTGCAAATGTCAGAGCCATCAACTCATCTCGTAACTCAAGTAAAGTTAGAGAATTGCCTGCTTCATCTTTAGAAGAAATTAATAGAGAAAGGATATCTCGACGGGAATCATCAGGATTAGCTTTCCTCTCTTTTATTTTTTCGTAAATCGCCTGATCGATTGCTTCTCGTTGCCGGAGAAAACTACCCCAAGGACTCCAAGCGCCTAAATCTTTTTGTAACCAAGGAAAGAATAGAGAGGCGGTCTTAAGGGGAGAACGAAAGATATCAGCCATTTTAGCAACCGATTGTCGCAGAGCACGGTCGCCGTCTTGTAAGCCATACACTGCCTCTAATATGACTTGTAGAGATATCTCTTTACATACCGTTATTCCTGTGAATATTTGATTGGGGGTAAGTTGCCCAAAAGCTTGGAGCGTCAAATCGCAAATTAGCTGACCATAAGCTTGAATTCTATCCCCGTGAAAAGAGGGTAGGAGTAGCTTACGGCGCTTTTTGTGGCGATTACCATCTAATCCCAATATAGAATTATTACCTATTATGGGTCGTAGAAGATGGGTTTTCCCTGAAGCAATAAAATTCTGGCGATCACCTGTCAGTATCTGTTGGACGGCTTGGGGATGCTGAACAACAACTGTTGGACCCCCTTCGCCAACGATGTTTGCTAAGAACAGATCCGGATAATCTTTAACAGCTGTCTCCAAATATTTTACAGGGTCAGTAATCCATGTAAACCCTTGTTCTATTGGATGTTTTTTTAACTTTGGTATAATTTTACTCATGATTACATCTCCAATTCTGGATGGTCAACTTCGATCAGCTCTGTCTAAGGCTTTGAGGTACTTGTATCAAGCAGTATGGGGTGTGGTCAAAACCCGTTGGTGAAAGAAAAATATGGCTGCGCCCCCAGCGCTGCGCTATCGGGGAGGCCCTCGCGTTTCAGAAACCGGGTTTCTTAATGCATATTCGCTTTGTGCGCCTGATGAAAGTCGAAGAAACCCGGTTTCTTGTCTGCCTGACTAATCAACTGCTTTTGACCACCCAGCAGTATGGTCTTGAATGCATTCAAAGCCACTACTACAGCAGTTATTATAGCAGATTTGATGAGAGGAGCAGGTAAACTATTTACATGTAGTTTCATCAGCAGTTTTTGAGCCAAGGATTCCTTATTGCCAGGACCCCGCAGGCGAAACTGGGTAGCCTGGGTGGCAGCAAATACTAGGTGTCGCCAGATGCGGGTGTGCAAGAAAAAGTACTTCCAAAATGGAGGCTCGCACCCAATCAAACTCGCCATGTCATCCATATAGCGACGATAATCTACCAAGCTTCTTATGCGATGGGCATTATGTTCAAACTGTTCCAACCAGGCAGATCGATTTAGGCAGGTAATTCTCTCCATTTCTGCAGGAGATGGAAGGGTTCGTTCCCCAGTGCATATCTGTGCAAAGAAACGCGCCTGCATTTCCATAATGGGAAACTGGCTTCCCAAGTTAGGGCGTGCCCAGTGCGTAATGTAGGATCTAACCTAAGGGACTTGCAATTTATTAAAGTACCAATCTTCTTGGGTGGTGTTACCGACCGTTCCTCCGTTCCCCCCGGCTTTTTCATTGGTACTTTATTTTCTTGCTCGTCCCTAAGTTGCTACCTACCTAGCCTAGATAAACTCAAGGCATCAGCCAAACTTTGCCTTAGCAAACCTTTGACGATAGGAGTGGGAACGATTATAGGTAGTTTTATCAGGATTTTTCTAGCCAAGGATTCCTTATTGCCAGGACCTTGTAATCGAAACTGAGTTCCCTGGATAGCAGCGAATACAAGAGGCAGGCAGATGCGGGGGGCGGAGAAAAGGTACTTCCACAGCGAAGGCTTACATCCAATCAAACTGGCCATGTCATCCATGTAGTGATGATAATCGACTAAGCTTCGCACTCGGTAAGCATGATGGTCAAACTGCTCCAAGTTTGCAACTCGATCTATGCAGGCAACTCTCTCCATTTCCGCCGTGGCAGGAAGAGCTAGTTCTCCCTTGCAGATCAGTGCAAACAACCTTGCCTGCATTTCCATAACAGGAAACTGGCTTCCATAGTTGGGACGTGCCCAGCCAATCCAAACTATTTTGTCCCGATACTTCGGATGAAACATATGTTTGTAAAGACTGCGGGGGTCAGTTTGCTTTAGTTCCTCTGGCAAGAAGGACACAGCATTTTTGTAACCCGTAGAAAAGACGACAGCATCGACATTTTCCAGGCATTCCCCCTCTGCCGTATGTAATGTTCTTCCTCCATCTTCCACTTTGACTATTTCACCGACCACTTTACAGCCGTGGTACACGATCGCTTTGGGGAAGGAAAAGTTTTTAGTTCCAAAAATTCCCCAGATGCCATTGCTCCCTTTTATCTTTTTGTTGAGTTCGACTGCTGCATCAAAAACTGGATCTTGCTCGATCAAATCAGCTTGCTGGATGACTTTGGTTATAGTTTTTCCAGACATAGCCCACACTAGCCGATTCAAAGCGACATCGGCAGCGACGACATTTCCCTCCAGGCTTCTCTTGCGGGTAGCCACCCATCCCATCGTGTTACGGATGCTCACCCAGCACTGGGAAGCTACGCTGGATAGTTCTAGGGCTATGTCTGCACCAGACTCGCCTCCTCCCACGGCTAAGACGTTCTTATCATGAAACATGTCTGCGTTACGATATTCCTGAGAATGAAAATATTCAACATGGGTTAATAAATTCTTCCACTCTGGATAATTGGGAATAGCGTTGTTCCCAGTGGCCAGTGCCAACCTTTTTGAAAGCAAGATATCTCCAGATTCTAACTGAATCTGCCAACCTTCACGACCTTGTTCAACTACAGCCACTACTTTAGAGTTAAAACGGATGCGTTCGAGAACACCAAAATGTTCTGCGTACCTCTTCCAATAATCAACTGCTTCGTCCTTAGTCCAGAACTCGTGCTGATTACCATCCCCAATCCAGAAATCAGAAAACATACTGATCGTGGCTGAGGAAGTCAACACTAAACTGTCGTAGGCATTGGCAAAAACACCCCCGGCATCCTTAGCTTGTTCTAAACATACAACCTCCTGCAGACCTTGCTCGATTAATTCTTTCGTACAAACCAGACCTCCAGGTCCGGCTCCAATTACAATGCAATCTAACATTAGGGGTTCACCTCCTTATTCCTAGGATTTTGTGCTTTATTAACAGTAAATATATCAAACCCCGATGCTGCCGAGAGTTTGAGTAACATATGTGAGGTAGAGCTTGAAACCCCGAGTTGGAAGACTCATTTAAAAGCGAGGTTTTACTACAACTTTAAAGTCCTGTGGGGTTGAGAAAACTCCTCCTAGTAGAGACTCAAAACTTAATTGCTTTCCATGAACTTTTTCAAACTTACATTTATGCATCAGGTTAGTGAATAATATAAATACCATCAAACGTCCTAAATACTCTCCTATACACCGACGATCTCCCATTCCAAAAGGATAGAACTTATCAAGAAGGTCCTTTCTTGGTTGCCCGTTTTCATCTAGAAACCGATACGGGTTAAATTTTTCAGGTTCTTCCCAATAGCGGTCATCACGGGTTAGAGCATAGTAATTGATGACTAAAGGGGTATTTTTGGGAATAAAGTAACCCTCCAAAGTGGTATCAGCGGTAGTAGCGTAGTTGATGGGGGGCATATTAGTCAGAGAAGAGTGGCGCAATATTTCGTTAATACAAGCTTCCGTTAATGGTAATTTACCACGATGTTCTAAGCGTGGTTGTTGTTCTCTACCGACCACTTCATCAAGTTCTTTTTGGATTTGTGTCTGAATATCTGGGTGAGTAATCATGTAAAGCAAACCCCAGCGTAATATAAAACTGGGAAGACCTCCACCAGCTCCCGCAAACTGCATCAACGATCCATTAACAATGTCATTGTCACCTAATCCAAGCTCGTTTCTATCTGACTCAGTTAGTTCGCTGCTAGCTTGCAAAAGTCCATCGGTAATGTCCCGCAAATTCTCTGGATGGAAGGATTCTCGATGCTGTTCTACGTTTTGGGAAACATAGTGTTCCAGTGCAGCTAAAGCCTTGAGAAACTTTGGTACTGTTTTCCAACGCGATAATTTGAATATTAGCCGCCACAATCCCGGAACAAACTCTAATTTAACACCCTCAATAACACAAGGAATATATCTTAAGTTGTAAGCATATTCAGTCAATGCAGGATCTTTTTTAGCCTCCTCAATACCACCTCTTTTATTAAAGATGAGTCTTTGTATAAACTTCGATGTGGCTAGAGGTACATACAAATCAGGGTCAATAGGTTGGCTGCCAAATTTGAAAAGCGTATTTGCCAAGTCTTCTGCTTGTTCAAGAGCCCAACTTTCAATAGTGTCTGATTTGCTCACCACAAATGTATGCATGGCTTTACCTACAATACTATGGTGTTTTTTCCAGTTCTCACCACTTTTCAGTTCCAGGAAGTGACGTTGAGGTGGTTGTTGAAAGACATCAAAATCTGCCCTAGCGTTAAAACTATCCTGCTGCTTTAATAAAGCTTCTTTGACAGTCTCAAGGCTATTTAGTACAACTAACTTTTTACCACCTACACGAAGCTGAAAAATACTACCATACTTTTTGCCGAGTTTATGCAATTCTATATGTAAGTACTTACTGAAGAAGGGCAACATACTGACAAAGGGAAGGGCAGGGGGGCCTGGCGGCATCTTACGGCTGTCGTTAAAGGATGATTTTTGCAAACCCATGGCTATTTCAGATAAATTGAGTACAACTATTACTACCAACCAATAGTCCGGACACTTTTGGGGAACGTGGCTGTAAGGCTTCTGCCTTTGCTCAATAGAGCAATTTTTGGCAAGTTAGCCCTAGGGCTGACATTGAAAAAAATGAGGCCAGTAGGCTGGAACCCTTGCATTGTGGTCGTTCTGGGGTATAAAAACGGAGTTCTGAGCAGGGAGAGGGGAGCGGGGGGAGTGAAAAAGCAGGTCAAATCCTTGCTAGGGCGGTCTTCCAAAACCCCCACTGTGGTATGCTTCAACTTTTGACCCCCCCAGCCTTCGCAGCAGATACATCTTGCTTAAGCGGGAGCGCTAGCAATCTCCAACACACACACTCGGCAGTACCTAACCTTTCGCAGTATAACATGGGTAAAATCAGGATGAAACCCTAGAAACTGCCAGGGAAGATGACGATTTTCGGGAACCTTCAAGACCAACAAAGATTATTTTGGGAATTAGAGCCTTGAAGGCATAAATCACGCGCCCTTTGAGACCTGCTTTGACTATGTGAGTAGGTTTACTTACAGGTAGTTTCATCAGCAGTTCTCGAGCTAAGGATTCCTTATTGCCTGGACCGCGCAGTCGAAACTGAGTGGACTGGATAGCACCGTATACCATGCGCAGCCAGATGCGGGGATGTAAGAAAAAGTATTGCCACAATGGAGGCTCACACCCAATCAAACTGGCCATGTCATCTATGTAGCGATGATAATCGACTAAACTTCTGACTTGGTGAGCATTATTCTCGAACTGCTCTAGATAGGTAGCTCTATCTATACAGGCAACTTTCTCCATTTCTACCGGGGCAGGAAGAGCGAGTTCTCCCTTGCAGATCAGTGCAAACAACCTTGCCTGCATTTCCATAATCGGAAACTGGCTGCCAAAGTTAGGACGTGCCCAGCCTATCCAAACGAGCTTGTCCTGATACTTCGGATGAAACATATGTTTGTAAAGACCACGGGGGTCCGTTTGTTTTAGTTCCTCTGGCAAGAAGGACACAGCATTTTTGTAACCAGTAGAAAAGACGACAGCATCGACATTTGTTAGGCATTCCCCATCTGCCGTATGCAATGTTCTTCCGCCATCTTCCACTTTAACTATTTCACCAACCACTTTACAGCCGTGGTTCACTATTGCCTTAGGTAAGGAAAAGTTTTTAGTTGCGAAAATTCCCCATATGCCTTTTTTGGCTTCAACCTTTTGATTGAGTTTTACTACTGTATCATAAACGGGATCTTTCTGGCTCAACTCGGCTTGATTAACAGCCTCGGTCAGAACTGCTCCATAATCCCGGGGAAGCCCCCACACGCCCCTATGGGTAGAAATATCGGCTGCATTTATGCCTCTTCTTCGGGGGACAATCCACCCCGCAGAATTACGGAGGCTCACCCAGCACTTGGAAGCTACGCGGGATATTTCTAGGGCTATGTCTGCACCAGACTCGCCTCCCCCGACTGCCAACACAGTTTTGCCCGCAAATCTGTCAGCATTACGGTAATCCTGAGAATGAGAATACTCAACCTCAGTTAATAACTCCTTCCACTCTGGATACTTAGGGATAGCATTGTTCCCGATGGCCAGTGCCACCCGTTTCGTTAGTAAATTCTCTCCGGATGCCAACTGAACCTGCCAGCCTTCACCACCTTGTTCGACTACAGCCACCACTTTAGAGCCGAAACGGATGTGTTCTCGAACACCGAAGTGTTCTGCATACTTCTTCCAATAATCGACTACTTCGTCCTTAGTCCAGAACTTATGCTGGTTGCCATCCCCAATCCAGAAATCGGAAAACATACTTATTGTCGCCGAGGAAGTCAACACTAAACTGTCGTAGGTATTGGTAAAAACACCACCCACATCCTCCGCTTGTTCCAAACAGACTACCTCTCCCACGCCTTGTTCGAGTAGTTCTTTGGTTGTTACCAGGCCTCCTGAGCCAGCTCCAATCACAATACAATCCAGCATGAAATTAACCTCCTCTTGTTGCGCGTCATCAGTAGGGAGTCCCCAAAAATCAATTACGCAGATCGCACGATCGCATTTGGGTTGGGCACAACTGCACCGGAGTTGTTGCCGTACAGCAGAGAACCTGCAACCGGTTCGCGGATACCATCAATGTCCACAGGAGGAGCAGATGAAAGCGATGATGTAGCAGGTGGCAGCTGTCAGCTGGGTGTTTTCCAGGTACGTCGTTAGTTTGTTTTCCTTACTGAATACACATTAGCTAAAAGAGTTAGTTTTGTCAACCCCTGTTAATTTGTTTTACTTATACCTCATATAAGCAGAGATTATTGGCAGGTAGCAGCCAGTCAGCCAAACAAAGGAGGCCAGGGGAAGTTGCGAGCATTCCGCTCGTGCATTACTTCCATCCCCAGGTTAGCACGGTTCAGGACATCTGCCCAGGTGCCGATCGCGCGACCTTGTGAGTCGATAATGGACTGGTCGTGTCCAGAGACGCCCACCCATGTCGCTGCGATGTCTAAAGCGCAGACATCGACGGGCAGGCTCCCGACAGGGTGGGCGCTCTCGGACACGATGTTGAAGTTGAAACCGTTCAGGTTGAAGGCCATCGTGCTCACGGGCTGTGAACCAGATACCGGGAGAACAGCGATCCGCCGAACACGCCAGCTACACCCAGCATGTGGAAGGTGGTTGAAGCTGTGACAATTGGACTCCGCTACAATAGCGGAGCCCCCCAGGGAGAACAACGGGGTTACAGTAACTAAACAAAATCATCCGCCCTAATAACCTCATAATCAATTCCCGACAAAATTGCCAACACTTCCCCAGAAGCCGCGACCTTAATGGAAGTCGAACTGCCCTGATGAGAGGCAATTTCTAGTTCAGTAAAAATCAAACCTCCTTCTAACCGGATTTTGTCCGTGTGATTCGTAAAGTCGTCGATGGTATCCTGGCCCATGCCCGGGGCTAAGACAAAAGTATCCACACCATCGCCTCCGTAAAGCGTGTCGCTTCCGTTACCCCCGTCGAGGAGATCGTCTCCCTCTTGGCCATAGAGGGTATCGCTACCCTCGCCCCCATAGAGGCTGTCGTTGCCCCTGTCTCCGGAAAGTGTGTCTGCGTTTTCAGTGCCCTGGAGCTCGTAGTCTTTGGGAATGCCCGTGATGGGAGACGATACCTCAATATTAAATACATCTTCTACCCGGCCTTTCGCATGATCCGATGCAGTTACCGTCACAGTAAAATTGCCCAAAGTAGTAGGCCTGACCCCCGCGAGTCCAGAGGTCATTTTGACCCCGTGGGAGCTTGAATTGGGATTTTTCCCCTAGGTTCGGCTCGTATATTTCCCCATAGTTTCCCACATGCTTGATTATCCTGACAGTAAAGTCATTAGTCAAACCCAAACCCTCTCCCAAAGCTCCTTCTACGCCCAAGAAACGGCGGATGGTGGGGTTATCCGATTGTTTCATCTGTTCTACATTAGCGCTGGTGATGCCTAACTCTTCCGCTTCTATCAAAGCGTAGGTTGTCCACTTGACCGGAGTTGTTGCCGTACAGCAGAGAACCTGCAACCGGTTCGCGGATACCATCAATGTCCACAGGAGGAGCAGATG
>RFFC02000008.1 GCA_005518205.2 Hormoscilla sp. GUM202
GTTGCTTCGATCGCCTTCCAGAAGATGAAGCTTGTAATGACTGTAAAGGCTCCGATCGCCACAATGCCAATGATTTGTTTGACCAGTTGACCGGGGCCGCCGCCATAAAACAAGCCCGACTCTGTATTGAAGAGTCCCACTGCAAGGGTTCCCCAAATACCATTAACCAAGTGAACGGAGGTTGCGCCCACCGGGTCGTCAATTTTGATCTTGTCAAAGAAGCCGACGGAGAACACGACAATGACCCCCGCAATGGCACCAATAATCACGGCGCCCGTGTAAGAAACACCATCGCAACCAGCGGTAATACCCACTAAGCCTGCCAGGATACCATTGATGATCATCGACAAGTCGGGCTTACCATCCTTGACCCAAGAGGTGAAGGTTGCTGTCACGCCCCCTGCGGCTCCAGCTAAATTAGTGGTTACCGCAATAAAGGGAACTGCCTCGTCCGCAGCTAATTCCGAACCTGGGTTGAAGCCAAACCAGCCGATCCACAGAATCAAGCAGCCCAGGGTGGCAATACTCATGTTGTGACCGGGAATGGCTCGGGGTTTACCGTCTTCATTGTACTTGCCGATCCTCGGCCCGAGCAAGAATGCTCCCACTAGAGCCGCCCAGCCACCGACTGAGTGGACAATTGTCGATCCAGCAAAGTCGGAGAAGCCTATTTCGCTCAGCCAACCGCCTCCCCATAACCAATGTCCGGTGATCGGGTAGGAAATCCCGACGATCAAGACGCTGAAGATTAAAAAGGCGACGAACTCAATCCGTTCGGCCACTGCCCCAGATACGATCGTGGCTGCCGTGGCGGCAAAAGCTACCTGAAACAGGAAAAAGACTGATATGGGCAAGCCTGCGGGAAAGGGATCGAGTCCGTAGGTCGCGGGGTCTTCACTGAGCAAGAAGAAGCCGCTAAATCCAACGAAAGAATTGCCCTGACCGAACATCAAGGCAAAACCCAACGCCCAAAATACGATCGTGGCGATCGCGAATACGATCAGGTTTTTTGCCAGAATGTTGACAGCATTTTTATGGCGACAGAAGCCCGTTTCTAACATGCCGAAACCAGCATTCATGAAGATCACCAGCACTGCTGCCACTACTATCCAGATGGTGTTTAATACCCCCTGAACGTATTCTGGAGTCAGAGGTTCTGCTTCTTGGGCTGTAGCTGCCAAACTCCATATCCCAACAATCAGGGCGGTTAGGGGAATGCATGCGAGCCAGCTATATGATAATTTTCCCACTCCTATTTTTCCTAGGATATTCCTGGCATCTGCGCTCAAATATTCCCGAACTTTGCTATTTTTCAATTTGTTTTTTTGCATTAGTTTAGACATCAAAAGGAAAGCACTGACAATGGCAAATTATATCAGCTGTTAATTTCCATTGCTCACATGTATGAGTTGCAGTTTAGACATCAAAAGGAAAGCACTGACAATGGCAAATTATATCAGCTGTTAATTTCCATTGCTCACATGTATGAGCTGCCTTCTCACCGCCATCTTTAATCAAATGACACAGATGACAGAGAAGCAAGATAGATCGATTGCATCAAGTCCGTGCCTGATATTCTGTATCTTGGGATACAGAATTTTGAATTTTGCCTTACTATCGGATTTTTTAAGACATTTGGCTGAGATATTGTTGATATCCTAGATCCTCCAGCCGTTCCTGCTTTGCCATCACTGACTGGGTGAGGGTTTGGCGATATTGCTGCACTCTCTCTTGTAAGTCTGGCTGACCAGTTGCTAAAATCTGCACGGCCAGCAAGCCAGCATTTCTGGCATTGCCGATCGCCACGGTGGCCACGGGGATGCCTCGGGGCATCTGCACGATCGAATAGAGAGAGTCCACCCCTTGCAGGTGGCGACTGGGTACGGGGACGCCGATCACTGGCAAGGGGGTGAGGGAAGCTACCATCCCGGGGAGATGGGCGGCTCCACCGGCACCGGCAATAATTACTTTTAAACCCCGCTTGCGTGCCTGCTGGGCGTATGTTACCATTCTCTCTGGCGTGCGGTGTGCGGAAACGATCGCGACTTCTCTTTCAATGAAGAATTCTTCGCAGACGGCGATCGCCTCTTTCATGGTGGGCAAGTCAGAATCGCTGCCCATGATGATGCCAATTAATGGTTGATTCATGTTATTACGTAGGGCGGGCGGATCGCCTGCCCGGAGGTTGGAAGAAGGTGAAAGAACAGCAGATCGATCTTATTAATGCCTTATTGCCTGGATACGAGTCTAAACAGATGCTTCGGATCCGCAGAGGGGCCGAGATCGCATCTATAGCTCCCATGAGTACCAACAAGTCCGATCCTGCGGCTACCCAAGTGCTAAATCTGGCAGGAGATTGGCTTTCTTTGGGTGGCGTCGATTTACAGATTAATGGTGCCTTGGGTTTAGCTTTTACTGATGTCGATTCCGAACACATTACCAAGGTCGGAGAAATTTGTCAATTCCTCTGGCATCAGGGTGTTGACGCTTTTTTGCCCACCCTGGTGACTACTGCCGTAGAAAAAATACAGCGATCGCTCTCTATTTTCTCGGAAATCTCCCAACAGCATAATCCCCATTTTGTTACCCCCACCCCCACCCCCACCCCCTTGCGTTCCCAGGCAGAGCCAGGGAACGAGGGTGGGGCTACAGGAACGAAGCCCGCCTGCGCGGGCTTTGGACAACAGGGGGCCCAAATTTTGGGCGTTCATCTGGAAGGACCATTTCTGAATCCCGCCAAACGCGGCGCTCATCGGGCTGAATATTTATTACCACTAACAATAGAAAATGTCAAGCGGGTGCTGGGAGATTACCCTGGGGTAGTGAAGGTGATGACTCTGGCACCAGAATTAGATGCTACGGGTAAGGTAATTCCTTATTTACGAGAGTTGGGTATTACAGTGAGTCTGGGACATTCTCAAGCTACGGCAGCAGAAGCGAATCTGGCCTTTGCAGGAGGAGCATCAATGGTAACTCATGCTTTTAATGCTATGCCTAGTTTACATCATCGGGAGCCGGGATTGTTAGGTGCTGCCCTGGTTAACGATCGGGTACAATGTGGTTTAATTGCTGATGGTCGGCATGTCTGTCCGACGATGATGGATTTGTTGGCACGCACTCGCCCCCAGGGGATATTTTTAGTTAGCGATGCTCTGGCACCTTTGGGATTACCTGATGGGATGTATCCTTGGGATAAACGTCAGATTCAGGTGGAAAATGGTACGGCAAGATTGTTGGACGGAACCCTGGCGGGGACGACTTTGCCCCTGTTGGCAGGGGTGCAGAATTTGGTAAAATGGGGCATTCGTGGAGTGCCCGAGGCGATCGCCATGGCCACAGAAGCACCCAGACGGGCGATCGGGCTTTTGGGTTTGGTACCCGATCGACCTGCTTCTTTGCTGCGCTGGCATTTTGATGAATCGACTAGAAAACTGACTTGGCAGCGATTAGATACTGAAAATTGTTAATTGAGAAATTAAAATTAACAACTAACAACTTTTAATCGAGCCATTTAGCCTCGATTTCTCGGAGAGTTCCCTCCTGTTGCATCTTCAGCAGCTTGACATTTAATTGGCGCAGCAGGGGACTTTCAAAGGGCAAGGCAATACCATAGGTTTCAGTGGATACGGCAAAATTAGCCAGTCTCAAATCAACCTCGGGATGCTTTTGCAGATAATATTTGAGGGCCGGACTGTCAAAGACCACGCCATCAACTCGACCCGCTTCCAAGAGGAGGAGCGCGTCATTGAGGTTATTCCTCTCTGTTAATCGTGCCTGATAATAGGTGGCCCATTTGACGCCCGTCGTTCCCGAAACAACTGCGATCGCAAGTCCTTTGAGTTCTGATGGGTGGCCTAAAGGTTCGCCTCCCTGGTCGGATAGGGAAAGAGTCAGGGTTGTGGCGATCCCAGCAGTCAGGGAAGAGACAGTGACCATCGTCAACACCATCCAGACACCCGCAATTAGGCGCCCGGCGATGGTAATGGGCGCGAAATCGCCATAGCCCACCGTGGTCAAGGTCACCAGGGCAAACCACATCCCATGGCCCACCCCGGACCAGTATTGGTGGGAAAACTGGTCGTTGCGATGCTTCTCCGCTAGCCACAGCAGATTGCCGACTAGAAAAATACAGCCGAGTAGTATGGCTACCGAGGAGATAAAGGCTACCCCGAAAAAGGGTCTGATTCTATTCCACAGAGTAGGTGTTTCCCTGGGCAGCACCACGCCGATGTCCGCCAGGAAGAAGGGTTGGGTAAAGGCCACCTTTTCCAGGCGATCGGCCGTAATGCTGATCGACCCGATCGCCAGATCTAGATCGCCGTCAACTACGGCTTTGAGCGTGGCCTCGGTGTTGTTCTGTAGTACCAATTCATATTCAATGTCTTCAGAGTCGGCGATTTTTTGCCAAATATCGATACTAATGCCTTCGAGATTAGAGTCATTATTAATCGCGAAGGGAGGTGCTCCGGCAATGCCTACCCGCAATTTCTCTGCCCGTGCTGGCATGACAGGGGAGAGGAAACAGGCGGCAATTATCAAAATGGGCCATCTGATTTTGCTCATGTTGACGCTCAATGTCACGGATAGTTAACTGTTTGAATCAACTTATGACTATTTTACCCACATTCCGCGCGTCAATTTGTAATATGCCAAGCAATACAAATAACTACTGCACTAGGTCATAATTTTAGCTTTGTAAATTATTTGACAATTCAGACTTAGCAGATATTTTATCTCTTATTTTTGGCGAGTATGAGCACTGTAAATTGTACTATAAATTGCCTAATTAAACGAAGCAAATATTTCATAATACCGGTAATATAAACATTGATTTTTTACCCATTTCCACAAGCTGCTCTCTATTCAGCGGTCTTGACAGCTTCAGGTACAGCATTAGTGACGTCACTGTAATTGTAAGTGTCGAGGGTGCAAACCAAGCCCCGATAGCTGTTGATGACTCTGTTGCTACTAGAGAAGGGATCCCAGTTCTCATAGATCTGCTAGCAAATGATTCTGACCCGGATGGTGACTTACTTAATGTTTTTGTCAGCACCTCAGAAAATGGCGGTACGATCGCCCGTGATGATAACGGCGCTGTCACGAGACAGCGAAACTCCGAGTAATAAACTGATTAAAAGTTAACCTAAATTGACAGTTTACCAATTATCCTAACCAGTCTGCGGACACAGCAAATTCGTAAAGTTCTTTTTTAGAGTTTCTTTTCCTCAACACAGCACTGCTAACATTACTAAATCCATATTCCCTCAGCAAGCTCATGTAAATCTGCTCCACTGGCACCAGGGTATCGTAAAACTTAGAATTTCCTACAATATAGTAGATTTTCGCCCCCGCTGCCAAAACTCGACTGAGGCGATCGATGTGAGTGGCAATATCGCGAAAATACTTGTGGACATAATTACCAAGGATAGGACTTTGAACAGAAATTTGTTCGATCGTATTCTCAAATCCTTCATGAGGGATTTTCATATTTCCAGGTTGCCACCATCGCAAGCGGGATGTAGCTATCCCCCAAGTGCCGCCAATTGCTTGCCAATCTAATTCTCCTGCTTCCCGCGCTGACTTAAGAAAACCCAACCAATACATATAGGGTCGCACTTCTCGGATATAACTCATCCTGTTAGGATAAGGAGGTGAAGTAATTACGCAGTCATAGGTTCTAGATAACAGGCGATCGAGGCAACGAGAATCTCCTTGATGGATGGTAACTTTGCTCAAAACAGGTAGCTTTGCTGATGCGGCAATCTGCTGGACTTGAGTGATAAAATCATTAATTATCATATCTCGCTCTTCTGGCAAAAACCTCTGATGATGCTTCTTAAATGACATCGATTGATGATTAAAAGCCGCATTCGACCAGTTAATAACTACTTTACAGAAGGCTATGAGACATAGTTTCACGGCGGCAGTTTCACCGCAGATGTTTTTCAGCCGATCGAAGAGATTTGCCAAGACGATCAATCTTTCTGGAAGCCACCAGCGATCGATATAATTGAGAGGCGGAATCCACAGATCGTCAACAGTCATATTCTGACATACTTTGGAGGCAACATCACGAGCTAATGCATTAGCTGCATCTAGTTCGTCAGCATGATAATGGGCAATCTTTGCTGCTGCTAACCAAACTAAAAATGGATTTATTTCTACTAGGTCACTTTTGATTCCCAGTTCAGCACATACTAATCCTGTAGTCCCAGTTCCAGAAAAGGGATCGAGGACAAATTCGGGTTTGCCTATAGAAGCTAGCACATTCTGAACTATCTTGATTGAATAGGCAGGAGTCAGGCGCAGCCAACCATGCCTTCCTTGCTTGAGATTATGTTTGAATGTTAGATCGGATCTTTGAGAAATCATGTTACTGTGGTTACTGTAGCAGAGTTTGCAGGACTGATTCCATTTCCTGCCTAAACCTAGAGGAGTGGCGTTGAAAGAAATCTGCCAAGTCGTAGTTCAGTACCTGACGGAAAAATTCATAGGTAGAATCTGTTGTCGCTCCTGTGATTGTACCATAAAGAATTAACCAGCGTGCATTTCTGTAACGGTAAGCAACGTTAATATCCATCTGTTCAGCCTGATACAGTCTTTGAAATTCTTCTAGCGTTAATCCTGCACCGCGACCAAACTTAGGTCTGTATCTCATACAGCTCAAAAGTGGGCTGGTTCTGACATACTCTTCATCTCTGCTAGATTCAGTCATCACCCTTTACACTTAAAGAACTTGATATAGTAGATATTGTTGGGTTCATCCCAATGCAAGCAATTAAGCCCGCGCAGGCGGGCTTTGTTCGTGTAGCCCCACCCTTTAGGGTGAGGGCCATCGCTACAAAATTGGCAACTTTATCCCGCGAATGGAATAATCCAACAATTCCATCGGATGCATCAGCGTCATTTCCTTTCCTTGCAAATGCTTCTTAATTTGCAAGGAACAACCGGGGTTAGCAGAAGCTATTAACTCCGCACCGGTATTCAACAAATTCTGCACCTTTTGCTGTCCCAATTCATCGGCCACTTCTGGTTGCAACATATTATAAACCCCCGCACTGCCACAACACAAGGCGGCATCTAGGGGTTCCCGCAGCTTGACTCCGGGAATTTGCTGCAACAACTGACGCGGTTGCACGCTAATCTTTTGTCCGTGCAATAAATGACAAGCATCTTGATATACTATTGTTAACTCTCCATCCTGCAATGGTGAAAGTTGCGCCGTCAATCCTACCTCTGCTAAAAACTCTTGCACGTCCCTGACTTTACTGACAAATGCTTTCGCTTTTTCCCTATAATTGGGGTCATCTGCCAGCATATGTCCGTATTCTTTCAGGGTATGACCGCAACCTGCGGCATTAATGATTATATAATCTACTCCCGTCCCGGCAAAGCTGTCAATCATCTGTCTGGCCAATGCTTGCGCCTGGGCTGTTTGTCCTTGATGTTCCGGTAGCGCCGCACAGCAACCTTGGGTTTTGGGTATCACAACTTCACAACCATTCGCTGTTAAAACCCGCACCGTAGCTTCATTCACGGGAGAGAAGAATAACCGTTGCACGCAACCCAATATTACTCCCACCCGGTAGCGTTTTTCCTCTTTGGCCCGAATTACATCTGGTAATTTATCCCGGAAAGCACTCAAGTTAATCTGTGGTAAAATTGCCTCCATCGCCCCTAGGCGCGGGAAGATTTTGTTCAATAAACCTGTCGAACGCACGATTTTTTGCAACCCCAATTTCTGATAGAGATAGAGGGGCGCTAATAAGGTCCGCAAGCGGTTAGGGTAGGGAAACAGGTTAAAGATCAGAGTTCTCACCAGGCGATCGGGCCAAGTCCGGGGTATATTGCGTTCGACTTGATGACGAGTGGCCGAAATCAGTTTATCGTACTGAACGCCAGAAGGACAGGTACTAACACAGGCGAGACAACCCAAGCAAGAATCAAAATGTTGAGATGTGGCCTCCGCCAAGGGGGCCTCACCTTTATTTATCCCATCCATGAGATAAATTCGCCCTCTGGGAGAGTCCATCTCTTTACCAATTACCCGATAGCTGGGACAAGTAGATAAACAAAACCCGCAGTGAACGCAGGCATCAATTAACTCTTGTTTCGGAGGGTTTTGGGCATCAAAACCTGGGTTAATATGGGGATTTTGCCGCAGAAAGTTACTTTCTTTAGCTGGCCTTAAATCATTTGTTACCTTTTCAGAAGTTTGCATTTTTTTTGTAATATCGATATGATAAGCTAATATCTATTGCCTGACCTATTGTAGCCCAGAAACCAGGTTTACCTGGTTTCTTAATTTTTCCATTGATTACATCCCACCGACAAAACGGTGGGGACTCAAGATATTTTGGGGATCGAACTGCTGTTTGATGCCCCGCATAATCTCTATTGCATTCCCCTTGTAACCCCAAACATCTATCTTTTGCTTTAACTCTACCGGTGCTGATAAAACTGTGAGGAAACCGCCTTTACTCGCCAGGTGCGATCGCATTTCCAGCAGTTGGGTAGACCGCAGGGCATCCGATCGCAACAGTCCCAACCCGGTGCGGGCATGAATTACACCTGCGAACACGGCTGCGCCTGCGCGAAAAATCGAGGTTGCAGGCATTTTCTGGCAAAAAGTCAGTGCCTCCACAGCAGCAGTCGGTCTTACTCCTATTTTACAGATAATTGGGGCTGTTGCGCCAGATTTCCAGATTGGTTCTCGTAATCCTTTCCATAGATTAACCTCATCTGTCTGTGAATACAAAATCCCCTCTAAACCCAGCGCTTGTCCCACTTCCAGCAGTCGTTCTGACTGTTGTTTAACGCTTTCTGCCATACTTTGGAAACGGGCAATTAATTTTATCCCCTCACTGTCAGAAGTCAGGTCTGCTGCTGTCGGGGTCAAGGCCGAGTTTAACAGAGTGCGGGTTGCTTTGTCTATGGCCTCCGAAGACCCTGTTAACACCACCGTTCCCGACGCCTCGGGTAGAGGATAAAGGCGCAGGGTAACTTGACTGATGACCCCCAAGGTGCCATAGCTACCAGTCAACAGCTTCATCAAGTCGTAACCCGCCACATTTTTCACCACCCGACCGCCAGCTTTGACGATTTTACCATCACTGCGAACGAAAGAAATGCCGATTAACCTGTCGCGGACGCTGCCATAACGTTGTCGCCAGCTACCAGTATCGGCAGTAGCAACGATTCCGCCAATGGTAGCATCTTCGGGATAGGCGGGGTCCAGGGCCAGAAATTGATTGTGACCTGCTAACATCTCTTCTATCTGGACAAATTTCACCCCCGCTGCTACTGTCAAGGTTAAGTCATCAACGGCGTGCTCGATCGACTGGTTCAGCCGTGCAGTGCTAACTATCATATCTACAGAATGCACCAAACCTCCCCAGTCGATCTTACTCCCATTCCCACAGGTCAGCACCCGCCAGTTTTGCTCCGATGCCAGTTGTAAGACTGCGCCCAGTTCCTCTGGACTGTTTGGATAGACGATGCAGTCCGGTGTCTCCCCTGGCGCTAATGCCCGTTGGAACCTTTCTCGTTGCCTTACTTCCAGGCGCCAGCAGCTGACTACAGATGCTGGACTGACTATGCTTTCTAATTGAGGAGCGATCTGGTTCATTTTCTGGATATCATTTACTATTGTTCATTATCCATTTTCCTCCCATCATTGTCAAGAGTCAACTCTCCATTCTCCATTCACAACCTACATTGAATGGCACTGACTTAAGCCGAAACCTCCTCTCTGTCATTGCGAGGGGGGGGAAACGAGCGATCGACTTATGCGGAACCGAGTTAACCTCCCCCCTGAAGCAATCTCCCCTGTTCAGCAGCAGGAGATTGCTTCGGGGGGCAGAATAATAATCGACTCTTATCATCACACAGTATTAATAAATATTGGTATATCAAATAATTCAAAATTCAGTATAATTATCAATTACATCGGCAACATTACCGCGCTATTCTAGTAATTACAGTAACTCTTAAAGGCCAGAAAAAACAGATTGAGGTGAATGCTGTGATTAATCTTGGACCAGATCCGAACCAGAATGACTTGTTGACTTCCTTTGTCCATCCTTTTGATGCAGGTTATATAGGGCCACCGGCGGACATCATTACTCCCCAAAACAGGAGTATCTCAGGAGTTGGGGTCAGTCAAGACATAATTGACATTAACGACATGCTGATGCCCGATACTGGCGAAAGCGTTTTACTGGATCGCGATCCATCTACAGATCCAATAACGGGTCAAGCTTCGGCTGCTGTCAGCAAGGTCTTGGCTACTGAACCTGCTTTTAATGAAGCCTTACCTGATTTTGACGAAGCCTTTTATCTAGCTCAGTATCCCGATGTTGCCGCTGTAGTAGCTGCTGGTGCTTTTGCCAGTGGACGGGACCATTACGATCGGCATGGACGAGAAGAAGGTCGTTTGCCTAGATTTGAATCCGAATCCAAAAGTGGGACGGCTCATGATTATGATGAAGTTGAAATTAAACTTAGGACTTTTATCCCCGATCGACAAGTTGGGCTGGAGGACTTATTTGATGGATCTAGACTTGAAGATAGCTGGGAATTATTGGTAAACTCGGGTTTGATTAATGTGCCTGTTGGACTGGTTGGAACAATTCCTGTTGTAGGTCCTGTTGTCGGGTATATTGTCGAGGGTATTGTCAATCGTGCTGAGACGACATTTCTTCTTGGTGACGATCGCGATTTTCATTACAACGACGGAACACATAGAAGCGAACAAAAAGTAGTTGTAACTGCAGATCCAGCAGATCGAGATGGAAAAGTCAATGATCCTGTAGTCGAGTGGGGTACGTTTATGGCTGATGGTCCATTGACTGGAGGGATTATTGACATCGACATCCCCGACTTTCTCCCGCTTCTCCCGGATCGGATTCAACTTGGGCAGCTTGTAGATGAAGAGGGTACTTTAACGCCTACGAATGACAATAACTCTGTTAAAGTAAGTCGTCTTAGTAATAACATAGTCAAAACTCAACTTAAATTGAGTGGAGGTATTCCATTAGTGCCAGAATGGCTAACTCCAGATATTGATGCCGACATTACGGTTGAAATTCGTCAAGAAGAGGGAGAAGAAGCTCAGTATCGAATATCAGGTTCACATGATGGATTCCCAGCATACGAGCTTTACATCAATGGTGAGCGAGTATATGAGCACGATCCGAGAGAAGCTGGAAAAGGTCCATTAGATCTCCTTCCGCCGAATGATGATGTATCAGTACCTAATGAGGACTGGCAAGACGTACCTCGCTCTTTTGACGAAGTCTTTTATCTAGCTCAGTATCCCGATGTTGCCGCTGTAGTAGCTGCTGGTGCTTTTGCCAGTGGACGAGACCATTACGATCGGCATGGACGAGAAGAAGGTCGTTTGCCTAGCGCTAGTAGGCTAGGATCCAGGTCCGGGAGTGAGACAAATGAAGATTTTGACGAAGCCTTTTATCTAGCTCAGTATCCCGATGTTGCCGCTGTAGTAGCTGCTGGTGCTTTTGCCAGTGGACGAGACCATTACGATCGGCATGGACGAGAAGAAGGTCGTTTGCCTAGCGCTAGTAGGCTAGGATCCAGGTCCGGGAGTGAGACAAATGAAGATTTTGACGAAGCCTTTTATCTAGCTCAGTATCCCGATGTTGCCGCTGTAGTAGCTGCTGGTGCTTTTGCCAGTGGACGAGACCATTACGATCGGCATGGACGAGAAGAAGGTCGTTTGCCTAGCGCTAGTAGGCTAGGATCCAGGTCCGGGAGTGAGACAAATGAAGATTTTGACGAAGCCTTTTATCTAGCTCAGTATCCCGATGTTGCCGCTGTAGTAGCTGCTGGTGCTTTTGCCAGTGGACGAGACCATTACGATCGGCATGGACGAGAAGAAGGTCGTTTGCCTAGCTGCTACTGTCAAGGTTAAGTCATCAACGGCGTGCTCGATCGCCTGGTTCGTGCGGTGCTAACTATAATATCTACAGGATGCACCAAACCTCCCCAGTCGATCTTACTTCCATTCCCACAGCACCCGCCAGTGGGGATCCTCCGAGGATAATTGCAGTATAGTCCGCAATAGAGCCAGAGAAACTGGTTCTGCTTGACCGACTTGACCCCCTCCCTCCCTGCTTCCGCTCCCCTCTCCCTGCTCCCTGCTCCCTGCTCCCTGCTTCGGTAGGACTCAAAATACTTCCACCCCCTCAAACTGTTTAGTTATCTCCAGCTTCCCCCGGGCAGCTTCCCCACAGGTACGGGGGGTCGGGAATATTTTACCAGGATTTGCTAATTCTTTGGGATTAAACACCTGACGGACCCATTGCATGGTTTCTAAATCTGCCTCTGTAAACAGTTCGGGCATATAACAGCGTTTATCAGCACCAATACCATGTTCTCCCGAAATGCTGCCCCCTACTGCTACGCAAAGCTTGAGAATTTCTCCTCCTAATTCTTCCACTTTTTCTAATGCCCCCGGCATGGAATTATCATAAAGAACCAGCGGATGCAGATTCCCATCCCCTGCGTGAAACACATTCGCAACGGGATAGCCGTGTTTTTGGCTTAAATTCTCAATCTCTTGTAGCACATAGGGCAACTGACTGCGGGGTATCACCCCATCTTGGACGTAATAATCCGGACTAATACGACCCATGGCCGCAAAAGCAGCTTTCCGTCCTTTCCAAAGTAAAGCGCGTTTTTCGGGGTCCGTAGCAATTGTAATCTCCCGGGCCCCGTTCTGACGGCAAATGGCACTGATGCGATCGGTATTAGCAGCGACTTCCACTTCTAAACCATCTATTTCTACCAGGAGAATGGCAACGGCGTCTCGGGGATAGCAGTTAGTAGCAACCACATCTTCTACGGCATTGATACTGAAGTTATCCATCATCTCCATTCCTGCGGGGATAATTCCCGCACTGACAATATCGGACACCGCTGCCCCCGCTGCTTCTATACTGGTAAAATCTGCTAACAGAACGCGAATCGCTTCTGCTTGCTTGATAATCCGCAGGCGAATTTCTGTCGCAATGCCCAAGGTGCCTTCAGAACCCACAAATATCCCGGTTAAGTCGTAACCGGGTTGTTCGGGAACTTCGCCGCCGACATCGACTATGGAACCATCAGGCAGGACTAATTTTAATCCTAGCACGTGATTTGTCGTGACTCCATATTTGAAGCAATGGACGCCCCCAGAATTTTCCGCTACATTCCCACCGATGGAACAGATAATTTGACTGGAAGGGTCCGGGGCGTAGTAAAACCCCGCACCGCTGACTGCTTGGGTTACCCAGTTATTGATAACTGCGGGTTGGACGACCACTTGCTGGTTTTCCAAGTCAATATTCAGAATTTGCCGCATCATTGCCGTGCAAATTAATACCGAATCTTCCACGGGCAAGGCACCCCCGGATAAACCAGTACCTGCGCCCCTTGCCACCCAGGGCAGTTGGTAGCGATCGCATATTTTTACCACTGCTGCCACTTCGGCAGTGCTGCGGGGCAATAGTACCACTTTCGGGCGTTGGCGATAGCTAGTTAACCCGTCACATTCGTAGGTCAGCAACTCTTCTTTGCGTTGCACCACGCCCTGCTTGCCGATCGCACGTTCAAACTCTTTGACGTAAGCTTTCCAATCTTTAACTTGTGTTGTTTGACTCAGCATCATGGTAATCTGGATACATTTGGCGGACCGTGAGACTACTAGTATAACCGATCTCCTCGGGAAAAAAGCTGAGAAAATCCGACTCCAGCTCCACATAATTATTGGCGATATCTTCAACCGCAGTAGGGAGATGATTTTCTCCCTGCAAGCGTCGGGCCAGGCGGGCAAAGGTTAAATTCAGGCCGGACAAGGTTTTGTAAGACCCCAACCAATCTTCAGCGACCATTTTGGGCAGTACCTGTTGCAACCTGGTTGGTAAAATTTGTTGATGGGACTCCAGTAAACCATAAATATCCGCTACAAAATCTGAGAGTTGGCGTTCTGAGAATTTCGGCCAATGGTTAGCGAGAAAATGGTCGTAGCAGATATCGATAATTATGCCAGAGAACAGTCCCTGCTGAGGGGATATCCGCCTTTTACTTTCCAGATAAATTCTGTGGGTATCAGTGAAGGTATCAATTTGGCGATGGAGTTTTATCCCCTGGATAATCCCTTCACTGTAATAGGTGGTATCTTGTGACAGGTTTCCCTTGATCAAGTCACCTAACAGGTTGCCGATCCGCGAATACGGATCGGGTCCCGCTAAGAATAAATGGGCCAGATAGTTCATGGGCGATCGCTACTGACAACTAATCTTACTTTCCCTTGGTGGCTTCCCTTCTTGCCAGCGTCGATCGAACTCCTGCAAATAGAGGGAAGCAATCTGGGGATTCTCGACTATGACCACATTTTCGTCATTGCTTTTATTAGCATTGTTACTAAAGTTAAAGGAACCAGTAATCACTGTTTTCTCGTCCAAGACAATTACTTTATGATGGAATGTCCTGGGGTTGCCATCTTGCCGCACGGAAATACCTTCACAGAAAAAACCTGGTAACTCACTGTATTTGGTTTCGCTACCTCTGGTCTCAAAAATGCCTTCTAATTTCACCCCCCGATCGGCCTGTGCCATCATCGCCTTGCCCATGCCATCGTGGGTGAAGGAAAAGGCCATAAATTTAATGCTTTTTTGTGCTTTGCCAATCTCGGCAATGAGTGCATCTGCCACATGATCTTCCGATCCAAATAAAATCCTCACGGGGGTTTTGTTAACGATCGCCTTTTGACTGGCCACCTTGGTCGGGGAAGTTTTACCAAACTTCCCCGACCACATCTCTTGGAATTCCCCTTCGTAGATGGCGGCAATTTTGGGCGATCGCATGACCAATACATTATTATTATTTTTCTGGGTGCCATTGACAGTCAGATTAGTCGAACCGGTCCACAAAACCTGTCCGTCAACAATCACAAACTTATTATGCATCAGGGCCCCCCGGTTATCATCTTTAATCTCAATGCCCGCCTGTTTCAGTTTAGCAAACTGACCGTGACCCGGTTCGCTATCTGCATTCATTCCGCGTTCGTCGTCCGTCATCCATTTCACATCTATTTCCCGCTGCTTCGCTGCTATAAGGGCCTCCGCTATCGGATCTAGATTAAATTCAAAAGCGGCGATATGGATGGTTTTTTTTGCCTGACCAATCAATTTAATCAGAGCATCAGTAATTTCTGTATTTGGTTTACCCGGCGTGGTAAAATACACCTGATACCAACTGCTAACTGATTGGCAACTGGAAACAGAGAACAGCAGCGCCGCCGCCATCACAAATTTCATGATTCTGCTTTTGAGCATAATGCCTTACCAGAATAGTAAAAGTTAACTAATTTTAGTCTAACATAAGTTTAGCGGTTTGGGGCATCGCGTTTTTCTCCTCCTTAGGGATAATTTCCAGTCTTGACCGTGCCCCGATCGGTTCTGGTATACTAGATGATCTGGGGTTTCGGGTGGCTGTAACTGTATGGGCACGGCATCAGAAAGATTTCGGTTCTGATTATAAGATTACTAACGCCGTGCCCTGGCCAGATGCGCGATCGTATGTCCAGCCGGGGCACGGCAATAGATATCTTTTGGTTATAATCGTTATATTATGGATGCCGTGCAATCCCCCTACAATAGGTCAGATCGAGATATTTGATAATATGTGACGGACACGCGCAACCCTGTGCCCCGGACAGAGGCGATCGCCTTTTGTTATGGACAGTCCTCACAACGAGATATTTGTAAAGCGCAGTCATACTGGACAGACTATGAAAAACGTAAAAGTGCAGACCAGTTATAGCTACCGTGAGTACCTAATTGAATCCCTGAAAGACCCGGAAGAAGGGGCTAGTTTTATCGAGGCTATTTTAGAGGAACCAGACCCAGAACCGGAACTACTGCGCAATGCCCTCAGAAAAGTAGTTGAGGCTCGTGCTAAGATGAATCAGATGTCGGAAGAGGCCAAGCAGCACCACGATCGACTGGACAAACTTCTGACAGAGAGTGGGTGTGCTGAGATTTACAGCTTTGTCGAATTACTGGATCTGCTGGGTTTTCGGGTGGCTGTTACTGTGAAAGAATGTTAAACTACCTCTTAGAGCTACGATAAAATTATGGAAGTGCGACCAAGAAAGATTAGACGTTATATTACCCCAGATGACAGAGTTCCTTTCGAGGAGTGGTATAATTCCTTGAGGGATGGCAAAGCCAAAGTTAAGATTGATGCCAGACTTGAACGAATTGAGCTAGGCAATTTGGGAGATTATCGTTCCGTAGGAGAAAGCGTCTTTGAATTGAGAATTAACTACGGTCCAGGATACCGGGTATACTTTGGACAAACAGGATCGACAATTGTGCTTCTCCTCTGCGGTGGAGATAAAAGCACCCAACAACAAGATATTCGCAAGGCTAAGGAGTATTGGACAGATTATGAAAAACGTGAAAGTGCCGACTAGCGATAGCTACCGAGAGTTTCTGATTGAACGTCTCAAAGACCCCGAACACTCTGCTGGCTTTATCGAGGCGATTTTAGAGGAAAAAGACCCCGAACCCGAACTACTCCGCAATGCCCTGAGAAAGGTAGTTGAGGCTCATTATAGAATGAATAAGCTGTCGGGAGAGGTCAAGCAGCACCACGATCGACTGGACAAGATGCTGACAGAAAGCGGGTGCGCTGAGATTTACAGCTTTGTCGAATTCCTGGATGCGCTGGGTTTTCAAGTGGCTGTTACTGTTAAGGAAGGTTAAACTACTTCAAAGGGATACGATCTAATTATGGAAGTGCGACCAAGAGAGATTAGACGTTATATTACCCCAGATGGCAAAATTCCTTTCGCCGAGTGGTTTGATTCCCTGCGGGATAGGAAAGCAAAAGCTAAGATCAAGGAGAGACTGAAGCGAGTCAGTTTCGGTAATCTGGGAGACCACCGGTCAGTTGGAGAAAGCGTCTTTGAATTGAGAATTAACTACGGTCCAGGATACCGGGTATACTTTGGACAAACAGGATCGACAATTGTGCTTCTCCTCTGCGGTGGAGATAAAAGCACCCAACAACAAGATATTCGCAAGGCTAAGGAGTATTGGACAGATTATGAACAAAGTGAAAACTCGGAGGAGTGATAGCTATCAGGACTACCTGATTGAATCTCTCAAAAACCCCGAAGATGCTGCTGCCTATATCGAGGCAATCTTAGAAGCAGAAGATCCTGAACCTCAACTGCTGTCCTCAGCGCTGCAAGATGTGGTCGATGCCCGTGCTAAGATGAATCAGATGTCATCCTCGGTCAAGCAGCATCACGATCGACTGGACAAACTTCTGACAGAAAGCGGGTGCGCTGAGATTTACAGCTTTGTCGAATTCCTGGATCTGCTGGGTTTTCAAGTGGCTGTTACTGTTAAGGAAGGTTAAACTATTTCAAAGGGATACGACGCTAAGGAGTATTGGGCAGATTATGAACAAAGTGAAAACTCCCAGGAGTGATAGCTATCAGGACTACCTGATAGAATCTCTCAAAGACCCCGAAGATGCTGCTGCTTATATCGAGGCAATCTTGGAAGCAGAAGATCCCGAACTTCAACTGCTGTCGTCAGCGCTACAAGATGCGGTCGATGCCCGTGTCAAGATGAATCAGATGTCATCCTCGGTCAAGCACTACCACAATCGACTGAACAAACTTTTGACAGAAAGCGGCGGGGCTGAGATTTACAGCTTGGTCGAATTCCTGGATCTGCTGGGTTTTCGGGTGGCTGTAACTGTTAAGGAATGTTAAACTACTTCAAAGGGATACGATAAAATTATGGAGGCAAGACCAAGGGAGATTCGGCGTTATGCTACGCTAGATGACAAGGTTCCTGTAACTGAGTGGGTGGAGTCTCTCCGGGATAGCAAAGCTAGACGCAAGATTAAATCTAGGTTTGAGCGAATTGAGCTAGGCAATTTGGGAGATTATCGATCGGTGGGAGGAGGAGTCTGTGAACTGAGAATTGACTATGGCCCTGGTTATCGGGTATACTTCGGGCAAATAGGATGGAAAATAGTGCTTCTTCTCTGTGGCGGAGATAAAAGCACCCAAGAACAAGATATTCGTAAAGCGCAGGAATACTGGACAGACTATGAAAGACGTGAAAGTGCCGACCAGTTATAGCTACCGTGAGTACCTAATTGAATCCCTGAAAGACCCGGAAGAAGGGGCTGGGTTTATCGAGGCGATTTTAGAGGAACCAGACCCCGAACCCGAACTACTGCGCAATGCCCTCAGAAAAGTAGTTGAGGCTCATGGTAAGATGAATCAGATGTCGTCCGAGGTCAAGCAGCACCACGATCGACTGGACAAGATGCTGACAGAAAGCGGGTGCGCTGAGATTTACAGCTTTGTCGAATTCCTGGATATGCTGGGTTTTCAAGTTGCTGTTACTGTTAAGTCAGAGTAAGCGCGGTTGACATCTAGTATTGGATATTCCGGGTTTCTCATATCGATATTTTCTCCAAAAGAAACCCGGTATCACTACAGACAGACATTTACTTCACCAATGCTCAACCACCAGTAGGTCCACATAGCTAAAATCGCTGTCGTCTGTCGCCAGTTTCCAGTCATTTTCCAGGCATTGTGCGGCGAGCCAAATGTCATTTTCAGGAATTGGCCTTCCCTTGCGCTTCAAGGCCAAGCGCGTTCGGGAGTAGGAGACAGCAGTTTCTCGTCCCATCGGCACCACAACACAAGCATCAATAAACCGCAAATAGCGGGCGATATTTTGTAAGGGTCGTCCAGAGTTTTCCGCCCCAAACAATAGTTCCCCTACAACGGTTAATGGCAGCACAACAGTAGGCAAAGCGTCTACCTTTGCCCCTACAGCTTGGTCGCCATTGAGATAGCGAATTGCGATTGAAGTATCTAATGCAGTTTCACCAGCCATCATGATCGTATACCTTTTCAAACTCTTTGGCAATGGTGCGCTGTAACTCGGCAGCTTCCTCATCGCTGAGAATGCCAAAAAACTCCCGCAGCGGGTGCGGCTGCTGTTCGCACTCTATGGTAATCTTCACTTTACTGTGTTCTGGCAGATCCGACAAGGTTTGCAGCGGACGCAGAACACCACTTTCATAAACGGCTTCGACTGTTTGAGTCTTTGGCAAATCTGACATAGTTCACCTCCTCCTGAGATTATACATCAGCTCGGTCCCGTTTCACCTATTCTCCTTGATTTTTTGATCGGCCACTACCTGTGGCAACTTACTTCTAGGATAAACTATCAAACCCCGCGACTGTGTTACAGTGGACATTGTTCACCCAAACCCTGGAGTCTGCCTATGATGATAGCAACTGTCGCCGAACAAGGGGCGATCGCCGAAAGCCTGACCCCATTTCTGCTAGTCCTGTCGGTATCACTAGGGGTGGCCGCCCTCCCCCAAGTAATCGGCTGGCTGCGTCAAATTCCCTACACCCTGCTACTGGTGATTGTCGGTTTAGGCTTGGCCTTCGTGGAGTACGACTGGTGAACCTGTCGCCGGAACTGATTCTCTCAATTTTCCTGCCGCCGCTGCTGTTTGAAGCTGCTTGGAACTTAAGGTGGTTGGACCTAAAGCGCAATCTCATCCCCATCAGTTTATTTGCGATCGTCGGGGTAATTATTTCCGTAGTTGGCGTAGCTTTTGGCATTAACCAGTTCTCGGGCGTACCCCTGGCAACGGCTTTATTAGTCGGGGCTAGCCTATCAGCTACTGACCCCATTTCTGTGGTAGCATTATTACGGGAAATGGCCGCACCCAAACGCCTCAGCACCTTAATGGAAGGGGAAAGTTTGTTCAATGATGGGGTGGCGGTTGTCGCATTTAGCCTGCTAGTCGGCATTCCCCTGGGCATCGAACAATTCGATCTCCAAGTTAGCATCCTGCGCTTCCTTGTCTTTGTGGGACTTGGTTTAGGCGTCGGCGGTTTAATAGGTTTTGGCATCTCCTATCTCACCCAGCGCTTTGACTTACCCTTAGTGGAACAATCCTTAACCTTGGTTTCTGCCTATGGCACCTATATTATTATCGAGGAATTGGGCGGTTCTGGAGTCATAGGTACTGTCACTGTGGGCTTGATCTTGGGGAACTTTGGCTCTCGCATTGGCATGAACCCCCGCACCAGAATAGTTGTTAGCGAGTTTTGGGAATTTATCGCCTTCTTTGTCAATTCGATCTTCTTCTTGCTGATCGGCGACCAAATTCATTTCGATAGCTTGGCAGAAAATCTCGATGAAATTGCGATCGCCATCATCGCAGTCATCCTAACTAGGGCGATCGCCATCTATGGTTTAGGGGCCTTCAGTAACGCCATCGCTAAGTCAGATATAGACTGGCGATCGCAAACAGCGATCTGGTGGGGAGGGTTGCGGGGTTCCGTGTCCATCGCCCTAGCATTAAGCGTGCCCATAGCATTAGAAGGGCGAGATCAAATCATCGCCACGGTCTTTGGAGTAGTGCTGTTTACCCTCTTAGTGCAAGGGTTGACCGCCAAACCATTGCTAGAAGGGTTAAACTTGTTAGGAGACGAACCCCTGCGGCGGAAATATCTAGAAGCTGTCTCCCGTCGGGTAGCCCTCAACCGCGTCATGGAACGCCTGCAACAGGTTGACAAACGGCCAGAAATTGAGCCAGAATATTATCGCGATCGAGCCGCATTACTGCAAGGACAACTGGATAGCCTGCAAGCAGATATTCGCAAACTGCGAGAAGAACATCCCGAAGCGCGATCCTATGCGATCGAACAGTTACGGTCCGAACTACTAGCCATAGAAGCAGACACCTACGCCGAGTTCGTGCGGGCGGGTCAATTAAATAAAGAACTGGCACCCTTCTTGCAGGGACTCCTGGAAGAATAAAGATTAGCTTCATGGGCTTCATGGCCCGCCGTGGGTTAAAACCCACTGAAAGCATTGTCGAGAAAGGAAAGCATTCTTAAGCTAAAAGCCTTTGGGTTGGCAACGTTTGCAACCCCCGGCGGGCCATGAGACGTTCTCGACTAATTGACTGAACATCAGCATCAGATCGCCCTTCGAGTATGATAAGCTGCGATCGCATTGCGCTTTTTTCGGGTGGGAGCCGGAGAAACCGGGTTTCTTTGACTATCTATTCGGTGGGGATGCTAAAATACTCCCAGAAACCATTAGCCCTCAGCCATGACCCCTAGTTCCCCTCCGGGCAGTCCCTTTCTCGCCGGGCCCAAGATCGAAGACCCCCAATATTTTGTGGGCCGTACAGAAGCACTGGACTCTATTAACCTAACTTGCGACCTAGTTAAAAAAATCTGAATTACCCACTTAGACTTTACAGATATTTTGAGGGTTTTAGTAACCCTCGATACAAAATTATATTTTTATTGTGCTATGCAGCGGGTTAGCTATTTAGAGGTTATAATGTACTAAAATAACAGTTAATTGCTGGACCCGGTTCGCCTCGCTTATTCACCCAGCGCAACATAATAAGCAAATATGCCTTCCCAGGCTGAGCCCGGGAAGGCAGGGACGCCCGGGCCACCAAGGCCACTGCCGCCGATGTGGAGGCCATTATCCCCAAAGTGCTGGAAACAGGGGGGATGTATTTCTGGGAGCTATGGCGCCAGGGGTCCCGTAATAAGCGATCGCCCTGTCAAAGCCCTGTATTGTTCTTGTAGCCGGACCCCTCGTTCCCACGGCTCCGCCTGGGAACGGGTTCGGATTTGTAATTTAGCCATAAGCAATAGCAATACATTGTTCCTGTAGCCGGACCCCTCGTTCCCACGGCTCCGCCTGGGAACGGGTTCGGATTTGTAATTTAGCCATAAGCAATAGCAATACATTATCATTTTGCCGCTTCTTCCTCCGATCGCCATCATCGCCGCCCGTAATAAGCGATCGCCCTGTCAAAGCCCTGTATTGTCTTAGATTAACCCATTGTCCTGCCTCCTGTCAAGGGGGAGCTGCCACTCGGTTATGAGCTTCCGACTAACTGTATCATCATTAAAGCCAAAAATAATATTATTTCGTGGAGTAAACGAGTTATTCCGTGGAGTAACTCGTTTACTCCCGGGCAGACAAGAGCCCCTCCCGGGCAGACAAGAGCCCCTCCCGGGCAGACAAGAGCCCTTCCCGGGCAGACAAGAGCCCCTCCCGGGCGGGAACGAATCATTTCCAGGAGTAAACGAATCATTCCTGGGTGGGAACGAGCCACTCCTAGAAAATAATATTCATTCCCAGGAGGTGAACAAATCATTTCTGGGCGAGAAAAGTTCATTCCTACAGCCCTTTCTATAGGTGATGCTGTTGGCGAATAGATTGGGGGCTCACGCCAGCCAGAATTACAGAACTACTACAAATCAATGATTTCCTCTCGTCTCCCTGCTCCCTGCTCCCTGCTCCCGATCGCGGCTAATCTGGTAATTCGCCAACAGAATCTATAGGTGCCCGGACCTGGTGTCAGAAGGGTGTAGCGCCAGCGGTTTAAACAGAAATCCCGAGATATCCAGAAAAAACTTGGCAAACAAGCCGCAAGTAAACTATAGTATGTTAGTTAAACAACATAGTTATTTAAGGAATCGAGTTAATGACGGCAACAGCAGTCCAGTTAAAACACGAAGTAAAAGACATATCCCTGGCCCCCAAAGGGAAACAGCGGATCGAATGGGCAGGACGGGAAATGCCTGTCCTGCGGCAAATTCGTGACCGGTTTGCCAAAGAAAAACCCTTCGTAGGCATCCGGTTAACCGCTTGCTGTCACGTCACTACCGAAACCGCTCATTTGGCGATCGCCCTGAAAGCAGGCGGTGCGGACGCCCTGCTGATCGCCAGCAACCCCCTGTCCACCCAGGATGACGTAGCCGCCTGCCTAGTGGCAGATCATGGCATTTCTGTCTATGCCATGAAAGGGGAAGATACCGAAACTTACCTGCGCCACGTGGAAATCGCCCTGGATCACCGCCCCAACATTATTATCGATGATGGTTCTGATGTAGTGGCCACCCTGATCGAGAAACGGCAAAATCAGATTCCCGACATGATTGGCACCACAGAAGAGACAACCACCGGTATCGTCCGTCTGCAAGCCATGTTGAATGATGGGGTGCTGACTTTCCCCGCCATGAATGTCAACGACGCCGACACCAAGCATTTCTTTGACAACCGCTACGGTACGGGGCAATCTACCCTGGATGGCATTATCCGCGCTACTAATATCCTGCTCGCTGGGAAAATTGTCGTCGTCGCCGGTTACGGTTGGTGCGGTAAAGGCGCAGCCCTGCGGGCAAAAGGCATGGGTGCTAACGTAATTGTCACCGAAGTTGACCCCGTCCGGGCCATCGAAGCGATCATGGATGGCTTCCGCGTCATGCCAATGGCCCTAGCAGCAAGCCAAGGAGACTTGTTTATCACCGTTACTGGCAACAAGCACGTGATTCGCGGCGAACATTTCGACGTCATGAAAGATGGCGCGATCGTCTGCAACTCCGGCCACTTCGACATCGAAATCGACCTGAAGGCCCTGGGTGCCAAAGCCAAGGAAGTGAAGGACGTGCGTCCCTTTACCCAACAATACGTGCTTGAAACTGGGAAATCTGTGGTAGTATTGGGCGAAGGGCGGTTAATTAACCTAGCCGCTGCTGAGGGACATCCCAGTGCCGTGATGGACATGAGCTTTGCCAACCAGGCCCTAGCTTGCGAATACCTAGTGAAGAACAAAGGCAAGTTGCAACCGGGCATCCACAAGATTCCCCAGGACGTGGACCAAGAGATTGCCCGTCTGAAGCTGCAAGCAATGGGTATTGCCATGGATACCCTGACACCAGAACAAATTGAGTACATGAACAGCTGGACAGTTGGCACTTAATTTCAGTGACCGGTGACCGCTGACCGATAAAAATCGTTCGCGGTCACGAGGTAGCGGCAGGGTGCAATCAGACAAGGTAGGGGTAATTCATGAATTGCCCCTACCTTATTAAAACAGACATTAAGTTACCCACTGTGGCTAGACTATCTGTAGAATTACAACGCTATTTTTTTGAAGAAGAACGTTCCCACAAGGTAACCCTAGCAGATATTCTCGGGCTAGCGGGAGAGCGAATATTGGGTTTTCTGTTCGTCATCCTCTCCCTACCTTCAGCATTGCCAGTACCTGCCCCTGGTTATTCTATTCCCTTCGGAGTGGCAATGCTTCTCTTGGCAATGCAGCTGATAGCGGGTGCCAAACGCCCCTGGTTCCCCCAAAAGATGCTCGCAGGAACGATGAAATTAGAGAAGGTGCAGGGGGTGGTAAAAGCAGGTATTCCCTGGTTGCGGCGCATAGAAGCAATTTCCCGTCCGCGTCTGACCCACATCTGTACCAGTTGGCCTGGCAGAGTTGCGATCGGGGTGGCGATCGCCGGAATGTCAGTATCGATGATGATACCAATTCCGGGGACAAATACCTTACCCGCAATGGGAATTTTTGTCACGGGCTTTGGTTTAATGGAAGATGATGGAGCGATTAGTCTGGCAGGTTTAGTGCTTTGTGTAATGGCAGGCATTCTCAGCGCTTCTATTGTCATTGCTCTTGCGATCGGGAGCAGCAGTTTGCAAGACGTGATTAAGGACGCGATTAAGGATCTGCTTTAGCCGCATCTAAAAATCTATGTATATCTAGGCAAGGAGCCAAAAGTCATACAAACACCCAAGTCCACGGTGTAACTTTGCTCAACTAAAAGTGTACTTACGCTTGGTCTGATTTTTCCCGCAAGCAGGATCCACCATTCCCTTGACCTCTAGTCCCCAGATAGAGACACCATAGAAAGAATGTCGATTCTTCCATTTAGTGCAAGACTTTAACAATTTATTCAGTTGATACCAGAGGCTCCATACGTGCTTTCCAGACTTCTTTACGTCGAGATAGGCGGTTATGGAGCTTGGGACTAATTCCTTTAATTTCATCCCTCGTCTGGCTACGGCAAGAGCCTTCTTTTGGTGAATCTTAAAACGTAAGTGCTGCCAATTGGTATTATGGTACTGCAACGAACTGGCGATCGGGAATATGCAGCCTGTCTTAGAGTGCTGCCAGTCTTTCTTCTTGTAGAACTTCCGGGCTAACTTAATTTTCCTCTCAACCTTGCTCATCCATTCTTGAGTAGATCTCAGCTTACCTTGTAGTTGTTTTATATGATTCTGTCTGCATTCTTTAGCTGATGATACTTGACCGATCGCGTCGGCGGGTCATCTAGCAGTTGGTGAGGCTCTATGCCTGTGAGGGCAAAAATGCCCATCATCCCCACTGCATAGACATCGCTGGAGAACCTGGGCTTACCGATAGCCTGTTCGGGAGGGATATAGCCAGGAGTGCTAATATTAACCATCCCCCAAGCATTAATGCCCAGAAGCTTAACAGTCTCAAAGTCGATCAAAACTATCTGACCATCTTGCCGCCGGATCGGATTTTGCGGCTTAATATTCTGGTGGATGACCTGCTGTTGATGGACAAACTCCAGCACTTGCAGGATGTCGTGTAATAGGAAAACGACATCCGACTCACTCAGCTGCTTACCCGGAGTAATTTCTTGGCTGAGGCGATCGCCAGCAATGAATTCGGAAACTAGATAGAACTGTTGATTATCCTCAAAGTGAGTCCATAGTCCGGGAATCTGAGGATGATTGCCTAATCTGTAGAGGACTTCTGCCTCCCTGTCGAACAAACGTCTGGCCGTCTGGATCATTTCGAGATCTCTAGTTTGAGGCTGGAGTTGCTTGACCACGCACCGGGTGTTGCCAGTCCGCTGTCTGTCTTGGGCCAGATAAGTTTGACCAAAACTCCCTCCTCCCAAGGGTTTGATGATGTAGTAGCGTTCACCGAGTCTTTGTCTTGCCATGGGATGCACCGGTTGCGAAGATTTACTTTAAGTGGGACCAATTGCTGTTTTTATCTTTGCACAGCTGGCTACCAACTTAAGCCGGGACAGTCAGTCTGGATAAGGGATTGGACGATTGTGTTTTTGATGACTGTCGTGGTAGAGGGATCTCACCCATATGATCTACAACCCACGAAGATGTCTCTGCCAGAGCTCTTGTCCCAGGGTCCGAGGCACACAGGAGACATCTCAAATAGATTTGGATGCATAGTGACCAAAGAGTCGTTGTGCTGGCGTGGTACCATCCGCTCCCCTGATGTCAAAATTGTGGATTCCAGTAAGCACGGCTAAAGTTTGAGCGTCCAAACCGCGATTCGATATTGACTGTGTGCCGTCCCGTAGCGATCGGCACACAGTCAACATCGCTGATAGAACCCTTTTTCTGGAGACATTTGGCGACGGCGGAGCACCTTTCAGCTCGGGAAACGGAAGCAGAAGCCTTAGAAAATATTCGGCTCTGCGATCGCGCAATATCATGAACCAGATCCCATAGAATTACCCATCAGCTGCGGGAGAAGAGAGGTATCGGTTGAACCCAGTCCCAGAAAGGGAGTCATCGGAAGTGGCGAAATACCGAATGCAAACAAGAGCGCGATCATCCCCCATTCGGGACTCTTGGCATCAGAAATATATCTAAAAGAGATTTCCAGTAAATAGTTAGTCAGAAATAGTTATATATAGATTATCGCTCGATTTTCAATTTTCAATTTTCAACAATAAGCCAGTAACATCCCAAAACTAGGCAACACGCTACGCTATTTTATAATTTTCTTTGTTAGTGTATAACGGCAGGACTGTGATGACAGAGGCTCAGAATGTGGTGGGAGGAAAGCTCCAAGTTTGCTGCACTTCTCCCATGACTGGATTTTATCGCAAGGGTAAATGTGACACGGGCGCAGGAGACTTAGGCGTGCATGTAGTCTGCGCCCAAGTAACTGAAGAGTTTCTGGCCTTTACCAAAAGGCAGGGCAACGATCTCAGTACCCCAGTTCCAGGGTATAATTTCCCTGGTCTCAAACCGGGCGATCGCTGGTGTTTGTGCGCCTCTCGGTGGCAGGAGGCGCTGGATGCTGGCGTGGCGCCGCCGGTGGTCTTGTCAGCAACCCATGCAGCAGCCTTAGAACATGTCTCGCTCAAGGATCTGAAGAAACACGCTATTGATAATTAACATGTCCTACTAGGGTTAAAGTTGTACCCCGCAAGTACTCTTGAGCATAGTTCGTAGTAAGGACTTTAGTCCTGGCGCGAGGAGGTAAGCACTAAAGTGCTTACTACGAACCTTAAGCTAGGGTTTCTGGGCAATATCCCAATCCTTGCACAAACTGCTGGCGAAATTCTTCGATCTCGCAGTGATTGGGACTACCGTGGGAGACTACCGCCACCTGGTAGCGACGCATCACGTTAATGGGCGACTGTCCTGTTTCTAAGCTCCACAGAGCCATCTGCACCCGGATTTCCGGTTGGTAAGGGAACCCTACTTCGTTCAGGTAAGCCCGAAAATCTCCCTCTTCCTGGGCGTCTAGTGCTTGAGCTAGTTTGATTTTCATCACCCACCCGTCTATCTGATGGATCACGGTGACGAAGGCTACTGGTAGTCGGCGCGTAGCATGCAGATACTCAATTATTCTCAGAGTTAGACTGGCGTTGGGGAGGTAGTAACTGTATTCCATATTCTTTTCTTGGCGACCAAGCTTACCGCTATATTTATATTCTCCCTACTGGCTGTCACACCATGTTGGGGGAAAGCACCCGAGATCCTATGGGGAGGTTCCCCCAATTTTGGCTATTGGAGATCGCTGACCGTTCGTAGTAAACGCTTTAGCGTTTGCCGTTCGTAGTAAACGCTTTAGCGTTTGCCGGGTCGGGCGATAATAGCATATATAACTCAAGTTGCGACCTACAAACCCAAATGCCAAAAATCGCTATATTTAGCCGTTTTCTAGTCCCTAAGGGACGACAATTCGTTATTTTGGCCTCGATATTTCTCAAAAACTCTGTCTGTCGGCACTGGTTCAGTCTAATTAAAATATCGCCTGAAACCCTTACCCAGTAAGGGATATACGTTTTAGCCTCAATGACCGAAACACATGCCCTGTAAGGATTTCAGTAATTTTATTAATCAAACTGAACCAGTGCCTGTCTGTCAGGTCGCTTTTTTTATCTTGTTGCAACTTGGGTTATATAGTAATCTTGATGGCAGGAATTTTACGCCCGTGTTGTCCCCCGATCGCTCTAATTTGGACTTAACTTTAGCCAGTTACGACTACGAGCTGCCGGAGGATCTGATTGCTCAGAATCCGGTGACGCCCAGGGATAGTTCTCGCTTGCTGGTGGTAGACTCCCCTACTCATCATCAGCACCGGTACTTTCGCGATTTGCCAGACCTCCTCCAACCAGGAGATTTGCTAGTTCTCAATGATACTCGCGTCCTTCGGGCTCGACTCTACGGTCGCAAAGATACGGGTACGCCTGTAGAAGTTTTGTTACTAGAACCCCGTCAGTCAAACTGCTGGTTAGCTTTGGTGAAACCGGGCCGACGCCTGAAACCTGATGCAAAGATTATCTTCACCCCTTGTATTAATATTGACAAAAAACTGAAGGCGACAGTGGTGGCTACGGATGCGGATACTGCGGGGCGGCTATTACAATTTGAACTTCCACCTGGGACTGACCTGGAGCAGTTGCTGCCCGATTTCGGTCATGTGCCGTTTCCACCCTATATTACCGCATCTCAGGCCCTGCCAGAACAGTATCAAACTGTCTATGCACGGCAACCAGGCTCCGTGGCTGCACCGACTGCGGGGTTACATTTTACTCCAGAGTTGTTAAAAAGGTTGCGACAGCGGGGAATTGAACAGCGGTATGTGACGCTACATGTGGGCGTCGGTACTTTTCGACCTGTGGAGGTAGAAGATGTGACTAGCCATCAAATGCATGGGGAGTGGATCTCAGTACCGGAAACAACTGTAGCACAAATTCATCAGACTCAGGTTAGAGGCGGGCGGGTGCTGGCGGTGGGGACGACAGTGGCGCGATCGCTGGAAGGGGCTGCCCATTCAGGAGGACTGGAAGCCTATACTGGTAAGACGGAGTTGTTTATCTATCCGGGCTATCACTGGCGGGTGGTAGATGGGTTGATTACTAATTTCCATTTGCCCCGTTCTAGTTTGCTGATGCTGGTTAGTGCTATGCTGGGACGCGACCGCTTGCTGCACCTGTATCGTGAGGCGATCGGCCACCAATATCGCTTCTATTCTTTTGGCGATGCGATGCTAATTTTGCCTGATGCCTGGAAAATTATCTGAAAAACTGATATTGCCAATTGAGAATTGAAAAGTGCCAATTGAGAATCTACCATCTAATATCAAGTCTGGGTAATTACCCACAACCCGCGAAACCCCGACTCGATGTCTCCGCGATGTGCGATTAAAGCCAATTCAGGTCTAGTTTTTCCTTGAATTCTGGATCTTCTTTTCCTTTCTCGAAAGCATCAGCATGTACATGCTACATCTAATGGTAAACTTCTTACGTAGAGATGAGTCGTGACAATGACAATCCCATTATCAGTTTTACCAATTTACCCAATATATTGTCTCCCTACTCCTTCAGTTTCTTTTCCGCTTTTTCGATGACCTGAGTCGTCTATTATTAAGCTAAAATCATTCGATGGCTTTGTCTGGCGACAAAGATTCATTATCTCTAATCGCCTTTCATTTACAGAAGAAGTATCCCAAGGAGAGACAAAGTGATGCAATTTATGATAAGAAGAGCCGACAGGATTTTTTCGTTCGATATTTGAAAGATATTTTTTCGCTCACTTTCTCCTAATAACCCCCCTAAATATAGCATTTATCGAAATTATGAGGTACAGCATCCAGCGATGAAACCCAGTAAGAGCAAGGCTTTCACTGTACCTCACCTTATTGAGAAGTGCTATAATTACGAAACTCTCTTCGTTGAGCTTGACGAGGAAAGACATCATCAAAGCGACGACACCATTTGTCAAAGCAAGGTGGCATGGCCCGATCAGTTGTTTCTTTCATGTTGTTTTTTCCTTAATTAACTGTCTATCGGTAGCATAATATACTAGGTTATAATTACATAAATCAGTCAGGACTGGCAAACTCCAGACATCTATATGCTATCATGAAATCGTGCTTGTTGACGTATTATGCCCATTATACATACAATTCAGCCACTTTAATGGCAAGTTTTTGTTTAACAATAGTCCGGACAGTTCTGGTAACGTAGCTGTAAGGCTTACAGGGTAAGTCTTTGCTCGATAGAGCAATTTTTGACAAGTTAGCCCTGGGGCTGACATTGAAAAAATTAAGTAGTTAGACAAAAATAATTGCACATAGCCATGGGCGACATGCTCCGGATATGGGTAGTGATAAATATGTAGTGATATAACATTTTATCCCTCTATTAATCCGGGTGCATCCCACTTTCGCAAGGGCGAAGCACAATTCGGACTGTCTATCTGTAAACTTATGTCATAATTTGCGCCATCTGCTTCGCCCCTCCTTCTTCTTTGCAAATCTGGGATGCACCCTATTAATCCTTGCTTTTCAAAGGGATAATATAACATTTTTCATTACCATTGATAAGTTTNACATAGCCATGGGCGACATGCTCCGGATATGGGTAGTGATAAATATGTAGTGATATAACATTTTATCCCTCTATTAATCCTTGCTTTTCAAAGGGATAATATAACATTTTTCATTACCATTGATAAGTTTAATTTATCAAAAATATCAGAGATAATCATGTATAATTAGTTGTCACAATGCTATATTGTTATTGGTAAAAACAATGTCTAAATTTATGAACACATCATCAGATTTATGCTTGCGACCTTCTTGTCCCCACTGTCAAAGTGAGCGAACAGTAAAAAACGGTAGTACTCATAACAAAAAGCAAAAACATAAGTGTAAAGACTGTGGCAGGCAATTTGTTGAAAACCCTACCAATAAAACGATATCATCAGAAACAAAAAAGAAAATAGATGGCCTTTTACTTGAGAGAATTTCTTTAGCTGGAATTGCACGTCAAGTTGGAGTTTCCAAAACTTTGCTCCAAGATTATGTTAATAAAAAATCTGCGGAAACTCCGCGTGAGATAAAGGTTTTAGACAAGCCAAAAGGGAAAATGACTATTGAATGTGATGAAATGTGGTCTTTTGTGGAGAATAAAGAAAATAAGCAATGGATTTGGTTAGCGTTAGATACAAAAACTAGAGAAATAGTTGGAGTTTATGTGGGCGCTCGCAGTCGGGAATCGGCAAAAAAATTGTGGAAATCTTTACCTCCTGTTTATCGGCGCAGTTTTTTACACATATTTTTGGGAAGCTTATAACACAGTAATCCCCAAAAAACGTCATAAACCAGTAGGTAAAGAAACTGGAAAAACTAATCATATTGAAAGGCTAAACAACACATTAAGACAAAGAATTAGTCGTTTGGTTCGTAAAACATTATCATTCTCCAAGAAACTAGAAAATCACATCGGAGCTATTTGGTATTTTGTACATTATTACAACAAATGTTTATCGGGATAGATAATGCATCACTACATATTTATCACCACCCGGATATGGAGACTAGCGCGAGAGAGTGTGTGAAATTAATTTTGTCCATGTACTTAAGGCCAGTAGGCTGCAACCCTTGCATTGTCGTCGTTCTGGAGTCAAAAAACTGTCCGGAGTATTGTGTTTAAGTCCCGTTAACCGGATTTTACAACAACTCAATCGGGTTGACGAATAAGGATGAACGGGTAGGAAAGAAGGAACAGCCCCGATCGCCTATGGACGAAGATCTCATTTCTGACGATCCCGATCGGGGCTATACACCAGTGGATAACATCCTGGAGATTCTATAAGCATTCACCAAGGTTAGCGGTCAGTTGCTAGAGGTCAGTTGTTAGCGGTCAGTTGTTAGCGGTCACTGGTACCTGTTGGGCCTGGTACGCGGTCACTGGTCCCCGGTCACCACCGATCGCCGGTCACTACCCTTCGCTATCGGTGGACGATGTGCGATGCGCGCGCTATTCGCACTGCGCATCGCACATCGGAGATGCCCATCCTATAACCTAATATAGTAAGGTAAAGTAAGTGAGTATTCTGGGATGGTAAGTGCTGTGGGCGGTAGGCGACCAATTGCAATTGACTTATTTGCCGGTGCCGGTGGGATGACCCTGGGTTTTGAACAGGCGGGGTTTGACGTACCTGCTGCGGTGGAACTAGATCCAATTCATTGTGCTACTCACGAATTCAACTTTCCCTTCTGGTCAGTCTTATGCCAGGATATCGCTGACACGACAGGAGATCAAATCAGGAACTGCATTGGGGATAGAGAGATAGATGTTGTCTGTGGCGGACCACCTTGCCAAGGCTTTTCGGTGATCGGAAAACGCCAATTTTCCGATCCGCGCAACTGCTTAATATCTCACTTTCGGCGGGTAGTATTAGAACTAGAACCGAAGTACTTTGTCATGGAGAACGTCCCCGGACTCGCCCTGGGAAAACATGAACAGCTGCTCAATGACATTATTTCCGAATTTACGGCGAATGGTTATCAAGTATTATCCCATCAAGTGCTGAATGCAGCTAACTATGGAGTCCCCCAGAACCGGGAAAGATTATTTCTGCTTGGGTGCCGTCAAGGACTGCCATTACCCCAATATCCCTCACCCATAACTAGACCAAATAAAAATCAAGCTGAGAACCAAGACTTGCCTTTGACACCGACAGTATGGCAAGCTATCGGAGACTTACCGGAAGCAGAAAACTATCCAGTATTGCGGAAAAGGGACCAGGTAGTAGCAGAGTACGGCAAACCAAGTGATTACGGTCAACAGATGCGCGGTTTGTGTATGATAGCAGATGATTACTCCTATGCCCGCCAGTACGACCCGAGATTACTCACTTCCAGTATCAGGACAAATCATACGAAGAAATCTAGAGCAAGATTTGAGGCAACAGGACCTGGTAAAATAGAACGGGTCAGTAGATTTCATAAACTCAATCCCGAAGGTTTGTGCAATACTCTGAGGGCGGGAACGGCACGCGATCGGGGGGCGTATACATCTCCCAGACCGATACATCCGTACACACCGCGTTGCATTACAGTCAGGGAAGCAGGAAGGTTACATTCCTATCCAGACTGGTTGAGATTTCATGTTACCAAATGGCACGGCTTTCGGCAAATAGGAAATTCGGTGCCGCCGCTATTAGCGAAAGCTGTAGCAGCAGAGATCATCCGTTCTCTAGGAGTAGAACCCTGCAAACCTTGTGAAGAACAACCTTTGGGAAAGAAAGAGTTACTGCATATGACTATGTCACAAGCAACTGCATATTATGGTGCAGATCCCCAGGCGATCGAGCGCAGGAGCAGACGCCGATAAGCCGTTCGTAGTAAGACACACCGTTCGTAGTAAGCACGCTTCGTGCTTGCCAGGCGCTTCGTGCCTAGAGGAGTTCGTAGTAATATCATGTCCGATTAAATGCCCATAATAAAAATTGCATCACCTGTAGGTTGGGTAACGTGGGTCAACCCAACCTACAGGAATTCCCGGGAATTGGGAATTGGGAATTAATTAGGAACAATCGAAAGCTGATGGGATGTATTCTTGGAGGATGAACTGATAATTGCCAACCCGTACAGCTTGCCCCAGTTTAACAGGTTCTGACTGATTTGCTTGAGGGTTATAATTTTGTGATTGAGGTAAACTATGACAGCGCACTAAGGCAACATCAAAGCGACAGGATAGATCGGCATATGCTGGATGTTCTGCTAAAAATAAATCCGCCGCCTGCCAGATTAACTGTTGCTTTTTGGCCGCGATCGCCAGTTTGCCATTCGCATCCCAGTTACGGCGACTGCGAGTTTTCACCTCCACAAATGCTAACTCATGGGCTAGTTGGGCGATGATGTCCAACTCTCCAGATCGGGTACGCCAGCGCCAGTGTAAGATCGCCCAACCTTGCTGTTGCAGCCATTGTGCCACCAGTTTTTCTCCCAAAACCCCTTTATCAGCAGATAAACTCATCAGCCTCTTTACTCAGTTAGCAGTATTATGGTACAACTATAATCGCGTCAGGAGCCCTCACCCTAAAGGGTGGGGCTACATTAACAAAGCCCGCCTGCGCGGGCTAGATGATAATCATCATCGATGCTCCCATCCCATGTCTATTACTTTTGTTTCGTCATGAATACGAGAGGACACCGGCGGATAGCCAAAATGATACTGAGTTTATGCCTGTTGATGGTATTATCGATCGCGGCGGTAAGTGCGATCGCGACGCCAGCGTTAGCGACAGACTACAGCGAACGCAAACTTCAAGGGGCGGACTTTTCCGGTCAAGATCTGAGAGGATCGAAATTTGAGAGAGCAGATCTGACAAATAGCAACTTCTCTCATGCAAATTTGCGAGAGGTGAGTTTGTTTTTAGCTAACCTAGAGGGTGCTAACCTGGAGGGTGCGGATCTGAGATTCTCGATAATCGACACGGCTAAGTTTTACAATGCCAATTTAACCAATGCTATATTTGAGGATGCTTTAGCCTATAATGCCAAGTTTGAAGGTGCGATCGTTGACGGTGCCGATTTCACAGGGGTGTACTTCCGGCGCTCGACGGAAAAATTGCTGTGTAAGGCAGCGAAAGGTACTAATCCTGTAACTGGCAGGAAGACTCGCGATACTCTTCCTTGTGATTAATGGGTGAGTAGGTTGGGTTTCGTGCTCCAGACCCAACCTACGGATGCCATAATAGAAAATGTCGTTGCGTGGTGAGGGATAGGATGATGGGGAGTCGCTGGTTGGTGGCTGCGGGCTGCTTTACCTTTTTACTGACAGGCTGTGGTGGCCCGAAGTCACCTGATAAAATAATATAAATCAAGCCAGACTAGATGAATATTAGAATAACAGAGGCGAGGCGCTAATAAAATCAAACGGTACTCAGAGGTAACGGCATCCTACGATCTAGGGATATAAATTAATCCAGATACTTATAATATTTGAGAGAATGGAGGTATTACGCTAATGGAATTGGAACGAGATGAAGAGGCCCTCGCACACTTGAAAAAAGCGATAGAAATTAAGCCATACGAATATCTGGCTTGGTATAGCAGAGGCATTGTGCTAGGGAAAAACTTGGCTTCGATACTCAGAGGCGATCGCCTCCTTTGACAAAGCGATAGAAATCAAGCCAGACATGCATGAAGCTTGGCATAACAGAGGATTAGCGCTATCTAGCTTGGAACGATATTTGGAGGTCCTCGCATCTTTTGAAAAGCGATAGAAATCAAGCCCGACTTCCATCAGGCTTGGAATAACAGAGGCTTGGCGCTACATTACTTGGAACGATACTCAGAGGCGATTACATCCTTTGACAAAGCGATAGAAATTAAGCCAGACAAGCATGAGGCTTGGAATAGTAGAGGCGTGGCGCTAGAGGCATTGCAACGATATGAAGAGGCGATCGCATCCTATGACAAAGCGATAGAAATCAAGCCAGACATGCATGAGGCTTGGACTGGTCGAGGCGTGGCGCTAGAGAAATTGCAACGATACGATGAAGCGCTAGATTCCTATGAGAAAGCCCTTGAATTTGATCCTAACTTCCAAGATGCAATCAATAACCGTAAGCGGTTGCTTCTGAAGCTAGGACGCCCAACCGAGTAGAGATAAAGATTATTCCATTCCTACATTATGCCGCCAGAAACCGGGTTTCTTAGCTTTCACTTATTGTCTAATACTATTTTATCAAAACATGATATTAGTCGGTTTTAACCGACTTTAGCTATTAGCCTCTGGTTTGAACCAGAGGCGGGCTAACAGCGAAGAGAGTGTGTTAAACATCACCTTCCCAGGGCACCTGTACCAAGTCTAACAGAGATGTCTGGCGGAGTCGATCTATTTCCGAAATTCGCTGCTTGGCCTGATAGAATTGCTTATAATAATAATGCCACCCTTCAGGATCGCGAACTCGGTCAGTATTTGTCCAACGTTGCAGACAATAGCGAGAACGACTTTCACAGATGGCCCTCTCCATACAGGCGATCGCAGCTTGAATAATCAGAGGAGTGCGGCGGATATCCCGCTGGGTTTTCTCATCCAAATAAAATAGCGGCTGTACTTGCGCCATTTGCTGAGAAAATTGGAGACAGTGGTCCTGTAATTTAGAGAGGAGGTGGGGTGAGGTAAGTTCTAGGGACTGTTGAACTTGCTGAATTTGAGACCACAAAAAGCGATGCTGTCTGGTAAAGTCTAAAGCTTTATCTCTGAGGGCCTGGATAATTTCACTGCGGTATTGGGGATAATGGAGGTAAACTCGTAGGAGTAAAACTTCTGCCTGTGCTAAACGTTGGCGATCGGAATTAACAGGTAACTCTATAGACTTGTCTTGCTGCTGAGATTTTTGCTTATCTGCCTGTAGTTGTGGTTTTTTAACTTGAATGAGTAAATCTTGCGCTAGTTTGGGCACCAGTCGGGAGTCTCCTGAGGAGAGGAGTTGGGCGCATAGATTGATATAATAGGTGCGGGACGTGCTATCTTGGATCTGTCTGAGGAGGGCGATCGTCTGCTTGGATACTTGCTGAAACTGATCGGCTTTTTGCAGATTTTTGCCCTTGAGGATTTGTTGAATTTGCCAATCTATCCAGAGGGGGGCATCTGCTAAAAGTTGTTGGAAAGGTTTAGGAGTACCAGAGAGTTTGAGGAAGTCGTCGGCATCTTTGCCATCGGGAAGGTTGAGAATGCGCAGTTGCACTTGTCCTTTGTAGGCAAGATCGGCAACTTCGCTAATGGCCCTTTGGGTAGCAGTACGGCCCGCAGCATCGGCGTCAAAATTCAGCACCAGGCGTTTAGAAGGACTGTAACGCAAGAGTTGCCGCACTTGGGTGGCACTTAAAGCCGTGCCCAGAGAGGCGACGACATTGGTGATGCCAGCAGCATGGAGGGCGATCGCGTCAAAATAACCTTCTACTACCACAGCCTGGTCTAGTTTAGCAATAGCATCTTTAGCTTTATCCAAAGCAAAGAGAGTTTTGCCTTTATCGAAGACAGGAGTTTCCGGAGAATTAAGATATTTGGGTTTGTCATCCCCCAGAGTGCGGCCCCCAAAACCGACGATCCGTCCTTGGATGTCCTGGATGGGAATAATCAGGCGATCGCGGAATTGATCGTAATAACCGCTACCATTTTTGCGGGGCAGGATCAAGCCTGCCAGTTCCACCAACTTGACAGAATAGCCCTTGACCTCTACTAAATAATGGTATAAGGTTTCCCACCCCGGCGGGGCATAACCCAGTTGAAACTGTTGAATAGTCTCTTCCCGTAGCTGGCGATCGGATCTAAGATATTCCCGGGGGGTCTCTCCTAGGGAAGGTTCGCGCAGGGCATGTTGATAGAAACTTGACGTCAAAGCCAAAACTTGATATAACTGTTCTTGAAGAGTAATTTGGCGTTGGAGTTCTTGGCGTTCTTCTGGTGCCATGGTCTCGATCTGCAACTGGTGCGATCGGGCCAGGTCCAGGACGACATCAGAGAAAGAACGCTTATCCAGTTCCATCAAGAAAGTGATGGCATTGCCGCCAGCACTACAACCAAAACAATGGTAAAATTGTTTAGTAGGACTGACCGTAAAGCTGGGAGATTTTTCCTCGTGAAAAGGACAGAGTCCGACAAAATCCTTGCCCCGTTTGCGGAGGACGACTCGTTGGGAGATCACATCGACAATGTCAACATGCTGCTTGACTTCTTCAATAGTGTCGGGGTGCAGGCGCGGAACGATCATGAAAATTATCCTTGAGAATGGAAAATGGAAAATGGAGAATGGAGAATGAAAATGCGTTAGCAGTCATAAATATTTGGGCACAATTTTATATTTTAATTGGCAATTTTAAAAAGTGCATAATAGGGGAAATATAGCAGATGGGAATAATTTTTATATCAGCAGGTCATGGCGGGATCGAAAGTGATGGGTTCCGGGATCCAGGGGCGATCGCCGGGAACACCACAGAAGCAAAAGAGATGATCCAACTGCGAGACTTGATAGCGGCGGACTTGCGATCGCGGGATTTTGAAGCCCTGGTGGTGCCAGATGACCTGAGTTTGCGGCAGTCAATAGACTGGATCAACATTCGTGCGAGACGAGGGGATGTATCAGCAGAACTGCATGCGGATGCCTTTTCTAACCCGGCAGTCAGGGGAGCGAGTGTATATTACATAGCCAACAACCAGGAGCGCAAGGATCATGCCGAGTTGCTGCTGCTGGCCCTGTTGCGTCGGCTACCTCAACTGCGAAGTCGGGGAGCCAAACCAGATACAGCTACAGGTGTGGGTAGTTTAGCATTTTGTCGCAACGTGATTACCCCCTCTTTGCTGATTCAAGTAGGCTTTCTCACCAACCCGGACGATCGGTTCTTGTTGCAAAATCGACGGCGGGAAATTGCTCTGGGAATAGCTGACGGACTAGCAGCTTGGAGCCGTACTATTGACCCAATTGGTGCTCCCAGGCCCACCCCGACTCAGACAGAGACCTATCCCACTATTAATATCAATCTTAACGGTCAAGTCTATGGGGAGCTGGGGATAATCGTCAATGGCAACGCCTACATCCCGATCGACCTAGTGGACAGTTTGGGGATTAACTTATCACAAGCAAGGGATGTCCGCCGCATCAATTATCGTAACATAGTCTATATCAAAGCAGTAGAGTTGCGGGATTTCAATATCCCTGTCAGCTGGGATCGCGATACCCGCGCAGTAGTTTTACGCTCGGTATTGAAGATCTGCGGCGGTCAACTGGATCGAATTATGCGCCATGGTAACACGTCGGAAGTGCAGCTGATGATGTTTCTGAAAACGAACAATCCCGAAGGTTTCGACCAGTTTCCCGACATTCCCCGACTATACCGAGAAGAGGCTTCCATAGAGGGCGTCAACTATGATATCGCTTTTTGTCAGATGTGTGTAGAGACAGGATTTTTGTACTTTGGTGGGGAAGTGCAACCCTCGCAAAATAACTTTGCCGGTTTGGGAGATCTGTGGGCGGGGTCGGATGGTGCTGTTTTTGCCAGTGCCAGAATTGGCGTGAGAGCCCATATTCAACAATTAAAAGCCTATGCTAGTACGGAACCTTTGGTGCAAGAGTTAGTTGCGCCCCGGTTTCGCTTTATTACTCGCGGCATTGCCCCCTTGATCGGACAGCTTAGTGGTCGTTGGAATGCCGACACTCAGTATGGCGATCGCATTCTCGCGCTTCTCCGGCGTCTGTACGAGTCCGCTGGGTTACTTTAATTTCACTGTCATACCACCAGGGGTTCGTTCCAGGCGCTGGTGTTCGGCTTGATTTACTGCTGAATGTTCTGCTTGCGAGGCTTTCAACTTGTCAATATCCTTGCGGGTTTCTTGCCATTGACGCTGGTAAATTGCGACCCGTCCGGTTTTCTGGATCTAGTTGTGCTTCAATGGCTTTGACTTGTTATTCTAAGGCATTGAAGCGCGATCGGTCTGCGGACGGCCCGAAAAATCGCAACTCTAACACATCTTCGCGAGGATACTTAACTTCTTGGCGAATGGCAACTAACCGGGCGGCCAAATACTGGTAACCGCGCACGACTGCAAGATAGTTAACAGCAAGGCCGCTCCTCTCGTTACCAGGCTAATACTCACCTTTCACCGCTCCAAACCAGTCAAGCGTCGCATCGGCATTCCTAAAATAGCCTCTGATTACTCCGCTGCAAACCTTCTTGAGCCATTGTTTCTAACTCTAAATTATTGATTTCCCTTGCTATCTGCAATGACTGCTGAAAGTAAGATTTTGCCCGTTCGTATTGCTCAAGCTCAAGGTAAACATTACCGAAACCGAGCAAGGAATTGCCTGCCAGATCGAGATCGCCTATTTCCCAACCGATCTTTGAGGACTGCTGAAGGTATGATTTTGCCCGTTCGTATTGCTCAAGCTCAAGGTAAACTTTGCCGAAACCGAGCAAGGAATCGCCTTCCAGTTCGCGATCTCCCATTTCCCTACCGATCTTTAAGGACTGCTGAAGGTATGATTTTGCCCGTTCGTATTGCTCAAGCTCAAGGTAAACATCGCCGAAACCGAGCAAGGAATTGCCTTCCAGACTGCGAGCGCCTATTTCTCTCGCGATCGACAACGACTGCTGAATGTATGATTTAGCCCGTTCGTATTGCTCAAGCTCAAGGTAAACATCGCCGAAACCGAGCAAGGAATTGCCTTCCAGACTGCGAGCGCCTATTTCTCTCGCGATCGACAACGACTGCTGAATGTATGATTTAGCCCGTTCGTATTGCTCAAGCTCAAGGTAAACAGCGCCGAAACCGAGCAGGGAAAGGCCTTCCAGATCGCGATTGCCTATTTCCCTACCGATCTTTAAGGACTGCTGAAGGTATGATTTTGCCCGTTCGTATTGCCCTTGCTCAAGGTAAACACCGCCGAAACCGAACAGGGAAAGGCCTTCCAGATCGCGATTGCCTATTTCCCTACCGATCTTTAAGGACTGCTGAAGGTATGATTTTGCCCGTTCGTATTGCCCTTGCTCAAGGTAAACACCGCCGAAACCGAACAGGGAAAGGCCTTCCAGATCGCGATTGCCTATTTCCCTACCGATCTTTAAGGACTGCTGAAGGTATGATTTTGCCCGTTCGTATTGCCCTTGCTCAAGGTAAACACCGCCGAAACCGAACAGGGAAAGGCCTTCCAGATCGCGATTGCCTATTTCCCTACCGATCTTTAAGGACTGCTGAAGGTATGATTTGCCTTGTTCGTATTGCCCTTGCCCGGCGTAAACCAAGCCGAGACCGATCAAGGAAGCGCCTTCCAGCCCGCGATTGCCTATTTCCCTACCGATCGACAACGACTGCTGAAAGTATGGTTTTGCCCGTCCGTATTGCTCTCGTTCGAGCAAGGAATAGCCTTCCTCTAACAACAGGCTTGCTTCCTCTATCGAGCCTTCCTCTAAATCCTCTATCGCGTCATTGAAATCCTCTAGCGCGTCATTTATATCCTCTATCACGTCATCTAGGGTTCGAGCTAACACCGATCCCGCACCGAATGGCCCCGAATTACCGACTGGTAAAGCCCCCCCGATCTCCCTGTGTTTCCCGGTGCTGAGTCTCCTGGGATCGCTAGTCGCACTACCCAGGCGACTCAGCGCGCTACTCGCACTACCCGGGAAACACAGCGTCAACAGCGTCAACAGCGTCAGTAGTAGGGTCAAGCTAATCTTGCTCTTGTTCATCTGCATCTGGACTTCAATAATTACAACTCTCCTTTTTAAGGATAGCACTATCAACACTCTCCTCAATCATTTTTATAAAAATTGAATTTTCTCAACATTCGAGGCGATGCTTGCTGCCCAAACTGCCTACCGCCACGGGACCGGTAAAAATTCCCACTCGCATCTGCACTGGGGGCAACCCTTCTCTTTGCCATTTCTGATTCGCCCATTGCCAGGGGACAGTTGACCGCATCTTGGGGATCTGCGGCTATTTCTGCGGGAGTAGTGCGGGGTACGGGTACAACACTGCCCTCATGCCATCACCTGTAAAGTCCTTGACAATTCCCTGATGCTGCAACACTATCTCAGTCATGGCACTCTGATATTCATTCAACCACGCTATAATCTCTATTGGCGATCGCCCTTCCGCAACGCTGCTATAGCCTCTCAAATCAGTAAATAACACCGTCGCCGTGACCATTTGCCAAGGTAACCGTCCCTCCTTCAGCAGGCGATATAGGAACTGGGTCCGCGCAGCAGTACCGCTGCTGCAAGCAGCCCTTATCATCCCGTAATTGTGCAACCCCCACATACGGCAATCTTAAATTATTGGTTTGTATTATTCTCAACACGAGCAAGGCCAGGTTTTTATGGAAGTTTTGTGAGTTTTTGAGTGAGGGGAACACGGCTTACGCCTGCGCGAGAAATTGAACTGTGCGGCTGACAACGATTGCTGCATATGCTTGTGGCCCAGAAGACAAACCTGGGAGAATGGGTATGAAGGGCTTTTCTCACATGAACTAAGCAACATTGATTAAACTCACATGAATGAGATTTTTCGGCGGCGTTGCACAATTACGGGATGATGCCCTTTTTTGCACATAACTGAAACTGGCTTGTAGTCTAGGTTTAAGACTTCTGCAACTATGCCCATCATCCCGTAATTGTGCAACGCCTTTTCGGCTACATATATCTAGATTAAAGTCACATTGATTGAGAAATTAGTCACGTGACTTTAACGCAAAGTCACGTGACTTTAACGCAGAGTCACGTGACTTTAACGCAGAGTTGCGTGACTTTAACGCAGAGTTGCGTGACTTTAACGCAGAGTCACGTGACTTTAACGCAAAGTCACGTGACTTTAACGCAGAGTTGCGTGACTTTAACGCAGAGTCACGTGACTTTAACGCAGAGTCACGTGACTTAATATACTGGTCATGTGACTTTAACGCAGATGCTCCGATAACAGTTGCTCAAAACCTGTGGGAGTACAACGTGGCACTCCAACAAGCGGAGTTACTCGACCAGACTCGACAGCAAGCTAAAGAACTGGTCCATGCACTCTTTGCAGCAAACCCAAGCCCAGATGATTCAGAATGAAAAAATGGCCAGTTTGGGGCAGTTGGTTGCAGGTGTTGCCCATGAAATTAATAACCCGGTCAGCTGATCTAGGGCAACCTCGTCCATGTAAGCGAGTACAAGATTTACTCTCTTTTGTGCAACTATACCAGAAACATGGCGACGCACGGCGAAACTCGGGGGACAGCACTACCCCCGAGACATCGTACTCGCACAAAAGGGGAGACGCTGGCTCCTGGCCTTCCGACTTTTCCGGAACGGTAGACGCGCTCATTCAAAGTCCGATGTCACCACTTACAAGAGTCGGACCGATCGCGCAGGGGTGTGGTCAAAACCCGTTGGTAGGAGGCCTCGCCTTCTGTGCGCCCCGGTCGCTCGATGTCTCCCGGGATCTCGATGTCTCGGGGGAGCGCTAATCGCACTACCCCCGAGACATCGTAGTCGCACTACCCGGGAGATATCGTAACCGCACTACCCGGGGCGCACAGCCCGAACCCGTTCCCAGGCGGGAGCCTGGGAACGAGGGGTCCGGCTACAGGAACAAAGCAATGTCATTGCGAGCACGCTCCGGGCCCCCTCCGCTGCGAGTGGCAACCTTCCTGCGATGTCTCCTGTGTGCCGAGTCCCCTGGGACAAGAGCACAACAGGAGACATCGAAGCGGGCTGAAGCGGGCTATTTACACGCATCTAAGATGCACCCGGCTATCAACTACTTGTGACCGCACCCAAGAGACCGCTCGCGTGTCTACTCGCACAAAAGGGGAGACATCGTACTCGCACAAAAGCTTAGACATCGACGTCACATCTGGTCAAAGGCCACCAGTTCCAGGGGTTGCAGGACACCCAAATGTCGCACTCCCAACAGCATACCCGTGACCGCAAAGCTGGCAATCAGAACCCGATGTGCGATTTCGGACTGGCAGTTGAGTAATCAACTTTAGTCTTTTACCGATGCGCCCGACAATGGGAATTTTACTAAACCACTGATAACGATGAGGCAAGTTCAGGACTGGACGAGATGATTTCAGGGAAGAAAATAACTGTACCAAGCCGACTCGCCATTGTCATTGGCTTGACGCCGCAGCAAACGCCAAGATTTCCCTTCTATCTGCCGTTGCAGGTACAAGTCAAAGGGGTTTTGCCCTTGAGTGACTTTATCTTCTTCAGACATCTTAATAGTATAATCATAAAATCCCTGTAGGTGAAAGGTGGCTAAATTTTGCACGACCAAGGGTTCGCGCTTGGTAATTCGCAGCCGTTCGATTTGATCGCTGGTGGGTGAATCCAGGTGCAGCTGCTGGGTAAGCTGCAGCTGGGTGAGACTCAGCTGCAGAGCGATCGCCTTCTCTACCAGTTGCTTATTCGGCGTGGGACCGTTGATGCTACAGGCGACTAGCAGTCCCGCCAGGGCTAATGGTCCTATGACCCGCCAAATCCTAGTTGCTCTTGAGTGCATGAAGGCCGATCTCATCACTATCTCCATATAGTAAAGGATATTTAAAAGCGCCCGGATATTTACTATGATCGATCATATAACTTCGCTTGTGCATGCCTCCCTATGTCCCACAAGACTCTTGGTCTCGATAGCCAACTTTACAATTATCTCCTGTCTAGCTCCTTGCGCGAGCCAGAGATCCTGCGGCAACTGCGCTGGCAAACAGCTAGTCATCGAATGGCCCGCATGCAGATCGCCCCAGAGCAAGGACAGTTCATGGTCCTGTTAGTGCAGTTAATCGGGGCAAAGAAAACTCTAGAAGTCGGTGTTTTCACTGGCTACAGTACCCTAGCTGTGGCGCTGGCGCTCCCTCCAGATGGAAAAATAATCGCCTGTGATGTCAACCAGGAATATACTGATATAGCCCAGCAATCTTGGCAAGCCGCTGGAGTTGCGAACATGATAGATTTACGGATCTCCCCCGCACTAGAAACATTGGATCGACTCTTGGCAAATGGAGAAGCCCAAACCTTTGACTTTGCCTTCATTGATGCCGATAAAGAGAATTATCAGGGATATTACGAGCGATCGCTCCAACTCTTGCGCACTGGCGGCTTAATGGCGATCGATAACGTCCTCTGGGGTGGACGAGTATCTAACCCGGAAGTAGCCGCTCGCCACACCCAAGCAATTCGAGCCTTCAACCACAAATTGCACCAAGACGAACGGGTGACCATTAGCATGGTGCCAATTGCCGATGGACTGACTTTAGCACTCAAACGAAATCTCTAGGTTTGCTCAAGTCTCCCTAACTTGCTTTGTCCAATCGCTCTAGTTATGATATCACTCTTAATGAGAGGAAAACCGCTATGGAGTTTGTCATCATCACCCTACTTGTCCTGGGGATTATCCTTTGGCTACCGGGAGTTGTCTGGATGGGAATTCAGGCTTTCGCCGATCATCCATCTTGGGGTTTAGCTTATGTACTTATCCCCGGATCTTGGTTGGCATTTTTCTATGTCAAATGGAAAATAAAATGGAGAAGACAAAGAATAAAATGGCCCTTTGTATTGCAGGTGTTGGGTTATTTATTCATAACCATGTCAGGAATTATGTATTTGTTAACTCCCCCCAGCTTATTGAGTTTTAAGCAGTCTGAAGTCCCGGTAGAGCCAACGACGGCTCCTCCGCAGTTCTCAAATTACTGATCGGAGATTGCTTCGGGGGGGGGGAACACTCACAAAGCACAAGCTTCCCGCTAGCTTCCCCCCCTCGCAATGAAAAATAGGATCCGTAAAGCTGCAACACATCAATTTGAGAAACTCTATATACTGGCCAACTCAGTACAGGACAAAAATCAGATCTTGAGTCTAAAAAAATGCCTCAAACCCTCGTGGGACAAGCATTTTATCCAAAAATGCCATAACATGCTCAGGGTGCATCCCATATTCGCAAATCCATCTGTAGGGGCGTTTAGCGCAGCAGCTGCGCAGTTGCTAGCATTCGGGCGACAATGATAACACAAAGCGACAAATTATCTCCGAATGCCGCGCTAAACGCCCGTGCGAAAGTGAGATGCACCCCCTGCCCTGTATATGGGTTTCAGGATTTTTGTCCCGTACTTAGACTGGCCAATTACCAAATACGCGTTCTTCCCGCTCTTCCCGCTCTTTCTATTTGCTCGTTCAGATCGCTCTCGTTCAGATTGTTTAAGAAATCTTCGGCACTCTCGACGGCGCTACTGAGTTGCCGATCGCTAACAGAATCATTACTGGCATTATAGGCATCATAGGCATTTTGTAAGTCTTGGGATAACTGTGTGACAGTAGCGACGATCTCAGGACTGATCTGGTTTCCCTCCGCAGTTCCACCCGCAGTTCCCTCCGCAGGTCCCCCCGCAGTTCCCGCCGCAGGTGCAGCCGCAGGTGGAGTGAATATAATAGGTACAGGACTGTTCACAATATTTGTGCCCGAGACATCATGACTCAGATCCTGAGCGCTAGCATAATTCATCCCCAAGCCCGATGTTATCAGGGAAAGACCTATAATGCAGCTGCTCTTAATTATTGCTTGCATAACTTTTCCTCCTTTGACAAATAACTAAAACCGATGGGCCACACCACCACCCAGGACCAACCTTGCTCCATCGAGATCGCTACCAGCAATATCCCGCAACGCGGGAGTAATCACTAGAGGGATGTTTTTCAAGGGAGCGATCGAAACTCCTACTCCAAAATCCTGTCCCGACCATTCTGTTATGATACTCACGCGTCGCGCTACCCTGAAGGCTACATTCCCAAAAACATTGAATTGGGTTTTATCATCTAACAGTGCTTCTTGTGTCCGGAATTGCCCAGTCCCTATACCAGCAGTTACCGCTATGCGACTGAAGGGCTTATCGATATCCTCATCTGTCCGAAAAATCTTGGTGGCGACGCCATAAAACGTGTCCTCCAACCCGGTTTCATCCCCCAGAGTTATCAGACCATTTATTCCACCGGCGACCGCTAAATCTTCCGAGACTCGGCGATGCACTTTCACATTAAATCCCCCAGATCCAAAGTCGCGAGTATTGGTGCCCAAGCTAGCGAAAGCATAACTCAGTTCTACACCAACGGATTTTCTGGCATCCCCTAGGCCAACTCCCAAACCGAAGCCGGCGTCACTCATGTCCGATCCGCGCGCCCGCTCTTGAAAGCTAGCCCCTGTATATATCGTGTTGTTATCGGCACCAAAACCAGAAGGTATGCCAACGGTGAGGCCAGGCGATCCACCCTCATTCGAGTTCACCCCTATGATTGCTTCTAGATTTTCGAGCTGTTGTTGCAGGCGTATAGCTTTTTGTAAGCGGGCATCGTCAACTGAACTACCATCTTGCCCAATACCTTGCCCGACAACAGTTGCCTCTACTTGTCGATCTTTGCTAGCATGTTTGTTTTTCTGAACAAATGCCTGGTAACCTGCCACTTGTGTCTCTCGGGTAGTACCAATAGCGCTTCCGGGAGACACAGCATCAACTAACGGTAATAGGTCTTTGGCATTGCCCTGGGACCGTTTTTTTTTCTGCTGGGGGTAGCCCACTGGCCCGCTCACCGCCGGCGTTCCTCGCTTTTGGGACGTCCCAATAGCAATGGTTAAGGGAGAGGAAGGACGAGTTCTGTCAGATATTCTATCGAGATCGGCTATTGGGGGGATATCCGCATAACTCAGACTAAATTCCGGCAGTTCCATGCCTAAATCACTTGGTACCGCTATGGGTGATGTCAGAGAAATTTGAGGAGGTTGACCTAAAGGATCGGACGATCCTTGCTGAGATTGCTGCGTAGCATAATCTTTCCCAGCATTGGCCATTGCGGTCTTTTGAGAGTTGACGGTGACGCAATGGACCCAGCTAGTCTCTGTTCGGGGTACTCTACAGCAGCAAGGTCATTGTCCGTGGTGAGGGGACTTTGAAGCTGCTTGGGGTTTGAGACTGCCTTATCCGTTAACATATGCATGTTAACGGATGTCAAATTAGCCATGCCGATCGGGATTGATATAACGCGCATAATAATCTTGCTCTTGTCCGATTGATTTTTTTTTCGATCCACTCTTCCGATTTTCAAACTTCTATCAGGATCGAGTTGTCTCATGCAATTTCACTCCTTTACTGGTTGGTTCCTGGCGCCTCGGAAAAACCTTTAGGATCGCCATTAATCAAGTCCGTTTTATTCATACCTTGTAACTAACCTCAGTTAGTCACTGGTTCATAAAGTTTTACAGCTACTTTCGCCCAAGACTTCCTACTATCACCCACCCTCTCTGTCCCACGTCTGCGTATCCTAGACATTACTCCAGGCATTGGCTTCTTGGGGGCAGGCTTGGGCTCTACCCGTGACTTGCGCTTCACATCTGACTGGTCCTAGAGGACAGTACAGGAGTAGTGAAGTCGTTCCCCGATATCATTTCGCGATGCCTTGAGGTCTTCACTATACGCCGGTAGTTCTTCGAGCACAACACTAACTACCTTTTGGGCCAGCGCATACAGCCTTATTTCGCTGGTTAATATTTACAATGCCTACATGAAGAAGACCTTGTCCATCTAACAAGCGCGGCGTCACCGACTTAGGCTGTCAGCTATCCTACATTTAAGTCCTCGCACCGTTCCGGAAAAATCGGGTAAACAGAAAGCAACCTAAAGATGTTAAGTTTAACTAAGCAGGGAGCTTTGGGTATATTTCGGGCTGAAAGCGTTACCCAGTAATTGTTTCAGCCTGCAGGCTCCCCCTGTACAGACCGTCACAACTGTTAACTTTTTGTAACATATCTGATTTCCCCTCGATCCTACATCCTGGCTTTTTCTCTCTGTGCCCATTATAGTTAGCAGGTAAACAGAAAGCAACCTAAAGATGTTAATATATGTGCGATTCGTTTAGCGTAAACTACCGGTGAAAACCGGGTAGGGGATGTTAAGACTCCAGAAAAGTTCCGCAAAGAACTTGCGGTTGGTCTACTAACCTATAACTTAATTTGTGCATTAATAGTAAAAGGGGCGATCGTCGCGTACCCCCACAACAGTTAAGCTTTAGCAGCTGTACTATCCGCCTTCTAGATGTTTTACATAGCGGAGTACCTTTCTGGGTTTATGAATCGAATAAATTACAAGAGTCGTTGCTCAATAGAATAGCAAAATGTCAGTTACCCCATCAACCCAATAAGGTACAGGGTATTCACCAGTTAGTTAGTACAGTAGCAGCATTTGGTAAACCAGTTCTTAAACGTAGTTGTTCCCATCAGCATCAGAGCAAGTTCAATTAACTGTTCTAGGACATCCATTGCTCGTGTTGGGAACATTCTGACCAGTGACTTAATCGTTGACCACAACATCTCAATGGGATTGAAGTCTGGTGAGTAGGGAGGTAAATACTCTACTCTTGCTCCCGCAGTGGCGATCTGTTCTTCGATACCTTCCATTTTATGGATATTAAGGTTATCCATAACTACCACATCCCCTGGATTGAGCTTTGTCACCAGGTCATTCTTAACAAAATCCTGAAATTCTTTACCTTTCATGGAGCCTTGAATTGCTTTTTTCGCCACAACCCCTTTAATACTTATTGCTCCGATTAAGGTCATTTTTCTACCCTTGTAAAACCGTCTTAAACAGAATGCTTTTTGACCTTTCTCACTCTCGTGTCCAGAGACGCCCACCGGCGCTCTCGGACACGACCTGGCCATTGAGCGACTCATCCCTATCCAGAAAGCTGTCTCGTCGATAAATATCAATTTTCCCTGTGGTACATCTCGAACCTTCATCCAGTAATCAACTCGCTGCTGTTGACCGTCTTCCGTTGCTACCTTTTCTGACCGGTAAGTTTTTTTTTAAGGGTTAAGCCTTCTTTTTTGAGGAACTCACACATCCCCCCTACACTGACATAAACATCTTGCTCGTTTAATAGATGTTCCCTCAGCCTACCGGACAATCTGGGTAATCTTTTACCATCTGAACTATAAAATATCGATGGGCTTCTAGCTTTCCCGGACGATTTGGACCTGGTTTTTTAGGGGTTAGGTCTTGAGAAACTCGATATCGTTTGATATAACTATGAACCGTAGCCGGGCTAATCATAAACTGCTCTGCTAGTTGCCGAATGGAGCCAAAGCCCAATTCATAAGCAGTGACTACTTTTTTTCTAAGATCAACAGAGTAACGTCCCATGGCTGAATCTGGTCGGCATTGAGTATAGCTCTAGTTTACCCCAAAAGTGTTACACTCATTTCCTGAACAATATGTAACGTCCCATGGCTGAATCTGGTCGGCATTGAGTATAGCTCTAGTTTACCCCAAAAGTGTTACACTCATTTCCTGAACAATATGTAACGTCCCATGGCTGAATCTGGTCGGCATTGAGTATAGCTCTAGTTTACCCCAAAAGTGTTACACTCATTTCCTGAACAATATGTAACGTCCCATGGCTGAATCTGGTCGGCATTGAGTATAGCTCTAGTTTACCCCAAAAGTGTTACACTCATTTCCTGAACAAGCTGTACCTCATGAACCTCGAAAAGTGAGGAGCAGGCCGCAGCCTTTTCCAACTCTCAAAGGTTCCCGAGAAGATGCACGAAAGCAAGTTCGTGAACTTATGGCCCCTGAAAATCTAATTTCTTAGTAGCATTGGGTTTTAACCGACTTTAGCCTCGTTCCCAGGCTCCGCCTGGGAACGCGGGGGTTTTAACCCCCGGCGGGCTGACAGCGAAGGGACTAAAGTCCTCACTACAAACCTTATTTTCAAATTCGATCGAGAATGGGAAGTATATTAGTCACTGGAGCCGCTGGTTTTATTGGTTTCCACCTCTGTCAACATCTCCTGACCAGGGGGGAATCTGTTATTGGCATTGATAATCTTAACGACTATTACGATGTTAGCTTAAAACAGGATCGCTTAAAACAGCTGCAACAACACCCGCAGTTTCAGTTCGCTAAACTGGATCTGGCCGATCGCCAGGCCATCCCGGAATTGTTCGATCGCCATCAACCAGAGAAAGTGGCTCATTTAGCCGCCCAAGCAGGGGTGCGCTATTCTCTGAAAAATCCCCACGCCTATGTGGATAGCAACTTGGTGGGATTTGTGAATATTCTGGAAGGATGTCGTCATGGGGGAGTCAAGCATCTGGTATTTGCTTCCTCTAGTTCTGTTTATGGCGTGAATAGCAAAACCCCTTTTTCCGTCCACGATAATGTCGATCGCCCGGTGAGTCTGTATGCAGCAACGAAAAAGGCCAACGAACTGATGGCGCATACTTACAGCCATCTCTATGGTTTGCCAACCACGGGTTTGCGTTTCTTCACGGTTTACGGACCTTGGGGACGCCCGGACATGGCCCTATTTTTATTCACCAAAGCCATTCTCGCTGGAGAACCCATTAACGTGTTTAACCACGGCAAGATGCAACGGGACTTTACCTACATTGATGATATCATTACGGGAGTAGTGCGCGTATTAGATAAGATTCCCGAACCCGATCCTAACTGGAATGACTCGGACCCGGGAAGCAGTCACGCCCCTTATAAACTGTACAATATTGGCAACCATCAGCCCGTGGAATTGCTCGGGTTTATTGAAGTTCTAGAAGCATGTCTGGGTATGAAAGCGCAGAAGAATATGCTGCCGATGCAGCCTGGAGATGTTCCCATCACTTACGCGGATATCGAGGATTTGGAAAAGGCGGTGGGTTTTCGACCCAGCACTCCCATTGAGGTGGGAGTTGAGCGTTTTGTTGCTTGGTATCGCGACTATTTCCAAGTTTAAATGCGTGACACATATTTCCTCACTTCGCTGGTAGCCCGCCTTCGGTGTATCCTGGGTAGTGCGAATAGCGCTCCCACGATACACCGAGGGTTCAAACCCTAAGGCTTTAAGCTCAAGTGGGTTAAAATTAAAACCGGTTTTAACCCACTAACGGGAGTTTGGGAAAAAATCGGCCTTTAGGAGCCTCAAACCCTTTCACAGAGCCATTTTTCTGTCTCGCTCACCGCAGCCTCAGGGTTGGCTGCCTATGAATCCCCTTCGACGTAAAACTCATACTCTGTAAGGGTTTGAGCCGTTTGGCCCCTTAAAAATTCTCAAGTCCCGTTAATTGGACTGAACCAGTGCCGTGTTACTCTATCATGTGGGTACCTTCAGCACGGCTACCAACAGCCGGGACAGCCCACGGTGCAAGCCCTGCCCACACCGGTAGAGGCCGAACGCTGGGACGAATTTGTCCCGCGTTACGTTGGTAGCCCCTTCAGCACGACAGCCTGCATCCTGCGGCCATAGTTACCCGGAAATCACCGACAATACATCCGAACAAGAACTGCTAGAGATTCTGTACTGAACAAGGGAGGAAAAAATGACCATCTCTGATATTAAATATACAAGCAAAGACAAAGCAGTTGTTATAGACAGTTTACGAGATTCGACTATTTGGGATTGCATTACGCCTCGTTCGAGCGATATTATTATTGCGTCTTGTTACAAATCAGGAACAACTTTGACTCAGCAGATTGTTAATCTTTTGATCGATGGTCACGATGACTTCGATAATATTCATCAGTTAAGTCCGTGGGTCGAAGAACAATGTCCTGAAGACAGTTTAAATCAAAAGATTGAGCGAATCGAAAAGTTACCGGATAGAAGATTATTTAAAACTCACTTACCTTTTGACGCTTTGCCCTATTATCCAGACTGGAAATACATTTCTTTGTTTAGAGATGGGAGAGATGTTGGTATCTCTTTGTTCAATCATCTTCATTCCTTCACTGAAGAAGGGCGGCGCAATAGCCCGGTTTATCCTTTTGACGGGTGCATCCCAATTTGGCAATGAGCCAAAATACTTCATTGTTAAACTGTCACTAATAGACCCTTGGTCTGTCAAGGAAATGATGACGGATAAGAGAAGGGAAGGCTCGGACCAATTTGGCAATGAGCCAAAATACTTCATTGTTAAACTGTCACTAATAGACTCTTGGTATGTCAAGGAAATGATGACGGATAAGAGAAGGGAAGGCTCGGAAGCGGTTATCTCCGTAAAATTCGTCAATTTTATCTTGACAGACCACGAGATGATGAGAATGTCAAGATTGACTCACCTTGAGAATACTCCATTGAGATAAGCACGCTCCGGGCCCCCTACGCTGCGAGATGCCGCAGAACTTGGGGAACATTGGCAGCTTTCCACTGCGCTCCTGAGAGCTTCACCCGTGCCGCAACCTGCTTAATCGTTGATTCCACCTCTCCCGAACCGATTGAAATTCCCTCGGCTTGGTAATAGCCATAGTTCACAATGCGGTGACGATGCTTAGTAACATAGGCCCTGAAGTTATCAACCCGTGGATGCTCCCAGTCGTCAAATTCTTTGAGGGCTGCATCTACCTTGCCTGACCATAGGAGAGCTTTCACTCGTGCCAGTCTAGAGCTGGACCCACCGACTTGCTCGAGGTTTTCCATCAAGTGATACCAATCGAGGATTTCCAGACGGAAGATGGTTGGGCCAATCTCGGCAAACAAATTCCAAACGCCATCATGACCGTCTCCGATACTCACAAGTGGATTCGCCAAGGGCTGCTGGTTGACCCATTTGACCAGTCCTGCATTGTCCCGAAAGAAGGCCGCTACCCCGAGGTCATGTAGATTAACGCCCTTGTAATCGCGCCACTCACAGGGTCTCCCTTGCGGGGTCCGTAAGCGTACTTTCCCCCCATCAATGCTCATTTCCTCAACAACTTCCTTGACAGTCGGCAACTTCAACTCATGGGCGAGCACTTTCGGTTCTTGAGGGCTGATTTCGGAAACAGCTTTTTTAGCCGTCGGCAACTCAAACTCCTGAGGGGGCAGTTTCGGTCCTTGAGGGCCCGTTGAGGAAACGGCTTCTTTAGCTGTGGGCAACTCAAACTCCTGAAGGGGCAGTTTCGGTTCTTGAGCGCTCGTTGAGGAAACGGCTTCTTTAACTGTCAGTAATTCAAACTCATAACGTTGCACCAGTCGTTGCTGAGTTCCCCGGGAAACGCTCATCCCCGTGAGCTGCTTAAGATCTTCCGAGGCGTGCTCATAAGAAGAGTTCGCACTCAGTAACAAGCAACATTTTTCCAGATAGGGACTCCACTGGCTATAGGCTCTCACATCAAAATAAGTCGCTTGCTTCTCCGTGATGAGGAGCTGGCCCAAAATGCTGTTTAAGATTCGGGTTCGCCCTGCGGTGGTGCCACTGGTGCTTTCGATAAAAAAAGGGCAATCTCTGGACTGACGTATTGAAGCAACTGCCCACGGACTGTAGCTTCGAGTCCTGAGAGTGTTTTCAATTGCTCTGGAACAGTCCCTTGGGCCTCCTCATACAACAAGGCGGCTATTCCCAAAGCATAGGTTTTAATTTGAGCTAAATTTTCAGGATTCATAGTTTTAGAGGGAGCGTTTACCGACTGTCTCAGCTTAACACCATCTCGGAACCCGTTCGACTAAGCATTTCTACTCATTGCGAAACTGGGATGCACCCTCTTTTGACTGTGTCAATCCTTTCCATGGCTTAAAACTCGAGAACCCGTATCTTTCGTTCATTCCCTTAACCACATGGCAAACTTTGAATTACCAAATGCCGCGAATGGGCATAATAAATAATCAACAAAACTCAATCACTCCCGCTCAAATCTCAATTATTAGGGACTTGCGGGAAAATAAGATACCAATTATCATAGAGGATAGCAAAGGAGTCGTATAGTTCTGTTGCAAACCCGCTCTCCGAGGTATAGAGTATAAATGCTAACCAAACAAGTCAAGGCCACTTTCAAGGATGCCGCCAAGAAGCTAACAGGTCACAAAAAGAGGGACTACATGGCCAAAGTGGCCTCCGATTACTTCGAGGGTTCAGCTCGGAAAACAGAGACTCAGATGGGTTGGAATCGCCACAGTGTCCAACTCGGTCTAAATGAGAGGCGAACAGGGATTGTGTGTGTAGATAACTATGGAGCAAGAGGGAGGCACAAGAGCGAAGAGAATCTTCCCAACTTGGAAGCAGATATACGAGCCTTGGTCGATGCTCAAGCGCAAGCCGACCCCAAATTTCAATCTTCTTTGTTATATTCGCGTATCAGTGCCCGATCAGTGCGAGAAGCTTTAATTGAGGAGAAGGGGTATGAGAATTGGCAACTGCCCAGTCGTCAAACCATCGGAGAGATTCTCAATCGGCTTGGATATAGTCTAAAAAAAACAAAAAAGACAACACCGTTAAAGAAGATTCCCGAAACAGATGCAATTTTCGAGAATGTCTTCCGTCAGAACCAAGCTACTGATGACAATCCTGAGTGCTTGAGACTCTCAATTGATAGCAAGGCCAAGGTCAAAATTGGCAACCTCTCACGAGGGGGCAAAGACCGGGGACTAGAGGCAAAACAGGCTTTGGACCACGATACAGAGTGGCAAGCAGTTTTAGTCCCATTTGGCATTTTGAACACTGAAACTGACCAACTTTCGATTTACTTTGGTCAATCGGCAGAAACCAGTGATTTTATTGTCGATTGCTTATCAGCTTGGTGGCAAGACAATCAAAATCATTACTCCCATCTCAAAGAGTTAGCGATTGATTTGGATGGAGGCTCTGCAACTCGCAGTGACCGCACGCAATTGCTCGAGCGCATGGTTGAGTTTTCCCAAACCACTGGGATGAAAATTAGACTGATTTACTACCCTCCGTATCACAGCAAATACAACCAGATTGAGCGGTGTTGGGCGGCACTGGAAAACTATTGGAACGGAGCTATCTTAGATTCAGTTGAAACGGCAGTTAAATGGGCTAGCAATATGACCTGGAAAGGTATTAAACCGATTGTTAATTTGGTCACAACTACCTATGAAACTGGGGTTAAAGTCTTAGCAGATGCCTTAAAACCCTACAAAGTCTTTTGGCAACGCTCTGAAAACTTGCCCAAATGGGATATCACCATTGTCCCCTATTGACTGGTATCTTATTTTCCCGCAAGTCCCTTACTACATTACTGTCGAGCTTGCCTTTCAACCTTCCAGGAAATGTAACCTAGGAGTAAGGTAGCACCGCGCGCGTAAGACTGACCACCAGGGATACCAGCGACAGCCAAAGATAAACTTCCCACCCAGAGAGTCAAGGAGTAAATAAATAAAACCGTTAAACGATGGGAAAGACCAGCTGACAGCAGTCGGTGATGCAGATGACGCTTATCTGCTATAAAGGGCGATCGGCCATTAAGAAGTCGGTTCAAAATCACAGCTGACATATCCAAAATCGGCACAGCCAGAATCAAGTAAGGTAGCACCACAGCTGTAACAGCAGTAGTTTTCACCAAACCAATCACCCCTACTCCGGCCAGGGTAAATCCCATAAAATAAGCTCCGCCATCTCCCATAAAGATCTGGGCGGGGTTAAAATTATAGCGTAGAAATCCCAAACATCCCCCGGCTAGGGCAGCGGCAATTAAGGCTGCTGCTGGTTGAGCCATAAATAAGCTGACAACCAACATTACCACGGCGGCAATTCCCGAGACTCCTGCGGCGAGACCATCCAGACCATCGATCCAGTTAATCGCATTCACCATTCCCACTAGCCAAATCACAGTGATTGGCATTGAGATCCAGTCTGGTAGAGAGACTAGACCAGCAAAGGGAATTGTGATAAACTCGATTTGCACTCCTACATTCCAGGCGCAACTAGCGATGATTACCTGGATCAGGAGTCGAGAGAAAGGCGAGAGACCGAATAGGTCATCTGCTAGGCCAATCAGGAAAAAAGCCAGACTGCCAACCGTGACTCCCCAAACCTCATACTCTTTATCTGGGGCCAAAACGCCAAAGCCTCCCGCCCACCAGACTACCAATAGGGCTCCAATTGTACCTAAAAATATGGCCACACCCCCTAAGCGCACCATTGGCGCAGAGTGAACTTTCCGTTTGTCAGGGATATCCACCCGCCCACTTTTTAGTCCTATTTGCTTGACTATTGGCGTGGTTGCTAGGACAACCAAGGCGGATACTATAAAGGCAACCAGGTGGTACAACTGGTAAGGCATCTGAAACTATGCTTGGGGGCTATACATTCATTTGCAATTGTAACTGTTATCCACAGTTATGACATTTATATACAGAACTATATATTTTTTGAGATTTTCCGGATATTCGGATATAAATTTAAGCTATTATTTCTCTATAGGCTCACTACAGTTGGGTGGAGAGCAATTACAGACTTCATCGAGGGGTACATCCACGGGGGATGGTTTCACTCTTTTGCCCAGAAACCCGGTTTTTTGCTCATACCGGGTTTCTTAATTTAAGCATTGAATAGCTTCTGACTGCACTTGGTGAGAATTAGGCTCTTCAGGGCACCCGATAGCTTAAGTGTTGATATAGAGTGAAGCGATCGCACAAGGCAGCTACCCGACGCCGACAGTCTTGTTGGACGGTATCATCCTCTGGAGAAGTCAGGCGATCGGCAATAATATTAGCGATTTGAGTGAATTCCCCTGTGCCCATGCCCCTTGTGGTCATTGCTGGCGATCCCAGCCGCAAACCACTGGTGACAAAGGGGGATTCTGGATCGAAGGGCACTGTGTTCTTGTTGGCAGTAATATTAATATCACCGAGGATCTGGTCGGCTTGCTTGCCAGTCATGCCGATCGATCGCAGGTCCACGAGTAATAAATGGTTATCTGTGCCACCAGAGACTATCTTCAGACCCCGCTGCTGTAACTGCTGCGCTAAGGCTTGGGCATTGGCAATCACTTGAGCCGAATAGTGCTTAAATTCAGGCTGCAAGGCTTCGCCAAAGGCAACGGCTTTAGCAGCAATTACATGTTCTAAGGGACCGCCTTGAGTACCGGGGAATACAGCTTTATTGAACTTTTTGCCCAGTTCGGGATCGTTGGTCATGATTAAACCACCCCTGGGACCGCGTAGGGTCTTGTGAGTGGTTGTAGTCACCACATGACAGTAGGGAAGGGGGTTGGGGTGATGACCAGTGGCAACCAAACCGGCGATGTGGGCAATGTCTGCCAGCAGGTAAGCACCAATTTCATCAGCGATCGCCCGGAATTTCTCAAACTCGATCGTCCGAGAATAAGCTGAATAACCGCAAATTATCAGTTTAGGACGATGCTGAAGCGCCAGGTCCCGCACCTGGTCGTAGTCCAGCACCTCTGTGGAGGCACTCACCCCATAATGACAGACCTTAAACCACTTACCCGAAACGTTCACGGGGGAACCATGAGTCAAATGACCTCCGTGAGACAGATCCATACCCATAATCTTATCGCCAGGCTCCAGCAGAGCTAGGAACACCGCCAAATTAGCCTGAGCGCCTGAGTGGGGTTGGACATTAGCACAACCTGCACCAAATAGCTGTTTAACCCGGTCAATGGCCAGTTGTTCCACCTTATCGATAAATTCACAGCCGCCGTAATAGCGTTTTTTCGGCAACCCTTCGGCATACTTGTTGGTCAGAACCGAGCCTTGAGCGGCCAACACCGCTGGTGAGGTAAAATTTTCACTGGCTATCAGTTCCAGGTGCTCCCGTTGACGCTGTATTTCGGACTGGATGATTTCAGCCACAACCGGATCTGTTTTAGCCAATTCGTCTATATTTGTCCGAGTTACTCTCATCTGGTTCCCAAATTTGACAACAGTTTCAGGCTCCCAAGAGGCGATCGCAAGCACCAATGGTCTCCTAAGTCAACCATCATAACTGAAAACTAGGACAATCCGGCGATCTGGATCTAATTACTGGAGTCCGACGTGCTGGTAGAGTTGCCCAATCCGATCGGTGCTAATATTAAGTTATGTATTGATTAACACTATGCTAAACAACTACCCACTTAAAATGAAGGGCGTTGCACAACTACGGGATGATAAGGGTTGAAAATTGCCGTTCCCAGGCGGGAGCCAGGGAACGGCAGCCATTGACTGCTATCATCCCAAAAATGTGCAACGCCAAATGAAGATATTGGCCTCGCAGAGCTGCTGGAGGTAAGCATGTTAGTTATTTTAATAGACGATCGAATCCTCGCTTACAAAATAGTTTGTCAAGGCTGTTTACTTGCAGATCGCCAGGGCGAACCCCGCTGGCAGGGCGGTCAGCTGCGTTGCGGTCAAGCCCTTCAGAAACTGGCCCCTCAGCAACCAGAGCAGTATGAATGTCAAATGGGCTTTCGATTGGCCAAGGTGGAATAGCCGCCTGTCGTTTACCGATCCACCCACCCATGTCGTTGCCAGATGGCGAACGACAGGGTGGGTGAAGAGGAAACGACCTCACCATCCCAGACTGAGCAATTATTCCCTCCGCTGCGTTATTGTGGAGTATAGAGGTTAACTAACTGCTGCAACTGCTTGGAGAGGATACTACCATGACTTGGCAAGGATCTACAACTGTACGGGACCGAATTTTTGCGGCCCTGCCTTATTTGCTGCCCTTGATCGATGGACTGGGGTTTGGGTTTGACCGATTCTTATTTGAGCAGTTTCCGGCTCTGAGAGTAATTTTTCTACCACTGGTGCCCTTGCTGCAAATTTACCGTGGCGTGCCATTTGCAGGGCTGATTATTTTCTTTGGCTTATTTTTACTGGTGGTCAGAAATACTGACATCAATTACTTTATTCGTTTGAACACCATGCAGGCGATTCTGATCGACATCGCTTTGATTCTCTGTAGTCTGGTTGTACCTTTCTTGGCTAATGTTATTCAGGTGCCTCTGGTGGTAGAAACGCTTTACAATACAATATTTCTGGCGATCTTGATCGCCTGTGTCTATGCAGTCTCGTCCTCACTCATGGGGCGTGACTCGGAAATGCCGCTCATAACTGAAGCAGCTCGCATGCAAGTCCGTTAGGAACTATTGTTATAACCGGCAGCCCTAACAGGGCTTGCCCTGTCGGAGACATCGAGATCCTAGGAGACACCTCAGACAACGGGATTTTCCAGGAAGCCGATGCCTTCGATTTCCACCCGGACCCGATCGCCCACCTGCATGGGCCCCACTCCATCTGGGGTACCAGTCAATACTACATCCCCTGGTAACAGGGACATGATCCTAGAGATGTAGGAGACGAGAAAATCAGGTAAAAATACCATATCATCAATGGAGACAGATTGTACAGGACTCTCATTGTCGTTGAGGTAGGTTTGCAATCGGGCACCCGGACTTAATTCTCTGACGACCCAAGGACCGAGTGGGCAGAAGGTATCAAAACTCTTGGCCCGCGTCCATTGACCGTCCCGCAGCTGTAGATCCCTGGCAGTGACATCATTGGCGATCGTGTAGCCCCAAATCTTGGCGCTCGCCTGCTCTGGGGTACAATCTAGACAACGATCGCCGATCACCACAGCCAATTCGCCTTCATAGTCTACTCGCTGGGATTGAGACGGATAGCGGATAGGACTACCGGCTGAGATGATTGTGGTGGATGGCTTGAGAAATAACAAGGGATCCTTTGGTACAGGGGTTCCCATCTCCGCTGCATGTTGGGCATAATTTTTCCCCACCGCCACAATCTTAGAAGGGGCGCAGGGGGCGAGAACCTGGTACTGTTCGTACTCTAGGGACAGATTAGTCGGTTGACCTTGCAACCACGGGGGAGCATCCAGTACCTGCACCTGTCGGTTCAGTTGCAGTAACCCGTAGTAAATCTGTCCCTCTGTCGTTTGCACTCGGACGTAGCGTTGCGCCATAACCTCAATTCCTAAAGACTCTATAATCTTGATTTTTCCCAACCATCACCGGTGGCGGCGTACCCTGGTCGCTCGATGTCCCCCCACCAGGGGACGCGCTAATCGCACCCCCAGAGGGGGGACATCGTACTCGCATTACCCAGGGGACGCCAGGTAGTCATCAAGGGGTCGGGCAAAAATATATTTTCGTGATTTTAGCCAGAATATTCTAGCTTTGATAATAGACCTCTTGCATAAGTCAATTTTTCTGTAGGGGCAAAGCATTTGGACCTAATTTTATAGACAAATATATAAAGTTATTCAAATGCTTTGCCCGCTCGTTATTTTTGCAAGAGGTCTAATATACAATAGTAAGTCCTTGCTTGTGCAACAAAAGTCACCGGATACCGCCGGAGCAGAAGCCGTCTAGTCCAGAAGGAGAATTCACCCATCCATGAAACGTTACGTTTACGAAACAATGTACATCCTGCGTCCTGATTTGGGCGAGGAATTGACCGAGCGGGCGATCGAGAAGTATCAAACCCTGCTGCGTGATATGGGAGCGGAAATCCTGGAAACCCAGCACCGGGGTAAGCGCCGTCTCGCCTATGAGATTAAAAAACAACGAGAGGGTGTCTATATCCAAATGAATTACCAGGCCGATGGAAGCGCGATCGCCTTTCTAGAGCGTTCTATGCGCCTCAGTTCCGATGTGATTCGCTATCTTACCATTAAGCAGGAGGTGAAGGACCCAGTGAAGACGCCACAACCTGCTGAGACCTAAATTTATGGTTTTATTTGCAACTCATGTAATTGGATAATAGTTAGTAGTTAGTAGTTATATTAAGATAAAACGCTAACTACTATAAAAGATTATGTTGCATAATCTGATAGAATTATTGCAAGCACAAAACTTACGCTTCTTGAACTATTCTACCGCACCGGTGGTGAAAAGGCGGGGGAGTTCCCAGGCGGATCTAGGGAAGGAGGCGAATTCTAAATTTCCAATTCTAAATTTCCAACTCTAAAACAGCAGTAAAAAAATATAACGCATAAGTTATAGAAGAAAAGGCGATGAAGCTATCCAAGAACAACTTAGACCAGCGGTTATCTCATTTATACGATGCGATCGTGGTTGGGGGTGGTGCCGGGGGACTGTCAGCTGCGATTTACCTACAGCGATATCGCCTGGACTGTTTGGCGATCGAAAAAGGGCGGGGGCGTTCTTTCTGGATGCAGGACTTGAGAAATTACCTGGGTTTGCCTCCAGATACAGCAGGACGTACCATGCTGCAACAGGGAGAGAAACATTTTCTCTCTCTGGATGGCGATTATCTACGGGGTTATGTCGAAGAAGTCTCAGATGAGGGGGAAAATTTTGCAGTTAAGGTCAAGATTGGTAAGAAAGATAGCATATATCCAGTATTTCGCTCTAAATACCTGATCGCCGCCAGTGGTATTATAGATCATCTGCCCCAGGTACCAGATATGCAGAATGTCTATGACTATGCCGGATACAATCTCCATGTCTGCATGATCTGTGACGGTTACGAAATGTCTGATAAGAATTGCGGGTTGTTCGTTGGTTCCGAAAGCGCGATAAATACAGCTTTTGTCTTGAATTGGTTTACCCCCTACATCACCGTGTTTACTCAGGGGCTGTTTGCAGTCGGTATGGAAATGCGTCAGAAACTGGCAGAACATGGCTATCCCCTAGTTGAGCAGCCCATCAAACGCTTTTTGGGGCATAATCATGAAATGACCGGGGTAGAACTGGCCGATGGCTCGACAGTTGAACTGGAAACGGGACTGGTGGCGATGGGTTCTCACTATCACAATGAATATCTCCAGGGGCTGGATCTGGAGTGGCAGGGCAATAACTTGGTTACCGATGATATGTGTCGCACTTCCCATCCTCGTTTATTTGCCCTGGGAGACTTAAAAGTAGGTCTGAATCAGGTGTCAATTGCTGTGGCAGATGGTACATTAGCGGCAACGGCAATTTGGCGAGATCTCCGTCGTGCATCACAGGCACGTCGCTGGGAAGAGAAGATCGAAGACTATGGGGCAGTAAGTTAACGGAGCTATAAAAAAGTGCCTACTACTACCGACGATACTACTGTTAATCCCGAACAGCTACAAGCAGAAATGACTCACTTGCGCGAAGAGTTACAGATGCGCGACCAGCTGGTGCAACAATTGTCTCAAGAGCTTTTCCGGTTGGTTAAAGGCAATGCTAGTTTTATGCCTAATCAATCAGAATCTGAAGGTAATATGGCCCAAATTCAGGCTCTGCAAGAGCAGCTACGAGGCTTTTCCGAACAGATAGGATTTTATCAAGAGCAAATTGCCTCTCGGGATGCGGAAATTTACCAACTGCGGCATACAGTCCAGGAATTGACTGATCGTAGTCGGATGTTGGAAATGGCAGTACAGGAATTGCCTCATATCTATCGCCAGAAGTTTGCGGAAAGGATAGAACCGGTGAAAGAAAGACTGGATATGCTGCAACGGGAAAACCGTCAACTGCATGCAGAATTGCAAAGTGTGAGTTACCGTCTGGCTGTCAAAACCCGCAGCGCGATCGATTTGCCTTCTTTCCCTCCGTTAGATTCTGACGATGCGGGTATGGCCAGACTGGTAAAGCATGAGTAAATATTCAGATATTAGCAATCGGCATATAGCAGTAAGCCGATCGCATCAGGCTTACTGCTTACCGGATGCGATCGGTCCAATCGATTCGCGCAGCGGAGGGGGCCCGGAGCGTGCGCACGCTGCGCGATCGGAAGTCAAATGTAGCTAATAATAGGATATGATGGTCTTAGAGGATGTTTGTAAACACGTAGAGGTAAGAAATGTTTCAGGCTAGTCTGCGTAGCATGAGTCGAATCATAGCTATGTAGATAATAGGATCTCATGGGTGTCAAGTGACATCGCCCAGAGATATCGAAGGTAGTGCTTAAGGCGCGTCCCCTCTGGGGGATATCGAAGGAGCAAAAAGCGGGTAGCCGGGGAGCCAGACCCCACGGAAGATCGAGAAAAAAAGAAAGAATTAGAAAATTTAAAAAAACCAGAAGAGCGAGTTATTGATTTAAGATTTTTTGAGGAAACCGGGTTTTGCTTAAATGCATATGTCCCTTATGCATGGCAAGAACACGGTTGTCCAGGTAAAAAGTCAAAACAGTAGACGATGTCTGAGGATTTTTGAACCGCAATAATTTTCAGAGAGCCTTACTTATTTGAGTGTCAGATAAATAGTGAGGTAGTCAGAGCATGCATAGATTATTTTTGCTCTAAGTAGTTGTGCAAAATTATTTTTATATTTTTGGGTCAGCCGCGAACGATCGAGAAAATCATAGCTGAAAACCTTATCACATAAGCGTTTCAGGAATTAAAATGCCCTGAGATTTACTCGCTCGATAAATATAAAAATAATTTTGCCTATGTACTTATGGCTGGCGCCACGCTGCGCGATCGGAAAAAAAACAGGTGATGGATAATGCGTCTATCGAGTAAGGCAGTAAATAATAAACAATAAAACTGGAAAAAATCCTTGACAATATTCTATTTGCCCGCCGATTCTCCCGATCGCGCAGGCGTAGCCGTGTGGCGCCAGCCATGGAAAATATAATTTAAATTTTGCTGATTAAATCTTCGTGGCTAAATATTGATGCCGAGTTGGAAAAGTTTAGTTACAGCGGTGGAAGATGTGCTGAGAGACGTTGGAGAAAAATCTCAAATTAATTTTGCCTAACTATTTACTATATTTTATGACCTTTACTGCTGCACAGGGGACCGAGACACAGACCTTCGCCGTCGAAGTAGATGAGAGGCTGTTTGAAAAGTTTATGAAGGTATAAAATTAAGCCAAGCGCCGCGCCATGAGTCGAATCATAGCAATATAAACCATAATTTCTGAAGTTTCAGGCAGATGTTCATAGTCTTTGCTCAGTCTACGGCACCAATTGAGCCAGCCAAAAGTGCGTTCAACAACGAGCGCGTTTTTTCTATGTAAACGAGCGTGTATAGCTAGCCAGATGCCATTGAGGCGCCAATTGCGCTAGTTAAGTGTAAACCGTTTGCCAAGCGGGAAAATATCCTGGCAAATCTAGCCATTTACATCCTTGAATAACCATGTAGAAAATAGCATTGAGGATGGACCACATACAGACTTGGAGGGGCAGTATCACTTGCCTTGTCTGGCGGGTTTTCGCCGTCCGGGAGACATCAGAATGCGTGATAATATTTTAGATCGCGCTATGTCAAGTGATACCGGGACGACCTCCCGGTTTAGCCGGTGGAATCAGCGGTTCAATAAATTCATACTGGTCAAGGGTTAGATTACTGGAGTATGCTTTAGTCATTGTTCACATGATTAAACTAAGCCAAGAAGTCACCTTCCCGACTCGTCTTCAGAACCGGACGTGAGACTTTCACCTCATCCGGCTCCTCAGCTTCGTCATTCCTGTCATGAATACGACCCTTGCTACCATCTCTGGCAGACTTGTAGTCGTGGCAATATTGCTCTGTCCTGGGAGTCGCACGAGAGCATGCGCTGCTTGCATGTGCTCGCTTTTTATGAGTTTTCGCCTTAGTTAAGAGCAAGTTGTGATTATCATTCTCACTTTAACAAGCAGCTTGACAACCAGACTTGCATCACATTTTTACTCAGTCTTTAGCAACTGTTTTTGACCACACCCCTGATTGCGGCCTGTTACCAGCTTCACTCTTTGGAGTTCCGAGTCCAATCGGTGTGGTCAGGTTGGGAGTCACTGTATCTCCTACAGGACGGGACTTGCACCCGCATCCAAGGGTCAGTTAGGAAGTTTCCCGGGTGTTCCCGGACGTTTTCCTCCCAGGCTATGGATTTGGGAACGAATCGCACTCGTGTTTCCAAACATCCTGGGAGCATCCCACTTTTTTACTAAGTACTTGTACTTAGTAAAAAAGCGCCATTAAGATAAGCACAGCGTAAGCGAAGTATTTGGTTAACTGACGAACGAAGCCATTGTGCCCCAGAGAGCTTGAGACGAGAGGCAATGCGTTTGACCGTAGAGGAAACCTCTCCAGAACCAATCGGAATACCCAAAGATTGATAAATGTCGTAGTTGACAATCCTAGATTGATGTTTAGTTAAATAAGTGCGCAAGTTCTGTACTTGCGTTCCTTTACAAGTAGCTAACAACTCTAAGGCTTCATCAATAAAGCCTCGCCACAGAGATGATTTTATTTGCCTCAAACGCTTCTTGTCACCGCCAATTTTATAGATATTCTCTACCAAATGATACCAATCAAGAACTTCACGTTTGCCATGAGCTGGCAGTAATTGGGCCATAATGTTCCAAATGCCATCATGACCATCTCCCAAACAAGTAACCTAAGCTGTGAAGGGCTGTTTCTTAACCCACTCCACGAGGGCAACATTATCCTGAAAGTAAGCTCCACACACCTCCCCATGTAGGCTGACCGTTTTGTAATCTCGCCACTCACATGGTCCGGGACCGACTTCAGAAAAATCGGTTCTTAAACGTACTTTGCCACCATCGACGCTCATCAAGCGGAAGGTTGACAGCTCTGACCAACAGGCAAATTCACTTCCTTGCACACGCTACGCTATCGATGTAAGCTGCTGTGTCCCACTTTGATACCGGTCAGCAGCTCTATGTCTGTTTCGGCTTGTTGATATGATTCATTTGCACTCAATACCCAGCAACACTTGGACTATACTGGACTGATTTGTGTGCTTTTCTTTAAGCCCAGTTTTTTGGCCTGTTTGCTGTTTACTGTCACCGTTCCTACGCAGGTTTTGACTTGCCGCTTGCGACCCGGTTTCTCCGGCTCCCCATCAGCAAAAAAAAATTTTCTATTTCGGGCCCAACTGTCTTAAGTAAATGCTCTCGGACTGCCAATTCTCGGCTTTCAAAGTCTTGAAGATGCTCTTTGGGCGTGTCTGCATAGAGGAGTTTTGATAATTCTTTGAGATAGTATTTAAGTTTTTGATTTTCTTTTGGGGTCATGTAACCTGCTCCTTTTTGATATTTTTTCTATATTACCAGAATAATTACCCTGCAAGGACTGAGCGCCGCCATCTCCCAACGGAAGGAAATTTGCACAAATGTATAGGAAACCACTTCTGAGTATTTATACTCAGCGGAAAACTGGGATGCTCCCAACATCCTCTTAGGCTCAAAGGGCTATATCTCTTACTGGGTGAGGGTTTCAGGCGATCCTTTTATATAGACGCTTCGTATGTGCCGCCCTACTAGTTCCTAAGGTAAAGAAGCATTTGTGAACGGCGGGCGGCTATCCTCCCCAAGAATGGAGAGCTTACCCACCGCATGAGGCTGTAAATTGGGGCTAGTTTTTGTCAAAATTATCAATAATCATCAATAATCATCAATAGAGAGAGTACTAGAAATCTAGATAGAGAGGATTGGCACTATGCGGTGGAAAAAGGATTCCCGCGCCTTGCGCCTTCTGGGTACCCATGTTTTGGCCTTCGCTCTAGGAGCATTGCTCGCCCTGAGTGCGGTTTTACCTTCCCAAGCAGATCCCTTACCCGATCGGGCTAAAGTAAAGATACCCCCATCTGCGGTAGCACTACAAATTCCTCAAGCTGGCACAAACTTTGTGACCGCAGCGGTGCAGCAGGTAGGGCCTGCGGTGGTCAGAATTGACACGGAGCGCATTGTCACCCGTAACTTCGATCCGTTTTTTGACGACCCCTTCTTCAATCGCTTTTTTGGTGACAGGTTCCGGCAGCAATTGCCACGGGAAGAACGTCAGCGGGGACAGGGTTCGGGTTTCATTGTTGAACGCAAGGGGGTCATTTTGACCAATGCCCATGTAGTGAGTGGAGCCGATCAAGTGACGGTGACGCTCAAGGATGGACGCGAGTTTGAAGGAACGGTGCTAGGTAAAGATGAGGTGACAGACCTGGCAGTTGTCAAGATTAATGGTAATAATTTGCCTGTGGCTAAGTTAGGAGACTCCGCTGGCGTGCAGGTGGGAGACTGGGCGATCGCGGTTGGCAACCCCTTAGGATTGGACAATACTGTTACTTTGGGCATTGTCAGTACCCTCAACCGTTCTTCTTCAGAGGTTGGCATTCCTGACAAGCGCGTGGACTTCATTCAAACTGATGCGGCGATCAATCCTGGTAATTCCGGCGGTCCGCTGTTGAACTCACGGGGTGAAGTGATTGGCATTAACACGGCTATTCGTGCTAACGCGAATGGTATTGGCTTTGCTATCCCAATTGATAAAGCTAAAGCGATTAAAGACAAGTTGGCCCGTGGAGAAGAGATTCCTCACCCCTATATTGGAGTGCGCATAGCCAACCTGACACCGGAACTGGCAAGGGAAAACAATAGCGACCCCAATTCATCGATAGTACTGCCAGAAACTACTGGCGTATTGGTGGTGGGAGTGATGCGTGATACGCCTGCAGCTAAGGCTGGTTTGCGTCGGGGAGATGTGATTGTCGAAATTGATGGGAAACCTGTTACTACCGCCGAGCAGTTGCAGAAGATGGTCGATCGCAGTGGTGTTGGGAAGGTACTGCAAGTTAAGCTAATACGCAACAACCAAGCCCAGCAACTTTCGATCGAGACAGTTCAACTGCGAGATATTCTGTGAAGATTGCGAATCGCAGCGAATTGCAATGGGTAGTGGTTAATATGTAGTGATTTTGGCGTTGCACAAGGACGGGATGATAAGTAATTGCCGATTATAATAATCGGCAATTTTTTAGCATAAATTTATGTTGCACATTTTTGGGATGATACTAGCCAAACGTCAGTTCGGGATAAGGAGGAAAGGGAGAACTCTGGTAAGCTGAAGATTGTAAAACCTCGTTCAGCCAAGTTCTCCCATGTCTAGTTTAGAAGAACTTTTCTGCCACATCGATGACTTCTGCCAAGAATTTGAACCCCAATGGCAAAAACAGATGCTCAGCCACGGCTTAAAAACCCGAAAACGAGCCATTCGACTGCGCCCGATCGCGCACTGCGTAGCGGAGGGGTCCCGGAGCAAAAACTGCCTCCGATCGCGCACTGCGTAGCGGAAGGGTCCCGGAGCGTGCCAGCCATGCCTGGGTCGAGGGAGACCATGGAGACCCCAATGTGGCTCTGTGAAAGGGTTTGATGCCTCGTTACCTGGCGCAGCCTGGCCTGGTAACGCTTACGCCTATTTTTTCTCAAAGTCCCGCTAAGATTCTCGAAGATCATCATTAGGTAGACATGATTTTTGTTACGTATCATTATCTACCATGGGCAGCGGAGTCTTGTACTCGACACTGCCCTGTTCTTAAAAATTTAGTCTAAACTCCAGTCACATAGGCTGGGGCCAGATTCACCAGTACTCCGGCTGCGCCTGACCCAGAAACCCGGTTTTTTAGAAAAATCGGGTTTCTTAATTCAAGCAGATCGAGCCTCCCATACCAGTCTAGCTAGATTAAGCGGTGGCGCGAGATAGCTGTGAAGCTTGGATGCAACCGCCCAACCACATTTCCTCTCCAGCGGGTACATAACTTGCCCAAACCTCTCCGTTCTCCTTGGCCTGATAAAAGCTAGTGATTCTCGCTTTGGTCGCAAACCCCATCACCTCAAGCTGCACCAGATCTCCAGGACGGAATTGTTCTCCCTCGGAATTAGTCGCCGAGGAAACAATTTTCAGTTCAAATTTCTTTTTTTCCGATTTTAGCTGCGGTCGCGGCTTCGGTCTGGTAGGTTTCTGTGTCAGAGAAGTTGGTCTCGCTGGTGGCCCGGTAAGCTTCTTCTCTCGTTCAGGCTGATTTGCTGCGGTCGGTTTCTGCGCCACTTCAGCGTCAGCATCCGGTTGGGGCGGTCTTTTGGGCTTTCTGAAACCAACTATTTCCATGATTGTGCGATCCTAAATCCTGACTGGGAAAAGCTGGAGACCAATTCATCCTGACCTTGGATATCTCCAGCCTCCTTTATGTTAACAGGCTCGCGATTGGCGGATCGGCATGAAATGCGGTCAGTGGTCAGTTGACAGCGGTCAGTTGTCAATTTTTAATTTTTAATTGTCAGTTGCGATCGATAATTCCTCCACCCAACACCAGGTCTCCATCGTACCAAACAGCCCCTTGACCCGGAGTAATGCTGAACTGGGGTTCGTCAAACTCTAACCTGACTCTACTCTTTGCTAAAGGAATTACTGTCACTGGTGCTGCTGGGGAACGATAGCGGATCCGGACTTGGGCCCGAATGGGTCCATCTGGTGCGGATATGGACACCCAGTTGACCCTACTTACTGTACAGTGAGAATTTACCGCTTGCTCCCGAGTCCCGACTATCACTCGATTCATGACTGGGTCCAGTCCCGTTACGTACAAGGGTTCACAGTAGGCTATCCCCAGTCCCTTCCGCTGACCGATCGTATAATGATGAATGCCATTGTGTTGACCCAGTACCTTTCCGGACTGGTCAACGATATCCCCTGTCTTCTGATTAATGTATTTGTCTAGGAACGCCTGCATGGAACCATTGGCTTCCACTAGACATAAATCCTGACTTTCTGGCTTATCAGCAGTTAACAGTCCCAACTCTGCGGCGATGCGCCTGGTTTCGGTTTTGGGGACTGACCCCAGGGGAAATACTGCCGCTGCCAGCAACTCCTGGGGTAGGTCATACAAAAAGTAGGACTGGTCTTTGGTCAGGTCCACCGCCCGTTTTAGCTGATAACGTCCATTATCCCGATTATAGCTCACTCGCGCATAATGCCCAGTCGCGATCGCCTCTATTGACAAATGCGATCTGGCATATGCGAGCATGGGGCCAAACTTGACTGCCTTGTTGCATTGAGAGCAAGGCAGGGGCGTGATGCCGTTGCTATAGCCCGATACCAGATAATCTACTATATTAGCCTGGAAGTCTTCTAGGCTATCGATGATGTGATGAGGAATACCCAGCTGGGAGCAAATGCGGGCCGCATCAAGCATTCCCTCAGAGCAACATTGTCCCTTGCCCTTCATCAGCCAGAGGGTGAGACCGACAACTTCGTATCCTTGATGATGTAGGATGGCGGCGGCGGTCGAACTATCCACCCCACCCGAGAGCCCTACTACTACTTTTTTCATGTACCTGCTATACTTTCAAAGGGATCGACTTGAGCTTAAGGTCGCGGAGTCTGTCATTGCGAGGGGGGGGACATCGTAGTCGCACTACCCTCCAGACACAACAGCGTGGTACTCTTATAGGCTAGCATTTCTGCTGCCGAGAAGATCGGGTGAGGAATAATGAGACCACCAGAAGACGAGAATTTTTCTCGTTCAGTGCATGGCTGTTTCGGACTGCTAGCCCAATACCTGGTTATTGCTGCGGTGCTTTTTTTTGCGGTGCTGTTTGGAGTGCCCTATTTTTTCCGGACGACATTTATTACCCTATTATTCATCTGGATTTTGCTGATGTTCTTTGTCTCCCTGCTATTTTTGCTGAGACTGACTGAAGATCGGGATTAAAAAGCTGCTAAAATATATCTGTAGTGCTAGCTTAGGAGTGGCTCCTCGTGGGTTTAGGTCTAATAGTAGATGGCAAGTGGGTAAGTTCCCGGTCCCAAGAAGACGAGAAGGGCAGGTTTATTCGTCCCCAGACGACTTTTCGTAACCAGATTACCGCCGATGGCTCTAGTGGCTTCAAGGCCGAGCCATATCGCTATCATCTCTATATTAGTTGGGCTTGTCCCTGGGCCCACCGGACCGAGATCGTGCGGAAGTTGAAGGGACTAGAAGAGGCGATCGGTCTGTCAGTAGTCTCGGCAGTAATCGATCGAAACGGGTGGGAATTTTCTCAGACAGAACCGGGTTGCATTCCCGATCCCGTCCACCAGGCCGAATATCTATGGCAAGTTTATCTTCTTGCTGACCCGAACTACAATGGCCGGGTAACGGTGCCAGTGCTTTGGGATAAACAAACTGGCACAATTGTCAATAATGAATCCCGGGAAATTATCCGCATGTTTGATACGCAGTTTGAGGCTGTGGCCCAAAAAAAAGTGGATTTCTGCCCCCGGGATTTACAATCCCAGATTGAAGAAACCTTGGACGCTATCTACCAGCCGATCAATAATGGCGTGTATCGGGCCGGATTTGCTTCTACCCAGTCCGCCTATGAAGAAGGGGTGACCCAACTTTTCCAGGCCCTGGACCATTGGGATGAAGTTCTCGCTCATCAGCGCTATCTCTGTGGCGATCGGGTAACGGAAGCCGACTGGTGCATGTTCGCGACTCTGTTACGCTTTGACTTAGTCTATTACGTACATTTCAAGTGCAATATCCGCCATATCTGGGATTACCAAAATCTGTGGAATTACCTGAAAGAATTATATCAGCTGCCAGGAGTCAAGGAAACTTGCAACTTTGATCACATCAAGCGCCATTATTACATGAGTCACCCGAACGTGAATCCCACCCGCATTGTCCCCAAGGGTCCCTTAATTGATTTTGACAGTCCCCATAACCGCAATTAATTATAGCAGTCAGGACGCATCCTCGTAATCAAGCCCGCCGGGCGAAAGTAATTATTGCCTTACACCCATCCTGGAAAGCTTGAATCACTATTTCTAACAAAACTCTTGAGTTTCTTACTTGGATAGCCCCGGTTTCCTCTTCCCGCAGCGGGAGTGGAAGGGTTTTGGGTTCTAAAACTAGACTCATACTTTTCCTCAAAGCCGACATTTGTCGGCTTACATCTTAACACATATCCCCAGGCTAAATGCGATCGCCCCTTTCTGGTATCTTAGCCTGCGCAGGCAGGCTTGGTTTTTGTAGCCGCAGGTTTTAACCTGCGAATGAAACACTGCGAATGAAACACTGCGAATGAAACATCTGCGAGCGTTCGCCCCTAATTCACATTTTCTTATTTATCGAAATCTGGACCAAACACCTGCTCGAAAATGCGACGGTTCTCGACTTGCAAACCCGTGACATAAGTCATGATTTGATCGAATTTGCGTGAGCTTGCCTCAAGGTTGCGCTGAGTGGCCTCAAAGTTGCGCTGAGTGGCCTCAAAGTTGCGCTGAAATATCTCTACTGTCTCGACCAGAGCTGTAGTGGTATTCCTTAATTCTGCTATGTCTTGGCGATCGGCCTCCCTTTGAGCGGCCAGGGAGCGCCGTTCCGCTTCTCTTTCTTGCCGTTCCCCTTGGAGTTGAGCGGCCAGGGAGCGCCATTGCGCTTCTCTTTCTTGCCGTTCCCCTTGGAGTTGAGCGGCCAGGGAGCGCCGTTCCGCTTCTCTTTCTTGCCGATCCCCTTGGAGTTGAGCGGCCAGGGAGCGCCGTTCCGCTTCTCTTTCTTGCCGATCTAACTCCACTGCCTGGGCCAGATCTGCTACGGTTGTCCTTAACGAAGCCATCTCTTGGCGATCGGCTTTTCGTTCAACCGCCATGCCCTCTAGAATAGCTTCAATTCTGTCTAGTGCTTTGACCATTTTATATTGATGGATAAATGCGATCTAACGGAAGTTTTAGATCGTCTTGATTCAATTACAGAAATATTAGAGTTTGAAGCAAGGTTGAATGTTGATTTAACAGAATGTAATGCAAATGCTGTGACTAATCAGGTTTTTTCCGGGAGCGGCCTGGAGGGAATGCACCAAGGGTTTATGGGACTTTTGCAAAAGCTAAACTTAATCCAAAATTCGATTTGCAACATTCAAGATCCAGTCCTGGCGATGCCAGACTATTACGGGTTACGTCCTGGTGCAAATAGGCCTGTCTTGCTTTTGATTTTTAAGGAAAAGTCAAATAACAAGTGGGGGGCGGGCACTTATTCCACTCAAATTTTTTACCCTAAGGAATCTGCTATAATATCCATTTTTGATGCAAAAAACCGACCTAAAGCTAGGTACATAGGTGAGAATTTTGCTTCTTTGAGATTAAGTGATGGAAGTAAAATTCAAGCGATCGGGAAGTCTTCTTCGGATGCATATAGTTATCTTACCTATTTGGTCTCGTTCATCAACTGTTGTCCCTATCGACTGGAGAAGTAAGATGGTTTTGGGGAAGCGAGGATACTCGACGTCTGTTAAGCAGATTATTTGTAGGAAAGCTGAATATTATGAATCTGGCCGTGTCTCCAATGCCTCCCCGACAAAATCTTTATATTTTCCTTAGGATTGGCGTTGTTCATGTTTGGTGACGAGTTTATCACTGAGCGAGGGGGCGTTATCTTGAGGAGTTGGCGAAACTCTCTGGTGACCAAATTCTGCCTAGATTCTGGCAACGAAGGGGCGCGAGCCTGGTGCGAGCCCCAAGCTTACCGCGATCGCCATCCCAGTGGTTGGGTTGGTTGTCGCGGTCACATGTTTGTCACATGTATAGCGCTATATACTACATTACCGGGTTGCTGGCTGGGTACTGGTTCTTGGTTCTAATGGGTGACAGATCGATCGAGCGCTTATTGCGAAAAATCCAGCGACTATTGCGAAAAATCAGTTACTTATTGCAAAATTTCCAGTTGCTTATTGCGAAACATCCAGCTAGTTATTGCAGTTGCCCAATTAAAACAAGCGTTCAACTGCATCATCAATTGGCGAGCGATATCGGGAGACCATCTGGATATTGCCCAATCGTAGATCTGGTAAGCCTGGTCGGAAGTCAACTCTGCTGTTACATCGAAAAACGGAGATCGCCTCAGCCGTTTCAGAGTTCCCTGGTAGCTGACTGTCCAGGTACTTGGTTTCACCAGATCTTGACGAGAGGTTATGTATTTTTCGTATAGCTTTGCTAGTGAGACTGGTATAACTTTGTCGTCATCAGGGTGAGAGCGAAGTTTCTCCCTCAGTCCGTAACGGTTCAGCGTCTGGTCGAAATCGCCTTTGTCTATATCAAGTTCTATCTCCCTCGCTTTAAATTCTGCTTGCTTTCGGTTTGTGGGATTATCTTGCAGTCCTAGCGAAATAATTTGGCGTTGCACAATTACGGGATGATTTAAATAGGTACCGGTACAGAATTATAACGTAGATAGTGCAATAATAACTTAATTGAAAGCCTCAACATTTCTTCGGACTTTGAGTAACATAATGTTTTTCTTTTTAATCCAGCTCGATAATGTCTTAATCGACCTATTTCACATTCAACACGGGTCATGTAGGTTTTGCTGACTATATGGTCAATATATTCAATAAACATTGGATAAACAGGCCATCCATCAGTAACGTATAAAAAGCATTGCCAACATTTTATAATATCCCACATAGGCTTAAAAGTTTCTGCAGAACGATCGCCTAATACCCATGTTATAATCCCTGGCTTGAAATGATTTACGACTGTCCATAGCCACTTTTTATTCTTTTTTTTATTGACATAAGTATGCAACTCGTCAATTTCTGCAACCTCCGGAATATCGTAGTTTTCAGGGATTGACGGTAATTCTTTAGCTGCCTGTTTTACCCAATCAATTTGAGTATTATGGCTGACACCAGTTATCCTTTCAATACCTCGAAATCCATTGCCATTAACGTACATTGTCAAACAATTTTTCTTGACATCTTCTGAATAACCGCGCGGATAATAATGTTCGAGAAACTGGCGACGACAATCTTTACAAATTCAATTCTGTTTGCCGCGTCGGTGACCATTTTTATTGATGTTTTCAGAACCACATCTGGGACATTTCATGTTCGACTCCTTTAGCTAATTCTTTCGCCTTACTATCCATGATAACACATATTATGACTAGGTCGAAAACAAACATCATACTATACATAAATTCTGACTGTAAAATTGCAGATTATCATAATCTGCAATAACCCATCATCCCGAAAATGTGCAACGCCAATAATTTTTTGCTGTCCGCCAAAAAGGAACCGAGGTAAGCGTAGACTGAGCATGCCCTGAAATGACCGGACCCCTACTTTCCCTTTGTACCGGTGGTTGCGTTTTTGAGAAGATGTTTTCTTTGTCATGGGAGTTTGAGTATGATTTTGAGTATGAGACATTCCTAAGTCTCGCATCTAAATACCTAGATTCATTGTCTCGCAAGGGTTTCGGGAAAATACAGGAAAAATACTTTGAGGATTTTCAAGTAGGCAAAAAGCCTGTCGAATACTACAGAGTTGGCATAATGTTCACTTTTGATAATTGCGGAAGAGAGGTCACTTTATCCCTTGGGTATGGAACACGCGATCGCCTGGCGATTGAGATTCTGGTCGATCGAGGTTAAATGTCTGGACGAGATGGCCGCCCAGCGGTGGCGATGGGCATTACTAGTAACAGGGCTGTTAGGTAAAACAGCAAAGGTAGCGAGGCGTGGAGCTTCGCGTCCGGAGACACCCACCCATGTCGTGCGCGGGAGCGCACGACAGGGTGGGTGCTCCTGGACGCGACATAGCAATCACCGGTCTATTAACATTGGGAGTTAATTAACCTGTTGAGCTTCGCAGCAGATCCCACCCAAGAGGCGATCGCGACTGCCAAGAAAACCCTGGAATCTTGGGTGCGTGGGCATGTTAAACATGCGATCGCTTTCAATTAGCTTGACTTACAATTACGAATCATCCGATTTTTCTGAGGTTTGTAGTGAGGACTTCCGTCCTCACTACAAACCTCAGTATCAGTGAAACAAAGCCGGTGACAGGATTTGAACCTGCGACAGGCTGATTACAAATCAGCTACTCTACCCCTGAGTCACACCGGCATTTATATAAACACTATAGCAAAGCCTCGGTCCGATCGGCAACCCTATTTCAGGATTATTTTACTTTTCTTTACATTCCCCCACGCGAGTCAAAAGTGAAAATGCTCTTCCCTACTGTAGCATGGCGAAAATAAATGACTAGGAGCCCACACCGCAAATATCTGATAATATAGCTAGCCGAGGCAATAACTAGCATCAGGATTGGCTGAAACCCTTGCCAGGCCATAATTTCAGTGGTGCTCCCTACCGCAATAATTGCACAAATATTGGCTAGTGTGTTATAATCACAGCTAAGTTACAAAAACACAGCTCACTTCACGCATGGCCCGACCGACGAAACCGCTCAACCTCATACCAGAACACTTCCGGGCGTTGCACATTTACGGGATGATTTAACTAGGGACAGGTACAAAATCATAACGTAGATAGTGCAATAATAGCTTAATTGAAAGCCTCAACATTTCTGATGATTTTGAGTAACATAATGTTTGACTTTTTAATCGAGCTAGATAATGTCTTAATCGACAATTTTCTCCTTCAACACGGGTCATGTATGTTTTGCTAACTATATGGTCAATATCTTCAATAAACATTGGATATACAGGCCATCCATCAGTGACGTAAAAAAAGCATTGCCAACATTTTATAATGTCCCACAATGGCTTAAAAGTTTCAGCTGAACGATCTCCTAATACCCATGTTATAATCCCTGGCTTAAAATGATTTACAACTGGACATAGCCACTTTTTCTTCTTTTTTTCATTTACATAAGTATGCAACTCGTCAATCTCTGCAACCTCCGGTATCTCATAGTTTTCAGGGATTGACGGTAATTCTTTAGCTGCTTGTTTTACCCATTGAATTTGAGTATTATGGCTGACGCCAGTAATTCTTTCAATCCCTCGAAATCCATTACCATTAACGTACATCGTTAAACAGTTTTTCTTGACATCTTCCGAATAACCGCGCGGATAATAATGTTCGAGAAACTGACGGTTACAATCTTTACAAATCAAATTCTGTTTACCTCGTCTGTGACCATTTTTATTAATTTTTTCAGAACCACATCGGGGACATTTCATTTTCAACTCCTTTAACTAAATTATTCGCCTTACACTCCATTATAGCACTAATTTTGACTAATGGGTAAAAATCCCTCATCTTAACTATAAATTCTCCCTGAAAGATTGCAGATTATAATAATATGCATTAACCTATCATCCCGTAAATGTGCAACGCCCACTTCCGAACTGCTCTCAGGGATTGCCCGCAGTCGTGAAACGCCGCACAGCAAGGTGGTGCGGACACAGATTGTCCTGAAAGCGGCCGCCAGCGATAATAACAAAACGATTAGCCAAGACGACAGCAAGTGCGAAGATCCTGTCGGTCTTTGGCGGTAAGCCGTTGCTCATCTAAGTTATCGGAATTATTTGCGGCGTGGTCTACTAGCATGCCGCAGGCGCGGCGCTCCAGCTCGGACGGATCTCATAGCAGGGATCGGAGTGCGATCGCTGACTCCGATCCCTGGTCATCCTATTTTCAAGCCATATTATTTTCCATGGCCCAGCGAGCCAACTCCGTGCGGTTATGCAGACCCGTTTTAGTCAGCATATTGGACACGTGGCTTTCCACTGTCCGCTGACTGACATTCATTTCCCCCGCAATTTCCCGATTCGCCATCCCCTGGGATACAAATTGTACGACCTTTAACTCTGTGGGGGTCAAGGTTACGTCCGCAGGCACGTTCTGGAATATTGGTTCTGTCGAAATTGCCCTCGGAGGCTTGTTCGCCAGCAAGCGCGATGCCTGCTTCAGGGATGATTCTACTTGCGCCACCAACTCTTCTGGCTCAAAGGGCTTCGCCATATAGACATCAGCCCCCCTATTCAATCCCTTCACCTTGTCGGCACTGTGACCTTTCGCCGACAGAAATAGAAATGGGATTAAATTTGTTTTCGGGTTTTCCCTCACCTGTTTTACTAGGGTGTATCCGTCCATTTCCGGCATCATCACATCGCAGATAATCATGTCCGGATCTTCCTGTTCTAGAATCTCTAACGCCTGTCTGCCATTATCTGCCGTCATGACGCCGTACCCTCGAAATTCTAGATAGTCCCTGACTAGCAAGATTAGGTTAGGGTCGTCGTCAACCAGTAGTAGTCGCTTCTGATTTTGCATCTTCTTTTCCCTCTTTTTGTTTTACTCGCTTTATAGCATTTCTCGAAATTCTGAGGTACAGCCGCCAGCCATGAAAACCACTGATAGCAATGCTTTCACTGTACCTCACCTTATTGAAAAATGCTATATATCTATTATACAGTATTAACCGGGGTTATACTTATTATAATGTGTTCTTTTTCCTATGCCCCGGTCTCTGAACCTGTAAATTCCTCAGATTCCTCAGATTCCTCTATGGCCATTTCCTGTTAGCCGGGCGCTACTTCCGGTAAGGGGTGGGTCAGGAAGGCATATTCCGACAGTACCTCCCCACCCAGCAGATGGGATGCGATAATCTGCTCCAGCACTGCGGGCGTGCAGCTATGATACCATACTCCATCGGGGTAAACAACTACAATCGGTCCTTGTTGACAAACTCGCAGGCAATTGGCCTTCGTGCGGAATATGCTACCCGATCGGGCCTCTGTGGGCCTATCCAGTTGCAGTTCTTTCAGGCGCTTTTTCAAGTAATTCCATGATTCTAAACTCGCTTCTTTATCGCAGCATTTCGGCACTGTCTGATCTGCACATATAAATACGTGACGTTCTATCGCCGACATAGACAATGCCTTCACGCATTCTGCTAAAGATTCGCAACTCATAGTTTCTTTAATATCTGTCATCCTCTTCTCTCTGCTACTCCCCTTCCGCTTCCGACTCAAATTCCCTGACTTTCACTCTTCTAATTGGCATATTTGCTATTAATGCTGTCGCCCGATCGTTGTTTTCGATCAAAAACTCCAATTCTTCGGAATTAATTTCCACGTAGCGAGATACTACCTCTAATATTTCCTCCCTCATTTTCTTCACCATCTCCGGGTTCAAACCCGCCCGATCGTATGCTAGCACTACTTTCAGGCGACGCTTTACTTCCTCGCGACTATTCGTATTGCTTGTCCAGGGAAACAATTTTTCTAATATTTCGCTTAGCATCGCTGGCAGGGGGTATTTTTACAACTTGTCACTGCTTTACCGAAATCTTCAATGCTTGTTCCACTATTTCCAAAACAGGCGTTTTATCCGGGCCAAAAAACCTTCATTTGGTTCTTTTAGTTCCAGAAAGTCCACCTTTTCACCTTCCAGACGGCCAGCAATATTAGCAAATGCCGCCTTCGGGAGGGAACTATTTGCCGATAAGACTACAGGTTCTCCCTTGTTAGTAGATACAATCACGCACTCATCGTCGGGAATCACCCCCATGAGGGGAATTGCCAGAATTTCTTGCACGTCCTGCACTGACATCATGTCATTCGCTTCTACCATTGCTGGTTTCAGCCTGTTTACTATTAAGTTTATTTTTTTGATATTGCTTGCTTCTAACAAGCCTACCACCCTGTCTGCGTCCCGGACTGCCGCTATTTCTGGCGTCGTCACGATCGCCGCTTCCGAGGCGGCGGCGATCGCATTTTTAAACCCCGTCTCTATGCCTGCGGGGCAATCTATGATAATGTAATCGTAGCCACCTGCTGCCAACTTTTCGATCAACTGGGCCATTTGCTCGGAGTTAATGGCATCTTTAGTGCGATTTTGAGCTGCTGGCAGCAGGGTCACCCGGGGTTCTCGCTTATCTCTGACTAAAGCTTGTTCCAACCTGCATTCCCCGGCTATCACTTCCACTGCCGTGTATACTATCCGATTTTCCAGCCCCAGCAGTAGGTCCAGATTCCGCAGTCCAAAGTCAGCATCCACCAATACCACTTGCCGACCCCGCTGCGCTAGTGCCATGCCCAAATTGGCGGTACAGGTGGTTTTTCCCACCCCTCCTTTCCCAGATGTGATCACAATGATACGGCTCATGATTCTTTCCTTCGCTGCTCGTCCGTTGGCTTTTTCGTAAAATCCGTGGCTCTGGCTATTCTAATCCCCTCTGTTGTTGCGTAGGCAACTTCCGGGTAATATTGGGCTGGTGGCTGCTGGGGCGCTCTGGCCAAATAATTAGCGATCCGCAGTTGGGTTGGTTCCATTTGCAGCGCCATGATGACGCAGTCGCTGTTCCCATCTACTCCTGCATGGGCCACTCCCCGCAGACGCCCCCATACTAGGATATCTCCTTGGCAGATTACTGCACCCCCTGGGTTGATATCTCCTAAGATTACCACATTTCCGGGGTGACGGATCTCTACCCCCGATCGCACGGTTGTTTCCAGATATAGGGGTTCTGCTAGGGGTTCTGCCTCTGCTGCTTGCTGTAGGTGACGATCGGGTGATATCTGTTCTACTGAGTAGCCGCTAGTGGCCGCCGCTACTGCTGTTTGCCGGCGACTTGTCTCCACTCGCTTCAGTTGCAGCTGCACTTGCGACAAGGCGTCCGCGATCGCCTGTAACTGCCGTCCATCCAGTAACCTTTCTCTGGCCATTAGTTGTACTTGACTTTGGGGTTGCCAAAACTTTACCCCCCCTTGCAACCGCAGTTGCAACTGTTGCCACAACTCGTTCCAGGTGCCCCCGAACTCTGCTTCTGGTGGCAGCATTAACAGTAGGTGGTCCCCTGCTGCTTTCAACCGCACTTGCAGATGGCGAGCGCCTGTTTTTTTTCCCTGGACTTTTTCCTCTGACTCTACCTGCTTTTCTCCCGACGAGGGGCTAATAGTCACCGCTTCCCCAGATGCTACAGCATTGTCTGCCTCTCCCTTATTCTCCATATTTTCAGCCAACTCTTTTGTTTCCATGGATAGAGAGGATGCTTCTGCCTCGACAGACTCCTGTTCGGCATTCTTGACAATCAATTGCTTTTCTGTATCTCGTTCATTGTTCATTGGGCAGGCCGGACCATCAACCGTTGATAAACTGTGACCAGCGCATCTGCATCTCCGACATTACCAGGAAACAGCACTACTGGCAAATTGGGAAATTGAGGATGATTTAGGGGAGTACGGACCATCGAACATCCGGGGATAATTTGACCCAGTAGCCTTGCCGATTGTAACAGCAGACCTTTAGATAAGGTATCATTAGAGGTAATGCCACCCTTACTAATCAAATAACCGATATCCATAGGCAGACCCCGCAGGATATCCATCAGCAAACCCGAGACTGCTGCCCCAAATTCTAACCTCGTCTGCACATCTGGGAAGGTTATTTCCTCGCGACTCGTATATACTACCGGTGTTTTCCCCGTGGCATGGACTTCCCGCACCTTGATGAGGGTCTCATCCAACAATTCCTCTCGTTTTCCTGCCGACTCTGTTAGTAAATCACCGATCTTAACTTCAATTCCTACTATACCTGGTTGGGGCAGCAAACTTTCCAGCTGTTGGGTGGTCTTTTTCACGTGGGAACCCACTATTACTATACCGGGTTTGCCTTCCCGCACGTATTGATTCATGTGTTCGGGCATTACTGGTTGATGGGGTAATGCTGCCAGAGAAGTTAAGATACTCGCTGCACTTCTAAATAGAAAACGTTTTCCTTTAGCTGCTGTTCCCAGGACATCAGCTGCAAACTTATCTAAGTCTCCTTGGGTTTCCCCATCCACTACTACACATTGGTTGTTTTCCAGTTGCATCAGGCGCGACTGGGTCCCGCTGCGAATATCTGCCAGTAAAAATCTTTCTACCCGGTCGGCAGGAATTTTTCCCTTTGTCTTTTCCGCTACATAATCTGGGAGATAGGAGTGATGGTAGCCAAAAACTGAATCTCGGGCAAATTCTGTTTCATGTACTGGCGTCTCGACGCCGTTTGCCATCAGGTAATGTATGCTATCCCTGGTTATGCGCCCCCCTTCAAAGAATGCTGGCACCAGGAAATGGGCGTCAAAGGGACCGACTTCTGTGGCGATGACATCCGTTTCTATGGGATAATGTCCCCGTAGGGTCGAGTCCGAACGACTGACTACCAGGAAATCTTCTATTCCTTCTAGGGCGATCGCCTGTTTAAGATTCTGGCAGACATTTCTGGTCACGGCTTCAGCTTTTTCTGGTGTCAGGGCCCGGGTATTGCTCAGTACAAAGAAGATCGGCGCTTCATCAGCAAGACCCAACCGCAAAGTTTCCACATCCCACCGCATCAGCAGCAAGCAGCTATGTACCGTTTGAGAACCTGTCGGGTCGTCATCTATTACTATTATCTTCGGTTTCTTGCTCATTGTTTCTTCGTTCTCCTCGTTCGTAGTAAGGACTTTAGTCCTTCCCGACCTTCTTAGTAAGTAAGTGGACCGACTTATTTACACATTCCCAAGTGGCGCGAGGGTTCAGGCGATGGTGGTGGGCGGTGCCCACCCTACGTCTACGTCCCACTCACTACGAACCTATTACTTCTTTTATTCTCGCGATCGCGAAATCTTTTTCCAAGTAGGACAGCAGACCTCCTGCTTTCGGACCCCGTTCCTTGCCGAGGAAGGACAAGTATATGGCCGGAAAAGCCACATTGGGTTTAATCTCCAACTCTTTGGCCGTGGCAAAGATCGTGGTTTGCAAATCTTCTGCATCCCAGGTTGTCGCCGCCGACAACTTTTCTGCTAACTTACTCAGGTAAGTCAGCTGTGAGGCGGTCAGCGATCGGGCCTGTTGGGGCACCGCATCCCAATATATTACCAGCTTTTCCTCTTCATCAGCATAATCCGCCAGCCACTTTTCGCCCACAGCGATTCTTTGGTTTAATATTGCCCAGTCCAACTCACTCAAGGGTTTGCCGATCCGTTTGGCCAGTTCCTGCACAATCTCCAGACCGGGAATTTGCAACAGGGAAATAATCGTGCTCAACTCAAAAGGTTGGTAAGTTTCGATTTTTCGCGCAGCGTTCTGTGAGTCCAACTGGGAGTAAAACAGGGGCATTAGCTCTTGTGATAATTCTGGCCGAGCTTGATACTTGCTGTTGAGAGTATCATAATCTCGGAACAGGCGAGTGACCGTTTCATAGTTGGGGGCAAAATTAATCGCCGTTTTGGGTTGAGTCCGCAGCATCAAAAACCGCAGTTGTTCTGCCGGTAATAATGCTGCGATCTCCTTAGCGGAAGAACCCACACCCTTAGACGAACTCATCTTGGTGCCGTTCACGAGGATAAATTCATAAGGAGAATGGAACGGCGGTTGTTTTTGTAATACCTTCCGGCAGATGCCGTTTGCCACATCCCTGGAACCGCCTTTTTGGGAGTGATCCTTGCCTGCTAGTTCGATCGTCACCCCCAACAAATCCCATTTTGCCACCCATTCTACCTTCCAGGGCAGCTTGCCGTTGCCATCAAAGGGGGAAACCCAACCGGAATGCCCGCAACCTTGCACCCAATCTGTCCCGTCCGGCTGGCAACGGTAAAATACTTCCGAACCATTGTAGTCCGTGACGGCGGTGGTGGCAATTTTGCCGCAGTTCTCACATATAACCTGAAAGGGATACCAGTTCTCGGCCCGTTCTGCCTTAGACACTTGTTTGTATACTTCTCTGACCAGATGGGCATTTTGCAGAAACTTATCTATATAATTGTTCAGCTTTCCCGTCCGATAGGCGTCTCTTAGGTAGTAGACCTCTGGCTGAATGCCCAGATAGTCAAACACTTCCAGGAACTCACCCATGAAATACTTGGCGTAATCGCTAGCGGTGTCTTCTGGGGAGGGCACGTTGCAGAGGGGAAAGCCTAGATAAGGGGCAAACTTGCTCTGGTCCAGATATTTAGGTACTGTATCCAAGGCGTCATAGTCATCGCAGCCATATAGGAAATTAGCAGGTTTGGTCGCCTGTTTCAAGGCCCGGTAGATGACCTCATGAATGATTACACCCCGCAAGGATCCGACATGGACCCGGCCCGAGGGGGTCTTGGAGTCGTTGACCACTTGGTAGCCTTGTGCGTCTGTCGCGATTTTGTCAGCCCAAAACATTTTTAACTACGATCGTCTGTTACAGTCCTTCGCCAAGTGTAGCAATAAACTTGCTTGCTGTACCTTGACCTTGCTGTCTGGGAAAACGAGGATCTGTTCTGGGACTCGGGCCTGGTCGCAGCACCGGACCTTTCGCACCCTCCCTCCCAGTCCTTAAGGGAGAGCGGATCGCCGGTTATCCTCGCTGCTGCTTGTCCGTGATGTTGCTGTAAATTTCTGCTGATGCTCTCCCGATCGACCCAACTAAAACAAACTCTGACATAATTAAGTTAAAGTCGCGCAAGTTTTGGTTAATTTTTCGGTTCACTTAGCTGATGCGCCAGAAGTTTCCAAGACATCAGATCAGTTTTGCGAAACTTTGCCACGGTCTTTCAAGACATTATCGCAGTCTTCCAAGACATTGTCATAGGATTGCAAAAAAAATGCGCAGCATTGCGGAAAATTATAACAGTTTTGTGTATTATAATAAAGTCTTTGTCGGAACTAATATCTATCGAATGCTTCCCGGACAGGATATCTGCCCGTCGGACGAACGAGGAAAATTAAAGGATGAATACTGAATTCAACTTCTTTCAAAATTGGTATCCGGTGTCACCAGTTGCTGACCTGGATCCTCAGAGACCAACACAAATTACCCTTTTGGGCATCCGCTTGGTAATTTGGCACTCAAAGTCATGCCAAAAATATCAAGTATTTTTAGATCGATGTCCTCATCGTTTAGCACCTTTGAGTGAAGGGAGGATAGACGAGCAAACTGGCAACTTAATGTGCAGCTATCACGGGTGGCAGTTCGATGACCGAGGGATTTGTACTCGCATTCCTCAAGCAGAAAACCTCGAACTGGTGAGGAAAAATCAACAAAATTTCGGCTCTTCGGTACTTGGGTTGCTAAACTATTGCTAATTTTGAAAAGCTAATAAACATCTTAGCTCAAAATTTTCTATGTTACGAAAACAAAATCCGCACCGTTTAACTAACTTAATTTTTTGGTTAATACCTTCAACAATGCCATTAGTTGTTTTTTGCTCAAAATCTGCTGTTATCTCCACTAACCAGCGACGGATTGTTCCTTGACTTTTGGGAAATAATTCTGCTGATTGTTTCAACCATTCTGCTAAATTCAATAAGCCATCAAACCAATTTATGCTCTCTTCAAATACTTTCCTAAAATTTTCTTTTAATTCATGCATCTTTTGCAGCTTCGGGAATTCTTTATTGACTTCTTCTAATTGGCTTTTTTGAGCTTCATTTAAATCATCGGAATTAGCAAGAAGGACATATTTACTGTGATGAAGCACCTTGAGTTTTGCAGTTTTTTTCTTCTTATCATCCATGTTATTAACTTCTTTTTTTGTTTGCTTACGACCATTGTCTAATTCTTCTTGAACCTGGTTCATTACATGAAATCTATCAGCTACTACCTCGGCGTGAGGCATTAATTTTTCTACCAAAGTTTTATAGGGACGCCATAAATCAATGCTAACCTCTTCTATGCCTGATAACACGTCTATTCCCCAAGATAGCAACACTTTTTCAATGGCTTCTTGGGTTCGATCGGGGACTAAAGCTAGAAGTTGACTATTGTCCAAATCTACTAATACCGCACAATAATTACCTTGTCCTTTTATCAGGCTAATTTCATCAATCCCCAATCGTTTTAAGTCTTGAGGTTTTTGACCTACCAAACTTTTTTTTAAATCTTTTAACATAGTTTCAATTTCTGACTCACTTACCCCGGTTCTTTCGGCAACACTTTTAATATTACTATGTTTTACCTGATTCAATATATCGTCGGCAAGTCTTTTAGTATAGTTGCGTTTTGGTTCACAAAAATCCAAAGGCTCACTAAAAATTTTTAAACAATTTTCACATTTCATTTTTCGTTTATTTACCTGTAAATAAACATTTTGACCATTCATAGGCAAGTCTTTAATTAGATGTGAATAATAGGAGTGAATTTTCTGACTCATTTGACCGCAATGAGGGCAGGCTACTTCTGAAGTTAAACTCGCTACGGAGAGGATTTTTCCTAGAGATGTATCTTGTACGAAATGAGTAACTTTAACATCTGGGATGTTCAGAAAATCTGTTAGTAGTTTGAGTTGTCCTTTTGAAGCCATGATAATTTTACCTCAGTTTTCACTTTGTCCTCAATTTCAGTAAAGCATTAAAAATGCCAGAAGTCAAGTACAGCAATATGTTTACTCTTCAAGTATAACAATTTTAGTTTAATTTGACGAGTATTTATTTGATAGTTTAGCAACTCAGGTACCGAAGAGCCAAAATTTCTGTACTGTGGTATTTCCTACCCAGGAGGTGAATGATTTACTCTGGGTATGGCCGGATGCCCGAGCGGCCGATCTAGCTGCCCGAACTCCTCTGCCTCTCTCTCCCCAAATAGATGCCTCCAAAGGTTTTGTTTGGTCTTCATTGGTGCGAGATTTGGAATATGATTGGCAAACCCTAGTAGAAAATGTCGCTGACCCCAGTCACGTGCCTTTTACTCATCATGGGATCCAGGGCTATCGCACCAAAGCTGCACCCATTGCCATGAAAATTATCCAGTCAACTGCGCGGGTCATAGCCGCTGAAACTGACAGAAGGTTTAAGACGAGGATAACTTTTGTTCCTCCCTGCCGTTTAGAGTATGAAATTTGCTTTAGTTCCGAAAAGCAGATAGGATTAGTAACCTATTGTCTTCCCGTGTTGCCAGGCAAATCAAGACTTGTGGCCCAGTTTACCCGCAACTTTGCTCCCATGCTGCACCAAATCACTCCTCGGTGGTGGACGCATATCAAAACTCGTAACATGGTTTTAGATGGAGACATGATTATCCTCCATCAGCAAGAACGTTGTCTGCAACAGCAGCAGGAAAGTTGGCAAACTGCCTATCTGATGCCAACTCAGGCAGATAGATTGGTTATTGAGTTTCGCAAGTGGTTTGATAAATATTGTCACGGTCGGCTGCCTTGGCAGGAAGTAGGCGTTGTCAGTCCCGAGATTTTGCCTATTAATGAAAATCGTCAAGTTTTGCTCGATCGCTATGAACAACACACGCGGCATTGCAGCAGTTGTCGGGGTGCCTTAAAGGCAGTGCAGCGCTGGCAAAAGATCCTGCTGGCCTATTTTGCCCTGACTGTTGCTGCGGTGGCGTTAATGCCAGATAGCATGAAACTGCCCTTGGGTTTACCTGCGATCTTAACGGCGTTGTTGGGTTTAGGGCTCTACAGTTGGTTGAAATTATGGTTAGAACCGAGGTTTTATTTTGTTGACTACGTTCACCCCGATCGCAAGTAAATATCTGGATGCATGCCACAAACTAACCTAGGATTTACGTAAGCGCTGACTACAAGGGTTCAAAGAAAAACTAGAGGCGAGTCGCCTCTAGTCGCAAAGGTGTAAAATGTAGTATATTTATTGTCAAGTCATCCTTAAAAAGCGGCAACTATCTTGATAAATATATACTCCGGTATATATTTCCCGATCGCCTTATCTGTCAGCTGTATATGATAGAAGATCATCAACATTTATAGTTTAAGCTAGTTGTAAGAGCAATCAAATAACCAGAGGTGAACTGGAATTGAGATTGCTATACTGTACTATGCGCGGAAAATGCTCAAGCGCTTTCTCAATGGTGCGAAAGTGAAATATGATAAATAGGAATGAGTCCGAATGGGGAGGCGATCTTGGCATCAAATCAAGAAACCCGGTAATTCCGGCAAAACCGGGTTTCTGGGCTACCGGGTTTCTGGGCTATCGTCCGAATGCCTTTGCTCGGGTATTAAATGACCGAGGCGAGATCGTCAATATCGTCAATCCTCGTGCGTCTGTGGGCAAATCCTAAGTTAGTGGATAGACTCGCTGAGTATTGCGATCCCATGATAACAGCTCATTACAAGACATTACCAGACTTTTTGAAGCATCTTAGCGATCGGCAAATTGTCAAGATTATCCCCAGTATCTGGTTCTGGCAATATGATGTTCAATACTGCTACGATTTCGATGCGATAGAACTAGCTTATGGCTACGCCACGCTGCGCGATCGGAGACCTATTTAGGAAAAAGGAAAAACTTCCCATGGCTACGCCACGCTGCGCGATCGGGAACAACCATCCATGACTTGACAGAAGTCTGTGTTAAAGTTGATTGCAGATGATACCAGTACTGGACAAGAAAGTTGTTACAGGTATACATTAGAATCGATCGGTATTAATGGACGGTATTCTATGAAATGTGGTCTTCAGTTCCAAATTAATCAGAATCTATCAAAATCAGGCGAAAGCCAGTGGCAGATAAGTGATCTGGTCTTGATATTCATTTGGATCGGCAACTATGGCTACGCCACGCTGCGCGAATGGCTGCGCCACGCTGCGCGAACGGCAATCAGAATCAAATCCTCAATTATCCGACCAATATTTGTTGGATGGCGAAGCGGTCCCGCACTTTGAGGCTATTGCGCTCGGATGATGGAGAAAATTTCACCGAACATCTGCTCCCCTTAGAGCTTCAGTTTAACGGTGACGGCGGGAAACTGTATATTGCCGATTATGATGGCAATGGCAAAAACAATGATATCCTGGTTCAGCGTTTTGCAAACGAAGCGCTGCTATACAACGTTGACTTCCAACCGGTTCTCGATCCGGTTCTCAATGCCGATGATTATCTTGCCCTGAAGGCTCTCTATACCAGTACTTCTGGGGAGAATTGGCGGAACAATTTTGGCTAGGAGTTCAGCAGCGATACTCCCCCCCTGCGGTCAGTTGTCGATGACTGGTATGGAGTAACGGTAGAAGGCGATCGGGTGACGGCCATCGAGCTGAACAAGAACGACCTGAGCGGCACCATCCCCACTGAGTTAGGCGACCTCAGCCACTTGCAAAAACTGCGCCTGCAAAACAACTCCCTCAGCGGTACCGTCCCGGAGGAGTTAGACTCCCTCAGCAATTTGCAAAGTTTCTCTCTGGAAAACCCCCCCTATGTGAAAACTCAAATTCCCGACTACGAGGCGGTTCCCGGTGAGGACTTCAGCGTCAATGTCAGCGCTCACTTCGGCGACATCAACGACAACATTGCTGGTTACAGCGCCGAGGGTTTGCCAGACGGTTTAACCATTAACTCCGATAGTGGGGCGATCGGCGGCACCCTTAACCCTACTATTGGGGGCATTTTTACCGTGACGGTAACTGCATCGGATGATGCGGGAGGCGAGGTAGAAGATGAATTTAATATTAATGTTCTACCGCTTCTCAACCCCGGTGATTATGCAGCCCTTCTGGCTCTCTATACCAGTACTTCTGGGGAGAATTGGCGGAACAATTTTGGCTGGGAGTTCAGCAGCGATACTCTCCCCCCTGCTTCAAAAGTTGATGACTGGTATGGAGTAAGTAGTTGGACAAAATTAATTGCACAAAATCGAGAAAACTTGTTATACTAGATATAGCTACTCGTACATGTAGCAGATTTTTGTCAAACTAACGGGGAGTCGGTTTTCATGCTCATCCCCGGCCAGATATATTTGACATAATATGACGATAAATTAGGAGAAATTAAGAAGGATTTTAATGCGCGAAATAAATGAGCTTTCTGCAAAATTGCTCTTACGAATTTATCATCAAAGTCGCCATCATCAAGTTCGTCAAAGAGCACATTGTTTACTTTTGCGAGATCGAGAACATAAAAAAGTTAAAGAACTTATGGAAATCTTTGATGTTAGTTATAGAACTATCTACAATTGGATTAAAAATTGGGATTCCGAGGGAATGGTCGGACTATATAATAAGTCTGGAAGAGGTCGTAAGCAAACCTTTAGTCTCGAACAAAAAGAAAAAATTAAAGCCTGGACTGAAGAAGAACCGAGGCAATTAAAAAAAGTGTCTTTTTGTTGTAGTCTAGTTCCTATACGAACTTCCGCAATTGTTAAAACTGTTCAGAGAATATTGAAAACAATGAATATGAGTTGGCATCGGATGCGTAAAGGGGTAGCTGTCAGCCCCCCAGCTCAAGAGTATGAGGAAAAAAAAGCACAACTTGAACAACTGAAACTGTTAGACAATTTGGGGGAAATTAATTTGTATTATTTAGATGAAAGTGGGTTTTATTTAATCCCTTGTGTCCCTTATGGATGGCAAAATATTGGGGAATATATAGAAGTACCTAGTCGGAGTAGCCGCAGATTAAATGTATTAGGAATAATGAATCGCCACAATCATTTAGAAGCGTATGTATCTACTCAAAATATTAATTCAGATGTAGTCATAGCTTGTATCGATGCATTTTTTCCCACGAGAATGGAAAAGCAAACAGTAATTGTAGTAGACCAAGCATCTGTCCATACTAGTGATGCTATTCAAGATAAGATTGAAGAATGGAAAGAACGCAATATTACTATATTCCATCTCCCCACTTATTCACCTCATTTGAATTTGATTGAAATCTTGTGGCGGTTTATTAAATACGAATGGATTGAAATCGATGCTTATTCTTGCTGGAAAAACTTAGTTGATTCCGTTGAAACAATCATAAAAAATTTTGGAGAAAAATATGTAATTAATTTTGTCTGACTACTTAACGGTAGACGAAGACGATCGGGTGACGGCCATCGAGCTGAACAAGAACGACCTGAGCGGCACCATCCCCTCTGAGTTAGGCGACCTCAGCCGCTTGCAAAAACTCCGCCTGCAAAGCAATTCCCTGAGCGGTACGATCCCCTCTGAGTTAGGTTCGCTCGGCAATTTGCAAGAGATCGGCCTGTACGACAACTCCCTGAGTGGTGCGATCCCCTCTTGGTTGGGCAACCTCAGCAATTTGCAATTCCTCGGCCTGTCCAAGAATTCCCTGAGCGGTGCCATCCCCTCTGAGTTGGGCGACCTCAGCAATTTGCGACAGCTCGGCCTGGCCCAGAACTCCCTGAGCGGCACCGTCCCTTCTTGGTTGGACGACCTCAGCAATTTGCGAAACCTCTATCTGAACGAGAGCTCCCTGAGTGGTACGATCCCCTCTGAGTTAGGTTCGCTCGGCAATTTGCAAGACCTCAACCTGTCGGAGAACGACCTGACCGGTGCCATCCCCTCCGAGTTAGGCTCACTCGGCAATTTGCAAGACCTCAACCTGTCGGAGAACGACCTGACCGGTGCCATCCCCTCCGAGTTAGGCTCACTCGGCAGTTTAGTAACATCTTACTTTTGTCTACAGCCCGCGCAGGCGGGCTTTGTTTGTGTAGCCGGACCCTTTAGGGTTCGGGCTTGACAAAGGATAGGATATAGGTCTAGGAGTTCTGTTAGCGTCCCTGTTTGTTGGGGACGGGAATTAATGGAAACTTCATTGTTTGGCGTTGCACAATTACGGGATGATTTAAATAGGTACCGGTACAGAATTATAACGTAGATAGTGCAATAATAACTTAATTGAAAGCCTCAACATTTCTTCGGACTTTGAGTAACATAATGTTTTTCTGGCGTTGCACAATTACGGGATGATTTAAATAGGTACCGGTACAGAATTATAACGTAGATAGTGCAATAATAACTTAATTGAAAGCCTCAACATTTCTTCGGACTTTGAGTAACATAATGTTTTTCTTTTTAATCCAGCTCGATAATGTCTTAATCGACCTATTTCACATTCAACACGGGTCATGTAGGTTTTGCTGACTATATGGTCAATATATTCAATAAACATTGGATAAACAGGCCATCCATCAGTAACGTATAAAAAGCATTGCCAACATTTTATAATATCCCACATAGGCTTAAAAGTTTCTGCAGAACGATCGCCTAATACCCATGTTATAATCCCTGGCTTGAAATGATTTACGACTGTCCATAGCCACTTTTTATTCTTTTTTTTATTGACATAAGTATGCAACTCGTCAATTTCTGCAACCTCCGGAATATCGTAGTTTTCAGGGATTGACGGTAATTCTTTAGCTGCCTGTTTTACCCAATCAATTTGAGTATTATGGCTGACACCAGTTATCCTTTCAATACCTCGAAATCCATTGCCATTAACGTACATTGTCAAACAATTTTTCTTGACATCTTCTGAATAACCGCGCGGATAATAATGTTCGAGAAACTGGCGACGACAATCTTTACAAATTCAATTCTGTTTGCCGCGTCGGTGACCATTTTTATTGATGTTTTCAGAACCACATCTGGGACATTTCATGTTCGACTCCTTTAGCTAATTCTTTCGCCTTACTATCCATGATAACACATATTATGACTAGGTCGAAAACAAACATCATACTATACATAAATTCTGACTGTAAAATTGCAGATTATCATAATCTGCAATAACCCATCATCCCGAAAATGTGCAACGCCCTCCCTGAGCGGTACCATCCCCTCTGAGTTAGGCTCCCTCGGTAACTTGCAAGACCTCGGCCTGTACAACAACTCCCTGAGCGGTACGCTCCCCTCTTGGATCGTCTCCATCAGCGACTTGCAGTTCCTCGGCCTATCCAAGAACTCCTTTCACGGTACCGTCCCCTCCGAGTATAGCGAGCTCAGCAATTTGCGACAGCTCGGCCTGGCCCAGAACGACCTTCAAGGTACATTACCCTCTGAGTATGGTTCCCTCAGCAATTTGCAATACCTATACCTACACCAGAGTTCCCTGAGCGGCACGCTCCCCTCTGAGTATGGCGAGCTCAGCAATTTGCGAAACTTCTGGCTGCACGGAAACTCCATGAGCGGTATGGTCCCCTCGAGCATCAGGGATTTATCAGCAACAATCAAAGGATTGGAAGAATTTGACTTCCCTCTGAATGCCGATGACTATGCAGCCCTGAAGGCTTTCTATACCAGTACGAATGGGGATAATTGGCGGAACAATAAAGGCTGGGACATCAGCAGCGAAACTCCCCCCCCTGCTGAAGTTGTTAATAACTGGCACGGAGTGACGGTAGAAGAAGGTCGGGTGACGAAAATCGAGATGAACAGGAACAACCTGAGCGGCATGCTCCCCTCGGAGTTAGGTTCCCTTAGCAACTTGCAAAAACTCCGCCTGCAAAGCAACTCCCTGAGCGGTACGATCCCCTCCGAGTTAGGTTCGCTCGGCAACTTGCAGGACCTCGGCCTGTACAACAACTCCCTGAGCGGTACGCTCCCCTCTTGGATCGTCTCCATCAGCGACTTGCAGTTCCTCGGCCTATCCAAGAACGACTTTCACGGTACCGTCCCCTCTGAGTATGGCGAGTTCAGCAACTTGCGACAGCTCGGCCTGGCCCAGAACTCCCTGAGCGGTACGCTCCCCTCTGAGTATGGCGAACTCAGCAATTTGCAACACCTATACCTGCACGAGAACTCCCTGGGCGGTACGCTTCCCTCGGAGTATGGCGAGTTCAGCAATTTGCGAAACCTCTGGTTGCACGGAAACTCCCTGAGCGGTACGCTCCCCGAGAGTATCAAGGATTTGTCAGCAAACAAACGATTGGAAAACCATCCCTATGTGGAAACTCCAATTCTCGACTACGAAGTGGTTCCCGGTGAGAGCCTCGAATTTGATATCAGCGGTCACTTCTCCGACATCAACGACAACATTGCTAGTTACAGCGCCGAGGGTTTGCCAGAAGGTTTAACCATTGACTCCAGCAGTGGAGCGATCGGCGGCACTCCTACTACTGAGGGCAGTTTTACCGTGACAGTAATGGCATCGGATGATGCGGGAAACGTGGTATCCGATGAATTTAACATTGACGTCCGATCGACTCCTGAGGCAGCTTCAGATGAAGTTCTGAATGCCAATGATTATGCAGCCCTTCTGGCTCTCTATCACAGCATGAATGGAGAGAATTGGCAGACGAAGTGGGATGTCAGCAGCTCAACTCCCCCCAAGGCTTCTGTTGTCTCAGACTGGCATGGAGTAACGGTAGTAGGCGAGCGGGTGACAAAAATCGAGCTGCTCGAGAACGACCTGAGCGGTACCATCCCCTCAGAGTTAAGCAACCTCAGCAATTTGCAAGTCCTCAACCTGAACGATAACTTGGACATTTACGGTACCATCCCCTCGGAGTTAGGCTCGCTCGGCAATTTGCATGCGCTCGAACTGTCCGGCTATAGCGACGAGAACGTTAAGAACGTTGGGGACCGGAATTACTCCGACGAGAATCACCTGAGCGGTACGATCCCCTCTGAGTTAGGCTCCCTCAGCAATTTGCAAATCCTCGATCTGTCCCACAACAAGGATATGACCGGTACCATCCCCTCAGAGTTAGGCTCCCTCAGCAATTTGCAAGTCCTCGATCTGGAGTGGAACCAAATGGGCGGTACGCTCCCCTCATTTTTAGGCTCGCTCGGCAATTTGCAAGAACTCGACATGCAGGTGAACCGCATGACCGGTACCATCCCCTCAGAGTTAGGCTCGCTCAGCAATTTGCAGGTCCTCGACCTGGAAAGGAACTACATGAGCGGTACGCTCCCCTCTGAGTTAGGCTCGCTCGGCAATTTGCAAGAGCTCTACCTGTACCGCAACTGGAAGATGAGCGGTACGCTCCCCTCTGAGTTAGGCTCGCTCGGCAATTTGCAAGTCCTAGATCTGTACCAAAACTCCCTGAGCGGTACGCTCCCCTCATTTTTAGGCTCGCTCAGCAATTTGCAAGTCCTAGAACTGTCCGACAACAGCATGAGCGGTACGATCCCCTCAGAGTTAGGCTCCCTCGGCAATTTGCGAGTCCTCGACCTGGAGTCCAACAACAGCATGAGCGGTACGATCCCCTCAGAGTTAGGCTCCCTCAGCAATTTGCAAGTCCTCGAACTGAACTTCAACGAATCTCTGAGCGGTACGATCCCCTCGGAGTTAGGCTCGCTCGGCAACTTGCAAGACCTCAAACTGAACAACAACGACCTGAGCGGTACGCTCCCCTCTGAGTTAGGCTCCCTCAGCAATTTGCAAGATCTCGAGCTGAACGACAACTCCCTGAGCGGTACGATCCCCTCAGAGTTAGGCTCGCTCAGCAATTTGCAAGTCCTCGATCTGGAAGTCAACTCCCTGAGCGGTACGTTCCCCTCAGAGATAGTTTCGCTCGGCAGTTTGCAAGTCATCTCGATGGACCGAGCGCTGAGCAGTACGATCTCTAGCGATGACCATCCCTTAGAGGAGAAAGAAAACGGGAAGTGGGGTCGGCTGAACTTAAATCGCAGCTACTGGGGGGATGGAGACTATCTCGTGATGGGCGGCTCAGGTAACGATCTGGTCGATACCGGGAAGGGAGACGATACCCTCTATGGCGGCTCTGGGGACGATCGCTTCGATAGCTGGGATGGAGACGATATCCTCCATGGCGGACCTGGGGACGATTTACTCGATGGCTGGGATGGAGACGATATCCTCTATGGCGGATCTGGGGACGATTTACTCGAGGGCGAGAAGGGAGACGATATCCTCTATGGCGGACCTGGTAACGATACCATAAAGGCCTCAGCGGGAAACGATAAGCTTTACGGAAACGAGGGTGCGGATACTTTTGTCGTCAGGGGCAGGCATACCATCTACGACTTTGAGGATGGCACGGACAAAATCGATCTGCTGAGCATTGGGTCTCTGGATGGTTTTGATGGCTTAGAAATTGTCAAGACGGGCAGTTCGACTTCCATCTCGGCTTCAGGCTTGAATGGGTATGCAAATTTGGCGTTGCACAATTACGGGATGATTTAAATAGGTACCGGTACAGAATTATAACGTAGATAGTGCAATAATAACTTAATTGAAAGCCTCAACATTTCTTCGGACTTTGAGTAACATAATGTTTTTCTTTTTAATCCAGCTCGATAATGTCTTAATCGACCTATTTCACATTCAACACGGGTCATGTAGGTTTTGCTGACTATATGGTCAATATATTCAATAAACATTGGATAAACAGGCCATCCATCAGTAACGTATAAAAAGCATTGCCAACATTTTATAATATCCCACATAGGCTTAAAAGTTTCTGCAGAACGATCGCCTAATACCCATGTTATAATCCCTGGCTTGAAATGATTTACGACTGTCCATAGCCACTTTTTATTCTTTTTTTTATTGACATAAGTATGCAACTCGTCAATTTCTGCAACCTCCGGAATATCGTAGTTTTCAGGGATTGACGGTAATTCTTTAGCTGCCTGTTTTACCCAATCAATTTGAGTATTATGGCTGACACCAGTTATCCTTTCAATACCTCGAAATCCATTGCCATTAACGTACATTGTCAAACAATTTTTCTTGACATCTTCTGAATAACCGCGCGGATAATAATGTTCGAGAAACTGGCGACGACAATCTTTACAAATTCAATTCTGTTTGCCGCGTCGGTGACCATTTTTATTGATGTTTTCAGAACCACATCTGGGACATTTCATGTTCGACTCCTTTAGCTAATTCTTTCGCCTTACTATCCATGATAACACATATTATGACTAGGTCGAAAACAAACATCATACTATACATAAATTCTGACTGTAAAATTGCAGATTATCATAATCTGCAATAACCCATCATCCCGAAAATGTGCAACGCCGCAAATTTAACTTTGCCGGGAGTTGAGCCTGGGTTGATTGATAAGAGTGATTTTGTCCAGCCCTTTTAGTCCTGATAAGGTTGGGTAACGTTCTCCCCGAGGTGTGGTGCGGAGTGGTGCTTGCCTCGGGGGGAATGTTAATATTAATTTTTGTCGGAGAGCACTCATCTTGTCGTGTCGGGACTGGGATGCGATAGGGGTGGGTCGTTTCTCTGGGAATGACTGTTAAGGAGGGGAACTGGGATGTATCCTGTTGGACCCTACCCCACCCTGCCTTGGTCAGGAAGGTAGGTAGGGCAACTCCAATCTTACCATTCATAATACTATATGTAGTCTCGTAGGTCCGATATCAGAGTGCTAAGTATGTCCAAAAATCATCATAATCGGAATCTATTCGGGACGAAAGACTAAAGTATTTACTACGAACCTGGAAAGACTAAAGTATTTACTACGAACCTGGAAAGACTAAAGTATTTACTACGAACCTGGAAAGACTAATAACTGTCAGATTTCGTTCTTTTTTGCTAAAGCATTCACAGCCGCAGCGGCGATCGCACTTCCTCCCCGTCGTCCATGGAGGGTGATAAAAGGAACTCCTCGGCTATTAGCTGCCAGTTCGGCTTTCGATTCGGCGGCACCCACAAACCCAACGGGAAAGCCTAAAATTAGGGCAGGTTTGGCGATTCCGGAATCCAGCAGTTCCAGTAAGTGAAAAAGTACCGTTGGTGCATTGCCAATTGCAACTACAGCACCATACAAATGGGATTTCCAGAATTCTATAGCTGCCGCCGATCGCGTATTTGGGACTTGTCGGGCCATTTCTGGCACTTCTGGATATTTGAGGGTGCAAATCACTTCATTATTCCCACTCAACCGATCGCGGATAATCCCATTTGCTACCATTTGAGAATCACAAAGAATTGGCGCACCCTTGGTTAATGCAGCGCGTCCCGCTGCGACTGCATCGGATGAAGCAGCTAAATCTTCTATAATCTGTCATGCCGCAGGCGTGAATCAGCCTTACTGCCACGAGGGCTAAATCTTCAGATAATCCTTCTAGTTTCGCTTCCTCTCGAATCATCGCAAAGGATTTGCGGTAAATTTCATCGCCATTGCGAATAATCAATCATGGGAGAATGGAGAATGGAGAATTGGGAATTGAGATAAAGATGCGCAAGTGGCTGTCAATTGTGGGCATCGGCGAAGATGGACTGCTGGGGGTTAACCCGGTGGGGCGATCGCTGATTGACCAAGCAGAGGTCTTAGTCGGTGGAGAACGTCACTTAGCCATGCTACCAGAAGATTCACGGGAAAAACTTTTCTGGACTTCTCCTATTGCAAATTCGGTGCAGGAAATCATCCGTCGTCGCGGGCAAGCTGTCTGCGTTCTGGCCAGTGGCGATCCGATGTGCTATGGTATTGGAGTTACCCTCACCCGCCGGATCGCGATCGCCGAAATCACGATCGTACCATCTCCCTCAACCTTCAGTCTAGCCTGTAGTCGTTTGGGTTGGTCCTTAACGGATGTGGAAACCTTGAGTTTGTGCGGTCGCGACCCGGCTTTATTGAATGGGGTACTTTATCCAGGGGCGAGATTATTACTATTGAGTGCCGACGTCCGGACCCCTGCAACAGTGGCTAAACTCTTGACTTCCAAAGGATTTGGCGATAGTAAAATGGTGGTTTTAGAACGGATGGGCGGCCCCAAGGAACGATCGATCTCCGGCATTGCTTCTTCCTGGAATGCCACGGATATAGCTGATTTGAATGCGATCGCGCTTACTTGCATCCCCTGTAATCCCTTAATCCCCGCATCTCGCGTTCCCGGACTCCCCGATACTGCTTACCACCATGACGGACAGTTGACAAAACGGGAAGTTCGTGCCATGACTCTGTCGGCCCTGGCACCCTCCCCAGGACAACTTTTATGGGATGTGGGGGCGGGTTGTGGGGGTGCATCCCAATTTGGCAATGAGCCAAAATACTTCATTGTTAAACTGTCACTAATAGACCCTTGGTCTGTCAAGGAAATGATGACGGATAAGAGAAGGGAAGGCTCGGAAGCGGTTATCTCCGTAAAATTCGTCAATTTTATCTTGACAGACCACGAGATGATGAGAATGTCAAGATTGACTCACCTTGAGAATACTCCATTGAGATAAGCACGCTCCGGGCCCCCTACGCTGCGAGATGCCGCAGAACTTGGGGAACATTGGCAGCTTTCCACTGCGCTCCTGAGAGCTTCACCCGTGCCGCAACCTGCTTAATCGTTGATTCCACCTCTCCCGAACCGATTGAAATTCCCTCGGCTTGGTAAGTAGTCAGACAAAATTAATTACATATTTTTCTCCAAAATTTTTTATGATTGTTTCAACGGAATCAACTAAGTTTTTCCAGCAAGAATAAGCATCGATTTCAATCCATTCGTATTTAATAAACCGCCACAAGATTTCAATCAAATTCAAATGAGGTGAATAAGTGGGGAGATGGAATATAGTAATATTGCGTTCTTTCCATTCTTCAATCTTATCTTGAATAGCATCACTAGTATGGACAGATGCTTGGTCTACTACAATTACTGTTTGCTTTTCCATTCTCGTGGGAAAAAATGCATCGATACAAGCTATGACTACATCTGAATTAATATTTTGAGTAGATACATACGCTTCTAAATGATTGTGGCGATTCATTATTCCTAATACATTTAATCTGCGGCTACTCCGACTAGGTACTTCTATATATTCCCCAATATTTTGCCATCCATAAGGGACACAAGGGATTAAATAAAACCCACTTTCATCTAAATAATACAAATTAATTTCCCCCAAATTGTCTAACAGTTTCAGTTGTTCAAGTTGTGCTTTTTTTTCCTCATACTCTTGAGCTGGGGGGCTGACAGCTACCCCTTTACGCATCCGATGCCAACTCATATTCATTGTTTTCAATATTCTCTGAACAGTTTTAACACTTGTTTCAATTCCCCATTCTTCTTTGATTTTAGCCACCACTTTTTTTAATTGCCTCGGTTCTTCTTCAGTCCAGGCTTTAATTTTTTCTTTTTGTTCGAGACTAAAGGTTTGCTTACGACCTCTTCCAGACTTATTATATAGTCCGACCATTCCCTCGGAATCCCAATTTTTAATCCAATTGTAGATAGTTCTATAACTAACATCAAAGATTTCCATAAGTTCTTTAACTTTTTTATGTTCTCGATCTCGCAAAAGTAAACAATGTGCTCTTTGACGAACTTGATGATGGCGACTTTGATGATAAATTCGTAAGAGCAATTTTGCAGAAAGCTCATTTATTTCGCGCATTAAAATCCTTCTTAATTTCTCCTAATTTATCGTCATATTATGTCAAATATATCTGGCCGGGGATGAGCATGAAAACCGACTCCCCGTTAGTTTGACAAAAATCTGCTACATGTACGAGTAGCTATATCTAGTATAACAAGTTTTCTCGATTTTGTGCAATTAATTTTGTCCAACTACTTAATAGCCATAGTTCACAATGCGGTGACGATGCTTAGTAACATAGGCCCTGAAGTTATCAACCCGTGGATGCTCCCAGTCGTCAAATTCTTTGAGGGCTGCATCTACCTTGCCTGACCATAGGAGAGCTTTCACTCGTGCCAGCTTGCGGAGTTGTGCCAGCGAAATTGAAACTATCCAGTTCATAACATAAACTCCTTTTGAAAGTTTTGGGTCTTCCTCGTTCCCAGGCAGTCCCGTAAGTCTGCTTAACTCGCGGCTCAAGTGCCCACCCTAAGCTAAGCCCGCGATGTAATAATGCAAGTCCTATTACTTATGCGATCGCATACATCGACTCACCCCCAAAAGGCAACAACTCGCTGGATGCACCAGAAAGATGCCATAGTGCCGATGCCATAGGTAGGCACCCAATCCAGCCAGGGCGGGTACTGCTCTGGGCCAAAGCGTTTGAAGATTTCCATGAGGGCAACCACCGCCAGCACAAAGGCCAGTTGTCCCAACTCCACCCCGATATTGAAAAACAACAGGGCCGGGGGAATGTCCTGGGGCGGCAACCCCACCTCCGTCAAAGCTCCGGCAAAGCCAAAGCCGTGCAGCAGCCCAAAAGTGAGAGCCACCAACCAGGGATATTGCACCGTCAGTCCCGGTTTCCCCATGCGGCTGTGGGCCAGTTCTGAAGCTAAGAACAAAATGCTGAGGGCAATGACCGCTTCCACCGGGGCTTGGGGCACCTTGACAAAGCCCAAAGTGGCCGCCCCCAGGGTAATGCTGTGGGCGAGGGTAAAGGCGGTAATGGTCTTGACCAGCGGCCAGGACGGCCCCACAATCAATATCAGCCCTAAAACAAACAGCAAGTGGTCGATGCCGCTGAAGATGTGGGAGACCCCAAGTTTCAGATAGGTCTGGCCGACGGCAAACACCGTGGTTTTTTCTGGGATAACGAAGGACTCTTGCCCCATCGGCAGCATGCTGGTTTGGGAATGCCCGTCCGCCCATTCCACCCGCAAGAGCACTTCCAGAAAGTTATCCACCACTCCGGGAAAGGTCACGGTTTCTCCAGCCAATCCTGTTTCGCCGCAATTTAATGTCCAGCGACTGACACGGGAGGCGGGGGTGGCCATTAACCCTGGCACCGTCACCGCCCTACAGTGGCTGTCAAAGACCGGGCGAATAGTCATGGGACGACTCAGCCCTTCATCTCCAAAACTGAGCGCTGGTGGAGTTTTCCAGAGCACTTCCACCTGGCCTCCTGGTTGCTCTCGCAGTTCCAGGTAGGCCGTTTGAAAGCCGTGGGCCTGGGCGGGGGCGCTCTGCATTCCCAGGGCCATGCAAACTAGGAGAACGATACAGAGCGATTTCCGCAGGATCTGGTTCATGCCTCGTCCTCCTCGATCCCTTGTTTCAAAGCCTCCTCGTCAATGGAGACCTGATAGCGATCGCGCAACCTTTGATAGAACTGCTCGTCCAGCCGCTGGCGCTGCTCTCGCAGGTAGTCCCGGCGGACATTCTTTCTCACCTCTTCCAGGGTGGCGGGGTGGCCCGGTTCAATTTGGGTGACCTTGACCAGATGACTGCCGTAGGCCGAGTGGAAGGGGCCTTGCCAGCCCTTTTCCGTCACCCCAGCCATCTCCCGGGCCAAGGGGCCGCCAAATGTATTGGCGAGGGTCCGAGCATCCGCCAGGGTATAGGTTGCTGGCAGCATGGAGGGATCTCCCAGCTTGCCGGACCGTTCCCGGCTGGGGTTGGCTTGCAGCTGGCTCTTCTGAGCTCTGGCATCGGCATCCGCGCGATCGCGCCGTCGTTCCTGGCTGAAGTAAATGTGGGTAAAGCTAAACCGGCCCGGTATAGCGTAGCGATCGGCATGTGCTGCCAAATAGCCTTCCAAGGTTTCATCGTCCGGTTCCCGCAGGGCCAACACATCTTCAGTGAGGAACTGCATCTTTTGAATCAGCCGCCGCCGCACGATCGTGTCATTGTCATCTAACCCCAAGGCCAGGGCTTCCCGATACAAGACCTCATCGTGAATGTAATTATCCACTAACTTTTGCAGCTCTTTCGGGCTCGGCGATCGTCCCCACTGCATCTGCCAGGTTGTTTTCAAAGATGCAATAATGGGAGCATCCACTTCAATTTGCTCGGGGGAAGCAGATTTCATGGAAGGGGCACCAACCCAAAAATACAGCCCAAAGAGCAGGGCACCCAAAACCAGGAAATGTAGCAATGGTTCCCGCAAGATGCGCGCGAGTTGCTGGGGTCGCGGGTTCCCTTCAACCGGGATTTCCGACAGTGAAGTTTCTTTGTCAATCAATGTTGTTGCAGTTTCCGCCATGGCGCTTCTATATACTTGTTTGATTGCTCGGTACGCCTCGAACCACGATCGAGCCAAGATAAGGCAGGTGCCCTTTCAGTTGCTTCTCAACGGTATCGGTAATCCCTTGGGCCTCCTGAAGGGATAGGGTAGGCGGTAGCATGACGTCCATTTCTACATGCAGCCTATGGCCCAGCCAGCGGCTCCGCAGATTGGCGAGGGCGGAGGCTTCTAATTCCGGCACGTGATGAACCACATGGTGGAGTGATTCCAGGATCTCTGGTTCCACCCCATCCAGCAGGCGACTAAAAACTGTCTGTCCTGACTCCCAGACGATTTTTAGCAACACTGCCGTTATTACCAAGCCCATCACTGGATCTGCCCAGGGATAGCCCAGCCAAACGCCAGCGGCGCTGACTAGCACTCCCAGACTCACCAGACCATCTGCCAAGGCATGATAGCCATCGGCAATCAGGGCCGCGCTGTTGATTTCGCGGCCCACCCGCATGCGGAAAACAGCCACTATCTCGTTGCCGATGAAGCCGACAATGGCCGCGATCGCCAGGGCCCCCAAATGATGCAGGGGCTGAGGATGGTAAAATCGATCTACGGATTCGTAGGCGGTGATGATGGCGCTCAAGAGGACGATCGCGACAATCGTTACCCCCGCCAAGTCTTCCAAGCGAGCAAAACCATAGGAAAATCTGGCTGTAGGCTTGCGTCGGGATACTAAAAAGGCCACCCCCAAGGGGACAGCAGTCATAGCATCTCCCACATTGTGAATCAGGTCTGCCAGGAGAGCGACACTGCCAGAGAGCCAGAACACCCCCGCCTGCAAGAGCGCGGTGATCGACAAGCCCACCAGGGACCATTTTACGGCCCAGATGCCCCGTTCGGAGCTAGCGATTTCGGGATCTATGACCCCGTGGGTATGACCGTCATGGTGGTGGTGGTGATGATGGTGGTCGCGTGCCACCTCTGGCGTGGTGAGTTTAGGGACATTATCGGTCGCGATCGACGTAGGAATTTGCGTCATAGTATTTGTCGAAACAGGATCTTCATTTGGGGATATATAGCATTTATCAAAATGGTGAGGTACAGTAGCAACAGTGGGTGAACCAGTTGTGGATATCTTGCAGGTTGATGGTAGCAAAGCCCTCCTGAATGCCATCTACTAAGGCCCGATAGGTTCTGGCTTCTAGTTTCTTGAGATAACTCTTCAGCTTTGACCAAATATTTTCAATTGGAGAGAAGTCTGGCGAATAAGGAGGAAGATAGACTAACCGCGCCCCCACTTTTTCAATAGCTTGTCGGATTACATCTCCCTTATGAATTGTACAGTTGTCCATCACAACACAAGCTCCTTTCCACAGCTTTGGCACTAAGTGTCGAATCACAAATGCCTCAAATGTTAAGCTATCATAAGCACCTAAAATATTCAATGAACTCACTATCCCATTGAGACTAACTGCCCCAACTATTGAAACATTTTGTCCTCGCTTACTGGGTTTACTTCCATAAGCTCTCAGACCACATTGTGAGCGGGCATACATCCGTGTTAAAGCCAGGTTGCAGCCCGATTCATCCAGAAAAATGAGGTCAGTAGGCTCAATTCCTTCTATCTCTTTCCAGTAGTCTAACCTTAACTGCTGAACTCGAGAACTTCTCTTTTCCGTCGGATGTAATGCCTTTTTTTTTACGGTCAATCCCGACCGTTTAATCATTCTGTCTATTGTGGAACGGCTGACTTTTACCTCCGTCTGTTTTTCTAATTCTGACTGATATTCTGACAATGTCCAATCATTATTTTCCTCTACTAAAACTTTGAGCTTTTCCTGTTGGGACTGGTTGAGCTTGAGGGGACGACCGGTGCTAATACCCGGCTTCAAGTTGCCAGTGGACCGGTACTGCTTGAGAATTTTGATAACGAAACTGAATGCTACTCGGAATCTTTTGGCTAGTTGTCTTTGTGATATCTCCTCATTTTCATAGGTTTCTATAATTTTCTGGCGGAGATCAACTGAATAGGGCTTCATGGTTTTCGAGGGTTCTACTGCTGACCTCACTATTGTACCTCATCTTTATGATAAATGCTGTAACATTTTCTGGGGTAGGGTAGGTTGCCCAAACTTCTCGGGCGTTGCACATTTTCGGGATGATGGGTTAATGCAGATTATGATAATCTGCAATTTTACAGGAAGAATTTATGTAGAGGATAATGAATTACCATTTTTGGTAAAGTAGGATGCCGAAGCGATACAAAACTTCGACATCCTATCTCTAATAGCTAGCTATTTAACTCAAAAGTTACTTAGCGAGTAACTTCCTGAATGATTCTGTCCCAAAAATCAGAATTACTCAGATCTTCGGAAGCTTGAGGGGAATCCAGGGTATCATCCGAACTATCCAGAGTGATGGTAAGTTGCTTCAGGTTGCCCGTAAACTTAAACGGCATGTCGTCAGCATAGTCTTCGACAATTGGCGTTCCCGTGTCAAAGCCAACCACAAAGTTCTCGTCCTGAGTCATGCGGTAGGGAATGCTGTTCTCCACTCGTCCCGAACCAAGGGACTTGTCGTCAGCATAGAGGGTCACGGTTGCACCCGCCCCGAGCGTATTAGGATCGTCACTATTGTAGACTGCCTTCAGAGTCACAGGGATAGGCAAAGTCACAATTAGCTCAGGGATAGTGAACGCAATCTCATACCGATCTAGCCCCACCCAATTGTAGTGGTAGACCAATTTGCCATCCTTAACAAACAGACCGAAGCCGCCAAAGCGCCCCCCTTCAGTCACCAGCATTCCTTCATCGTCGGCATCAATTGTCACTTCCGCAACGATCGTATGATCGACATTCTTGAGGTCGGGAGTTGCACCCTCTGGTGCTTGAAAGCCCGCAGTATAGGTGAAGGTGTCCCGTCCTGCCGTCAGGCTGGGCCGGTGGGAGGGGTCCTGGCGCTCCGCCTGGCGATCGTCCAGGGGCAGTACCTTATGCTGACCCGCTTCCGCGAAGAACATTTTGTCTTCTATCTGGTCTGGGTCTTCTAGCATGCCTGAGATTGTTGAGCTTGCCATCAGATCCTGGCAGTCTTGACTCCAGTTTGCCATTTGCATCAGATCGCAGGCTTGACTGAAGTCTTCAGGGATGTAGTACAGCTCCCAGTTCATATTTGTCAGCGTCCCAGGTTCATAGGTCGTGAGCCAGGGGGCCCGTCGCAAGGCACTGGCCATCCAGCCGTCGTGATAGATACCCTGGTTGCCCATCATTTCAAAATACTGGGTGGTATGGTGGGTCTGGGCATCCACCGCACTCAGGTCATTGCCGTCATCATCCGTGTCATCAAAGGTATAGACCAGACTCGTCCCCTCCAGAGGCTTTTGGGTCACGCCGTTCACCGTCGTCGGGGCGGGAATGCCGAGCGCTTCAAAAATCGTTGGGGCAATATCGGTGACGTGGCTGAATTGATAGCGTACATCCTTGGTGTCTTTAATGCGTGCGGGCCAGGAAATCACCATGCCGTTGCGGGTGCCGCCAAAGTGGGAGGCAATTTGCTTGGTCCACTGCAAGGGAGTATCCATCGCCCAGGCCCAGGCCGCCGGGAAGTGATTGTAGTACATCGGGCCGCCCAGAGTCCCGCTGTCAACAGCCGCTTCCTTATTCTCAAAAGGTTCGGGAATCTGGTTAAAGAAGGTGAGTTCGTTCACCAGTCCTTCCAAACCGCCTTCAGCACTAGAGCCGTTGTCCCCAAAGATGTAGATAATCAGGGTATTGTCCAGTTCTTCTTGTCCCAGATCCGCGATCGCGTCGATGACACGACCCACCTGCTCGTCAGTATGCTGGGTAAAGCCTGCAAATACCTCCATCATGTTGGCATAGACTTCTTTGTGCCTTGGTCCCACCTCTTTCCAGTGAGACAACCCACACCGACCCAAGCCATGATCTCCACAGCTATGGTCATCATTGCCATTCTCCGGCATGGCAGTCAGGAGGGTATTATGTGGAATCACGCCCAGTGTTTTTTGCCGATTCAAGGTATCTTCCCGGTATTGCTCCCAGCCATCATCGAACTTGCCTTTGTACTGGTCGATGTAATCTTGGGGCACCTGGTGGGGCGAGTGAGTCGCACCCGTAGCAAAGTAAACGAAGAAGGGCTTATCGGGCACGGCGGCTTTGACCTGACGGATATAGTCTATGGCATGGTCTGCCATGGCAGTGGTCAGGTGATAGGGAGAGCCATCGGCATTGGTGGCGGGAACTTCTATGCGGGTGGTGTTTTCTACCAGGGCTGGGGTGTATTGGTCGGTGTCGCCACCAACGAAGCCATAGAAGTAGTCAAACCCCATATGGGTGGGCCATTGGTCGTAGGGACCGGCGAGGCTGGTTTGCCAGTCGGGCACGTTATGGGTTTTGCCAAACCAGGCGGTGGCATAGCCATAAGTAGTTAGACAAAAATAATTGCACATAGCCATGGGCGACATGCTCCGGATATGGAGACTAGCGCGAGAGAGTGTGTGAAATTAATTTTGTCCATGTACTTAATCCTGCAGGGTTTGGGCAAAGGTGGCCTCATTCGAGGGGATCAGGCTGTCGTAGCCGGGGAAGCCAGTGCCGAGGCGGGTAATGATGCCTGTCCCGGCGGAGTGGTGGTTGTGCCCGGTGAGCAGGGCCGCCCGGGTGGGCGCGCAGAGCGCCGTCGTGTGGAATTGGGTGTACTTGAGGCCCTTTTCAGCAAGAGCGTCCAGGGTGGGGGTTTGAATCTGGCTGCTACCAAAGGTGCTGGATTGCCCGTAGCCCGCGTCGTCCAGCATCACCAACAAAATGTTGGGGGGGTTTTCGATGCCGAAGTTTTGGGGAATCTTCAGTTTGGGGACTACTTCCTCCGAGTCTTCGTAGGTGAGACCAATTTTGCCGGTGAAGGGTTCGTCAGGGTGGGGCATGATTTGCTGCGCCATAGCTGGCGATGCCCCAGTCTCCAGGAAGAGGGAGGCTGCGATCGCCACTACCACAAATAGATTCCAAATGCGTTTGAACATGATTTTTTGACTGTAATAACAACTGAACGTGACAGTCCGGGATAGATCGAAAGTGGAAACCTGCGACTGGAGATCGATAAAACCTCCAGTATAATCATCCCGTGCACGCTGCGCTACTGTTCTTGCCTGTTAATGCTATCTCTGGCCATTTCTTGACTACGTCAATAGTCTGATTTTACCTACGCCGATAGTAGGATGTAATAATTCGTAAAGTCAAGTTTTTAACAATACTTTACAAATCTCTTTCCAGTGCCACCTCCCCGAGGGAGTAGGGAGTAGGGAGTAGAGAGTAGGGAGAAGAGAGAAAAGGGTTGTTAAATGTTTACCCAGTAAGGTTATCCCTGAAAGTATTGGGGGTGGGGGGATTGCTTCGGGGGGACGCTGATGAGGATCCAACCCCGATCGTTCGGTATCCCCCGGGATACCGCAGCCTCCTTCAACTGCTATCGGCCAACATCTTAGCCACCACTTCCACGTCTCGATCCGCCTCAATCCACAGACTGTGGGAACCTCCCCGATCGGGCCGATACAGTATCCGACTCGGCCCCATAATCTCCACCTCGTGGCAGCGGCAAACGGTCCCATCCTTAAAAATATCGATTACTGGCATCCTGGAGTTGCTCGCAGCGTTAGCGCGAATCTTTTTCTGGTTAATTAGAATAATCGTTTTCCTCAAGGGCGGACGGCGCCAGGTTCCTTCAGGCCCCCGACTCCCTGCCGAGACTTCCGGCAATCCAGAAGCTCCCAAAGGTATCCTCCATCGCCGGGAAACCTTGCAGGCTCCAGCTATTCGACCCTGACCGATTTTTCGGGCCGTCCGCGGACCGTGCAACTGTCGCACCCGCTGGAGGCAGACTCCCAACAGATAAGCCGCTTCTTGCACTCCTACCGCTTTTGAGCGGTCTCCGGGAGTCTGGAACTTGCCCCCTGCCACTGGCACCGAAGGGTCAACTTCCATCCACAACCTGGCCCGGCAAATCCAGGTCGGTTCTGTCGGACTGTAAACCAACCGCGACCGTCCCCCTATCTCCACGTAGTGGCAATATTCGGAGTGCTTGCCCAGCTTGACTCCGATTGCCGGGCGCGAGCCAGCATCTTTACGGTTCTGGCGCAGCACCTGTTGGTTGGCATGGATGAAACCATTCTGGGTGCGCTGCTGTACGTACCAGTCGCCTTTTGGGCATCTTTGACCGGGGATTATTTTGGGCATGCCCCCACGAGTCGGAATCTGCCATTTTCGCCCCTGCTTCCGGGCACCTTCTATTCTCCCTTGACCCAAGAGGGCCCGCACCCGAGCCGCTGACACTCCCAGGCGATGGGCCGCTTCGGCCACTCCGATTTTTCCGGAATGGTGGGTTTCGGCAGTAGAAACTGTTACGCTAGAGTTTGGTTCCTTCATTTTGCGCCCTGAAACCAGGGGGTTAGGGGTTGGGGGTTAGGGGTTAGGGGTTGGGGATTGGGGACTGGAACTCAGGAAAGATCTGCCCCAAGAAAAACTTTTTCAAAGTCATCTTTGACGCCGATAAGGCTCCAACCCTGCTTGGCAGCCTCATCCAGGACCTCGTTAACATGGCAATAGGAACCCGGGAGGTCGTCCACATCATTGTCAGGATTGTCATCATCGTTAACACTGCAATCTACACCGGTATCTGCTTCTTGATAATGTTCCCGATCTTCATCGTTATGCCTGACCAACATCATTAAGCTGGGACCTTCACCGTCGTCCGTATACTGCAACATTTGCAAATCGCCATTGGAATTGCCCACTGCCATAATGGGCTTCTTGCCAACGTAGCGCTCGATGCCCACGGGTTTTCCTCCTTCATCATTGACAGGCTGAACCAGGACTTTATCCCGCACCAGAACCGGTGGGTCATGGTTTTCATCGTCAAATTTGGTTGTCAACGCCGAACCAATGATGTTTTGGGGTGGAATCCCATAGTATTCTTCGGCAAAAGAACGCATGAAATCGATCTCGCCTCCGGAACAGATGTAGATTTGGAACTGATTGTCTCGGAGATAATCCAGCAACTCAACCATCGGTTTGTAGATCAGATCTACGTAAGGGCTCCCGAACTCCGCGCTGTCTTGGGTGGTGACAAATTCGCGGGCTGCTGCGATGTAATCCTCTGTGGTTTCTCCGATCCCAACACCTTGGTCATTGATAAAGTATGCGGCGTTGCACATTTACGGGATGATTTAACTAGGGACAGGTACAAAATCATAACGTAGATAGTGCAATAATAGCTTAATTGAAAGCCTCAACATTTCTGATGATTTTGAGTAACATAATGTTTGACTTTTTAATCGAGCTAGATAATGTCTTAATCGACAATTTTCTCCTTCAACACGGGTCATGTATGTTTTGCTAACTATATGGTCAATATCTTCAATAAACATTGGATATACAGGCCATCCATCAGTGACGTAAAAAAAGCATTGCCAACATTTTATAATGTCCCACAATGGCTTAAAAGTTTCAGCTGAACGATCTCCTAATACCCATGTTATAATCCCTGGCTTAAAATGATTTACAACTGGACATAGCCACTTTTTCTTCTTTTTTTCATTTACATAAGTATGCAACTCGTCAATCTCTGCAACCTCCGGTATCTCATAGTTTTCAGGGATTGACGGTAATTCTTTAGCTGCTTGTTTTACCCATTGAATTTGAGTATTATGGCTGACGCCAGTAATTCTTTCAATCCCTCGAAATCCATTACCATTAACGTACATCGTTAAACAGTTTTTCTTGACATCTTCCGAATAACCGCGCGGATAATAATGTTCGAGAAACTGACGGTTACAATCTTTACAAATCAAATTCTGTTTACCTCGTCTGTGACCATTTTTATTAATTTTTTCAGAACCACATCGGGGACATTTCATTTTCAACTCCTTTAACTAAATTATTCGCCTTACACTCCATTATAGCACTAATTTTGACTAATGGGTAAAAATCCCTCATCTTAACTATAAATTCTCCCTGAAAGATTGCAGATTATAATAATATGCATTAACCTATCATCCCGTAAATGTGCAACGCCAAGTATGCTTGGAAGAAGATGGGGTATTCGCTCCAGAGCGTGCCGTCGTTGTCGAGAAGTTGCTCAATATGTTGGTGGGGAGTGATTTCCACACGAGAGTAGCTCCTGCAGCTTTTTAAACAGGAGCTGATGTCGCACTTAATGAGTCTGTCCTTTATAACAAGGAGCTGTAACACCCTTGGTGCTTAGGTGGAAACTACACAAGCGAGACTTGGAGTCAATGGTTTATGTTTATGTTGGTTTTGGCGGCTGCATCTGTTGAATTAGCGTGGACAACGCTGGCATCTTGAAAGATTTGGAAATTCGATCCTTAATGTACGAATAAAAATTCACTCCGTTTTTGCGGCAGGTGTCAACCAGAGCCAAAAACACTTCCCACGCCTGAGTCCCCTGTAGAGTGCGGGTTCCATTGGAGATTTTGCGCTTAATCACATACTCCCGGACTGTCCGCTCTGCCTCATTATTGTCAAGAGGAACTTCAGGAAAATCTAGAACTAATAGTAAATAAGGCTTCTTCTGTTTTGTTAAATCAATTCTATGATCTAAAGCACTGTATCCGGTTTGACGGGAAAACAATTTGTCAAATTCGGTTTCAAGCAACAGTTTTTGTTGTCGCTGCTCTTCTGTGCTTTGCTGTTGATAGGCTTTGAGTTGATAATAGTAAATCCAAAAATAAGAGAGAAATTGTGCCAGGCTTTTTTGATGAGAGGGAACCAGAGGAGTCAGCTTTTCGTAGTGTCGTCCTTCATGAATCCAGCATAAACTACGATGGTTCGTCTGGTTGTGAAATTGTCCCGCGTCATCAGCCACCAAAATATCTATGTAGTCCCCGAGCTGCTTTTTCTTCTTGTCAGGCAAAATACTGTCAACTAAATCATCTGATTGAACAACTGCTAATTCAGTTGGATCCAACTGCAATTCGTTTAACATTTGGAGAACTGTTTCAGAGTTTTTGCGCTCTCTGGTAAAAAAACTGCTATAGTAAGGATTGCAGAGTGTGAATACATAGCAATTTTTCCCATTAACCCGCATCCCCGTATCATCAATTTGGTGATAACTGGTACTGCCCAGTCCCGCTTCTAAAATAGCATTTCGTTCTTCAGTAAATTCTCTTAAATATTGCCGAGTTATTAAGTTAGATATTTTTCCCGCCGAGATTACTATTCCCTGAGACTGCAACAATTTAAGAATCTTTTCTTCTGGCACTCGTAACTGATAATACAAAGTGAGAACAAATGCTTCGAGTTCACTCCCGTAAGATTTGCCTTTTAATCCTTGCGGCAACTGGGCTTCGTAAAATTTCTCCGTACTAGGTGAATAGAGTCTTTCTAGTCGATAAATAACCGTGTCTGTTTTAAATATAATATTTTGAATTGTTACTTCTCGGTAGCCTCTATGGGTGATATCTGACGGCAAGTTACTCCGAGCCAGTTTGATAACCTCTTCTCTGTCAATATGAATAAGTTGGCGACGTTCCTGGGGGGGGGTTTTCGGTTTTTTCTTTTTTCGCTCTCGACTATTGGGCTGCTCTGGTTTGGCCTCCGCAGAAGTATCAGCTTTAGAAGTATCAGCTTTGGCTTGAGGTTTGATGTCAGGTTTTCCCTTGTGCCCTTTGAGCGCGGCTATTTCATCTCTCAATCGTTGATTGTCAGCTTTCAATTCAAGGTTTTGGCTGTATAGGTCTTCTAGGTAATTGAGTAACCGCTGCAAAACTTCCCGACTTTTTGGGTCGAGATTCTCTGTGTCTTGGTCGAGGTCAGCAAGCCAATTCTTAGTCATGTCTTCCAACTTACTACTTATTTATCGAATTTGTCAACCCTGGGCGCGGGATTTTGAAAAAAATCAGCTGTCGCGCATCTCAACTGCATATTCGGGCGCTCGGCTGCCGACTCACCACTTCGAGGTCAAAACCCCCCACCCCGTAAGCATTTGAGAAGTTTTCGCTCCTCAAAAATTGCTCTTGTCCTGTTAGGCATTCCGAGGCAGTACAAGGGCTGTTCACTCCAGTCCGATGGCCCGAGTAACTATGCAGTACCGGCAGTACCCATATTCCTTCACCACCAATATCTTGAGCAATTACGTTGTCGAAAACTGTGACGCGATCGGAAGGATCTATGCCAGCAGCATCGACTTCTGCCACAAAATCCATAATGGTCCGAACGGTGGGATTTGCCTCCCCACCTTTCCAGGAAGAGAAATAATTGGTTTCCTGGGCCGGGATATCGGTAGCAACCGACTGGCTACAGCTCCCGATGCCGAGCCACAACAAACAGGATAAACAGATGGCAATTAAAGAACTGAAAGTTTTGATTTTCATGAGTTAAACCGATTAATTTTGTCATTTACCATGCTAGCCGAGAAACCCAAGCCTGGTTGTTGGGTTTCCCTTTGTCAGAAGCAGCAACTCATCTCTGGGAGTTTGAGACAGCTTCCCCCAACCGACAAGGAGCTAAAATCCACAATGCCCTTTTATTCCCTAGTCAATGGCAACCCGATCGATCTGAGTTTTAATCCCATTGATGATATCTTCAACGTCCTTGTTAGGATTAGCGGTAAAGGGAAGCTGACTGGGAGGATACTTGTCAAACGTCTTCAGGTACTGCTTAACAAGCCCTATGACAGAATCAAGTAATTCCGGCGAGACCACCACGCTTTTGATAACCTCGAGTAGAAGCTAGAAACCGGGCTTCTCGTGCCAGCAATTCAAGATTCGCTCATTCAAAATTATTCATTGCCCAACCTATTGAAAACAAGGCTTTCAGAATATCAACCTCGGCAAGCGCGATCGCCGCTCGACGAGATCTTAATACTCTCACCAAAGAAACCCGGTAACATGAGCCGACAATCTATCTAGGGAAGATCTGTTCCCAGAAAAACTTTGGCGAAATCATCTTTCACGCTAATCAGGCTCCAACCCCGAGCGTCAGCCTCATCCAGGGCCTCGTTCACATGGTCGTCGTCTGCGGCTTCTTGATAATGTTCCCGAGCTTCATCGTCATGCCTGACCAACATCATCAAGTCGCGGCCGTTGCCATCATCAGTATACTGCAACATTTGCAAATCGCCATTAGAATTACCCACTGCCATGATGGGCCTCTTACCAATGTCGCGCTGTATGCCCACTGGTTTTCCTTCTTCATCATTGAAAAAGAACAGGTCAGAACTGCGCACTACAGCGGGATGGCCCAATCGATTTTTAAACTCGGTTACGACTAGCGAACCAATCACATTTTCCCGTGGTATGCTATAGTATTCGTCTGCAAAAGAACGAATAAAATCTGCATCGCCACCGGAACAAATATATACTTGGAACTCATTGTCTTGGAGATAATTGAGCAACTCAACCATCGGTTTGTAGATCAAATCTACGTAATAGCTATGGTATTCTGGGTTCTTTTTGGTGGTTACAAATTCGCTTGCTGCGTCGATGTACTTTTCTGTGGTTTCTCCTGCCCCCATACCACGGTGTACGATCTCCTCTATGGTTCTTCCTCCTTCCTTTATACCATGCTCTAGGATAAAGACTACCGGGAAGTAGACAGGGTGTTCGCTCCAGAGAGTGCCGTCATTGTCGAAAACTGCGATGCGATCGGAGGACTCCACAAAATTATCGCTGCAGGGAGCTGTCACATCTGTCACAAAGTCAATGATGGTTGCCTTTGTTTCTCCGTCTTGCCAGGAAGGAAGGGGGTCGCCTATAGCAGCTGCGCTTTCCTGATAACCTAGCGTTGCACCGAGCCACAACAAACAGGATAAATAGATGGCAATTAAAGGACTGAAAGTTTTGATTTTCATGAGTTAAACCGATTAATTTTGTCATCCACCATGCTAGCCGAGAAGGGAAACCCAAGCCTGGTTGTTGGGTTTCCCTTTGTCAGAAGCAGCAACTCAACTCTGGGAGTTTGAGACCACTTCCGGACAAGGAGCTAAAATCCACAATGCCCTTTTACTCCCTAGTCAATGGCAACCTGATTGATCTGAGTTTCAATCCCATCGATGATATCTTCGACCGTCTTGTTAGGATTACCGCTAAAGGGAGGCTGACTGGGAGGATACTTTTCAAACGTGTCCAGGAACAGCTCAACAACAGCAATTCCTGGCATAAGCATGTATTGCCGGCGAGACCACCACTCGTTGTAGTTATTGGAATCCGTATCCGCCCGCTCGTAAGGATCCCGGCGCAAATTAAAGATCTTCGGCAACCGCAGCATCACAAACGGCTCCCGCCAGACATCAAACCCGCGAGCCCGTTGTTCCGCGAAGACCACTTTCCAATCGCCAACCCGAACCCCTGGCAGTTGACCCTCATCATTGAAGTAGATGAAGCCGTGACGCTGTCCCCGCTCGTGAGTGGGATCTAGCAAATAGGGCAGCTGATTGTATCCATCCAGATAGGTGCCGCAGAGATTTGTCGATTCCTCCGTGCAATCCTGCTTCAGAGTTTCCTTGATGTCATCCACACCAGCAGCCGCCATCAGGGTCGGCACCCAATCTAGGTGCGAGAAAATCTCATGGGACACCGTTCCTGCGGGGATATGACCGGGCCAGCGTACCAGGGCCGGCACGCGATAGCCCCCTTCCCAGTTAGTGTTCTTCTCACCCCGGAACGGCGTCAGAGCGCCATCGGGCCATTGGTTGTAATGGGGACCGTTGTCCGTCGTATAGATGACGATCGTATTGTCGGCAATGCCCAGATCCTCCAGCCAATCCAGCAACTGCCCCACATGGCCATCGTGCTCGACCATGCCATCACCATAGAAGTCCTGACCGCTGATGCCATTAACCTCGTCCTTGATGTGGGTATAGTAATGCATCCGGGTCGAGTTAAACCAGGTAAAGAAGGGCTTGTCCGCTACCACTGCTTCGGCGATGAAATCCTTCGTCCGGCTCAGGAATTCCTCATCGACGGTCTCCATCCGCTTGCTAGTGAGTGCCCCCGTATCTATGCATTCCTGCTTGCCCCAGGGGCCAAATCGTCCATCTTCAGTAGGATCGTATACATCCGTTGCCACACAATCCAGAACCCCGCGAGGACCAAGATTTTGGGCAAACCAGCCATCTGGTCCGCCTGGATAGTCCACATTCTCGGGCTCCTCTTCCGCATTTAAGTGATAGAGGTTGCCGAAAAACTCGTCAAATCCATGTACCGTCGGCAGAAACTTATTCAGATCGCCCAAGTGGTTTTTACCAAACTGCCCCGATACGTAACCCAGGGGCTTCAACATCTCTGCCAAGGTGGGATCTTCATCCTGTATGCCAAAGGGTGCTCCCGGAAAACCCACCTTCAGTAAGCCCGTACGCAAGGCACTTTGTCCGGTGATCAAGGTGGACCGACCAGCGGTACAGCTTTGCTCGCCGTAGTAGTCCGTGAACAGCATGCCCTCATTGGCAATGCGATCGATATTGGGCGTGTCGTAACCCACAATGCCCTTTTCATAGGCACTGACATTGGTCCAACCAATGTCATCCCCCATAATCACCAGGATATTCGGGAGTTTGCCGGTTCCTTCCTCCGCTGCTCCGGCTGTGGCGGCGCCCGCTGCCAGGGCGCCTAGGGGACTCCAGGGCAGCATGCCGGTGATGGCAAAGCATACCGCCATCGCGATCGTCAGGACAGCTTTTAGCAATCGTTTAATCGTGAAAGCAGACCAGGAGCTGCTTTTCGGGCCTATGGCCTCATAATGTTCCATGGCAAATACCAATATATACAACGAGCACGACTGACAGTGCAGAGAACTGCAACTGTCCGTTCGCAGTCTTTAGCCCCGGCGCGGCCAACGCGCTTGGCACCAGCTCGCGCCTGCTACCAACCAATCTATCGTGAGAGCTAAAGCCAAGGTGCTACTCAATCTATATTATTTCCCTGAAGAGCAAATGTCAATACCCAAATAAAAGATTTTTCGACGCGAACATTTACTCCTGTGGGCCTAAACACTTCCCAATCCTCCGGACAGTGAGGGATCGCGTTCGCCCAGCTTTCATCTTGTCTATTGCCGGCAGTAACCCCATATGCTGTTCGCATTTACCACAGCGGCAGTCAGCAATTTGGCGAACCCATTTTCTGCTGCGCCCCCGCTCCGATTTCACCGGTATCAATATCGTCTCAAGGCTAACCGCAAGCAGCGAATATAACTATCAGGCTAGTTGGTTTTGCTCCGATGGCACCCTAGAGGATCCGCTAAACGGCGAATCCCTAGACTGGACCGACAACATACAACTTCCGTATCGCTTTCCCCAGGATCCGAGATTTCGTGGTGAAAACATCTGAGAGCAATGGGGTCCGATGCGATCGCCCAGGATCCCAAAGTTAATTCGAGCGCGCTAGCCCACAGACATAGCAGAATCACCTCGCACTTCAGCCACCACTTCGCGCACGATGTCGAAGAGTTTGGCAACGATGTATTCCACAAAAGGAGCACCATCGACGTATTCCGTAATCCACGGATCCATGATGGTCGATCGCATCACCGAAATCTTCGTCTCCCCAGAACTGTCCGTTCCGCCCCGGAGCAAACGGTCGCGGTAATCGTTGAAGAAAACCTCGCCGTAGTAATCCTTGACGAAATCTGTAGTACTCAAGAGGATTTCGTAGTTGTAAATGTCGCGACCGTCGGCTTTAACGCTGACGCGATCGTAAATGCGCTTGTTGAAATCATTCACCAGAGCCAGATCTTGAACGAAGGCACCGTTGACCTTGTAGTTGAAGGCATAGGTGATGATGTTCAAATCAGAGCCAGTTTGACGCAGGGCATCAAGCAACGCGCCGCTAGTATCGTTCAGGATCTCCTTCGGGGTTTTACCCAGCAAGGGTTCGATCGCCAGAAATTCGAGTTTGGGCGTAGGAACGACAATAAAACCATCCTTCTCTTCGCTCTCCAGGCGAGCCTTCACCAAAGACAAGTGGAATGCTTTGCAGTTGAAAATCGTGCGGCCGAGAATTTTGCCGTAGCCCTGGCGCGTGAGAGGAATCGCAGCGTGGCTGAGATACACCCCGGCAGCGGCGGCACCGGGCTTCGAGCCTTCAATGCCGTAGGTGCCCAAAATCAGCTCGTCGGGCGTGTCATTGTCGTCACCCGTGTTGATATAAGGCGCTTCAAAAGCAATCAGGCTGCGCATGGCCATGTTGCGATAACACAAAGCACCGGCAGGATAGGGCAAGTAGCCAGTTTTGTGGGGATCGATCGTGATCGTATCCGTATGCTTGAGGTTTTGATACTGCTCGATGACGTAGTCGCTCATGGGCAACCCAGACTCCGTTCCTTGGGGGGGATCCGCACTATCCCACAACAGGGCAGCAAAGTAGCCTCCCCAAGCCGCATCTCCGTGGACGGCAAATTCCACGTTGTTGTTGAGATGGTATTCATTCCGCAGGTCTAAGACGCTCGTCAGGGGATCGACGCAGCCCTCTTCCGTGGTGCCAAAGACAGCAACAACGGCGATGATGGGCTGCTTTTTGCTAACGCAGCTCTCGATCGCCGCTGTCAGGGCCTCCACATCCATGCGACCGTATACGTCTAAGGGCACGGTAAGCATGTTATTTGCCCCCAGCCCCAGAACGGCAGCGCCCTTGGGCAAGGAGTAGTGTTTGGAAGCGGGAACGAGGACGACGGGTTCGCCTACCTCGGTGCCCGCGAGGAATTGCTGGGCATAACCCAGGAAGCCTATGTTCTGGAAGGAGTAGGGAGCAATGGCGCTGTCGAGGGCGACCGCATCGACCTTATACGCCCCGTTCGGGTCCACCAGACGATTGTAAAGGTCTAATACCTCATCCACGGGCAGGTTCAGCATCTGCCAAGCATCCAATTCCGCCATTTTGGCCGTGGTGCCGTCGGGCCGGGTGACTGTGAAGGCAGCGGCTACGGTGGGTCGAGCTCGGTGAGACCCTGGCGCAGGGAGAGGGGATAAAACTTCAGGTTGCGGGCCGCCCACAGGGCTTCAATATTTGCGGTGGAACCGCCACAGGTTAAGTGTCCCCAAGGCTTGGGTGTAGTCTCGCGATAGCCCAACATCTCGCACAGGTCCTGGGAGGCTTCGACTTCCAGGACGGTGGTGATGGGGGAAGCTTCCAGGGCCACGTTGTTCTGGTTGTAGAGCATGGCGGCGAAATAACCGGCCATACCGGGCATGGTCTGATCCCAGGTCATGTGCCCCTGGTAGCGCATGCTGGCAAACGGTCCGGATTTTTTCAGCTCTGCCAGCAGGTTGTAGAACTCGGTTTTCAGAAGATCTACGGCGTCCAGATACCCGGGTTCCCGCTTCATGCTTTCGGTGATGGGGGAGGGGTCGCTGGGGTGGAAGTTGCGCCGCCAAAAGACGTGATCGTTGAGAGCAACGGAGACGAGTTCTGAGAACAGATCCACGTTTTCGCCGCGCGGCCCCAGGAACCAGGCGGCCACTGCGCGATCGGTTTCGGTTTCGCCGCCGAGGATTTCCTGGGTAGTTGGGGCGGTTGCTGGCTTTTTGGCAGCCAGTTTGGCACGGACGCGGTCGGCTAGCAGTTTGCCGATGGTTTTCTTCAGAGCGAGTTGCCCTTCGCTGGCATAGTCGGCAGCTAGTTTGGAACGTATTTGGGTCATGGAAAACTCCTCTATGAATAAATGGTTTTTTGTTGTTGTTTGGGCGATCGTCTCGCGCGATCGCACCGTGCAACATTTTCGAGATTTTGTTTTGAAAACATCTCGGGAAAACGCTCTTTGGGTGCGATCGCATTTGTCTTATTTGCTTGTTTTGGGCGATAACCGTCGAACTTTACAGCTCAGTCAAATCGGTCAGTTCGTAGTTCACATAGCCGATTTCGTCGTTACGAGCCGCCAGAATCTGCCCTTCCGGAGTCATAAAGATCTGTGCCACCAACTCGCTGCCATCCTTCAGGTTGAAGCAAAGTTGGTTGTGCTCCGCCTGGATAGTCCACATTCTCCGGATCCCCTTCCGCATTTAAGTGATAGAAGTTGCCAAAGAACTCGTCAAAGCCATGTACCGTCGGCAGAAACTTGTTCAGATCGCCCAAGTGGTTTTTACCAAACTGCCCCGATACGTAACCCAGGGGCTTCAACATCTCTGCCAGGGTGGGATCTTCATCCTGTATGGCCTCATAATGTTCCAGGTCGGGGTCGAGCTAGGAATCACTTCCCAACCCTCCCTTTCGGAACCGGACTTGCACCTTTCAATGCATCCGGCTACTGGGTGATAGGCCCTTTCCTTGGGCAGCTTGTCAGGATTGCTCCTGGTTTGCCTTACAATCTGTTCGTTTATCCCTATCCTGGATGTGTTTTGCCAGGAAGTTATAACCTAACCTCCCTTGGGAGCTGGTCACCGTAATATTAATCAGAATTACTTGTCCCCGATTGTTTCCTATCATCACCGTCCCACGTCTGCATATCCATAGGCGTTACCCTAGGCATTGGCTTCTTAGGACATCCCTTCCCCAGTGGCTTTGCGCTTATCATCTAACTTATCCATCCGATGGACATACCAGGTGGATAGCACACTGGAGATTACTTTGTTCCTTGGTATCATTATTTATGCTTTTAGGCCCCTACACTCCCCCGGGAGCTTTATGGAGTACATTATCAACTATTGCCGACAGTTGATACCTTGCTTCCTATCCCTTTTGGGCCAGCGTATCAGCTCTTTCGCTGGTCTGTATTAACGAGGTTTAAGTAGGTTCGCTTTTTCTAGCCATGAGCATTTCCCTAGCGGCGTTTCCGGTTTGAGCTACCAGATGGCCTACACTTAAGTCCTTGCTCCGCACCACGATGATGTCACTTCGCAGCACTAAGGACCGGAGTCACTCCTGTACTTGGAGGGAGGGGTTTGGACCCTCATGATACCAAAGTTGTCGGCTTATGGAACCGACCCGGCTTTCACTGTGTTTCAGTTTATACCGGAACAAATCGCACTGGCAAATATACAACGAGCACGACTGACAGTGCAGAGAGCTGCAACTGTCCGTTCGCAGTCTTTAGCCCCGGCGCGGCCAACGCGCTTGGCACCAGCTCGCGCCTGCTACCAACCAATCTATCGTGAGAGCTAAAGCAAAGGCGCTACTCAATCGAGTATATTTCCCTGAAGAGCAAATGTCAATACCCAAATAAAAGATTTTTCGACGCGAACATTTACTCCTGTGGGCCTAAGCACTTGCCAATCCTCCGGGTTTGCCTGGTTGCAGCCAAACCTCAAAAGCGGTTCGAGATTGCTAGCACTCTGGCATCGCGCCGCTACAGTTCCAGCGCGTAGCGCACGCACGCAGCGCGGTTCGAGATTGCTTGGGTCTTGCACCAGTCGTTATGGTATCTTCGGTACCGCGACCGAGATTGCGAGAGACCCTAGCCGCGCTAACGCCGACCGCAATCGAGATCCTGGCAGAGCAAAAATTGGCGTTGCACAACTCCGGGATGATTTGCAACCACAGAATATAGGCTAGTAGTGACCATGTACCAGAAAAATGACAACTGACAAATGACATTAGTCGAGCCGTAATGGCTCCGATTTTTCTGAGGTTTGTAGTGAGGGCGAAAGTTGTGCGCCAGGGAGCATGTCAAGGCAAGTAAATAAGTATTTTTGCGAAAAAACCTCATTACTGGCTCATTGGTCAAAACTTTGAGGTTCTTGAGAGCGATTCTCCGCACAACAGTTGCAAAACAAAAACGAAGCCGCGACCGTACTGCCCCGACCCAAATCCCACCTAAATCCCACCCAAATCCCACCCAAATCCCCTATTACACGTGAGTTCGACGGACTTTAAACGCTGTAAGTCTTGCCAGTCCTAACTTCTGGAATATCCAGCTAGGAACTTTATTATCAATAATCAAATACTAATGAGAATTATATGCAACTAGCAGCGATTGTTGAAAACAGCAGGTGCCAACGTAGTGGCCAAGCAGAATTTTTGGTTTGAGTTCTTGGACTTGTGCCGCCTGCCTGCCGGTCTCGGATGACCAGAGTCGGGCGATCGAGCGTGATTGTTTTGCCCAAAAAGAAAGCACCAAACCTATAATAAAGATAGTTCTCACGAGGTTTGGTGTTATGGAAATTAAAAGTCGTCTTGATATTACTCAAATTTTTTGCGACGTGGATGATTTTTATCAAAACTTTGAATACTACTGGCAGCAGCAACCTCAGTTGACGGCGATCGCCGGTGAAAAAATCTGCCGTTCAAGAATGAGTTTGAGTGAAATCATGACCATTGCAATTGCGTTTCACGGTTCTGGCTTTAGAACATTTAAGGAGTTTTATACTCTACAAGTAATCCCCCACTGGCGTAAAGCTTTTCCAAATTTAGTCAGCTACAGTCGTTTCGTAGAATTAATGCCTTGGTCATTAATGTTATTGTGCTGTTTTATACGGACGAGACGTGGCCAAATTACTGGCATTAGTTTCGTAGATTCGACTCCAATTGAAGTCTGTCATCCTTGCCGTTCCAAGTCTCATAAAGTCTTTAAGGGTTTAGTGGGTTGGGGTAAAAATTCTATGGGATGGCACTACGGTTTCAAGTTGCATTTAATTATTAATGACCAAGGAGAACTACTCGCATTCAAGCTCACACCTGGCAATGTTGACGATCGTAAACCGGTTCCTGACTTGACTAAAGATTTGATAGGTAAACTGTTTGGCGAGCGCGGATATATTTCCCAAGAATTCTTTGAAAAATTATACGCGCAAGGTTTACAACTGATTACCAGACGAAAAATATGAAACAAAAATTAATTAAGTTAATAGACAAAATATTATTGCGTAAAAGAGCTTTAATTGAAACAGTTAATGACCAACTAAAGAACATCTTTCAAATCGAACATTCTCGCCACAGAAGTGTGTGGAATTTTTTGGTTAATATGTTAGCTGGATTAACAGCTTACACCTATTTACCTAAAAAACCATCCCTCGACTTAATGCCAAAAGGCTTACCGGCTCTACCGATGGCTGTTTTTTAAATCTTCTAGAGAACGCTCGGGAGACTGGCTCGGGATATGGATATTTTTGCTTTTTCGCGACTAGAGCCCATGGGTCGCGGGTTAGTTAGGTGGCTGACAACTGACAACTGACAACTGACAACTGACAACTGACAACTGTCGAACTGACGTCTATTACATACTATTACATATGTCAAAAAAAGACGATTGAAGAAAAATTTAGAGTTTTATTGAGAAGGCTCTCAAGATGAGTATATTTTGTAATGTATCTCATAGATGCTAGCGGGCGATATCGCTCCGATGTATGGGAGAGGCGATCGCCCCGATTAACTCCCCTTCCGCAGAGTCAGCAGGTCTCCATGCTTTGCCGATTTTTCTGAAGTTCGAGATGGAAGTAGAGATATGCTGAAGACATAAGTACATGGACAAAATTAATTTCACACACTCTCTCGCGCTAGTCTCCATATCCGGAGCATGTCGCCCATGGCTATGTGCAATTATTTTTGTCTAACTACTTAAAAGGAAAAAGGCGCTCTGTTAAGATTTCGCTTTCTGCCTATCGTCAAAATCCCACCCAATCTTGCATCTGTATGATAGACCATAATCACAAATTATTTTGTCGTCTGGATGGTTTGACCAGTAAAGAGCGAGACTCGCAGCGCTTGGCGGCTTTAACCGAATTGGGTTTGTTATCAGTTGGGGCTGTGCCCGTGTTCGAGGAAGCTACTCAGACAGCTACCGACTATCTGGATGTACCCATCTGCATCCTGAGCTTTATGATACTAGACGAACAATGGTTTAAGGCCGCTGTGGGTTTGTCCCGCTTAGGTCTGATGAATCAGCTGGCATCTTCGCGCATGCTCTCCCGCCGCGATTCTTTATGCAGCTATGTCGTGGATAGCGGTCAGCCAATGGCGATCGGCGATATCGCTACTGAGCCCACCCTGAGCGAGAGTATACTATATCAGCATTACGGCATTCGTGCCTATTTGGGCCTGCCTCTATTCACCTTTGATGGACTATGTCTGGGTAGTCTGGAGGTGATGGACCTGGTGCCGAGGACGTTTACCCCTAAGCAAATTCGGTATCTGGAAATCACGGCCCGCTGGAGTATGAGCGAATTTGAGCGCGATCGCTGCGCTCAAATTCGGCTCCGGTGTTCGCCGCCGCTGGCTGACCGGGAAACGGAAACAGACCGGGAAACTGACCGGGAAACTGACCGGGAAACTGACCGGGAAACAGAAAAGGAAACAGACCGGGAAACTGACCGGGAAACTGACCGGGAAACTGACCGGGAAACTGACCGGGAAACAGAAAAGGAAACAGACCGGGAAACAGACCGAGAAACAGACCGGGAAACAGACCGGGAAACAGAAAAGGAAACAGACCGGGAAACAGAAAAGGAAACAGACCGGGAAACAGAAAAGGAAACAGACTCTGAACAGTCAGATATAACCAATGACAGAAGTTGGGAAAAGGTTCCGATCGTCTTTACTCCTAGGAATGTTAATCAACTGGCGACCGATCGGATTAAGGGAGCAATACAGGGTAGGCTGACTCAGGAGTTGCTCCCGCCACTAACATCTGTAAAGGGGATGGCTAGCGTTTTGCTGCGGGAAACTTATGGTCCGTTAACTAACAAGCAAAAGAAATACCTACAGATCATTCACCATAGTGGCGAACATCTGGCGTGGCTAGTTAACGAACTTTTGGAATTGGACAGCATAGAGGAGAGCATTCAACAACTCCAGCTGACTGCTGTGGATATGGAAATCCTCTGTCAACAAATGAGCGATCGCCTGGAACAGCTTGCCGAAGAGCGATCGCAGAAAATTCGCTTATCTGTAGAGCCAAGAAATCGGATCTGGCTCATCGATAAGTTAGTGGTGCGTCAAATTATGTATCTATTGGTGTCAAATGTGATAGAATATGCTTCAGAAGCAAGTCTGGTACGTCTGCATGCTTCTCAGAAAAAAAATGCCCTCAATATTGCGGTTTGGGTTGATCGGTATGGTGTTGGTTTTCCCGATGAAGAACTTGACCCCTATCAAAAGACTGAGTCCCCAGGGAGTATCGAGGACACAAAGCGTCGGGAGTTGAATGCACTGCCAGTGAGCGCTCAAACAGGTGAACAGGTGGATATATCTGCTGAAGCGGCGCTCAAGAGATATCTTGACCACAGCAGTTTGACATCTGATGGACAGAGTGCTGAATTAGATAATGGTAAGTACATGGACAAAATTAATTTCACACACTCTCTCGCGCTAGTCTCCATATCCGGAGCATGTCGCCCATGGCTATGTGCAATTATTTTTGTCTAACTACTTATTAGGGCCCCAGAACCAGAGGATTTAGAAAAGTCTCAAGTTAGTGGTGCTGGTGAGAGTCTGAAGATATTGCTGTGCCGCGCCTTGGCGCAGATCCATGGCGGGCAGTTCTCGATTCAAGGAAATGAGTCCCTGGCTACCTCATCAGGATTGAAGCAGAGTAAAGTGCGGAAGGGCTATCGATATGTGGTAAGCTTGCCCAAGGTGACTAAAGAGGAGGCGGTCGGCACGCAGTCTATTAGATGAGAATTTGGCCCCTATACGAACTTCCGCGATTGTCGCAGAACGTGACTCTGTCCGAGCTGCAACTGGATCGGTGGCACTATGGCAGCTATTTGTATCGGTTGGTGGGTGCGATCGAGGCTTGGCGTCAGGGTAGTTGCTTGATGCAGTGGGCGGATCTGATTGGGATTGAGTTGGTGAGTTTGGTCTTGGCACTGGCACCTTTTGTGCCCAATTCCTCGATCGGCTTGCTGTTGATTGCTGGTGGCGGTTTTTGGGTGCTGCTGACTCTATCCGATCCTCCCCAGGGGCGGACATTCTCTCCTATCCATTTGCTGGTTTTGCTTTACTGGGCGATCGCCACTATTGCCATGGCTTTATCACCTGTAAAGGCCGCCGCTTTTATGGGTTGGGTGAAGCTTACCCTCTATTTGCTGCTGTTTGCTCTGGGGGCGCGGTTGTTCCGATCGCCCCGTCTCCGTTCTTGGTCGATCGGGCTTTACTTACATGTGGCCCTCATTGTCAGTGTCTACGGTTTGCGGCAATGGTTTTTTGGTGCAGATGCCCTGGCTACCTGGACCGATCCGACCTCAGCTTCTGCTAATACTACCAGGGTTTACAGTTACCTGGGCAATCCTAATTTGCTAGCTGGCTATCTGCTGCCTGCTGTCATCTTTAGTCTAGCAGCTATAGGAGTCTGGCGCGGCCCTATGCGCAAGGCTTTGGCCCTGACCATATTTATTTGCACCTCCCTCTGTCTAGTCTTTACCTTCAGTCGCGGCGGTTGGATTGGTTTTGTGGTCGCTATTACTGCTTTGGGACTATTCCTGGTTTACTGGTTCAGTATCAAGATGCCTCCTGTTTGGCGCAAGTTGTCGCTGCCGATCGCCCTAGGGACTTTGGCGGGGTTATTCATTTTTGCCGTCTTGTTTGTGGCACCCGTGCGCGATCGGGTCTTGAGTATCTTTGCAGGTCACAACGACAGCAGTAATAATTTTCGGCTGAATGTTTGGGCGGCGGCGATCGATATGATTAAAGCCCGTCCCTTCCTGGGCATTGGTCCTGGCAATGATGCTTTTAATAAGATCTATCCCCTGTTCCAACGTCCTCGCTATACCGCCTTGAGTGCCTATTCCGTCTTGCTAGAAATAGCAGTAGAAATGGGTTTAATTGGTTTAACTGCCTTCTTGTGGCTCCTAGTTGTTACCTTTAACCAGGGTTGGATACAATTGCAGCGTCTGAGACAATTGGGAAGTCGCCAGGGATTTTGGTTGATGGGGGCGATCGCCACTATACTAGGTATGATGGCTCACGGCGCAGTCGATACTATCTGGTATCGCCCCCAAGTCAATATTCTCTGGTGGCTGACCGTGGCCACGATCGCCAGTTATTATCTGCCACCACCGCAGACCGATGACAACTAAACGTTTAGTTTATCCCTTACTTATAACAGTTGTCTGTAATAATTTTACAGCTCATGTGATGGCTCTCGCATTTGAGATTACTTCAGCTTTATAACTTAGTAAAGCCAAGCAAGGTAGCAGATTTAGAGTAAAATGTTAACAGAAGATCGAGAAAATTAAGTTAAGATGAGAATAGGGAAAAAGTTAATAATAAGATGGAAAACAGGAGCAGAAAAGGATCGAGTCAAGAAAGCAGGTCTCGGTGTCTCGTGGGTAGTGCGAGTACGATGTCTCTTGTGTGCCGAGTCCCCTGCAAAAAGACCTGTAGAACCATACCCTCGTCACAGTCTGGGTCTCCCTGGGAATGCTCAGTCACGAGGCAGCTGCCTCCTGTGAATGAGAAAAGCTGCCTCACAAGAGGCAGAGCCTCAGACTGCGAGGAACGAGGATAAATTGAGATGCACCCTTCCCAATTTTGAATTTTGAATTTTGAATTTTGAATTGCTTAATAATTTTTCATCGCCCGTTCCATCTGGCGTTTATCATCCCGCTGTTTGATATCTTCGCGCTTATCATGCAGTTTCTTTCCCTTGCCTAAACCGATACTAATTTTCACCCAGCTATCTTTCAGATACATTTTCAAAGGCACCAAGGTTAAGCCTTTTTGTTCCACTTTTCCAATCAGCTTGCGGATTTCTTCCCGATGCAAGAGCAATTTCCGAGTCCGGCGGGGGTCGTGATTAAAATACTGACTCGTGGTATGGTGGGGCGAGATATGCACGTTCAGCAACCAGGCTTCACCATCCCGAATCAAGGCATATCCATCCCGGAGGTTAACCTTTCCTTCCCGAATTGACTTCACCTCTGTTCCCTTCAATTCAATCCCAGCTTCGTAAGTATCCAGAAGTTCGTACAAATAACGAGCTTGCCGATTATCACTTACAACTTTGTAACCTTTACTTTCTTTAGACATCTTACTCTTTTCTCCTAAATATTTCTCATAATCGTAGATTATGAGGCAATCTTGCACCACTCGTAAAGTTCATATTTGACGCAGCCATTTTTGATTAGCGGGTCTTCAGAAACAATTGCTTCTGCTTCATCCCGTGAAGCGGCATCAAATAGTAACATCCCGCCTCCCCGCAGGCGGACAATAGCCGCTACGGGCCTTGTGTCCTTTAGCGATCGGGTCTTGGACATAGGCTTTGTGAGCAGGCACGTATTTATCAAAGGTGGCTTTGTCCACGATACCTGCTTCGATTTTGGCAAACCAGGGCATTTGCTTGCTTCCCTCAATCTTCTAGTTTAATTTCGCTGCTACTCCTAAATACTATACTACTTAATGTAGTATAAAGCCAAAACCTAGGAGATGGTGGATAGACCTATGGACAAATCAAAACAGCGATTCTTTGTTGCTCTCCTGCCACCCCAGTCCATCCAGGATGAGGTAAACCAGATTAAGCAGTATTTTGCCGATTGCTACGCCAGTTGCAAAGCCTTCAATTCGCCGCCCCACGTTACCCTGCAACCGCCCTTTAAGTGGTTAACTGACAATCTTGAGGTGCTGCAAGACTGCTTGAGGGCTTTTGCAGCCTGCCGCCCGCCAGTGCCAGTAACTCTGGAGGGGTTTGGCGCGTTTAAGCCCAAAGTCATCTATATTAACGTGCTCAAAACGCTGGAACTGATGAGGTTGCAGAAACAGTTAATCGCTCACACCGAAGCATCTTTAGCAATTGTAGACCCAATGGCCAAGAGTCGCCCCTTCGCGCCTCACATGACTGTAGCCTTTCGAGATTTGACACGGCAAAATTTCAAAGCGGCCTGGCCCGAATTCGAGCACCGACAGCTACAGTTTCAGTTTACACCCCCTAACCTGACGCTGCTGATTCACGATAGCAACCGCTGGCATGTCTGTGCTGAGTTTCCCTTCCAGAGTTGATGGGCGATCGCCCATTGCACTGGTTAGGGCAAGAAACCGGGTTTCTGCGATATCCTCTGGTCTTTACCCAGGGTTGAAAGTCCAAACCCGGTTTCTAGACCCTGGGGTAGGCGATCGCCCGGGTCTATGGGCCCGGTGATGCTATTGCGAAAGTCTCATGCTTCTTGAAAATAGGAGAAGAGAGAACTCCGTTCTGCCCTTGCACTCCCAACTCCCAACAGGCTAGCACAGTCCTTCTCTGCGACGCGGTCTCGAACAAGTTGCTGCTGGTGAGACTCGCTATTTGGGTTCCTTTGCTCAGTATGCAGATTTGGAGATTGACGATTAGCAGAATCCTGTTTACAGGTGGATAAAGGCGCGGATGCGATCGGCTATTGCTTGTTGACTTTTACGGCAAGTTTTGTAGCGAACTGCAACCGGTACGCGATCGCCCCTTTTCAGCACTAGAACCGTGCGGTAGCCAACCCGAGTATGACCTTTGCTGCGGGTTTTGTACTGTTCTACTTCTACTGTCGCGATCGCCCCGATCGCATGTTCTCTGACTTTTGTACCACACAATCCATATTCTGTCAAGATTACTAATCCCAGAATTTTGTCAATATAGCAGGTTTCGATTTGAGCGACAAGCAGGAGATAGAGGAGTCCGATAAAAAGTGCGATCGCGCCTATAAATATCACAAACAAGAAATAGAGTCCGATAGCAAGCCAAATGCTACCAACGATCCAGGCACTCCAGGGGTAAGCACGGAGTGTCAGGCAAATGGGCGTTTGCTCAATTACTTTCATGGTTTGCTGTATAATATGAAGGCGATCGCCCAACAGGAAGCTAACTATGCAAGATGTTATTGCGCCTTATTTGACTAGCACCTATAAGATGATTGAGTGTGCTTTCCCCGATGGCATAGATTCTCAATCTTATTTTCCCCTTTTGGCACTCCTTTACTATGAGATGTCCGATTTTTCTGAAGTTCGCAATCTAGCACGGGTTGTAGCTGAATGCACTGGGAAAAATTATGCTGTTGTCCTCAATGACCTTTATCGAGTAAAATCAACCGATGTACGACCGGGCGATCGCTCCTGTGAAAGAGCGTCTGCTTGCTTGCGGTTACTCCGAGTGGTTGAAAGAGCATTGAGTGGAGGCGATCGGGACAGGCGATTACTGTGTAACGGGTACATTTTTGCGGGCGCTACTACGAACCCGTTCCCAGGCGGGTGCCGGTGAATTCGGGTGGGGAGCATGTCAAGGCAAGTAAATAAGTATTTTCGCAAAAAAACCTCATTACCGGCTCCCTCGGTCAAAACAAAGAGGTTCTTGAGAGCGATTGGCCTCAAAACAGTTGCAAAACAAAAACGACTTGATAACTGCCCCCACCCAAATCCCACCCAAATCCCACCCAAATCCCACCCAAATCCCCTACATCATCACATATAAGTCCAGATATAGTCATTAGATAACAAAAAATGAAAATTTTGGAATTTTATTAAGAACGCTCTCCCAGTGAGTTTATTTGGCAATGTATCTCATAGATGCTAGCGGGAGATCGCGACCATGAAATATTATGAGATCGCCCATACTCCCCTGACCCAGAGTCTATTGTCACCTTTTAATTTTAACCCTGCTGTTCAAAGTGACCGTTCCATTAGTACCGTTCCTAGTCAAAGCTATGACAATGGTGGCGAAGGGAAGCTTTATAGGTTTGGATAGCATATCTCCAAAAGGGGGAACTCTCTCTGGTATGTGTAGCGATCGCAGCGGAAGCAGTTGGTTCTCTATTTTTTGAAAGTGGAGAAAAGAATCGCCTCCTTAAGCTATTTTGTGGAGGGTTAACAATTGTACTCCTCATCATGTCTGTGGTTTCCCTACGTCTCAACAGATAATTCTTACGCTCCAAGTATAGTTTCCTATTTTTCAATAGTGATGTTCGTTTTGACAGTCATAGCAAGTGGCACTTGCAAATTACTAAGCGAAAACTAATAATTTTTAGCGGGAGGTTCTCAAAATGTTAGAAATCATGTTGTCAATAGCTGCTGTAGCATCTCTGGGTACTGTAATCACAGCAATTGTAACCCTCAAGCCTTGGGAGGGCAAAAAAAAGGTTTCACCGTCTTTAAGAGTCAAAGATGACAGTATAGAAATAAGAGATCTTGAAGAGTCAGATAAACAAAGAATTCTCAATCTCCTGGAGAAAGAACTATCTACAATGACAGTAGGCGAGCTTGGTAATAGCGAAGCAGCAATTATCTTTGCTAATCGCATTAAACGATCGCCCCTTTCTGCTTGCAGGGGGCAATTTTTTTCACCTCCTGACCAGGCGATCTCCAATCAACCAGGTACGGAGGCGGAGCCTCCAAACTACGTTCCCAGGCGGAGCCTAGGAACGAGTATATTCCCTCTTCGCAATTGGGAGCATCTCAATGCATGTATTTGCGAATAGAAAATTGCTAATTGCGTATACGCAGTGCGCGACGCCGGAGCGCTATGGCGAATGGCGGAGCAATTCTCAACTTTCTCTTGCTCAATTTTCAATTTTCAATTGCTCAAGAAGCAAAACACCAGATGCACCCTTCGCAATTGTCCCTTCGCAATTGGCAAATCAAATCTCAATTCTGACCCGCACCTTCAAATTAGTTAAGCCAAAAACCTGTTTGCTATCTGACTCATCTAGCCGAATTTGTACTTCTACTACTCTCGCATCTTCTGCTGCTACCGGATCGCTATCCAACACGTCTTGTTTGCCAATTCTCAAGCCGATTTGATCTACCGTTCCCTGTAATTCTCCCTCAAAACCTCCATGTTCGCTAGTTACCACTGCCCGCTGACCTATCCTTACTTTCCCTATATCTGTTTCATATACTTCTGCTACTGCATACATCCGATCGGTGTTTCCTATTTCCACAATCCCCTCTTCGCCCACTCTCTCTCCCGGACGGGTATGGATTTTTAATATGCGACCATCTATGGGCGATCGCACGAAGGCTAATTCCAGTTCTGCTTGCGCCATACTCACTGCCGCGATCGCCCGTTCCACTTCCGCTTCTACTGCTTTGACATCCACATCTCGCACCTCCGCAATTTGAGAGAGGGTTGCTTGGGCCCGGTTAATTTGCTGTTGCAGAGTTGATTCTATTTGATTCAAATTAGCTTGTGTTTCGACGATCTGCTTTTGTAAAGTCAACTGAGTTTTATTCAGATTCGCTCTGGCCTCATTCAACCGTTCCCTCGCCGTTTGCCAGATTAGCACCTTACTTTCAAACTCCGATGTGCTAATGGCACCATCTAACTGTAACTTCTGATAGCGAGTATACTCCCTTTCCGCATTCCCTAACTCTGCCTCTAATACTTTTATCGTCGCCTCTTGGGTAGCTGTTTCTCCCCTCAACTCCGCCTTTAACCGATCTATCCTCTCCTGGATAGTCGTAGTTTCTCCCCGCAGTTGAGCCTTCAGCCGCTCAATTTCTGCCTCTTGGGCCGCTATTTCTCCCGCTTTGGCACCAGCTCTTACCTGGCTCAGCTGCGCTTGGGCGATCGCCACTTCTTTTTTAGCCGTGTCTAACCGCGCTTTCAGGCGATCGCGGCTGTCCAGAATCCCCAGTACCTGTCCGACGCTGACTTGGTCCCCCTCTTCCACCAGCAGTTTCGTAATCCTGCTAGTTCCGCCCTCGTTGGAGGTCGGACTGGAAAGGTTGACTACTTCTCCTTCCGGTTCCAGACGTCCCAAGGCCGTCACCGATGCGGCCACGGTACTGGGATTTGCTTGCACGGTCTGGGTCTGCTGTTCCTCTGAGTCGGACAACAGGCTGTAAACGCCAACCACCATCACGAAGGCAGTAGCACTGACTAAACCAATTACCCACCCACTGGTGGTTGCTTTTGACGAACTGCCATTGTCTGACTTTGGTTTCTGCCCCATAAACCAATCCGGGAAATGGTTGGCTCCCCTCCTTATGCTTCCAATTAGGGTAACACGACCGCCATCCTTCTTTTTCACTCTGCCATCTGAAGGGATTCGATTCGGCATCAAGCTTCTCAATTACATCTCATCTAACTGTCAATCATATCAATGTTTGCCAATTGCTCAAACATTGTTTCTACTGTCCTGTCCCTGACTGCTATGAAAAAATACAATATCATTTTTGTCCAGGGACAGGCAAGTCAATTTCCTCATCGGGGGTGAGGCCCCTTCCTCCGCTACCTGGTACATTTGACTAATGGCCCATGCTGCGGACCGCACCGGTTTCCGGGCTCGTTCGCTCCGGTCTGGCCTGCTAATAGTTGTTCTGGCCGATTTTTCTGAGGTTTGTAGTGAGGACTTCCGTCCTCACTACAAACCTCAGATCGTCAATCACAATTATTTGCGAGGTTAATTGAGTATAATACTACTCACTAATTGTGATTATAGTGCAGCAATTCATTGACTTTCAACCATTTTTCCTATGGCCTTCTCTGCAATTATTCGCGAAATCGAACGCTCTGGGCTGACAAAGGAACTGCTCGGAAAACTGCAACGGTCCGGGTGCCTGCATCTCCAGGGCATCCCCCGCTTCCCAAAAGGATTGGTGGCCTCCGCTTTGGCTCAGGCCCAGAAACGCCCTCTGTTCGTAGTTACTGCTACTACGGAAGAAGCTAGTCGCTGGGTTACTCAGCTGGAGGCGATGGGTTGGCAGATTTGCCATTTTTATCCTACCTCGGAAGCTTCTCCCTATGAACCTTTTGACCCTGAGTCGGAAATGATTTGGGGTCAAATACAGGTCTTGGCCGATTTGGTCGCTCAATCTGCTGTAGGAGATAATCTGGCGATCGTTGCTACCGAGCGATCGCTCCAACCCCATCTTCCCCCACCTGATGCCCTTAAACCTTACTTTATTCCCCTACAACAGGGGATGTCTTTTGAGCAACAGACCCTCGATCGTCAACTCGCTCAACTGGGTTACGATCGCGTGCCCCTGGTGGAAACAGAAGGGCAATGGAGTCGCCGGGGTGATATTGTTGACATCTTCCCCGTTGCTTCGGAATTGCCCGTCCGCTTGGAATGGTTTGGAGATGAACTCGAACAACTGCGGGAGTTTGACCCCAGCACTCAGCGAGCGATCGATTTTTCGCGCAGCGATCGCATTAACCAGCTAATCCTCACACCTACGGATTTTGCTCCCATTATCAAGGCCCATCTCCAACAGGATGTAGAAGAATCAGAAGGGATCCGACGCTTTCTGGGACTAGCTTTTCATGGGCCCGCTTCTTTACTCGACTACTTGCCCGATCGCACCTTAATTGCCATTGACGAACCCATCCAATCTGCTGCCCATAGCAATAGCTGGTTGGCCCACGCTGAAGAACAATGGACTGTGGTGAATCGGGAAATATCCTTGCCGAAAATTCATCGGACGTTTGCGGAATCTTTGGCAGCAGCAGCCCCATTCAAGCAATTACATTTATCGGAACTAGGAACGGAAACTGCCCCGACTGAAAACAGTATTAATCTGGCGACCCGCCCAGTGCCAGTTTTGCCCCATCAATTTGCGAAACTGGCCCAAACTATCAGAGAAGAAGCAGTTAAGCGCTTTTCTACCTTTGTGGTCTCCGCCCAACCTTCCCGTTCCGTTGCCCTCTTGCAAGAACATGATTGTCCTGCCCATTTCGTCCCTAACCCCCGGGACTATCCTGCTATTGATAAACTGCTGTTAATGTATACCCCCGTCGCCCTCAAATATTCCGGAGGGGCAGAATTGGAAGGGTTCCTTCTCCCCACTTTCCGCATGCTGGTGGTGACCGATCGGGAGTTCTACGGTCAGCATTCCCTAGCAACCCCTACCTACGTGCGCAAACGCCGTCGCGCTGCTTCCAAACAGGTGGACCCCAACAAGCTGCAACCGGGAGATTATGTCGTTCACCGCCATCATGGCATCGGCAAATTTATCAAGCTAGAAAACCTGACGATTAACAATGAAACCCGCGAGTATCTGGCGATCGAATATGCCGATGGTTTGCTGCGGGTGGCAGCCGACCAGTTGGGGACTTTGTCCCGGTTTAGAACTGCTGCTGGCCAGAAACCCCAATTGCATAAGTTAACTGGCAAAACCTGGGAGAAGACTAAGAATAAAGTCCGGAAAAATGTCAAGAAACTGGCCGTTGACTTGATCGGACTCTACGCCCAGCGATCGCAGCAAACGGGATTTGCCTATCCGGAAGATTCTCTCTGGCAAAGGGAATTAGAAGAATCTTTTCCCTATCAACCGACGCCGGACCAGTTGAAGGCCACTCAAGATGTCAAACGGGATCTGGAGTCTCCACGACCGATGGACAGATTGGTTTGCGGTGATGTGGGTTTCGGGAAAACGGAAGTGGCCATTAGATGCATCTTCAAAGCCGTTACCGCTGGCAAGCAGGTGGCTTTACTTGCCCCGACGACTATCCTCACTCAACAGCATTATCATACCCTGAAAGAACGCTTTGCTCCTTACCCCATTCATGTGGGTTTACTCAACCGCTTCCGCACCCCTGAGGAACGCCGGGAAATCCACAAGCGACTGGCTACGGGGGAATTAGATATGGTGGTGGGCACTCAAGCAATTCTCAGTAAGGATGTGAAATTCCGGGATTTAGGCTTGTTGGTGGTTGATGAAGAACAGCGTTTTGGCGTCAATCAAAAGGAAAAGATTAAAGCCCTGAAAACTCAGGTGGATGTCCTGACTCTCTCGGCCACCCCTATTCCTCGCACTCTGTATATGTCCCTGTCTGGGGTCAGGGACATGAGTCTGATTACTACTCCTCCTCCCGGACGCCGGGCCATTAAAACTCATCTTTTACCCTACGATCGAGATGCCGTCAAAACTGCTATTCGTCAAGAGTTGGATCGCGGCGGTCAAGTTTTTTATGTCGTCCCCCGCATCGAGGGCATTGAAGAAATTAGCAGTAAACTCCGGGAGATGATTCCTGGGGCCCGCATGGCGATCGCCCACGGGCAAATGCTGGATAATGAGTTAGAAACTACCATGCTGAGATTCAGCAGCGGCGAAGCAGATATCATGGTCTGCACTACCATTATCGAATCTGGTTTAGATATCCCCAGGGTGAACACCATCTTGATCGAAGATGCCCAACTTTTCGGGCTTGCTCAACTGTACCAATTGCGGGGACGAGTGGGACGGGCGGGCATTCAAGCTCATGCTTGGCTATTTTACCCCCATGAGAAACTTTCAGATGTGGCCCGCAAGCGCTTGCGGGCCATTCAGGAATTTACTCAACTGGGTTCCGGTTATCAATTGGCAGTGCGGGATATGGAAATTCGCGGCGTTGGCAATCTCTTGGGGGTCGAACAGTCCGGACAGATGGATGCCATCGGCTTCGATCTATATATGGAAATGCTGCAAGAGGCCATCCGCGAAATTCAAGGACAAAAAATTACTCAAGTTGACGATACTCAAATTGACCTCAGTCTCACGGCCTTTATCCCTGCTAATTATATCCCCGATCTGGAACAGAAAATGAGTGCTTATCGCGCTGTGGCCTCTGCCAGTTCCCGCACTGAGTTGACCCAAATTGCCGCTGGTTGGAGCGATCGCTACGGTTCCATCCCCGCCCCAGCCCAGCAACTATTGCGGGTGATGACAGTCAAGCAGGTGGCCAAATCCCTCGGTTTCTCTCGCATTAAACCCGAGGGGAAACAGCATGTCGCTATGGAAACGCCCATGGAGGAACCGGCCTGGAATTTACTTAAAGAAAAGCTGCCATCACATTTGCGATCGCGCTTTGTCTACAGCAAGGGTAAAGTCACAGTTCGGGGTTTAGCAGTTCTCCCTGCTGACAAGCAGCTGGAAAACCTGATTGACTGGTTGGGTAAGATGCAAGGGGCAAAGCCTTGACAATTAGTGAATATTGACATATTGCTGGGCCGGGTACGTTCCCAGGCAGCGCATCCCGGAGCAGGCGCGCTGCCCAGCGCCTGCGGAGAGGAGAGCAGCCAGGGAACTCGGCTTTATGTCGGTTAAAACTGAGATCTTGCACCATTCGCAACTAGAGGCGGAGCCTCGATAGCTCGTTCCCTGGCGAACGAGGGTAAATGAGCAACAGGTAACAAATTGGTGATGTATTGGAGACAACTATCATTATGGCATCAATTTGTTGAGGACTTGAATATCATGTTCTAGTTCGGCTTCATTATAGTGCAGATAGACTTCTCTTTCCTTGAGAAACTTATCTACTTCATAGCGACAAGACAAGTTTAGCATCCACCGCACCTGTCCTGCGGTCAGGATCCCAGCGCGATAACCTTCCACTGCGAGTGCTTCCAGGGTTCGCTGTTCGAGATCGCCCCATTCTTCTTCGATGTAGCACGCCACATTTTCTGGTATTTCGATGGTGATTTGCCTCTTTTTTTCCTGACTCATATTTGACTATCCTGGTGAGCTAACATTTAACATGATAACCGTCTTGCCTGTGCTATCCTATGGCTAGGATCGGAAGGGCGATCTGCCCCCCGATCGCCGCTCGTCCCATTACGGGAATATCGGATACAGCATTTATCATAAAGATGAGGTACAATAGTGAGGTCAGCAGTAGAACCCTCGAAAACCATGAAGCCCTATTCAGTCGATCTCCGCCAGAAAATTATAGAAACCTATGAAAATGAGGAGATATCACAAAGACAACTAGCCAAAAGATTCCGAGTAGCATTCAGTTTCGTTATCAAAATTCTCAAGCAGTACCGGTCCACTGGCAACTTGAAGCCGGGTATTAGCACCGGTCGTCCCCTCAAGCTCAACCAGTCCCAACAGGAAAAGCTCAAAGTTTTAGTAGAGGAAAATAATGATTGGACATTGTCAGAATATCAGTCAGAATTAGAAAAACAGACGGAGGTAAAAGTCAGCCGTTCCACAATAGACAGAATGATTAAACGGTCGGGATTGACCGTAAAAAAAAAGGCATTACATCCGACGGAAAAGAGAAGTTCTCGAGTTCAGCAGTTAAGGTTAGACTACTGGAAAGAGATAGAAGGAATTGAGCCTACTGACCTCATTTTTCTGGATGAATCGGGCTGCAACCTGGCTTTAACACGGATGTATGCCCGCTCACAATGTGGTCTGAGAGCTTATGGAAGTAAACCCAGTAAGCGAGGACAAAATGTTTCAATAGTTGGGGCAGTTAGTCTCAATGGGATAGTGAGTTCATTGAATATTTTAGGTGCTTATGATAGCTTAACATTTGAGGCATTTGTGATTCGACACTTAGTGCCAAAGCTGTGGAAAGGAGCTTGTGTTGTGATGGACAACTGTACAATTCATAAGGGAGATGTAATCCGACAAGCTATTGAAAAAGTGGGGGCGCGGTTAGTCTATCTTCCTCCTTATTCGCCAGACTTCTCTCCAATTGAAAATATTTGGTCAAAGCTGAAGAGTTATCTCAAGAAACTAGAAGCCAGAACCTATCGGGCCTTAGTAGATGGCATTCAGGAGGGCTTTGCTACCATCAACCTGCAAGATATCCACAACTGGTTCACCCACTGTTGCTACTGTACCTCACCATTTTGATAAATGCTATAGAATAGAACAGATAACCCCAAGAGTAGCAAAGAAACCATGATTACTGACGATCTGGGCAAATCGTTGCACGATAAAGCCACGCGAGGCGAGGTGCTGTCTGATGCAGAACAAGCGCAGTTAGAACAGTGGTATGCTCGCCAGGATCTCCAAGAGAGCACTATGTTGGAGTTAGCCGCGCCTACAGAAACATTAACGAAACTGCGAGAGCAAGTTGACGGTGCATTAGCAGAATTATTGGCCGTCACGCAAAGCATTCAAGAGCTGGCAGCGGAAAATGAAGTCCTGCGGAATGAGCTTGTTGTTCTTCGCCGCCAACTGACCCCTTTTCTCACCTCCCAATCAGTATGACTATTACCGACCAGATGCGCGAACAGGTACGCCAACGCGCTAACTTCGCCTGCGAGTATTGTGGTGTCACGGAAACGGATACGGGCGGTCAACTGACGGTAGACCATTTTCACCCGCGAAGCAAAGGCGGCGATGACGATCTAGACAACTTGCTGTACTGTTGCGTCCGCTGCAACCAGTACAAACTGGATTATTGGCCAACAAACCCCAATGACCCAGAATTATGGAATCCGCGCCGCGAACCAGCCACAACTCATTTCCTCGAACTCGATGATGGTACGCTTTACTCCTTGACGATTACGGGTACATTCACCCTGAGACTCCTGCGTCTGAATCGTCCTCCCCTGGTAGCGCACCGCTTACGCAAGGGTTACCGTGCTGAAGAAATGCGCTTGCTGACCCGCTATCGCAACCTGGTTAAATCACTGGAAGAAATCCATAGACAAAAGGCTGCATTGATGGAAGAACAACGCCAACTTCTCAAAGAACAAAGCGCATTTATCAGGTTGTTGCTGAGTCAGAAAGAAGAATGAATTTTTCTGGTTCCTTCGAGGCTCCGCCTTGGAACCCTTGGTGGGAGGCAGGAGCCTCCCGAGAAGATCTAGTTCGTTGACATCGTTGGTGCATGTGATTGCGAGAGGATCAATGAAGAGATTTTCAGGAGGCAGAGCCTCATTATTTCCTTCCATGCCAGAGTCATGGAACGAGGAAAATCCTCACAGAAACCCGGTTTCTGGTCTGCTCGCGGGTGACTCACGGGAGCCCTTGAAAATCGCAGTTCCTGGCCGTTCGGAGTATAATTCAACCAATGCATGACCACACCCCATCCTAGCGCACGTAATTCACATTCTGCAACTGTCTGTACTTTTTGTATTACCTAACCGGAAGATCGCCCTCCTTTCCCAAAAAATATTCGTATCGGCGATAAGGGAAGAGGGCAAAAGGGCAAAAGGGCCAAGGGGTTAAGAAGTCCGCGCCGGGGAACTAGACGCAACTCGCAAACCGAAGCTACTGTACTTGTAGTCAGAAGAGTCCCTATTGCGGAAGGCGCTGCGACAATGAATGGGATTGTTGTCCCAGCTACCGCCACGCCGCATCCGTCTTGAATCATCTCCACCAGACTGCCAAACTCTGCCATCAGAAGGGGCTCCCTGATAATTTTCGTGCCAAGGGTCAGCACACCATTCCCAGACATTCCCGTGCATGTCATATAATCCAAAAGCGTTCGCTACCCCAAAACTGCCGACTGGAGTTGTTTTCTGTCGATAAATTCCCTTTGGTCCATCAGCGTAGGTGTAGTCACTATTGTAGTTCGCTAAATCTGTAGTAATAGTCTCGCCAAAGTGAAAGGGAGTCGTGGTGCTGGCGCGACAGGCATATTCCCATTCAGCCTCGCTAGGAAGTCTGTAGTCACGTCCTGTCTGGCGAGACAAGCGCTGACAGAATTCTACTGCGTCATTCCAGGATACATTTTCTACAGGCAGATTCTCGCCTTTCCAATTTGATGGATTAGAATTCATCACAGCAAGCCACTGGGCCTGAGTAACGGCAAACTTGCCCATAAAGAAAGGTGTTATAGTTCTCCGATGCTGCGGACCTTCACTATCATACCACCGCCCTTTTTCACTTGCAGGGGAACCCATCATAAAGGTGCCCCCCGGAATAGATACCATATCTAATGTTACCCCATTACCCAAACTTTGTCGAAGATATTCTGCTTGCAGGCGCTGACGGTTCGTTTCTCGACCTCGGGAGTTTACCGTTACCACGTCAAAGCTAAACTCATGTAGAACCGTTACCACGTCAAAGCTAAACTCATGTAGAGATGCTTTCTCCGCAGGCCGAGGATCGCGTCACAGTTGACGACCGACAACTGCCGTCACCAGTCCCCCACCTGCCAGACCTGCCGTTACCTTGAGAAAACCTCGCCGGGTTTTCCGTGGGGAACTGGGTGATGGGCCCTTCCCAGATGGAGGAATAATCGAAATTGTAGAAGGTACTCCTGTATTGTGCGGTTGTGGCGGTTGGCGAACTTTAGGCGGATACAGATGGCGTTGCAGTCTCTCTAACTTTTGTAAAATTACCCGAGTATTGGCCGGACGCTCGCTAGCAGAACGTGCCATCAACCAATCGATAAAATTCCCAAGTTGTGCCGATAGCTCGGGAGCTTCCTTGCGCCAGAGAAACTCATCGGTGTTAGGATTGTAAAGCTCGGGTGCCGTGGGCTGCTTGCCAGTCAGCAAATAGACCATCGTCCGCCCCAAAGCATAGAAATCAGATTGGGGAACGGCATAACCCTTTTCTTGTTCCGGCGGGGCGTAACCGGGAGTATAAAGAGCAGTATTGAGACCGCCCGCCATTATCGTCGCCGTAACTTGGCGCGCGCCACCAAAATCTATCAAGACTAGCTGACCGTCTGGCTTCAGGATAATATTAGAAGGTTTGATATCCCGATGGAAAAACTCTTCAGAGTGAACGGCATCCAGAATTTGTGTCAACTGCAATAGCCATTCTAAGGCTAACTTTTGCTCGATGGGACGCATTCCCCGGTTTTTCTGATATTCCTCCAAGTCCATCCCCCGGATGTATTCCATCACCAGACAATAGAGAGGAGTTTGACTGTTGCGGGGAAAGAAAGTAAAATAATGTTCGCCCCTGGGAATGCCAGGATGATTGAGTTGGTTGAGAACGCGATATTCTTGTTCAAATAGCTGGACTGCTTTGGGTTGGTTGTTGGTCAGGACTTTCAGAACCTTGGCATCGCCATTATGGGTAACCTCATAGGTGTTGCCAAACCCCCCTTTGTCGCTGAGGAGGGTTGTAGTCCGGTAGCGCCCTGCCAGCAGCAGTTCTGAGTTACAGCAAAGGCAAAATAACATAACTTAAGTTGCGACCTATAAAAATTGAATACAAAAAGCGATGATAAAGAGAATTATTTTCAATTCAAATCCTTTGGATGTAACGGCATGAATTGACTTGGGGAACAAATTAGTTATCCGACTAAAACATGTTTCAACTTGTTTTCTAGTTACTTTTTGTATATAGTCAAAACAAGGAGATTCTTTTCTTTTTGAATTCTTTTTTCGCAAAGGTTTTAATTTGATCTTTGCCGACTCTTTTAGTAAATCTTCTAATTGATAATCGTTATAAGCTTTGTCTCCATAAACTAGAGACTTTGATGGTAAATCGAAGCAAAAAGATTGCAGAACTTTAACGTCATTATAACTAGCCGGGGCTAGATGAAATTCTATTGGATTTCCACTTTTGTTTACTAACATATGAACCCTTAATCCATAAAAATAACGTTTTTTACTTGCAATATATCCTCGATCTTCTTCTTGCTTATAAATTTTACATCTATCAATCCTAATATTGTCACAGACTGGCACAGGGAAACTATCAATAATATATTCTTGACCTGGATTGAGCTGTTTAAATGTTTGCGCTCTGACTTGGAATAAAAGCATCCAAATTGGTTCGCCTATATTATGTAATCTCCTATTGAATCTACTTTTACTTAACAGATTTTTTAGATAATTGTGTTCCACCATAAATTGACAAGAGCGCTCGTAGCGAAGCGTGTCCGACAAAAAAATATGCAGCAACCAATCCTACCGTCATCACCTCTGCATTGTTCATTTTTACTTGTGGATCTTCTTTTATATTCAAAGCTTTTAGTAGCTCGTCGCAAAGAACAAAAATTGTTGTAATCATATCTTCCATAATCTACAGAACCAGCAATTAACTGTTATTTTAGTACATTATAACCTCTAAACAGCCAACCCGCCGCCTAGCACAATAAAAATATAATTTTGTATCTAGGGCTACAAAAACCCTCAAAATATCTGTAAAGTCTAAGTGGGTAATTCATATTTTTTTAAATAGGTCGCAACTTAGGTTAACATATTCTCATCGGAGTTTTCCGGTCGGCGGCAGTCGGGATTGATACATAGGATAGCCATCGCACTCTTACCAGTAGAAGTGTTGTCTGCTAGTTTAACATGGGCGATCTTCCCTTGGCAATAAATTCACAACCCGTTTAATGCGAGTGTGGTCAAAACCCGTTGGTAGGAGACCTCAGTGCTTGCCTGGGTTCGTAGTAAGCACTAAAGTGCTTGCCTGGGTTCGTAGTAAGCACTAAAGTGCTTGCCTGGGTTCGTAGTAAGCACTTTAGTGCTTGCCTGGGTTCGTAGTAAACACTTTAGTGCTTGCCTAGGTTCGTAGTAAGCACTAAAGTGCTTGCCTGGGTTCGTAGTAAGCACTAAAGTGCTTGCCTGGGTTCGTAGTAAGCACTTTAGTGCTTGCCTGGGTTCGTAGTAAACACTTTAGTGCTTGCCTAGGTTCGTAGTAAGCACTAAAGTGCTTGCCTGGGTTCGTAGTAAGCACTAAAGTGCTTGCCTGGGTTCGTAGTAAGCACTAAAGTGCTTGCCTAGGTTCGTCTGAGATCTTGCACCATTCTCGATTAGCCTCATGGCCCGCCGTGGGTTAAAACCCACGGCTAAGAGCTGAAGTGGGTTAAAACCCACTGAAAGCCTTATGGAAAAGGTCTTTTACCTTCGTTTTACCCTCGTTCCCTGGCTCCCGCCAGGGAACGAGTTATCGAGGCGGATCCTCTAGTTGAGAATGGTGCAAGATATGAGTTTTAACCGACTAATAGGATAATGCTTAAATTTTACCCTCTCGTTTCCAGGTTCTACATGCATCACCGATGCACCCAACCCCTTCTCGGTCGGAATAGACTTATTCTCGGTCGGAATAGACTTATTCAAGGTCTTCACCCCCAACCCCCAACCTCCTCCCTGCCAACACTCCCAACCCCAACCCCCTCCCTGCCAAGATCGGTTGAACCTCTCGTGTCCGAGAGTACCACTCTATCGCGCTTCCGCGCGCGATAGAGTGGTATCTCTGGACACGACCACTTGGTCATCCGAGATATCGTTACTAGCGTAACGAGTCAACAGATTCTGAATATACTCCCGATATTTTGTTATCTTCTCCATTGCACAATCACCTCATTAACTGGTCTGATATAATTGTATTGCCGCTTGGGTAAACTCCAATTAGAAAAATGTTTCATATGCATCCAAACGAATGCTTTGCCCCTACAGAGGTTTTTCTTGTCATTAGCTATTTCAACAGCAAGGATCAATAAGCAATTGTAGGCTTACAATACGCTATTGCAGGCTTACAATAAGCAATTGTAGGCTTACAATACGCTTTGTAGGCTTACAATACGCTATTGTAGGCTTATAATGCGCTATTGTAGGCTTATAATACGCTATTGCAGGCTTACATACGCTATTGTAGGCTTACAATAGCGTATGTAAGCCTACAATACGCTATTGTAAACCGATTGGGTGTTACAATTTTCTGACGCTCGGCGCCAGCAGCCGCTCCCAAGGTCGCCGTGCCCGGCACGGCGACACCGTAATTCAAATAGAGATAAACAAAGAGGATATAAATGGCTAAATTTCCAAGGCCATGAGACTAAACGCTTTCTCGATCGGGTTTTCAGTCGGTTTTCAACCGACTTCAGCCTCGTTACCTGGCTCCCGCCTGGTAACGCGCGTGGGTTTGAACCCACGGCGGGCCATGAGACTAAACTAAACGCTTTCTCGATCGGGTTTTCAGTCGGTTTTCAACCGACTTCAGCCTCTCTGACTATTGTCATCTGTGACAACGTGGCACTTGCGTAACTACTCGAGCGATCGTACCAAATACCGTCGCGCCAGTGCAACGACAATATGATTACATAGCGTAGGCATATTGGAATGCCCACCAGATCAGGGAGGCGATGCCTCCCAATACTAGTATAGCAGAGATGGCGACTGCTTTCGGGCTATCAGCGCCCTTGAACTTCATGATGCCACGGTTTAAGTCTGACATATTGTTCTCCTCTGTGCGAAAATACAATTGCAATTACATCTGGGGCAGTTATTGCCATATTATTTATAGCTAAGGTGAGCGGTAAAAGTGAAAATTGCACTGATTGTTTTAATAATTGCGATCGCATTGCTGGTAGCCCTAGAGGTAGCCCTGCGGTTGCTGTTTGGCTAAAGTGGAAGTTCTCAATGCTTCGGCTAATTCCTGGGCACCGCGCAATGAATTGGCCTATTTACAGCGGTTTGGTACTTTTGAGTCTCAGGCGGTGGTGTTGCTGCTGAATACTGATGACTTGTTTGGTACTGCCCCTACTTCTGTCCCCGTAGGACGCGATCGCTACTATCCCAGTCGCAAACCCCCCTTAGGCATTATAGAAGCTTACACCCGCTTGCTGCTGCCCTACTCCTAGTCATGACCCCTCTCCTGCGGGAAGTTGGCGCACCCGGACCCCGCGATTATGAAATTAAAGCTCGATCGCGACTTACGGAACTTACTTCATTGCAGGAAATTGAATACATTGACTTTTTGCCGATTTTAAACGATGCCGAAAACTCTGAATCATTGTATCGCGATCGTATTCGTCTAAGTCCCGCAGGTAACCAGATGGTGAGTCAAACTATATGCTATGCTATTCGTAGGTTTGGTTGACGATTTTAACTCTAGAACCTTCATGGTAACTTGGAACAAAGGCTGTAAAGGCAAGAATCGTGGGTATTGCCGCAGCTTATGGTCTGCGGGCCATGATTTCTGATACGGCGGGTTGTTCTATGATTACTGTTAACCCAGTCCAACCAAACCCCCAAGGAGGTACAGAAATCCTTTTCTCCGTCTGGGGCGATCGATAATAACGAATTTCAATTTGATTCTGTCAGGCGGGAGTAATTTTGGCAGGAGTTCCATAGTATTAGAGAAAGTCAATAATTGTTAATTGAGGTAATTTTTTTTATAGCAGTAGGGTATTAGAATGAGCAATCATCAATTAGCGAACGACAATATTCAAGTGCCAGAATGTTATAAACAAACAGAGGTTGGGGTGATTCCTGAAGATTGGGAGGTGATATCATTAGGTGAACATACCAGCTTCGTTAGGTCAGGAAAATCAGTTGTAAAGAAAGAACTTGGTAATTATCCACTATATGGTTCGACTGGCGTTATTAGTTATAGCCAGTCTTTTGAATACGAAGGTGATGCAATTTTAGTTGCAAGGGTAGGAGCAAATGCCGGAAAGGTAAATTTCGTCTCTGGTAAATATGGAGTATCTGATAACACTATAATTGTCAAATTTAAGAATAATTCAAATATTCACTTTTTTCTTTATCAGCTTCGTAAGAAAAACTTAAATTCTCTAGTGTTTGGTTCTGGTCAACCATTGATAACTGGAACACAGCTAAAGAACCTTAGCGTTTTCAATCCAAAATTAGAAGAACAACGCGCGATCGCCCAAACCCTATCGGACGTGGATGGCCTGATTGCCGCACTGGATAAGCTGATCGCGAAAAAGCGCAACATCAAAACCGCCACCATGCAGGAACTCCTCACGGGCAAGAAACGCCTGCCGGGGTTTGGTGGTGAGTGGGAAACCAAGAGGCTTGGAGATATTGCACATTTTTATAAAGGAGTAGGTCTATCTAAAGCTGAACTGATGCCGGAGGGAACGAATCGATGTATTCACTACGGTGAACTTTTCACAATTTATGGAGAAAAAATTTCCAAAGTTATTAGTGGGACTAACAGTAAAAGTCGTTTTGTCTATTCGCAGGAAAATGATGTACTAATGCCTACGTCTGATGTTACTACTAATGGTCTTGCAACCGCAAGCTGTATAACAAAATCAGATGTTATACTTGGTGGTGACATACTTGTTATTCGTACTTCAAAGAATATCATTGATGGAGAGTTTCTCGCATATTCTGTAAAAATAAATCGTAACCAAATTATGCAGCTTGTATCAGGAACAACAGTTTTTCATCTGTACGGACGTGATATGGCTAACTTGGTGTTTAATGTGCCAGAGGTAAAAGAACAACGAGCGATCGCCTCTATCCTCTCGGACATGGATGCGGAAATAGCGGCCTTAGAAAAGCGCCGCGCCAAAACAAAAGCCATCAAGCAAGGTATGATGGAGCAACTCTTAACCGGAAAAACCCGACTCATCGTTCCAAGCAATGCTTAATTGCTTATACGCAGTGCGCGTAGCGCTATGGCGAATTGCTTATACGCAGTGCGCGTAGCGCTATGGCGATCGGGCAATCAACGGGTGCATCGGTTGGGTTTACGCTTCCCGGGCGGGCCAGCGGCCCGCCCTACGCGAATGACAATTAACAATTAACCACTAATAATTCAACAGCGTCGCCCGCATGCCCATGCCAAGCATGACCGTCGAGAGCCATTTGTTCGATCGAACTCGCCAAGCGCAAAGCTTTGAGGGCCTGTTCGCCGCCGACAGAAGGTTGATTTCCCCCGCACACGCAACTGACAAAATGCTCTAACTCAGCGTGCAGCGGTTCAATATTACTGGTGTAGACCTTCTCAATCAAACCATCCTGGCGGTAAAGCACCTGACCGTATTCAGTCATGTAATTAGCAGTCGTTTGTCGGTGAATCAAAATCTCATTGTTAAGAAAATCTGCCTCCGTCAAAGAATTCTTACAATGGGCAGCAATGCGGCGAATCTTGCGATGGGTGACCTTGCTGGATATGAGAGTAGCGACAATGCCATTCGCAAAGCCCAAAGTAGCAGTGACATAATCTAAATATCCCGAGTCAGAGGCCCGACTCCCACTAGCTGTTAATTTAACTACAGGTGCAGCGGCCAACTCTAAAAGCAGATCGATGTCATGGATCATCAGATCCAGAACCACAGACACATCGTTGGCCCGATGGGAATAGGGACTCATCCGGTAGGCTTCCAAGGCTAGCAGTTCTTCTGTCTTCAGAACTTGACTGAGTTCTTGAAAAGCTGGGTTAAAGCGTTCGATGTGACCCACTTGCAAAATGCAGTTGCAATCAGCTGCTGCATTTACCAGAGATTCCGCCTCGGCAATGCTGGCCGCGATCGGCTTTTCGATCAAGATATGCACCCCAGCTTTCAGACAACTCATGCCCACATCGTAGTGCGATCGCGTAGGAACGGCAATGCAGACCGCGTCCACATGGGGCAGCATCTGGCGATAATCGGCAAAAAAACGGACTCGATACTTGCTGGCGATGTCTATACCCCGTTCCACATCAATGTCTGAAACACCGATCAGTTCGACATCCTTGAGTAAACTTAAAACCCGGGTATGGTGCTGTCCCATATTCCCCACTCCAATCACCCCAACTCGGATAGGTTTGGATTGGTGTCGCGGCACCAAAGCGTTCCGATGTCTCAATGACATGATCTGTACCTTCCTGTCTAATTCTCCTCCACCACTCTGGTCCAGGCTGAATCCTTCCGAGATACCTCTGATCGCGCAGCGCGGCGCCAGCCGTAGGTACTGCTTTTAGCGCTCCCGAGAGGCATCGAACCTCAGACCATCCAGATAGTAGCACAGTCCTATTCTTCCGGGCGGGGCGAAAACGGACAGGCGGGACTTGTCCTACGCAACTGACATTGGCAAGCGTTGTGTGCCAGCAATAGGCATGGGGATGACAACCGTAGGTCGTGCCCGTTCGCGTAGCAGCGTAAGCGTGCGCGCAGTTCGCCTCCTCTTCCTGTGCCAGTTAAAATAGCGTCAGGTGTCCTCAAAGCAACCCACTCCGATTTTTCTGAGGTTTGTAGTGAGGACTTCCGTCCTCACTACAAACCTCAGTACAAATCTATGATTGAAGCAAAGGAAAAAAAGGAGAGAGAAAAAATGCTTGCCAAATTTCCCAAGCTTCCGGTCTTAGCGAGTTTATGCTTGTCCCTGCTACTGATCTCGGCCTGCGATGAGAATAATCCTCCGGCTACATCTAAGATTGTCTTCACTTCCGACCGCGACGGCAACGATGAAATCTATGTGATGAACGGCGACGGTTCGGACGTGACCCGACTGACTGATAATCAGGCGATCGATTATGTACCGGACTGGTCGCCGGACGGAACCAAGATTGCTTTCACCTCCGAACGGGATAGCAATAGTGAAATCTACGTAATGAACGCTGATGGTTCCAGTCCTACCAGGCTGACCTACAATCAGGCTAACGATATTTTGCCAGACTGGTCCCCGGACGGGAGTCAGATAGCCTTCGCCTCTAACCGCCACGGCAACTATGAAATCTACGTGATGAATGCCAATGGTTCCAATCTGATTAGGCTGACCAACAATCGGGCCATAGATGGGAGCCCAGCTTGGTCCCCCGACGGGAGACAGATCGCTTTCTATTCTAACCGCGATGGCAACCGGGAAGTCTATGTGATGAATGCCAACGGTTCCGGTCAGACCAATCTGACTAACAATTCTAAGACCGATGATGGCGTGCCAGCCTGGTTTCCCGACGGGAAGCAGATTGCCTTTATCTCTAGTAGCAATGGTAACAATGAGATCTACGTGATGAATGCGGATGGGTCCAATCAGATTAATATCACCAAAAATCGCGACCAGGATGGGGTGCCAGCCTGGTCGCCGGACGGGGAGTGGATTAGTTTCCACTCCGATCGTGACGGTAACTTTGAAATCTATGCGATGGACACCGACAGTTCCAGTCTGACCAATCTGACTGACAATCCTGCCAAGGATCTCTACCCCGATTGGCAACCCCGATCGCTCAATGCCCAGCAGTAAATTGTATCGTCAACGGAAGCCATAAAACCGAATACCCAGAAAACCGGGTTTCTTTTGCGATAGCAGCTTGGCGACATTTCACCTACTGCTGACGAATAAGGGGTCCATAATAGGATCGGCTGAAAGCATCAAGCGGACAAATTCTCGTTGCCAGAGTTGGGAACGAAAATTTCAGCTATGAGCGCACAATAATAGCAATAACCTTTGGGAGCAAAAAAATACGTACCAAGAAATTAAAACCCGAGTTGATGGGCTTATGCGTGCTACTGTCGATCTTGACTTGGAGTAGCTTAGATCCGGGAACTGCCCAAACCCCCATCCCCACAGAATCTCTGATTGCCTTCAGAACTTTCCGTGACGGCAATCGAGAAATCTATGTGATGAATGCCGATGGGTCTAATCCCAGAAATGTAACAAAAAATGCAGCTAATGATAACGACCCAGTCTGGTCGCCAGATGGGAGTCGCATTGCCTTCTCCTCCGACCCCGATGGCAACCGGGAAGTCTATATAATGAATGCCGATGGTTCCAATCAGACGAGACTGACTGACCTGCCAGAGGGCGCGCGTTCTCCTGCCTGGTCTCCTGATGGCAGGCGAGTTGCTTTTGTGGAGACGCGCCAGGGAAACGAACAAATCTGGGCGATCGACATTGACGGTTCCAACCTGACCAATCTGACTGGCAATGATGCGAGTAATTTTTCTCCAACCTGGTCTCCTGAATGGTTTCGATCGAGATTTACTGCCAGTGCAGCGTTGGTTTCTCTACTTACCTTTTGAACATGCTGAAGATTTAGAATTACAGCGTCAGTCGGTGATGCTGTTTCAGCAACTCGGCGATGACCCAGCGAATGCTGATGTTATTTCCTATGCTATCCGACATTTGCAGGTAATTGAGCGATTCGGACGCTTTCCCCACCGCAATCATATTTTGGGCAGGGAAACAACCCCCGAAGAGGCCGAGTTTCTCCAACAACCTGGTTCATCCTTTTAGCCCGATCGCCCGCTTGGAGTCCGCCGCCAAGATGTCGGAAGCATCTTGCTGCGGGCCGATCGAGCGGTCGTTTACAATTGACAATCTGACGCTCGATCTATTATCATGGATATATCCAGCCTATATCGATGGAGTCAGAATCATGCCATCTGAGTTACATTTACAAGCTCAAGGATTACCGAGAAACAAGATTGAGATTCAGCACCCAGAACTCTCTGTCGGTGAAACAGTCGCGCGATCGGTACCCACGATCGCCTCTCTAACAATTGAAGGCTTCAAAACCTTAGAAAAAGTCAACATCAGCCTCAGCAACTTCAATCTGTTGCTCGGGAGAAACGCCAGCGGCAAGTCCAACTTCTTGGAAGCTTTGCGAGTCTTACAAGGAATTGGTTACGGATTGACAATTGATGAAATCTTCAACGGCAAGCCCAAAAGTACCAATAGTGAAGTATGGGAACCCATTCGCGGTGGCAGCAGTAAAGCCAACTTTGCGGGAGGTAGCAATGGAGATCGACAAGCACAAGTCATCCGGTTTTCTGTCACTCTGAAGTCATCGTCCGAACCAGAGGATGTGGAAATACAATATTCTCTAGATATCTCAACAGAGTTGGGCAGCATTCAGCGTGAAAAACTACAGGTTGGGGATACCTTAATCTTTGACGATCGACCAGATAAATCTCGATCGATGCTGCATCAGTTACTGCTCCAAACCGGTTGCGATCCCAAGAATGCTCATTATATAAAAGCATGTATTCGTACCCTCAGCAACATGCAGCACCTAAGTCCATCTCCCGCCATTTTACGCAATTATTCCCAGACCATAACCGCCAAACGGATGGGCGATCGGGGGGAAAACTTTGCTGCCTTAGTCAAAACCATTATAGCAGAGTCAACGGAAAAATCTGCATTTCTGTCCTGGCTGAAAGAATTCATGCCCTCAGGACTAGATGACATCTGTATCTTATCAGGGGCATTAGGAGAGCCATTATTTGCCCTCAAAGAGGGAGACATCAATTACCCAGCCCCAATTTTATCAGATGGGATTCTGAGATTTGCCGCCATTACAGCTGCATTTTTCCAACCCGATCCGCCAGCGCTGCTCATCATTGAAGAAGTCGAGCATAGTATTCATCCCAACAGTTTGCGAGTGTTAGTAGAATTGCTCAAAAACTTATCGATGCCAATTCAAGTAATCGCAACCACCCATTCACCGCTATTATTAGATTGGCTCCGTCAGGAAGATTACCCCACCACTTTTGCCTGTAAACGGGATGAGGAAACAGGTGCAACTCGGATTGTACCATTCAAAGAAATCCCCAAACTGTTAAAAATTGTTGAGAAATATCCAATAGGCGAGCTATTTGCTGAGGGGTGGTTTGATGGGGGAGTAATAGGGAGCATCCCAGTTTTGATCTAAGTAATTGTACTTAGGAAAAGATTGCCATTAAGATAAGCACAGCGTAAGCGAAGCATTTGGTTAACTGACGTTGGAAGCCATTGAGCCCCAGAGAGCTTGAGACGAGAACCAATACGCTTGACTACAGACTCTACCTCCCCAGAGCCAATGGGAATGCCCAAGAATTGATAAAGATCATAGTTAACGATACGGTGACAATGTTTGGTTAAATAAGCGCGGAAGTTCTGTACTTTTTGTCCGTGACAACTGGCTAACAACTCCAATGCTTCGTCAATAAAACCGTGCCAGAGAGATGATTTAACCTGCCTTAAACGCTTTTTATAGTCGCCAATTTTATAGATATTTTCGACTAGATCGTACCAATCAAGAACTTCACGTCTGCCATTTTCTGGTCTCAATTGAGCAATAATGTTCCAAATGCCATCATGACCATCTCCCAAACAAGTAATTATAGCTGTCAACGGCTGTTGTTTAACCCACTCCACCAGGGCGGCATTGTCCTGAAAGTAAGCCCCACAAACTTCTCCATGCAGGCTGACTGCTTTATAATCTCGCCACTCACAAGAACCCTTACCTTCAGTTCTTAAACGTACTTTGCCACCAGAAACGCTCAAAGCGGTTACAGGGTGACTGCTTTGAGCTTCAGGAAATTCGCTTCTTTGCACTAATCGATGTATGCTGCTGTGTCCCACTTTTATTCCTGTTAACAGTTCCAAGTCTTTTTCCGCTTGTTGATATGATTCATTAGCACTCAATACCCAGCAACACTTGGAGATTACGGGACTGATTTGTGTGCCTTTCTTTAAGCCCAATTTTTTGGCCTGTTTGCTGTTTACAGTTACTGTTCCTACGCCGGTTTTGACTTGCCGCTTGCGTCCGGATTGAGACGGCTCCCCATCAGCCAAAAAAAATTTCCTAAAACTGGTCCAACTGTCCTGAATAAATGCTCTCGTACTGCTAACTCTCTGCTTTCAAAGTCTTTAAGAGCCTCGGGGGGCGTATCTGCATACAGGAGTTTTGATAATTCTTTGAGATGGTATTCAAGTTTTTGATTTTCTTCTGGGGTCATGTAGCCTCCTCAATCGTGGATATTTTTTTCATATTACCAGAATAAATTTTTTTCTCGCTTAGTTTGCCCAGAAGAGAAGAGAGTTGTGCAACTGGTAGTTTTCCAGCAACGCTTTACCCTGCAAGGACTGAGCGCCGCCATCTCCCAACGGAAGGAAATTTGCACCAATCTCTAGTCCGCCAATCCTGAGTATAAATACTCATTGCAAAAGTGGGATGCTCCCGAGTAATATGAGCTTTAATGTGCTAATTATCTCTGAAGATCCAACGAATAATGGATACATACTTAAGCCATTGATTGAAAAAATGATGAAACAATGCAACAAGCCAAATGCTAAAGTCGAGATGTTGTCTAAACCCTCAAGGTTATGCCAATGCCAAGTCTTTAATTAAAAGTTTTATCATAGACAACTTTGATTATAAAGATTTGCTGCTGTTTCTCCCGGATGCTGATGGCAAAGACAGAACTCAAGAATTTGCCGAACTTGAAGCAGAAGCAACAGCTAAAGGAGTGACATTATTATGTTGTGCAGCGGTTCAGGAAGTAGAAGCATGGCTTTTGGCTGGACATCTGGACAAGCTGGATAAGTCTTGGTCAGAAATTAGTGCTGATATCAGCGTTAAAGAAAATGTTTTTGCCGATTTTATCAAGAGTTACGGCAATCGCCAAAGGGCTGGGAAAGGACGAGATATTCTCATGCTGGAAACTCTGAAAAATTATCGCGGACTTCTAGAACGCTGTCCTGAACTCAAGGAATTGCAAAGTCGCATTCAAAATTTACTATCCTTTGATGGAGAAGCCCCCTAAAAAGGCGATCGCCCTCCGCTTCGTCAACGGGGCGATCGCCTCCTTTCACATAGTTACGATTGGATCGACTGTACAGTCATTCAATTTTCCCTTGGCAAGATTTCTCGTATTCGTTGTCGAAATAAACGCACAGCCGATCGCTGGCCGATGGCCTGACTTTGCGCAATGAAACCAGGAACTTCTGCGATCGGCAAAACCGGGAAAGCCCTGCTAGAGTTCCTGGGTTCATATTTCCCCCCTATCAGTTGGTAAACTTGCAGAGTTTCCCGGCGGTATCTCCAGAGTTCGGGCACGCCGAGAGCATCATAAAGCAAGAATTTGTCGATAGAAGAGCTTGTATAGTCTGACTCGAAGACCAGATCTGGTGGTGGATCTTCCGTCAGGTTAATTTTTTTGCCTCTAACTCTCAATTCATTCTGAATGTAGAAACAGGTATCTGGCTCCACCGCACGGGTTAAGTCCTCTCGATCGAGCCTCAGTGCGCCAAGTTGCATTATTTCAATTTCTAGCTCATCTGCTAAAGCTTCGACCAAGCTTGCTATCATGATTTTCGGTTGTTCGTGTTCCTGGAGTGGCATCCTGAATTCTAAAACTCCTCGGTCATAAGTAATTCTCCAAGGGCGGTCTTCTCCGACTTCCGCCATTAATGCTTTATAGGTCTGCCAGCTAACGCCCGTTAATGCGAACAGTGATTCAGTGCTAGCTTGGCTGGGTTCAAGAGTCGATGTTGCGATCGCCATATTTACTTACCATTTAATCTCCCTAGGGCTATCTTCTGTCTTTGTTGATTGTAGCACATGCTAGGTGACCAGTGGATACCAGGCCCACCAGTGGAGTGCTATACTGGTCGCAGCAGATGCGATCGCTTCGGGGTATTACTTTCCCAGGGTGACACGAGACGCTAACGGACTGATTGACAATAATGCCAGATGTCAAATATAATAGAAATAACCTCAAGGATAAACCCATGACAGAAGCCAATAACGACGAACTCAAAAAGTTAATCGAATCGAATGCGCGTGCTATGCAAGCATTAGGAGACTACCTCACGGAAACGCGACGCCAATCCGAGCGGGAAATGGCTCAACTGCGGGAAACAGTGGCTGATATGGCGCGGAATCAAGCAAATGCTTTGGCGAATTTGAATAGTTCCGTTGCGCATATAAGCAATTCCGTTGCGCATATAAGCAATTCCGTTGCGCATTTAGCAGAGAATCAAGGGGAAACTCGCACCGAAATGTATAGGCTAATCGACCGATTAGACAGCCGTCAAGCAGAGATAACGAATATTCTCAAACTGCTTGTAGAAAAAACAGTTGGCTCTCAAAGCTAGCATCCATTGCCAGTTTTGCAAATTGACCGTCGTTATGCACCCCGAAAGTGGGCAGGACACAAATTATTCGTAAGGCACCATCCACTGCCCACTCTACTTTTAAAATCAAAAATAGAGATGACCTTCCCATTACCGAATCTCCTAGTTCAGCAGACACCAGTGTCAGTAGCAGGATTAACCTCCTATATCCAGACATTGCTCGAAGAAGATGACCAACTCAGACAAATATGTGTAATAGGTGAAGTATCCAGTGCCAACCGCCACTCTAGCGGGCTATTCTTTACCCTAGGGGATCCAGGCGCTAAAGCAACAATTAGTTGCGTGATCTGGAATAGCTATCTCCACCAACTCTTTAACATGCCAGTAAAAGGAGAACAGATAATTGTTTTAGGCCATATGCGCCTTTATCCCCCTAGGGGACAATATCAGCTAATGGTCACTCAGGCGTTACTCGCAGGAGAAGGTTTGCAAGCCCTCCGTTATCGCCAACTGCGCGATCGCCTAGCAGCGGAAGGTTTATTTGACACCCAAAGAAAGCGGACTCTCCCCCCTCATCCCCAAACCATCGCAGTAGTCACCTCACCCCAAGCAGCAGCCTGGGGTGATATCCAACGCACCCTCAGACGCCGCTATCCGGGTTTGCAAGTTTTATTCTCCCCCGCCGGAGTCCAGGGAACCCAAGCCGCCGCTGCCATTGTAGCAGCCATTAAGCGAGTAGAATTCGATGGCAGAGCCGAAGTGCTGATTCTCTCCCGGGGAGGAGGCGCAGTTGAAGACCTCGCCTGCTTTAATGACGAACGAGTCGTGAAGGCGATCGCCCATTGTCCCATCCCAGTCATAGCTGGCATTGGCCATCAGCGAGACGAGACCCTGGCAGACTTAGCAGCGGATGTTTGCGTCTCCACTCCCACCGCCGCCGCCGTTCAAGCGGTACCAGAACTTGCTACCTTAGAAATAGAACATCTCGACAGGACTAACGCCTTAAAAACTGCCGTCAAACATCAGCTAGAACAGCGGCAAATTAAACTACAACAGTTCCGTTCCCGACTGCGACGCCTACAACTCGATCGACTCTTGCAGCAAGAAACCGAAGCCCTGACCTGGAAGCGTCGGCAGCTTGTACAACTAAGCGATCGGAAAATCCAGCAAGAAAGCCAACACTGCCAGCACCTGGGGCAAAAACTCGCAACCCTCGACCCACACAACGTGCTGCAAAGAGGTTATGCTGTAGTCAGGCAACCTGATGGCACTATTGTCCGTGCATCCGCCCGCTTAACAGTTGGTTCCGAATTACAGATTCAGTTAGGTCAAGGTCAGGTTAAAGTCAAAATCACCGAAATAAAAGACGCAACTACAGATGTCTAAAGATATTCCCCAGGTTCTGTCGTCCGTACCCGATGCAGTGCAACTGCCACCGGAATGGAACTATGAGGCAACTGTTGCCCAAGTTGAAACTATTATCTCGCAAATCGAAGCAGGTAAGCTAGAATTAGCAGATGTCTTCGATCGATTTGCCGATGCCATTAAATATCTACATCAATGCGAGAAATTTCTTGCAGAACGACGGCAACAAATGGATTTACTCATTGAAACCCTAACAGATGGACCCGAATTTTAATGCTTTGCAATTAGCACTTCTAGGCTATACTACCACGTTTGCGCGTTTCTTTGTAAGAAGTTCCCACATTTTTTAAGCCGGCTTTAATCATCTCTTGTTCCAGCAGGGCAAAGAAACGTGCCCGATCGCCCCCCCGCACCACCGCCTGATTGTGCGCTTCCGCCAAAACGACCGGATAACCATAACCCTTTTGCACTTGGGCGATCGTCAGACTCAAAGCATTATCCAGCAATGTGGAATTTTCCGCGACCCAAGCGGGAAAATCAATCCTAGCTATTTCATGACCGACATGGAGATAGCAGAAATAAATCTTCTGGGAACCATAATGCTCTAGAATTCGGGCAGAACTTTGCCACAAACAACTGCGTTGTCCGGGTTGCAGAAAAAACCCCCAGAAAGTAGTATCTCGTAAAGGATGAAAAACCTGGCAAGGCGCTTCATCGGCATTATTGCAATTTTTCGCGCAGTTGGGTTCCGGATAAGCACAACTTTGCAAGCGCAGAAAATTCAGCGCTTCACCACTACGAGAGGAACTCAGATAGCCGACGATCGGGATCCCCGCCTCTTGCAACTGATTCCAAGCATTTAGGATCGGCGGTAGCAGGCGATCGCGTGCCGGAGTTGGCAACTGTTCCAGAAACCAGTAAATCAGGGAACCATCCACCATCGCCAAATTGGGGATATGCGATGCCGATTTTTCCGGAACGGTAGTTGCCAGCAGCATTGAACCTAATTCAGCGAGCATTACCGCCTCAGACACCGTGCGAACATAGCCCATCCATTCCTCAGTTCTAATTCCCCACTGACGAGAAACATAAAGCTCTTCCGGGCGGTAGAACACCTCTGGTAAGCTATCTAAGAGAGGTTGTCGGTTCTGTCCGTAGTGCAATAGTACCCTACCGACATTAATCAGATAACAATAAGCAATTTCATGATGAGAAGGCGCGATCTGGGAGCCATCCGTAGCAATTACTGTCTGCACTTCTGGCGGGACATTCACCTCAACGCAAGTATCCAAAGGTTCGACAGGTAAAGCAGCATTAAATCCCAGGGCCTTGCGCCAACTCTGATGTTGCTGCACCAACAAGTCCTGTTTAACAGTAGCTTGCTCCCAGAGTTGATGAGCGATGTCTAAGCGTTTGCGACTCGCAGCAGCTTCTTGACTAAGATGCTGACTGATGCCTTGCATTTGCCGCGCTAGTTTCATTAAATCCAGCATAAACAAACCTAATTTAGGATCTGTACTGCTACCACCGACCACCCTCGTTCCCAGGCTCAACCCAAGTCCAGACCCACATTTTTCCTTCACCACCGACTACCCTCGTTCTCAGGCTCTGCCGGCTCTGCCTGGGAACGAGCTTTCGAGGCAGAGCCTCCAATATTCCCACCTGGTAAGCACTCAGGGTCTTGCGTAGAAATAAAGTACCGGTCAATCAAGCTGTACTCAAGAAATAGCTTTACCTGATTGGTACATTAGTAAACCGCAAGTCCCTTAGCTATTTAGCTATAAGTAGTTGTGCAAAATTATTTTTAGATTTCTGGTAGGGGGCGATCGCACAGGAAAATTCTGGCTCTCCAGCCCTATAATAAGGCTTTCAGGGATTGAAATTATCCTAAATTGGCTAAGAAAAATATTCAAATAATTTTGCCTATGTACTTAACAGTTGGCTAATAAAGCAGGACTGGTGATTACGATCACAAATAAAAATGAGTTCAAACACAGTTGCTCACCTAGTAGCTGAGCCATATTAGTAGAGACACAGCAATCTGAGGGACTGCGTTCAACAACCCAGCTTCCCGAAGGACTGTAGCTGGTTCTGTTATTAACCGGTGATAGAAGCCGCTATAGAGCTATGTCTTGGCGATCGGTTTGGACACAGTATTGCCCGTTTTTTGTAGTTTAGTCATTTTTGGGCTCTTGTGAATGGTTTTAATCGGTCGGGGATTTTGAGATTCCTATGATTTCGAGTCAGAGTCTCTCCAAAGAATCCCGCTGTCAGTAATCACCGGTTTGGGTAAAACGCAGTGGTGAAGTTACAGATAACGTGTGGGAACGTTACTTGTAACTCTGCCGAGGCACCCCAACCAATTTATTTATTTCTACTTAAATATATTGTAACTATATTTCCGAATTTCCGAATAAAACTTCAGGTAGAAGTGAAAATACACAATTCTTAACGGTCGTATCCTATTGTTGGGGAAGAAGCCTCCATCGATGATGATGAAACCCCTAAATTTCCCTTAAAAAGGAAGTGGGGGCGACGCCTAGGCTGTTCACTTTGTGGGATGATCCGGGGAAAAACTTCATGCAGTTTTTGTGTGAGGGGATGAGATAGTGGATCGCTTGCTATATCTAGATTCTGGGCGATCAAGTCCATCGCGATCCCGGCGTGAACGATCGGGGCCGAAAAAGCCTCAAAATAAACACCCTAGGCGACGCCCCTCTCCCGCTCCGAAACCATTTGCTATTTCTTGAATACAGCAAGTTGTACTGGTACTTTATCTTCGCGCAAGTCCCTAAAGGGCTTAGGTCGAACCTTCTCTCTAGGCGCTTTAGCGCCTGGGAAGCACTCTTCGTGCTTAGGTCGAACCTTCTCTCTAGGCGCTAAAGCGCCCGGGAAGCACTCTTCGTGCTTAGGTCGAACCTTCTCTCTAAGGCCACGCAGAGAAATCTTGCACGAACTGTTCTAGTGACAGCAGCCGCATGCGCTCCCGATCGCGGACCCATTCTCGCTCCGAAGATGTATTATAGCCCCAATCCGCTAGATACAGCCTCACTGGCTCTAAGTCTGGCTGCTGTTGCACCAATTGTAAAGTTTTCAGCCGGTCTTCTATAAACCAGATGTTCTCGACCGATCCTCCCAATTCTCGCAGAATTTCATACTTAGGACGTTTGCAGCCTTTGCCATAAATTTTACCTTCGGAAAACTCTATCCCTTGTTGCTGCAACAGCTTTCTGACAAAGCGTTCCTCTTTCGTGGTGATTATCACCGGCTCTACCGGACTCTCAAAGAGCGATCGCACTCTTTCGAGTACTCCCGGATAGAACCGATGGTACCCCAGCCAGTTAGCTAAATCTGTAGATATCCATCGATCGCGCTGTTTGTCCAGTAGGGGTCCCAACTCTGCCGCTTGGAGATTTTCTGTCTTCAACAGTTGCTGGGCGATCGCCGGCCAACCGAGCAAAATCTCCTCTTCCGGAACACCTTGGAGAATAGCCCGTAGCAGCAAAGGCATTTCCCATCCCGTTTCGATTACCGGTCGCAGGCGATAGAACACCGGCGCTATCTGCTCGGGAGGATCCTGACTGGCTGGCTGCCATACTTGACAATAAGTGCGCCAAGTCGTCAGAAAATACTCTTGCAGCCCGTCACAGAGGACACCGTCAAAATCGAGGGCGAGGATAGTAGGGGCGGTTTCAGGCATAGTTTTCACATCGCTACTGGATCATTATCCCATCCAGAGGACTATGCTAGCCATCACCTGTTCAACTGGGGTGCTAGGATTCGAACCTAGGAATGGCGGGACCAAAACCCGCTGCCTTACCGCTTGGCTACACCCCAATTCGCTTCTTTTGATATCATAACCTTAAGAGCCTGGTAATTGTCAAGTCTATTTTCCATTTTTTTTGAAAGTTTTTTCCCGACATCCGCCAAACCCTTACCATATGGGCGTTCTAGAGAATTAATTTTTTTTGTTTACCTCCGGGGGAGCTGTCTATTTCTCCGGTGGCCGAGCGCGACCGGTGCGTTGGTACAGTAGTCTTGAAGAGCAGGTGCGAGCGTTGACTAACCCGGCCTTGAACCAGTATAAACTCTCGAAGCCATTGGTTATGGACAGCGCTTACCAGGCTGCCCCAGCCTCGCCCGCAAATCTGAAATCCACTTTCCCATTTACACTTATTCAAAAGGGCCGGCCATGTCCGTCCCAAATCCGATGGAGGAAAAGATGTCTTCCAGTTTGACTGATGTACCCACAATCCTGACAGTCGATGACAGCGAGATCATGCAAAAATTGATCCAACGCTATTTAGGCAGCGACTATCGGGTACTGGTGGCTAGCAATGCTGTCGATGCTCTGGCCTTGATTTACCACGAACCCATCGACCTTGTCCTGCTGGACGTTTCCATGCCAGGAATTGATGGTCTCGAACTTTGCCGCACCGTGCGCAGTATCCCCCAGTTTCAGCATCTGGCCATTATCATGGTCACAGCCCGAGATAGCCCCTTTGATAAAGTGCAAGGGCGTCTTGCTGGTGCCACCGAATATTTAACCAAGCCCTTTGAGGCCGAGCAACTGCTTCAGGTTGTGGGCAAATTTGCCCCGCCCTCACGAACTGCTGCCGAGGGCGTTGATAACTGAATCACCCATTGCATATCCTTGGGATCGGTATCTGTAATCCACCGATCGGGCAGTGGTGAGAAGTCAATTTTATCTTACCACTCCCCAACTTGGGTCATGCTAATTCGGGCAGCTCTAAGTAGAGGTCGTTTGTGCTGCCAACATTTTCTTGAGTGTCTCCAGTTCGTTTGCCCAGCGCGGATCCGGCTGAATGTCATTGGCACTAGAAGCAGCAGCAGCGCTCGCGTTACCTGAGCGACGAGACTTATTATTATTTTTGCGACTGCTGCGCCCGCCACCGCTAGGAGCCGGACGGCTGCTGGCGGTTGCCGTTCCTACCGTTCCGGAAACATCGGACGGCGAGCCGCCGCCTTTAGCTTCTTTACCTTCTGTGCCTTCTTTACCTTCTTTACCTTCTTTACCTTTTTGACGCGGCAATGCCTTTTCAATCTTCAGGGTGCTGTCTTTGAACACATAGCCGTTGAACTTCTCAATAATTTCGTCAGCCTTTTCGTCCGTTTGGACTGTGACAAAACCGAAACCACGACATTTCCCTGTTTTCCGATCGGTGATCACCTTCGTAGTCACTGAGTCACCCTCCTCCGCAAAGACCTCTGCTAGCTCTTTGCGCTCTATTTCTTTGGGCAGATTCCCTACATACAGACGAATGGACATAATTCCTCCAATCTCTTTCGTTTGACATTTTGAACTATGGCACTGCTTTACTACCCAGTCAAATGGGTAGTGACCAAGACACAATGCCTAATTTTTCTAGAATAGACAAATAACACACCTCTATCTTTTCTTTTACCAAGACAATCCTGCTTTTATTGCTCTGGGCCGGAACCTCACCCCTCCTACCGCACTCTTTGCCCGATCGGGCGATCGCACACCACCTAACTCCCCATTTCTAATACCAACCATGCTTTAAGTTATCATGTCCTACTTTATTAGATCCCTGGGACTACCAACTACCTGTCGAAAAAACTTTTTTTTTACATCTTCTCTACTATTGACAAAAACTACTATTCATCTGTTCGATACTTACAGCTCCACAAAAAAACAGCCGCAGTCAGGGGCTGGTAGGGAAAGGGGGTATTGGCAGTCATAAAACATGAGTTGCACCATCCATCGGGCAGTTTACTACATAAATGGGAAAAACGATGACCGGGTCTTGGCTGGGGATTATGTAATGAAACTTAACATCTTTTTCTCGCTTGAGCAATTTTTCTTAACATTTTCCCTCAGATCCTAAGTTTGCCAGATCAGGTATGAGCCCCACACTCCAGCCGCAAAAGCGATAATGGTCAGCCAGATGGGTAGATAACTGTGACTGGTTCTGTTCGCTCTGGTGCCTAGGGTTTCCAGGTCGAGCCAGACTATGGCCCCCCGGCGCAACCAGCCCGTTGCGGTGACTGATTGACCGATAAAATCCCGGGGACGCAGTCCCCTACCATTCCATAAATCCCCTATGGGACCCAGGGGGGAGATGTAGTGTAACTTCACATCTAAACTGCCCGTTTGCAGAATTAAATCCTGTCCTAACCCGTTACTCAGGCCGCGACGCCCCAATAGTTTACCTTGCAAGCAGCAGGTTTTGCTATCTGCCGGTAGGGCTTGGCTATTGGCGATCGCCTCTGTTAAATTCACTTCGGTTAAAGCAGTGCGTCGTTTAACATCTGGGAAATAGCCATTGAGCAGCACCAAGATGCTGATGCTGAAACTAATCAGCAGGCAAGCAGCAATTAGGTCGCCTCTTTGATCTTGAGACAGCCACACTAAATTACCAATATACATGAAATAGGCGATTTTTCCAATCAGCCACAGAAAAATTCTCAATCCTAGACCCAGCACTAAGCTAATTATCAAGGCAGTTTGCAGCAGTGGCAAGCGCTTGTAACTGTTCAATATTAAGGATACAGTCGATTTCAGGGTATCCCTGATGTATGCCCTCGATAGCTTCGGACTGCCCAACTTTTGTGGGAGTTCTGGTAAATCCAGTTCTGTTTCTAGACCCCAGTAGCGGGCGTAGTGGGCGAGTCGTTGCAGTCTTACTCCCATCAGGGTTGGTCCGGTGCCCCACGTCAACCACCAACTGTAAGGATTAACCCTATCCCACGACCAGATAGCATCTGCTAGCCAGTTACAAATAGCCTGACTATACCCTACAGGCATGAGTAAATCAAAACTTTCTGTTAAAAAGCTGGTTGACTTGGTTTTCTGGATATCATCTGTAATGCCGAGCGCAAATTTCAGCAAGGCGCGGGTGAGAGCATTGGGGTTGCCCGTCGTTGCCACAGAGCCAGCGTCGCTATAAAGTAGCCGCTGCCGCGACAACCACAGCAGGGGCAAGCTCAGTAGCCAATAGCAGCCGTAACTGAGATTAGCCACCAGTGCCGCTACCGTTCGGAATAAAGATTCTAGCAATGGTCTTTCTATTCGGTCTGAGGCATACTCTCCCCATTTTGCCACTTGCCAATAGAGGATGTAAGGAATTTGCAGCACCAATACCCCTACGGACATGACCAGAAAATCCCAGTTGACAATTTGCGCTAACTGTGCTGCATAGATACTGGCAATTTCGTCATCTCCTAGTTGCTCCAATAGTCCCTCACTAACTACAATCCGGGCAGTCATCGATAAATTTCCGTATGTAATTGCCACGGGTGTGGAGGTGGGTAAAATGCCTAACTGGGGCCGTCTCAGTTGTCGTCGCTGACGGCAAAATCTTTGCATTACTTTGGCTGCATCTGGACTGCGATCGCGCAGCTGGGCGTGAGTCATTGGTTCGAGACCGTGAAAGAATCTCAGCAGCCCATCCATTAACCAGGGAGACAAGACTAGCACGATCGCCAAGGTGAGAAAGACAAACTGGGTGGGATCGCGATCGAACGAGTCAATGGGTCGCAACAACGGCAGTAAGGCTAAGATTTTGTTGATTGTGACCTCGGCAAATCTGAGTACGGCACGACTCCACCAAAAGAAGGCGATCGCAGTTACCCCCTGTAGCACCCACAACGGCCTGATATCAGAGACCAAACCCGGCCCGACCGGCAACGGTCCCCACTGCTTGGCCCTTGGTGCCTGGCGCCACTCACGTTCTTCTACTATTTTCCTCGTTGGAACTTCGGGAGTTGTCTGGGTTAAGGCTGCTGGGGCCTCAATCTCGGAAGCTATAGGCAGTGGTGGATCTATTTTATCTGATGATGACTCTGCCAGAGTATTTTTAGGGGAACTCTTACCTTTGCTCGCTCTCGCCCCGGAAAAATCGGTTTCATCCGGGGGGACGGATGGCAACTTTCGCCGGAAACGCTTCTGACTCTTTGGTGGCCTAGTCCCCTTGGGGACAAAACCGGTGGGTTCTCCGGACAAAGGAACGAAACCTGTGGGGTCTGCTGCTGGGGTTGATGGTACCGCAGTGGATGGCTGACGATCGCTCAAATCCGCTAGAGTTTTTACAGCCCAGTTTTTCACTTTGCCATTACTGCTTTGGCTGAGGGCCTGACAGATGGCGATCGCCTTTTCGGGCTGACCCGTGTCACGGTAAGCCAATACTAGACCTGTCTGGGCTTTGGTGATGTTGCGTTCGCGCAGCGGCTGCGCAGCAGCATCGTCAAGTTCCAACTCACAGACAGCTTCTAGGTGGGCGATCGCGTTCTGGTAATCTGATTGCTTGAGGGCGGCTAAACCTGCCTCAAGAGATGGGTTGTCCGGGATAGATGGCATTAATTTCGAGAGCTCGCGCTTTCTTCCAAGATAGCCTATAAACACGCTCTCTGGTACGGGGATATCTTGGTTGCTTTGGTACATCAGTAAAGAAATACTATGTTTATACGTAATTTCCTTTGGGATTTTCTCCTCTTTGTCGCTGGCTGTACCGCCGCCACGCCTAATCTCCATAGCAGTTCTGATGCTATAGCCTTTTGATATAAGGTGAAGTCCCCAAGAATTGACGAGCTTCTGGAGCAAAAATGTCAAGTGATGTCAGGACTTGATTATGGTTAAAAATTATCTAATACAAAGCGCTGCTTAAGATGAAATTAAGGCCTTGCACGGGGATGATGCCATTGTTTGCACATAACTGAAAGTCGCTTATAGTCTACGTTTAATACTTATGCAAAGAGACCCATCATCCCGTGATTATGCAACGCAGAAATTAATTCACAAGAATAGTTATAGCACTCTTGTAAAAGCGAAAGTGGCTTTGAGGTAATTTAAGTTAGTCAATTTATAACATGTTGCTTGCGTGTACTAAATTAGACTGATTATAGAGATAAATATAACCATAACGAGCCATGCATATGTTCTGTAAATTGTCAAAAAAAATTACTTTACCCTGGGACTTTAGTCCTTACTACGAACGGGATTTAATCGAACACTTGGGACAATGGCACTCCTAACCACCCAGCAAAGTTTTGTGCCTGAATATCAGTTGGACTATCTACTGGCACTACCTGATAACGGTTGGGTTGTGGTTCTCCCAGGGTCACCAACTCCGTGCGCAATCGATCTTCATGGAAAACGCTCAACTTAATTGTATCCCCAGGACTGTAATCTTTCAAGCGATCGTGCAACTCTTCTGCCTTTACCCGAATGCCATCAATAGCTAACAACTCGTCACCATTATCGATTCCCGCCTGCTGTGCTGGGGAACCAGAGGCCACAAATTTGATTAACTCCCGTTCATTTTCGCCTTTTGCTCTTACACCTAAGTAGGGAAATGACTCGCCAACTTTATCCACACAATCCCTTTGTAGCCGCAAACCAAAAGGTGACAAGTATTGGTCAAAAGGCAATTCCTCTGTCCCGTCAATGTAGCGCCCCCAGAAATCTCCCAGTTCTACACCCGCAACGGACTCAATTTCCTCCTGCAACTGCCCCTCCGTAAAGCCAATTTCTTTTTGGCCGAACTTCTGCCACATTTTCTGCATCACATCATCCAGCGATCGCCCATTTTCATGGCGGGCCCGAATCAGCAAATCCAGCAGCAGGGACACCAATTCTCCTTTTAAGTAATAAGAAATCTGAGAATTGTCACTATTAGCATGGCGTCGATACAACTTAATCCAGGCATCCCAGCTCGACTCGCTCGCCGGTTGTACCAGACGGCCCGGACTTGTCTGGAGGCGGTTAATTTCCTTACCCAGTTCCTGCAAAAAAGTCCGCACGTCATAAATTCCCGCCCGCATGGGCATCACCAGATCGTAGTAGCTAGTCGTGCCTTCACAAAACCACAAACAAGGGGTGTAATTTTCCCGATCGTAGTCAAATACCTGCAACCCTTGGGGACGGAGACGCTTCACATTCCACAGGTGAAAGAACTCGTGGGCCACCAACTGCATGAACTCCCGATACTTTGTGCGATCGCGGAACCCAAAGCGATTGTAAATCAAAGAGCAGCCATGATTATGTTCCAGACCTCCCCTGCCCTGGGATACCAGATGTAGCAGAAACACGTAGCGATCGTAAGGCAATCCCCCAAAAAGCCTAGCCTCCTCTTGAATTATTTTCTCGATATCGGGAATCATCTGCACTGGATTAGCATTTCCCTCACCCCAGATAGCCAGTTCGTGGGGTTTTCCCAGAACCTCAAAGTGATAGAGGCGGTGGGTGCCAATTTCAAAGGGACTATCTACCAGAGTATCAAAATCTGCTGCTCGGAAAGTACCGGGTTTTCCCCGCACAGCAGGTAGCAGTGTTGTCACTTGCCAAGAAGGTTGGGGAGTCAAAATCTTCACCTGCATGGGGGTCTGCTCCCATCCTACTACCCTCAAGAATAAAGCCGCCCCGTTAAAATAGCCGTGAGTAGCATCCAAGTGATTTGTCCGCACCGTCAGCTCCGCAGCAAATATCCGGTAGTGAACCACTATATCATTAATCTCAGGCGTCGAAACTTGCCAGTGATTTTTGCTCAACTTGCGCCAATTTAAGGGACTCTCATCACTGCCGGAAGCGGAAAATTCCTGTAGATGTCTGGCATATTCCCGCACCAGGTAAGAACCGGGAGTCCAGACTGGCATTTTCAGATCTAGTACGGGCGATCGCCAACCCGATATTCGCAGAGTCACCTCAAATAGATGAGAACTCGGCTGAGGCATTGCTACCTGGTAGTTAATTTCTGGTGCAGTATGGGTTGGGCTAGTAGGTTTAGTCTCAGTCAGAATTGCTTCAGTCATGTTGCTCCCAAATTTTTGATTCTCTATTCTCAATTAAACCTTTCCTGCTAGATGAGTCAGTTGTTTCAAATTGATCAGATAAATTACCTGCTGGGCTGGAACAATTTTAATCCAACCCTTTTCATGCAGCTTGGCCATTATTTTCTTAGTTTCTTGCTCGCCGATACCCGCCACATTTGCCAGGTCTTTGAAAGGAATGTTATAGATTTCCGTGCCCTGTTCGGTCGCCCGACCGTAATTTTCTCCCAAGCTAACTAAAGTATTAGCTAGTTTCACCGCTGGGGGCTGGTTGCGCAGTTGAAAGCGGTAATTGATCAGGCGCAGGCGTCGTACCATCAGTTGTAGCATCCGGTGGTGCAACTGGGAATCTTTGAATAGAGTTTGGATAAATCGCTGAGCCGAGACGCTCAGCAATTCCACCGAGGAGAGGGCAATCACATCGGTGGAACGGGGAGATTCATCCAAAATCGCCATTTCGCCAAAAAAGTCACCCTTGCCCAGGATCGCGAGGGTGATGCCATCTTCTCCAGAGAGACGTCGGACTTTCACCCAGCCCGAAACAATGAAGAACACGGCGTTGCCCCAGGCATCTTCCATCAAAACTGCTCTAGAAGGTGGATAATCATGCTCTTGGGCAATAGACAACAGCCATTCCAAGGTTTCTGGGCTGGCGGCATTAAACAGCGGAAAAAGCTCACTAAACTCTTCAGTCTGCATGAGGTGGTTTTGGCAATAGGGAGATAGACAGCACTTCGGATCTGGAGCTTGCGGGCACCAACAGCGATCCCCAACAAGCATCTATCCCTCTATCATGACAGGGACGGTAGACTTGCGGGGAGATCTCCTCTCTATCAATTTTGGACTCCTGACCGGACAGCATGGGACATGGCTGGCGCGATCGGGGGCGGATATCCGGTCATCGCCGGCGGTAGATTAAAAAATCTTCACATTCCCGGCCCCGGGGTTGTTTGGGGCAAAATCCAGCTCTGCTGGGGGTCCTAGCTTAATCCCCAGTAGGGAAAACCGATTGAAACCCCACGTTCGGTGGAATTATTGTATAGTAATGTTGAGAGATGAAAATTTGCGCTAAGATGATGATTGATGTTGCCGCTAGGTTGCCGGCGATCGTAATCAGTGGAGTAAAAGCCACAGGTGCGGTGGGACTATCAGCAGTGACGTCAAGTATGCTCAACGGCGCGTCCGATAGCCTCCCGGCCCCAGGCAGGGAAAAACAAGCCGTCCACCGATAGATTACCCCATGGGCAACAAGCCAACAATTGCTCTCTCTCACTTGGGATGCGAAAAAAATCGCATAGATACCGAACATATGCTGGGCCTCTTGGCACGAGCAGGATATCAGGTAGACTCGAATGAAGAGTTAGCAGATTATGTTATAGTCAATACCTGTAGCTTTATCGAAGCAGCACGGGCAGAATCAGTACGGACCCTGGTAGAACTGGCAGAAGCCAACAAAAAAATAGTGGTGACGGGCTGCATGGCCCAACATTTCCAAGCCGAGTTGCTAGCAGAACTGCCAGAGGCAGTAGCTGTAGTCGGGACGGGAGATTATAACAAAATTGTAGACGTGATTCAACGGGTAGAAACTGGTGAGCGCGTACAGGAAATATCCGCAGAACCGACTTATATAGCTGATGAAACTACGCCCCGCTACCGGACAACGACGGAGGGGGTAGCCTACCTGCGCATCGCAGAAGGCTGTGACTATCGCTGTGCTTTCTGCATTATTCCTCATTTACGCGGTCCCATGCGATCGCGCCCCATAGAATCGATTGTGGCAGAGGCGCAGCAGTTGGCAGCGGAAGGGGTCCAGGAAATAATTTTGATCTCGCAGATAACAACGGCTTACGGCATAGATATATACGGCGAACCAAAATTAGCAGAACTGCTGCGGGCTTTGGGGAAAGTGGAGATCCCCTGGATAAGAATGCACTATGCTTATCCGACAGGTCTGACAGCCCCAGTCATAGCGGCAATTAAAGAAACGGCAAATGTTTTGCCCTACCTGGATTTACCTTTACAACATTCCCATCCGGAAATCCTCCGGGCCATGAACCGCCCCTGGCAAGGGCGGGTGAATGACGAGATTATTGACAAACTCAAAACAGCAATGCCTGGTGCGGTGTTGCGAACGACTTTGATCGTCGGGTTTCCCGGGGAGAGGTCGTCCCATTTTGCCCATCTTTATGAGTTTGTGCAGCGTCATGAATTCGATCATGTCGGAGTGTTTACCTTTTCTCCAGAAGAGGGAACACCCGCCTATAATTTGCCCGATCGACTGCCAGAAGCGGTGAAGGAAGAACGACGTGAACTGTTGATGGCTTTGCAACAACCAATATCCCTGAAGAAAAATCAAGGGGAAGTAGGCAAGGTAGTTGACGTGCTCGTAGAACAAGAAAACCCGGCCACAGGAGAGTATATCGGTCGATCGGCCCGGTTCTCACCAGAAGTGGATGGGTTGGTTTACGTCCGGGGACAGGCGAGGTTGTCGGGAATATGCAGCGTGAAAATCACGGCTGCAGATGTTTATGACCTCTACGGTCAAATAGTTGGTCATTCCTCAGCAGGTCAGGATGGGTGACAAGTGAGGAAAATGACAATTGCATTACGTTTGAAGGAGAATTAATGACTCTATCATTTCAAGGTTTAGGAATTTCAGAAGCTCGTACTAAACATCTAGAAAAAGAAGGTTTTACAGAGCCAACAGAGATTCAAGCTCAAGCAATACCCCACCTGCTTTCAGGTCGGGATGTAGTCGGCCAAGCCCAAACGGGAACTGGGAAAACGGCAGCTTTTGCCCTACCGATTATAGAAGGGATCGATCTCAAAACATCAGCACCTCAAGCTCTGATTTTGACTCCAACTCGGGAATTGGCGATCCAGGTTTGCCAAGCGATTAGGAATATCACGGGTGACAGGCGGGTGCGAGTGCTGGCAATCTACGGCGGTCAATCGATCGAGCGCCAGATAGATCGCTTGGAAAGGGGTACACAGATTGTGGTGGGAACGCCAGGACGAGTGATAGATTTGCTCGATCGGGGCTTCCTGAAGCTGGAGTCCGTCAACTGGGTGGTGTTGGATGAAGCGGATGAAATGCTGAATATGGGCTTTATCCAGGATGTGGAAACAATCCTGAAACAGGCCCCAGTAGAGCGGCAAACCGCTTGTTTCTCGGCGACGATGCCCTATTCAATTCGGGAGTTGGTGACGAAGTTTTTGCGATCGCCCGTGACGGTGACGATCAAGCAACCGAAAGCGGCACCCAACCGGATCAATCAAGTAGCCTATACGGTGCCGCGCGGGTGGACAAAAGCCCGGGCGTTGCAGCCGATCTTGGAAATAGAAGATCCAGAATCAGCCCTGATATTTGTCCGTACCCGTCGTCAAGCGGCAGAACTGACGAGTCAATTGCAAGCTGCCGGTCATAATGTGGATGAGTACCACGGAGACCTGAGCCAATCTCAACGGGAACGGCTGATGCTGCGGTTTCGCCACCGGCAGGTGCGGATAGTGGTGGCTACGGATATCGCGGCCCGGGGGTTACATGTGGATGACCTGACTCACGTGATCAACTACGACCTGCCCGATAGCGTGGAAAGCTACGTCCACCGTATTGGTCGTACTGGTCGGGCGGGCAAAGAAGGCCGGGCGATTTCTCTGATTCAACCATTTGACCGGCGGAAACTGTATCAAATTGAACGGCACGTGCGCCAAAGGCTGGAAATCACGAAGGTGCCGACCCGTTCTCAAATCGAGGCCCGGCATCTGGAAAAACTGCAAAAGGAAGTGCTGGAAGCTCTCACGGGGGAGCGGATGGCTTCTTTCTTGCCGATTGTGGCTAAAATGTCTGAGGAAGGGTACGATCCTCATGCGATCGCGGCTGCGACTCTGCAAATGGCCTACGACAAAACCCGTCCAGCCTGGATGCAATCGGATTATAACGATGATGAGATCCCACCAGCGACTCCCAAGCCGAAGCTGGTGAAGCGTCAGAAGACACCGGCGCCGTCCCGGAGTTAGGCGGTCTCCCCTGCCGGGGACGTAGGGCGGGCGTCTCGCCTGCCCGGGTGGGGGGGGTTGGGTGATATGGCAATTCCGGAGTGGAACGTGAAAAAACTTCCTTGGCCCTCTCTTGCCATCCTCCTAGTTACATATACGACTTTTGGCTGTACTTTGCCATCTGTGAAGCTCTCGGAGATGGTTGAGTACCCTGGTAATTTCTCTCAGCTTGCGTGGGCGTTGGCAGCAGTATTAGCTTTGCTGCTGTCGGCGGCGCTGACGGTACCCTTGCGCAAGACTAAGAGATGGCTGATCCGTTGGTTGAAGACGGATGTGGGTATGTTTACTGGCGTGGTTACTAGCGTCTTTTTCTCGGCTTTGATCCTGTCAAGAATACACCTGTTTGGCAGTCCGATCGTACTGCTTTTAGCTGGCTCATTAGCAAGATTGGACATTCAGACGGCTGGTTTCAGCGAACGACAAGCTTTTTGGATTTTGACAGTCGCTTCTTTGGCTGGTTTGGTGCAGGGTTGGATAGTAAATCATTTAACTTAGAACAATAATTTAGATGAAGTAGTAGGATGGTGTAAACCCGGTTTTTACTGAAAACCGGGTTTATTATTGCATGCTTAACGGATGTTGTGTATTCTAGGATTTATGTCTACGGAACTGGAAACGGAATTACAAACAGAAGTCGATCGCAGGCGCAATTTTGCGATTATTTCTCACCCGGACGCGGGGAAGACGACCTTGACAGAAAAGCTGCTGCTTTATGGAGGTGCGATACATGAGGCGGGGGCGGTGAAGGCGAGGGCCCAACAGCGCCGCGCTACTTCTGACTGGATGGCGATGGAACAACAACGGGGTATTTCGATCACTTCGACGGTGTTGCAGTTTGGATATCTTGACTGTCAGATTAATCTCCTGGATACTCCCGGTCACCAGGATTTTAGTGAAGATACTTATCGGACTCTGGCGGCGGCGGATAATGCGGTGATGCTGGAGGATGCTGCTAAGGGTTTGGAACCTCAGACTCGCAAGCTGTTTGAAGTTTGCCGCATGCGCCAAATCCCGATTTTTACTTTCTTTAATAAGCTCGATCGCCCTACCCGCGAACCCCTGGAACTCCTGGATGAAATCGAGCAGGAACTGGGTCTGCAAACTTACCCGACGAATTGGCCGATCGGGACGGGCGATCGCTTCAAGGGGGTGTTCGATCGCCGTCGGAGGCAAATCCACTTATTTGAGCGCAACCCCCACGGTAGGCGGGAAGCTAAAGATACGGTAGTGGATTTGGGGGATCCCCGCATTGAGGATTTGTTAGAGCAAGACCTATATTACCAACTGAAAGAGGATTTAGAACTCTTGGAAGGGTTGGGGGCAGAATTTGACTTGGAGGCCATCCATGCAGGTCAAATGACTCCCGTTTTCTGGGGTAGCGCTATGACTAATTTCGGGGTCCAGCTTTTCCTGGATGCTTTCCTGGAATATGCTCTCAAACCCGGCGATCGCAAGAGTAGCGCGGGGATGATGCCACCCAGTTATCCCGAGTTTACGGGTTTTGTGTTTAAGCTGCAAGCGAATATGGACCCGAAACATCGCGATCGGGTAGCGTTTGTGCGGGTTTGTACGGGCAAGTTTGAGAAGGACATGACGGTCAATCATGCCCGCACTGGCAAAACGGTGCGTCTCTCCCGACCGCAGAAATTGTTTGCCCAGGACCGGGAATCTGTAGAAATAGCTTATCCCGGGGACGTGATCGGTTTGAATAATCCGGGGGTGTTTGCCATTGGGGACAGTATCTACACCGGGAAGAAGCTAGAATACGAAGGGATTCCCTGTTTTTCTCCGGAACTGTTTGCTTACTTGAAAAATCCCAATCCTTCTAAGTTCAAGCAATTTCACAAAGGGATTTCCGAATTGCGAGAAGAAGGGGCGGTACAAATCATGTATTCTGCGGATGAATCTAAGCGCGACCCCATTCTGGCAGCGGTAGGACAATTGCAATTTGAGGTGGTGCAGTTTCGGATGCAGAGCGAGTATGGGGTGGAAACTTTGCTGGATATGTTACCCTATTCTGTTGCTCGTTGGGTTGTTGGTGGTTGGGATGCTTTAGAAAAGGTCGGGCGTTTGTTTAATACTGTTACGGTAAAAGATAACTGGGAACGTCCGGTATTGTTGTTTAAAAATCAGTGGAATTTGCAACAGATACAAGCAGATCATAAGGATTTGCTTCTCAATGCGATCGCCCCTGTGGTTTCCGGTCAGGAACCGACATAGAAGCTACCACCACTTCGCTGTCAGCGCGCCGGGGGTTCAAACCCCCGGCTAATAGCTGAAGTCGGTTAAAACCGACTAATAACATAATGTCAAAATAATTGTATAATTGTTAATAATTAGAGTCATGTAGTAAATGTAGGGTGGGCACCGCCCACCTTAGATCGGTTTTATGCTTGAGATGTTCCCCCCTGAGATCGCCTTTTCATCAATATGCTTGACAAAATTAGAGTCATAGGTGTAGACCAGATATCAGTTTTGACCCAGATCGTCTGGATCTATTCCCAAGGCTATCAACCTGGCAGCCAATTGCTCGACTCGCAGTTCCGCTGTCTGTCTCATGGCTCGCTCTTGGGCGGTCGTTTCTGCCTGTGTGGCATATCGAGAACCTTCCTCGTCATACCAGTACAGCCATTCCCGTACTAATCCTTGGTAGCTGCCCAGACCGGTGCCAATACCCAATCCTACCTCCGGCAGCCAGACGGGATTACCTTCAAGGGGACGATATTTTCCCTTTTCGAGCTTGTAAATCGTGAAGCGAGGTTTGCGACGGCGGCGCGGCGCATAAATGACATAGTATTTCACTCCGATGCGGGCATATTCTTTTTTCTTGCGCTTGTACTCGCCCCCTGGGGTTTTCGATACCACTTCTACTGCCAGCATGGGAATCACTCCGTTTTCTTCCCAAATCACATAACTCAAGCGCAGGTAAGGCGCTTTGACCCGCTGCACTCCTAAGCTGAGGAATCCATCAGGGACTATGGCAGGAGTATTGGGCTGGTAGTACAGGCCCATGTCTATGCCAAAAAACCAATCGTTGCGTGATTCCCAAATCAAGTTGAGAATCTCCAGGAGCAGATGTACTATTTTATCTTGCAGTTCGCTTTCCACAGGGCTGTCGTCAGAGTAGGGTAATTCCTCGGCTGTCGGCAGCCGGGTATAGGATGGATTTTCATAGAGTAGCATTTTGGACCTCCATTCGCTAGCTGCCCGATCGCTTATTATTACTGTAGCCCAGTATAGCTTGGTCCATAGGCGATCGCACCTGCCGAACATCCTTCCGGTCAGGAATCGACATAATGGATGCTTGACAAGGGAGATCGCCCTTTCATCAATATTAACAAGCTTTAGTTATCCTGAAGAAAAATTTTGGCAAAAAATCTGCTCGGCAGAATGCTATATTAGATAATTATCTGGTAAAGTCAGAACGGGAGCAGTATATACCTGGTAAAGATATCATAATTCCGAAACTGGAGGTAGATGGAAACGCGATCGCGGATTTCTGCGGCAAGTGGAAAATCACCGAATTCGCCCTATTTGGCTCTATTCTCCGGGATGATTTTCGCCCAGACAGTGACGTAGACGTGCTAGTGAGTTTTTCCCAGGATGCCAAATGGAGTCTCTTCGACATAGTTAGGATGCAACGAGAACTCAAAACTTTATTTGGTCGTGAGGTAGATTTTGTCCAAAAGTCTGGTTTAAGCAATCCTTTCCGACGTTATGAAATCCTCAGAACTAAAAAGACGATCTATGCCACTCAGTAACCGCGAAGCAGGCTATATTTGGGATATGTTGCAAGCTGCACGTCGTCGGCAACAATTTACAACTGATTTCGATCGTGAAGAATATCTGGAAAGTATTTTAATCCAGAGTGCAGTAGAACGACAGTTGGAAATTCTTGGGGAAGCGGCCAGACGTCTGTCTGAAGCTTTCTTGCAAGAACATCCTGAGATTCCTTGGAGTGATATTATCGGACTAAGAAATGTCATCGCTCATCAATATGACGACCTGGAACTACAACAACTTTGGTCTGTGGTAACGGAAAATATTCCCGAGTTGATTCAACAATTAGAACCGCTGCTTCCAGATATGCCACCGGATATAGAATAATCTGGATGGCGATCGCCCTTTCATCAATATGCTTGACAAAATTGAGTCATATGTGTAGATTAGTAATTGGCAGCTATGCAAAAGGTAAAGCATGAACAAAGTTGTGACCCTAGAGGAAGTTCTGGAAGTCGCGCAGCAACTTTCCCTGGTGGACAAGGTGCGCTTGATTGAGAAAATTGCTCCTCAGATAGAACGGGAGTTGCAGGTAGTAGGTACTGAGTCTCAACCCCGTAAATCTCTGCGTGGGTTATGGCGAGGACTTGATATAACCGAAGAAGATATTGCTGAGGCGCGACAGCAAATGTGGGGAAATTTCCCAAGAGAGGATATCTGATGCTAGATGCTGTAACTGATACTCATGCTTTAATTTGGTATTTGGAAGATAGTTCACGCCTTGGTGATGTAGCGAATCAGACTTTTGCCGCTTGCGAACGAGGAGAGATTGTCATTTACGTTCCTACAATCTGCCTGGTGGAAATAGTATATTTACAGGAGAAAAATCGCATACCGGCTGATTTGAAGGTTCGCCTCAATGCTGGGTTGCAGTTAGTGATAGCAGATCTAACGGCGGAAATAGTTGAGGTGATGGCAACAATTCCACGTTCCATTGTTCCTGATATGCCTGACCGAATTATTGCTGCCACTGCCACTCATCTTGGTTTGCCACTCATCAGCAGGGATCAATTGTCTGCTGTGAATACTATCTGGTAAAGTCCGGTGGGAAAATGCCCGATCGCCCGGTTTCGGATCGGAATAACGCCAAAAAGCGATCGCCCACTAGCAAGCGATCGCCTGGTCTTGGTTTCAGATCCCGATGTTAGCTTTACCATTAGCAATAGTCGGTTGGGTAACTTTCGACAACCTAACTGGATGCATCTTAATTTTCTCTCTAGCCCGCGCAGGCGGGCTTTGTTCCTGTAGCCGGACCCTTTAGGGTTCGGGTGACTTTCGTTGGGTTTCGTGCGGAAACCTAACCTACGACTTCTACCATCGTAACTCATCACCCAACAGATTGCGTAAATCGATTACATGCCTTTTCCGGCAAACGCTATCCGGACAGACATCGAATACATACACCGCATCACCTTGGGGAGAACAGATTACCACCATCATGGCATCTTCGCCAATTACTCGACCCTCTGCACCAGTTCCAGGTATGCGTCTTACTGATGTTAGGATTCCCTGGTTTTGATACTTCATCAATCCTATACGTGCTCTGTTCTCACAGGCGGTTCGATTATTACTGCTAACACGCTGCCAACCAGATCCAGAACCCCAATTTGGTTTTTGGCTACGGGCTACTTGAGGTAAAAATGTGGCCGCGAAAACTAGAGCACTGAGCCCTAAACTGAGAGTTTTTTTCATGTTGATGTCAAATTTACTGCAATATTTTCAGCCCTAGTCAAATCTTATGAGTTTATTGCTCCAGACCGCTGCTAACAGGTATTATAAATTTTATTAGCACTTGTCTTAGGTAAAGTGTTATGATGTTAGGCATGAGAATCATCATGCATCTTGACAGCCATGACATCCCGTCAACTCCCTGAACCATTAGAACAAACCTTTACGGAAGCAGGCGTTACGTGGAATCTCCCACAACTGTACTCTGACTTAACGGCGGCCAAGCAACAGTACAAAGCTAGTTCGAGACAGCGACTGACAGTGACGGAAAAAGCTCACCTGCGCGGTTTGCTGTGTGGTTATAGTCCCCCAGAAATCGCCGCTGCACTCAATAAAGACTGTGCAGGACTTAGAGTAGAATTGTCTCGGGGACTCTATCGCTACCTGGAAATTCTGGCCCAGCAGCGCCTCCGAGATTGGAAAGATATTCCCGCATTGCTGTCAGATGCTGGATATAAGCAAAGGACAGAGGAAACAAGGATGAAACAACTAGAAGATTACTTCAACTTTCTCACTCCCAACGACATTCGGCTAAAAAACTCGCGCATTGGGATAGAAACCATTTTGTACGCATATATCTATCGCGCCCGGACAGCAGAAGAAATCGCCCAAACTTACCCCACCCTGAGTTTAGAACAAGTCTATGCCACTATCCTATATTATCTGCAGGAAAAAGAAAAGATCGTCAAATACATGGCAGACTGGCTCGAACATTGCCTGCGTTCAGAACGAGAACAAGACGAGAACCCGCCCGACTTCGTACTTAAACTCCGTAAACTGAAAGCAGAACAAGCAGCAGAAAAACAAGCTACTAATGAATATCCATTATCTAATCGATGAAAACTTACCCCCTCTGTATCGAGAGCAATTATCGCGCCGTCAACCAGACTTAACAGTTTGGATGGTGGGAGATCCGGGTGTTCCTCCCAAAAGTACTCTCGACCCAGAAATACTAATCTGGTGTGAAGTCAATAACTCGATCCTCGTCACCGATAACCGCACTTCTATGCCAGTTCATCTGGCAGAACACCTAACCCAAAAGCGCTGGAGTCTAGGTATTTTTGCGCTACGTCAGAAAGCTACGATCGGAAAAATTATAGAGGATTTAATTCTGATTGCCAGAGCAGGAGACCCTAAAGATTATCCAGACCGTATTACCTACATTCCCTTATAGCATTTCTCTTTCGCCCGTGTGCTCTATGGTGCGATCGCTTACTTGATAACACAATTGTAGAACGGCTGAACAGTTTTGAACAGTTCCTGACTCGTATTTTTCTGTATCTCGACCGGTTGGAGGGCGAATAAATTGGTAAGGGATGGCAAATTGTTGCTATTTTGCCATCAAAGTGCTAAACTAGGGTGGGCACCGCCCACCGGTTATGACAAGAAACCGGTTTGGTGCGATATCCTCTGGTCAAGACCAAGATTGACTTCAAATAACCCGGTTTCACCGAGGGACAGGCGATCGCCTGCCAGTGGCAAGAAACCGGTTTGGCGCGATATCCTCTGGTTAAGACCAAGATTAACTCATAGAAACCCGGTTTCTGAGTCGGTTGCAATTTAGCCTATTTAGCGCTAAAATCAGATTAGTAGAGAATGGGAGGAGGTAGAAATGCAAGTAAAGGACATGACAGTGGAGGAAGTGAAAAAATTGATTCGGTACCAGGTAGAAGAGGAACTGAAAAGATTGATTCGGTATCAGGTAGAAGAAGTCCTAGAGGAGTGGTTAGGAGATCCTGACGAAGGGAAAGAAGTAAAAGAAGAAGTGAAGCAGCAATTGATAGAGATGCGCCGGCGAAGAGCGTGCGGTATTCCTGCGGAAGAAGTTTATAAGAAACTCGGCATAAATCTATGAGTGCGATTCGTTTAGCGTAAACTGAATTGACACAAGTCAATAATGGTGACCGCTAGCAGGGTTTCATTAGCCTTGACAACTTACAGATGATGGTGGTGAAAGCCCACCCCTCCAGGTGCAGGAGTGACAGCACCCTCCCCACGGTAGAGATGGCATCAATCCGTGAAGCGGGAAGGAAAGGCGCTCTAATCGGTAGCCTAAACCGGTTATCGCCAAGCAAGTAGTCATGATGAGCGAAAGCGAAGGTTTACAGATGTCGTTATTAAGAACCAGCGTAATAAGGCTGAGACGCTGGCCCAAAAGGGAAAGGATATAGGTCATTGGCGGACTCAAGGCCGACCAATAAGCACTGACCATAAACCCGGCATATAGAACCTATCTAAAACTACAACCAATCATCTGTAGGAACGAAGTAAACCAGGTATGTACTCTCAATCACCGGTCGATAGATTGAGTAGCCACCACAGGCGCAAACTCTGCTCTCCGGAAGGCAGGTCATACTTGGGAAAGATTGAGTGGAGAAGCACAAACGCCCATCTGTAATGGATGGGATAAGCTAACGCCCTCACGGTTTCGTCAATTGTGAAGTTGTGAGTAGTAGTTAATATGTCACGGAACACCATCAATAGAAGAGTGTATGACTGGAAGACTATCCCCTGGCAGAAGCTAGAGCGAGTAGTTTTTAAGCTGCAAAAACGAATTTACAGAGCGGCACAGGAAGGCAATAGACAAAAAGTTCGCAAGCTCCAAGGGTTACTGAATAGGTCATGGTCCGCAAAGATGATAGCGGTACGGCAGGTAAGTCAACAGAACCAGGGAAAGAAAACGGCAGGTGTGGATGGAGTGAAAGCTCTAACCCCAAAGCAACGTCAGGAACTGGTAAGCCAACTCAGAGTCACCAAAAAGGTTAAGGCAAAACCCACACGAAGAGTATGGATACCAAAACCAGGAGGGGACGAAAAGAGGCCATTAGGGATACCGACAATGCACGACCGCGCATTACAAGGGTTGGTCAAACAGGCGCTAGAACCCGAATGGGAGGCGTACATGGAAGCCAACTCATACGGATTCAGATCGGGGAGAGGATGCCACGATGCAATAGAAGCGATATTCAACAGCATCAAGACGAAACCCAAATGGGTATTAGATGCGGATATTGCGAAATGCTTCGACAGAATCAGTCACTCAGCACTCCTTGATAAACTGAATACAACATCACCAATCCGCAGACAAATACGGGCATGGTTAAAAGCCGGGGTGATAGACCAGGGAACATGGCAAACCACGGAAACCGGGACTCCACAGGGGGGAGTAATATCCCCATTACTGGCCAATATAGCCCTTCACGGACTAGAAAAGGAAGTAATGAGCCTCGCGCAAACGAAAAAGGAAAAGGCAAAACTGACAATAGTCAGATACGCCGATGACTTTGTGGTTATGCATGATGACCGGTCAATGATTGAACAAGCAAGAGGAGTAGTTGAGGACTGGCTAAAAGGAATAGGTCTAGAGTTAAAAGCCGAAAAAACAAGGATATCTCACACGCAGGAGGGAGAGAGCCCAGGATTCGATTTCCTAGGGTTCAATATCCGACAGTACAAAATGGGGAAACATAGAAGCGGCAAAAACTCTAACGGGACCACCCTAGGATTCAAGACCCTAATCAAACCAAGTAACAAATCCATTAGGAAACATAAAGAACAGCTATCACAGATAGTTAAAAGCCATAAATGTACACCACAAACAGCGTTGATAGCAAAACTGAACCCGGTAATACGGGGATGGAGTAACTATTTCAGGACAGTGGTAAGTAAGGAAACTTACAACGACATGGACAATCACCTATGGAAATTACTCTGGCAATGGGCAACACGACGGCATCACAACAAATCAGGGCAATGGATAGCTAAGAAATACTGGACCACTGAAGGTAAGAACCATTGGGTATTTGCCGGCAAGTCCAGAGAAATTGGCGAAATAACAATGGCCAAACACTCCGAAACTGAGATAGTCAGACACGTAAAGGTGAAAGGTACAGCTAGCCCTTTCGACGGTAACCTAGTCTATTGGAGCCAAAGATTACGGAAGAGCCCAGATGTAAGCACAAGAATAATAAAGCTGCTCAAGAGGCAGGATGGCAAGTGCAGGCTATGCGGACTAACGTTCAAGGATGGTGACAAATGGGAAGTGGACCATATCCTGCCAACCTCAAGGGGAGGTAAGGACTGGTATGCAAACCTACAGTTGCTACACGATTATTGCCACGACTATAAGTCTGCCAGAGATGGTAGCAAAGGCCGTATCCATGACAAGGATGACGAAACTGAGGAGCCGGATGAGGTGAAAGTCTCACGTCCGGTTCTGAAGACGAGTCGGTCCGGTGACGGACTGGCTTAGTGTAATAATACACTGTTGAGTATGAACCTGAAGCTGTTGTTAACCTGGGGAATATGACTTTGGTTGTGCGAGAACGAATTGCTAAGAAAATAGAATGGTTGGCTGAAAATTTAGACCAGATAATGCCTCAGCAATTGACGGGTAATCTGGCAGGTTATTATAAGCTAAGGGTGGGGGATTATCGAGTAATTTATGACTTCATTAGTGAAGAAAAAGTGCTGATAATTTACAAGATTGGACAGCGAAATTTATGGTTGATTTCGGGTAGATCGCCTATCGATCGAAAAGAGGCGATCTCGTTAAATTGCTGAGAAGGGAAAGCCATGATTATAGGCGGTTTGCGACAGTAAAATCAATGCTTAACAGACAATATTTTCAGTCGGTTTTCAACCGACTTCAGCCTCTGGGTTTGATGGCGGGCCAGATGGAAAGCTTTCCAAAGTTGTGGTATATTAGAAAATGAATAAAGAAACCACGTAGTCATGTCAGAGTTTGTGAATCTTTCCGATAAATTGCCGACGGCAAAGGCAAATCCTGCCGCCAGGGAGAATAAAATTAGAATCAGCGGTGCCAGACAGCATAACCTCAAAAATATTGACCTGGAACTGCCCCGCGATCGCCTGATCGTGTTTACAGGAGTATCGGGTTCGGGGAAATCTTCTCTGGCCTTCGACACTATTTTTGCCGAGGGACAGCGCCGCTATGTGGAATCTCTCAGTGCCTACGCCCGGCAGTTTCTGGGACAGGTGGATAAACCCGATGTAGATGCGATCGAGGGTTTAAGTCCCGCTATTTCTATCGACCAGAAGTCTACTTCCCACAACCCGCGATCGACTGTGGGCACGGTAACAGAAATATACGATTACCTGCGACTGCTGTTCGGGCGGGCCGGAGAACCTCACTGTCCTCAGTGCGATCGATCCATCGTGCCGGGAACTATCGACCAAATGTGCGATCGGGTAATGTCACTGCCGGAGGGGACCCGTTTCCAAATCCTGGCCCCGGTAGTCCGGGGCAAAAAAGGCAGTTTCCAGAAGTTACTATCATCTTTTGCTTCCCAAGGTTTCGTCAGAGTCCGGGTGGATGGAGAAGTCCTGCGCCTGGACGAAAAGATTGAGTTAAATAAAAATAAAACTCACAACATTGAAATCGTAGTCGATCGCCTGGTGAAGAAACCGGAAATAACCGAACGGTTGCATGACTCTTTGACTACCTGTCTGAGTCAGGCCGAAGGACTGGCCATTATTGAAATCCTCAATAAAGATGCAGATGAGAACGAAACCATCGTCTTTTCGGAAAACTTTGCTTGTCCCGAACATGGGGCCGTCATGGAAGAGTTATCCCCGCGCATGTTTTCCTTTAATTCTCCCCACGGGGCCTGTCCAACTTGTCACGGACTGGGTAGCTTGCGGACCTTCTCTCCAGAATTAATCGTACCCTATCCCGATGCACCGGTCTATAGCGCGATCGCCCCTTGGGTAGACAAAGATAGTAGTTATTATCTCTCCCTACTCTACAGCCTTTCGGAAGCATATGGATTTGAAATGGAAACATCCTGGAAGCACTTGACCCCAGAACAACAGGAGATTATCCTCTATGGCAGCAAGGAAACCCTCTACCTTTACACTGCCGTGGATGAAGAAGACGAACGGGGTCACTACGGTTTGTATAAAGGGGTGATCCCCATGCTGGACCGGCAGTATAAATCAACCGGTTCGGAATTGCAAAAGCAAAAGCTGGAACAATATTTAATTAATCAACCTTGTCCCGAATGTAAAGGATTGCGACTAAAACCCGCAAGCCTAGCGGTAAGATTGGGACAGGAGAGAATTCAGGACCTGACCAGCGTTTCCATCGACGAATGTCTGGAACGGATTAACAACCTAAATCTTTCCCCCCGTCAGGCTAAAATAGGAGAATTGGCACTCAAAGAAATCACCGCCAGACTGCAATTTCTCCTGGACGTGGGTTTAGATTACCTGACCCTCGATCGGGCGGCCACCACCCTATCTGGAGGGGAAGCGCAACGCATTCGCCTGGCCACCCAAATTGGTGCCGGACTCACGGGAGTCCTCTATGTTTTGGATGAACCCAGTATCGGGTTGCATCAACGAGATAATCAACGTCTGTTGCAAACCCTAATAAAACTTCGGGATCTGGGCAATACTTTAATTGTAGTAGAACATGATGAAGAAACCATTCGTGCAGCCGATCGCCTGGTGGATATCGGTCCCGGCGCGGGAGTCCATGGGGGCAATATTGTCGTCCAAGGAACTCTCCCAGAGTTGCAAGCATCGGAAGAGTCTCTCACCGGTGCCTATTTGTCCGGGAGGCGAGTTATTGAAACGCAAAATAAGAGAAGAGAAGGAAATGGGCGATCGCTAGTTTTGCAAGATTGCCACAAAAATAACCTCAAGCATGTTAATGTAGAGATACCATTAGGAAAGTTAGTCGCCATTACCGGAGTATCCGGTTCCGGTAAATCTACCTTAATTAACGAGTTACTTTACCCGGCCTTGCAACATCATCTCACCCACAAAATTACCTTCCCCAAGGAAATGCAGCGCCTCAAAGGACTGGAGGCCATCGATAAGGCGATCGCGATCGACCAATCACCCATAGGCAGAACGCCCCGTTCCAACCCCGGCACCTATACAGGAGTATTTGATGTGATCCGGGGGATATTTGCCGAAACCATAGAAGCGAAAGCAAGAGGTTACAAACCGGGACAATTTTCCTTTAACGTCAAAGGAGGGCGATGCGAAGCTTGTAGCGGCCAAGGGATAAATATCATCGAGATGAACTTCCTCCCCGATGTCTACGTCCAATGCGAAGTTTGTAAAGGGGCCCGATACAACCGGGAAACCCTACAAGTAAAATACAAAGGATATTCTATTGCTGAAGTCCTGGACATGACAGTAGAAGAAGCATTGTCAACCTTTGAAAACATCCCCAAAGCAGCCAAAAAATTGCAAACATTAGTCGATGTGGGGTTAGGATATATACAGTTAGGACAGCCGGCCCCCACCCTTTCCGGGGGGGAAGCGCAACGGATGAAATTAGCATCAGAATTATCCCGTCGGGCCACGGGCAAAACTCTCTATTTAATCGACGAACCGACGACGGGTTTATCCTTTTATGACGTGCATCAACTGTTAAATGTCTTGCAGCGGTTAGTAGATAAAGGAAATTCGATTATAGTCATCGAACATAACTTAGATGTAATTCGCTGTGCGGACTGGGTAATTGACTTAGGACCAGAAGGGGGGGATAATGGGGGAGAAATAATTGCCGTGGGCACCCCGGAAGAAGTGGCAGAAAATCCCAACTCTTATACGGGGCTATATTTAAAGCAGGTTTTGCATAACCCGACATTCGCAGTACCCGTACCCGCCACACCCTCACCGTAAAGGACTTTGTTGGCGAATTATCAGATCCGGGCGATCTGCGGAAGCAGGGAGTAGGGAATAGGGGAGAGGGGAGAAAATAATCCATTTATGGTGGTTTAGGGTTGATGGGGGACGTCTCCCCCCGATCGATTAGCCAACAGGATCTTGCAAGGGGGGGTTTGGGGGGGATCGGGCTGCAACTACTTTTGACCACACCCCTCTACAGCTGCTTACTTGAAGCAAGTATTGCAGCTGAGTATGCAAAAAAAAATGGATCTCCTGGGTTTCTGGTGCAAATTGTATACTGAGATACAATTGCGGGCAATAAAAAAGGCTGAAAGCCTTGATTGGGCGTATATATAAGTTTTACTTATCACCAAAACCAAAAGAGACCCAAAAAAATTAAGCAGATTGATAAATATTGATCTAGTATGCTAATATCAAGACTAATCAAGTATACTCGGCACGGGAACCAATTGAGGTTTTTGCTGCGGAGCGATTTTGCCGCTCTTACCAAGACAAGGAAAGGGTTTCGGCCTTTTCATCACTGGGAGCGGGAAAAACGGAAAAACGCAATTACTTGCCGCTCGGAGTATATATCAAATGAGAGAGGAACGATATTATGTCAATAAATAAAATTCAAACATCAAAACCTAAATCCCCCTTTGCGAAGTACAACGGAGAGATACAACTTGACAAAAACAAAATTGACTGCTACATACTAGATAAGGTTGGGGAAAAAACTGATGTCAGAGTAATTAGTATGCGTGGCGCAGTCAAGGGGATGACAGGCGTGGAGCATGGAAATTTGAGTGGCTATATCAATGTTCAAGCTTTAAGACCATATATCAAAAGCTCAATTTTAGACGAGGCTATTGAATTTACAATACCTGGAACACCACGAAATGGGTTCGGTATTTCAGCTGAGACTTTTCTCGATATATGCGAGGCTTACGTTAAGGCTTTGGATGATCGAGCATTGACAACCGAACGACAAGGGGAAATAGCTATAAAATGTAGTATTTTACTTAGTGCCTGCGCCAAAGTGGGATTAATAGCTCTCATTGATGAAGCTACAGGCTATCAATACGAACGCGAAGAGGAAGCTTTACAAATTAAGCTGAAAGCGTTCATAGCAGAAGAATTAAGAAATTGGGAAAAAACGTTTCCTGATGAGCTGTGGGAGGAATTTGGGAGGCTAACTAACTGGCGAGGTTCATTGCATTCACGTCCCAAGTGGTGGGGGAAGCTAGTTATGGAATTGATCTATGATGCTTTAGATCCTGATGTGGCCAACTATCTGCGAACAAATAAGCCACCACCGAGACATAAACAGAACTATCACCAGTGGTTTACAGCGGACTTTGGATTAAAGCAGTTAATACCACATATATTCCAAGTTATTGGAATAGCCAAAACATGTGATAACATCAAAGAACTACGGGAAAAAGTTGATGAATACTATGGTAAGAGTCCCGTGCAATTAAAGATAAAATATCCCAATACATAGTATAAAAAACGGGGCGTTGCACAATCACGGGATAATGGGCATAGTTGCAAAACTTATAAATTTAGAGTCCAAGCCATTTTCAGTAGCGTTTTGCTGGTGCAAAAAATGGCATCATCCCCCAAATGTGCAATGCCTAAAAAACATAGACTGAAATTAAAACTCCGGGTACTTAAAGTAGGTTTGGCGTAAGCCCGTACTCGCATACTCAATGGAGATTCGTTACTTCAACCGAGGACTTTGATGCTCTCGGTCGAGCTTTTTTACTCAAGCTTGAGCTTTTTTTACTCAACCGAGAGCATCAAAGCAATGACTAGAGAGTAAGGACAAGCCCTAAAGGGTGGGGGATCTTGCGATCGAAGCCCACGCAGACAGGAAGGGTTTGACAACTATACTATATATAAAGCGCGGCTCGAACATTCTTTCATACTTGAGTAAAATGAAATTTGACGAATTAGATACTAAAATGCGGGTCTATGAAACGGCCCACGACCACTGCGTCCTTCCCGGAATATATATGGTAGCGCGGTTAGATGGGCGGAGTTTCACCCGCCTGACGAAAGAAGTACATAAATTTGAGGTGCCCTATGACGAGAGATTTCGAGACTACATGATCTCCACCGTAGAACATCTGATGAACATCGGTTTGTACGTAATCTACGGATATACCCATAGCGACGAAATTTCCCTGCTATTCGATCTCCAAGAAAGCGCCTTCAACCGGAAACTAAGAAAACTCAACTCAGTGTTAGCAGGGGAAGCGAGTGCCAAATTTTCCTTACTATTAGGAAGCATAGCCTGTTTCGACTGTCGGATCTGCCAGCTTCCCAACCTAGAAGATGTGGGAGTTTATTTCCGTTGGCGACATGAAGACGCCTCCCGCAACGCGATCAATTCTCACGCCTACTGGTGTCTGCGGGGAGAAGGCCAAAGCGCCAGACAGGCGACTAAACTTCTGGATGGCACTAATTTTTCTGAGAAAAACGAGCTTTTATTTGAGCGCGGAATTAATTTTAACGACATTCCCAATTGGCAGAAACGGGGAGTCGGGCTATATTGGGAGGAATACCAGAAGACGGGATTAAATCCCGTGACGGGGGAGTCAGTGCAAACCACGCGCAAGCGCATTCATCGGGATCTGGAACTGCCCATGAAAGACGAGTACTCTCAGTTGATTGAGAACCTGGTTGCGAAAAGCTAACATCCCAGAGTATAATAACAGAGATCGGCGATAAGCAGAGGAGCGCCCACTATGACCCAGAAGAAAAACAAGATCTTGAATATCTTGAAGGAACCAGACAAGAAGCCGCTCAAATGTTGTTTGATAATCTCCCACTAGAAAAGATAGAAAGCATGGAAGAGATAGAAACAACAGTGCAACACCTGTTATATGAAGAAATTGCACCATTGCTCAAAAAACGTTTGTTAGATCGTAAACAGGAAATGGAATGAAAATTTCCCGGCACCCTCGTACTCTCGTTCCCAGGAACGAGCAGTTAATTATTAACATTGTTCAGCCAAGCCGATAAATCCGATATTGTAGTAAAATCCAAAATCGCTTCTCCGAGACTCTCCAATTGTTCCAGAGATAGTAAGCGGATGCGCATTTCTAGTTGCCCGTCCACAGGACCAATTATACGCCCCAGTTGACGAATAATCAAGTTCTGTTGTCCCTCCAATAAACCTCCCTTCTTGAGATTTTTTTGGTCTTCAATAAACATCGCCCGTTTTTCTATATCTTCTAACTCCTGTCGATTAAAATTGACTTGATTGGCAATATCCAAAGCTTTCTGAATTTCCAATACTTCTCCCTATGATTGCTAAGGTATCCTACAATAAAGTAGGGTGGGCACCGCCCATCAGCAGCGGGTAAGGTATCCTATAATTATTTTAGACTATACGCGATCGCCTCTCTGTGCCCGCTGCCCGATCGCAACCCAACCGGGTTTTTGGTCACACACCCGATGGCCATTGGATCGCGCCATAGTTAAAGAAACCGGGTTTCTCTACTATGTCTCACCGACTGAACCGATAGATATTAAAAGAAACCCGGTTTATGGCCACACTCCCGATCGCCCCCTACCGCGATGGCACCTAGCACATACCCGATCGCCATCGAGCCGAGCCCGGTGGCAATTTTCGCCCGCTTAACCGGTGGGGAGCATCTCACTTTCCCTGGGAATCAGTCTGAGGCAGAGCCTCCTGTGAGTTCATTTATGGAGGCCAGGAAGCAGAGCCTCAACCGGGAGTGACCGGGGAGACCCCGGTCACTAGAACAAGTTCCCGGCCCATACCCTCGTTCCCAGGGTCTCCCTGGGAATGGTCAGTCTGAGGCTCTGCCTCCTGTGAGTTCCTCGATAGATCGATCAAAATGATTCCTTCTCAAGCATATCAGCCCCAATCAGCAGATACCCATCCAGAAATAGAAAGATTTCTCTTGCAGGCTTTCCGGAAAATGCCTGTTGGGGGGAACAGCGTGCTACCCTAGATGTAGATCTGGTGGCAGATTTACAGCTAAAGCAAGTGCAGTCTTTAATAGCAGCCAAGATCGAGTAATTCTATATTGATGAGATGATGGTAACAGCAGCAATTGCCGGGAAATCCTCTTTTAATATCATTCATCTAGACAGCATGCAGAAAGTAGATATTTTCTTACTTGACAAGCAACAACCCTTGGCAGAGTCAGAAATGCAGCGCAGTCAGCGAGATATCCCCCGATCGCGCGATTTGGTTGGCATCAGCAGAAGACATCATTTTGCAGAAGCTAATTTGGTATCGGATGGGCAATGTCCGATCGCCAGTGGCGCGATATTTTAGGAGTGCTGAAGGTTCAGGGAGAATCACTCGATCTTGAATATCTGACTGACTGGGCAAAGATGCTAGAATTAGAAGAGATGATGACCCAGGCATTGCGGTCATCTGGGTTAGGCTGATTACGATGCGATCGCGTCCCATCCCCAGACAAGTGCTACAACCGGTAATATAGGTATGCAGTAAATAGGAAGAGGACAGATGGAAGACCAGGAATTAGAAAACCTCCTGAAGGATCTGGAATCAGATCGGGTGGAACGTAAGGTTTCGATATCCGATCAAAGTAAAATCCGTCAGGCGATCTGCGCCTTTGCTAACGACTTGCCAAATCACCAACAACCAGGAGTCCTGTTTATTGGAGTTAATGATGACGGCAGCTGTGCTAACCTGACAATTACCGATCGGCTTTTGCTCATCCTCTCAGATATGCGATCGGATGGAAATATCTTACCTTTTCCCTCCATGACAGTGCAGAAACGCAATCTAGGCGGTTGCGAACTAGCAGTGGCGATCGTCCAACCATCTGACGCGCCTCCGGTGCGCTTTAACGGACGAGTTTGGGTGCGCGTAGGTCCGCGCAGAGCAACTGCTACAATAGAAGAAGAGCGTCGTCTGGCAGAAAAAAGACGGTCTAAGGATTTACCCTTCGATCTGCGACCCTTATCCTATGCTACAATAGAAGACCTAGATTTAGAACTTTTTAGAAGAACTTATCTGCCAGCGTCTTTACCAAGGGAAATTATTGCTGAAAATGAGCGATCGGAAGAAGAACAACTTACCTCTTTACGGTTCGCGACAGCGACACAGCCGCCCCAAACGACTATACTGGGTATATTGGTAGTGGGTAATAACCCCAGACAATTTATTTTCGGTGCCTATATTCAATTTCTGCGCATTGACGGAACGGAATTAACCGATCCAATTAAAGCTCAAAAAGAAATCAGCGGTCCTCTGTCAGACTTACTGCGAATGTTAGACGAAACATTTCAAGCTCATATTTCTGTTGCTTCAGACATAACGGCTCAACCTGTTGAAATTCGACAGCCTGATTACCCGATCGTTGCCCTGCAACAACTAGCGAGAAATGCAGTCATGCATCGTACTTATGAAAGTACAAATGCACCGGTGCGAATTACGTGGTTTAATGACCGCATTGAAATTCAAAATCCCGGCGGTCCTTTCGGTCAGGTAAATCGGCAAAACTTTGGTCAACCGGGGATCGCAGACTATCGAAATCCTAATGTCGCTGAAGCGATGAAAAACTTGGGTTACGTGCAGCGATTTGGCGTAGGCATCCAGCTAGCCCGGAGGGAATTGCAGAAAAACGGCAACCCGCCCCCAGAATTTGCCGTGGAAGACGATCACGTCCTAGTCACCCTCAAGAAAAAACTATGAATACCACGATCGTTGCTTTCTTCAATAATAAGGGAGGCGTAGGCAAAACCTCCTTAGTTTATCACTTGGCATGGATGTATAAAGATTTGGGACTGAGGGTTGTTGCTGCCGATCTCGACCCCCAAGCTAACCTGACAGCAGCTTTTCTTGATGAAGATCGCTTGGAAAAACTCTGGCCTGATGGCAATCATCATCCAAACACCGTCTTTGGTTGCGTGCAACCCTTGATCCGAGCTATTGGTGATATCGCCGACCCTCACTTAGAATATGTTGAAGACCAGCTATCATTATTTCCGGTAGAACTGGCACTTTTAGTTGGAGATTTATCACTTTCAGGTTTTGAAGATCAACTTTCAGAAGTGTGGCCTAAATGCATGGATAGCGACGAACGTGCCTTTCGGGTCATCTCTGCTTTTTGGAGAATAATGCAAAATACAGCCGACCGCCACAAAGCTGATGTCATCTTGATGGACTTAGGACCTAATTTAGGAGCAATTAATCGTGCTGCATTGATTGCAGCAGATTATGTTGTCGTGCCACTTTCACCAGACTTGTTCTCTTTGCAAGGTTTACGCAATCTCGGTCCTACCTTAAGACGATGGCGAAAAAACTGGCAAGATCGACTCACCCAAAACCCTGCTGACGATCTGGAATTGCCGAAAGGAGGTATGCAACCAATCGGTTATGTTGTTTTGCAGCACTCAGCGCGATTCGATCGTCCAGTCAAGGCGTACAAGCGTTGGATTGCCAAGATTCCAGGTGTTTACAGAGATGCTGTGTTGGATGAATCTGGGGATAATAACATCTCTGTAGCTGACGATCCTCATTGTTTAGCTTTGCTGAAAAATTACCAGAGTTTGATGCCAATGGCTCAAGAAGCTCGCAAGCCTATTTTTTACTTGAAGCCTGCTGATGGGGCTATTGGTGCTCATAGTTCAGCTGTCAAAAAGGTCTATAGCGATTTTGCTTCTTTGGCAAAGGCGATCGCCTCCCGAATTGATGTGAAAATACCATGAACATTTCCGCTAACCACTCTTCACTCACCACGCTCTAATAATTAGCCAAAATCCTGCGAATTTCACTCTCCACCAGATCTGGATGTTCCAGCATCGATAGATGTCCGCAATCAGGGATTTCCATCACCATCTCGGAATCCTGGTGAAACATGGGGTGAAAACTAGCCAAATGCCGCACGTACTTCGGATTCATCACCGGGTCTTCCGCACCAACAATAAAATAAACAGGCTGTTCCAACCGCGACACCAACTCCGGTAAGCGATGCACCTCATCTTCCGTCGTCGAATCAAGCAAAGTTCCCAGGGCCGCCTCTGGGTGAGCCACCGCAAAATCAATCAACCGCTGACGCCCCCAATAGCGCGCGATCGGGCGGGCCACCTGAGCCCGGGCAAACAGCAAATCAATCAAAGGCAACTGACTTATCCACCTCGGTCGCCATTTAACAATTTGCTCCCCCGCAGTTCTAAATCGCTCAAATTCTTCCTTCAGATAAATCCCGCCACCAGAGTTAACACAGACAACCCCCCGAACGCACTCAGGATATATCGACGCCCCCCAGAGAGCAATGCTGCCACCCAGAGAATGACCGATCAGCCAAGCACTACTTATCCCTAGCTGTTTGAGCAAGACTACTAAATCAGCCACGTAGGCAGCTGGCGTATAGCAAGAACCCACCGGTTCAGCACCAGCAGCATTATCTAACTTCCCAGGCCTCCAATGTGCAGCGTCGGGTTCCCTCCGCCTGCGCGCGCTACCCTTGACACCCCATTTTCTGGTCGGTTGGGAATCACCAAACCCGCGCAGATCGTAGCAAAGACATTGGTAATCTGGAGCTAACCTCTCGATCAGAGGTTGCCAATATCGCCGGCTCAACAGCCAACCGTGGATGAATACCAGCGTATGTTCAGTCGGTGTCTCCTGGGTAGTGCTCTTGGCAATCCCAGAAGACACCGAAGTCGTAGGTGCCGTTAAATCGTAGGCGTGCGGGACGCCCAGAATATCGATAGTTGCCATATTTCTATCTTATCCGAGCAAGTGCTCTCTATTGCTTATCCTAAAGAACGATTTCACGCCTACTCCCAGAAAGAGGGCTGGTAATAGTTATCAAATTTCTCAAGATTTCTGGGCTACTATTGGTATTTTGCCCAGAAGTTGATGTAATTTTATGGCGGCAACTGGGTATAATAATAACTGCAAGCTATTTAACCGCCTAGCCAATCGTGAAGATTGTCAAGCACGTATGTAGCCTCTGCTACCAAATTGAATATTTTGAAAGTCTTGCGTCGGCTATTGAATCGGCAATTCTTTTGAGTTCCGGCTTCTCTAACTGGGGACTAGAGATCGAGGACTGAGCGAGATTCAAGCAATTGAAGTGGACTCAAACCAAGCGTCTCGCGCTTCTAGTCAAGCGAAGTTACACCGCCGACTTGGGTCATTGTATATGATTTCCGGGGGTTACCCATATATGCAGAGCTTTTTAGAAGCGGTCATACCCCACATCCATTCTTTCACTCAATTGGATTACTTAGTTGTGCAGTGGAGATCCAATCAGTGATAACCTTCGGACAGGCGATCCGCCCGGACTACGCCCCGGACAGGCGATCCGCCCGGACGGATCGCTCTACATCAGCTGGCCCAGCAACCTCTGCCGTACCCCCTCGGCAATCTTTTGTCCCAAATATTCGGGAATTAAACTCTCGTTAGGCCCTAAAAGGTAGAGAATCAGGCGAGTGCGCCCTCGCCAGACCAGCAAATTGGCATTCACCACCAGCAGATCCTCCTGCCAGATGGCATACATCACCTTATAGAACAAACCAGGCTGGTTATCTGCTTCAATCAGCAACGCAGGTAGATGGAAGACCGGATCCACATAAAATACTGTCTCCACCTGTTCTAGACCGGCATCCAGATTGAATTCCACTGCCAGCATTTCTTCAACCTCAAAGTGGCCCGCCAGCGCTTCCCTGATGGCTCGACAGACGTTTTCCGAAGTCTTATCCGTCAGCGCCTTGCCTCCACGGGAGACCACCAGTTTGATAAACACCAACATTGGCAGATAAATTTGACCATACAGACTCAAACTGTGGATCGTCAGTCCGTAGGCAGCTAGGACGCCAAAAATATCGCTCAGCAAAAAAGACTGATTACGATAGGCAAAATGCAGGGCACTTTTAGAACCTTCGGGCCTCAATTCAATCACCGCTTGCTGGGTTTTGTACAGCTGGTAGGCTAGCCTCATGTTTTGCAATTGGATCTCGCTGCTGACAAATTGCTCGTAAAACTGGGGAAACGTCCGGTTAAAGCGCTTCAGCAGTTCCAGTGTCGAGGATTTTAATCCCTGGGGCATAATATGGGAAGGATAGATACAGTGGGAGATATACTCGGAACGCTCAGAAAGCACAAACCTATAGAGGCTATAGCAAACGCTATCAGCCATTAGCCTCTTGCCTAGAGCTGGGTGGTGACCGCTCAAAGTATATACTAGCTAGTAATGTCTATTTAACTCTTACACCGAGATCGCGCCTGCATGGGTTTTTGGAAAAGCTTGTTTAGCAGCTCAGATGCGACCGTCGCTCCTAGAAAAACACGCACACAGGAGTATATTGCTGCCTTAGATGCGGGCGGGAACACCAGCAGCAGCGCACGCATTTTCTTCAGTACCGACCGGGAACTAGACCTGTACGAACTGGAAGAACTCTGCGATGCTGTGGGTTGGTCTCGACGTCCCCTGCGTAAAGTCAAAAAAGCCATTCAGCACAGTTTTCTCGTGATTTCCATGTGGGAGGTACGCGGGAAACGTCGCCGGCTGATTGGCTTTGCCCGAGCAACGTCAGACCATGCCTTTAATGCTACCCTCTGGGATGTAGCGGTTCACCCAGCTTTCCAAGGAAAGGGTCTGGGCAAGGCTCTGATGAAGCAGATAGTTAAAAAATTGCGTAGCGAGGATATTAGCAACATTACCCTGTTTGCAGATTCTCATGTGGTCGATTTCTACCGGAATCTGGGCTTTATCCCAGACCCCGAGGGGATAAAAGGGATGTTCTGGTACCCGAACTGATCCAGAACTGGACCGACGGTTATAACGCACGGGCGATCCCAAGAGCGATCGGCGGGCACCGGAGCTGACCTATGCGATCGCTCTTGTGGTCCAGTGGGTGGGAGGTGAGGGGGTGGGTGGTGAGGGGGTGGGAGAGGGAATTTTCTCTAGCCCGACGGCGGAAAAATTTCGGCTCTTGGTTGTCAGCAAGGGTCAAACCAGGCTAACATAGAACTACTGTGCCCTTTTTCACGCTTGCTAGGTAGCAGATAAAAGATGAAAAAAAGTTTGCCATAATTCGGGCAAAGGGATATAATAATAGGTAGATGAAAAACGGGATGTAGCGCAGCTTGGTAGCGCGCCTGCTTTGGGAGCAGGATGTCGCAGGTTCAAATCCTGTCATCCCGATTAAAAATCTACCACCGGTAGGCAGGAAGAAGGAGTGGTGCCTGGGTAGGGCCAGAGAAAGCAGCCACAGCCAGCGGTAAGGATATTTAGCAGAAAAAATATGACCTAGAAGTCAGGAGCAGCGATGAAAAATTTATTAGCCCGGTGGGGCGTGACATTGTCTCTGATGTGTACGACATTGTTGGGGACTGTGGCGCTCACAAGTATGCAGGCGCGGGCTTTGCCAGAGCAGGATGTGGTGCAAAAACTGCGGCGAGTGCCAGTATTTACGATTACGAATGCCGAAGGTGCGCCGCTGGTGGTGGAGGTGGCGGATGAGGAAAATCAGGCTTCAATAGTAGGGGTATTTATCAGCAAGCAGGCAGCAGAAGCATATCTACAGAGGCTGAAAAGCCAAAATCCGGAAGTGGGAAATGCGGTGCAAGTAGTGCCATTATCTCTAGCGGAAATATACCAGAGATCTCAAAAGAACAACGAAGATAGAATAGTATTCGAGCTAGTACCGGTGAGAGCGCAGGTGGATGCGGCCCTATCCCTGTTGCGCCAGGAGGGTCAAGAGGTGGAGAGATTTCCAGGAGTGCCTCTGTTCTTTGCACGGGGAGGAGAAGATGGGGGGTTCTTGACGGTACAGAGAGGTGAAAACCAGGTGGTTCCTTTCTTCTTTAATAAAGAAGATTTGCAAGTCTTGTTGGATAAGCTAAAGGAAACAAACCCTAACCAAATTCCAAATATTGAGATTGATGTGGTGAATCTGCTACAGGTGATTCGGACTTTGAAAACAAAGGACGATCCGCAACTGAACCAGGTTGTGCTGGTACCCTCTAGGGAGTCTGTGGAGTATTTGCGATCGCTCCAAAGCAGTCAGAGCAGTCAGAGCAGTCAGAGCAGTCAAAGCAGTCAGAATGGGAATGAGTGAATGGGGACTGGTGATGGTCAGTGCGATCGCCCTATTGACGGCGCCCAACTGGCTTCCTGGCGGCGAGAGGCGATGGGGGAAGCGATCGCGGCAGGGGTGGCCCCAGCAGAACTGGACTGGTTATTACAAGAGTTCGCCGGTCTGGACAAATTGAGTCTCCGCCTGGAGTCATTTAAGGACCTAGCTGAAATTCAGCTAGGTCTTGATTTTGGCGAACTTAAGAGGCTGTGGCGACAACGGCTGAATGGCAGAATGCCGGTTCAGTATCTGACGGGTGTGGCCCCTTGGCGCCATTTTTCCCTAGCTGTTTCCCCTGAGGTGCTGATTCCTCGACCGGAGACGGAGTGCTTGATAGATTTGGCGATCGCCTCTATATCATCCAAAAGAGATTTAACATGGGGAAATTGGGCGGATTTGGGTACCGGTAGTGGGGCGATCGCCCTTGGCCTAGCTTCAGTATTCCCCGATGCGATAATTCATGCTGTAGATTGTAGCGCCAATGCCTTAACAATTGCCGAAAAAAATGCTCTTAATAGCGGTTTAGCTCAGAGAATTAGGTTTTATCGAGGTAGCTGGTTTGAGCCTTTAGGGGAATTGAAGGGTCACTTAAGTGGGATGGTGGCAAATCCACCTTATATTCCCAGGAAGATGATACCACAGCTACAACCAGAAGTAACCTTACACGAACCTCATTTGGCTCTGGATGGGGGTGAAGATGGGTTAGATTGTATCAGGGAATTGGTGGCGATCGCGCCAGATTATCTTTGTCCTGGAGGAGTCTGGTTGGTAGAGATGATGGCCTCCCAGGCACCGCAGGTGAGGGAAATGTTGTCAAATCAGGGAAGTTACGATCGAATTCAGATATTTCCAGATATAGCAGGTATTGAACGCTTTGCCCTGGCTTATAAAAGATGATAGCACCAGGGCGATATCCTTGCACAAGTGAAAAGGGAAAAGTAAATAAAATTAATTTTTTACTTTTCCCTTAATAAGATGTATAAGATCGCAACGCTTTAACGCTTTATATGTTTGGATTTAGGACATTATGCTACTGACAACAGACTGACAGGCGGGACAAGTCAATCGCAACTAACAACTAACAACTGACAAAAAACGCAGCAAATGAGTTCATATACTTTCTGGAATAACAAAGGTGGGGTCGGAAAGAGTTTTCTTTGCTTTGTCGCAGCTTCCGAATATGCTCACCGTCATCTGGATACAGATGTCTATGTAATTGACCTGTGTCCGCAAGCGAATGTATCGGAAACGCTACTTGGAGGATACCCCAAGAGTCCAAAGGCACTCAATTCTCTGCTCGCTAAGACTCCCCGAGCGACGGTGGCGGGCTATCTGGAAGCGCGTCTAAATTCACCTTTTCGGATGATTAATGAGGTTTCACCTTATCTGTGCGAACCCAAAGAATACAATCCGAATATACCAGAGAATCTGAGGCTCATATGTGGAGACAATTTACTCGAAATAATTTCGGAAGCGATTCGCCAAACCTCCCAACTGTCTATACCAATTGACTCATGGAAACAGGTACTAACTTGGGTACAAGACCTCACAGTTGCTCTCCGTCAACATAGTGGCGATCGAAATACTCTATTCCTCATCGACTGTAACCCTAGTTTCGCTGTCTATACACAGCTTGCTCTTGTTGCAGCATCAGGAGTGATTGTGCCATTTACAGCAGATGAAAGTTCCCGTCGCGCTCTTGAGAATGTTTTTGCACTTCTCTATGGCATAACGGATCCACAAACTGAGGTATACGCAAAAATCAGTTTTGCTAAGCGTGCGAAGGAAGATGGTTTATCTGTACCCAAATTACATACTTTTGTGAACAACCGGATGACCTTGTATGATGGTAAACCGAGTAAGGCATTTGAAGCCGTAAACAAAACGATTAAGCAGACGATGGATAATACACACAAGCATCATCGTCATATTTTTGCGAATCCCAAGGAATCCCCGAGTAACAGCTTCGTTGAAATCCCAGATTATCACGGTGCTTGTGTATTTGCCAGTCACACTGGTACGCCCTTGCACGAGATTAAACCTGGTCCGAAGATGATTGCAGATGAGCGGGTGCAATTGAATCGAGAGCCACTGGATAGATACAGGAAAGCGCTCGAACAATTCGTAGACTGTCTATAGAGATATTACTGTGCCATCACCAGCAGAACTCAAATACCAAAACGAGTCCAACAAGGCACGAATCCTTCGTCAAACGGCGACCGACCCCCGTTTGCGTCCAATATCGCGCAGCGACACACAAGTTTACTACCATTCCGCTTTAGCTACATTTGTTGCTGCATGGGATGCTTACATAAACGAACTGGTTAGAAACTTTTTTGATGCAACTGCTAACCCCTTAGATCCCAAGTTTCATGCTATACATTCTATTGCTAGAGATACGGCAGAACGGGAACTTCAAAAATTTAATACCCCAAATAGTGAGAACACGCGAAACCTTTTAATTAGATGTACTGGCTATGACCCTATTGGTGATTGGATATGGTCCGCAAGAAGCATGAGTGGAGTTGCTGTCCGACAGAGACTCAACGAGATTTTGAGAGTCAGGCACAGTTTTGCCCATGGCTTTAGCATTCCGGCTTATACTTGGACTCAATCGCCAACTGGAAAAGTTCGGCTGACCGCTCAAGCAATAAACGATGTTGATGCGTTTTTTAGGCATCTTGTAGCTGTTACCGACGCAGGCATGAAGCAACATATACAAACAAATTATAGCATAGTTGTGCTTTGGTAGTATAGACTTACCCATCTGCTTAGTTCCTCTTGTAGTTGAAGTTTTATGATGCGTCAATTATCCCTGTTTGAAAATACAGAAAAAATTACCAATGTGATGTCGGTGCCTCTGCGGAGTCCTTTCCGATATCCTGGGGGGAAAACTTGGTTGGTGCCGCGCATCCGGCAATGGTTAACACAGTCTGCCGGAAAGGCTGAATTTATTGAGCCTTTTGTAGGGGGTGGCATTGTTAGTCTGACTGTGGCATTTGAAAAATTAGCCGATCGCGTAACGATGGTGGAAATCGATTCCGATGTGGCGGCAGTTTGGCAAACTCTTCTCGACAGATGCGATCGCGCCTGGTTGCAAGAGCGCATTTCTACCTTTAAAATTTCTCCTGATGCTGTTAATTCGGTGCTGGATGCTGTTCCAGTTGACCTCAAAGAAAAGGCGTTTCAGACTATTTTGAAAAATCGCGTCAATCGCGGCGGTATCCTCGCAGCAGGTGCGGGTAAAATTAAACGCGGCGAAAAGGACAAAGGACTCAAATCTCGCTGGTATCCAGAAACCCTCAAACGGCGAATTTTGAATATCGAACAAATCTGCGATCGCCTCACTTTTATTGCTGGTGATGGCATGGAGTTTCTCAGGCAAAACTCTCATCGTTCAGATGCAGTGTTTTTCATCGATCCCCCTTACACCGCAGCAGGTAAAAAAGCAGGAAGTCGTCTTTACACTCATTGGGAACTCGACCATGAAGAACTTTTTCGCATTTCTAGTACCCTGTCTGGGGATTTTCTGATGACTTATGATAATGTTAAAGAAGTCCGTCAGTTAGCCGACAAATTTGGATTGGATACGGAAACTGTGCCCATGAAAAATACCCATCATGCCAAAATGACAGAACTACTCATCGGACGTAATTTGGATTGGGTGCGATCGCGATAAGTAGGTGGTTTGTAGTAAACACTTCAGTGTTTCCGTGCCCCTGAACGGGGCACGGGCGTGTAAGGTTTGGCAAAAATGACTGACATTCTCTCCCAGAAAGAGGTTCAGCTATGTTGACATTCCAACTTCAACAACTACGAACTACGAACTACGAACTACGAACTACTTAATTCGTTCCTATCAGGTGATATCCTCGCGCACGACCCCCTCAATTGACAAAATTAAATCGGCACCGTAGGCTAAAGAGGGGGTCTGGAAACCGACTTCTACCTCTCCGGCCAGCACTTTTTCGAGAATGGTAACAGCAGTCATGGCTGTGAGGGTATAGCCTTCGGGACATTGCAACCGCGAAGCTAGCTTGTTGCCAACTTTGTCTTCTACTTCTCCCCATAGCAGGGATATCCCCTGTTGCCGTTGTAGGTCCGTTGGTCCTGGGGGCGAAAGAGCGATCGCCCGTTTCTGGAAGTTCTGTACGGCGGGTAAACTTAGGAACCAACCTAGATAGCGACTGGCAATCATCATCCGGTATAGAGAGGGCGAGACCGCTGTATATACTTCGATGTCCGGGATCCTGGTGCTGTAATAAGCTGTGGATACGTCTCCCCAAGGCAAAGTTGTGGTAAAGACCGGACCTCGTCCCAAGTCGATCGTCCGAGTTTTCCAAGCTGCTGGCACTGGGGTGAGTACCCCGTTTTGTCGGACCATGCCCAGACGGGACTGCCCTTCTACGATCGTGGTGGCGGTTCCTCGGGATAACTGTCCTGATAAGTTAGATGAGTCTGCACTCATTTGAAAGGCGATCGCCAGTTTTTCCGCTGCTGGCATCCTCCCTTTCAGGTGTGCTGCCAAGCAGTCCGAGGGGACTACATCAAAGCCTACTCCCGGTAATAGCATTACTCCTGCTGCTTTGGCCTCCCGATCCAGGGCCGCGATCGCCTCTAACACCATCCATTCTCCGGTAATATCCAGGTAATGGGTTTTTGTTCTCAGGCAAGCAGTCACCATTGGTTTCCAGGTCTGCTGAAACGGACCAGCACAATGCAGGACTGCTACGACATCTTGCAGTTCTGCCTCTAGGGTCATAGCATCATCCAGAGCCAAGCTACAGTATTCTAGATTCAGGTATGCTGCCAGGGGCTTGATTTTGGACTCATTGCGTCCCGCCAGGATGGGGCGCAGTCCCAGCTGCACTGCTAGTCTAGCAATTAGGGAACCTGTATAACCGTTGGCACCGTATAATAAGATTTTATTCATAATTTGATTATCACCTCAGGCGATCGCCCTTGGATAGCCTTATTTTATTGCGAGGGGAGAGCAGAGAGGTTTGGGACTTGCATTTTCCGGTAATGAACCTCGCTGGTGAGGTTTTGGATATGAATTTTCAGGTTAAAAACCTCGCAGTTCAGGTTTTGGACATGAATTTTGGGGTTGAAAACCTCGTCAGTGAGGTTTTGGACATGAATTTTCAGGTTAAAAACATCGTCAGTGAGGTTTTGGACATGAGAAGACCGGTCAAAAACTTCGCCAGTGAGGATGGGGACATGAGAGGACTGGGAAAGAACCTCGCCAGTGACACCCGAGAACAGGGGATAGGTTAAGAAGTCTTTAAGGAAAAACCAACCTGTTTTGACCGCACATAATTTATCACAGTTGGTCTGTAAATTTAATCAAATTTTAAACTGAAGATATTATTTATTTAGCCTTAAACATATATTCTCTGACAGAGAATATGTTAGCCATCGGTGTGAGGAGTATTATGGCATCAATTCGCAAAGCGAATTTTAACGCTTCATTAAACCGTAACTCAGCAGGTGAGCTGATTGGGGACTTGTCTGCGCCAGATGACGAACAAGCGTAAGCAATAGCACAGATTATCCAAATAGTCAACGGGGATCGCATATGACTTGGGATCTAGACGGCAATGGCAGGTTAGACGCACTGACTGACGGGAGGTTGATAGTGGGTTATCTGTTTGGGTTGACAGGTGAGGCCCCGATCGGGCAACTCAACTCGATCGCTCCCAATGCAACCAGAACGACAGCAGATCGGATAATAGGATACCTCAGATCCATCCGTGACGAGCTGGATCTGGATGGAAATGGCAATATAGACGTCTTGACTGACGGAATTTTGTATTTGCGGTATCTGTTAGGGTTTACCGGTGAGGATTTGACGAGAGGGGCTGTTGCTAGAGATGCGACGCGGAGGAACGCTGAACAGATTGTAGCGTACCTGCTGGAAGCAACCCAGCAGACCGATATCAGTATTGGGGATATTCAGGGTTCTGGGGCAACTTCTCCTTTCGCAGGTGAAGTTGTTACTGATGTTCCGGGCATAGTTACCGCAGTTGTTGATAATGGATTTTACCTGCAAGACCCCGCCATTGGCAACGGCGATCGCAGTTCTGGTATCTTTGTATTTACTGGGGATGCACCTGATGTCATAGCTGCCGATGAAGTCCTAGTTAGCGGCACGGTAAGCGAGTTTATTCCTGGCGGACCTAGCACTAACAATCTTTCTACCACTCAAATTGGTGGTGAAGTAACGATCGCCGTTCTCTCATCGGACAATCCCTTACCAGAACCAGTAGTTATAGGCGCGGAAGGACGAGTTTTACCTACTCAAATAATAGCACCCGACGGCATTGACTTTTGGGAAAGCTTGGAGGGGATGTTAGTTACTGTCAGCGATGCCGTGGCAGTCAGTCCTACTACTCGCTTTAATGAAATCTACACCCTAGCGGATAATGGTCTGGGGGCCACGGGTGTGAATAGTCGCGGCGGCATTACCATCGCCTCCGATGACTTTAACCCAGAACGGATTAAAATCCAACTGGATGGAGACTTGTTACCTGATTTTGACATCCCTCAGGTAAATGTGGGCGATCGCCTGGGAGACATTACCGGAGCGATCGGCTACGGGTTTGGCAACTTCCAGGTCTTACCCACTGCTGAATTTACCACAGAACCAGGAGACCTGGAACCAGAAATTACCCCGATCGCGCCCTCAGTAGATAAATTGACGATCTCCAGCTACAATGTACTGAACCTGGACCCGAATGATGATGAGGGTAGGTTTGAGGAGATCGGCCTTCAGATTGTCGATAACCTGAACGGTCCCGACATTATCGCCCTGCAAGAAGTGCAAGATAATGACGGTTCTATTGATTCAGGTGATGTAAATGCTGACACTACCTTCAATCCAAACCTATCAACGTACTCTTTGACCTGACCTACAGTACCCTCATTGATGCCATTATTGCAGCGGGGGGACAGACCTATGAATTCCCGGACAGTACCCCAGCAGATGGTGAAGATGGCGGTCAACCTGGAGGCAATATTCGGGTGGGATATCTTTATAACCCCGATCGGGTTAACTTTCTGGAAGAACAGCGTTTAGAGGATCCCGCTTTTGATGACAGTCGCAAACCTTTGGTCGCTACCTTCGAGTTCGATGGCCGAGAAGTGACAGTTATTAACAATCACTTCAGTTCCAAAGGCGGCAGCAGTCCTTTGTTTGGCACAATCCAACTTCCCATCAATGGTAGCGCAGAACAGCGCGATCGGCAAGCTGAAGTAGTCAATAATTTTGTTGATAATTTGCTGTTGGGTAACTCCGATGCTAATGTGGTGGTGTTGGGAGACTTAAACGAGTTTGAATTTGAAGAAACTTTGACCGTTCTTAAAGGCGATAACCTTTTGGTAAACTTGACGGAAACTCTGCCACTAGAAGAACGCTATACTTTCATCTTTCAGGGCAACTCCGAGGATCTGGATCGTATTTTAGTCAGCGAGAATATTGCCGTTAGTGCGGAATACGATATCGTTCATTTGAACGCTGAATTTGCAGGCCAAGTTAGCGACCACGATCCGATTATTGTCAGTCTAAATTTAGGTGATGAGGAGGAGACAACCGTGAATGCGGAATACGATATCGTTCACCTGAACGCTGAATTTGCAGGCCAAGTTAGCGACCACGATCCGATTATTGTCAGTCTAAATTTAGGTGATGAGGAGGAAACAACCGTGACTTTAGTAGGTTTTGCCCAGCTGCCCGCCGATACCTTTGCTGAAGGCCCTCCCGCAGGCGCAGACATTGAGGCAAACGATCGCGTGGGCCCCTTTCCGGGACAACCAGTTCAAGGTTTTAGCGGCGTCCAGTTTGCCAATGCAGAACTGGATGAATTCTGGTTTCTCTCGGATAATGGTTTTGGGGCCCAGGACAATAGTGCAGATTATCTGCTGCGCATCTATCGCCTCGCCCCTGATTTTACTACCGCAGATAACGGTAGCGGCGATGTTGAAATTCTCGACTTCATTCAATTGGCGGACCCCAATAATCTGATTCCTTTTCCCATTGTCAACGAGGATACCGCAGAACGCCCGTTAACCGGGGCAGATTTTGATATCGAGTCCTTTACCCTTGATAATGAAACTCATATCTGGATCGGAGATGAGTTCGGTCCTTTCCTGCTGAGGTTTAACGCCGATGGCACTCTCTTGGAAGCACCCATTCCCACTCCTAATATTTTGGAGTTCAACACCCTGACGGGGGAACCGCCTCTGGTTATCGGTCACCGGGGCGCAAGTGGCGATCGCCCCGAACATACCCTGGAAGCATATGAATTGGCGATCGCCCAGACGTGCAGACTTCATCGAACCCGACATGGCGATCGCTGCTGATGGAATCTCGATCGCCCGTCACGAACCCCTGCTGGACGACACCACCAATAGCAGAAGTATTTCCAGAACGCTTAACAACGAAAAAACTAGATGAGAAAGAAAATACCAAATACTTTGCAGAAAATTTTACTTTAGAAGTAATCAAACAACAGCAAACAGTCACTTCGATAAACATCCGGGACCGGTCTTTTGACGGCCATTCGAGATTCCGATTTTCGCAGAGGCGATCGAACTGGTCCGGGAAGTAGATATAGAAACGGGTCGTAAATTTGGTATTTACCCGGAAACCAAGCATCCGACTTTTTCGAGAATGGTAATAGCAGTTATGGCTGTGAGGGTATAGCTTTCGGGACATTGCAACCGCGAAGCTAGCTTGTTGCCAACTTATAGCTAAAATGATAATGTTTTTAGTCGGTTTTAACCGACTTCAGCTATTAGCCGGGGGTTTTAACCCCCGGCGGGCTGACTTCGGGACATTGCAACCGCGAAGCTAACTTGTTGCCAACTTATAGCTAAAATGATAATGTTTTTAGTCGGTTTTAACCGACTTCAGCTATTAGCCGGGGGACAATCGTGCGAGAAGATAATGAAGAACCAGTGGGGGAGCTGACGGTGCGCGTGGGCGTCGCTTCTTGGGGCTTCAGTCCCTGGAATCATTCTTGGCTAGCGGCAGGCAAAATGAACGATCGCCGAGTAGTAGAGGGCATTGAAATCCTTCCATTTGAAGGAGAACTTCCCGAACTGTAAAGCGACTGTTTCTTTGCCTATTGATTTCCCGAACCCTGACTCCGAGTCAGGTTTTTTCTTTTGGTAGCGATAAACATGTAGTGATTTGATGATGAGGAGTCCCCATGCCTCACCACCAGAGCGCACTCCATCACTACTCGTGACCCACTACCAGAACGCGATCGTTCGAACTAGTAGAATCAGCAGGTCATAAAAATATTCTTGCCAAAATACTCTCCCGACCTCGATCGCATTGAACGTGACTTTAGAACCTTAAAGAGAACCAGAACATGCACCTGTAGGCACATCCTTGGATGAAGTTATCCGGGATTATTCTGCTATTTAATGCTGTTTTCATTCTTATTTAAAACAACTATAAAACTTCGATCGTCGAAAGTGAAATCAATCATTCCATTCGCCTCTAGGCGGTACTGGGGGATTCTTGGGCAAAGTGCGAGTCAGATCGTCGTCCCGCTGAGCTTCACCTCTAAGCCACTGGCGCACGGCCCGTTCGACGATCTTGCTGGGGTCATTGGTCAAATGATTGACTTGCTCCCATAACTCGGTATCCAGATAGAGGGAAACTTTCACCTTGTCAGCAATGCGCTGCTCTGAGACGGCCCGTTCGCCCAGGGTTTGCGTAGCAGTATCGTTCATAATTAATTTGTGAAGTTCGTTCTTCGGTGGTATGGTACCCATCCCCATTAAAAGATAATCTAGAGCTGAGATACTTTCAACCGCCCCGGCCACGGAAAAGATTACAATATATTAAACCCGGTGCGACTGTCGTCCCGGACTGTTGGCAGATCGCGCCGACCCCATCTGGAATCTCCCTTAAATCTCTATGACTGACGCTACTGTCGCTCAAATTCGCAATTTTTCCATTATCGCTCACATAGACCACGGCAAATCAACTCTGGCAGACCGGCTGCTGCAAGCCACGGGCACCGTGGCGGCCCGCCAGATGAAGGAACAGTTCCTCGACAATATGGACTTGGAACGGGAACGGGGCATTACCATTAAGCTGCAAGCGGCCCGGATGAATTACCAGGCCCAGGACGGCCAACAGTACGTGCTGAATCTGATTGACACCCCGGGCCACGTGGATTTTTCCTACGAAGTGTCCCGTTCTCTGGCAGCTTGCGAAGGGGCACTGCTGGTGGTAGATGCTTCCCAAGGGGTGGAGGCCCAGACCCTAGCTAACGTCTATTTGGCCCTGGAACACGATCTGGAAATTATCCCGGTATTGAATAAAATTGACCTGCCAGGGGCGAACCCAGAACGGGTCAAGGCCGAAATAGAAGAAATAATTGGCCTAGATTGTAGCGGGGCGATCGAGGCTTCGGCAAAGGAGGGGATCGGCATAGATGAGATCCTAGAGTCCATCGTCCATCTGGTGCCAGCACCGGCAGACAGACTGTCCGCACCCCTGCGGGCCTTAATTTTCGATAGCTATTATGACAGCTATCGGGGGGTGATAGTCTATTTTCGGGTGATGGATGGCAGGGTGAAAAAGGGCGATCGCATCCGTCTGATGGCTACGGGGAAGGAATATGAAATCGACGAACTGGGGGTGTTAGCGCCGACGCAAGTGCAGGTAGAGGAACTCCGTTGCGGGGAAGTGGGCTATCTGGCAGCATCGATCAAGGCGGTAGAAGATGCCCGGGTGGGAGATACAATCACTCTCAAGGCTCGACTGGCGGCGAATCCTCTGCCAGGCTATGCCGAAGCGAAGCCGATGGTTTTTTGCGGCATGTTCCCTACGGATGCCGACCATTTTCCGGGGTTGCGGGAAGCCTTGGAAAGGCTGAAGCTAAATGATGCGGCCCTGTCCTATGAACCGGAAACCTCCAGCGCTATGGGGTTTGGCTTCCGCTGCGGCTTTCTGGGACTGCTGCATATGGAAGTTGTCCGGGAACGCTTAGAACGAGAATACGATCTGGACTTGATTATCACCGCGCCGTCAGTGGTTTATCGGGTGACTCTTAACAATGGTGAGGTCGTCAATATAGATAACCCCAGCACTCTGCCAGCGCCAAACGATCGCCAAAAGATTGAAGAACCTTACGTGCAGGTAGACGCGATCGCTCCAGAAACCTATGTAGGGGCATTGATGGAACTCTGTCAAGGCCGCCGGGGGGTGTTCAAGGATATGAAGTATCTGACTCAGGGGCGCACTACTCTCATCTACGAGTTGCCTTTGGCCGAGGTGGTGACGGACTTTTTTGACCAGCTAAAGTCCCGATCGCGCGGTTACGCCAGCATGGAATATCAGATGCTGGGTTACCGAGAAAACCCTCTGGTCAGGTTGGATATTTTGATCAATAACGATCCTGTAGATGCTTTGGTAACGATCGTGCATCGGGACAAAGCCTATTATGTCGGTCGCAGCTTGACGGAAAAGCTGAAGGAACTGATCCCTCGCCATCAGTTTAAGGTGCCCATCCAAGCGGCGATCGGGTCTCGGGTGATTGCTAGCGAACATATCCCGGCCTTGCGCAAGGATGTCCTGGCAAAATGCTATGGTGGAGACATCTCCAGAAAGAAAAAGTTGCTGGCCAAGCAGGCGAAAGGGAAAAAGCGGATGAAATCCATCGGGACTGTAGATGTGCCCCAATCAGCTTTTATGGCGGTGCTGCGCCTGGAACAAGGACAATAATCAAAGATCGCAGTCAAGGAAGTCAGTAATGCGAATTTTAGTTACGGGTGGAGCAGGTTTTGTAGGTTCCCATCTCGTCGATCGCTTGATGGAGGCGGGACATGAAGTGCTTTGCTTGGATAATTTCTACACGGGAAATAAGCGTAATATCCTCAAATGGCTGGATAATCCCTATTTTGAATTGATCCGCCATGATATAACTGAGCCGATCCGGTTGGAAGTAGATCGAATATATCATCTGGCTTGTCCGGCGTCACCAGTCCACTATCAGTCTAATCCCGTAAAAACGGTGAAAACTAATGTGATGGGAACGATGAATATGCTAGGACTGGCAAAACGGGTAAAGGCGAGATTCCTGCTAGCTTCAACTTCGGAAGTCTATGGAGACCCGGATGTCCATCCCCAAACAGAAGATTATCGCGGCCATGTCAATCCGATCGGGATTAGAAGTTGCTTTTCTGCTGATACAGAAGTTCTCACCAGTGAGGGGTGGAAATATTTTCACGCCCAATCAGGGAAAGAGGAAATAGCAACGCTGAATGAAAAACGGGCGATCGAGTACCACTTGCCAGTAGAAATAATTTCCCAAAGATACAGAGGCAAAGTCATTCACTTTCAAAACCATGACTGCGACCTGCTGGTGACGCCTAATCACAAAATGTATGCCAAAAGCAGTAAGGATACTAAGTTTGAACCGATCCGGGCAGATGCCCCGTTGCAGTGGGAAGCAGCGCAAATGCTGAAGGTGGCGGATTATCTGGGAGAAGAACGAGAGTGGTTTGATTTATCTGTGCATCTACCCCAGCAGGCGAGTCGCGTATCCAGGAACAGGATAAAAATGGATGATTGGGTGGAGTTCTTGGGATATTATATCGCTGAGGGAACGATTGGCATTCAAGAAGGAAAATATCAAGCGATATTGGCAGAGGCAGGAGAAAAATACGAGCAGATAAAAGCATGTGTGGCAAGGTTGCCGTTCCCGAATGTAAAGCTTGGCAAGCAGGAAATCAGCATCTATTCTCAGCAGCTATACTCGTATCTGGAGAAATTGGGTCCATCAGAGGAAAGGTATATTCCCAGGGAAATGATGTGCTTGTCCAGCAGGCAACTAAGTATTTTATGGGCAGCGTTGATGCAGGGGGAGGGAACAGGCGATCGCTATGAGTGCAAGTCAGGGAGACTGATAAGTGATGTGCAAGAACTGCTATTAAAATTGGGGTATGCAGGGAATATAGAAGTGCAGGAGACCCAGTCGCAAGAAAAAGTATATCAGATCCAGGTGCAAGATGGGAGGGAAAATCCCAGGTATGGAAAGCAAGCAGTTTCCGAGTACGATGGATTTGTCTACTGCGTAAACGTACCCAACCACGTCATATTTGTCAGAAGAAACGGGAAAGCCCTGTTTTGTGGAAATTGTTATGATGAAGGGAAACGGATTGCGGAAACTCTGTCCTTTGACTATCACCGGCAAAATAATGTAGACATTCGGGTGGTACGGATCTTCAACACCTATGGACCCCGGATGTTAGAAAATGATGGACGAGTGGTGAGCAATTTTATCGCCCAGGCGCTAAAAGGCATCCCCCTGACGGTGTATGGAGATGGTTCCCAAACAAGGAGTTTTTGCTATGTATCGGACCTGGTAGAAGGAATAATCCGGTTGATGAATGAGTCACATGTAGGACCAGTAAATATCGGAAATCCAGATGAATACAGTATCTTAGAACTGGCTCACAAGATCCAGGCAATGATTAACCCAGAGGCGGAAATAATCTTTAAACCCCTGCCTATTGATGACCCCCGACAGCGACAACCGGATATTACTCGTGCGAAAAGATGGCTGGGATGGGAACCCACTATTCCCCTGGCCGAAGGGTTGAAACGGACAATAGATGATTTTCGCGATCGCCTGTCATAATTTATGGGTGCGCGGTGTCTGGAGCATGCCGCGTCCTTCAGGACAAGAGCATGCGGAAGACGCCGAGCGTAGGACGGGCGTCTCGCCTGTCCAGGCGCGAATGCGCTGCTCGCGTCCGGGAGCACCCACCCGGTCGTGTCGCTCCTGCGCACGACATGGGTGGGTGTCTCCGGACGCGAAGCACGCTACGCGATCTGCTCGTCCTACGCATGATAAAGGAGGAGATTGATGAAAGTTTGTGTGATTGGTACGGGTTACGTCGGCTTAGTCACGGGGGCATGTTTAGCCCACTGCGGTCATCACGTGGTCTGCGTGGACAACAATGAAGAGAAGGTGAAATTAATGAAGTCCGGACAGTCGCCGATCTACGAACCGGGACTGTCGGAGATAATGCAGGGTGCTAGTCAGGCGGGACGTCTGGAGTTCACCTCAGATTTGGCGATGGGTGTGGATTATGGAGAGATTTTGTTTATCGCCGTGGGAACGCCAGCTTTGCCTAGCGGTGATAGCGATACCCGCTACGTGGAAGCCGTGGCCCGGGGCATCGGTCAGCATCTCACTGAAGGTTATAAGGTGATTGTGAATAAATCTACCGTGCCGATCGGGTCTGGGGACTGGGTGCGGATGATCGTGTTGGATGGAATTAAAGACCGACAGAAAGCGGGAGAAGATGGGGTTTCTGGAGAAGAGGCCCTGACGCAAATTAATGCTGAGTTTGATGTGGTCAGTAATCCGGAGTTTCTGCGGGAAGGTTCGGCGGTTTATGATACCCTTAATCCAGATAGGATCGTGCTGGGCAGTGATAGCGACAAGGCGATCGCCATGATGCAAGAACTCTACCGCCCGATCGTGGAACGCAAGTTTGGCGAAGACAAGTCCTTACCTCCCGTTCCCGTGGTGGTGACAGACCTGAGTTCGGCGGAGATGATTAAGTATGCGGCGAATGCCTTCCTGGCTACTAAGATTAGTTTTATCAATGAAGTTGCTAATATTTGCGACAAGGTGGGTGCGGACGTGACCCAGGTGGCTAAAGGAATTGGTTTAGATTCGAGAATTGGCAATAAGTTTTTGCAAGCAGGAATAGGTTGGGGCGGTTCCTGCTTCCCCAAAGATGTTTCGGCTTTGATTCATACCGCAAAGGACTATAATTATGACACGGAACTGCTGAATGCCGCAGTCAATGTTAATCAACGCCAGCGGGCGATCGCGGTGGATAAACTGCAGCAGGAACTGAAAATCCTCAAGGGGAAGGTTGTGGGACTTTTGGGTTTAACCTTCAAACCCGATACGGACGATCTCCGAGATGCCCCCTCACTGAATTTGATTGAAGAATTGAATCGCCTGGGTGCTAAGGTGAAAGCTTACGATCCGATTATTTCTCAAACGGGAATGCGTCACGGTTTGTCCGGGGCGATCGTGGAAACAGAACCAGAAATGCTAGCAGATGGTTGCGATGCCTTAGTCGTAGTGACAGAATGGCAGCAGTTTCTGACTTTAGACTACGGCAAGATGGCAAAGCGGATGAGTCATGCAGTCATGATTGATGGTCGCAATTTCCTCGATCGGAAGGTTTTAGAAGCTGCTGGTTTCCGCTATGTGGGTATTGGCCGATAGATGAGAAGGTGGTAGCTAAGTGTAGGGTGGGCAGTGCCCACCATCTGCTTAGACACTCTTAAAAGGATCGGGAAACAGGCACAATTCGAGAAGGAAGACCAATGTGCTATGCTGTGGTAATCGAGAAAGCATCAGAAAATTACTCAGCCTATGTACCAGATTTACCAGGCTGTGTTGCTGTCGGGGATACTTTAGAAGAAATTGAGCAGATGATTCGCGAGGCAATTGAGTTTCATCTGGAAGGAATGCAACTGAGGGGTGAGTCGATTCCCGAATCATCTAGTCTGTGTCAGTATGTTGAGGTGTCCAGAGGCTAATGGCTTATACGCAGTGCGCGACGTCGGATCGCTATTGTTAATGGATAATTGCTAGATGAAAACAATGCCAACCCAAAATATTTCAACCACAATCCAATTTACTCTGGAAATGCCTGATAGTCCTGAAGCTATTCGCAGAGAAGCTGAACGGAAAGCTAAAGAAGCTTACATTATGACTATGCTGCGATATGGTGAGATATCTAGTGGAAGGGCAGCAAGGCTTTTAGGAATATCTCGCTTAGAGGCGATCGACCTCATGGGAGAGTACGGGATCTCTGTCTTTGCACCACAGACTAGGGAAGAACTAGAACAGGAAGTAGAGGAAACCATAGCTATGTTGGAGAAGCGCAAACAGTGACTGTTGTCTCGAACACTACACCATTTAGCGAACTAGCAAAAGTGGGACAAATCGACTTGCTACGGCGTCTTCCGCATGCTCTTGTCCTGAAGGACGAGCCATGGGACAGACACCGCCGGCGGATTTTTGGACAAGTCATTATTCCTCAGGAAGTTTACGACGAACTGACAACCGGAACCCACCCAGAAGATCGACGCTAAGAACATCTCTTGGTTTGGTTTTCTCTAGGGCAGGTTTGGGGGCAGGTTTGGGGGCAGGTTTGGGGGCAGGTTTGGGCCATCTTTCAAAAGTGGGAATTGACCAGCAGAGTCAAGTCATCCGACCCTGGTGGTACTTGACAAAGAAAGGGTGGGAGTGCTAAGGTAGCAGGGTATTCACCAGTATACGATCGCCATGAAATGACGCTCGACGAAGAGAAATATGAGAAAGCCAGGCCAGTGCTCTCCTCTCCGCTTGCGCTGCGCGCAAGCTCCGGGATGCGCATCGGTTTTTTAGCAGGAGTGCTATTCATGACAGCGACCGCCTGTGGCGGCAATCAAAACCAAACTTCTACTATCCAGACAACTGTCTCAGAGGAAACCGCAGCCGACTGGCAGTTGACTAAGTATGTACTGGCCGATGGTTCCAGTACCGTCTTCCCGATCGCGGAAGCCATGGCACAAAAGTTTATGAAGGCTAATCCGGTCATCGGGGTAACCGTGGGCATATCTAGTTCGGGAGTTGGGTTCAAGAAGTTCTGCATTGGAGACACTGATATCTCTAATGCTTCTCGTCCCATCAAGAAATCTGAGATGGCACTTTGCGAGGCCAACAAAATCGAGTACGTGGAAATTCCCGTGGCCTTCGATGCGATCGCGGTGTCAGTCAACCGCGACAATGACTGGACAACCTGCCTTACCCCACAGCAGTTGGACAAAATTTGGGAACCTGCTGCTGAGGGCGAAGTGGTCAACTGGCAGCAGATTGATGAGGAGTACCCCGATGTACGTCTGGGTCTCTATGGTGCTGAAATTGATTCTGGTACCTACGATTACTTTACCGATGCTACCACAGGGGAAGAGGGTAAAAGTCGCAGTGACTACACCGCTAGTCCAGATGATATCGTCACAATTCAGGGTATCGAGTCTGAGTATGGGTCTTTGGGCTTTCTCACCTTGTCCTCCTATGAAAAAAACAAGGATGCTTTGAAGCTGATTGCCATTGAAAATGAAAGCGGCGAATGCACCGAACCAAGCGCAGAGACGATCGCCAACGGCACTTACAACCCCTTGGCGCGTCCCCTATTTCTATATATCAACAAGGAGTCTCTAGAAAAAAGACCTGCGGTCAAAGCCTTTGTTGAGTACCTTCTGAATGCTGAACACAAACCTATAATCTCAGAAGCAGGCTATTTACCTTTGCCAGATAATCTGTTGCCAAAAGTTCGGGCCCGTCTTGACTATCGCATCACTGGTTCGATGTTTGCAGATGGGTCTTCAGTTGGTGTCAACCTAGCTGAGAAGCTGCAGCCCAAACCAAGCAGCAGCCCTGACTCTAACGGGAATTGATTAACCTCATCAGGATCTCGATCTGCAATAATTAAGAAACCCGGTTTTTGCCAAAACCAGGTTTCTGAGTTCCCTTCGATGTGCGATGCGCGCGCTACCCGCACTGCTTAATGTGCGGAGCACATTAATTGCACATCGCAGCGAGAATCTCAATCAAGCAAATACCAAAATCGTGATTACTAGCAATATCTTCAGAAGTGTGGGCCAGTAAAGCAACTTGGATATCAAGTTATCTTTATACTGGATGAAAGGAGTGTTAGGCTGAGAGATAAACAGGATAGCATTAACGGTCACCAGGAAAATGTAAAAATAGATCGCGAAGTAAAAATACTCGAAGTAAAGAATTCCTTTCGTGACAATCTGTTCTCTCAAAGCGATCTGGTCGAGGATGACAATAAAGACAAAACCAATACAAGCTGCCAAAACCTCTAATGCCTTCTCCTCATCGGAGATCAGCAGCATCGCAAAGAGCAGAGTGATGACGGGTGTAATTAAAAGTGACACTTAGGCATAATTGGTCCAGGAGTTCTACCTCTGTATGACCGGCGATATCGGAACTCCGCCGGTGATGGCCGCATGGTGGATGGAACAACTCAAATAGTGCAATTTAGTAAATTGTGCCTTGATTGGGAGATTTTTGACCCTTATGTTAAGTAGGTAGGCACAAATAAACCCGCCTATGTGAAGAAATGTAAAATCGCTGAATATCTTTCTGGGAGAGGCTTTCAGCCAACTTAACAAAAGTTGACATAATTGAGTCTACCAATGCACACCTACTTATCTCTTATGTTATATAATTTTATTTATAAGTTTACTATGCAGCTAAAGCCCTATATGTCTGAATTCATGAATGATAATGAAACGGTTGAACTAACCTGCCGCGCTTCTGAATTAGCTCTAAGATTGCAGGCTCATCCCAATATATCGGCGCGGATTTTATCTCTGTTAGATATTGTTGAAAATTCGGATAATAATTGTGAAACAGCGAGCGGGACAGAGTTAAAAGTTATCTCGGAACTCCAAAAACTGGGAAATGATTCTCTTCAAGATTGGGCCAATTTGCAAGAGAAAAAAAGCCTTAGCTTGTGAAAAATCTCCGGGGATGCGCCGTCAGAGAAAAAAGCAGCTATATTGGCATAGTCTGTTGGGAACTATCCAAGTGATAGAACAAATTTTTATCGGCGTAAAAACTGGAAAAGTTTTTCGACCGTTTTCATCATCTGCCCAAATACATTGTCGAGGTTATTCTTTACCATTACAACGAGCAATTACAGATTTTGGTGCTGATGTACCATTTGGAAAAATTCCTGAAAAGCTACAAGAACATTACGGTATAACTGTGCCGATTAGTTCAGCACAAACTATTACTCAAAAACATGCACATGCGGTTAAAGTATCTCAAAAACTAGAAGAAAAAATTCCCGATAGAGATGGAGTAGAGCAGATAATTGCAGAAATGGCAAGGCTTTAAATTCTAGCAAACTTCAAGTGACACAATTGATGCAACAGTTGGTGAGGCTACAACTAGAGAAAAAAGTGAGTGACAATCAAGTTAGCCGCATTCAAGGTTATGTAAACAACTTAAGCGATCTCCAGCAGCCTAACAAAGAGATGATGCAATTATTCTATCAAAGATATTTCAATGTAAAACGATGGCTATTTATTGCTCTTGAAGACTATAATGCAGCGTACAGATACTGGGCATTGAGCGAGCCAAGTGTGACCCCATCAATTGTATCAAGGGCTTCCATTTTGCAAGAAAATTTGAATACCATTAAAGGAGCTTACATAGCAGCCATACAAAGTTTTTCTCCTGCGCCCTCGACTTTTGATGACAAATTCTGTTTCATAAAAGATCATAATGCCTTAGAAACCTTTAAGAAAAACAAAAAACTCGTTTGGACAATCTCTAAACAAGAACCAGTATTTGAGAGTTTGGATCGTGTTCGTCTGGACAAGGTTAGAGTATGGCTTGATGGTGCAAAGCATAAAGATAGTAATGGAACAATTTACATCTCAATTTCTACTGATGGTCGTTATTACGATCGCTTGGGGAGTAAAGAGTATCAGTTTGTTGGAGAACCAGTAAGGCGATTTTTTCAATATATTCCTAATGATAAATTGACGACTGATGAAAAAATTCAACTTGATGGAGATGTAACAGAACAGTTCAGGGACGCTTACTTTAGGCCAACGCCATTTACGACATGGATAATATCTTTACCTGATGACAACAGCAACAACCAAAGAGTTGACCTAACAAATATTACTCAAATTAGAGTGGAGTTTGCTGGTAGTGCAATTGCTTCGTAGTCTTGTAATGCAACCATCACTCTTCTAGCGGAACTTACACAAAAAAGCAGCCAAAAATAGGTCAAATATATACAGCCAGAGGCTTTGACGTCAAAAAGGTATAATTCCTTTATTACCAGGGTGTAATTAAAAGTGACACTTAGGCATTATTAACCGGTCCAGGAGTTCTACCTCTGTATGACCGGCGATATCGGAACTCCGCCGGTGATGGCCGCATGGTGGATGGAACAACTCAAATTGTGCATAAGAGTAAATTGTGCCTTGATTGGGAGATTTACCCTTATGTTAAGTAGGTAGGCACAAATAAACTAGCCTATGTGAAGAAATGTAAAATCGCGCTCATATCTTTCTGGGAGAGGCTTTCAGCCAACTTAACAAAAGTTTACATAATTGAGTCTACCAATGCACACCTACTTAGGGACTTGCGGGAAAATAATATCCCAGTTAAGAAGGGACAATGGTGATATCCCATTTGGACAAGTTTTCAGAGCGTTGCCAAAATACTTTGTAAGGTTTTAAGGCATCTGCCAAAACCTTAACCCCAGTTTCATAGGTAGTTGTGACCAAATGAACAATTGGTTTAATGCCTTTCCAGGTCATATTGCTAGCCCATTGAACAGCAGCTTCAATTGAATCTAAGATAGCTCCATTCCAATAATTTTCTAGTGCTGCCCAACACCGCTCAATCGGGTTGTATTTGCTGTGATACGGCGGATAGTAAATCAGTCTAATTTTCCGACCCGTGGTTTGAGCAAACTCTACCATGCGCTTTATCCATTGCGTTCGGTCACTGCGAGTTGCAGAGCCTCCATCCAAATCAATCGCTAACTCTTTGAGATCAGAATAATCATTTTGATGGTCTTGCCACCAGGCAGATAAGCAATCGACAATAAAATCACTGGTTTCTGCTGATTGGCCAAAGTAAATCGAAAGTTGGTCGGTCTCAGTATTCAAAATGCCAAAGGGTACTAAAACTGCAAGCCATTCCGTATCGTGGTCCTCAGCCTGCTTTGCCTCTAGTCCCCGGTCTTTGCCTCCTCGTGAGAGGTTCCCAATTTTGACCTTTGCTTTGCTATCAATTGAGATTCTCAAGGACTCGGGATTGTCGTCAGCCCCTTGGTTCTCACGGAAGACATTGGAGAAAATTGCATCGGTTTCAGGAATCTTCTTCAACGGTGTTGTCTTTTGGGTTTTTTTTAGACTATATCCAAGTCGATTGAGAATCTCTCCGATGGTTTGACGACTGGGCAGTTGCTGATTCTCATATCCTTTCTCCTCAATTAAAGCCTCTCGTACTGCTCTGGCACTGATACGCGAATATAACAAGGAAGATTTTAATTTCGGGTCGGCTTGCACTTGAGCATCTACTAAGGATCGGATATCAGATACCAAGTTGGGAAGATTTTCTTCACTTTTGTGTCTCCCTCTTGCTCCATAGTTATATACACATACAATCCCTGTTCGCCTTTCATTTAGACCAAGTTGAACACTGTGGCGATTCCAGCCCATCTCTGTCTCAGTTTTCCGCGCTGAACCCTCGAAGTAATCGGAGGCCACCAAGGCCATGTAGTCCCTCTTTTTGTGACCTGTTAGCTTCTTGGCGGCATCCTTGAAAGTAGCCTTGACTTGTTTGGTTAGCATTTATACTGTACACCCTCTTCAGTTGGTTTGCCACAGAACTAAGTAGTCGTGCAAAATTATTTTTATATCGAATCGGACTGCAAAGCTTGCTCGGCGGCGATCTCATATAAAATTAATTTTGCCTAGGTACTTAGACGAATTCTCTGCTATCCTCTAACCCAAGTTGCTACCTATAAAAATTTTGACCTCCCAGACAGCCATAAGGGCGATATTTATGCGCGAAAATGCCGTTTTGGGGTAAAATACAAGGCGAGAAGCGCAATTTTTGGCGAATTTGGGTGCTGAGGTTCTGTAGGTAGCAACTTGAGTTACAGCCTTTCTCAAAATGGTGAGGTACAGTAGCAGCAGTGGGTGAACCAGTTGTAGATATCTTGCTTGCTGATAGTAGCAAATCCCTCCTGAATAGCATCTACTAGGTCCCGATAATTTCTAGCTTCCAGCTTCTTGAGATAACTCTTCAACTTTGACCAAAGATTTTCAATAGGGGAGAAGTCTGGCGAATAAGGAGGAAGATAAACTAACCGTGCCCCCACTTTTTCAATTGCTTGCCGGATTACATCTCCTTGATGAATTTTACAGTTGTCCATTACAACGCAAGCTCCTTGACAAAGTTTAGGAACTAAGTGACGGATTATAAATGCCTCAAATGTTAAGCTATCATAAGCACCTAATATATTAAATGAACTCACTATCCCATTGAGACTAACTGCCCCAACAATTGAAACATTTTGTCCGCGCTTACTGGGTTTACTTCCATAAGCTCTCAGACCACATTGCGAGCGGGCATACATCCCACGTGTTATTGCCAGGTTACAGCCTCCTTCATCCAGAAAGATGAGGTCTTTAGCCTCTATACCTTCTATCTCTTTCCAGTAGTCAAACCTTAATTGTTGCACTCGGGAGCTTTTTTTTTCCGTCGGATGTAATGCCTTTTTTTTGATCGTCAATCCCCACCGCTTAGTCATCCTGTCTATTGTAGAACTCCTGACTTTTCCCCCCGTCTTTTTTTCTAATTCTGACCGATATTCTTCTAATGTCCAATCATTATTTTCCTCTACTAAAACTTTGAGCTTTTCCTGTTGGGACTGGTTGAGCTTGAGGGGACGACCGGTGCTTTTTTTTGGATCCAAGTTGCCGGTGGACCGGTACTGCTTGAGGATTTTGATGACGAAACTGAATGCTACCCGGAATCTTTTCGCTAGTTGTCTTTGTGATATCACCTCATTTTCATAGGTTTCTATGATTTTCTGACGGAGCTCAACTGAATAGGGCTTCATGATTTTTGAGGGGTTGCTACTGCTGACCTCACTATTGTACCTCATCAAAATGAGAAATGCTATATCCTCTATTCTAATTGGTATTTTATTTTCCCGCAAGTCCCTTATCTCTTATGTTATATAATTTTATTTATAAGTTTACTATGGAGCTAAAGCCCTATATGTCTGAATTCATGAATGATAATGAAACGGTTGAACTAACCGGCAGCGCTTCTGAATTAGCTCTAAGATTGCAGGCTCATCCCAATATATCGGCGCGGATTTTATCTCTGTTAGATATTGTTGAAAATTCGGATAATAATTGTGAAACAGCGAGCGGGACAGAGTTAAAAGTTATCTCGGAACTCCAAAAACTGGGAAATGATTCTCTTCAAGATTGGGCCAATTTGCAAGAGAAAAAAAGCCTTAGCTTGTGAAAAATCTCCGGGGATGCGCCGTCAGAGAAAAAAGCAGCTATATTGGCATAGTCTGTTGGGAACTATCCAAGTGATAGAACAAATTTTTATCGGCGTAAAAACTGGAAAAGTTTTTCGACCGTTTTCATCATCTGCCCAAATACATTGTCGAGGTTATTCTTTACCATTACAACGAGCAATTACAGATTTTGGTGCTGATGTACCATTTGGAAAAATTCCTGAAAAGCTACAAGAACATTACGGTATAACTGTGCCGATTAGTTCAGCACAAACTATTACTCAAAAACATGCACATGCGGTTAAAGTATCTCAAAAACTAGAAGAAAAAATTCCCGATAGAGATGGAGTAGAGCAGATAATTGCAGAAATGGATGGCACGATGATTCCAATTGTAAAAACTACGCCATCGACCGATGATGATAAAATTATCGATCGCCGAAAAACTAGATCTTGTTGTTGGAAAGAAGCTCGTCTATCACTTGTGGAAATTCCCAAAGAGAAAAAAACAATTATTGTCGGTACAGTAGGTACTGTAGATGAGGCAGGAAAACAATTACTTCATGGCGCTATTCGGGCTGGAATAGGTGACAATACTAAAGTTCATGCGATCGGAGATGGAGCCAGTTGGATTGTTAATCAGGTCATGGGCTTGTTTGGAGAACGTGCTAGCTATCTAATAGACTTTTATCATCTATGTGAATATGTAGCATCTGCAGCTCCTAGAACTAATGAACAGCAACAAAAAAATTGGCTGAAAAAACAAAAACAAGCTTTGAAAAAGAATCAGGTTCTCAAAGTATTAAATAATTTATCAAATCGTATGGAAGCAGAACATCTAGCTGATAAATTTGCTCCAGTCCGAGTCTGTTCACGATACATCAAAAATCGGCTTGAATACATGAACTACAAAGGTGCGATTGGGTGCATCCCAGTTTCGCAATGAGTAGAAATGCTTAGTCGAACGGGTTCCGAGATGGTGTTAAGCTGAGACAGTCGGTAAACGCTCCCTCTAAAACTATGAATCCTGAAAATTTAGCTCAAATTAAAACCTATGCTTTGGGAATAGCCGCCTTGTTGTATGAGGAGGCCCAAGGGACTGTTCCAGAGCAATTGAAAACACTCTCAGGACTCGAAGCTACAGTCCGTGGGCA
>RFFC02000009.1:0-205781 GCA_005518205.2 Hormoscilla sp. GUM202
GAACCAGTGCCGGGTGATTATATGAAGCTAAAGAATATTTAAGCAAAAATACTCATTGCCAAACTGGGATGCACCCGGGAGCGACCCCTCTAATGCGCTCTGTATCTCGGGATTATATGGAGCATCTTTAGAAGCTCAAGATGGTAAGGGATGGACGGCTTTGATGATGGCAGCAGCTCACGGTCACGCTGAGGTCGTGCAAGTTTTGCTAGAGCATGGGGCAGAGCTTAAGGCCCAAGACGATCGGGGTTCGACGGCTTTGATGATGGCTGAAAGTAGCAATTATCCAGATAGAGTAAATTTGCTCAAAAAGCAGCTTAATATAGGGAAAAATTATTGAAATCAAAGCATAGAGGCATGAAAAGTCCCTATGGGTTAAGTTATCTGCGAGGAGTCCCCTGAGTATTGTGAGGAAATCATCATCTATGTCTCATCAAGAAATAAAAAAATTTATCGTTGCAGCCAAACAAGACGAATCGTTGCGCGCTCGGCTAAAAGATGCTCAGCCAGAAGAAATTATCCGTATTGCTACAGAAGCAGGATTTAATTTCTCTGAAGAGGTGAAGGAGCGTTTTCGGAATCGCTGGGCAGGTGTGTACTTCTGTCCCCAAAGGGAGGATGTTGACGAGATATGTCCAGCACTTTGTCCGCCAGGGTTTAGATCGTTGGCCGAGTACTCTCGATCAACACGCTCTCCTTGGGATACTGAAGAGAACCCGAAGTATAGGTAGGAGATTAGTTATTGAAAGAAAGTAGATCTACACAAAAGAGAATCAAGACACCGCGCGATACCAGAGAATTTCGGAACATCAAAACCTGTCCCAAGACAAGGCCCCCGATCGCTATCTAAAACATTGAGCATAGCTATATGCTCAATGCTATCCATGAAACTGCTGCCTGTTTACCCTTTGATCGGGTGTGGTCAAAACCCGTTGGCATGGGATTCGGTACTGTGATTTGAATCACATTCGGGCGGCGCTCGTAGATCGACAGTCCCTTCGGTTTCCCTACCTGTTGTGACTTATATCACAACTTGACTTAGATCGCCATTCTACTGTGACTTATATCACTATCGGCGGCATCCGCTGCGCTCGTAGATCGACAGTCCCTTCGGTTTTCCCCACACCGTGACTTAGATCACTAATAAACTGCGATTGAGATCACTATTAGCAGCATCCGCTGCGCTCTTTTATCGGGTGCGGTCATGGGTCAGTTGGTAGAGGAGGCGGTCGCGTGGGGCCAGAAACCCGGTTTCGCCGAAGTTACCGGGTTTCTTATGGAGTCTGAGCGCTCAACTACTTTTGACCACACCCCCTTTGATCTGCTGACAACCGAGACTTTCTGCGGTATTATTGCGAGTGAAAGGATTCCAAGTGCCCAACTCTTGGCCTGGATGGCCGCAAAGCATAGCCCGATCGGACTCACTCAGTCCTTGAGCCAGGGTAAAATCAGCTCCAGCGATGCTCTGTATATGTTCTAAACTGGCTCCGGTCAAGTCAGCAGCCCGCAGATCGGCAAACTGCAACTCAGCACCATTTAATCGAGCGGAACGCAAGCAAGCCCCTGTAAGATAGGCTTTCTGGAGGTTGGCCCCACTCAATGCCGCTCCCTCTAAATTAGCTCCAGTCAAATCAGCTCCACTCAAGTAAGCACCCCGCAGGTTAGCACCTCGCAGATCTACTCCTCGAAGATGGGCCGTGTTCAGAAAAGCCCCAGGTAGATTGGCTTTTGGACCCACTGCTCCAGAACTTTTATAAGCAAATCCTTCTGGCCAAATTGTCTCGCGATCGTAGTAAGCTAGTTGTAGCTTGGCGAGTTCCAGATTGGCACCGGTCAGATCTGCCTGTTGCAATTGAGCCCGGTTCAAATAACTCCCTTGCAAGTCGGCCCCCTTCAGGTTAGCTCCCCCCAGGTTGGCCCCTCTGAGATCCGCACCCTTGAGGTTCGCCTCAGACAGGTTGGCCCCACTCAGGTTAGCTCCAATTAGGTTAGCTTTGTGTAGATTCCCTTTGCTCAAATCTACACTGGATAAATCCATCCTCATCAGCTCCATCCCCTGTAAGTCTGCACCAGCAAGATTGGCTCCTGGTTTGAGGGCTGATATTATCTCGGTAGGATTTCCATTCGACCCGGAGCGATCGCTCTTTTCCATTGACTGCACGGCTTAAGATTGGTATTGAGTAAATTATAAGCTAACATGTCTTGCTCGCCCTTCTGTACTTTGCTTGTGAGGTGCAATCAACTATGCTGCTAACACCGCCAATGACGATGATGGATTTCTTTAGAAAAAGTGAAGGAATCTGGTTTTCCGAGCGCACTGTGCATCATTTTGACTCTATGGCGGATGAATCAGGGAAATCTAATCTGATTATTCAAGTGTTCGATCGGGATGACTCCAGAGTCAAGCAAATTTGCGCAGAGCAAAATGTGGATCTAGCTAGAGCTGCTGGTGGTGCGAGTTTTGGCTGGCAGGACAACCTAGACTTAACTGAACCTAACCCCAATTATGCCGCAATTCTGGTTGACATTCCCGATCCTGAGAATAGTCGCACGGGGTTCTTCCTGCGTAACCGTGGCTATGTGGAAGGCATTCCAGTAGTGGGTCGATACCATTTTGCCCCGGATGGGATATTGACGATCGACACTGAATATGAAAGAAACCAAGGTCAGGAACGCTGCTGGTTTCTCACCGATGACTTTCGGGTGCGCGTCAGTAGCGTCAGGATGATGAATGGAGTGAACCTGATGGCCTATTGCTCGGAACGCCGCTGTGTGGGGCGTAAGGACTTAGAAGAGATGATTGCCTTCAATCGTACCAGAGCAGAGGCAAATTAGATTCGTGGGTTGGGTTTCCGCTACTTACCCAACCTACGCGACAAGATTGCTTCGTTCCTCGCAACAGGGCTGCGTGTCCTGCGCGGTTTTACAGCCACTAGAGTATAATAAATGAAGTGCCCGATAGGAGTTTCGAGCTAAAATGACTAACACAATGCGAGTTTCTAACGTTAAGGTCAGCGATGAGCAGGAACGACGCCCTGACATAGATGCTTATGCTCGGGAAGTAAAAACAGATGATGTCGGTGAATTGATGGCTGAATTGAATATTCCCGATGATTGCACAAGCGTTATTATACGATTACACAATCTTCTAGGCAGATCGAGGAAGCATGTTCGCCTCTGGTTAATTTTACCCCATCCAGACTTTGGGGGAAATGCACCCCTGTTTTATTTGCATAGAGGTCAACCAGAGGTAGTCGATGCACTGTTGGAAGCAATTGAGACTGGACAGATTGGGTAATGCTAGATAATGATGAACTGACGGCAGTTGTTGCTGCCTTGCCAAGGTCAAGCTTGGAGGGGGTCGTCTTTAGAGTAATCCAGCTTCAGTATGTCGGCAGTTTCGTCGAGAGGTTCGCTAAAAGGAGGACGATAATCCGCCAAACCAGTTAGAAGCTCTTTACCTCGCCGATACTCCTGTAAACTCTCTCCTAGAAGTTGAAGCTTTGATTCAGACAGAAAGGGGATTTTCAGGAGTGTCTAAATCACCACAAGTTCTGCTGTCTATCGAATATAAACTCAACTCTGTTATTGATATTGTCGATCTAGGTGCTCAAACAAATATAAACACAAATGTGCAGGAACTAACGGGATCTTGGCGTTTTATGAATGCCCAAGGTCAGTTGGCGCCGACGCAGAATCTTGGAGAGGTGGTATATAGTATGCAACAAGTAGAAGCGCTCAAGGTGGGTGCATCTCAGTTTTGCTTCTCGATCAATTGAAAATTGAAAATTGCTCCATTTTCGCTTCTTTATTCGCAATTACTCCCTTTTCATTCGCAATTACACCGACAAAAGTGAGATGCTCCCCTCAAGGTTCCCTCAGCCAAAGTCGCTAATGCTGACAATCTGGTTGTCTTCCCCGCTCGAATCTCTGGAGACAGCTTCTTGCGAGTTTTCGATGACTCTGGAACGATAAAGTCACAAATTACCTCACAATAATATGACGGCAGAAGATTTGTATCAACAACTGAAACATAAGAATCCGAGACTGCGAGAAAGAGCAATGCGCCAAATTGCCTCCGAAAGGACTGCCGATACTATTCCTCAACTGATGGGAATTTTGTCGGATGAAGATGTGGTCTACCGGCGGGCAGCCGTGCAAGCTTTGGGTCTTATTGGTTTGGATGCTGTCCCGGTATTGGTAGAACAACTGACAAGCAGTGATAATGAAACAGTCAGGGCTAGCTGCGCTAAAGCACTGGCCGCGATCGCCCTCAATTTTCCCGAAGAGAACTTCCCAAAAGAAGCCCTTGCGGGTTTGCAAACAGCCCTAAAAGACCCCAACCCAGTAGTAAAAATCTCCGCAGTGGGCGCACTGGGCACTGTGGGTCCACCCGCCTTGGATATTCTCGTCGAGGCAATGACTATCGATGATATTGCTCTCCAAGTCGCGGTGATTAATGCCCTCGGATCCCTGGGAGACTCTAAAGCTGCTGAAGTGCTATCCCCTCTTGCCAATAATGAAGCAGCTGACCCCTATATTCGGGAGTCAGCTACCAGTGCTTTATCTCGCCTAGAGCAAGTTACCCAGTTTAAATCCAAAGCATCCAGCTAGACCTCAACTGGAGGCCCAGAAACCAGGTTTCGGAGGAGTTACCTGGTCTCTCAACTTTCAGACAGACTAAAAATTGCGCTGACGCCACTTATTTAAATGAGCTTCTCCAATTCTGGAAGTTGACTGCAACTCGGCAACTTTTTGCTGTAGGGTGGCAATCAACTTTGCCTGTTCTTGAGACTGCTGTAGCAAAGATGCGTAACTCTCTAACGGCCCATTTCCATTGGTCTGAGTTGTATTACCTTGCAAACCGTTAAGCTGTTGTTGCAGTTGCGCCACCACCTTTGCTTGTTTGTCCGATTTTTCCGGAACGGTAGACTGCCGCAAAGATTCATATTCCTCTTTGGGCACCCGATCGGACAATAACCGAATCTGTTGTTGTATTGCGGCGATCGCCCGTTCTTTTTGTTCCGACTGTTGCCGCAAAGATTCATATTTTTCTAATGGCACCCGTCCTTGCAGCTCGCCGAGCTGTTGTTGTAACTGGGCCATCTGACTTGCTTGCGCTCGGGACTCCTGGTGCGACGCTTCATAATTGTTTAAGGACACCCGATATTGACTAATCTTTTTTTCTAATCGGGCGATCTGAGTTGCTTGTTCTGCAACTTTTTGTCGCACATATTCATATGTAGATAACGGCACGCGCTCTTGCAGCAACTCCTTAATCTGCTTTTGTAACTCTGCCACCACCTTTGCTTTTGCTTTCGACTCTTGCCGGACTGATTCATATCTCTGTAACGACACAGTCTCCCCATTCTCTGTGTCCATACTATGTTCTTGCAACTCACTCAGCTGTTGTTGTAACTCTGCCACCACCTTTGCTTGTGCTGCCGAGTCCTGCCGCACTGATTCATATTGCTCTAACGGCACGCGATGTTGCAACTCCGTTATCTGTTGTTCTAAGGAAGCTACCGCCTTTGCTTGTGCTTCCGAGTCCTGCTGCAATGACTCATATTCCTCTAACGGCACTGTCCGCTCTTTCTGACTGGCCATCATCTCCTCGGATGCCTTCAGTTGAGCTTTCAAGGAGGCGATCTCCTCTGATAATGCTGCTGACGACTCCTGCAATGACTCATATTCTGAGACTGGCACCCGAGATGACAATTCCTCTATCCTGGAATGCAACTCTAATATCTGACTAGCTTGCGCTGCCTCCTCCTGCTGCAATGACTCATATTCCTCTAACGGCACTGTCCGCTCTTTCTGACTGGCCATCATCTCCTCGGATGCCTTCAGTTGAGCTTTCAAGGAGGCGATCTCCTCTGATAATGCTGCTGACGACTCCTGCAATGACTCATATTCTGAGACTGGCACCCGAGATGACAATTCCTCTATCCTGGAATGCAACTCTAATATCTGACTAGCTTGCGCTGCCTCCTCCTGCTGCAATGACTCATATTCCTCTAACGGCACTGTCCGCTCTTTCTGACTGGCCATCATCTCCTCGGATGCCTTCAGTTGAGCTTTCAAGGAGGCGATCTCCTCTGATAATGCTGCTGACGACTCCTGCAATGACTCATATTCTGAGACTGGCACCCGAGATGACAATTCCTCTATCCTGGAATGCAACTCTAATATCTGACTAGCTTGCGCTGCCTCCTCCTGCTGCAATGACTCATATTCCTCTAACGGCACTGTCCGCTCTTTCTGACTGGCCATCATCTCCTCGGATGCCTTCAGTTGAGCTTTCAAGGAGGCGATCTCCTCTGATAATGCTGCTGACGACTCCTGCAATGACTCATATTCTGAGACTGGCACCCGAGATGACAATTCCTCTATCCTGGAATGCAACTCTAATATCTGACTAGCTTGCGCTGCCTCCTCCTGCTGCAATGACTCATATTCCTCTAACGGCACTGTCCGCTCTTTCTGACTGGCCATCATCTCCTCGGATGCCTTCAGTTGAGCTTTCAAGGAGGCGATCTCCTCTGATAATGCTGCTGACGACTCCTGCAATGACTCATATTCTGAGACTGGCACCCGAGATGACAATTCCTCTATCCTGGAATGCAACTCTAATATCTGACTAGCTTGCGCTGCCTCCTCCTGCTGCAATGTTTCATATTCTGAGCGCGGCACCCGATCGGACCATTCTGCTAGCTTTGTTTCTAACTCCTCTATCTGAGTTGCTTGTGCTGCAGACTCTTGCCGCAATGATTCATAATTTTCTAACGGCACCATCTCCTCGTTCTTAGTTGCTAGAGCTGCTTCCAACTCCTTTATCTGTTGTTGTAAATCTACAATCAACTGTGCTTGTGCTTGAGAACTTTCTAACTGCACCTCAGACCCTGTCTCATCCTCCACTGGACTGGACAATTCACTATCGACCACCTGAAACTCCATGCCCAGCTGTTCTATTTCTGCATTTGTTAGAGCTTGATTTTCAACCGCCTCCTTTAGCATTATCGCCATTTTTGCCGAGGCACTCTCGATCGAGATACAGCCTCTTGCGATCTGCTCTACCATTTCCGAGCGGGATAAATCCGCCTTTTCGGCCATCTTAGTCAACAACTTTCTGCCTGTGGGCGTCATTGAAATCCCCAGCTTGACCTTTATCTCTGAATATAACGCCGGAACTTCACGGCTTTTCTTTGCCATTGACTCCACCTCTAATTCTGTTATTTTTTTTAGTATACCCTATCTAAGTCCTTGCTACAAGTCCCTTTCTGCTTTTCCTCTTATATCTGTCTTCGACTACTTACAATTGCAGAAGTATACAGAGATTGTTGGTTATCCGGGTATCCTAGCCGAATCTCGCGTAGCTATAGGCCTCGCAGCTTGTAATTTACTACAAAGCGCGGCGCTGTTGCGGACTTCGGACTAGCTATTAGTATCATTCCCAAATATATTTTTCCTTAGCGGTCAGCGGAAAAACTGCTGACCGCTCATAAAAGACCGATCTAGGAAAAAGAACGGGCGCGCCATTTATTCAATCGGGCCGATCCGATCGCGGCCAAGCGCTGCTGGTCTGCGATTTGCTCCCGTAAAGAGGCGATCGTCTCTTCCCCTACTGCATACTGCTGTTGCAAAGCCTCATAACTTTCTGGTAGGGCGGCGGTCGGTTGTCCGCTTATGGTCAAACCAGTGCCGCCGCCATTGGAGTAAGGGCTATAAGACTGCCACTTGTTTAATTGGGCTGCTCCGATGGTAGCAGTTGCCCGTAATTCTGCCAACTGTTGTTGTAAAGTCGCGATCGCAGTTTCTTGTTCGGAACACTGGCTTTGCAAAGCTTGATAGGCTTGCTTGCGAGCCAGTTCTGCTTTGGAGATAATTTCTTGGGGCTGGATCTTCGGCTTGAGCACCTCAGCCAGCAAGGCATTGATATCCGTGACTGGGGCTTTGCCTGTAGGATGATTGTAAATCAGGGTCCGATTCAGCCGAGGGAGATTTCCCGATAAACCCGCTTTATCACTAGTCGAAACGCTGGGCAACAGTTTGAACATGTTGGTAAACCCAAGCAGCCTTTTGCCAGTCTGGGTTTTGTAGCCTCGATAAAATGGCACTACGTTTTCCCCAAAAGCTTCCTGGTACTCGTCGCTATCGATATAAGAGTCTATCTCCGCCTCAAAACCGCCTGCATCCAGCACGCTACTGTGATAGAAAGTCTCCGAGTAGTCATCAGGTGTACGACCCAGCAGATGCTTGAAATTTAACTCGATCGCCCGGTAGCGGGGGCAGTTGTCGAAGAACCGCGACCTGTACAACTCCGATTTGGCCACCTGACGGACAAATTCACGGATGCTGATTTCCCCAAGTTTTATCTGTGATTCCGGGACTGTGAGTCGTTCACTCTCCATCACGTGGGCATTCCCCAAAACTTGCCTGTATACCGCCCGAATCACCGTTTCTACTTCCGCTTCCGATCGGCCTGGCCATAGCTCTACCGGTTCTGGATCTTCCCATGATTGATATTGACCTTGCCAGGATTGAGCTATTTCTACCTCCGCTGATAGGATTTTTGGCCGACTTGTTGGTGGAGCGGTTGCTGGTTGCTTCAGCTTTAGGACATCAGCTAGTAGTTTATTGACATCAGTCGGTCGCCCATAGGAGGATGAAAGGGGAACCATCACGCTGGGATTATTGGTGACGATCGCCCGATTTAGCCTTGACCTTGTCCCCACAAAACTGGATTTATCGCTGCTCGAAGCACCGCGCAAGAGTTGGAATATATGGGTAAACCCAACTACACTCTTGCCCGTCTGGGTTTTATAACCCCGGTAAAAGGGCACTGTGTTCTCCCCAAACGCCTCGTTATATTCCTCACTACCTATATAGGACTCTATCTCCGCCTCCCAACCACCTGCATCCCAAATGTCGCTGTGAGTGCGCATCTCCTCATAGCTTTCGGGGGCCCGACCCAGCAAATGCTTGAAATTTAACTCTATCGAGCGGTAGCGGGGACAGTTGTCGAAAAAACGCTCGCGGTACATTTCCGATAGCGCCACTTCCCGCACAAAATCTCGGACGCTGATTTCCCCCGATCGCAGATGGGATTCCGGGATGGTTAACCGCTCACTTTCCATCACGTGAGCATTCCCCAACACTTGCCTGTATACTGCCCGAATCACCGTCTCCACTTCTGATTCTGAACTGGACTGCCACAGCTCGATCGGGTCTGTCTCTTCAAACAAGCTGACACCTAATGCCGATGCTTTAGTTATTACTGGGTTAATAAAACTGCCGCTCATTTCCTTTTTTCTCCCTTTCTCTGTTAACAACGTCGATCGAATCTTGTCTTCAAACCACCATATTTGAACCAGTATTGTCTTAAATCGTGATGGGGTGTATGTAAACTCGCTTTCGCTTGATATAAAATCACTTTTCTATGATCCCCTATCCATCTTTTGTCTATTGGTTGGACTGTTATTAAACTCCCTCCTAAACTCTCTACGCATTCCCAAAATCTTTCTACTGTTGGATATTCTACCGTTTCCAAGATAAAAAAGTTTCCCGAACAGATCAGATGTCTACTGCGGATCCACACTTGCATCTTTTTTTCTGCTTGTGGCGGCAACATTTCTCCCTTCCACTCATTTGCTGCTAATAGATTACAGTACAGTTATTCATACATCTGCGGTACTTCTTCAGCAAAACTTTGCCGTTTCTCAAATCTTAGCGGTCCTGCCTTCGAGCCCCATACTTGCTCGTGGGTATTCACATCCATACCCTTATCTAAACTCACCCAAGTATTTGCTGTCAATTCCACCTCACTCACCAAATATGTTTGCCGGCCATTTCTATTTATCAAACAATTTTTGCCCTCCACAGCACCTCGAAACATTTCCCCTTCCCGCCAGAAAATCATTCCACAATGTTCGCGACGTTTAATGTCATCTGGCGCGATCGTTTTGAGAATATCTAACTCCCGTGCTGCACCCACATATAGGATCGGGTCTTTCAGACTGTAGTTTTCTATATAAATACGATCGCTCAAAGCTACTAGACGATGGACTCCCTGACGGTATGGTCTCCAGAGATCGTAGTCATAAACTTGCTCTGAATAAAATCCCAGTCCCTCAAAAAATTCATAGGGTAATGGTCGCCAAAATATATGAATATGTGCATAGGTTGTCGGGTTATCATAGGCTTGTTTTTCGTTACTAAAATCTCCCGCCATCCAACAAGCTAGCGTCTTCATATCCTCTTCTATACTGCTCTTATTCTCCTCTGCGATCGCCATTTTCCCAGTTTTTCCTTAGTTAATTTCCTGACAACGATCTAATTTCTGAAGCAAAGGAAGCCGTTACCACACCTTTTCCATCACTGGTTTTGATCGAAGAAAATCTAAATCTGAGATTATCTGTCGCAAACCAGATTCTCTCTTCTGCTGCTGCCCGATCGTACTCTGTCAGCAGGACGAAGGTGCCATCCGAGGTAAAATAGTAATCGCCCACTGCGGCGATCGTTTCCGCATATCCCTGCGATCGCAGTAATTTCCCCTGATTTATGTTATCCCGATCGGGGATTGGCACCAGGACGCAGCTACCTACCATAGTTTCCTCTTCATCCCAATCCGATCGGCCCTCCCAACTCATGCTAAAGGGGCTAATTGCTGCTGCTGGATCTATGCCTGCGGACTTACACAGCTCAATTACAGAGCCATCCGACCCTGCCAATGATACTATATCAATAGTCGAGCGCACTTCTTCAAAATGGCTAAATGCCAAATTGTGACCGCTGCGCTGCGATCGCCAACGTCCGATCGAAAGTTTAACAAATTCCCTAATATCCATTATTTCTAGGATTTCGGTTTCTCCTTCAATTTCTTCGACCTGCTTGTCTTTGTCGTGCTCTTCTTCTTCGCCTCAACTGACTTGCGTTTGCTTCTGACGGGCTCGATCTCTGTCAGTTCCGCCAAACTCTTCTCAGAATTCGCTTTTTTTGATGTTTCCGATGTTTCCGATGTTTCCGATATCTCTATTTCTGATATCTCCGTTTCTGATACCGCTGTTTCCGATATCTCTGTTTCCGATACCGCTGTTTCCGAGCCCTCTGTTTCTAATACCCCTGTTTCTGACGATGCTGGCGCTGACGATGCTGGTTCTGCTGAAGGTGGTGATAGTTCTAGCGAGGATGATATCATCCTGACGCCCTTAATTTTACCTCCCATCCGCGCAATCTCCTGCATTATCTGAGACAGTCTGCTGTAAGCCACTTTCACCCTATAGTTACTGGCACGGATGATATCTTGACGACACAAACCCGTCACCTCTATCTCCACCATCCGACTGTCGTAGTTGCTCAGACTTTTTGTATGACCTGGCATTTTCATCCCTCGAGAGCATCTCAAGAATGCATGAAGAAACCCGGTTTTGTGGAAAAACTGGGTTTCTGGGCTAGTATAGCTGGCAACAGCATGTTCAGATCCCCGCAGCCAAGAAGCAAAACTGGGATGCACCCCATCCCTCTCCTTACCAGATAGCTCTGGCAATAGTTTGAGCTTCCTACTTGTTTCCTGATTTATGTTGATGGCTCCGTCGTCACCTTGGACACCTTACCACCTAGACTGTTAATGTTCTGCATTGCCTCAACCATACGGCTGTGATTAACTTTCACCGTATAGTTCCCCGTCCGCATTACATCTTGACGACACACACCCGTCACCTCTATCTCCACTGTGCGATCGTTATACTCGCTCTTCTTCGGAGTTCCAGTGGTATTCATTCCTGCCATATCCTAGTACCTCGAATTTACCTAATGGTGAGAACGTAACCTGGCCAATTGATTTGTGATAACTGGCGATCGTCACTTCTGTTTTTGGGCAGGCTGGGTGCGATCGCCAGTCCCCCTAGCTAGGCAACTTCAGTAATACTGACAATCTTGCTGCCCATTTTGTGAATGTTCTGAATTTTCTTAGACATCTGCTCGTAGGCCACCTCATAGACGAAGTTGCTCTGCTTATAGACAGGAGTCGTTCCCGCCTTTGCCACTGCGATCCGGAAGCGCTTACCAGTATTGCTATAAGTGCCAGAACCATCAGGAGCAGCAGTTATCTTGGTGGGTAGGTCAGCTGCGATATCGGCAATCAGCTGCGCCGAGTTACCACTATCACTGGTGGCGTCGCCCCGCATCAATGCAAACGTCCGGTTAAAACCTACGTTCGCGATCCCCAGCTGGGTGCTATTGCTGCGCGGGTAGGGGACGATATTCTGGCCAAAATTGGACTGATACTCCTCGCTAGTGAGGTAAGAGTCTATTTCTGCCTCGTAGCCCTGTGAGTTATAAATTTGGACATGCTCTGAAATTTCCGCCTGGTCCTTAGGCGCACGACCCAACAGATGCTTGCAGTTTATTTCCACGAATCGATAGGGCGAAGAACTGTTAAAAAACAGTTCTTGATACAACTCCGATTTAGCCACCATTTCCACGAAGCCGCGCACGCTGACCTCGCCATTTCGCAGCATCGATTCTGCACTTGATAGCCTTTCGCTCTCCATCACGTGCTGATTGCCCAACACCTGTTTGTAAGCTGCCCGAATCACTGTCTGCAAATCTGCTTCTGTTGCATCTGGTCTTAATTCTGTTGGTTCTGAGGTTACCCAGAGTGACATTTATCTTCCTCCTTTTATTGGTCATTTTTCCTGTAGTCAGTGGCCACCGCCACTGACTGCTCATCCCAACTTGTTAAACCTGTTCTGATATACTCAGGATCTTCCCACCCCGCTTATGAATGGTCTGAACTTTCTGAGACATTTGACTGTAGCTTACCAATGATTCCACCTTGCTCAACTTGTTCAGCCGCGCCGCTGCCATTGAAGTCGAATAGGTAATCAGGAAGCGTTTGCCCGTGTTGCCATATTCCGCCCCATTGCCAACAGCTGGTGCTTTGATGGCCGGAGACAGGTTAGCACCCAAGGAGGTAATGAGCTTCGCCTGTTTATCACTGTCATTGCTTGCAAAACCACCCAGCAAGGCAAACATCCGGTTAAAGCCGACATTTTTTATTCCCAGCTGACTGTTAATTGAGCGCGGGTAGGGAACAATGTTCTCCCCAAAGTTTTCAATATAATCCTCGCTGTCGATATAGGAATCGATTTCCGCCTCATACCCCTGATCCTTGTATATCTGAACATGTTCAGATATTTCTGCCTGGTCCCGGGGCGCACGACCCAACAAATGCTTGCAGTTTAGTTCTATGAAACGGTACTGATAACTGGAGTGAAAGAACAGTTCTTGATACAGTTCTGATTTCGCCACCACATTCACAAATTGGCGCACCGTGATGTCGCCATTCCGCAGCAATGATTCTGCACTCGTTAGGCGATCGCTGTCCATCAAATACTCATTTCCCAACACCTGCCTGTATACTGCCAGAATCACCGTTTGCAAATCTTCTTCTGTTGCATTCGGTCGCAGTTCGATCGGGGGATTTTCAACAGCCCATAGAGACATGCAATCTTCTCCTGCCTTCAATCAAGTTGACTTTTATTTCACCAACTGCGGGACTAGGATCTTTTTTCTAGTCCCACCAATTTTACGCCACTTCTGTGATGCTGACAATTGTGCCGCTCGTGCGATTTATCCGCTGAATTTGGGGCGACATCCTGCTGCCGGGCACAATATATTCCGTGGTGCTGCGACGACGAGGACTGTCAAATTTCGCCCCCTTCACCACAATTTTGAACATCTTTTCCGTAGCATCTGCATAAGCTGCTATCCGACCACTTGGCTGCAACGGTATTTCCGTCGTACCATTAGTTGCCACTGCTTCTACCAAGAGAGATGCTTCTGTGGCGCTATCAATTTCTGCCCAACCCCTCACCAGGGACAGAGTGCGGTTATAGCCAACTTGCTTTTGCCCTACTTGGGTGCTCGCCCCGACATAGTAAGGTACGATATTCTCCCCAAACCTGAGATCGTATTCTTCGCTATCGATATAGGAGTCGATTTCCGCATCGTAGCCCGAATTAATGCAGATCTGGATATGCTCCGACAGTTCTGCTTGATCCAACGGGGCCCGTCCCAGCAAATGCTTGAAATTCAGCTCCACGAACCGGTAGGGCGCACAGCTTTCAAAATACCGGCTGCGATAGAAATCTGATTTTGCCACTGCTCGGACAAATTCCCGCACCGTCATGCTGCGATCGGACAATTGCGATTCTGCCGTTACCAGTCGTTCGCTTTCCATCACGTGGGGGTTTCCCAACACCTGTCGGTAAACCGCCCGGATTGTGGCCTGCACTTCATCTGCAGAGTCTGTGGGCCATAGTTCCGTTTCATTTGCCATTCTTAAATTCTTCCTCCTAAATCACTTTTACCTTTCCCCCGTTACCCGTTGCTACAGGTAATTTTTTGGCCCGGGGATCCTAGTTAACAACAGTGATACTGGCAATTTTGCCGCCCTGTTGGTGAATCCGCTGGTACTCTTTCGACAGCTGATCGAAGGGCACCAGATACACCTTGTTACTGCGCCGGAATTTCGAGACGCGATTGACTGCCCCTGGCGAGCTATAGCCAGTGACTTCCACGCGGTATACCTTGCCTTCGGAAGTTGCTCCAGCGCCATGTCGAGTCCGCGCCCCCAGAGTTGGATCTTGGAAAGACCAACCATCCGATGCTCCCGAAGGCGGAATTACAGCCGTGGGTATGCCTTGAATCACGTACTTATTCAACCGTGGTTCTTTTCCCGACAAATTCCCTTTCAGGTCGCTGCTGGAAGCACCGCGCAAGAGTTGGAACATATGGGTAAACCCAACCATATTCTTACCAGTTTGGGTTTTATAGCCCCGATAAAACGGTACTATGTCTTCCCCAAACACATCTTGATATTCATCGCTATCCAGATAGGAATCAATGTCTGCCTCAAAACCTGCTGCATCCAAGATCGCGCTGTGTGCTTTCATCTCTTCGTAGCTATTGGGGGCCCGACCGAGAATATGCTTGAAGTTCAACTCCGTTGCCCGATAGCGGGGGCAGCTGTCGAAAAACCGGGTACGATATAGATCCGATTTCGCTACTTGACGCACGAACTCCCGCACGCTGATTTCGCCCAGTTTCAGCTGCGACTCTTCTATCGTCAGCCGCTCGCTGTCCATCACGTAGGCATTTCCCAACACCTGCCGGTACACTGCACGAATCACCGTTTCCACTTCTTCGTCCGATCGCCCTGGCCACAGCTCTACTGGTTCTGTGTCCTCAAACAGGGCCACACCTAATTCCGATGCCGGTCCAAATACCATACTCTCTCCTGGGTAGCAACTACTTGACTTTTCCTGAGAATGGGAGGTTGCTGACGTTAACAAACTTAACGATTCGGCCTCTCCACCAATTTACGATCCTGTTCTCTGGTATACAGAGCTAAATCTTTTCAGCCTTTATACCCTTGCCTTCTCTTTATACATTGCTGCTACCACCTCGATCATTAAGATTTATTAATTTTCTTAACATAATGTAATCATCTCCTGGAAATCTCTCAGAATCCCCATCAGGGGCCCATTCCGAGTCAACTTGACACGCTCCTGAGCCGGCGTAGGATCGGATAGTTACCGGTCCCGAGAGGGACCGGTAACGAGGTCTCCTACCAACGGGTTTTGACCACACCCATGCATTCTTGATAATAGGTCGGGGATCGGGGTTCACGCCAGTGGAAATTCCGTTTACGCCTAGGGTAAAGCGGATTTTCGAGTCATCCCTGAACGAAGCTCGCCAATTGGGACATAATTACATAGGCACGGAACACCTGCTGCTGGGACTGATTCAGGACCGGGATGGGGTAGCAGCGAAGGTGTTGCAAAATATGGGGGTTGACCCCAACGCGATGCGCACCCAAGTGATTCGCATGCTGGGAGAAGAAGCAGCGGTAAGCGTGGGTGGGAAATCGAGTAACGGCAAGGTGCCCACCCTGGATGAGTTTGGCACGAATCTGACGAAACTGGCAGGACAGGGGAAACTGGACCCGGTGGTGGGTCGGGAGCCGGAAATTGAACGGGTAATCCAAATTCTGGGTCGCCGCACGAAGAATAATCCAGTGCTGATCGGAGAACCGGGGGTGGGGAAAACGGCGATCGCGGAAGGGTTGGCCCATCGGATTGTGAACAAGAACGTGCCGGAAATCCTAGAAAATAAGCAAATAATTAGCCTGGAACTGGGAATGCTAGTGGCAGGAACCCGGTTCCGAGGAGAATTTGAAGAGCGGTTGAAGAAAATTATCGAGGAAGTCAGATCGTCGGATAACATTATCCTGGTAATAGATGAAATCCATACGATCATAGGGGCGGGCTCGGTAGAAGGAAGCCTGGATGCGGCGAACATCCTCAAACCCGCATTGGCCAGAGGCGAACTGCAATGTATTGGGGCCACGACGCTGGATGAGTACCGCAAGTATATCGAGCGGGATGCAGCCCTGGAACGTCGGTTCCAACCAGTGAAGGTGGGAGAACCCAGCGTGGAAGAGACGATCGAGATTCTCTACGGTCTGCGATCGGCCTACGAACAGCATCACCAACTGAAAATATCCGATGAGGCGATCGTGGCCGCTGCTAACCTCTCGGACCGCTATATCTCGGACCGGTTTTTGCCGGATAAGGCGATCGATTTGGTGGATGAAGCAGGTTCCCGGGTCCGGCTGTTCAATTCAAAACTGCCGCCAGAGGTGAAGGAACAGAAGCGACAGTTGCGAGAAGTGATTAAGGAAAAAGAGGTGGCGGTTAAGGACCAGGACTTTGATAAGGCGGGAAAACTGCGCGATCGGGAGTTAGCAATTAAAAAGGAGATCCAAATCGCTACTAGCAATAAAATAAATATTGCTCCGGTGGTCAGCGCAGAAGACATCGCCCAAATTGTATCTTCCTGGACGGGGGTGCCGGTGCTCAAGCTGACGGAATCGGAATCGGAACTGCTGCTGCACATGGAGGATACCCTGCATCAGCGCCTGATCGGTCAAGAAGAAGCAGTGACGGCTGTATCTCGCGCTATTCGTCGGGCCCGCGTAGGTCTGAAAAACCCCAATCGCCCGATCGCCAGTTTCATCTTTTCGGGACCGACGGGTGTGGGCAAAACGGAACTGACAAAAGCTTTAGCAGCCTATTTCTTCGGTTCGGAAGAGGCAATGGTGCGCATAGATATGTCAGAATACATGGAACGTCACACGGTATCGAAACTGATCGGTGCGCCTCCTGGATTTGTAGGTTATCAGGAAGGGGGTCAACTGACAGAAGCGGTGCGCCGCCGTCCCTACACTGTGGTCCTTTTCGATGAAATTGAAAAAGCCCATCCGGATGTTTTTAACCTGATGCTGCAAATTTTTGAAGACGGTCGCCTGACGGATGCGAAGGGTCGGACTGTGGACTTTAAAAATACTCTGCTGATTATGACCTCTAACATCGGGTCCAAGGTGATTGAAAAAGGTGGGGGAGGTTTGGGATTCGAGTTTGAGGAAAATAGCGCTGATGCTCAGTATAACCGAATTCGCACTCTGGTAAATGAGGAACTGAAGCAGTATTTCCGCCCCGAGTTTCTCAACCGCTTGGATGAGATTATCGTCTTCCGTCAGTTGAACAAAGAACAGGTCAAAGAGATTTCGGAGATCATGCTACGGGAAGTCTTCGGTCGCCTCACGGAACAGGGTATTACTTTAGAAGTTACCGATGCTTTCAAAGAACTCTTGGTCAAGGAGGGATACAACCCTGCATACGGGGCGCGACCCCTGCGGCGAGCGATTATGCGCTTGTTGGAAGATGTCCTGGCTGAAGAGTTGCTCTCCGGTCGCATCTCTGATGGCGATCGGGCGATCGTGGATGTTGACGAAGAGGGTAAAGTTAAGGTAACCTGCGCCGAGAAGAAGCAGTTGCTCTCTGTTGGTTAATGGCAAGCATAAGTAATCGGACAAAATGACCGATCGCATTTTCTCAAGGGGCGATCGCCTTGAATTAAGAAACCCGATTTTTCCAAAAAACCGGGTTTCTGGCCGAGAGACGATCGCGGAAGCGTCGCCGCCCGAACCTTAGCCCGAACCCGTTCCCAGGCAGAGCCGGGGTGTGGTCAAAACCTGTTGATCGTTCCTCGGCTTTCCCAGTCGTGGGATCCCCCCAAACCCCCCTTAAAAAGGGGGGCGCACCGGTTGCCCCCCCCAATCGCGGCGGGGGGGTTTGGGGGGGATCCGCCGCAACTACTTTTGACCGCACCCGCAGAGCCGTGGGAACGAGGGGTCCGGCTACACGAACCTTCGCCCGCCTGCGCGGGCTTAATTACACTTAATTACAAAATTGGGATGCACCCCAAGGGACGATCGGGGAAGTAAAACACGGACTACCACTATGACAGAAATAAAGACTCCTTTATCTAATTCTCCAACAGCTACCCAACGGACTAAGTCTTTTTGGGTGGGGGAAAGCAAGCTTCTGCTACAAGATGCGATCGCAGTTGCCATAGAAGAAACTCGGCAGATGATGGCAGCAGGGATAGACATCAGCGATTCCTGTGTAGTTACACCGTTAGAATGGACTGCCAATAAATATCCAGAAATTGCCGAATATTGCAATCAATATTTAATGGAACTGGTGGAAGAACAAATCGAGCAAATAAATGATTCGACCTCAGATGAGCAAATAGTCGATAATTTTTGATGACAAGCATTGTTAAGTAAATTATTTCAAGATAGATTAAATGACCTGGGAAGAATTACTAGCAGAAGGGGATGAGGCAGTAAAAATAGTGCGTAAAGGGCTAAGAAGGAGAGGGATTAATGCAGGAGAGTCTATTGTTACTCAGTTCGACACTGATGAAGATATACCTGTGTACGATACTTCAGGGAAGAAAATTTTTTGGATATCTGTAAAAACTGTGTACGGGTCTATTACAGACCCAATTGAACAAATGCCCCCTAATTATAAGGGTTGGATGTGCGGTGAAGTAGAAAGTAAACAATGGGTGTATCCACCAGCGTTAATCATTTGGTACTGTCTAAAAACTGGAACAGCTTGGGGCGCAATAACTCCCAAACGTCCTAGTACGAAGTGGATTATTTTTCCAGATATATATGGAGTTGTAAAAGACAAACGAAAAAGTCGTTTAACAGGTGAGACTCATTACCTTTACCCATCTTATTGTGTCCCCGTTGACGAAATAATCAGCAAGGACGAAGTAATTCTATATATTCAGCAGAAAGTCCAAGAACTCAGCCGATGATGAGGATATCAACTTGTCAGTGGTCAATCATTTGTTGATAGCCGGGTGCATCGATGATAATGGCACACATCTTGGGCGAAACCCAACCTACATGTGAGTATTAATTCGTAGGCTGGGTTTCCGCAACGTTACCCAGCAGTTACCTGTAAAGTTGGGTTGAGGTACGAAACCCAACCTACGATGATTATAAATAATTGTTAGAAAAAAAACGATATTTTGCGGAAAATGTAGGGTTGAATCTGTATTAAAAATAAGGATTCAATCAGTCGATCCTGGGGTTGGGTGCAGAACCAAAGAAAATTACTACAGGAGCAACCCTGATATGGCTCGAATTAACGGTACGCAAAGGGGCGATCGGCTCTCGGGAACGTCGGAGCAGGACGTGATTCGAGGTAGAGCTGGTAACGATCGGCTTTTGGGCGATCGCGGAAATGACGTGCTCTATGGCAATGCAGGCCGGGATACCTTAACAGGAGGGGACATTTTCGTGCTCAGCGGCGGTCGCGATCGGATTACCGACTTTACTAACGGTCAGGACTTGATAGGATTACCAGGTCGTATCAGCTTCTCACGGCTACAGATCTCTGCTGGCACCGGGGCGAATGCTGGGAACACGATTATCTCCTTGGGACGCTTTCAGTTAGCAGTCTTGGAGGGGGTGAGCAGCAGCCAGATCGGTGCCGCTGATTTCACAAACGATCTGACACCGATATCGGAACCGCCGCCGCCACCACCGCCATCAAATGGCAATTTTAACATTGAATTCGACTATCGCTTTGACAGCAGCGGATTTTTCAATGACCCGGCCCGCCGGGCGGCATTAGAAGCTGCTGCTGATATCTGGGAGGGTTTTATTCAAGACGAGTTTCCCAATGTTCCAGCGGGGATCGAATTTACCATCGATAATCCTTCTGTCTCAGGCAGGGAAGAACGGATTGTCTTGAATTCGGAAATAGATGATTTGCTGATTTTCGCGGGGGCGCGTCCATTGCCTGGCAGCACTCTGGGGGAAGCTGGACCTGATGGCGTGGATGCTGCTGGAACTGTTTTCTCCAACCGCATCAATGGCAGTGATTTTCAGCCTTGGGTGGGAGGGTTGACCTTCGATCCGGATGCGAATTGGTTTTTTGACTCCACGCCCAATACAGATGGGGACATTCCTTTCGGCCAAAGCGATTTTATTAGTACGGCTTTGCATGAAATCGGGCATGTTTTGGGCTTTGGTACTGCTGACATTTTCGAGCAAATCGGTGCCGGGGGGGCTTTTGATGGTCCCAATGCTTTGAATGTGAATGGGGGCCAACCTATTCCTCTGGAAGGGGATTTGTCTCATGTTGAAGAGGGGTTTTTGAATGATACTGTCTTGCTGGACCCCATAAGCACGAACGGATCCCGTGAATTCCCGACTCAGGTTGATTTGGCTTTGTTGGCTGATATCGGCTATGAAATATCTGGCTTTACAGCTCAAGGATCGACGCCCCCGATCGCATCTTCTGGGGATGACCTGATCTTCGGCACGATTTTGGCTGATACGATCGATGGTTTAGGTGGTGACGACCAAATTCAAGGCGATCGGGGGAACGATCGGCTGAATGGAGGATCTGGGAATGATAACCTTTTTGGTCAAGCAGGTAACGATGCCCTGAATGGGGACGCTGGGGACGACCAACTTGTGGGAAATGAGGGTAATGACATTCTCAATGGTGGCTCTAATAATGATAACTTGTTCGGTGGCACGGGTAACGATATCCTGAATGGGGATGGGGGGAATGACTTCCTGAGTGGAGAAGAAGGGGATGATTTGCTCGATGGTGGTGCTGGGGATGATAACCTTTTTGGTGATGCGGGCCGGGATACATTCTTCTTTGGTGCTAACAATGGTGAAGACACTATTACCGACTTTGACATTGCTACTGAAAGGATCCAGATAGCATCTGGTCTGGGTTTTGCGACGGGGGCAGATGTGCTGGCTACTCTCTCCAGGAATTTCATTAATACTTCTGTCTTCACCCTGAGTCCGGGGAACTCGATCGCGGTCTTTCATGAGAATGTATCTAACCTAAATAATACTCCTCTGACAGCAGCAAATTTCGTTATTGTCTGATCTGTTTGACGGACAGGCAATTATGCGGCTAGCGGGCTAACCCGCTAGCCCGCTCGATCCGACGATCGGATAAGATGATGTTGCCGCGATATCTCTCATTAGAGGGGGATATGGCAAGTACATCGAGTGTAGTAAGAGTAGGATAAGAGATAATTTTTGTAGGGAGTAAATATTAAATTGTGCCAGAAAGCCAGATTGAGGGGAAAGGGTTTACGGTCAAAGAAAGTAAATTTGACTTCTTTTTTGGTAGAGTGACATCTAATACAAAAAATCTCAGGAGGTCGTCAGATAACTTAGAAAACTTAAATCTACTAGGAATTGACGAAGCTGCTGATGGTAGAGAACGTCTCCTAGAAATATTTCAGGAAGGATTAAATGCTCCAGAAATTTATCAGGATATCCTGCAAAAAGGTCGGCAAATTGGTCGCGCGGAAGGTCGCGTTGAAGGCCGCGAGGAAGGTCTCGCGGAAGGTCGCGCTGAAAGTTATTTAGAAGTTATTTACCGCCTGAGCGTGCGCCGATTTGGAGTTTGGACTGAGTGGTTTGACGATCGCCTGAAAAAGCTGTCTATCTCTGAGTTAGAAGATTTGGTAGAAGCGCTGTTGGATTTCTCGACGGTGGATGATTTAGCCGCTTGGTTACAGCAACATGAATCAGGCGATATGCCAGTAGCCCCATAGCCCCATGCCCGATCGCCCCTGGCGCGATCGGGGTACAATTCCCGCCCAGGTCCCATTTACAGGTTTATTTGCGCAGTGGTACTATCAACGCAGCCTTTATGCGATCGTCCAATCGTCAAGTCTCAGATCTGGCACCCGGGCAAAATCCCGTCGGTTGCGCGTAACCAGAATAGCATTTCGAGAAAGCGCGATCGCCGCAATTCGCAAATCTTGGGTGCCAATGCGAATCTTTTGACGAATCAAATCTGCGTAACAATCGTAAGCATCCCGATCGAAGTCAAGTAAATTAACGCCATTGAAGAATTCTACTCCAGTCCGCAATCCTATGTAAGCCCATAGCAGTCTATCAGGTCGGGAAGATTGCCTGATAGCATTAAGCCATCCACGCATTTGTTCTTCCACTGTGATAACTGTCACGCCAATATCTTCACTATTGACTGCATTAACGCGCTGTATTACCAGAGGATGTCTATGTTGAAAAAGCGAGACGTGATCCGTATCAAGTATCCAAAAACTCACCTTTTAGCCTCCGGGAGCATCCATTGTACGATAATAGGCTTCCATTTCCCCATCCAGTTCGCGGCGATCGGCTTCTATATGTTCCAGCACTTCTGGGAAAACCGGATTATCTGCATACATCCCAGCAAACTTCATCCAAGGATGTTCTGGTTTGGGCAGTTCCATTTCCATCTGGACAATTTCTGCCTTTGACAAACGGGCAGTTAAAAGCTCTCGTACCTTTGCCAGAGCTTCCGATCGCGTTCCACCCTCAGCCTGACAGTTAGGCAAACCCCACACCGTCGCCCTTACCGTACCTTCGTTTTCTGTTTCTATCACCACATTATAAGTCAAGTTAGACAACTTGTCCGCAGTCGAGGTCAACTCCTTAGTTAAGGTCTCCATATTGATATTCTCTGCACGACTTGCTTTTCTTCTTTATCTTAACATCATCTCGGTTAGATTGACAATCTTTAAGGCAAATTTAATATCGATCGGATAGATCGCGATTGAAAAAGGCTCTAGAGAGTAGAGCGAGAAACCGGGTTTCTGTCACAATAATATAAATATCGTTGATAATTGCACGAGAAACCCGGTTTCTGACTGCAACCTGTCTGTATCGCTTCTCATAATCAATTATTATAGCGGTACGGCTTTGTTGAGAATCAGTTCCCGATAACGTTCTTTTAAGTCATCTTCGGTAAAAACATACAGTTCAAAGCCCAATAATTCTCGTAAATCCATCAATAAACCACCTTGTTCGAGTAAACCACTTCCCGGTTTTAAGTTTACCAGAAAATTTACCTCTGTGTCCCTGACTCCTCCTTCTGATACGCTTAAGTGAAAAATGCGCAGGCGATCGGCTCCATATTTGGCTGCAAGTTCCAAGATTTCCTGCTTGCAAGCCTGAATTTTGGCTCGCCGACTGCGGAGGACTACTTCCGGATCTACTTCCAGGGCGATCGCCTCTAACTGTGCTGCTAGAGATAGTTTTTCGTCTGGGGTCAGTTTTTCGGCTTGTTGAATTAATGTCTCGAATGTATCTTTACTCATAATAGCAATTTCCTCACTTCGCTGTCAGCCCGCCTCTGGTTCAAACCAGAGGCTAATAGCTAAAGTCGGTTAAAACCGACTGATAGCATAATGCTGAAAATAATTGTAGCCACGTTTGATAAAATAGTATAAGCTGATGGGATGGTTGCGGTGAAAGAAGGGCGCTCGGGGTACAATTGTCATTATAGCTCATAGATTTGCCTGGGCGATCGAAATCGCGGCTACAAAAACAAAACCCGCCTGGGCGGGTTCGAGGGGGCGATCGCCTGCCGGGAAGTTGAGGCGATCGCCTTTGTAAAGAAAGAGGCGATCTCTCCTAGTGACTACTATTGACTTGCAAAAATATTATCTTCATCACTCAAAGACTCACCTTGAGTTCCACAAACAGGGCAAGATAAATTGCGCTCCAATTTCGCACCGTACCACCGCAAAACCGACGGTGTTTTTGAACCATACTCCATTTTGGGCCAACTAGCGTAAGTACCTTCCCGACGATTAGCCCAAATATAGAAGTCTGCGATCAAATCATCTTCTAGTGAACTAATGCCACTATTTTTACCACGAGACAGTTCTACCAAAGCTAATTTGACAATCATATTAGAGATTGGCAAAATATCAGAAGACAAACCGACTTGAATGGTTGCCTTTACCTCATCATCAGGAACATAAGCAGGCGTTTCTTCTCTCGCTTGTCTAAACTGAGATATCTCCTCCTGGCGACTGGCCAAAAATTCCTTCGTAAAAACACATCCCAAACAAGGCCCTTCATCGGGACGCACTCTCAACACATCTCCACCAGCAGCACGAGTTAACGCCCTGCCAAAAATCGTGGTAATTTTGTACTCAAGAGCAATGCTATTGAGGTTGAAACGACTTCTTTCGTTATCTGTGGCAGCAATAATTAGATTGCAATCCTTGAGCAATAGCTTGGTTTCTTCAAGATTTTGATTGATATCTAATTCCGCTGCTTTGATCTGAATATAAGGGTTCTTGCCGTACAGTAAATCTCTAACCGCTTTCGTCTTGTAGCGGCCTAAATCCCCTGTACCACAAGTATGCCGGGCCATATTTGCTAACTCTAGGCGATCGAAGTCTATCAGAACAAAATTACCTACCCCGCCTTTCGCTAACTCTAGGGCTACCGTCGATCCTCCACTCCCTAGCCCAACTATTCCTACCTGACAATTTTCCAGAATAGAAGTCTCTAACAAACCTTGACTGCGGGAGTAAAGTTCCGAACGCTCGGGAATAAACTTAACTATTCCCTCGTGAAACTGCCCTTCTGGGTTGCTAATAAAGACGCGGTGACGTAACTGATTTTCCTCAATCGCCAACAGCACAATTACAATCTGGCTAGCGGAAAAATTGACCTCGCGTTCTAACATTGTATTGCGAGCTTGCTCGGCAGCTAAGAATCCCTCATCGCCTGTTGGCATGCTACTCAAAAATTGAATCGCAGAGGCACATGGATACCCAGATAACTGAGTTTTAGGTGCAGCGGTGTAAACGTGAAAGACATCACCTTCATCAAAACCAAATGCAACTGCTCGCACTATACCCTCTTGGGATCCCAGAAAGTTCTGGTAAACAGCTTGCACTTGATGCATATAAACAAAGGGAGGACTCATACTATCTGGTTCCTGAAAAAGCCATCTTCTGTAATTTGATCTGCGACTACAGCATCAGGGCTAGGCATCGGCGAAACCTGCCTTTGTACTACTAATTGTCCCGTCTGTGGATCGAATACAAGCTGCTGATCGGAGGGAGCTTTTCCTTCTTCAACAGTTCTTTCAAGATACCTTTGCACACTTTGCACATTTCTAGAGCTTGTCATTAGCTTGATATCTCCTTATGTTTACTTCATGTGAGCAAGAAAGTTATCCAACGGCCTTCCTGTCCGCCTGTGTCCTTCAAGTGCTTCCAGCCATATCCGACCTTTCAGCACAACTAAACACAGGGTTAAGTTGGGCGACCAACCTTTGTAGTGACAGATTTGAACATATCCATCTCTGGGAGATAAAGTATGCATGCTTGAGCTAGCGTCATACACTCTTAGGTCTGTTTCATCATATCCCCTGAGAGGGTCGGGTGATGTTACTGTCATGTCAGGTCGTGAGTTTGGATAGTCAGAGGGAACATAAACCCTTAGAGTATACAAATTCATTGAATTTGTACATACTGTTCCTTCAAGTCGTGTATTTCCAGAATCCCTCGGATTAATCCACCGAAAATTGGGGAAATAATCTTTGAGTATACCCCTCTCCGTTTGCAAGCGCCTTTGTTGAATTAGGCTCCATCCCATATCTATTCCTCCTTTTGGTTATAATGATCGATCGATACAAGCTTCGATTTGCTCGAACTGCTGGTAAGTACCGCGCCAATCTTTCACTTCACAATACTTGGAATTGACTTTTAACTTTGGTGAAGAGTCCGGAAAATCATGTGGGAATTCTACTTGCCATTGCTGTTTTTTGATTGTCAAAGTAAAATACATCATTTCTTGGGGAGTGCGAAACATTTGGCACTTACCATACTTTGCAGTAAATTTTTCATACATTTCTTTCAGCAAAGCCTGACCTTTTGGAGTAGCATACCAAAGCCCCTGAGATATTGTAATCGGCTCAGTTGTGACTAATGGCTGCGTTTCGAGAGTGGTTTTCTCAACTTTCCAGCTCTTTTTGAGTTGTGGATCGTGATTTCTGAAAGACCCTCGCATATTAGAGCGGATGGGACTCTCACCTTGTAACACTACGCATGCACCCACTTGAGCATTGCGCCTGGAGCTGGTGAATAAAAAACTTCCTATATTGACTGTCCACCTTTGTCTATAACTCTCCGATCTACGGCGCAAATTAGCAATGCCAAGCAGGAACCTAGGAAAATTATATCTCTCTAAGGCTCTAAAAACCGTATTTTCATCACCCTGACTCGGTTCCGCTAATCCCATCTGGTGATGAGAATGCCATTCACCAATATGCTGTAATCCATGCTTGCTTCTTAAAATTTCTCCAGCCTTAATCAGATGTTCTTTATCTTGGAAGAAGCTGGTTGGATTATGCTGGCTATTAGGTCCTGGACCAAGGACAAACTGGATAACAGGCGCTCCTGAATGAGTCCAAAATCCAAATAAGTCTCCGCCTGTCTCCAGGTCTGGATACTCTTCTACCCAACCAGCAATTCGATCTAGTTCCTTTTCATATATGAGCGTCTTAAATTCATGCTGTCTTACTCTACCAGTGTACATCGTACCTCCCAATTGGATTTGCTGTACATGTACTATGCTGTCATAAATATCTCGCTTTGCCAAGGGATAAAAGTGGGACAAAAAGTAGTATATAGTGGGCCTACTTGAAAATATACATTTCTAATTTAGTGGCAAAAAGTAGTATTTAGTTCTCAAAGTGGCAAAGAGTGTGATATAGTGGCATAATAGTAACCTAAACTATGACGCATAACTTCACCTTGACCTATGGACATCCAAGAAATGCTACAATGGACCGGCGATCGGGTACTCGCTAAGGTCAAAACCAGTTGGTTGTTGTTGGCCACACCCGCGAAGGGTGGGCGGCGCCCACCCTACTAATGCAACTACTTTTGACCGCGCCCCATAACAACAGGTCAAAAACAAACTGCTTTTGACCAAACCCGCACCAGCAGTGAAGTCAAGATTTCTCTGAGAGTTCTCTTGACTCTGTTATTCACTCAACGGTAAGTATTCAATTCGGTCTTGATATTCCTTTTCAAAGGAGGATCCAGCAATAATGATTAGCTCCCTGAGAGTTTCACCAATATTGTTAGATGGATCTATGACAAAAATACCTGGAACATGACGATTTGCTGCGAGATGATCTGCTAAGTGTTTAGGCATTGATTTCCTATTGTTTGTCACCAAGATGAAATCATTCCTCTCACACCAAATTAAAATATCTGGATCGAGAGTTCCCCTAGGAGGTGCATCTGGATCCCCGATCCTCCTGACTATCAGATCTGGAGCTTGGCGCAAGAGTTGGGTCCGGTAAAGCGAGGCTATATGCTCATCAAGTAAATATTGGATCGTCATACAGCACCCACCGATTCTGATAACTCTCGCTGCAGTTCTACTTCGCTCACCGATCGCCCCATATCTGCTTCTGCTTTTAATTTGCGAAACCTCTGCCGTGCAGGAGAAGGATTATTTTTTTGCTCTTGTCGTTGTTGGCGGCAAAACTCTAGCCAGTCGGCCAAGTAAGCGCCGACCTCTTCTTTTTTGTGTAGATAGTAAAGGATGGTTGCATAGACATGTTCTAAGGTAATGGTCTCAAATTGTTGGGCAATTTCTTCCGGCGTTCTAGCGCGGTATATATATTCATATAGTACGCTTTCGATACCAATACGGCTGCCTTCGATCCGGATGTCGTCATCAGCTAGGAAGTTGAAGTAGTCTTGAAGTTGCATCGTCACATCTACATTATGTTTGTGGGGATATTCTCAGAGAGAAAAAGGAATATCCTCACTATCTTAACATGGGTGCATCTCACTTTGGCACCGGGCGAAGCATTCCGGCCTAATATTTGTCGTACTTGTCGTAATTCGATCGCCGGAATGCTTCGCCCCTACAGATCATTCTGCTTGCGGGAGAGATGCACCCGACCAGTTTCGCCAGTCACCTAGTTCAGTTCTGCTACCTTCACTGACAGTTCACTGATATCGATCGCCCGTTTATCCGCCCGATCGTTCCCGCCAAAGACATGTGCTATTCTTTCATAAATATCTCGCTTTGCCAAGGGATAAAAGTGGGACAAAAGTGGTAGACAGTGGGTGATATGAAAATTTTTTAGTTCTAATTTAGTGGCAAAAAGTAGTATTTAGTTCTTAAAGTGGCAAATCGTGTGATATAGTGGCATAATACTAACCTAAACTATGACGCATAACTCCACCTTGACCTATGGACATCCAAGAAATGCTACAATGGACCGGTGAACAGGTTTTCGCTAAGACCGGCAAACCTCTTGACTCCCTGCAAAGATCTATATTAGAAGGTACTTTACAAGGTAAAAAATATCCAGAAATAGCAAAAAATAGCAATGTCAGTCACCATCATGTCAAAAAGGTTGGTTCAAAATTATGGAAACTCCTCTCAGATGTATTGCAAGAAGACATCAAGCTCACGCAATCTAATGTTCGCTCTATAATATTGGGAAAAATCGAATTATCCAATATTTACAATAGTAATAACTACGTGCAAATTGGTAATGGGAAAATAAATGTATGTGGGGAAAATAACAACTCTCCAGCAGAAAGCAGATCGCCCTCATCAGAGAGGGACAACTCGGACAAGGTCGATCGGGAAAGATATCACGATCTCAGAGATGCGCCGGAGTTGAATTGGTCGTGCGATCGCCCCCAGGCTCTCAGCACCCTCAAAGAATGGATTATCGAAAAGAATACCCGTCTAGTCACCCTATTAGGATTATCCGGGATTGGCAAAACTGCCCTAGCGGTGCGGCTAGTGCAACTTCTACAAGACAACTATGATTATATCATCTGGCGCAGCCTGGAGAATTCCCCGACTTGGTCGGACCTGCAAACAAACTTAATGCAGTTTTTCTCCCAGCAGCAAGCAACTCAGTTCCTTTCACCCCTCGACTACGTGCGATCGCATCCTTGTCTGATAATCTTGGACGACGTGCAGCAAATATTGCAGAGTAGAGAATTAGCGGGCGAGTACCAACCAGGCTACGAAGATTATGGCACATTTTTTAAGCAAGTAACAAAATTCCCCCACAAAAGTTGCTTATTACTCCTGAGTTGGGAAAAACCGAGAGATATTGCCACCTTAGAAGGGGTGAACCGTCACTGTCGCAGCTTCCAACTGCAAGGTTTAGGTGCCTCAGGGCGGGAAATCTGCAAAGAGAGAGAATTAACCGATCCGGACAAATGGTTAGAACTGATTCACCTTTACAGCGGTAATCCCTTATGGTTAAATATAGTTGCCACGATGATTATAGAATTATTTAATGGTAGCGTAGCACAGTTTTTATCTTGTCCCACCCTCTGTTTAGGAGATCTAGAACCTTTATTGCAGAAACATTCTCAGCGTTTGTCCTCCTCGGAAAAACAGGTAATGTTTTGGTTAGCAAGTCAAGAGGTCGCTGTCGAGATTTCCAGTCCCCCAGAAACTATCCCACTTTCCCCTGATGATTTCTTCACAGCGGTACAGTCTTTGAGGCGACGTTGCTTAATTGATAAGGTCGCGGCAAATGGGCGATCGGGCTTTACCCTTCAGCCTGTCATTAAGGAGTACGTGAAAAACCAATCTTGGGCGCGATCAAATTAAAAAACCCGGTAATACCAAATGGATTTAAATATTGCTCACTTCGCTGCCAGCCCGCCGGGGGTTCAAACCCCCGGCTAATAGCTAAAGTCGGTTAAAACCGACTAATACCATCTACTCTGATATTCTAGCATATCCCATTACTTTCTGCTCGCTACTCGCGAAATTTAGCAAAATATTCCAACCTTTCTTTTCTAAACAGGTCGATGACTTCTATTTCAGAGCGATCGCGCATTGTAAAAATGACTCTGTAAATTGGAGTAGCGTGGAGCATGTAGAAGACTTTATCTGATATTACACCTTTTTTGATCTTCGAGTCAAGGGGTTGGTCTGGATCGAAACTTTCTAGAGAGTCGATCGCCTGCCATACCTTTTGTCTGTTTTCTGGCGACAAAATGGCCAGACCGGCAAGTACACTGGTGTCAATGTCAAGCCTAGTTGGTTGAGTTTTCATTTCCCGATCGCGCTGCTGGTGCTATCGACTCTTCTATTCTATCATATCCGATCGCCTTCTCCTCAATGTAAAGATATATTACTGACCTTTAATTTACATCTTGCATGTCGATCGACTGGAGGCTGAACCTAGGAACCAGAAATTAACCGACAGCATCATCTCCGGCGGTGGATGGTGGGCGGTGCCTACGGCGATCGCCTTTTTTTTACATCCGCAGCACCGCCGTGATAATGACTGTCAGAGTAGCACTGGCTATTAAAGTAAAAGCAAGTTGCACAACCCATTGAGTCGCTTGCTGGTAGTTGGAAAAGCGATCGTTAAACTTTTCAACATCATTCGACAACTTTTCTAGTTTTTCAACTACATCTGCTAGTGTTGGTTCAGTGTTTGGTGTCCTCGTCATTTTTATTTCTTAACCCAACACTTATATTCTAGCAAGCTCTCATGATTTTTGCAACTGCTTTTCCCTGAAATATTTCGATGGCAATTGTTTTCCATCTTCCTAGGATGAGCCGGGTAACTATAAAATGCGATCGTTCTATTTTTTGATTTCATTTAGTCGGTTTTAACCGACTTTAGCTATTAGCCGGGGGTTTGAACCCCCGGCGGGCCTGGCGGGGTAACTAAACCCATTTGCACTTGCCAGAGAATAGCATAAATTCCCGACTGTGCTAACAGTTCTTCATGTCGTCCCGATTCTATTATTTTACCCCGTTCCATCACGTAAATGCGATCGGCCTTGCGGATCGTGGACAGACGATGGGCGATCGCAATTGTCGTGCGATTTTGGGTAATGCGATCGAGCGATCGCTGAATAGCTGCTTCCGTCTCATTATCCACTGCGGAAGTCGCTTCGTCTAAAATCAAGATTGGCGGATTCTTCAACACCGCCCGAGCGATCGCGATCCGCTGCCTTTGTCCTCCCGATAACTTCTGCCCCCGTTCTCCCACTATGGTATCATAACCGTCGGGGAGTCGGACAATAAAATCATGGGCTTCCGCCACCCGTGCAGCGGCAATTATTTCTGCTTCTGTAGCATCGAAACTGCCATAGGCGATGTTCTCACTCACAGTTCCGTGGAATAAGAAGACATCCTGACTCACAAACCCGATACAACGACGTAAATCCTGTAGTTGCAGTTGTCGTAATTCTATCCCATCCAGAGTAATACTGCCAGATTGAACTTCATAAAATCGCAACAATAGTTTGACTATCGTGCTTTTGCCCGAACCCGTGGCCCCAACGATCGCGATCGTCTTGCCAGCAGGAATCTTCAAGGAGAGATTTTCGAGAACCGGGGCGCGATCGCGATAAGCAAAAGTTACTTTTTGCAATTCCAACTCACCCCGCACTGCTGCTAGGGTCATCTCTCCAGGATGGATCGTAATTGGCGTATCCAACAAATTCATCACGCGCTTCGTAGACGCCATTGCCCGTTGATATTGATCTAGGGTATCTCCCAAACGCACCAACGGCCAAAGTAACCGCTGAGTCAGGAATACCAACACGCTGTAAGTGCCAACTGCCAGTCTTCCTGCTGCTGTTTCCATGCCGCCGTAGAGTAATATTCCCGTAAAACCGCAGAGAATTAACATCCTAATTAAAGGTACGAAGGCAGCAGATAGGGCGATCGCCCGCCGGTTGCTTTGGCGATAGGCTTCGCTATCTTGTGCTAGTCGCGCCGCTTCATACTCCTCAGCAGTAAAGCTTTTAATCGTAGTAATACCACTCAAATTATTAGACAGCCTGCTGTTGAGAAAACCTACCTTTTTCCGCACCTCCGCATAACGGGGGGCGAGACGGCGCTGAAAGGCGATGGAATTGAAAATGATAAATGGCATCGGGACGATCGCCATCCAGGCCACCTCCGGGGCCGCAACAATGAAAGTCACCCCTACAATCACTACTGCGGTGCAGATCTGGAGAATTTGATTAGCTCCTACATCCAAAAAGCGCTCTAATTGATTAATATCATCGCTGAGGATCGACATCAAACCCCCCGTACTGCGCTCTTCAAAAAATTCTAGTTCCAAATTTTGCAGGTGTTTATAGCTATCCAGACGCAAATTATGCTGAATTGTCTGGGCGAGATTCCGCCACAGGCGCTGATAAGCATATTGAAAAGTAGATTCCAATCCCCAGACGATCGCGGACAGTAGGGAAATTACCAAAAGTTGTCCGAAGATATCCGTGACTCCCAACTTGGTAGCAATTAGAGAATCTTTTCCCTTGACTACCACATCCACTGCTGCCCCAATTAAAGCAGGAGGCGCTAAGTCGAATATTTTGTTCAGGACCGAACAGGCGATCGCCTGCCATACTTGCATGCGGTAATTCTGGGAGTAGTCCAGCAAGCGCTTCAACGGATGCACCCGCCTTTTCCCGGTATCTAACCGACCCGGGGTAGTTTTTGCCTTTGTCACTTTATTCCTCATTTACAACTAACTCTGCTCGATTATATAACATTCCTTGCCGATTTTTACCATCAAAATGAAAAAACACCACGATCTGGTCCGGCTACAGTGGGTGACAGGCGATCGCCTGTCTAGTAATCCAGAATAAATACGGATGAAATTAGAACAGAGAATAGGGAATAATGGATAAATAATTAAAATGTCCTCAGTTGCTCGGGTACATGCATCCTATGTGCAGCGCTTAAAATACCAGATCGCGTAGTAAGCTATTAGTTGTCACTTAACTAGCGTTAAACTAAAATGGCTCAGTTACCAGAAGAAACAATAACTACTGTTTTGAACTTGCAACGGCGATTGCTGACAATTATCCATGAGGCAACCGCGACAGGATATAATATAGTCGAGCGGTATGGCGAGACAGAAGTAACCGTTTCCGATCTGGCTCAACTCGATAATGTTCAAGAACGGGCAGATACCTACCACTCGCGCTTTTACAATCTCCTGCGGCGGATTGCAGAGTCTCAGCCAATCGCAGAAACTGCTATGATCGACTTACTCTTACTTTCAATTGCAGAAGCCCAGGCAACCGTCGAGGCTCTGGAAGCAAGCATTCGAGAAACTAAAAGGGATTGGAATTTACTATGACTCAACAACAACCACCACCACCTGATATGGAAAGAATCAAGCAAAGGGCAGCTAAAGTCCAAGAAATCTGCAAAAAAGCTGATGCGGAAATTTTGATTCTCGACGATCTGATTGCTCAGTTAGAGGAAAAGATTCGTTCTTCTCCTCTATACCGTTACCGACTGCATAAGGCAAAGCGTTTGCTCAAGATTGAATCCGAAAAATCGGCAGGAGTGGAAACGCGCTGAAATGGGCGATCGGCGATATCCTGGGGCAGCACCAGTCCAGTTGCTGCCCTGGAGGTGACCCTTGAAAGGAACTACCGATCGTAGTATTCTGTGTGGTTATAGGAGAGTACAGCTATAATGGGAAAGTATGGCAAAATTACCTACTCAAACTCTAATCACGATTTTCGACTTGCAGCGACGGCTGATAGAACTCATCGATGAGGCAAAATCAGCGGAGTTAAACCTGTTTGAGCGGTTTGGCGAGACAGAGGAAACTCTTGAGGAACTAGAACAACTGCAAAATAGTACAGAACGACTCAGAAATCCTTACTCTCGTCTGTACTCGCTGGCGCTGACAATTGCTGAGGCTCAACCGACAGCTCCAGCTGCTATGCTAAACTTACTGGCTGAAACTCTCGAACTTGGACCAGCGATAGCCGATGCTGTAGAAGCTAGTATTCTAGAAATTAAAAGGACTTGGAATCTGCCATGAACAACAAACCGAGAATTCCTGATGCCCAGACGAGAGCCAAAAATGTCGCTCGCATGCGCGAAGCTATTCGACAAATTGATGCTTTTACTTATCAACTAGATGAGTTAATCGCGATGGTGGAAGAACATAATCGTCGCAGTCCTCTGACAGCTTACCGCTTGGGTAAGCTGAAGGGACCAGCAACTCAGAACAATACCCAGGAATGATACGTGCGATCGCCATCCTCACTCTCACCCGTTTCCTGGGAGCACTATTCGTACTACCCAGGAGACATCGAGGGAGCATCTAAATGCAATAATTAAGAAACCAGGTTTTGACAAAAAACCTGGTCTTGGCTTCTGGGCTACTAGCGTGAGAGTGATAAAATAGTAAGAGATAGTAGAAATGGAGTAGTGATCGTGAACAAATCTCCAGAAGAGTACATCCAGTCAATGCGAACAGCATTGGGACAAGGCGACCTGAAAACAGCACAAGAACTGGCGGCGTCGGCGGTAAAAATATACCCCGACGCTGTTGATATCCAGCAATGTGCTTACGTCCTCGCCCCAACCAAGGTGACTAGCAGTCCCAGCACCCCAGAACAACGCAAAATGATTAGAGCTAATCTGGAGTGGAAGAAACAGAACCGTGAGAAATATCGTTCTAGATGGGTGGCAGTGCGATCGGGAGAATTATTGGCGGATGCCAGTTCCTTCGATGAGTTAGTCGAGCAGTTAGATGATATAAAGGATGTGTTGCTGACAGTAATTTATTAATGCTGCTGCAATTGACAGATGACTTCCCTGAGACTGTGATAAGATAGTAAGAGTAGTAGATGGGTCGTAGTGATAATGAACAAATCCCCAGAAGAGTACATTCAGTCGATGCGAACGGCCTTGGGACGGGGCGACCTGAAAACAGCACAAGAACTGGCGGCGTCGGCGGTAAAAATTTACCCCGATCGCTCGGATATCCAGCAATGCGCTTACGTCCTCGCCCCTACCAAGGTGACTAGCAGGCCCAGCACTCCAGAACAACGTCAAATGATTAAAGCTAATCGCGAGTGGCTCCAGAAAAACAGGGAGAAATATCGGCATCGATGGGTGGCAGTGCGATCGGGAGAATTATTGGCGGATGCCAGTTCCCTGGACGAGTTAGCCGACCAGTTAGAGGATACAAAGGGTGTATTATTAACGGTGCTTCATTAATGCTACTACAATTTCCAAACGGAGAACCTTTTGCCACTGGGGCGATTGGTTATCAATATCGTCCCGTAACTGAGAATGAAACAACAAATAGACTCTTACTGCAAGTAGATGTAGAAAATGTGCTTGCAGAAGCTGTGGTGGATACTGGAGCACCATATTCGATCATAGCGCCCAGAATTGCTAGAATGGCTGGTTTGAATCAGGTCAAACCTCTAGAAAGAATCACGATGCTAGTGAGAGGAATGCGACTAGAGGGGAAAACGATTCGTCTGGGCATGACTTTACGCGCGGAAGTGGGTGAAAATCTGACTGTGGATGCGACCGCTTTTATTCCCGATGTAGAAGAGTATTGGGGAGAGTTCCCCTCTTTTATCGGTCAGAATGGCTTTCTCGATCGCATTCGCTATGCAGTCGATTCATCTACCGATATGTTCTACTTCGGGGAACTTCCCTAGGTGGGCGATCGCTAGCCGAGAAATTCCCGCATGTACTGGTTAACCAACAAGGGTTGCTCTTGCTGCACCCAATGGCTACAATTCGGAATATACCTAATCTGCAAATCACGCACGTATTCTTCAGTTCCGTAAGTCAGTTCCTGACCGAGAAAAGTATCTTTCTCTCCCCAAATCATCAGGGTAGGAATATCCAGCATCCCCCAATTTCGTTGCCGCAATATTATGTTAATATTACGGTAATAATTCAGCATTGCCGTCAAGGCCCCTGGTTTAGCAGCCGCCTGCTTAAAGACTTCGATATCCGCCTGGGTGAACGCACTTTTATCGATCGCACTAGACCTCATCACATCGACCATGGCTTGATAATCAGACCTTTGCAAGCGCAATTCGGGAATCAGAGGCAACTGGAAAAAGAAAATATACCAACTGCGTAACAACTGTTGCCGCCTGCGCAAACCGGCAGAAAACTTAGCCGGGTGAGGCATATTCATCACAATCAACCTTGACAGCATTTCCGGGTAAGCATAAGCAAAATGCCAGGCGATCGCCCCGCCCCAGTCATGTCCGACCAAAACCGAGTTCTGGTATCCCAATCCCCTAATTACCCCGGCTACATCTTTACTCAATTCTGCTATCTTATAAGCAGACTTCTTGGGTGGCTTATCGCTATCATTGTAGCCCCGCAAATCCAGAGCCACCACCTGATAATCGCGAGCAAATTCCGGGATTTGGTGACGCCAGGAGTACCAAAACTCAGGAAACCCGTGCAGCATCAACATCAGAGGTCTCGAACCAGAGGTAACATAATGCAACTTCACCCCATTGCTGAGGATATATTCATGTTTCCATTCCGATGCTTGCGACATATCCTTATCCTATCCCCACCGCCTCAGAAATAGAAGTTAACCCCCGCGTATCTAACTTTTGCAGCAACCCCGCCAAAATTCGCCGCACCATCAGCGGACCTTCATAGACAAAACCAGTGTATACTTGCACCAGACTCGCACCAGCAGTAATCTTTTCCCAAGCATCCTCTGCCGTGAAAATCCCACCCACCCCAATAATCGGCAATTGCCCTTGAGTTTCCTGCCAGATAAACCGTATCACCTCAGTCGATCGCTCGCGTAAAGGTGCGCCGCTGATCCCTCCGGCCTCAGAAGCGATCGCTTTTCCCGTTCTCGGCAGCACCTGGGTTTTCAGTCCATCTCTGCCAATAGTAGTATTAGTAGCGATAATCCCCGCCAGTCCATAGGTACTGGCCAAAGCAACCACCTCGGCGATCGCCCCCCAGTCCAAGTCCGGGGAAATCTTCACCAAAATCGGCTTGTAATTTTTGTTTTCCTGCTGTATAGCCTCTAGAATCAGACTAAGTTGGGCAGCATCTTGGAGCCTCCGCAGACCGGGAGTATTGGGAGAGGAGACATTGACGACAAAATAGTCTCCCCATGGCTCTAGCTGGCGAAAACTTCCTAGATAGTCCGTCGCCGCCGACTCCAACGGTGTTACCTTAGACTTACCAAGATTAATTCCAATGGGAATCGTGGGGTGCATCTGGTGCTGCGCAAACCTAGCTGCCATCGCCGCTGCCCCGTTGTTATTGAATCCCATGCGATTCAGGGCAGCGCGGTCGGCATCCAAGGAAAACAACCGGGGACGGGGGTTACCCGGTTGGGCATGCAGAGTCACAGTGCCAATTTCAGCAAAACCAAAGCCCAGTGCATCCCAAATCCCCACAGCAACGCCATCTTTATCGAAGCCTGCTGCTAGACCCACGGGGTTGCTAAAGGATAACCCCCACAGGGTTTGTTCTAAGCGCGGATCCTGCAATGCCAGGGATTGCTGTAATTGGGCCTCGATCGGCGGTCCCCCCCTTACAGGAAGGGGGGTTAGGGGGGAGTCTTTACTGAGGCGCGCGAGCCAACTCAAACAGCCCAGTGTTTGTCGGTGCATCCATTCTGGCTCGATTTTTAGTCGGGAAAGTAAAATTGTCCGGATTGCTTGATAAATCCCCATAAATAGAGTAATGGATTACTTGTTTAACGGTTCCCGTTCGCGTAGCGCGCTATAGCCATTTAATATCATTAGACATTTTTCATAGCTCAGTTGTCAGTTGTTAGTGCTCCATTCTCAATTCTCCATACATACTTGATAACCAGTCTCATTAATCTCAGCGGGTAATAAAGTATCCCTAACCATTTGGGTAGGGATATTATTGCCCATTCTAAAGGCGTTGGCGTGATTATCGCATCATACCAGTACCAGAGTTTGTCCCGCACAGATGACATAGTTTTTAGATAGATATTCGCCACCGGGAATTCCCCTAATAAGCTAGTTTCCGATCGGAAAAGTCCCGATCGCACCTGTCTAGAAAGTGCTATAATTTCTGGAGATGATTCTATTTGCTGGGATATTTGTGAGGGTAGCATTGCACCTAAAAGATCCCGTGCCAGGGCGAGACCCAGAAACAGCATCCGCCTAGTTTCTAGTTTACCTGTCCGGGATAATATTAACTCCCAGTCCATGTCTGGATGACTGCTTAATAGTTCCGCTAGATCGCAAATCCAATTTAGATAGGACCAGTTATGTTTGGCACTGTGGGCGCAAAGATATAATAGCAGGTTTTCTTTCGACAGGGTATCTACTTTATACTTTCCTAATAATACCCGATCGCAGTTTTCCCAGATCGAATTTTCTTCTGGGGAAAAGGAGAAGTATTTGGGCATAATTGACCAGTGTAAATCGACACAAATCTCCTTTTCTGGATGCCAAAAACTATGTTCCGATCGCACCTTGACATATAGCTGCTGCTGTGCTTCTGTCAAGTTAAACTGAGGCTGATAGCCTTGTTCTCTGAGTAACTGACTTGCTTTTGCCACATCTTTTGATGGTACCAGAATATCCAAGTCTACAAACTGGCGTGCGGCTAGATTATTATAGGCAAGTTGGGCGAGAACGGGTCCCTTGAATGCTAGCATGGAAATTGCTTGGGATTTCAGGAGATTCTGAATCTTGATTAATTCTCCTGTTAATGCCATATTGATATAGGCATTTTTGTTGAATGCTCGTTCTAGGCCCGATCGCACTTCTGCTGGCACTGCTTTGACCCCTTGCAGTTGACCATATATCAAGGGTACGATACCATGATATTGGGCAGTGGCGACAAAATATTGCCAGTCGATATTTTGCTGTACTAGCTGCTGAATTTTATCCGCAAGTTCCCGGTTCGTCCGAGTGCGCGCACAGCAGAGTAACAATTCAATCTCGGGACGCGAGAGTGCTGTTAAGGATTGGATATTGGATGTAGATTCTAGTTGAGTAGACACCTTGGTAAAATTTTTCTGAATAGTCCTGACTGCGAACTGGATAGAGAAGATCAATGCATGATTTGCTCGACAAGCAAGTCATATCATATCCTGATTATGCAACGCCGGGTGCCAGGTGGGGCAGTTGTCCGCAAACAAGTCATATCTACTAGGACATCGCTCAAGTATTGTCAGAAACCGGGCCCTACGTGAGCTGCTCAACGTTATATCAGTATTTTCTCCAAAATCAACCCGGTATCCCCCCTTCGCAATGACATCTTGGCTGGTAGAATAAACGCAGTTCATGACCTTTCGCAGTATACACCTTGACAGTGGTGACCATGTTAAGCAATTCAAAATTCAAAATTCAGCAATTCTATATTGGGAAAGTACCTGAGAACAAGGAGTTCGGCGGATCTGCCTATGCAATTTAATGCACGACAGCTTAACCCTAACATAATTTAAGCGTTTATACTCATCCGCAAACGGCACCCCCGATGTCATTTGCTTTTTATCAGTCATTATTTTGTCAAAATGGTATAATAGTCACTGGGATAGTCAATCGGAACTATTTTGGGATCTACTCAAACTCATTTTTGAATTATGTCAGCAAAAGATATTTTTCACGATATGGCGCGAACGGCTTTAGAAAAAGATGGATGGACAATTACTAAAGATCCTCTGTTTTTTAAGCTGACTCAACAATTTAAGATTAACATCGATCTGGGGGCAGAAAAGTTTATTGCGGCTGAAAAAGCCACCAGACAGATAGCAGTGGAAATCAAAAGCTTTGTTGGTATATCTGCCGTTTCTGAATTTCATATGGCTATAGGTCAATTTCTTAATTATCGTGTAGCATTGGAACAGTTAGCATCAGAACGAGTGCTTTATATGGCTGTGCCTACAGATATTTATCAAGATTTTTTTACGGATTCGTTTGTGCAAGCTGTGCTGGAACGATATCAGATAAAAGTGTTGGTTTTTCACGTTCAGAAACAGGAGATAACATTATGGAAAGACTAGATTATCGCGACTTGGTTCAGAAAATTATCGATCGACATGCTCGCGAACAGTCTGAGGAAGATCTAGAAACGACTGAAATAGTTTTCGATCGAGAACGCGATCGCTATTTATTGTTGTATGTGGGATGGCGTGATGAAGAACGCATGCATGGATGTCCAATTCATATCGATATCAAGGATGGCAAGATTTGGATTCAGCGTGATTTTACGGAGGAAGGATTGGCTAATCAGTTGGTAGAATTAGGTGTCCCGAAAGCCGATATTGTTTTAGGATTTCGCGCGCCTTATGTTCGACAGTTTACAGGTTTTGCGGTAGCGTGAAGAGATAATAATTCGCGCCCCCAACCCCCGATCGCACCGTGGCACCAACATTTACATAATTTAACGCTCTTGCGATCGCGGATATAATGCTTGCTCTACAGGATAATATTCTGCTTGAGTCTCTCTCTAAGTGAGCATAGGTTCCCTATGTTATTCTGGTGGGCGGTGCCCACCCTACGCTGGTAACATTGACTGGACGGCGACAAAATATTGCCAGTCGATATTTTGCTGTACTAGCTGCTGAATTTTATCCGCAAGTTCCCGGTTCGTCCGAGTGCGCGCACAGCAGAGTAACAATTCAATTTCAGGAGTATGTTCTGTAGTCAAAGGTTTAACCGGAGATAGAATCATTAGCGATAAGATTGGGCTTGGGTTTCAAATAAACGGGCATAGGTTCCCTGTAGTTCTATCAGTTCCTCGTGGCCGCCACTTTCTGCTATTCTACCATTTTCTAGCACGAAAATCCGGTCTGCTAGCTTGACTGTGGACAGGCGATGGGAAATGAGTATGGCCGTGCAGTTTGCCGTCAACTGGCGGAAATGTGCTAATACTTCCGCTTCCGCTTGCGGATCCAGGGCGCTGGTCGGCTCGTCTAATACTATAATCCGTGCTTGACGCAGAAATGCTCTCGCGATCGCGATTTTCTGCCATTCCCCAATACTTCACCCTGGGCAAATTGGTTCCCCAATGTGGTATCGTAACTGTAGGGAAGTTGGGCGATCGCCCCTGCGACTCCTGCGGCCCGGGCCCTTGACAAAATAATAGCACTATGCTTAAAGTAGTCCAACCAGGGGTACTTTGCCAGACTAATTGGATAGATCTGCGCAGATACAGAAAACGACGGATTTTTTGGCAGGCGCGATGCAAGGAGGGCATATTTTTTGTCTGGTTTGTCTCATGGCCCGCCGGGTTGTTTTGTCGGGGCTGCTGTCTATATTATCATATCCTAACCATTACTTTCGGATATGATATCATATCTGGTGGGCGGTGCCCACCCTACTTTCTACTGGTGCGCACCGTCCATCTTACTATTATATCCTAATCGCTGAGATTTCTGGAGGGTAGCCGATATGTAAAAGTAAAGCTATCACCACTGTCAATAACCTGCCGCATTTCCTCATACATTGGGTACTCGCCGATACCGCTTAAAACTGCCCATCCTCGCGCCCTTGTCAGAGCAACAAATATAGCATTGCGCAGTTTAATCTTGCTCTCATTTTTCGCAATCCGATCGAACCCAACGACATACACCATATCTGCCTCATTTCCCTTGGCCCGATGGATGAGAGAAATTGTTACTCCTTGGTCATCAGAATGCCGTTTGCTAGCATCGCTCCAGAACTGGTTTCGGTTATTATCATCACGTTCTAAATCGTCAACATTCTGGGCTGTTGGAATATAGATGGGAATTCCTTCATCTCTCAAAACCAGAGCTACCATATCTTGTAATTCCATTGCCTCATCGCGATCGGAACCGAGAACCACTACGAGAATATTTCGTGAGGGTTGAAGTCCATCATATTCGATATTGTATTTGAGGTTTTGTGCTAAAGCATTTAGTTCGGCTTCCCTGGTTCAAAAGTATTAAATTGCAGAACCTGTTCTTGCCAAATTTCAGGTATGGGATTGGGAGAATTTTCTGATGGTCGGTGGAGAGTAATTTCTTGACCGTTGTTAAAGATACCCGTGACTTGATAACCAATATTTTCCCAAGACTTTTTCCGGGTATATCCTGACAGTATCCCCTCGGGACGTAGCAATCCCATACCAATTGCATGAGCCGCAGTCAAAATTGAATGTGGAGTGCGATAGCAGCGTTTCATAACTATGCTTTTGGGAATGCGCCCTCGGTGAAAACCTTGGACTAAATTAGTGTATTCTTCACCAAATAATTCCTTGGCAGTAGGAATATTTAAAGCCTGCAAACTTTGAGCTTCATCATAAGCCCAAATCAAGCGTCGCTGGTTGGGATTTTTCTCGTCAACTGGTCGTAAAGCTTGCCATGCCATCCAATAAATCGGCTGTTTGTCTTGATATTTTAATTCGTCGCGAACGACTAAATCATTTCCTTGATCGATGAGAATGGCGTCAAACATTGGCTTATTTCCCATAGTTTCTAGTTTTTCTAGTAACTGACGAACTACACGTCCCAGCTTTTCTGGTGGAACATTGATATTATTATCAAGAGGAAAAGGTTTGATTTCATGGGCTTTACAAATTGTTCGGTATAAACCGTTTTTATCTTTCGCCCCCCAGGCGTGAAACACTTTTAATTGAGAATTCTGGCGGCAGTATTTACGCTCGCCGTTGCTGAAGTGTTGTAGCCATAAATTAACTTGTTTTTCCATCAAGTCGTAGAGCGATCTAGTAAAAAAAACTAAAGCTATATCCCACTCAGGATGCTGCAAGTGCATATAAGCAGCTTTTTGACATAGCAAAACAGTTTTTCCAGAACCAGCAATACCGCGAATTCGTTGAGGGCCGGGAGGAATTTGTTGGACCATAGCTAGAGTTGATTCTGAGAGTTCTTGGATTTGGGAACTCATTTCATCTATGGCGCTAGAACGGGTTAAATTTGATGGTGAATAGCTCATAAAAAAAAAGTTGTTTTCCATGTAATTTGCGTACAATTTCAAGGTAGCGCAACGTGGGGCTACACTGACAAAGCCTGCCTGCACGGGCTATAGATATTTTCAGACCTAGATGCGCGAAGGGTAGTGCGAGTAGCGCGACGGCTTCGATGCCGGCGGTCTTTGTTTCTCTAGCCTCAGGTTAGCCTCGTTTCCTGACTCCCGCTTGGGAACGCCGGGGTTTGCTTCTGGGTTAAGCTGGGGCACATAACATCCCCTTGCTTGCGCAGCTGGGGAGGTACTAATGGTTTGCCGATCGCGCAGCGTGGCGCAGCCATAAAATGTCGATTGTTTGAAATTATATCTTACCCGATCTGGATCTTCCCATGCAAACACCCGAGACTCCCAACGCCAGATATAGTCTTCATTCACCAAATTAGCTTGCAGGGTGACAGATACCCGATCTCCAGCAGTCAGAGGAACTGGCTTTGACCAGGGAAAATACGTAACCCTACGCTGGTGGTAACATGGACTGGACGGCGATCGCCCGTTCTGAGAAGGCCAGCATGGCGACAGTCTCATCTTCTGATAAAACCAACTCCCTTTGATAGCCTGAAGGGCTGGGTTCTCGCAAAACATACAACTGACGACCATTAATATCTACAATCCAATAATCGGCAATTCCAGCTCTAGCATAGCTGTTTCCCTTCAACTCCCGATCGGATCTCAAAGTGCTATCCGCCACCTCGACAATCAAATATATTTCATCTGGTCGAGGATGTCGGTCAGCATAACGCATTTCGTCCCCCATGACAACTGCCAGATCCGGTTCCGGTTCCGTGCGATCGTCCAACCGAATGGGAAGTTGAATCTGTAGCAAAGCATCTGCTAGTAAAATATTTTCCAGCACGGCCTTTGTGCGCCTGATTGTGGTAGCATGAGGTGGACCTTGGGGACTCATCTTTTTAATTACCTGTCCTGCGATTAACTCAACTCGTTCATCTGACTGCAAAATTCCCGCATTTGCCATTCTGTAATATTCATCCACTGTCCAAAGACGCATGTTTAAGGATATTTCTGTTATTTTTGTTAACTTTTCATCCAACATTGCTCAATGACTCCATTAACAATTATCCTTATGGCCTGCCGATCGCGCAGCGTGGCGCAGCCATAAAATGTCGATTGTTTAAAATTATATCTTACTTTATCCGGATCTTCCCGCGCAAACACCCGAGACTCCCAACGCCAGATAGTCTTCATTCACTAAATTAGCCCCCAGGGTGACAGATATTTGATCTCCAGCAGTCAGAGGAACTGGCCTTGACCAGGGAAAAAATGCCATGCTGTAGATTAATTCTGGCATGCCAGGCCCGTTATAAAAGCCAATGCCTTCTGCCAGGGTAGCATCAAACCAGATACTCAACCCGTGCCCTGTCCCACTTCGTGCCACAGTCCAGGTAATTTCTCCTTTAACATCAGGATTCTCTATAGTATTATAACTCAAGTTGCGACCTATAAAAATTTCTACGTCCCAGACAGCTATTTTTGGCAAATCTATCCGCCAAAATGCCATTTAGGGGTAAATTACAAGGGGATTTGGGCTGATGCAAGGCCGATATTGGTGTTGAGGTTCTATAGGTGGCAACTTAGGTTATTATAGTCTAAAGTTGCCCATCGCCCCCCGTGGGGGCAGCCATAGATTGGGGGGGCGTTAACAGTTGGGCGGGCGTCACCCTGCCTTTTCCCCAAACATTGGTGACTATTTTCAGCCCTGCTGTCATGTCCAGTCCGTAGGGGTTGTCATCCCAAGGTGCGAAGATCCGACTGGCCCAGTGCGGTGCTTCTACTACTGCTGCCCATAAAATATCCGCTTGGGGTATTAAAATGCCTCCCGGGCAGGCGAGACGCCCGCCCTACGTTCGACCCCCGGGCAGGCGAGACGCCCGCCCTACGACCTCCAATTTTAGACCATTTCTGCCGTTTGCACAGTTGGTTGGGGCTGAGGTTGGAACTGGAACATCGAGTATACCACATTCCTGCGAATAGAAATCATCATTTCCAGGAACAACTCATACCCTTCCGACTTATATTCTATCAGCGGATCCTTCTGGCCGTAACCCCGCAAACCTACCGATTCTCGTAGGGCATCCATTTGTTGCAAATGTTCTCGCCAGAGGGTATCTATCTGCTGGAGAATAAAGAAGCGCTCCGCCTGTCGCATCAGACCCGGCTGAACTTTATCAATCTGAGCCTCCTTCATATCATAGGCTATCCGCGTCTGTTCGTGGGAGAAAGTTTTCATTTCCCCAAAGCTGAGGTCTTCGAGATGTTCCGGTTCCAGGTCTGCCAGTAAATTGACAAACTCCTTCACCTTACCTACCAATTTCGGCAAATCCCACTCATCCGGGGGCAGTTCTGGGTTAACATAAGCCTCAACGATTTCATCCATCGTTTTCTCAGCGTATGTAATCACCTGTTCTTTCAGGTCCTGACCCTCCAGTACCCGACGCCGTTCTGCGTAGATCGCCCGACGTTGGTTATTCATCACCTCGTCGTACTCAAATACCTGCTTGCGGATATCATAGTAATGGGTTTCTACCTTCTTTTGCGCCCCTTCCAGGGAACGGGTGAGCATCTTTGACTCAATCGGCATATCTTCCTCTACCCGGAACATATCCATCATCCCCGCTACCCGATCGCCCCCAAATATGCGCAGTAAATTATCCTGTAAACTGAGGAAGAACCTGGTGGAACCCGGGTCTCCCTGGCGACCGGCGCGACCCCGCAATTGATTATCGATCCGGCGCGAGTCATGGCGTTCCGTTCCCAGTACGTAGAGACCGCCCAGTTGCACCACCTCTTCATGTTCGCGATCGGTAAATTCCTTATATTCATTCCGAATGGCTTGGAAAACATCCCGCAGTTTAGCGATCGCCGGGTCATCTGTGGGGGCCGACTCTGCTGCCACTGCTACTAGATCTTCTGCCTGCAGTTCTGGCAAACTCCGTTCCCCGTACTTTCTGACTGCGAACTCTACCGCTTCTTTCAGCTGTTTTTCCGTTTCCGGCGACAGTTTTGTCGGGAAAATTTGCGGCGATACCTTCCATAATTTCACCTTTTGTCCCGGACCAAAACCCTGAGCCTTCTTACCCTTTAGTTTCGTCCCCGGCACCCCCATCGCCCCCAAACCATCTTCATCTTCTGGTTGGACAATGCGGGGCATAAAATATTCTCGCAACTTCAGCCTGGCCATGTAGTCGCAGTTTCCCCCCAGGATGATGTCCGTACCCCGTCCCGCCATATTTGTCGCGATCGTCAGGGCCCCTTTTCGTCCTGCTTGGGCAATTATTTCCGACTCCCGTTCCACATTTTCTGGCTTCGCATTCAGCAACTGATGGGGAACTTCCAGCCCAGATAGCAAACTGGAGAGTACCTCCGATTTTTCCACGCTTGTGGTGCCCACCAATATCGGGCGTCCCTGTTGGTGCAACTCCGCGCAGTTTTGGGCCACTGCTTGCCACTTACCTGCTTCCGTCTTATATACCATATCCGACAGATCCCGCCGACCCGTCGGCATGTTTGTCGGCACCACCGTCACTTCCAAACTATAGATCTTTTCAAATTCTGCCTCTTCCGTTTTCGCCGTCCCCGTCATTCCCGACAGTTTCGGGTACAGCAAAAAGAAATTTTGATATGTTATTGTCGCTAAAGTCTGAGTTTCCGGTTGAATTTCTACCCGTTCCTTCGCCTCGATCGCCTGATGCAGCCCGTCACTCCACCGGCGTCCGGGCATCACCCGTCCTGTAAACTCATCTACGATCGTTATTTCATCATTGCGGACAATATAGTTAACATCCTTAATAAACAGTTCCTTCGCCTTGATAGCGTTGAAAACAAAATGGGCCCAAGGGTCTTTCGGGTCAAACAGGTCTGTTACCCCTAATAACTCCTCTGCTGCAATATACCCTTCATCCGTCAACAGAACATTGCGGGCCTTTTCATCCAGTTCATAATGGTTTTCCTTGTTCAGGGCCCTGGCCACATCTGCTGCTCGGATATACTTTTCGCTCGGTCTGTCTACCTGACCTGATATAATCAGCGGCGTGCGAGCTTCATCTACTAATACCGAATCTACTTCATCAATTATGCAGAAATTGAACGGCCGTTGCACCACCTCCGCCATTGAAGAAGCCATATTATCCCGCAAGTAATCGAATCCCACCTCGCTGTTCGTCGCGTAAGTTATATCACAAGCATAGTTCTTCTGGCGTTCTGCCGGTCCCATCCCCTGTTGAATCAGGCCCACCGATAATCCCAGGAACCGGTGAACCTGTCCCATCCATTCCGCGTCCCGGCGTGCCAGGTAGTCATTAACCGTGATTACATGAACTCCCTTTTCGGTCAAGGCATTCAGGTAGGATGGCAGGGTAGCCACCAGGGTTTTTCCCTCACCGGTCTTCATCTCAGCTATCTGTCCGTCGTGGAGGACCATCCCCCCCAGCAGTTGGACATCAAAATGTCGCATTCCCAACACCCGGCGCCCTGCTTCTCGGACCACCGCAAATGCTTCGGGTAACAGATCGTCCAGCATCTCCGTCAACTCATTGTCTGAGGATGCTTTCGATAGCCGTTCTTTGAATTGAGCTGTCTTAGCGATCAAATCTTCATCCGACAGGGGCCTTATATCTTCCTCATACAGGTTAACTTCTTTAAGGTAAGGCTTATACTTATTCAGTTTGCGTTCGTTGGGATCGCCGAGCAATTTCTTCAACATGGCAGCAGATCGATACATTTAAGGGGCAGACTATTTTTTATCTTACCACTTTTGTCAGTTGTCAGTTGTCACCCTTCACCTGTACCGCCTTCTTTATTGACCGGCTCATTGGGAATCAAGCCATTCGGGGGTGAGGGAACGAAAGTCATACTTGATAGCACCTGGATGACATTGTAGACAACTGCTGATGGTAATGGGCGAGGTCAACTTGACTCGGGGATGAAGTGCTTGGAAATAACGAGAGTTCCTCAGTCTATAGGGAGTCTCGTCCTCTGACGATCGGGGACGAGAGGCGAATTGCAGGTATTGCCATATTAGCAGGCGGGGTGGGTCGATCGGGAGTTGCACTTGCACCCCATAATGTTGCTCCAGAAGCAGTAACTGTTGCCAGGTTTCTCTGGGCATCACCGCTGGTGGCATGGCCATATGGCAAGTGCCACAATTTTCCTGATACAGTTCCAGTCCTAGAATATAGCGTTCGGGAACTGGATCTACCGCTACTGTCCGAGGGGCGATCGCCATTGCCAGACTCCAGGACAGGCCCAGACAAAACAGCAAGACCGGTACTTAGGTCCGCGCCAGTTGCTCGTGATGTTAGGACTTTGTCTCGAAGGCATGGTATCAGATTTACTCTTATACTCTCAGACGCAATTAAACGCTCAATCAGGGGGTAGGGGGAGGTCAAAAGTAGTTGATAGAGTAGAGCAATTTCTCCTCTGGTCGGTAGCGGGCGATCCCCCCAGCCCCCTTGCGGGGGCTGGGGGGGATCCTCTTACCAACGGGTTTTGACCACACCCCAATCAGGGAGCCTTTGTTAAAAACAATACCGAAACAGAGGTCGCCCTCTGATTTAAAATATCTTCTATCAAATCACAAATGGTATGAGAGCAATGGATTGCAGTCATATTCAATTTTGTGCCGATACTTCTGGGATCGACCTGAATCAACTGGTGGACCTGTTCGATGTGAGTGCTTTTTGGGCCCTTGGGCGGCGGCCTGCCGATTTGCAGGTGGCGATCGCCAATAGCTGTCCGGTGATTACGGTTTGGGATGGCTTCGCGTCCGGAGACACCCACCCATGTCATGCGCGGGAGCGACATGACAGGGTGGGTGCTCCCGGACGCGATCGCCTGATTGGGTTTGCCAGAGCTACCTCCGACGGAGTATACCGGGCCACTATCTGGGATGTAGTCATGCACCCAGAATACCAAGGTGCGGGACTGGGGCGCTTGCTGGTGGAGACAGTTTTGAGCCACCCCAAGATGAGTCGGGTTGAGCGCGTATACCTGATGACCACCCATCAACAACAGTTTTACGAGCGCATCGGTTTCCAGCGCAATTCCACTACTACGATGATACTGTACAATCAGGCCATAGAAATCCCCAAAACTCCAGCCACAACAGCAGTTTCTCAATAATACAATCGGACTGCTAAGGATCTATCATCGCCAGGGGAAGAGTGCGTTGAATGCGACTCACATCCGACGGCGTATCGGGGACTGCCAGGACTCCTACTTGCTACGCCGATGCCCAGTCCCGCCAGTAAATAAACCAAGTTGCTCGGGCCCCTAAGAGTTTTTCTTTGCTAATTGCTTATTGCTCATTGTAGGGATTAGCTTTGAAATTTAACCGCTCCCTGTCGCAGGATTTCCCACTCCTTAGAAGTCCATTTTGCCACAGTCGAGGGTAATCCACTTGCAGGCTGGGGTTCAGTATAGGCGAGGGTCAGTACCTCGGGAAACTCTGCTGCTATTTCCGCCATTGACAGCAGGGGCGGTCTTCCGGACCGGTTAGCACTGGTGGTGGCGAGAGGGCCAGTTTCGGCCAGGATTTGTAGGGCGATCGGGTGCATGGGGATCCTCAGCCCGATCGAGGTTGGATCTTTTGGGTGCATGGCCCTGTGTACCCGTTCCGACGCTGGCAACACCAATGTTAAAGCACCCGGCCAGTATGTTTGGGCCACCTGCTGCCAAACTGCCATTTCTGCAGGCGTTCCTTGACAGAATGAAAGCAATGTGTTAATAGTATCTCCCATGAGAATCAGGGGTTTATCTTGAGAACGCTGCTTGGCGATGAAGATTAATTCACTTTGGTCGGGTCTGGTGGCTAGTGCTGGGACAGTATCGGTAGGAAAGCTTAATATCTTACCAGATATTGCTCCCGCTACCAGGGCATCAAGAGTTACTTGAGTCATGGAAAGCTAATGGCTAATCGCTTATACCTATGCGAAGTGCTGCGCAGCAGCTAGTGCGCGTAGCCCTATTGCTAATTGTATGGTATATACTTCGACCTCGCAATTACCACAAGGTCGAGTTCACCCTCGCCCGCCCGCCTCAGGCGATCGCCCCACCCAGATGTCGTCTTAACCGCTTTTGCCTCCGTAATCTTACACCAAAACTGCCTCTATATAGTCTATCATCCCTTTGGTTTTAATCAATTTGGGGGATTGAAAGCCAGCTTTTTCAAGCAGATGGTAATATTCTGATTCCGTGCGCATGGTCTTGCCTCCCATAACCAATAAGTTGATACTTAATAATAACTGACCCGGGGAAACTCCCTTGTTTGGGAGAATAAAATCCATAATCAAAAGTTTGGCTGAATTGGTCATGGCATAGCGACAATTCTTGAGAATTTGGAGCGCCCGTTCGTCGTCCCAGTTAAGCAGAACTCGCGATATAAGATATAGGTCTCCCCCCGGAGGAACTGAATCAAAGAAATCTCCGCATCGGACTTGACAGCGTGAGGCAACGCCTTCTTCCGACATTTCTTGGTTCGCCTCGCTGACCACCTCTTCCCTGTCGAAAAGGATGGCTTGTAGCTGGAGGTGTTTCTGCAAAATCATGGCTGTTTGAAAGCCACTACCTCCTCCGACATCGACCAAATTCCTGACTTTGGAAAAATCATAAGTTTTCAGAACTGGCACGATCCATTCTTTTGTTGTTTCCTTCATCCAGAGGTTGAAACTGGAATTCGCCTCGGAATTTTGGGTGAGGTATTCGTACATGCTCATCCCAAAACTCCGATCGCGCAGCGTGGCGCAGCCATTCGAAAGCAGCATTGCCAGTCTGAATGCTGTGCAATAAATTTCCCCTTGCTGGGTAAAGCAGAGAACTAGTGCTAAGGCTCCTTTGTTAATTGCTGGTCGGTGTCAGCTCCTTCGGTTTAGCTAGTTCAATCCAGTAACGCTGGTGCTCAAGGGGATAGGTGGGCAAGGGAAGGCGACGACGCTGTGTGGAGGTGTAAAATCCCGGCCAATCCACTGGTACTCCTGCTAATCAAGGCTGATCTAAGGTATTCAGCAAGAAGGCTATATCTGTTTTTTCCGGAACGGTTCGCTTTTTTTGCGGATGGCGTACTGAAGTTAGTACAATCTGTTCGTCGGCAATTGGGCGGGTTGTTTGTGCTTATTTGTTTGTCTCGTGGTGGAGGGGGGCCTGGAGCTTGGTGTGGTTGTTGATGGTACAAGGGCGGGGGGGGAGTTTTTCCGATCTGTTGTTGTGGCGATCGCGATACTAATTTTTCGTGTTGTGTCGTCAATTAATGCAAGTCCGGGCGGGATCTGCTTATCAACCGGGGAAGTCGTCATTTACCTTTTCTTTACCAACTGCGCAAGACCACATCCGTAAGGGAGGACTTTTTGGAGCTAGCCCGAACTTTAGGGTTAATTTTTAATATCTCTAGCACACACCACTTTCTTCCCCAATAATTGTAACGCAAGTTGCTACCTTAGAAAAATCTGACCTGGAAGACAGCATATAGCCCAACTATAGCGTTTCTCAAATTGATGTGATACAGCCGCCCGAACCCTAAAGGGTCCGGCTACAGGAACAAAGCCCCAGCTCCCCGGGTAACGCCCCCTCCGCTGCGCAGGGGCTAGAAGTGAGATGCATCGATCTCCGACGGCATGTCATTGTAATCTGAGAACTGCTATTTTGGCATGGAATGCTGTTTTTGGGTAAATCACAAGGCCAATTTTGGCCTCCCCAGGCTATTTGGCTTTGTGGTTCTGTAAGTAGCCAACCCTAATTATCTACTTATCACCAGAGATTATGCTGGTCGCTGGTCACATGGCTGCTGGTTTTCCGGGTAATGACCCATCTGCTATGCGGTGTGCGATCGGCATGGTATGGTTATTTTATGTTGTATTCGGCATGGGCAAGGATGTTAATGCTTCTAGCAGATATTTCGGCACCCAGCGGTTTGACGTAGTGGTCAACTCCTATCTTCGTGTCCGACATCCAGAGGTAAGAGAACAAAATTAATTTCACTCAGTCCCGTTAACTAGGCACTGCCTACCAGGATAGTGGGGGAGTGCGCTCATAAATGTTATTTATTGTCTATAATTGTAATGAGAGAAAAATCCCTATGAGTGTCGGGCATAAATCATCCAACCGCAAGCAGGAAGTCCAGAAGCGCTCTGAAAAAGTTGCCTTACAAAAACAATCCAAAAGGATAAAAAATCGATCGTGATGCCAGACTTTATTATTATCGGGGGGCAAAAATGCGGCACGACATCGCTGTACAGCTATCTGATCGAACATCCCCTGATCGCCCCAGCAGCAGAGAAAGAGTTACATTTCTTTGACTTGAACTTTGACAAAGGAGTAGAGTGGTACGAGTCACAATTTACCCCAGCATCCCAACCACAGGTGCTGACAGGAGAAGCGAGTCCTTACTATATCTTTCATCCTCTCGTCCCCCAGCGCCTCCACCATCTGTATCCCCAAGTAAAGCCGATCGCCTTACTCCGAGACCCCGTAGACAGAGCGATTTCCCACTATTATCATGAAGTCAGGCTGGGGTTCGAGTCCCTGAGTCTGGAAGAGGCGATCGCCTCAGAGGCCGCCAGACTAGAAGGAGAAGCAGCCAAAATCATCGCCGACCCCAACTATCACAGCTTCAACCACCGCCATTACAGTTACCTCTCCAGAGGTATTTACATCCAACAGCTGCGCCACTGGATGCAATACTTTCCTAGAGAACAATTCTTGATTCTCAAAAGCGAAGACTTCTACGCTAACCCAGCAGCGATCGTCAGTCAAGTTTTCCAGTTCCTGAACCTCCCCATCTATCAGCAAGGGCAATACAGCAAGTACAATAGGGGAGATTATCCAGTCTCCTCCCTTGACAAGCACCTGCGCCAGATGCTAGAAAAGTATTTTCAACCCTACAACCAGCAACTGGCAAGCTATCTGGGCAGAACTTTTTGGGAATATATGACAGAAGCACCGCAAATAGATTACGAAGGCGCGTGGGACGCCTACGCCCAGTCCTGGCAGAGTACAGGACAAGCATACATCGGCGATGAGTGGAATGGCAAAAACGCCGGGGCCGCCCAGGATCTGGCAGAATATGAAGCCCTGATCGAACAGCAGGCGATCGCCCCCTACATAAACAAAGCAGATACCGTGTTAGAAATAGGGGTTGGCGGCGGAAAGACAGCAGCATTATTACTAAAGCACTGTCAACAGCTAGTATGTGCCGATATCTCCAGCCAAATGTTGCAAGCAACCAGAAAAAGGCTAGGGGACGAAAACATATCATATATCAAGCTAGACGGATTAAGCTTAAATAATATTGCCGCAGGAACTATCGATGTCTGCTTTTGCTATGACACGATGGTGCATATGGAACCCCGAGACATCTACAACTACTTAACCCAGATCCCCAGACTAATGCGGGGGAAGCGCCTGTGCATCTTTCACCACAGTAACATCCTCACTCCCCTAGGGTGGCAGAAATTCCTGAACGACTACCCCCACAACCTATTAGGGCGTCAGAACGGCACCGCCTTCTCCGTCATGACAGATGCGATCGTGGAAAAATTTCTCACCCACCTAAATTATGAAATTATCCATAAAGAAACCGAACTCGTCCGCCGCGATTGTATCTGGATTTGCCGGGCACCTATAGTAAGTACATGGACAAAATTAATTTCACACACTCTCTCGCGCTAGTCTCCATATCCGGAGCATGTCGCCCATGGCTATGTGCAATTATTTTTGTCTAACTACTTACCAGACAAACGTTCCCCCTGAAACGATGAATAGAGAGAAGTTGGCTCAAATACAAACTTATGCCTTGGCCATGGCCGCCTTGTTGTACGAGGAGGCTCAAGCGACTGTTCCAGAGGAATTGAAAACGCTCTCAGGGATAGAAGGCACCATCCGCAGGCAGTGGCTTCAATACGTCGGTCCAGAGATTGCCCTTTTTTTATCCAAAGTAGCAGTGGTACCACTGCCGGACGAGCCAGAGCTTTAAATAGCATTGTGGGCAAGATTTCAATCACCTCCAAACAAGCGGCCTATTTTGAGGTAAAGCCCTATAGCCAGTGGAGCCCCTATCTGGAGAAATGTTGCTTATTGCTAAGTGCAAACTCTTCCTATGAGCACGCCTCGGAAGATCTTAAGGTGCTCACGGGGATTAGCGTCTCCCGGGGAACTCAGCAACGGCTGGTGCAGCGCCATGATTTTGAGTTCCCGACGGTCTCCGAGGCCATTGAAGAAATCAGGCATTCACAAGAGAAAGAGTCTGGCCCAGAGCAAGAGTGGCCGACGGTCTCCGAGGCCATTGAAGAAATCAGCATCGACCAGGACAAAGAGCGCACCCCTTCCTTTGAGTTGACTCATTTGCCAGAATCCCTTGCCAATCTCGGTAGAACACCCAAGGCTAGATATACTTCCGATATTGCGCTTACGGACTCCCCTTGGTCAACCCTGTGAGTGGCGCGATTACAAGGCTGTCAATCTGCATGACCAGGGGGTAGCGGCCTTTTTTCGAGACAATGCAGGACTGGTCAAATGGGTAAATCAGCAGCCCTTGGCGAATCCGCTTGTGTGTCTCGGGGATGGCCATGATGGCATCTGGAACCTGTTTGTCGAGATTGGTCCGACCATCTTTCGTCAAGAAATCCTCGATTGGTATCACTTAATGGAAAATCTGGAAAAAATCGGCGGGTCCGGCCAGCGACTGGCACGAGTGAAAGCCCTTTTCTGGTCTGGCAAGGTGCCAGAGGCCCTCAAGGAATTTGACGACTGGGACCATCCACGGGTGGACAATTTTAGGGCCTATGTTACTAAGCATCGCCATCGCATTGTGAACTATAGCTATTATCAAGCCGAGGGGATTTCCATTGGTTCGGGAGAGGTGGAATCAACGGTACACAGAAGGCGGCACGGCTAAAGCTTTCAGGATCGCAATGGAAAGCCGTCAATGTTCCCCAGGTTCTGCTGCATCGCTGCGCTTATCTTAATGGAGTATTCTCAAGGTGACAGTTGCGCAATGAAGTATTTTTACTCATTGCCAAACTGGGATGCACCCAACTCCAATTCTCGACTACGAGGTAGTTCCCGGTGAAAGCCTCGAATTTGATATCAGCGGTCACTTCTCCGACATCAACGACAACATTGCTAGTTACAGCGCCGAGGGTTTGCCAGAAGGTTTAACCATTGACTCCAGCAGTGGAGCGATCGGCGGCACTCCTACTACTGAAGGCAGTTTTCCCGTGACAGTAATGGCATTGGATGATGCGGGAAACATGGTATTCGACGAATTTAACATTGACGTCCGATCGACTCCTGAAGCAGCGGAAGATGAGGTACTGAATGCCAATGATTATGCAGCCCTTCTGGCTCTCTATCACAGCATGAATGGAGAGAATTGGCAGACGAAGTGGGATGTCAGCAGCTCAACTCCCCCCAAGGCTTCTGTTGTCTCAGACTGGCATGGAGTAACGGTAGTAGGCGAGCGGGTGACAAAAATCGAGCTGCTCGAGAACGACCTGAGCGGTACCATCCCCTCAGAGTTAAGCAACCTCAGCAATTTGCAAGTCCTCAACCTGAACGATAACTTGGACATTTACGGTACCATCCCCTCGGAGTTAGGCTCGCTCGGCAATTTGCATGCGCTCGAACTGTCCGGCTATAGCGACGAGAACGTTAAGAACGTTGGGGACCGGAATTACTCCGACGAGAATCACCTGAGCGGTACGATCCCCTCTGAGTTAGGCTCCCTCAGCAATTTGCAAATCCTCGATCTGTCCCACAACAAGGATATGACCGGTACCATCCCCTCAGAGTTAGGCTCCCTCAGCAATTTGCAAGTCCTCGATCTGGAGTGGAACCAAATGGGCGGTACGCTCCCCTCATTTTTAGGCTCGCTCGGCAATTTGCAAGAACTCGACATGCAGGTGAACCGCATGACCGGTACCATCCCCTCAGAGTTAGGCTCGCTCAGCAATTTGCAGGTCCTCGACCTGGAAAGGAACTGGGGCATGACCGGTACGCTCCCCTCAGAGTTAGGCTCCCTCAGCAACTTGCAAGTCCTCGATCTGCACCGCATGGACCTGAGCGGTACGATCCCCTCATTTTTAGGCTCGCTCGGCAATTTGCAAGTCCTCGATCTGAATTTCAATAGCTCCATGAGCGGTACGCTCCCCTCGGAGTTAGGCTCCCTCAGCAATTTGCAAGAGCTCGACCTGTCCTACATGAGGAGTCTGAGCGGTACGCTCCCCTCAGAGTTAGGCTCGCTCGACAATTTGCAAGTCCTCGACCTGGAAGGGAACCGCATGGGCGGTACGATCCCCTCATTTTTAGGCTCGCTCGGCAATTTGCAAGTCCTCGATCTGAATTTCAACTCCCTGAGCGGTACGCTCCCCTCGGAGTTAGGCTCGCTCGGCAATTTGCAAGACCTCGAGCTGAACTGGAACTCCCTGAGCGGTACGATCCCCTCAGAGTTAGGCTCCCTCAGCAATTTGCAAGATCTCGAGCTGAACGACAACTCCCTGAGCGGTACGATCCCCTCAGAGTTAGGCTCGCTCAGCAATTTGCAAGTCCTCGATCTGCACGACAACTCCCTGAGCGGTACGTTCCCCTCTGAGATAGTTTCGCTCGGCAGTTTGCAAGTCATCTCGTTGGACGGAGCGCAGAGCAGTACGATCTCTAGCGATGACCATCCCTTAGAGGAGAAAGAAAACGGGAAGTGGGGTCGGCTGAGCTTACAGCGCAGGCACTGGAATGGAGACCATCTCGTGATGGGCGGCTCAGGTAACGATTTGGTCTCAACCGGGAGAGGAAACGATACCCTCTATGGCGGCTCTGGGGACGATCGCCTCTATGGCGAGAAGGGAGACGATATCCTCTATGGCGGACCTGGTAACGATATCCTCGAGGGATATCTCGGAATCGACTCGTTTTACGGAAACGAGGGTGCGGATACTTTTGTCGTGAGCAGCGGGCGTTTTGGCAACACCAAGCATACCATCCACGACTTTGAGGATGGCACGGACTTTATCCAGGTACGTGGTTTGAGTTTTGAGAAATTAGAAATTGTCAAGATGGGCAGTTCGACTGCCATTAAGGTAAAGGGGGATGATTGGGAGTTTGCAATTTTGCCGGGAATTGATCCTGGGTTGATTGATAAGTCTGATTTTCTTAGCCATGATTTGGTTTTGTAACGTTCTGTAACGTTCTTCCTAATGAGGTTTGTAGTGCGGAGTGCTATGAACCTCGGGGGGAATGTTAATATTAATTTTTGTTGGAGGGCGCTCATCTCGATCGCCCCCTCGAACCCGCGCCAGCGGGTTTTGTTTTTGTAGCCGCGATTCGATCGCCCAGGCAAAGAGCTATAATGACAATTGTACCCCGATCGCCCGCCAAATCAAATGAGTACAATAACCCTGAGGAACCTACCCCAAGAATTAATACCTATCCTGGAAGCGAACGAGGCAGAATTAGAAGGACGAATTCTGGAATTAATTGTACTAGAGTTAGTCCGACAACAGCGGATATCAACCGGTAAAGCAGCGGAATTATTAGGAATCTCTAAATGGGAGTTCGTGCAACTGCTGGGACAGAATAACATTCCTTACTTTACTGAATCTTCAGAAGAGTTGGTAGCCCAAGTAGAAACTGTTCAAAGAATCCTCGGAGAACAAAGATAGTGATAGTTGTTACCAATTCTAGTCCTTTAGTTTCTCTTGCTCGGATTAATCAATTTGGCCTGTTGCACCTGCTCTACAATCAAATATGCATACCCCCAGCGGTTCGAGAAGAAGTTGTTACCTTTGGACAGTCTCGTCCAGGTACAGCAGAAGTAGAGACAGCACAGTGGATACAAGTCATCAACCTTCAAAATCAGACTGTAGTCGAAAGTTTCAGGGAACAGTTAGACAGAGGTGAGAGTGAAGCGATCGCGCTGGCGATGGAGTTACAAGCAGATTTATTAGTAATAGATGAAGCTAGAGGACGAGAAGTGGCGCGATCGCTCGGATTAAATATAGTCGGTACTGTAGGCACCTTAGTTCAAGCAAGGCAAAGGGAATTAATTCCTGCTGTTACTCCCCTGCTAGATGAACTAACGATCGGTGGTTTTCGCATGAATATGCAATTATCAGACAGCTCAACAGCTAGCGGGTGAATTAGATTAGATGGCGATCGCCCATGCAAATATGAGCTATAATCACAATTGTACCCCCGATCGCTTTTCTTTCACCGCAACCATCCCATCAGCTTATACCATTTTATCAAACGTGGCTACAATTATTTTCAGCATTATGTTATCAGTCGGTTTTAACCGACTTTAGCTATTAGCCGGGGGTTTGAACCCCCGGCGGGTGAAGTGCGAAGTCAGGGAATTCCATACAGTTAGAGGATATCTCCCTGCCAATAGACATTATAGTGACAGAAACCCGGTTTGTTGACCTACTCTCTAGACCCTTTTTCAATCATTAGTTGGTAATTGTTCCACTAATTGCCAAAAATCATCCTGCTTAATACCGCCCTCTTCTTGAAGGCTGCGTCGCGACTCCTCTAAAATTTGATTAAACTTCCAATTGTTGGCTAACAGAAATCGCTCTAGATCCTCCGGGTCTACAATTAAACTCATTGCTGCTATAGGGCGATCGCCTTCCACGATCGCAATTGGTTCATTTGGAGGAGATTTCAGATAATCCTCTAAATTAGCCTTGATTTCAGCGATCGATACAATTTTCATAACTCCGCCTCCTCTCCGCCTGTAAACAACTGATTGCCCGCTTTTTCCCCAATTCCTAAGATATAAACCTCATATTCGTCAGGGTTAGTCTCGTAAAACACTCGCCACCGATTTAAGAGACCAAAACGTAATTCCCACGTTGCACCCAACTGTGAAAGTCGCTGCAAAGGTTTACGGTTGCGAGTCTCTACCTCTGGATCGTAACTCAACTGCATGGCTGACGCCACGCTACGCGATCGGAAATTGTACTACGGATCTGAGAATGATACTTGCGGTCTATTGTTGCCAAATAAGGACTGGGCGGGTGAAGATAATTTCAAACTTCTGTTGGGGTGTCATGCTTCCTCCCACGGATAACTATTACTCACTTGTTAATCTCAGAGATCGCCCCTTCCCCTGCGCCCCCCAACCCGGCGATCGCCCTCCCACCTGAGCTATAATCACAATTGTACCCCGCTGCATAGGCAAGTGCTTCGTAAATATCTGCCTCTTCTAGATAGGGATATGCTTGCAATATTGTTTCTGGCGAATGACCCGATGCTATTAGTCCCACAATAGTCCCAACTGTGATTCGTAACCCACGGATGCAAGGTTTTCCGCCCATCACTTCCGGATTCATTGTTATTCTAGTTAGCTTTTTCATCTCTATTCTTGCGGAAATCTCTTCTGAAAAGATTATCATAACATGATTTATGAAATTTGTCCATTTTTTCTCTATCTCGGTTAAACTGGAGGCAGAGCCTCTAGAGTTCGTTCCCAGCTTGAAACTGGAAACGAGGGTAATGACCCCGATCGCTTCTCTTTGGTCGCAACGGTCCCATCAGCTTATGAGTAAAAATACATTGCAGACATTAATTCAACAAGCCGAAAAACTGACCCCAGACGAAAAACTATCTCTAGCAGCACAGTTAGAGGCGATCGCCCTGGAAGTAGATCCGGAAGTAGTCCTCCGCAGTCGGCGAGCCAAAATTCAGGCTTGCAAGCAGGAAATCTTGGAACTTGCAGCCAAATATGGAGCCGATCGCCTGCGCATTTTTCACTTAAGCGTATCAGAAGGAGGAGTCAGGGACACAGAGGTAAATTTTCTGGTAAACTTAAAACCGGGAAGTGGTTTACTCGAACAAGGTGGTTTATTGATGGATTTACGAGAATTATTGGGCTTTGAACTGTATGTTTTTACCGAAGATGAATTAAAAGAACGTTATCGGGAACTGATTCTCAACAAAGCTCTACCGCTATAACAAGGGCTTATGAGAAGCGATACAGACAGGTTGCAGTCATAAACCGGGTTTCTCATGCAATTCTCAACGATATTCTCGTGACATAATCCGGTTTATTGACATACTTTATCGAATCTTTTTCAATCGTAAGCTATATAAAGATTAATTTTGTGTTAACAATTGTCAATCTAACCGAGATAATGTTAAGATAAAGAAGTCGTGCAGAGAATATCAATATGGAGACCTTAACTAAGGAGTTGACCTCGACTGCGGACAAGTTGTCTAACTTGACTTATAATGTGGTGATAGAAACAGAAAACGAGGGTATGGTGAGGGCGACAGTGTGGGGTTTGCTTGACTGTCAGGCATCAGGGGCGACGCGAGAAGAAGCACTGGCAAAGGTAAGCCAGCTTTTGAAAGCGCGTTTGTCAAAGGCGGAAATTGTTAAAATGGAAATTGAACTGCCCAAACCCGAACATCCTTGGAAAAAGTTTGCCGGGATGTTTAAGGACGATCCAGATTTTGACGATGTCCTGGCAGATATCGAAGCCTTTCGTCGCGATCGGGATGCGGAAATGGAAGCTTATTATCGTCAATTAGATTCAGAGGATGAAACGAACTTGACTTATAATGTGGTGATAGAAACAGAAAACGAGGGTATGGTAAGGGCGACGGTGTGGGGTTTGCCTAACTGTCAGGCTGAGGGTGGAACGCGATCGGAAGCCCTGGCAAAGGTACGAGAGCTTTTAACTGCCCGTTTGTCAAAGGCAGAAATTGTCCAGATGGAAATTGAACTGCCCAAACCAGAACATCCTTGGATGAAGTTTGCTGGGATGTATGCAGATAATCCGGTTTTCCCAGAAGTGCTGGAACATATAGAAGCCGATCGCCGCGAACTGGATGGGGAAATGGAAGCCTATTATCGTACAATGGATGCTCCCGGAGGCTAAAAGGTGAGTTTTTGGATACTTGATACGGATCACGTCTCGCTTTTTCAACATAGACATCCTCTGGTAATACAGCGCGTTAATGCAGTCAATAGTGAAGATATTGGCGTGACAGTTATCACAGTGGAAGAACAAATGCGTGGATGGCTTAATGCTATCAGGCAATCTTCCCGACCTGATAGACTGCTATGGGCTTACATAGGATTGCGGACTGGAGTAGAATTCTTCAATGGCGTTAATTTACTTGACTTCGACCGAGATGCTTACGATTGTTACGCAGAATTGATTCGTCAAAGGATTCGCATTGGCACCCAAGATTTGCGCATTGCGGCGATCGCGCTTTCTCGAAATGCTATTCTGGTTACGCGCAACCGACGGGATTTTGCACGGGTGCCAGATCTGAGACTTGACGATTGGACGATCGCATAAAGGCTGCGTTGATAGTACCACTGCGCAAATCAACCTGTAAATGCACGGGACCTGGGCGGGCAACTGAGCTACGATCGCAATTGTACCCAGATCGCCTGCCAAATAAAATTTAAATATTTTGACTAAATTTGCTGAAATTTGTCCATCATCTCTACCCGATCGGGACAAGTGATTTGAAAACACCTGTCATGGTATTAATCGTTAAACTGTCTCCATCGAGCATTTCGATCGCCAGTTCTTCACCAACCACAGACATACCTATTCCCTGGTCCGGTAAGTCCTCACTAAATCGGATAGAACCTCCTGGGTTAAACAGCAGCACTTCCTCTTCCGTCAGTACCGCTGTTACCCGATCGAGCGTCAGAATTTGCACTATATAGGTTGTTAAGGGTAGTGAAACTAGGAGGCGACCGCTTTGCAGACAAATACAGGCTAACTGTTGATCTACTCCGATCCAAACTGCATTTTCTTCCTCCCATACTTTAATTATCGGCTCTAGCGAGGAACTGCGCCAACTAATTCCGTAACTACCAAATTTTTCTCCCAAGTCTAGGATAGCAAATTTGTGAGAGTAATCATGGACAATTATCTGCCTCACACCCTCCATAAGGTTGAACTCGGATTCCCTAATGCTTTTAATCTTCATCCTGACTCCTATTTATAGATTAACACTACGATCGAAGTTACTTGAGGCTTGACGGATAGGTCGCCATTAGGATAAAAGTATCTAACTACGATCGCACCTTCAACTTCGCCATAGCTCACTTCCACTTTTCTGGATATGTTCAGACCGTATTTAGTTAGTTTTCTTCCTTTCTGGATTTCGGGAGCATTTAATCCTTCCTGAAATATTTCTAGGAGACGTTCTCTACCATCAGCAGCTTCATCAATTCCTAGTATATTTAAATTTTCTAAGTTATCTGATGACCTCCTGAGATTTTTTGTATTAGATGTCACTCTACCAAAAAAGAAGTCAAATTTACTTTCTTTGACCGTAAACCCTTTACCCTCAATCTGACGTTCTGGCACAATTTAATCTTTCCTCCCTACATCAATTATCTCTTATCATAATATTACTAGGCTATTGCGCTATCGCCTTTTTGTCTCCGCTATTTCATCGCCCAGGTAAATCTCTGAGCTATAATAGAATTGTACCCCGATCGCGCCTGGGGCGATCGGGCATGGGGCTATGGGGCTACTGGCATATCGCCTGATTCATGTTGCTGTAACCAAGCGGCTAAATCATCCACCGTCGAGAAATCCAACAGCGCTTCTACCAAATCTTCTAACTCAGAGATAGACAGCTTTTTCAGGCGATCGTCAAACCACTCAGTCCAAACTCCAAATCGGCGCACGCTCAGGCGGTAAATAACTTCCAAATAACTTTCAGCGCGACCTTCCGCGAGACCTTCCTCACGGCCTTCAACGCGACCTTCCGCGCGACCAATTTGCCGACCTTTTTGCAGAATATCCTGATAAATTACTGATTCACGCATGACTTCCTCTTTGAATAACTGATTAATCAATTGTTTCTCAAATCGCAGACCTGCCAAAATTGAAATGCAGGCTGATATCTCATTGCGTCGAGCTGTTGACTCTATTTTACCAAATTCCTGAGCCACTTGTGCTAACAAGCTATTGGAGTTATCGCTGCGAGCTAGAGTGGCCAATGGTAAAAGACCCGGATCTGCCATCAGTATAGCTGGGTCTTCTTCCCATAAGCGAATGACCTGATACCGATGTATGGTATCAGAGTCTTTATACCGATTCTGGAACACTAATTCACTTGTAGTGGCTTTCAGAAAAATCACCGCCTGTTTGACTTCACAGTTATACTGTCTGACCAACCTTGCTTTATAGTCCAGCATTCTAGTAGGAATAGGCGGATATGAATAGGGGAGAGTCTGAAATTCCAGGTGCTTTATCGAATTCCCTACGCGCAGGAAGATTATAGAATCCGCCTGGACTGGTTCCGATAGCAGTTCAGTCTTCAATAGCTCAACCTCGTCGGAGTCTATATTAAAAATCCAACGGACGAATGCTCTCGGATCCTGTTCTGCCAGATATTTGCAGGTGTTGTCGTAACTCAATTTATTCTCTTTGATTTCTTGATTGGACTCTAATAATAGAGTAGCACAATTAATTGCATTGTGAAGAAAGTTTTTAATTTTTTTCCATCACATAGCTCATAAAACATTCGTTTCCTGACTCTGGCAGGGAACGAGGGATGCTCCCCATTTTATATTTGAATCCCTTTCCTCGAAGCGAACGAACCTACACGCGCCCCCCGAACCTACACGCATCAAGACTTCAAGCGATAGCATCCAGGCCGACAATTGAGGGAGTGAAAAATCCATAACGATCGACCATCCCTTGATAATCAGGAGCATCCACTCCTATAAATTCTGCTGGGATGTCCTGTTCCAGACGGTGTAGGAAAGCAGATAAGCGCGATCCATTCAGCCGAGCATTTTGAGTATTATCCCGAACTGGTCCCCAAGAAATTGGTGCATGGATATCAACATCAAGAGAGAAAGTCAACCAAATTGGAGTATCGGTATTAAGATCCAATTTGCCCTCATCCTCTAGTTCAATGAAGAAAAATATACTCCCACCAGACTCAATCTGTAATTCTTTTAGCTTGCCATTAGTTTTCGGGGTTGCGCATTGCAGTGTCAAGGTAAAATCGATGTTTACCACCTCGTCTGTTTTTTGCAAAAAGTCTACAAGTCTTAAACGTGACGCCGCCCCCTGCCAGGAGGCGATCGCCAAACTATCTTCTCCACCACTCCAGGTATCGACTGTTACGTCCTGAACTAGGGCAAAATTTCCCAGAGCATCTAGCAGACGCTCAATTTTATCTGCTATCCAGATTCTACGCTGGTAGCCATCGGCAAGCAACTGTTTTATCTGATGATGGCGATCGGCGAGATTATATGTCCAATCTATGAGACCGCTTCCGCGCCGCCAAGTTCTTGTTTCTACCATAGTTTTTTATGCAGGAAATGTTTTGACAATTTGGTTTTCAACAGTTCGAGTAAACTCAAGCAGGAGTTTTCCATTACCATAAATAGCTACTCGCCGTAAGCTCCTCATTTGATTGGGACGGAATTCTCTAGTTACCCAACTCTCCACAGTAGTAGCATCGTCTTGAAGTATCTGAGCAAATTCGCTCTTGGCACTTTCGTATAGCTGCATTTCCAAAGAACCCGGTATTCCATAAGTAATTCCAGAGCGTTTTAGCTGTTTATTTCCTTCATTTATTTTACTCTTAATCCATTTTTCCCATCCCTGACCTACGGTAACATTAGTGGTCCTCACTGTAGTTTTTACTTCAGTAATTTCTCGTCCCAGCGTCCCACCCCGATCTTGGTAAACTGCGTAATCGGGTATTTTAACATTTGACTGTATCGGATCGGGGATGATTAACACCTGTCTACCTTCGCCAAATATTTGCCGTTCTAAAAATGTCACTTCTCCTTTGGCACCGATCTGACCCTGTTTAACTTCGTTTGCCAAGTCATTAAGTTTTTTATTGATGATGCTCTCATCGCTGCCAACTAACATACCTGAATTCTTCAAGTTTTGCAGCCGCTGGTCTATGTTACTATCATCAGGTAATACACTATATTGGCATTATCACATTAACTCTGGCAATCCCACTTAATTTATTTTATAATCATAGCATAACGATCTTTATCTGTTTAATTTTTTTTTCTGCAAATTCCCGATCGCGTCCAGCGAAATAAAAGTTCGGAGGGCCCTCGCGTGGGGGGCCAGAAACCGGGTTCAAGATCTAATTTTGCTTTGTTACGCAATATTTGGTCGCAGAAACCAGGTTTCTTGTCTGTCTGACTATATAACTACTTTTGACCACGGTGGGCGGTGGCCACTACTCATAAATAAACTAAAATGACAATGTTTTTAGTCGGTTTTAAACAGACTTTAGCTAGCCAGCCGGGGGTGTCCCACCCCGGGCTGGCTAGCGGATGAAACAGATCAGACAATAACGAAATTTGCTGCTGTCAGAGGAGTATTATTTATGTTAGATACATCCTCATGAAATACCTCGATCGAGTTCCCCGGACTCAGGGTGAAGACAGAAGTATTAATGAAATTCCTGGAGAGAGTAGCCAGCACATCTGCCCCCGTCGCAAAACCCAGACCAGATGCTATCTGGATCCTTTCAGTAGCAATGTCAAAGTCGGTAATAGTGTCTTCACCATTGTTAGCACCAAAGAAGAATGTATCCCGGCCCGCATCACCAAAAAGGTTATCATCCCCAGCACCACCATCGAGCAAATCATCCCCTTCTTCTCCACTCAGGAAGTCATTCCCCCCATCCCCATTCAGGATATCGTTACCCGTGCCACCGAACAAGTTATCATTATTAGAGCCACCATTGAGAATGTCATTACCCTCATTTCCCACAAGTTGGTCGTCCCCAGCGTCCCCATTCAGGGCATCGTTACCTGCTTGACCAAAAAGGTTATCATTCCCAGATCCTCCATTCAGCCGATCGTTCCCCCGATCGCCTTGAATTTGGTCGTCACCACCTAAACCATCGATCGTATCAGCCAAAATCGTGCCGAAGATCAGGTCATCCCCAGAAGATGCGATCGGGGGCGTCGATCCTTGAGCTGTAAAGCCAGATATTTCATAGCCGATATCAGCCAACAAAGCCAAATCAACCTGAGTCGGGAATTCACGGGATCCGTTCGTGCTTATGGGGTCCAGCAAGACAGTATCATTCAAAAACCCCTCTTCAACATGAGACAAATCCCCTTCCAGAGGAATAGGTTGGCCCCCATTCACATTCAAAGCATTGGGACCATCAAAAGCCCCCCCGGCACCGATTTGCTCGAAAATGTCAGCAGTACCAAAGCCCAAAACATGCCCGATTTCATGCAAAGCCGTACTAATAAAATCGCTTTGGCCGAAAGGAATGTCCCCATCTGTATTGGGCGTGGAGTCAAAAAACCAATTCGCATCCGGATCGAAGGTCAACCCTCCCACCCAAGGCTGAAAATCACTGCCATTGATGCGGTTGGAGAAAACAGTTCCAGCAGCATCCACGCCATCAGGTCCAGCTTCCCCCAGAGTGCTGCCAGGCAATGGACGCGCCCCCGCGAAAATCAGCAAATCATCTATTTCCGAATTCAAGACAATCCGTTCTTCCCTGCCTGAGACAGAAGGATTATCGATGGTAAATTCGATCCCCGCTGGAACATTGGGAAACTCGTCTTGAATAAAACCCTCCCAGATATCAGCAGCAGCTTCTAATGCCGCCCGGCGGGCCGGGTCATTGAAAAATCCGCTGCTGTCAAAGCGATAGTCGAATTCAATGTTAAAATTGCCATTTGATGGCGGTGGTGGCGGCGGCGGTTCCGATATCGGTGTCAGATCGTTTGTGAAATCAGCGGCACCGATCTGGCTGCTGCTCACCCCCTCCAAGACTGCTAACTGAAAGCGTCCCAAGGAGATAATCGTGTTCCCAGCATTCGCCCCGGTGCCAGCAGAGATCTGTAGCCGTGAGAAGCTGATACGACCTGGTAATCCTATCAAGTCCTGACCGTTAGTAAAGTCGGTAATCCGATCGCGACCGCCGCTGAGCACGAAAATGTCCCCTCCTGTTAAGGTATCCCGGCCTGCATTGCCATAGAGCACGTCATTTCCGCGATCGCCCAAAAGCCGATCGTTACCAGCTCTACCTCGAATCACGTCCTGCTCCGACGTTCCCGAGAGCCGATCGCCCCTTTGCGTACCGTTAATTCGAGCCATATCAGGGTTGCTCCTGTAGTAATTTTCTTTGGTTCTGCACCCAACCCCAGGATCGACTGATTGAATCCTTATTTTTAATACAGATTCAACCCTACATTTTCCGCAAAATATCGTTTTTTTTCTAACAATTATTTATAATCATCGTAGGTTGGGTTTCGTACCTCAACCCAACTTTACAGGTAACTGCTGGGTAACGTTGCGGAAACCCAGCCTACGAATTAATACTCACATGTAGGTTGGGTTTCGCCCAAGATGTGTGCCATTATCATCGATGCACCCGGCTATCAACAAATGATTGACCACTGACAAGTTGATATCCTCATCATCGGCTGAGTTCTTGGACTTTCTGCTGAATATATAGAATTACTTCGTCCTTGCTGATTATTTCGTCAACGGGGACACAATAAGATGGGTAAAGGTAATGAGTCTCACCTGTTAAACGACTTTTTCGTTTGTCTTTTACAACTCCATATATATCTGGAAAAATAATCCACTTCGTACTAGGACGTTTGGGAGTTATTGCGCCCCAAGCTGTTCCAGTTTTTAGACAGTACCAAATGATTAACGCTGGTGGATACACCCATTGTTTACTTTCTACTTCACCGCACATCCAACCCTTATAATTAGGGGGCATTTGTTCAATTGGGTCTGTAATAGACCCGTACACAGTTTTTACAGATATCCAAAAAATTTTCTTCCCTGAAGTATCGTACACAGGTATATCTTCATCAGTGTCGAACTGAGTAACAATAGACTCTCCTGCATTAATCCCTCTCCTTCTTAGCCCTTTACGCACTATTTTTACTGCCTCATCCCCTTCTGCTAGTAATTCTTCCCAGGTCATTTAATCTATCTTGAAATAATTTACTTAACAATGCTTGTCATCAAAAATTATCGACTATTTGCTCATCTGAGGTCGAATCATTTATTTGCTCGATTTGTTCTTCCACCAGTTCCATTAAATATTGATTGCAATATTCGGCAATTTCTGGATATTTATTGGCAGTCCATTCTAACGGTGTAACTACACAGGAATCGCTGATGTCTATCCCTGCTGCCATCATCTGCCGAGTTTCTTCTATGGCAACTGCGATCGCATCTTGTAGCAGAAGCTTGCTTTCCCCCACCCAAAAAGACTTAGTCCGTTGGGTAGCTGTTGGAGAATTAGATAAAGGAGTCTTTATTTCTGTCATAGTGGTAGTCCGTGTTTTACTTCCCCGATCGTCCCTTGGGGTGCATCCCAATTTTGTAATTAAGTGTAATTAAGCCCGCGCAGGCGGGCGAAGGTTCGTGTAGCCGGACCCCTCGTTCCCACGGCTCTGCGGGTGCGGTCAAAAGTAGTTGCGGCGGATCCCCCCCAAACCCCCCCGCCGCGATTGGGGGGGGCAACCGGTGCGCCCCCCTTTTTAAGGGGGGTTTGGGGGGATCCCACGACTGGGAAAGCCGAGGAACGATCAACAGGTTTTGACCACACCCCGGCTCTGCCTGGGAACGGGTTCGGGCTAAGGTTCGGGCGGCGACGCTTCCGCGATCGTCTCTCGGCCAGAAACCCGGTTTTTTGGAAAAATCGGGTTTCTTAATTCAAGGCGATCGCCCCTTGAGAAAATGCGATCGGTCATTTTGTCCGATTACTTATGCTTGCCATTAACCAACAGAGAGCAACTGCTTCTTCTCGGCGCAGGTTACCTTAACTTTACCCTCTTCGTCAACATCCACGATCGCCCGATCGCCATCAGAGATGCGACCGGAGAGCAACTCTTCAGCCAGGACATCTTCCAACAAGCGCATAATCGCTCGCCGCAGGGGTCGCGCCCCGTATGCAGGGTTGTATCCCTCCTTGACCAAGAGTTCTTTGAAAGCATCGGTAACTTCTAAAGTAATACCCTGTTCCGTGAGGCGACCGAAGACTTCCCGTAGCATGATCTCCGAAATCTCTTTGACCTGTTCTTTGTTCAACTGACGGAAGACGATAATCTCATCCAAGCGGTTGAGAAACTCGGGGCGGAAATACTGCTTCAGTTCCTCATTTACCAGAGTGCGAATTCGGTTATACTGAGCATCAGCGCTATTTTCCTCAAACTCGAATCCCAAACCTCCCCCACCTTTTTCAATCACCTTGGACCCGATGTTAGAGGTCATAATCAGCAGAGTATTTTTAAAGTCCACAGTCCGACCCTTCGCATCCGTCAGGCGACCGTCTTCAAAAATTTGCAGCATCAGGTTAAAAACATCCGGATGGGCTTTTTCAATTTCATCGAAAAGGACCACAGTGTAGGGACGGCGGCGCACCGCTTCTGTCAGTTGACCCCCTTCCTGATAACCTACAAATCCAGGAGGCGCACCGATCAGTTTCGATACCGTGTGACGTTCCATGTATTCTGACATATCTATGCGCACCATTGCCTCTTCCGAACCGAAGAAATAGGCTGCTAAAGCTTTTGTCAGTTCCGTTTTGCCCACACCCGTCGGTCCCGAAAAGATGAAACTGGCGATCGGGCGATTGGGGTTTTTCAGACCTACGCGGGCCCGACGAATAGCGCGAGATACAGCCGTCACTGCTTCTTCTTGACCGATCAGGCGCTGATGCAGGGTATCCTCCATGTGCAGCAGCAGTTCCGATTCCGATTCCGTCAGCTTGAGCACCGGCACCCCCGTCCAGGAAGATACAATTTGGGCGATGTCTTCTGCGCTGACCACCGGAGCAATATTTATTTTATTGCTAGTAGCGATTTGGATCTCCTTTTTAATTGCTAACTCCCGATCGCGCAGTTTTCCCGCCTTATCAAAGTCCTGGTCCTTAACCGCCACCTCTTTTTCCTTAATCACTTCTCGCAACTGTCGCTTCTGTTCCTTCACCTCTGGCGGCAGTTTTGAATTGAACAGCCGGACCCGGGAACCTGCTTCATCCACCAAATCGATCGCCTTATCCGGCAAAAACCGGTCCGAGATATAGCGGTCCGAGAGGTTAGCAGCGGCCACGATCGCCTCATCGGATATTTTCAGTTGGTGATGCTGTTCGTAGGCCGATCGCAGACCGTAGAGAATCTCGATCGTCTCTTCCACGCTGGGTTCTCCCACCTTCACTGGTTGGAACCGACGTTCCAGGGCTGCATCCCGCTCGATATACTTGCGGTACTCATCCAGCGTCGTGGCCCCAATACATTGCAGTTCGCCTCTGGCCAATGCGGGTTTGAGGATGTTCGCCGCATCCAGGCTTCCTTCTACCGAGCCCGCCCCTATGATCGTATGGATTTCATCTATTACCAGGATAATGTTATCCGACGATCTGACTTCCTCGATAATTTTCTTCAACCGCTCTTCAAATTCTCCTCGGAACCGGGTTCCTGCCACTAGCATTCCCAGTTCCAGGCTAATTATTTGCTTATTTTCTAGGATTTCCGGCACGTTCTTGTTCACAATCCGATGGGCCAACCCTTCCGCGATCGCCGTTTTCCCCACCCCCGGTTCTCCGATCAGCACTGGATTATTCTTCGTGCGGCGACCCAGAATTTGGATTACCCGTTCAATTTCCGGCTCCCGACCCACCACCGGGTCCAGTTTCCCCTGTCCTGCCAGTTTCGTCAGATTCGTGCCAAACTCATCCAGGGTGGGCACCTTGCCGTTACTCGATTTCCCACCCACGCTTACCGCTGCTTCTTCTCCCAGCATGCGAATCACTTGGGTGCGCATCGCGTTGGGGTCAACCCCCATATTTTGCAACACCTTCGCTGCTACCCCATCCCGGTCCTGAATCAGTCCCAGCAGCAGGTGTTCCGTGCCTATGTAATTATGTCCCAATTGGCGAGCTTCGTTCAGGGATGACTCGAAAATCCGCTTTACCCTAGGCGTAAACGGAATTTCCACTGGCGTGAACCCCGATCCCCGACCTATTATTTTTTCTACCTCCGTCCGGACATCCTTCAGATTTACCCTCTGTTCCCCCAGCACTTTTGCTGCTATTCCCGTCCCTTCGCCAATTAAACCCAGAAGGATTTGCTCCGTCCCTACGAAGTTATGTCCCAGGCGACGGGCCTCTTCCTGAGCGAGCATTATTACCTTTATCGCTTGTTCTGTAAAATATTCAAACATCGCGCTGTTTCCTACCATTTTTTCGGTGACTGCCATCATCCTATCTCTGGAGACCTGTGCTTGGCAGTGAGGAGAGCCGTAATCGCCTATGGCGTTTGCCCTCATTCTCTGCTATTTTACTCCTTTGAGCTGGATTTGCCTACCCAAAGCTTAGAGCTTGCCTCTTTTCCTTTAGTGGCGGGCTATTGCGACTGGTGCCATCTGGTGGGTGCTTCTCACCTCTGCTGCGGCATGTCACCGATTTTCATTGCCTAAGGATAAAAGCTGAGAGCTTTTTTTCAATAGGTTTCCCAATTTTCAATTTTCAATTGCTGGCGTTGCACGCAGGCGGGGGACGACTGCGCCACGGGATGATAAGGGTTGAAAATTGTTAATTGTCAATGGTCAATAAAATTTCGTTATAGATGTCCATGAATAGAAAAATAACGGATACATCCCAGTTCCCCTTCTTAAGAGTCATTTCCAGAGACTTTCGTTTCCAGAGCTTTCGTGTCCAGAGCGCCCACCCCTGTCGTTGCCGGGCAGGCTCACGACAAGGTGGGCGCTCACAGAAACACCCACCCGATCGCATCCCAGTCCCAACACAACAAGGTAAGCGCCCTCCGACACAAATCAATCACTAAAATTCTCCCCTCGGGGAGAACATTACAGAACGTTACACTTGCGTAGTCGGAAGAAAATCATTCTTATCAATCAACCCAGGATCAACTCCCTCCAAAATTGCAAACACGTCTAATGTTGTCATGGCGTACCAAAAAACAATGAAGTTTCCATTAATTCCCGTCCCCAACAAACAGGGACGCTAACAGAACTCCTAGACCTATATCCTATCCTTTGTCAAGCCCTCACCCTAAAGGGTCCGGCTACACAAACAAAGCCCGCCTGCGCGGGCTGTAGACAACCGTGAGCTTTCGTTTCCAGAGCTTTCGTGTCCAGAGCGCCCACCCCTGTCGTTGCCGGGCAGGCTCACGACAAGGTGGGCGCTCACAGAAACGACCCACCCATCGCATCTCGGTCCCGACACGACAAGGTGAGCGCCCTCCAACAAAAATTAATCACTAACATTCCCCCCGAGGCAAGCACCACTCCGCACTGGGTGTGGTCATAAGTAGTTGATAGCCAGTACATCTGGTGATACCTGTATATAGCCCCTGCCAGCTCCCCGGGTAACGAACCCTACGCTGCGAGGAGGGGGCGTTACCCGGGGAGCTGGGGCTTTGTACCTGTAGCCGGGCCCTTTAGGGTGAGGGCTTTGTTCGTGTAGCCGGGCCCTTTAGGGTGAGGGCTTTGTTCATAGCCGGGCCCTTTAGGGTGAGGGCTTTGTACCTGTAGCCGGGCCCTTTAGGGTGAGCGCTCCTACCAACGGGTTTTGACCACTGCCAGCTCCCCGGGTAACGAACTCTACGCTGCGAGGAGGGGGCCCGGAGCGCGGGCTTTGTTCATGTAGCCGGGCCCTTTAGGGTTCGGGCTCTTACCAACGGGTTTTGACCACACCCCGATCTCCCTGGGGCCTGTATATGCCGGTGTCAGCGGTGCCACGAGAGCATCTCAGGAATGCATGAAGAAACCGGTTTTGTGGAAAAACTGGGTTTCTGGGCTAGTATAGCTGGCAACAGCACGTTCAGATCCCCGCAGCCAGGAAGCAAAGCTGGGATGGATCCTGCCCCGATTGCGTATTGCCTAAATCCGATCGCCCTTCATAGGCCCAACCGCTAGCAAATTCTATCATCCATTGTCCCAGATGAGATTCATGTTCCGCTGTCGCAAAAATATAGGCAATTTGTCCAGTATCCCTAACCCCATTCGCCTCACATTCCTTTAAAATTAAGGGAATCGACTCCTGCCCATAGTCACGATAACTATTGGGAATTGTAGCGAGAATTCTGTCCAAGTCAAAAGCACAAACTTGCTTCTTATAGGACCGATAAGCTTCTACATGTTTGGACTGCAAAGCTGACCAGGTTTCTTCACCTACAATGCCATCAACAAGTAGACCCTTACTCTGCTGGAAACGTTTAACCGCTGACTCTATTTTCTGGTCAAATTTCCCATCTAATGGTTCATTTTGGGAAAGCATTCCCTGTTTTTTCAGTAAATCCTGAAGGACTTTTACTTCCGCAAGCAGTTCTGGGTAATCAATGCCATCACCGAGGCGGAGTAGAGGATACCTCTGGGGCTGTGTGGAAGATGTGCGGTTTAAGACTGACCAGGTGTCTGGACCAACAATTCCATCCACAATTAAGCCGTTATCCTGTTGAAGACGTTTAACCGCATCTTCAGTTTGGGAGTCAAATCGACCATCGGATGGCACCTCAGCAGCAAGTACACCCGCTTTTTTCAATTTATCTTGCAGATCCGTGACTTGATTTTGGAAATCCGGGTAATCTATACCATCTCCTATACGCAGTATCGGATTTTTTGTTGCCATCGATCGTTCCTCTTTTGCAAGTCAAAAGTCAAAAGTTTTGCTAAGCGCGTGACTTTTCAGGTTAAAAGTCACGCAGCGTGACCGTGAAAAATGAGTCCCGCAGGTGGTAATGGTATTTTACCATCTGCACCATTCTACTTATTTTTTTTACCAGAAGGTTGTTACTGTTAACCACCTTCTGCTTATTATAAAATCAAACCCTGTTAGAGTAGCTATATATCATGCTGTAGATATATAGACTAAAGAACTCTATAATACTCGCGAGCGATCGCGGCAATATCGGCAGCGCGATCTAGATGATTAATGATGCGCCGCGCATTGTAAAAATCCCTGGTGTCTCCGTAGATGTAATCATTTAACTTGTAACTGGTAAAGGTGCCATCCCGCATGCCGATTACCAGGATTTTAGCAGCGTTTTGGGGTTCAGCTGCTCTTTCGGGATTATTCACCAGATCGATACCCAATCTGTTAGCCCAATCCGTATAATTGTACCGTCCCGTAATTTGCACGAAACCGCGCCCCTTATAGCGAGGACCATCTCCCGATATTGTATTGCCTAAATCCGATCGCCATTCATAGGCCCAACCGCTAGCAAATTCTATCATCCATTGTCCTAGATGAGATTCATGTTCTGCTGTCGCAAAAATATAGGCAATTTGTCCTCGATCGCTAACCCCATTTGCCTCACATTCCTGCAATATTAAGGGAATCGACTCCCGCCCATAGGCACGATAACTCCCAGGAATCGTAGCGACAATCCTGTCCAAGTCAAAAGCACAAACTTGCTTCTTATAGGGCCGATAAGCTTCTACATATTTGGACTCCAGAGCTGACCAAGTGTTTTCACCTACAAGACCATCAACAAGTATACCCTTACTCTGCTGGAAACGTTTAACCGCCGACTCAATTTTTGAGTCAAATCTTCCATCTGATGGTTCAGTTTGGGAAATCATTCCCTGTTTTTTCAGCAAATCCTGAAGGGTTTTGACATTATTTTGCAATTGAGGGGAATCAATGCCATCACCGAGGCGGAGTACAGGATATTTTTGGGGTGGTGTGGGGGATGTTCGGTTTAAGACTGCCCATGTCTCTGGATAAACAATTCCATCCACATATAACTCGTTATACTGCTGTAAACGTTTAACCGCATCCTCAGTTATGGTGTCAAATCGACCATCGGATGGCACGTTAGCAGCAAGTACACCCGCTTTTTTCAATTTATCTTGCAGTTCCATGACTTGCTGTTGGTACTCCGGGTACTGTATACCATCTCCTATACGCAGTATCGGATTTTTGATTGCCATTGATGCTTTCCTCTTTTTCAAGTCAAAAGTCAAAAGTTTGCACTTTGCGCGTTACTTTACTTTTCAAGTCACAAGTCACGCACCGGAGCAGGTGGTAATGGTATTTTACCATCTGCATCCATTCTACTCAATGTGTTTTTGACTAGCTGGTTGTTACTCCCTGCTGGTCAACTTGCAGGGTTTTCACCACCGCTGCAATGGACTGCTGTTGCCACGCAGATGCGATCGCCGCTGCTACATCCGGTGCTGGCCCTGGTTCCACCAAGGCCAACAGAGTCGGTCCTGCACCACTGATTACCATCCCTAATGCACCGGCATCCACAGCGGCTTTCTGGACAACATCATATCCGGGAATCAAGCTTTTCCGGTAAGGTTGATGGATGCGGTCTTGCAGGGCCGATCGGATCCAGTCGGCCCGACCTGTTTCTAATCCTCGCACTAATAAGCCCAAATGGGAAGTGTTAAATATGGCATCGGCGCGACTGTAGTGGGTGGGGAGAACCCGTCGGGCCTCGGCGGTAGATAGTTCAAAATCGGGTATTGCTACAACTGGAATAATATTGGAATGCCAGGGGATGTCGCAAATCTGGCAACCCCCATCACTGGTGGCGGCCAGACGACAGCCTCCCAAAAGTGCCGGGACGACGTTATCGGGATGTCCTTCTAGGGAGATCGCCAGTTCCAGCACCTCAGTTCGATTGAGTGGTTCGCCTGCTAGGAGGTTAGCAGCAACCAACCCGCCGACGATCGCGGTGGCGGAACTCCCCAACCCTCTGGCCAAAGGTACGTTGATGGTAAGGTCGATCTGTACGGGTGGCGCAGTCTGTCCTAAATGCTCATACAATTTGACAAAAGATTGGTAGAGGAGATTGTCAGCACCCGTACTCAGTCCCTTTGCCCCTGCACCGGTGACATTGATATGATAAACCTTGTCGTCATTCTCGGTGAGGTAGGAGAACTGGAATTGATTGTAGAGGGTTAAAGCTGCACCGATGCAATCAAAGCCAGGACCGAGGTTGGCCGTTGTCGCTGGCACCTTAACTGTAACTGTATTGACCATTTTGAATATTTTACTGCCCCATATGCCAGATATTAGATGATATCAGATTCTGTTGGCAAGGGGCGATCGACCTGTGAGGAGATGAGAAGATGGGTTTCTATTCACAAGTAATTTTCCCTCGCGCTTTGGACTGGATGATGTCCGACCCCGTTTTGACCCAGTACCGTCAAGAAGTTTTGTCTGAGGTTTCGGGGGAAGTTTTGGAAATTGGCTTTGGTACGGGATTGAATTTGCCCCATTACCCGGAAACCCTGCAAAAGCTGACCGAGATCGATTCTAATGCTAGGATGAATGCTTTAGCAATAAAACGCATTCAATCTTCGGGAATTATTGTAGCTAATCGAGTCCTGAATGGTGAGAATTTACCGATGGATGATAATAGCTTTGATAGCGTGGTGAGTACCTGGACATTATGTAGCATTGCCAAGGTAGAACAAGCACTACAGGAAATTTATCGGGTGCTCAAACCTGGGGGAAAGTTCTTTTTCATAGAACATGGACTGAGTGACGACCCCAAAGTGCAAGTCTGGCAACATCGCTTGACCCCTTTACAGAAGATTATCGCTGATGGCTGTCATCTCGATCGCAATATGAAAAAGCTAGTGGAAAACCAGTTTGAGGTGCTGAAGCTGGAGGAGTTTTATATGGAGAAAACTCCTAAATTTGCTGGCTATATGTATAAAGGCATTGCTACAAAAGTATGATCTAGTGAGTTATTTTACCATTCTCGATTAGTCTCATAGCCCGCAGGGGGTTCAAACCCCCTGCTAATAGCTAAAGTCGGTTGAAAACCGACTAAAAATATTGGTCGATCAACCATGATATATATTCGTCTGCTTTCCGGAGTCGGTGAATTAACGGTAAAGAATTGGGATGTATCCCTGTATGGGCTTTGATTTGTTCCCGAAGTAGGGCGATCGCATTGCCATGCCATAACTATCTGAAAAATAATCAGTATTTCCAGGAGTTTAGGGAAATAAATTGATTTGTTAAGCTAAAACCAGATTCCTCGATATTGGCGATACATTTAACTATAGTTTCATAGTTCATATTCTTTGAGCGGTCAAAGTACTCATAGACAACCAATATGCCCGGATGATTTGGATCTGCCCTGTGGAGGATGTTAAAGTCATTGGAGTTTTTAGTCAGCACCAATCGTCCATCCTGTCTGGCATAGTCGAGAACCAAGGAGTCTGGCTTTGTCATCAGATCCGCTTCTCTTACCGTAATAACATCGTGTCCAGCATCCCTTAGCAACTCAACTAGGCGCTTTGCCTGGGAGTCTTCATCAATTAATAGTCTGAGGCTCAAAGGAAACTCCTTGTTCTTCTAGTCGGTAACGTTCTTCATCCGCTTCCATTTTCAAGAGTTCTTGATGACTCTCGCAATAACGAATAACTTCGTGAATAGCGGCTAGAGGAAGATCCCAATTATCTGCGGTCTCTTCTGGAGTCAAGTCATTAACTAGCATATCCTGCCAGACCGTAAAGGCTCGCAGTTTCTGCCCTTTGATGTAAAGTTGCCGGTGCGATTTGTTCCGGTATAAACTGAAACACAGTGAAAGCCGGGTCGGTTCCATAAGCCGACAACTTTGGTATCATGAGGGTCCAAACCCCTCCCTCCAAGTACAGGAGTGACTCCGGTCCTTAGTGCTGCGAAGTGACATCATCGTGGTGCGGAGCAAGGACTTAAGTGTAGGCCATCTGGTAGCTCAAACCGGAAACGCCGCTAGGGAAATGCTCATGGCTAGAAAAAGCGAACCTACTTAAACCTCGTTAATACAGACCAGCGAAAGAGCTGATACGCTGGCCCAAAAGGGATAGGAAGCAAGGTATCAACTGTCGGCAATAGTTGATAATGTACTCCATAAAGCTCCCGGGGGAGTGTAGGGGCCTAAAAGCATAAATAATGATACCAAGGAACAAAGTAATCTCCAGTGTGCTATCCACCTGGTATGTCCATCGGATGGATAAGTTAGATGATAAGCGCAAAGCCACTGGGGAAGGGATGTCCTAAGAAGCCAATGCCTAGGGTAACGCCTATGGATATGCAGACGTGGGACGGTGATGATAGGAAACAATCGGGGACAAGTAATTCTGATTAATATTACGGTGACCAGCTCCCAAGGGAGGTTAGGTTATAACTTCCTGGCAAAACACATCCAGGATAGGGATAAACGAACAGATTGTAAGGCAAACCAGGAGCAATCCTGACAAGCTGCCCAAGGAAAGGGCCTATCACCCAGTAGCCGGATGCATTGAAAGGTGCAAGTCCGGTTCCGAAAGGGAGGGTTGGGAAGTGATTCCTAGCTCGACCCCGACCCCGCCAAGGATGCTGACGCTCTACTAAATACTGCCACTGTTCAGTCGATATGGGTTCAAGTTCTGGGATCGCTAAGCGCATTTGTCCGGACGGACTGTGTAGAAATAGTTGAGAGCCTGGAGACATTTGGCGCTTGAGAGCCACCATCACATTAATGGAGCGTTCAATTACTTCTTCTATGTTGACCGCCCCGATCTCCTTGCACAGCCAGTCTAGCTGTGCTTCTCGATCTGGAGTTATTTTGAAGTGCTGTCCATATGTGGACAGTGTTTCTGGAGAAGATGCTGCGGGTCTGACCATGTTTCTTTTTGCTTTTCCTCGGACAGTCGCGATCGGTATAATTAATTTTATTATAAGCTATCGCCCATTGTCATTACACATCGAAAAATGACTATTGTGACTGAAACTTTTATGGGACAATATTTGCTAAGATTTTACCCTGACGATGGGTGGGATATCCAAAACTGGACAATTGGGGAGATGTTCGATGTGAAACAGAACTCTACTCTTGCTAGGCGCGATCGCTCATCAGAAAGCTCGCCCAAACGGTATTGAGCTTCTGCAAGTAAACTGTTGTGCTGCTGTTGCGGTTCCATCGTCACCTGCCATTAACTAGGTTGACTGCAAAACGCTGTGGATCAGTTCTGCTGCTAGTTCTAGCCGATCGCGGTGGGTGAGGGCTTCTAGATCAACAGAGACAACAGACCTGCGATCGCCAACCTTGGTGAGTGCCGGTGGTGACGTGGGCAATTCCAGGGTTTCGTAGAAGAAATCTATGGGCTTGCCGTAGACAGTGGCGAACGCCGGTAACTCTCTTTCGGTGTCTACCTTGCGCTTCCCATTTTCAATATATGATAGCATCTGTTGGCTCAGAGTCAGATTACACCGGTTCTCTAGAGCGTCGGTCCATTAATAATGCTTGACAAATTTAACAATGTGTGCATAGACGGAAAATCGTTCTTCTGCTCGTATCCCGCTCCTCACTTATGGCCCTGTGGGGTCTCGCTCCGGAGGCTCAAAATTGTTATTGACGCTACCAATTTTAGCAGATGCACATTTTCTTTTTTTTGTCAACTACTTCTACTGGACCGACGCTCTAGGCTTTTAGCTAAGGGACGAGCAAGAAAATAAAGTAGCGCAGGAAAGGGGAACGGGGAACTCAAGGGCGGGGAACGGTCGGTAACGCTGCCCAAGAAGATTGGTACTTTAATAAATTGCAAGTCCCTAAGGAGAAGAAACCCGGTCTTGGCCTCTGCGACCACCACGGGAACAGGCACCGGTCAAAAAGGAGCGATCGGTAATTAAAGACCAACCCACGGGAGCGGCCATATCCGACATCAACGTAGTGCTCCGATGTCGCGCCGCTGCGCTCCCCGAACGATTCGGGGAGCTTAAAAAACGAACCGTGCCACTACCAAAATCATTTTGTGAGAAGCAAAAGACGGGCGTGCTAGCCAAAAACTGGTTTTTGCTTCTGTAAGATATGGTTTTACGCGGCCCGAATGATTTTTGCTTTCTCCAAAAGCAATATTGCTGCGGCAAAGTTCATGGTTGCGTAAGCAAAGTTCATCTTGGCGTTAGTAAGCAGGGTGGTGAGGACTAAAATATTCAGTCGTGCTTAAGTCCCTCTCCCTGGTGCTTCGGTAAGATGCCGCCGCCCTATAGCTATGCAACTGTAAATTAGTTTCCCCGTTCCAGTCGTGGGTTAGCAAAGTTGGTCCGTGGGTTAGCAAGGTTGGTCCGTGGGTTAGCAAAGTTGGCCCGTGGGTTAGCAAAGTTGGCCCCTGCAGAGGCAATACTCTCTGGTGCTTCGGTAAGCCCTATAGCTATGCAACTGTAAATTAGTTTCTCCGTTCCAGTCGTGCGTTAGCAAGGTTGGCCCGTGGGTTAGCAAGATTGGCCCGTGGGTTAGCAAGGTTGGTCCGTGGGTTAGCAAGGTTGGCCCCTGCAGAGGCAATACTCTCTGGTGCTTCGGTAAGATGCCGCCCTATAGCTATGCAACTGTAAATTAGTTTCCCCGTTCCAGTCGTGCGTTAGCAAGGTTGGCCCGTGGGTTAGCAAGGTTGGTCCGTGGGGGGCCAGCAGCGAAGTGAGAGAATTACAGCCACCATAAGAATAGTTAATCCATTCAGGATCATCTGGCTCCCATAGCGCGATCGCCGTAACCATGCTGGGGGTTACTGTTCTGGGGACTTGTCAACTTCCACATAAAGACTTAATCCTTTCCTCGCATTAGCATTAAACTTCAATCCCACCTCTGTCTCAGTTGTTATCTCCACCGTATCCTGGGAAACATCATCGATTTGAATACTCTCAATTATAACTAACTGGCAGTAAGCTTTTGTCTCACTGGCTAAAAAAATCCTTTGTTTCACAGATAAAGTGATATCCCTAACCTTTGCTACAGCTGCTTTTGGTCGATCGAACCACTCTGTAATTTCACCAATTTCCCTAACTTGTCCTGTCGATCCCTGTTGCAATATTATACGATAAGTCACCAACTCTGCTAATGCTTGGCCTAAGGACTCGATAAAATCACATAATTCTAGGAGTTCTTGAAAGCCCAAAATCTCATCTACAACTGCTCCGTGTGCTGCATCATTCCGGTAACTAATCAGTTCATTTAGTTCTATTTTACCAATATTTTGACTTTCCATGTATTTATTTACCCACCTCCAAGCATCGGCAATTCCAGCATCAGCCAACAATCTGTCTAGCTCATCCTTCCGTAAATTTTGCTCGTGCAAGAGAAATGCTTGAGGTATTAAATAGTATTTTTCTTTGCCTGTTATCCCATCGAATAACCCTTTAACAACATCGATTTCCTGAAGAGTTTTAAATCTCTTCTTTTTTAAGTCAAGCAGCAAACGCCCTACCCCTTCACGGTGTGTATTCCTGATTCTCTCGTCCAAGTCAGAATAACTGGAAACCTGTTCTGGAAGAAATTATAACCACAGAGAAATTAAATCTTCAACAAATTTCTCGTAAACAGCATATAACCGAGTAATAGCAGCACAGCGTTCGTAAATCCGCCATTCATTCTCCTCTGGAATTACCTCAACCAGTTCAGTTATTTTTACACTCTCCTCTGATTCCTGTTTCGTTGCGATCGCGATTTCTCTGAGCTTTTGATTGGTCCGGAGAATTGCACGGGTGGTAGAAATTTTCTGCCTGAGTGTATTGATAAGATTGAGAAGCTTGTCAAAGTAAAACATGGCTAGTTACTCGGCAATAACTTGGGTCAGCATATCGTCGAAAAGTTGGATTCGCTTCTGGATATCGGCATTGGTTTTTCCACCACCGGTAAACAGACGCGCTTTGTCGTCGTTCAGAAGCTGCCTTGTCCGTGCAATCACTTGTTCTTTTCGCGAAATCAGCAGGTTGGCATCGGACAAATGCCTGCTCAACCCCACCATAACAGCATCATAATAAGCTTTATAAGGACGATCTTGTCTCGGGTTAGACTGCCGGTCGAAAGGCTTAAACAAATCCTGTCCGTAAATTTTGTGAGCCAGATCGATTGTTTGAATAAAAATGCTCTCAAGCACCTTAACATCTTCATCAGAACAGTGCATACTTTTCATCATGTATAAATCCAAGAATTCTGTTAAATCTCCGCGTAATTCCTCAGCATGACGCAAGGCGAAGAAGCGCAGAACTAACTCGGCGTCTTCCATCTTTTTGTAGAGAGCATTCTTAGACAGTTTTTTGTCATTATCTTCTATAGGTATCCCCCAAGCCTCAGCAAATATCGGTTTCCGTGCTAGTGTTAGCAAGAGTTCGTTAAATTTTCCTAGATATAAACAGTTTCTGATCTCCTGCCGACTTAGATCGACTCCTTCAGTATTCAGACGCTCAAAAGCACGCTGCTTTAGAAACAGTGCCTTTTCAGGATTTGGTTCCGACTCAAATATCAATACGATCGAGGATAGAGAACGACGGTTGATCCCAGCTTTAATTGTTAGTGGCAGGTCTTCATACTTCCGTCCATTTAGTTCTGGCCAAAGCTCTAGTCCTTGAAGTACGAGTTTGTTTTCGTAAAAAGCTTGAAGTGCTGTTATTCTCTGTTGACCGTCCATCACTTCATAGGAATTATAGGCTTTTTCATAAAGAATGATTGGTGGTACAGGAATATTGATAAGAAATGATTCGATCAATCGTGATTGTTGGATAGGGTTCCAACGCGCTCTCCTCTGGTAGAATGGGCGCAAATCTATATAATCCGGTTTCTTTAATGATTCAACAAAACTTGGTAACTTTTCCCGGTTGATTTCGGTAAGGATTCTTTGCTCTCCTTTATCGTACTTAGCTATAATTTCCCTATCTGACATTGTTTTTTGACTATTTTTCGAGGGGATTTGATCCCAGAGTTTTTCTTCAAAGGGTGCAAGCAACATTGGTTGTCTTCTCCTTGGGAATGACTGTGGTACAAGAGCTATAACTATTATATCACAACAGTTGGAACATGGGCGGTTAACTTTTTACTCCTGCGTGGGTTCCGGTCCGGTGCCGATCGGGCTTTCTTGGACTTGTGGCTGTTTGCTCCTGATATCATATCATACGCGATCGGGGGAGGGGGGATGCCTGAGGTGAGAGAATTTCCCAAATCTTCTCAGTGCCCCGATCGCTAGCACTGTTTGCTCCTTAGATCCTATCTTGGCGATCGCCGAGAGGGGACCAGTTTAGGAAATAATTACCAGTATAGCCGCCAGCACCTGGGAGCAGAGCCTCCGGCGTGCCTTCCCAGGTAGAACCAGCCAACGAGTTGAAATGATTCCCCGTATAGCCGCCGGCACCGGTCGGCAGAGCCTCGGCGTGCCTTCCCTGGCTCTGCCAGGGAACGAGTAAATGGTGTCTAACCAGGTTTTCCAGACAGGTTTGCCCGATCGCAAACAGAGTCAAATCCTTGTCCAGTCAGGACTTGAGTGATTGATAAGTTTTTCTCATCACCTGTCTGGCATAGTCGAGAACCAACGAGTCTGGCTTTGTCATCAGATCCGCTTCTCTTACCGTAATAACATCCTGTCCAGCATCTCTTAGCAACTCAACTAGGCGCTTTGCCTGGGAACGAGTTCTAGAGGCTCCGCCTCTAGTTGACAATGGTGCAAGATATGAGTATAATTAATTTTATTATAAGCTATCGCCTGCCCAAGCAAAGGCTGGAGCCACCAGCTGTACGGTGTCTGATTGGGCTGTGTGGATAAGTTCAATAGCTTATTGTGCTTCCTCTACAGGCTTTTATAGCGTTAGGTATTTGATGCTGACGCTAGTATCCAGACAAAGAACTCAACCACGATATTCGTCTCCTTCTCAGAGTCGGCGAATTAGCGGTCAAGAATCACTCATCAACAATCCCTATCATCTCCTAATTGTGCAACGCCCAACTACTTTTGACCACACCCCGCAGCATACCATACTCATAGTTACAGGTATGGTAGCAAGAGGAGCTAAACTTTTGACCACACCCCAAAAACATACACCAAGCTTGATGTATGTTTTTTAGCCATACATCTAACTGGAGGTATGTTCTGAAAGTTAGCGGGCGTTATAGCGGTATTGAATCCCGAAGGACTTGACACTGATAAAATAATCGGCAATAATTATTTATGTGTGTTTTCCTGAGACATTATGGGAAGGAGCATCAGTAAAGAACTATCTCTAACGGATGCAGTTCGCCTGGGAACAACATCCTCATCCCCCTACTTGGGTTCGCCGACATTCGACGAAGTGCCTTTCCACGTCCAGGTGGCAGCCTTGGGCACCTACGTCATAATTGAATTTGACACCGATAAAATAATCGGCAATAATTATTTAACGTATGTTTTCCTGAAACATTATGGGAAGGAGAATCAGTGAAGAACTATCTCTAACGGATGCAGTTCGCCTGGGAACGACATCCTCATCCCCCTACTTGGGTTCGCCGACATTCGACGAAGTGCCTTTCCACGTCCAGGTGGGCCGTCAGCCAGCCTTGGGCACCTACGTCATAATTGAACGCGATTCAGATCGCAGCGTTCATTACGGACGGATAATCGGCGGTACAGAAGACAACCCCCGTGCCAACCCGTCCTCCATGCAACAGGATCAGGCATACAATGTCGGTCACAAGGATCCCAGGCCGGGAGATCTAGCTCCTCACGTCACTCGGGTGATGAATGTCGAAGTCTTGGGCGAGATCCATCTAGATGATGGCGGCAAGATGACCGTGAAGGAACCTAGTCTTCTGGGGCAAACTGGCAAGGGTGTCTATGAACTGCCAGCAGACCAGATTCCGTGGTTACACAACATTCCCGACTCGCCGGACAAGGGTTTTCACATCGGGATAATTGAATCGGGGAACCGTTCCGTAGATTTTGTGCTGCCAATGGAGGCGATCGCCCGGCATCTGGCAGTGGTAGGAAAAACGGGGGTAGGCAAGAGTTATGCCGTAGGCGTTTTGATCGAGGAATTAGCAGGCCACGGCATTCCGGTTATTGCCTTCGACGTGCTCGGAGACATGATTTATGCTGCTGAAGACCTGAAAGGGCGTAGCTTTCGAGCCGGAAAAGACTTTCGAGTGCCTTACTCGGTGATTGGATGGAATGAGTTTTTGGGATTTGTCCCTAACCTGACATCTGACCAATCGGAATTAGTTTCCCAGGGCTATAATGTAGTTTTAGGGGAAGCTTTTCAAAGCATAGAGCAGACGGGAAGGGTAAACATCCCTATTCAGAAACTTTTGGATGAAATCAACAGGGCAGGTGAGGAATTTGGGCAAGGTTCTGTGGCAAAGCGAGCAGCACGCAAAGTGCAAACAACCTTTAAACGCAATAGACTGTTGACTACTGGTACTGAGGCATGGTTGGAGGAATTTACAGAAAAACCAATAACAAATGTATTTATCGGTCATTTAAACCAACAGCAACGAAACTCGATCGTTGGGGCGACGGCGCGAATGCTTCAAGCACTCAGAAAGCGCGAGAAAATTCCCCCTTTCGTGTTTGTGCTGGATGAAGCTCATTTTTTCTTACCAGCAGCAGGAGGGATCACGCCTTCTACTAATGTTATCCGAGAGATGATCCGCACTGCTCGTCACGACGCGATCGGCATCGCGCTGATCACCCAGAGTCCGTCATCTATGGACAAGCAGGTGCTTTTGACTTGTAATACGCGGGTGGTATTCGCCCTAGATCCGGATGACATTAAATTAGTATCAGGCACGATGGGAGATGTTGCGGAAGAAATGAAGTTACGCATTCCCAAGCTGGCCAAGGGAACGGCGATCGTCTCATCTAGTATGGACATTATGCGACACCCAGCACTTGTCAGGATTCGCAAGCGTCAGACCAGAGAAGGGGCGCCAACACCAAATATAGCTGAGGAGGTTAAAAAATGGCGAAAAGAGAACAGATCCTAGAACAAAGCCTTCTGGATTTGCTAGCGGCAGAAGATGATGGTTTAACAGTCGCAGAGATTGTCGATAGACTTAGAGTCGGAGATGGTAATGTTTCGGAAACATCTGTACGCGCTCTACTGAACCAACTTGCTGAGGCAGGTAAACTGAACAAACAAAAGCGTCGGGGTAAAGGAAGAGGAAAGACTGCCTACGCTTACTTTCACCAGGATAAATTACCGCGACAGCCAATACCGCAACAGCTAAACCTATTCGATCGAATTACTGGGGTAAGCAATAAGTCTCGCTTGATTCCAAGAACCGAGGTGGAAAGAGAAGAGCTAGAGCTAGATCCAGAGGAACTTAAACGTCAAGAGCAAGCGCGTTCCGTTTTGGAAAAAATTGCCTCAAGTCATTTGCAATCGGAATCATACGCACAGGCGATCGTTGAAATAGCACCTCAATTGGCAGAAAAAAACCCTGTAGATATGGTTATAGAAATGGCAGCGTGGGTAGTAAACGATCTCAACCAACTGGGAGAGCAAATTAATCTGCTTAAGCGCCGGTTGCAAAGTGGTAACAGAGAAGAAGTAAAGAAACTCGCTTCCAGACTGGATGAGCGACTGATATGGGCAAGAAACTACTTTCAGCGATTTTGGCGACTCGACCGTTCACTAGACGAAATTCCAGGGATTTTGGATTTGCCTGGACAAGCAAAATATTTCGTTGAACAAGAACAACGTGCTTTCTTGAATGAGGAAAAAGCACGAGAAAAACTGGGAAAGCGGATTTTGGGTGATAAAGTAATTGAGGAGCGAATGCCACCAACCAACATGCACAAAGCAGCAGCAGGCACCGATGCATCTGTGGCAGACATTTTATTAGATCACTCTCAAGGCAGTTTTATTCCTCCCGATCCAGTGGTAGTAACAACCTCAGCAGCAGCAATGGTAGTTACCGCCGATAGTGGAGGAAAGCTAGAATACCAGGATTTTGATATTTTTCCCGATCATCTCCAAGAGTACGAGGACTTTAGAGCCGCTGAAAATGGATTGGTGTTATCTCCAGACCTAATGAGATCCATTGGTACAAACTCAGATTTTAGGCACTCGCGAACCGCAGCGATGGATCTCAGACAATACTCACAAGACCTTCATGTTTCAATGGACGAGTCTAAGTGGCGTCCCATTGGCAATATACCAGAGTTGGGTATTAATCCCAGACCTACCCTGATATTTCGTGACGGTCGCGTGTTACCTATAGTACATCGTTTAAACTTCTATGAAGATAACGGCTTGTATGGTAGAATTGTCCGCAACTTAATCAATAAGTTTGCTGATGTCATTCACAATACTCTGTCAAGTACTAGGGGTAAAATTGTCTATGGGTCTGCGGTTAAAAATCCCGAGCTGTCATGGCTAGCACCTTTAGTATTTTGGTATTTGCACATTAAGCAATTTAAAGTAGCTGGTCAAGTAGTTGTTGATGATGAAGACGTATATAAAGCTCCTTTGGCAGATACAGCGGTATCGCAGCTTCTATTTCTTGGGTTAGCAAAGAAAAATAGGAAGTTTGAACGAGAGCGAATTTTCCTTACTTTCCAATCTTTACGCCGTTTTTCAGATATTGTCTTCCTAGACTATTCTCTACCTTTAGTAATCTCAGAAAACGGTCAGAATAGACTTTTACAAGAAGATAGTAAAGATGATTGGAATAAGTGGTTCGCAGAACGCATTGCTAGGAAGCAAGAAGAACGTCAAGAAAATATTCTAGATCAAAATGACTATCAAGCGTTGATTTATGCTTGTGATAAGGCGGGAGTTATCATGTGCTACGCTGCACCCACATCTGCTTATCAAACGATAGTTGATAGCGATTCTGGTACAGCAGGTCAATTTTTAATTCCTCGCCTGGAAGCTGCTGTCAATTTACAGGATAAGCCCAACTCTTATCAAAAGAACTTAGATGAGATGCTTTCGTGGTTGGCTGCTGAGCATTGGGCACTCGATCGCCATCACACGCAATCAGGATTCGACACGGGAAACTCACAGCAAGGTATTCCTATATTAGTACCTGACGTTACGATTCTTGCCCATGAAGCAGCAACCTTTGCTCGCGACAAGTTGAGTGAAGAGGTAAATGACCAGATTAGAAAGCTGATTGCAGAGCTGAGAAAACGCATGGGGAAAAGCCGCTGATAGGAATAGGTATAGTCTCGTTATCAGTCCAGAGTTTGGTAGCGAGAGCACAAGTTTGCTATGCGATCGCCCTTTCCTTTATGAGTCCGAGGTAAAGGCGATGGGTGCGATCACAAGTAGTTGATAGCCGGGTGCATCGATGATGCATGTAATATAGCCCGCGCAGGCGGGCTTTGTTCCTGTAGCTGGACCCTTTAGGGTTCGGGCGGCGAGGCCGAGTAACAACGGGTTGGTTTTGACCACAGGGCGATCGCCATTATAATATTAGCACTGACTGTTATTTCTGTTAAAGATTCTATCACTGCCACTCATCCCTAATTTGTTGTTGATACTCCAAAGGATCTTGAGTTAATTTTATCACGCCGGCATATTTACTTATGCTAGACTCCTCTTGTTTAGGTAACTGACATTCTGCCAACAGCTTTTCAATTTTCTGCCAGTCCTGATAATCAATCAACACAGCAACTGGACGCATAGCTTCATCGGTGACAATCTTTTTCTTAAAATGTAACATCACAACCCTCTCGATACTTAAACGTTAAATTATATAATGGCTTCATACCTGGTAATTGTATAGTTAAAAATATGCGATACTTGTTATTAATTATTTTAACCAATTTTTAATTTTAACCAAATAACTTTTAATTACTTAACAATCATCGCCAGTCTTTTGCCTCTAATGTTCTCAGGTCTTGCCGAAATTCCTCAACACCATAATGAATGGGAATTTTGCGGCTACCTAAAATTCTGTGAAACTCTAGTTGATTCATACCTGCAAATTGGCTTGCTGTACCCAAGGTAATCTTTTCCTGCTGAAAGAGCAGTATGGCAATTTCTAGCTTGAGAACTGCTTCAGAGATATGTGCCGCTTGCAGAAACTCATCGGAAATAACCAAACTCATTTGTTCAATCTCCTTGTTTACTCAGAGCTGACACCAGTTGCAACTAGAGGCATATCCTCTAGAATATCATGACCAGGCGATCGCCTAGTCATGAGTAAATTCAGTTGCCAAGTTCTTTAACGTAAGCTGGTCTTGCACTCCCCAAGGAATTCAAAAGCACTCGATCTGCTGTCCAAAATTCTCGCGTAGCGCTCTCTGGGGCTAGTGCTACCTCTAGAGAAGCGAGGAAGGCAGCATCGTAAAGGGTTGGCAGCTGATAAATATGGGCAATTTCCCATGCTCGATTACGGAGCTGCTTATCTATATAGTCAATAGGTAAGGTGGCAAAAAACTGCCACAAGCTGTCAGCTTCGGAAACTGTCAACTTGTTAGTTCTTACCTTCTTGCGCAGCACTGAACCAACTTCTGCCCAAGCAAAGGCTGGAGCCACCAGCTGTACGGTGTCTGATTGGGCTGTGTGGATAAGTTCGATAGCTTGTTCTGCTTCCTCTACAGGCTCTTCTAGCGTTAAGTATTTAATAATGACGCTGGTGTCCAGACAGAGAACTTGCTCAACCACGATATTCGTCTCCTTCCCGGAGTTGGCGAATTAGTGGTACAGAATTGGGATGTATCCCTGTACGGGCTCTGATTTGTTCCCGGAGGCGGGCGATCGCCGCGTCAGTTGCTAAGAACTGTTGCCGGCGACGGTCCCGATCTTCTCTGTCTTGCTGCTCTAGGTACGCTATGAATTCTCTTGCTAGGCGCGATCGCTCATCAGAAAGCTGGCCCAAACTGGATTGAGCGTCCTCAAGTAAACTATTGTGCTGCTGTTGCGGTTCCATTGTGACCTCCTATGAACTAGGTTGATTGTAAAACGCTGTGGATCGGTTCAGCTGCTAGTTCTATCTTATCGTGGTGGGTGCCACGCTTGCACCAATTGCAACTAGAGGCTCCGCCTCTAGAATATCATTACCAAGCCGGAGCCTGGTAACAAGGAAATTGCGATCGCCTACTTACTATAGTATCGGCTACCAGGAGGCTTCATTCTGACTCGCCAACTGCCTGCAAAACTTCTGTATAAAGCTGCTCGTCAACCCAGAAGCCAACCCGATCGATTAGATCGTCAAGCAACGGTTTTACCTCTTGAATTAAGTTGTTACGTTTGGCAGCAATGAGGATGCCTAAGACACCTATGACTTTTAGCCCTACTCCCATTGCAGCAGTTCTACCAAGTCGTTCATCCATGAGTAACCGTTCAGCTTTTAACTCAACAGCCAAGGCGATCGCCTCAGCTTCACCCGGATCGACGTGAGTTCGACAAACCTTAAACGCGCTCTCGCCTTGCCACTCCTGACTTCTGGAATCCAGCCAGCAGCCCTATCTTGTCAATAATTAAAGATTAATGAGAAAAGGAACTATTCTCAACTAGAAGCTATAGTTGAAATCCGCTCTCGATCTCCGACTGGCACTGCTGGCACTGCTGGCCTGCCAGTCCCCTGTAACGGGAGGGCTGACAACTGACATCTGACAACTGACAACTGACGTAGTCCAGTAAGCGCTCCCACTCCCGAGCGATCGGGCTGCTCAAAAGTTGGTAGTGAATTTGTTACATCAGCCATCAGTTTGCTTATCATAAGCTTCTATCTGGAGCAAATTACATACAATCGATCTCTTCATTATTCACTCAATTTCTCCAAATCTGCTAAATCTTGCAGCCTTCCCGATGCCTTTTTATTAATTTTGAGATTTTCCAAATCTATAAAACTAACTTCTATTTCGTCAATTTCTACCGGTATTTTGGATTGATAACAGGTTTCAAAATTAACACCATCAGGGGTTGTTACCAAGTCAATCCGATTGGGTGGGTAGCCAAGCTGAATTACTCTATCGGGAGTAAGAAAATCTTCTTGGGTTAGCCCAACGGAGCCAAAACCAAATGCCACGAGAGCATCCATTAGCCGTTTGGCATTATTCGGTTCCATTTCTACCCAAATATCTAAATCTTTGGTGTAGCGTGGATATCCGTGTAAGGCGACGGCATACCCACCAATCACCAAGTAGCGAACCTTATGTTCGTTTAACAATTGTATAAATTCTTTGAAATCTTGGTTCAGCATGGTATTTCCACTGATGGAATTCCCGACGAATGGTTTCTAAAGCAGCGAGCCGCACTGCATAGGGCTGATTCCGCCAATACGCCAGGTCTGACGTTGAAGATTTTAACTTAGTTTTAGTGACAACGATCGCACGTTTTTCCAACATTGGTTCTCAATTAGTTATTTTAAATCAAAATTTAATTGTTCTTGCTACCCGATTTGATTATACCCTGAGAGTGAACCTAACTACGAAGGTCGAACTCCGATTTTTCCGGAACGGTACTCCGAACTCACGTGGATCGAGTTCAACTCTTAACATGTTGACATATGCTCGATCGGTTACCGATTGAGTTTTAATCCAGCGGTATATCGGTACAACCATAGCACTGACATCGGTATTACCCACATTGGTTATTTCGTTGAAAACAGCCGTTGGAATCACAACTTCATCATATAGTTGACCGAGTAAATCAAGCTGACCAATGGTGGAAAGGTAAAAGATGGGTGAAGTATTACTGATAACAATCATCGCCAGCCGTTTGCATCTAAGGTTCTCAGGTCTTGCCGAAAGTCCTCAACACCATAATGAATTGGAATTTTGCGGCTACCCAAAATTCTCTGAAATTCTAGTTGATTCATACCTGCAAATTGGCTTGCTGTACCCAAGGTAATCTTTTCCTGCTGAAAAAGCAGTATGGCAATTTCTAGCTTGAGAACTGCTTCAGAGATATGTGCCGCTTGCATAAATTCATCGGAAATAACCAAACTCATTTGTTCAATCTCCTAGCATCTAACTACGAGGTAAAAGCCCGCGCGGGCTTCGTTCTTGTAGCCCCACTCTTTAGGGTGGGGCTATTTAGGGTAGGGGTAGGGGGTAGTTTTAGAAGTTCTCCTAGCATTTAACTACGAGGTAAAAGCCCGCGCGGGCTTCGTTCTTGTAGCCCCACTCTTTAGGGTGGGGCTATTTAGGGTAGGGGTAGGGGGTAGTTTTAGAAGTTCTAGTGGTTAGCGATCGCCTCTTTCAACCTGTCGATAACCTCGGCTACGGGGATAGCGCCTAAATCTTGAGAAGGAACGCCCGCAGCGCGAGTTCTAATACTCAAAGTATTGGCGCTTCGTTAAATAATGGTTTCATAATTTTCTGTTGTTCAGTAGTAGTGCAGCGGCGATCGTCTTTGGAGTAGGTAGGCTAAAGAGGTTAATGTTCAATAGCACCCGAGCGCTCTGAGGAAATAAAAACCTTGGGGCGGTCCGACATCGTTTACCAGGCAATCGGTCCTTTTGTGAACATCTCAGCTAAAGCCATGGTCGCCTCGATGGCCCCGACTTCAGGGTATCGTCCGTTCGCGTAGCGAAGCGTGTGCGCCAGATCCCCGGGTAACGCCCCCTCCGCTGCGCGAATCGGCGTAGCTACTCGGTTGACATCATCTCGATCGAAAATTACAGCAGTAGTTCGACTGAAGCCCGCATCAGCCGCTTCCATTACATCTCCATATCCATATCCTTAATGGAAATAGCAAAATCGAAATGGTTGCATTGACGAGGCAGCGAATCTTGTCTCCATCGGCATAGACCAAAAACTGAGTGCGATTAGCTTTTTTTTCAGACTTGCGTCTAGTTTCTGTTTTCTTTTCTCGAAACTGCTCGCTGTTACCTCCACATCTAGATAAATTATAACTCCTGCGTTCCCTCGATTGGGGATCCGATAGGTTAAAACCGACTAAAAACATGATGCTTAAAATGATTGTAGCCACCCTTGACTGACAAAATTGTCTTATAACTGTGCAGATGACTGTTATTCAAAATTGCTGAGCACCACTTGCGCACTGAGTTGACGACGTGGATGCGATCGCACCTTGGCAGATCTTCTAAGGCGATGGTTTGTTCGGTGACTTTTCCCCGTGCGAGCAAATGGGCGCGAAAGGTACCGGGCAACAACCCGCACTTGACTGGGGGCGTCAGCAGTTCGCCCTGCATTTGCACGATAATATTTCCAATGCAAGTTTCCGTAATCTCGCCCTGTTCATTGTACAATAGCACATCATCGCTGTCAATCCCTGCGGAACGAAATTGTTCGTATAGCTGACGATTAGTAGTTTTGTGATATAAAAATGGATTAGTAGCATCAACTGGACCGGCAGCTAAACTCAATCTTACCGGTTTATTTGTTGCATTTAAGGTCGTTGCTTTGCAGGTAATCTCACTATCTTGGGCTACAAGTAGCCGGACCTTATGGGGTTTATGGGGCAAGGATGTTGCCAATTGATCCAGCCGATATTGAACTTTTTCAATATCTAACGAGATGCTAAAATAAATTGCCGAATCTTGCAAGCGTTGGAGATGATACGAGAGCAAAAAGTAGCCGGTATCCGGCGTCCATAGCAGAGTTTCTAGCAAGGAAAATGGGGGATAATTTTTCGTCAGCACTTGCGCCTTCATCTGACATTCTACATACTCTTCGGTATTAACAGAGTCCCAGACAATGCCACTACCAACACCATATTCGGCTTGGCCTGCTTGTTTGTCAATCAATACAGTTCTAATGGCGACGTTAAATTGAGCCTGACGTTGGGGAGAAATAAAACCGATGCATCCGGTATAAATCCGACGTGGAGTAGTTTCTAAATCCCGAATAATCTCCATGGTGCGAGATTTAGGTGCTCCGGTAATAGAAGCGCAAGGAAAAAGAGCAGCCACGATCTCATCCATTGAGGCATTGGCGATCGCTGTCACTGTGGATGTCATTTGCCAGAGGGTGGGGTAGCGTTCCACATCAAACAAACTGGGAACTCTCACGCTGCCGATCTCTGCAACTCGCCCCATGTCATTGCGGATCATATCTACAATCATCACATTTTCAGCCCGGTTTTTCTCGGAATTTCCCAACCATTCCGCCATCATGTTATCTTCAGCTAAGGTCAGACCCCGTGCTGCTGTCCCTTTCATCGGACGGCAAGTTAACTCCTTGCCAGATAGACGGAAAAATAGTTCCGGAGACGCCGAACAGATGGCAAACCGATCGGTCTCCACATAGGCGGCATAATTGGCCTGCTGCGATCGCGCCAATTTGAGGAACAATGAGTAGGGGTTGCCCGCAAAAGGGGCATGGAGGCGGAGGGTATAATTTACCTGGTACGTTTCCCCCCGGGCAATCTGTTCCTTGATAGTTGCGAGCGCCCGATCGTATGCTTCCCGACTGACTGAAGGATACCAGTTCAGATGATAATTTCCATAAGCTTCTGGAAGTTGAATGACTTCCGGTTTCTGGTAAAGTCCAAACCAGAGTAAGGGAAATGAGTCCAGAGAATGGGTATGGAGAGACTCCTCAAAGGCGGGTGCAGCTTCATAACTGATAAAACCCGCCCCATACAGCTTGCGATCGCGGATCCTTGCATTTACTTCCGCGAACTTCGGCACTACTTCTGACAGGCGATCGGCCCTCACCACCATTTCCGGAGATCGGAAGCGCAGCCATTGCTTATTTTCGGCATCATAAATTACTAATTTATTGCTCATCCCCTGTAATTTCCTCACTTCGCTGTTAGCCCGCCGGGGGTTCAAACCCCCGGCTAATAGCTAAAGTCGGTTAAAACCGACTAAAAAGATGATGCTTAAACTAATTTTAACATTTTTTTATGGCATAATTCATAATTGATAATTATTAGCGCAATAACTCTTCATTTTTCACAGGTTAACTTAACAAGGATGCCTAATAACTCATCTACAGGAGTTAGATAGCGATCGTTCAAGTCTACCATAGCCTTCATGTCTTTTGTCAGAGCCAAAAATCGCCATACCTGTCCCGTCGTTACCGTTCCGTATATCGGGCTATCTCTCAATTTAGGGTCTCTTTGATTGACCAGTCTCGCCGCATACATTGTAGCCAAACATTGAGCCAATCCCTCATTAATATAGCAATTCTCATAATTATGAGGTACAATCTGAAAACCGGTCATTCCACGTGCAGCTAGTAATCTGTGAAAAAATATTTACCCGGCGCAAGATTAAGAGACGCTCACGGGTGCTCCCTGCTCCCTGCTCCCTGCTCCCTCTCCCTGCTCCCTGCTCCCTGCTCCCTCTCCCTGCTCCCTGCTCCCTGCTCCCTGCTCCCTGCTCCCTACTGTACCTCACATTATTGAGAAGTGCTATATTTTCATTTTTCGCCTCCACCACCGCCACCACTGGAGCTTTAATTGTCAACTTATCGGGGTTATCTGTCAGCAGGAAGTCAAAATATCCAATCAATCCCTTGGTTGAGTCTACGTTCAATTTTCTACCAGAAAACAAACTGATTCGAGGGTTAATCATGGTAACTTCGCTCAAAATAGGAGCAATCAAATATTCAGAGCGAGCTTTTTCCGTGTTAATAGCCGTGGCCAGGGGGACGAAGCGTCTCAGCGCTTCCTTAAGAAAGTCACTAGGGGGAATAGGTTCTGCTTTTATCAACTCAGAAACAGTCTCTATAGTATCAATCCCTAAAGGTGCAAGTTTTTCTATCGAGGTAAATTCACTGTATGACATCTATCATTATCCTGAGCAAGGATTACCTATTATTTATATTACTTGATTTTTCACCTAGCATTGCCCTCCACTTTTCTTGAAAACGGGATGGAGGACTATTCCGTCTCATCTCTTCTACCAACGCTTCGCTTTCTGCCGTGCGGCGATCGATCTCTTCCCGATGGTCGTAATAGTAGGCCATCGCTGCATGAACTGATGCTAGAGACAGATCGTAATCATCTGCAATCTCTTCTATTGATTCTCCCATCTCCAGATACATTTCCGCGATCGCCGCCACATACATTCTGGTATTGATAATGCGCGGTTTCCCAAAACAATAGTCCGGATGAATGGCAATATGTTCTTTACTTACCCGTTCCGTTTCATCCCCGATCGCATAACTTTTGCCTGGTTCCAGTTCCAGTGGAACCTCCGATCGCAGAACTTCCCCGTCAAATACAGCCGTTGCAATTTTGTTCATAGTTACTTATCTCATTTGAGTGCATCTCAATTTTGTAATCTAGCCCGCGCAGGCGGGCTTTGTTCATGTAGCCGGACCCTTTAGGGTTCGGGCGGCGAAAGGCTCCAGATGCACCCTCTCATTTATCGTATTTTTCGTAAGCGGCCACGATCCGCTGCACGAGGGGATGGCGCACCACATCCGCCTGAGTCAGCTTACAAAAAGTAATTCCTTCCACATTTTGCAGGATTTTCTGCGCTAACCCCAACCCTGACATTTGGTTCCCTGGCAAATCTGTCTGAGTGATATCCCCCGTTACCACCATTTTAGAACGGAAACCCAGTCTTGTCAGTACCATTTTCATCTGAGCGGGCGTAGTATTCTGAGCTTCGTCTACAATGATAAAAGAATTATTCAAACTGCGACCCCGCATATAGGCCAGGGGCGCCACTTCTATCACCCCTCGTTCCATCAAATTCGCTACTTTTTCTGGCTCGATAAATTCATACAAAGCGTCGTAGAGGGGACGCAAGAAAGGATTTACTTTCTGCTGCATGTCCCCAGGGAGGAAGCCGAGTTTTTCCCCAGCTTCCACAGCGGGACGAGTCAGAATTAGTCGTTCGTACTGATTATCTAGCAATGCTTGGATGGCCAGCACTGCTGCTAAATAGGTTTTCCCCGTTCCCGCCGGACCGATGCAAAAAGTCATGTCTTGGGTGCGGACTGCTTCGGTATACCGCTTTTGAGCAAAGGTTTTGGCCCGAATCTCTTCCCCCCGACGGGTACGGGCCAAGACATTTTTCTTCAGGTCTTGATGTTCGTCTTGGCGTCCCGTATCCAATGCGTGACGCGCCGTCAGGATATCCGCCCCCGATATCATCTTACCTTTGCTCCAGAAATCCGCAAGCGATCGCACCAACTGGGAGCAGATTTCCACCTGTTTGGCCGTTCCCGAAATCACCAAATCCTGTCCCCGTAGCACCACCTGCGCCCCCGTTTGCTTCCTGAGGGTTTTGAGATTTTCTTCTCCATACCCCCCCAGGGCGATCGCGCTCTCGGGACTATTCAGCTCAATTATTGCCCGTTCATCATTGTCTGTATTCATACCCTGATGGACTAATCCGGGGACTGGGACTTGCGAGAAGGCTTCAGAATTGGCGCACCACGACCTTGAGGTTTGGCAACCGTTTTACCTTTGGGTATAATTTGCCCTGCCGAACCATTATTTTCCTCAGCTTCCTTAAAGCCACCATACACATCCAGGTATACAGAATGGCCAGCTGCTCGGGCCACGGCGGTCAGCACTTGGTTAATTGCCTGTAGATTGCGTCCGCCTCTGCCATAGACTCGTCCTTTATCAGCGACATCAAAAGCCAGACGAATCCAAACTCGCGGCCCACTCGATGATATTTCGCAATCCACCGATAATGTCTCTGGGGACTCTAGAAAGGGTGCCACTAAAAACCGGACGAGTCCCTCGTAGTCTGGACCTAGGGGCGGTGTCTCCTCTTTCTTATCCTTCTGCGGTAGTGGTAGTGGCTTTGACTTGTTCAAATACATTGGCTTTTTCCAGGATGCGACGGACGGTATCGGTTGGTTGAGCGCCTTCCTTGACACGCTTCACCAGTCCGGGGACATTCAGCCTGGTTTCATCCGTTCTGGGGTTGTAGAAGCCCAGTTCTTCTAGGGGACGCCCGTCCCTGCGGGCCCTTGAGTCGATCGCCACTATCCGGTAACTGACTTCCCGCTTTTTGCCGTATCGCTTTAATCGGAGCTTGATCATGTTCGTGCTTGAGTAATGAAAATACCTTGAATTAATTATCCTACCATTTTTGGTGCCACCGCTGCTAGATTAAAAGCTGCCGAAGCCTTTGTTCTTCTTGCTCTTTTTCTTTTTCTTCTTAGGAGTCCCGCCGCTGTAGCCCCGCCATCCCTGCTGGGGCCGTCCGCCCATTCCACCTCCGGGCATTCCCATTCCGGGCATTCCCGGAATGCCCCCTCCCATGGTCATTTGCTGCATCATCGATCGCATGCGTTGGAACTCGCTGACCAGCTTGCTGACATCTGACTCAGAATGGCCGGAACCCGAGGCGATCCGGCGTCTGCGGCCTGGAGAACTGGATAATAATTGTGGGTTGCGGCGTTCTTCTTTGGTCATGGAGTTGATCATCGCCTCCACCTGTTTCAGCCGCACTTCTCCCTGTTCCAGTTGATCGCCGGTCAGCTTATTCATGCCGGGAATCAGCTTCATCACATTCCCGAAGGAACCCATATTCTTCAGCAGGCGCATTTGCTTGAGGAAGTCGGTGAAGTCAAACTTGGCTTCTAGAATCTTCTCCTGCATCTGCTGGGCATCTGCCAAGTCTACTTCTTCTTGGGCCTTTTCTACCAGGGTGAGCACGTCACCCATGCCCAAGATCCGGGACGCCATGCGATCGGGATAGAATGGCTGTAGCGCTTCCACCTTTTCCCCCACGCCGACAAACTTGATCGGCTGACCGGAGATCCTGCGCACTGACAAAGCCGCACCACCGCGACTATCTCCATCCATTTTGGTCAAAATCGCCCCAGTAATGCCAATCTGTTCGTGGAAAGTCCGGGTCAGATTTGCCGCCTCTTGCCCCGTCATGGCATCTACCACTAATAGGGTTTCGTCGGGCTTGACATTTTCCTTTATTTGTGCTAATTCCCCCATCATCTTTTCGTCGATCTGGAGGCGTCCGGCGGTGTCGATAATCACCGTATCGATGCCTGTCGCTTGGGCCTCTGCCACCCCTTGACGAGCTATTTCTACCGGGTCGGCGTCCGACCCCATTTCAAACACCGGCACGTCTATTTGCTTTCCCAGGGTCACCAGTTGGTCGATCGCCGCTGGACGATAGACATCTGTGGCCACCAGCAGACAGGTGCGTTCCAACTTGCGCAGGTGCAAAGCCAACTTCGCCGAGGCCGTAGTTTTCCCCGTGCCTTGCAAACCTGCCATGAGTATAATGGTGGGAGGGCTATCAGCTCTAGCGAGGGGAGCATTAGTTTCTCCCATCACCGCTACGAGTTCGTCGTAGACAACTTTGATAAACTGCTGGTCCGGGCTCACGCCAGCGATCACTTCTGCCCCCTGGGCTTTAGTTTCGACTTCGGCGATAAAATCTTTAACCACTTGCAGGTTAACATCCGCTTCCAGCAGGGCGCGACGGACTTCTCGCAAAGCCTCTTTAATGTTGGTCGCAGATATTTTGTCTTGTCCCCGGAGTTTTTTCCAGGCATCTTCTAGGCGATCGGCCAGGGCGTCAAACATAATCGGATATGGCGTACTATGATAATGATGTTACCACAAGTCCCAGAGCTTGCCCGTACTAATCCCACCAAGCTCTGAGGTAATATGGATCCAGGTCTAGTTCGTCTGGATCGCCGACAAATTCCTGGAACTCCACAATCAACTGATGGGGGCAACTGCCATTAAATATAATACCATCAATGCTGATGCGATAATCTTCACGGTCTGGACTAACTGCGTAACCCTCAAAATTTAAATTAAACCCCTTGGGAGCTTGTTGCTGGCCGAATTCCAGAAATTCCCTAATTGTGGGAGAGTTATTATGTCCTGCTGCTGGGTCTGCAAATCTTTGGGCTATCAGTTGTTGCAATTTTTCTACACTCAAATTGGAGAAATTCTTGACTCCACCGTAGGTTTCTCCCCATTGAACCGGACTCCCAAATATCATCCGGTCTCTGGTGTCACTATCGGTATTGTAGATAAAATCCCGTCTGATGCCTGCTGGCGGATGGTTCCTCTGGGTTCTGCGGTAAGGTCGAGCATTGATTTGCAGTTCTTCGGGTTTTACTCCTTGATTGAGGTAATAAAGCCTAATTGCCTCCATCCTGTTGAGGGGGGAATTTTCTAAGCATTCGTCCAAGTTGGGGCAGTTATATACTATCCCCGTCATGGATTTACAGTCAAGTTGCATGGGACAGAACATGGGCTTACGTGATTGATGATTGGTCGAACTCAAGTTTGAGACAAGTCATTTCATCCTTCTAGTCTCGGGCCGCTAGACCTGTTCTCTGGTCCGCAGCAGGTCTGTCTATATAATTTCATTATATAGGATCTGCGCGGGCTAGATCGCAAAAGTGAGATACACCCGAATAACCCACCTGTAGGGGCGAAGCATTTGGGCGATAACCTCGTCAACAAACCGATAATTTATATTCCCAAATGCTTCGCCCTAACCCGGTGCGACTTTCCCACCGTACAGTCCTATGACACAAATGGGCGGGCGATCGGGTGAGGACTGTTCGGGGGGCGATCGGGTGGGGACAGGGCGTTAGCGGCTGCGCAGCAGCTAGCATTGCGGAACATTAAATTTTCACAGCCGCAATGCTTCGCCCCTACAGATATCTGCACCAGTCATTTCATGTCCAAAACCTCACTGGCGAGGTTCTTTACCTGAAAATGCAAGTCCCAAACCTCTCTGCTCTCCCGGGTGCGGTAACAAGTAGTCGATCGCCGAGTGCATCTGGTGATGCATGTAATATAATATAGCCCCTGCGCAGCGGAGGGGGCGTTACCCGGGGAGCTGGGGCTTTGTTCCTGTAGCCGGGCCCTTTAGGGTTCGGGCTGTGCGGGGCTGTGCGCTTACCACAGACTCTCAGAGTCTTGAGAGTTTTCCTCCTCAACAGGTTGCACCGGTTGAGAGTTGCCCTCCTGAACTGGAAGTAGATTTATCCACTCTTGCACGTTCGCGTAGAGTTTGAGATTCTCATCGTAAGAGAATACCTGGCCTTCATTCAGGCGAAGACGTGCCCGATCGCTTCAGCTTCTCCAATATCTAGTTCATCGCTGAGTGAATCAACTAAGGTGCGATTAATAACGGCGCAAGTTTCAATCCAATCAAAAGTTTGTACTTCAGTCGAGCCAGCGATAGGAAAACTGGGATCGGTTAGTTCTCGATAAACAGCCTCAAAAATGAAATGAAAACAGTCCCGTAAAGTTGTTGCAAAAGATGGAGTTGGTCGATCGCTTTAGGGATCTCCGCCAGGATCCCCCCGTAGCGCTACGCGCACTTCGTAAAAGCGCAGCGGCCTGACGCCAGGAAGGCTAGCAATCTCACCGACGAGGCAGGAGTGTTCTTCATCTTATACTAGACGAGGGGATTGCTTCGGGGGGGATTGCTTCGTGCCTCGCAACGCTGCGCGACTCAATTGAGCATAAGTTATCGCTACGTACCCCCTCCCTCGCAATGACAAATGTACCTGTAGCCATGCTTAACCGAGAAGTATTGATTACCGCTCCATGACAATTTTCTAACCAATTAACCCAGAAACTTTTGCCCGATCGCGATCGCGGGCAGTTTCCAGTTGTGCGGTTTCAGACCACTCTCAACTTGTGCCCAGCTAAAAAATATCTCGTTCCCTGACTCTGGCAGGGAACGTAATCTAGAGGCTCTGCCTCTCGTGTCAAGTGATAAGATATGGTAAAATTCTCGCTGAACCTGGGAGCGAGAGATTTGGAAATTTCGCCTAGTATTGGTAATGCTTAGGATGAGCGTTGGTGGGCAGTGCTACGGTTTATTTCCAACCAAAGGTTCTCTTGAAGGCAATATCGACTCTTTTCATGGTCTGTGGGGTGACATTACCGAAGCGTTTGAGCAACCTTTGCTTATCTATGGATTTCATTTGTTCTAGCAAGACTAATGAATCTAAATTCAATCCTCCTTCATTAGCTTTGATGAATACTGTGGTGGGAGAGTTTTTATGTACTTTTGAGGTTAGGGGCGCGATGCAGGTGAGGGGACTATTTGAATTCCGCAGGATCAGCGCCGGACGGTCTTTGCGGATCTCACAACCAATTGTGGGACCGAGTTGTACTAGATAGATTTCGCCGCGCTTGGGGCTGTTGGTTTGAAATGCCATTTTGCTTTCCTCTTATTCTACAATTATGTTGTAGCTAATATCGTTGCCCACCGGCGAGAGTGTAAAAGTAGGATTAATTCAGGAATATAGAAAAAAGTTGTAACTGTACTCGAAAGTATGGTAAAGTACAGGAAAGTACAGGAAAGTACAGGAAAGTACAGGAGAAGTCACTTGAAGCCGGAAGAATATTTTCAGATTGCTGATGAGGCTATTTTCGCTCTTGAAGGACAACACCTACGAGACCCGGAAAAGTTTATAATTGAGGGGTCGGTTGAGGGGCAGACCTATGAACAGATAGCCAAAAAGCACGACTATGCTGAATCGACTTTCAAGCGAGATTATGGTCAAAAGCTGTGGGAACGTCTGTCGGAGGCGTTAGGGGAAAAGGTGAGTAAGAAGAGTTTCCGCGCGGCATTGGAACGCTATGGGGCGCAGACGACAGATTCTCAGTCGGAGTCTGGGCAGAAAGAACAAGAACAACCGGCAGCAGGACTTGATGATGGCTTGACTCGCTGGGTGGGACGTGAGACTCTGATTGGGGAACTGATTGCTAAATTGCAGGGAGATTGTCGGGTTTTGTCCCTGGTGGGGATAACGGGTATTGGCAAGACTTCTTTGGCGGCCCAACTGACGCGGGAACCACAGATGCAAGAGTTTTTGCCCTTAGTGAAAACTCTCAGCTTTTATCAAGGGTCCCTTGACTTTCAGGTGGTGGCGCAGCGGGTTTTGGGTGAAAATTTGGCTTCTCAACCTGAGTTGCTGCAAAATGAAGATGCTATGGTTCGGGAGATCGTCCATAAGTTGCAGTCACAACCTTGCTTGTTAGTCCTGGATATGTTGGAAGCGGTTTTACAGGCGGATACTCAGGGGGGACACCGGTTTGAGCAGCCTGTTTTTGGCAAGTTCCTGGATGCGGTGGTCTCGGTACCGGAAATGCGATCGCGCCTGATCCTGACTTCTCAATACCGACCCCCGGTTGGCGCTGAGGGGCGCTTTTTGGAACGACACCATACGGAACCGATGAAAGGTTTAGATAGAACAGAAGCAAGAATGCTGTTTGCTGCTTGGAATGTTAAGATAAATTCAGATGTGGATGGCGAGTATCTGGACCGGATGATTGCTGTCTACGAAGGGCACCCCCTGGCCCTGCGGGTGATTGCTGGGGAAATTCGTTCTCCCTACGAGGGGGACATTCAGGCTTTTTGGGATGAATATGGATATGAAATTGAGGAGGTGGAACGGCTGAAAACTGCTACGGAAGGGGATCCGAGTCAGGATAGGGAAGATTTGACCTTTACTATCGACCTCAAGGATTTGGTGCGCAAGCGCATTGAAAGCAGCGTTTCCCGCTTGCGCGAGGATTACCCTCTGGCATATCGATTGTTTTGTATGGGGGGGACGAATAGACGGGCGGAAAATCGGAGTGCTTGGTTGTTTTTGATTGGCGAGTTTCCCCGGGAGGAACAAAAGTTGGCATTTGAAATTTTGCAGCGTCGGTTTTTGCTGGAGTCCGAAAAGGTTAAGAGCAAGGTTTACTATCGCCTGCACAGTATGATCGGGGGAGTGGCGCTGGAACATTTGCGGGCATTCGATCGGAATTGAACGGCAGTGCTACGCGGTGAGTTATGCCAGCAACAGAGTTGATAACAGAACGGAAGAACCGATAATTAAAAGATCGAGAAGCGAGGATTATTATGGAGAGATTATACAAACAGGTGCGACTGCAAGAGCTTTCGGAAGATGATGTCTTCCAGTTGCGATATACTGTGCCAGAGAGGAAGTTGGTTTTGCCTGTCTCAGATGCTGATAGCAAACAGGAAAACGATGGAAACGATGTCATGGCGATGGGAGTGGAGGAACTGTTGGCAAAGGGAGTGGGATCAATTCGGGATGAGAAGATAATAAATATGCTAATAGATTTGATTAGCAACTATGATAATCAAATCTGGACGGGAGAAGTAAGAGAGTTGACCCTGACAGAACAGTCTCACATCCGCAAGGCATTTTATAACTTCAATTACTACGAACCGCGAGATGATTCTAATATAGAGAAGGTGCAGGGATACCTGGAGGCGTTTCACCATCTCTGCGAGTTGTCGGAATGGGGAGAAGCTATCAAGATACTTTGTATCCGCATGGATACGCAGGAAGAATTAGACAATCAACTGCGTATTTGGGGTTACTACAGGGAAACAATTGAACTGTATAGCAGACTGTTGGGGAAATTCAAACCGTATAGGAAATTGGGGGGGAAGTTAAATGATTATTTGGACATTATTTGTTTGAATGGGTTAGGAAATGCATACAATGGCCTAGGGGAGTATCAGAAAGCAAGAGATTACTATGAGCAAATATTACCAATTGTCAGGGAAATAGGAGATATATGTCACGAGGGTGTGGGGCTGGGAAATTTGGGAACTTCATATTGTGACCAAGGGCAGTATCAGAAAGCAATAGATTACTTTCAGAAGCATTTAGAGATCGCCCGGAAAATAGGCGATCGCATTGGCGATCGCCTTCAGGAGGTTAACGCGCTGGGAAATTTTGGAAATGCATACAATTACCTAAAACAGTATCAGAAAGCAAGAGATTACCTTCAGCAGAGTTTAGCGGTTGCCAGGGAAATAGGCAATCGCGCTGGCGAGGGGATAGCGCTGAATAATTTGGGGCTTACCAACCATGGTCTAGGGCAGTATACTCAAGCAATCAATTACTTTGAGCAGAGTTTAGCAATTGCCAGGGAAATAGGCGCTCGCGCTGTCGAGGGTAAGGCGCTGGGAAATTTGGGCAATGCCTACGATTCCCTAGGGGAGTTCTCCCGCGCAATAGATTGCCATCAAAAGTATTTAGAGATTGCCAGGGAAATAGGCGATCGCGCTAGCGAGGGTATAGCGCTGGGTAGTTTGGGAATAGTCTACAATGAGCTAGGGCAGTATAGCCAAGGGATAGATTACCTACAGCAGAGTTTAGCGATCTCCAGAAAAGTAGGCAATCGCGCTAGCGAGGGAATAGTGCTGAGTTCTTTGGGAAATACCCACTTTTCCCTAGGACAGTTTAGACAAGCAATAGATTATCTTCAGCAGAGTTTAGAGATCGCCCGGAAAATAGGCGATCGCGCTGGTGAGGGTAGTGCGCTGGTAAATTTGGGCAATGCCTACGGTTTTCTAGGACAGTATCAGTTAGCAATAGATTGTCTTCAACAGTGTTTAGCGATTACCAAAGAAATAAACGATCGGGCTGTCGAGGGTAAGGCGCTGGGTTCTTTGGGAATAGTCTACCGTTCCCTAAAGCAGTATCAGTTAGCAATAGATTACCTTCAGCAGTGGTTAGCGATTACCAAGGAAATAGGCGATCGCGCTGGTGAGGGTAGTGCGCTGGTAAATTTGGGCAATGCCTACCGTTCCCTAAAGCAGTATCAGTTAGCAATAGATTACTATCAGCAGTGGTTAGCGATTACCAAGGAAATAGGCGATCGCGCTGGTGAGGGAATGGCGCTGGATTCTTTGGGAAATACCTACTTTTCCCTAGGACAGTTTAGACAAGCAATAGATTATCTTCAGCAGAGTTTAGAGATCGCCCGGGAAATAGGCGATCGCGCTGGCGAGGGTAGTGCGCTGGGAAATTTGGGGAATGCCTACGGTTTTCTAGGACAGTATCAGTTAGCAATAGATTGTCTTCAACAGTGTTTAGCGATTACCAAGGAAATAGGCGATCGCGCTGGCGAGAGGATGGCGCTGGGTTCTTTGAAAATAGCCTACGGTTGTCTAGGGCAGTATAGCCAAGCAATGGATTGCCATCGACAGCATTTAGCGATCGCCCGGGAAATAGGCGATCTCTCTGGAACTAGGTGATCTGTAGGGCGTACTCATATCTCTGTAAGCCACGAAAATTAAAGCTCCTCATCAACAAGCCGTAAAACGCTGTTATATAGAGGTTCAGCAACCCAGAACCCAGCTTTGTTTATCAAGGCGCGGATGTATCACTGATAACGTTTATAGTCTGCCCATCTCCCGCAAGTTTTTAATATCCTGTTCAAAATCTTCCACTCCGTAATGAACTGGAATGTGACGACTTGCGAGTAAGTGTTGAAAAGCAATGCGATGCATATTTGCAAAGCGACTGGCTTGAGCAAGAGTTAATTTTTCCTTCTGGAAAAGCATGACAGCGATTTCCTGATACATTTCGGCTTCAGTCATGCGAGTTTTCGTTAAAATTTCGTCAGCGATAACAACGCTCATGGCTACATCCTCTCTACTATCCCTATTATAGCAATTCCCAATCAGTTGCGAAAGTCTCGTACCCGGTTTCGCCGAAGTTACCGGGTTTCTGGCATCCTCGGAAACCCGGGCGATCGCAGTACCGCAGTCTGGAACCGTCGTGCAGCAGTGGGCGATCGCATCTGGGGAGAAAGAGGGCGCGATCGCCCTCTCATGCTTCAAACGCGAGAGAGTTTACTTTTCTGATAATCTTGAATTTTCTCAACCAAACTATCCACAGTTTCTCCAGCAAACAACTCTTCGCGCATCGCTACAGAATCTCCACCATCCCATGGTAACATAGATATCAAAAGCGCTAGTTTCGATGGTGCCATGTATTTCTCTAAAATATCCAAGGCTTCTTGTATGACTTCTTCTTGTTCTGGGGTCCTCTTATTCATCACTTATCCTCTGGCAATTGCTAATATAAAATTTGCCTAACATGGGCGCGATCGTTCAGTATAAAGTTTTACTATCCGTATTTTTTTCGTCTTTACCCGCTCGACAAAATACTGACTATAGCTTTTCTAATTGATGTCGTTCTACATAGGACAAGGCCAAGAGACGTAAATAATCCAAAAGTTCAAAATATTGCTGAATTTTGGGATAATCATTTGCAGCAGTATAATACCACTTGACAACGGACTCGACCTCAAAACTACTCAAGGAATGTAAATGCTCCACCACCTCCCTAGTAGGTTGAACGGTATATCCTGTTGATATAATTTGACTAACATATCCTAAAATTCCCGCAGAAAGTATTTCCAACTGCTCCCAAACCGGATATTCTTCATTAGCATCCTTTTCGCTCAACCAAAGTCGATGGCGTTCCGACTGCATCCCGCGTTCGTGGGAAAACAAACGTTTTTTTAACTCCGTCATCCGCTGACGTTCAAACAATTCTATATCTGCCCTGTTCATTTGACTAAATCTCTCCTTTCTCAATTGATACCATAACTCCTAATTTTACCCAAATCATCCAGAATAATATACTCTCCAGTGTTTTGATTTTCCCATCGGGCTGTCCCGTCATAACGAAATCCGACTGGCGGAACTCTTACTGCTTTAGTGCGATCGAAGTTAAACGCAGCACGCAGATAGTCCAGAACATCAAATCTTTTTCTGAAAGCATGGTCGATAATACTTTGAGCAACTGATGAATAAGTACCCGGACTCCATAAATTCATCAGCTCCTGCATTTCCTCAATCTCTGACTGCTCTCGCTCTGCAAATAACTGACGTTCAAATTGCGACCAATTTAACCCACGCGCAATTTCTAAATCCTGCTCAAGTTGGAGCAGTTCGCTTTCGACTCTTTCCAAAAGCTCTTGAGCTGCAAAAGCATCATCAGGATTTTCAGAATCAGCAGCAACATCTTCCAATTCCTCTAGCTGTCTCAACATTTTCTCAATATTCTGCCAACTTTGAGCTAGATCGCGGTTTTCTGATCGTCCCAAAACATCCGCATATTCCTCGACAAGATTGTTCCAATGTCCTAGCTTGTTATTGTCAAACTGACTCGCCATGAATGTATATTTTTTGCTGCTGTCCTAAGCGGATGTCTTAATCTGAAATATTAATAAGCCACTCACGGAACTCTTCTGGTGTCATGGTAGGATTATTATCTGATTGGGACAATGCTTCTGACAATACCTCAGTCATTTTCAGATCGTAGTCAGGATGCGAGCGCTCTATTGCTCCGAGGACAGTCTTTTTCAGACGCTGTAAAGCATTTAAGTATTCCATAAGAGCATCTATTTCCCCTCTCAGCAGTATCCAAGCGAGTGAAAGTCTTACCCGCAGAGAAGAAAGCCTCGAACTTTTCCCTCCCATTGAGGAGTAAATCAAAGCCTCAAGCAACTCACGCTCTGGGAGAGAAAACTCTGAGTATTCCTTCTCTATGGTAACTGCTAATGCTTCAGCTTTTCGTGCCAGCACTCGCAACCGTGACGAATTCACCCGATCTGGTTGGGATATTTGCTGAATCTCCAATGGGTCGATCGTAATGGTAGCAGACATTTACCTCACCTCCTCGTTCATCTTGGCTATCCATTGCTAACCTGTCAGTCAAACCCTTGTCTACCAATGCCTTGACTGTAACCTAGTATAACTCACCCCGATCGCCTTGCATAGCCATTGAATCATATTAATCTCTCTTCTCTACTATACTGCAATCCCGCTCTCTTTGTCAAGGGTTTAGCAATTTTTTTGCTGATGGGTCCAAAGGCGATCGGCTTTTTCGCCCACGGACATGCGAGACAGGCGGGACAAGTCCTACGAAAAAAGGCGATCGGGGTTGCTTTTGCAGTATATAAAATGATAAAATCTATTCAGATATCTTTACTAACGGAGGAAACTACACTGACAGCATCTTACACGCAAGCAGAACTTTTTATCGAGCCTGGAAGGGTGGCACGTTTGCGAGCCACCGCCTTACAGGAAGCCTTGTCACCACCTTCTCGTACTAGAGTAACAATGGCAGCTGCTGTAGTGGAAGACTCCCAGGAAAACCGCAGAGTTATCATAGGAACAAGTGAACCTAATGGCTACTTGCGACCGGGAGTAAAATCAGCACTTCAACCAGGAGAAAGCGTAGTTCCAGGTTACGGTCACGCCGAAGCTAATATTGTTGCTTGGGCTACCAAAAATGACGATCGAGTAATTGCAGTAGCAGCAGGTCGTCCTATTTGCGAAAACTGTGTTGGCGCTATTGAAGACGCTGGCGCTCTAGTCCCTAGCCCCAAGAAATCCCAGCCAAGGAGTTAAGATAAAATGACAGAAAATCGCTTAGAATTGATTGACCCAGAACTCTCCGCATATTTGCTGAGTGCTTCAATTGCCCAACAGCGATATGCTGCCGCGATCGCCTGCGAATTTGCCCTTGCCAAAACTGGCATCAGCGCTACAATTATTGATGAAGGATTAGAGGCAATCAAAGGAGGCGTACCGGGTAACGAAATGTTGCGATCGAGACTAGAATCCTTTATCAACCAGCTTGATGAAAAGCAGTGGGACTTACAAGAAAAGATGGCAGAAGGGAAAGCGCAGTTGGAAACTTACATAGCTGCTTTTCAAAAGGCACGCGCCGTTAATTCCCTTTATTATGCCCTAAATCCAGATGCATTTACAGCCGCTACTGAATCTCTTTACGAGGCCCAAGCAGCAACGGAGGATTTAGCAACTTTGAAATCCCGGATTTTACTGGGTATCAACTCACTCCTTGCAATTCAATCAATAGGCACTCCTAGTTAAGGAAAAAAGGCGATTATGTTTGGGCGCATAAACCTCTTGCCTTTCCTCCGAAAAGGGGCGATCGCCGGTTCTACCGCCTATCAGTTTTGCCACGAACAATCTAAGCTCAAATCATGGCTATTCTTCAGGATAAAACCGTTATTTTCTTTAACTAAATCGCCCGTACAGCGGATGGGGAGGCGTTCGGTATATGCTTTAATAGCCATAATATAATCTCGGTCAAACAATGAAGTTTTAATCTGGCGGAGTTGGTCAATCACTACTCCAAACATTGTTATCTCTCCACTCAGGCGATCGCCCTCTGGAGATTGGACTTGCACGATCAATCCCTGAATGTTAATATTAGGGATATCCGTAATCAGTTTTTTGATAATTTCCAGTTGCGATCGCCCTTCTGTTTTCTCCAGAGTTTCTACCAATTCTGAGATGCGTTGAGGGTAGTCCTCGAACTCTCGGTCTAAAGGAAGGTAAATTTTTAACATTTGATAGTTATCATTAGTCCAAGCGGAAAAACGGTCGGGAATGCGGTGGTGTTCTTGCCAACCTGCGCCAGTAAGATAAGTTTCGATTTGCTGAGGTTGGAGGTGACCCAAAAGAGTAAAATCGTAAACAGTTGCTTTCATAATGTTCCTCTAGTTTGGATTTGCTGCATGATAGTTTGTAAAGCATTAACAGTAAACTGTTGCTGGCGAGGGAGATAGACAGTCATCCTTTCGGTATTGTCAGTTGCGGGTTGTCCTCTCAAGGATAACCAATATCCGCATTTGCGGAGACAAAGTTCCCTTTCGCTTTGCTTTAACCAATCTCCTGGGTTTTCGGGGATGAAAAGGACTACTAATAGTTTAGGGATTAAGATTCTGGTTTTTCTGAGTTCGTTGTAGTTTTTTACTTTCAGAGAATAGCGGATCGGGTCATCATTTCCCATATCTGAGGATGTTGACTTAACTTGCAATCCCGTGTTTTGATTTTCCCATCTGTCCCGTCCGGAGCGAAATCAGACTGGCGGATCTCTTACTGCTTTAGGGCGATCGAAGTTAGACACGCAAATAGTCCAAAGCGGCACCCGATCGCCCGCTATCTGGTAGAAATAAGTCACCAAGCACCGGCAGCCCGTATCACAACTACTTTCCCCCAAGCTATTGGCATCTGTGTTAAACTTTGTTTTTTGCTTGACAGGTAATGCTCCCGATGTGAACGACTCTTCCGTTCCCGGGTACGACTCTTCCGTTTCCAAAAGGGATACAACGGGTGTGGGGATGCAGACCCTTGCATCTGGGATCCCCCCCAACCCCCCTAACCCCCAACCCCCCCAACCCCCAACCCCCAACCCCCAACCCCCAACCCCTACGCGGTGGAGATAAACAAGTGTTGAAAGATTTCGCTAAACCTATTTGCCAGCAACTCTTGAATATCGCTGACAAAAAAAGAGCTAATTTATTTGCATGGCGGGGTCAGTTCTCGCCACAGTTAGTTGAGGCGATAATGTCGGCCTATTGTTTGCCTAATTCGGTGATTCTCGATCCTTTTTTGGGAAGCGGAACCGTTTTATTAGAAGCGGGGAATCTATCCCTAGAAGCCTATGGTTTTGAACTTAATCCCGCTGCTTGGATGTTGAGCAAGACTTATGAGTTTATTAATCAGGGATCCCGCGACTACCTCCTCAAGCAACTGAGAGAAAATCTAGAATTAGAATTCCCTTTCAGAATTTTAACCTCCTGGGAAACCCTTGTGCTAGACTGGGAACAGAAGGTTAAGCAAATCCGCGATCGCCTGGATCCGGATGCAGAAATCTTACTAAATGCTCTGATCATTCTTCTGGATGTTGGCAACAACCCGATTACGAATGAATTTATCCAGAGTAAGTTTTTTCAATTAGCGAAGCTGATTGAGAATTTACCCTATTCAGAAAAAAAGATTGCAGCACATCTAGGGGATGCTAGAGTCCTCCCCTTACCAGATAACCAAATTGATTTTATTCTCACATCTCCACCCTATATTAATGTCTTCAACTATCACCAAAATTATCGCCAATCTGCTGAGTGCTTGGGATGGGATTTGTTAAAAATTGCTAAGTCAGAGATAGGTAATAATCGAGCAAATCGAGGCAATCGTTTCTATACTGTTGTACAATATTGCCTAGATATGGCAGAAACTTTAAGGGAACTAGCAAGAGTATGCAGAAGTGAAGCCAGAGTTATTTTTGTGGTTGGTTGGGAATCTCAAGTTATGGGAGTACCTTTTTACAATGCTGATATTATAGAAAGGCTGGCAACAGAATCGGGTATGTATAAAAAAGTATTGCGGCAGAAAAGAGAATTCAAAAATAAGTTTGGAAAAAGGATTCGAGAAGATTTGCTAAATTTTTCAAATTGCGATATAGTTAGGGAAGGGACAGAACAACTTGCCAGAGAAGTAGCTGCTGAAGTTCTGAAAATGGGAAGAACTTTCGTACCACTTAAAAATCGCGAGTATCTGGAGTCGGCAATTGAACGAGTACCGGCTATTAGCAGTACTCCGAAACTAGATAGAAACTGCTGCCTATATCAGACAATAAATTAAGCTTATGCCAAAATTACCGCAACCGCATTACGCAAAATTAACCGCCTGTCTGGAAAATCCTCGCTTACCTGATGCCGATCGAGAAGGAGTACAAGAAGCTCTCATAAAATACCAGGAATGGCGCGATCGCATTGAGTCAATTGATGCGAGTAAACCAGATACTGTAGAAAAGTTGGTAGCAGTCACGAATCAGTACAAGCGTTTTATAGAGTTGGATTTAATATTTGACAGTCCGGAAAATTTTCTTTACAGACAGAGAGGTCAGTTAAAACTAGATAATACTATTCTAGAGGAGTTTTTACCACAGATCATATTTCGCAGTCTTAGGGGAATAGATGATTCCTTTGAACTAGGTCCGCGAAATACCTTTGCGGGACTTAGCTTTCTCTCCTCTGTTGGCAACCCAGGACTGGGTGGGGAACAGAGCGTCAGAACCAAGGAGCAAGACTTTATTCTAGGCAAAAAGCTGTATCTGCAAACATCCTTCGATCCTGAGTTTACAGAGCACAAGTTAATTGAATCTCATCTTGGTTATGTCTGTGCGGAGTGTAAAACCAATCTAGACAAAACTATGTTTCAGGAAGCAGTAGCAACCAGTCGGGACTTAAAGATAGCGGTTCCAGGTTCTTTGTACTTTTTGATCTGTGAATTTTTAGACATGACACCTGTTTCTATTATCTCAACTCAGATCGATGATGTTTTGATAGTCCGTAAGGCCAGGCGGATGTCTTCCAATATTAGGCAAGAGTATCGCACGCCAGAGTCCCGACGCCTGCACAGACAAGAGTATATAGACTTTCTAGATTATTCAAGATATTATGGGGATGTATTTCAGAGAATGCTTGATAAAATTCAAGCTTTAATTGATGATGCAAGTCCCTCGATAGATGAAGTTTTAAATCAAGGACATTTTTAACTTCTAGTCTGCGGTTTTTACTGCTAATGTCAAGATGTGAAAGAATAGTAGAGAGCATTTTTAGGGACCCCGTTCCGGAAAAATAGGTTGAAAGCCGTACTAGAGGCGATCGCCCGCTATCTGGTAGAAATAAGTATGACTCACCGGCAGCGGATAGGGCATCACAGCTACTGTCCCCTTTGCTATTGGCATCTGTGTTAATATTTGTAAAGTTTGACATGGAAGGCTCCCAATGTGAGAGAATAGTAGAGAGCATTTTTAGGGACACCGTTCCGGAAAAATAGGTTGAAAGCCGCACTAGAGGCGATCGCCCGCCATCTGGTAGAAATAAGTATGACTCACCGGCAGCGGATAGGGCCTCACAGCTACTGTCCCCTTTGCTATTGGCATCTGTGTTAAACTTTGTTTGGCTTGACATGTAAAGCAAAGATGTGACACAATAGTAGATAGCATTTTGGGGGACACCGTTCCGGAAAAATAGGTTGAAAGCCGCACTAGAGGCGATCGCCCGCCATCTGGTAGAAATAAGTATGACTCACCGGCAGCGGATAGGGCCTCACAGCTACTGTCCCCACCGGTTGTCTGTCCCAGTTCAGTTAAAAGTGCTATATGAACAATCTGACTGTCTATGACGAAAATAAGCAACCACGCCCGCCATCTGGTAGAAATAAGTCAGAGGCACCGGCAGCTTCTTGAGGCGGACAGCTACTGTGCCCCAAACTATTGGCATCTGTGTTAATTTTTGTAAACATTGACAGGTAAGGCTCCCGATATGACAGAATGGTGGATAGCATTTGTCGGGACACCGTTCCGGAAAAATAGGTTGAAAGCGGCACCCGAGGCGATCGCCCGCCATCTGGTAGAAATAAGTATGACTCACCAGCAGCGGATAGGGCCTCACAGCTACTGTCCCCACCGGTTGTCTGTCCCCGTTCAGTTAAAAGTGCTATATGAACAATTTGACTGTCTATGAGAAAAATAAGCAACCACGTCAGCTTGGCGAACTTGTTGGCAGCGGTGGGCAAGGAAATGTATATTGCCTCAGTGAGAACCCTAATATTTTGGTCAAAATTTTTAATGCCGACAAATTGAAGAAGAGAGGAGATGAACTGAGAGAAAAAGTTCATGTTCAAACCCAGATGCGGGATCTTATTGAGAATCGCTATCTGACTTGGCCACAAATAGAGGTTTTTAATGCTAAAGGTGAATGGATTGGCTACGCTATGAAACGAGCTAAAGGCGTTCCGCTAAGCAAATTAGCTCATCCAATGCTCTACCGAAAATATTTTTCAGGCATAGATAGGAGGGGAATTGTTAAGATGCTATTGCATCTGTTAGACACGGTTGAAAAGCTACACCAAAAAGGGATATGTATCGGTGACATAAACCTAGACAATATACTGGGAGATTCCACTTCGTTTAAGGTATGCCTGATTGATACTGATAGCTACCAGATTAAGAGTGCAACCAGAGTCTACCACTGTCCTGTGGGGAAACCTGAGATGACACCTGTAGAACATCATGGCAAGGATTTTAAAACTATTACTAGAACAGTCGAAAGCGATCTGTTTTCACTAGCGATACTTATGTTTCAGTGCTTAATGCTGGGACAGCATCCTTATAGCCAGATTGGCGGTGGGAATCCGGTTGAAAATCTTAGGAAGGGTAATTTCCCTTATGGTAAAGGAGGCGCTCCACCAGGAAAGGCAGGGAGTTTACCACCAGGTCCTTGGTATATTATTTGGAGTCACCTGACGTATAATGTTAAAACCTTGTTTATTCAAACATTGAGGTATGGTGTTCGCGATCCATCAAGCCGAGCATCAATTTCAGAATGGAAAGATACTCTTGAAAAATATTACTGGGCAATGAATATGGAGTATAACACTTCAGAAATAAGACCAGCACAGCCAAAACCAAGTCAAGAAGATGAAGAATGACCAATGGGTTCAGCACGAAACTAGAGTTACGATTCAAAACTACCAAACAAAATTGTTGCAATTCACAGTACTTTCGTTTACTTTGAGGGAGAGATAGGAAGATGTGGGCAAATAGCTATAGCGATTTAGATGGCGATTTAGATTTAATAGAAAATCCAACTCCGCGTTGTGCATGTATGTTGGTTTTGGATGTCAGCTCCAGCATGCATGGAGATCCGATCAACGAACTCAACCAGGGCGTTAATCAGTTTATTGAAGAAGTTTGTCAAGATGACTTTGCATCTTCTGCCGTTGAATTAGGAGTTATTACGTTTGGGACAATTGTAAATGAGGTAATCCCAGTCCAATCAATCTTGCAGGTTAATACACCTATATTTACTGCGAGCGGAGCAACAGCAATGGGATCGGCAATTCTGAAAGCAATTGAGGTATTGGAAAAACGAACGCAAGCATACAAAGATAATGGTGTTGCTCACTATAAACCTTGGATAGTGCTAATGACTGATGGTAAACCTACCGATGATCATGTCTATCGCGAAGCAGCAGCTACGCTTCGGCAATTGGCTGAGAATAATAAAATATTAGTTTTTGGGATTGGTATCGGTAATTCCTGTAATATAGAGAAACTTGCTCAGGCTTGCCCAGCCGATCGCCCGCCCAAGACATTAACAGGGTATAGATTCCGAGACTTCTTCAAGTGGCTCTCAGCAAGTATGGCACAAGTGAGTGTTTCTACTCCAGGAACTGGAGTAGAGTTGCCACCAACAACAGGATGGGATAGCATTCAAGCATAAGTGAGTGTTTCTACTCCAGGGACTGGAGTAGAGTTGCCACCAACAACAGGATGGGATAGCATTCAAGCATGAAAATGAAAACTCCTTGCCGAACTTGATGTCAAAGTGATGTCAAAGTTTTGAAATTTTGTTGGATTTCCTGCCTGGCGTTGGTAGTATAAATGATTAGGAACTGGATGTATGAGTAAAAATGGAAAGGCAAAAAGAAAAAGCGAAGAGAAAAGCATTCCGTTCACAACAGAAGAATTTAGCAATCTTCTGGAGCGGTATCGAAATTGTATAAAAGCGATATGTGAGGCTGTTTCGACAAAGCAAAAGGATAATTTTTATATTCGGCTCGGGAAGCTGCAGGATCAGCAAAAAGAATTAGGGGAAAAGAAAGTACCTGATGAGCTTATAAAGGATGTTAAATCTAAAACGGATAAAAGCGAAGAGGAAAGCATTAAGGCAAAAAGCGAAGAGAAAAGCATTCCGTTAACAACAGAAGAATTTAGCAATCCTCTGGAGCGGTATCCAAATAGTACAAAATGGCGAGGTATTCATGCTAAGCAAGTTGGTCATTCACATCTTCGATATGAGCCACCTGTTCCCTGCCAAGATGCAACACTTGCTGTATTAGAACCACTCCCAGCAATTTTCGTAGCTGATGGGGCTGGTAGTGCTAGACTATCTCATCTTGGTTCTCAAGCTGTTGTTAAGAAATTGTCTGAATTTATAACATCACAGGGAGAAGATTCTATTTACCACGAACTGCTCGATCGAGAACAAGAAATTAATGAGGAAGAAGGCAAGAAGTATGCGTATACTTTGATAAAGCGTGCGGTCGAAAGGCTACGAGAACTCTCTAAAGAGGAAGAACACCCGGTTCATGCATTTAAGTGTACATTAGTGATTGCGGTGTTGGGCAAAAATCGCTTATTTTGGCTCAAAGTCGGAGATGGATTTATTGTTGCTGAAAAAGATAACAAACTAGAATTAGTTGGCCCCCTTGGCAAAGGTGAGTTTGCTAACCAAACTACTTTTGTCAGCGACAAAATTAAAGATGCAGACATTCATTACGGTTTCCTCCCCAGCCATAACATAACTGGTATTGCTGCGTTTACAGACGGTGCAGGAGAGACTTTGGTCAGTACGGATGGTTCAAGAATTGCAGGAGCGCTTAGCAAGTTCTTCGCGCAAATGCGAGATGGCAAATTTGGAGAGGAAGAGTTAACTCAATTTTTGAAAGACCCAAAAGTTTGGGCACCTCCAAAGGGGGGAGATGACAGAGGGATGGCTCTTCTTGCGCGTTTGGGATAATGATGATTAGGACTTAATGGTACTTTACTAAAAACAGTTTTGCCTCGCCTGGAGAGGCTTACAGTCTCCTTTAGCAAGAGAAATTGACAACTGACAAACTAATTTCCGCGTCCCCGCTAGCGGACCCTCTGGTAACGTTATAGATAGTTAGACAGACTCCAAATAGGCCAACCATGTTTCCAACAGTTGAGAAAAGTCCACTCCATCAAATTTACCAGAATTAGCCATTTTTCAGAGCCTTGTGACGACGACGAGCAGCAAGGCGTTTGGCTAGGGCAACCGTCCGATCGTTAACTACCGCTTTGTCAGAATCGATCGCTTCGAGCAATTTGCGAGCGGCAACGCCTGAAACAGGCTGAGATTGTGTCTGGATAGGATATTTCATGATAGGGCCTATGATTTCTACGTTCATTATAGCGGGGTAACTTGCTGGCGTTGGGTTTAGGCACGAAACCCAACCTACAGATGCTCCAATTTTTATGTTAGGGCATTTAATCAGACATGATATTACCTGTCCGATTCTCAATTTCCAATTCTCAATTTCCCAACATCTGCAACTTGTACAAACTGGCATACAAACCATTTTGCTGTAATAATTGCTCGTGACTACCTGATTCTATCAGCTCGCCTCGCTTCAGTACCAAAATTCGGTCTACATTGCGAATTGTCGAGAGTCGGTGAGCAATGATAATCGCCGTCCGTCCTACTAATAACTGGTCTAATGCTTGTTGAATTAAAGCTTCTGTACCCACATCCAGATTCGCCGTTGCTTCGTCTAGCACTAAAATCCTCGGGTCGCGAATTGCTACGCGGGCAAAGGCTAATAGTTGCTTTTGACCGCTGGAAAGATTCGTCCCCCGCTGTCGCAGTTGGGTATCGTAACCTTGAGGTAGTTGTTCGATCAAACCAGCAACATTGGTTACTTCCGCTGCTTTCTGGATTTCTGCCAACTCATAACTTTCTCCTAGGGAGATGTTGCTCTTGATATCTCCGGCAAACAGAAACCCATCTTGGAGAATTACTCCTAGGTGACGGCGCAATGCTGTTTGGCGCAAGTCTCGGATATCAATGCCATCCACGAGTATGCGCCCGTGAGTCGCTTCGTAAAGTCGGCATAGTAGCCGGATGATCGAACTTTTTCCCGCACCTGTCGGACCAACTAAGGCCACTTTTTCTCCCGGATGGATGGTAAGATTTAGGTTTTTCAGGACATATTCATCTCCTTTGTAAGCAAAGGAGACATTCTCAAACCTGATTTCCCCCGTTTGATTCTTGCTTGCTGTCGGATGCTGTACGGGATGAACGAGTTCTGGATCGCGGATTTCTATTGGCTCATCCATGATGTCGCTGATGCGCTCGATGGCTGTAAATCCCGCTTGAAACATGGTGAATTTTTCTGCAAATCGCCGCAACGGGTCGAACAGACGAGGCGCAAAGAGGATAAATTCTGCTAGGATGCCAAACTTGAGGCTTGACTGCATGACTAAGATACTGCCCATCCACAGCACTCCCCCGATCGCGGCTAGGGAAATCCACTCTAGAGTAGCAGAAATTGCTGAATCGTGAAAGATGGTTTTCTCTACTTCTTTGATATATTGCTGGTTGGTACGGCGAAATAATTCGCCATTGAAGCGTTCGCGGCGGAACAGCTGCACGACATCGATGCCCACAATGTTTTCTTGCAGCAGGGAGTTGAGGGCAGAAAGTTCTTCTCTGGCTTGATAATTGGCTTGGCGATATTGATGTTGGAAGTAAAGGATCAGACCAGTCACGGGCAGCAACATCAGGACTAGCAAACTAGCTAGTTGCCATTGCTGGGAAAACATGATAATGACAATGGCTACGATCGAAAATATATCGTTGATTATCCCGATCGCCCCTGTAGAAAACACCTCTCCCAAGGCTTCTACATCACTGGTGAGACGGGTAATTAATTTACCGACGGGGGTGCGGTCAAAAAATCTTACCGCCAGAGAGGTGACATGGTCGAACAAATCATTTCTAATATCAGCAGTAATTTCTTGTCCGATTTTCTGTACCAAATAGCCTTGGAACCCCAGAAAAAATAGCCGGAAGGCGATCGTCCCTAAGAGCAACCCTCCGAGAATATTTAAGCCTGATGATAGAGTGCGGTCTGCAATTATTGCCCAGGTTGGCTCATTTTTAATCAAAGAGACTGCCTGTCCGACGATCAGGGGTTGAACGGCACCTGCTAATGATAAGGGCACCAATAGCAGCATCGAAACCGCCAGCAGCGGTCCCTGGCGACGGGCATAAGGCACTAATCGCAGAAATAGTCGCCAGTCACTTTCCCGACGGTTTTTGGCAACTTTTGGTGATTTTTTAGTCATTTATAACCTTTATGGTGAGAGATGACAGAGGGGCAGGTACTTTTCCAATCTAGCGTAGGATAGCATGATACATGAGATCGAAACAACCAGGCTGCTACTGAGATTGTTTACCCCGGATGATTTAATATACTTGTATCGCATCTATCGCGATCGGCAGGTGATGAAGTATGTAGGCATTGGCCCCAGAACCTTAGCTGAGACTGAAGCGGCATTATACTCTACGATCGACCATTGGCAGCAACATGGTTTCGGCATGTGGGCCGTGGTTGACAAAAACGACGATCGTCCGATCGGGCGCTGCGGGCTTTGTTTTCTAGATAACACTCCCGAAGTTGAGCTGGGTTACGTGCTAGACAAGGCTTATTGGGGCAGAGGCTTGGCTACAGAAGCTGCTCGTGCTAGTCTTAAGTATGGGTTTGCAGAACTGAAACTGGAACGAATTGTGTCATCCCGAAAACCTGGCCTCCCAACGGGTGATGCAGAAACTCGGGATGAAATTTGATGCATACGCCCACTACTACAACACTGATGTGGTACTATGCTCTAGAGACCGATCGGCACAGATCAAACCATAGCTAAGGTAGTAGCACGCAACTGGGCAATCAAATCATTCAGACCGTCCAGATTGAGGCGATAACTGAGAGGATGGGCAATCAACCTTGCCGTACTTTCAAACAAAATTTCCAGCTCAACTAAACCATTTTCTCGCAGGGTGCGACCCGTGGAAACCAAATCCACGATCGCCTCTGACATGCCCGTAATCGGCCCCAATTCTACCGAACCATAAAGGGGGATAATTTCCACTGGCAAGTCGATACTGTGGAAATATTCCCGGGCGCAGTAGACAAACTTCGAGGCCACCCGACAGTGAGGCGGTAGTTCCAAGGCCGACTGGTAACCACTAGACTTCTTGACCGCGATCGACATGCGACATTTGCCAAACCCCAGGTCTGCCAAGTTAGCGACTAATGGTTTTTTCTCCCGCAAGACATCGTAACCCACCATCCCTAACTGGGCTTGACCGTATTCTACATACACCGGTACATCCTGAGCCCGCACTAACAGGGCTTTAGCAGTATGAGTGGGGTCTTCTATCTGCAATTGGCGGCCCGAGGAGTCCAGAAAGGCGCTGAAATCTAAGCCTACTGCTTGCAACAGCAAGATGCTATCCTCTAGCAGTGCGCCTTTGGGTAAGGCAACTGTAATCATATCCTTTTGTTCGTGGTTAATCGTTCATGGTTGATGGTTCATGGTTCCTTGCCAATTGTCAATTGGCAAGGCGAAAATATGTCATAATGTCAACAACATGTATAAACTCTGGAGTTAGCCAATGAAAAACATAGTCATTTCTCTACCCAACTCCCAGGGAGTCTATGCCCTTCGATCGCGTAGCGTGCGCACGCTCCGGGCCCCCTCCACTGCGCGAATCTTAGGAGCGGACACTGGCAACTGTGGCAGGAGTTATCTAATTGTCTGAGTTCTCAAGAACGAACAGCTGCGTTCTTTGGCGATGGCACAAACAAAGCCCAAGCTGCCATTGACACCTTTGAAGAACAAATTACCTCATTTTGTTCAAGTAATTCATGCGATGTCCATGTATAACTATAACTATAGCTCATAGCCTTTAAGTCTCCAAATTCAAGTTCTCAAATCTTATTATAGCATAAATTTCTATTTGGGAGAGGTCTAAAAATTCGCTATCTAAAGTTTGCGTTGATTGCAATCGTTGCAAGTCTTCACTTTGTTTTGCGAGTTCTTTACTTAACAAAGGATGATTGGCTAGCATGTTTATTTGTTTTTCAGCATCATTTCTAATTTCTGCATATTCCTCGGCATTGGTAAGAAATATCTCGACCGTAGCAGAAGTATATTCAGGTTCGAGGCAAGATTGTAAGGTAATGCTAATTGCAATTACGGCGTCTTGAGCTTCTATAATCGATCTGATTCGTCATCAGGAAATATATCTTCACGCTGTTGGATATCGTCTTTTGGCGTTGCACATTTTGGGGATGATACTCTTTTTGCACCAGCAAAACGCTACTGAAATTCGCTTGTAGTCTAGGTTGAAAACTATTGCAACTATGTCTATCATCCCGTCCGAAGTGCAACTTTTAATTCGCTAATTCTTGCGGCATCTACAGACTTGCCTTGCAAGACTTGCCAAACTTCGTCTAAAGCTTTTCTAAGCAGGGCAGGATTGCCCCAGTTTTCCCTGCGGCAAAAAGCATTATAGGTGGGCAAAAGTCGCTCGCAACAAGCTGCCGCAAACGCTACTCTATGTATTGGCGGCAGCTTTTCTAATTATTGTTTTACCGGCTTGCTATAGTTCAAAAAATCTAATTTCATTCTTTGATTCTACTTGCAAACGATCGACGAATATAACCAAACATGGGAATCTGTTCGGAGATCGTCGCCGTACCCAGATAAATCTTGCGACTCCCCTTGGGAACTTCTATCCAACCCAAGTCTTGCAGGCGATTGACTAAATTGGAGATACTTACCCCCAACTCCGAACGCAGGGCGTACAGATTAGACCATTTGGTTAAATCCCTTCCCTGGCATTTCTCGGACAGGATAGACCTCGGCATTAGCAGACAACTGGCAAAATACTGCGCTTGCCATTCGATCAACTCTACTTTGTCTAGACCGCTATTGGCACGACAGACAAATTGCTGCGGCCCGTCCGCAGCATTCTCATACTCCAACTCTTCGGTCTCCACGTCTAGAAGAGAGTAGTTAATGTGCAGCATCCAATGTCCGATTTCATGGGCAATGGTCGATTGTTGAAACCCTGCTGGCAGTTCCAGAATCTCTTCGTTGATTTCAATCAGGCGATCGCGCGGCAGAATCCGGGCCGCAATCGGACCGGTTGCATCTGCCGGGATTTTGTCCCAAACCACTCCCAGATCCAGAAAATCTGCCACCCGATCTGCTTCAAAGGGCCAAATTGGCTGCCAATTGGGTGTCAGTTGCATCCGCATGAGCAGGTCATTGGCCCGACGCTGGATTTCTGTCTTCGGGTAGAAGCGATACGGCTTGATCGGAGACAACGTTATCTTCCTCCTACAGTTTTTCTGTGCAAAGCTTATTATTCCTCACCTCTCGCTGTAACTACTGGCATGCAGATCTATCGCTATCACAAACGAAAAACCCCTAGGAAACCTAGAGGCTTTTCGTTTAGACATGGTTGTGTCTGTGCTCGTAAAGTTGGCTTCGCGAGGGATAAACGGCTTTTTGCGAATGCCGCACTGGCTTTTCAAACCCGGTTGCCTGTTTAACGACACCCGACAGAGCTTGCAGCTCGCCTCGTACCCCAAGGTGTCATGACCGGAATAACGTTTACCCTTGCGGGTGAGCTTGACCCACCTGAGTAGCTAAAAACAGCAGGAGCGGTCTTTAGCTAGGGTTTGTGGTTGGTCCATCGCAGCTTGAAACACCTTTTGTGCAAACTCTGGATTTTCCCGCAGACGTCGCAGCAGTACCGGCATCTGGTCGTAGTTATTTTTCAGGACTTCCTCGTACAGTTGCGGAATTCGGCCAGCCAGACAGATTAACCGTTCCGCATCTAAATTCAGGTGACGCGCCAGGGACTTGATCGCCTCCTCTTTGGGGGGATAATCAGCGCGGTCATTTTCCAGTTTAGACAAATATGTGAAATCCAGCTTGACCAGGGCCGCTAGACTCCGCTGAGAGTGGCCCTTGTCCTTGCGAGCTTGTCGGATTACTCTGCCAAAAGTCTGATTTTGCATGTGTTTTCTCCACTACATAAACATTTTAGATCCAGTTTGAACAAAACATCAATCCATATGTTGACAGTTTCGTCAACTTTACGTTAGCATCAATATGTTGACTAAAAAATCAAGTTAAAGGGGATATAGCCTGTGAGAGGCAATAGGGGATAAGGAGATAAAAACCTAGACAAACATTTACAGATACTACCTACCTGCTGGATGGGACAGAAATGACCATCCTGACGGCCCATGAGGGGTTGAATCAAGTTTCGCTGTACATTCCCGGTTACTCGCTAGATGGTCGGACGACACGAGAATTTCACCAGCAGCCCAGAAACCCGGTTTTTTGTCAAAACCGGGTTTCTTAATTAGAAAAGCGATAGAAATGATAGCCATCCATAAAGGAAAGGTCGTCCGAAACATGATGAATGATCGCCCGATCGCACAACAACTGTCCCAAGGCGATCGCGTCTTCTTTCTGACAATTTTGGGTTCTCATCAACCAGTCTACAGCTTCCGCCCCAATAAAACAGGCGGGATACAAATTACTCCGATACCACCGGTCTTTTATTTCCACTCCTTCTGCACCTTGCATTTGACTAATAATATCATCTAGGTTAACAGATTGGCATAATTTGTTCTTCTCGGAAGACTCTGACTGGACTGCTGTCTTTAAGCTTTTGAGGAACTCATCAATGTGAGTCGATCGCAAATTCAAGTCTCGTTGAGGGAAAGGGATTTCGATCTGATGATGTCGCAGAGTCTGTTCGATGCGGTAGTAAAGGTCGCTTCTGAGGGGAGATTGTTTTTCTGGTTCCCGCGTCCAAATCAGGAGATCGAAATTGAGGGAACTGTCTCCAAAATCTTTAAACCAAACTTGGGGAACTGGATTTACCAAAACATCAGGATGACTTTTGGCCACATCTAGCAGCACGGAGCGGACTTTATTGGGGTCTGAACTATAGGATACACCCACGGGGACATGCAGGCGACAGATGGGACTGTCATGAGTCCAATTGATCACTTCGCTTTCCAGAAAACGAGAGTTAGGCACGATAATCTTGACTTTATCTAGAGTAGCAATCTTGGGTACTGCGAGCGCCGATATGTTCCACCACGCCCATCAGAGAACCTACCTCCACAAAGTCCCCCTCCTGAATGTGGCGCTCGAAGGTGATAATCAAACCGCCGATCAGGTTATTAGCAATATTTTGGAGACCAAAACCAATCCCCACGCCGAGAACGCTGGCCACAATAGTCAGGGAACTAACATCCAGACCCCAGATTTGCAGGACGATAATCAAACCCAGCAAGCTGAGGGTATATTGGGTTAATACCGCTACGACATCTTGCAGGTTCCGGTTAATACTGGTTCTGGATAAAAGCCGGGATTTCAGCAGCTTAGTCAGATTTCGGACCACAAACCAGAGTCCGACACTTAAGGTCAAGAGAACCAAAATATCCAGAACTGTATAGTCAGTTTGGTTGGAAGTAAAAATGGGCTCGGTGATACTGTCACGCAAGAGATTAAACAGCCAGTAGCGCCAGCGCCGCAAGACCGGAAATATATCGGTGATATAATGGATTACCGCTGTCCAAATCCCGAATAACAGCCCTATACGTGCCAACCGCACAAAGCGTTTCAAAAATTCATGCCCATCGGACAACAACTTTTTATTTTTATCTAAATATAGCTTTAGTTGTCGATCGAACAGCCAGTTTACCCACCGCAAAATAAAGTGAACCGCCAGGGTGCCTGCTAGCACTAACAGCGAGAACAGCAGGGCTTGGCGGCGATAGCTCCAACTGCGTTCGCTTTTCGCCACTTGCAGAGCATTAGCGATCTTTTCCCCCCATTTTCTGGCCTGGGCATCTGTCCTCCTTTCTTCCCTCAAGTCCCTTTCAGTAACTGTCAAATCTTCTCGGTCATTGATGCGGAGGATCGTCTCTTTATTTTTCTCAGAAATACCGTAAAAAGCAGGTTGTTGTCCTCCCCCTAGGTAATCTAGTAGTACCTGTTCCAATTTCTGATTAATTATCTCTGCTCTTTCTTCGGCACTGAGGGAGTTTAAGTCGTTGACATGAAACAAAACTCGCCCGTCGAGTACCACCGGAGCCTTTCGATCGAACTCTCCCACAATAGGAGATCGGGCCCAACTTGGTGTCAGAGTCAGGAGTAGAGAGAAAAGGCCAGCTAGCACCAGTAGGAACCAGCGGCTGATTTTTGATTTGCGGGTCAACTTCAACTCAAACATGGCATAACTAAGTAGAGGCATCTAAATTTTTCTGACAGGAGGATTTTGTGAAGTAGGCGATGGTGTTTGAGGTGCTTGGGGTCGATATTTTTCTAAGAGATTGCTCGCCAAGACCCAAGCACCAGATCCCATCAACAAAACCAGAATCGTTCCCATTGTTACAGTTACCCAAGGCTGCTGCCAAAATGCCGATGCTGACGAGAGCGAACTTGTTGTCAGACTGGTATTGATCTCGGTATCTTTAGCATCACAATCACTCATCAGGGTAATTGTAATCTTGTAAGGCCCTAGTCTGATATTATCCTGGTTGTTTAGGGGGATACTAGCCTGATGCAGCTGCCGTTTTTGCACGAAGGTGCCGTTAGCGCTGCGGTCTGCGATCGACAACTGCTGATGGTCGCAGGTAATCAGAGCGTGGAACCGGGAGACTTTTTTGCTATTGAGCACAACTCGAGAAGAGGTTAAGCCGGTGTCGGGCTAGCGTTAAAGCACCTATTGGTCTGTCAAGATGTAATTGACGGATATAACCGCTTCAATTTAATCCGAGCCTCCTCGGTGGGAAATTGCCAATCTACCACCAAAGCCGTTTCATTTCTGCGCTTTTCCCAAGCTGCCACTTCTTCGGTTAAAACTTCCTTGTCCGAAATTCTTCGGTCTAGACATTGTCGGCTTAAGACACTTAACTCGATTTCTGCCATATTCAACCAACTGCCATGCTTGGGAGTGTAATGAAATTCTAATTTGTCCAGAATCCGACGGGCTGACGATGGGCTAAAAGCTTTGTACAGAGAGGATTTTACATGAGTATTTAAGTTATCTTGAACGACTAAAATTTTCTGGGCTTGAGGAAAATGTTCATCGACCAAATATTTCATAAGATTAGCATAATCAATTTGAGTTCGTCGAGCAGTTACTTCTACGTGCCTCCAAGCAGTTAACGGGAAGGAAGGAAGGAAGGAAGGAAGGAAGGAAGGAAGGAAGGAAGGAAGGAAAAACATGAATAAATTACTAACTCCTTCTCGCTGATATTCATAATCAAAGCGTTCCGGTTGTCCGGGTTCAGCAGGAATGGGCCTTCTCGTTTCTGAAATTAGCTGTTTGCAACATTCATCAAAACAAACCAGGGGATAATCTGGATCATAAGCACGAGTATAGAGGTCTAAAACTTCTGCCATCTGGCAAACAAATTCGGCACTTTCTTGAGGAGGAATTACCCAACATTCCTGCAACCAAGGTTTAAGTTCGTTTTTTTTTAATACCTGTCGTACTGTTTCATGAGAAAGGCTTTCTACATATCCTCAAACTACCATTTGGTCGGCGAGGAGTCGTAAAGTCCAACGACTATACCCAGTCGGCGCTTGGCTGCAAGCTAATGCTATTAAATGAGCTGAGGCTTCCCCATCAATACGCCGTAACTGAGATGAGGGGTTCCGACGGGGGGTTAATGCTTTTTCTAAACCCTCTTCTACAAACCTTTGTCTTACTCTTTCAATGGTTCTAGTACTAATGTTTAAAGCTTTGCTAATTTCACTATCTGTCCATCCTCCATCGGTTTGATTAATATCTGCCTTGAGTATGATGCGAGCATGATTAATTTTCTTGGCCGCCGCTTTTCCTGTTGTGGTTAGCTTTTCTAGACTTTGGCGTTCTTCTTCCGTTAGGGAGACTATATATCGTTTGGCTGGCATGGTTTGGAACTCTTTTTTCTCTTTCCTTCTATTATCCGTCATCATTGCCTTGACAGACCACTATATTGCTGGAAGCCTATGGCTGACGCCACGCTGCGCGATTGGCAGCAAGCATTATCGGCTCAAATCAAGTATAAATACTCAGAGAACTCCAAGAGAGGAAGCAGGCGCAGCCGTGTTGGGCATTTAACTCAATAGATGGGTTGGCCCCGACAACCTGCGATCGGCAAGTATAGCAAAACTCCTGTTTTCGGTGGGGCGATCGCACCCCGGAAATGATATGTGCTACAATTATCAAGTAACAACTACCGGCATCGTCGCAAGCACAACAAAGAGATGACCCTTCATCCAATCGAACAATGGACAATCCCTCCCGCCACTATGTCAGTAGCACATACATTGACTATTTCCACACCGACACCGATGACGATCGCCTATTATATCTGGTACAAGAACTGGTAAATGGGAAGTCTTTAGCAGAGTTAGTCAAAAGGGGTTGGCACAGGAAAAACAAGTCAAGCTTATAGCCATTCAAGTGTTAGAAATTCTCCGGTCTCAGGCCCCCAGTCATTCACCGGGATATTAAGCCGCAAAATATTATCGGCGCCCAAGGTAAGGTCCATTTCACGTCCTTTGCCCGGGCAGGGCAATATACCAGGGACGATTCCGAGGATCGTAATGAGGCGATACTTTCAACAACTCCCCTCGCTTGCCCTCAGAGTCGATCGCGTAGGTTCGCAGACTTCCGGTGAATTTCGTTACCTGATAAGTGAGAGTCCCGTCGTCATTAACTGCCAACCCCACAAATTCTCCCGCTTGACTGCCCAACTGAATATAGCTCACTAAATCAAAGACCTGACTTTGGTACCAGAAGTGACGTTCCATAGTGGTCAAGTCTTGTAAATTTAACTGACCCTGTTCGATCGTATTGGCATTAATCTTGTTGATAACTTCCGGTGTATTTAAGTAAACATTCAAGCGTTCCTTGATGCGAGCAGTAATTTCGCCGCGCAACTGAGCGGCAACATTGTTAACAGCAAGTTGTCCGTTCCGCAATGACAGCCACCCCGTCAATCCTACGGCAGCAAATATTTGCAACACAAAGGGGACGATTACACGGAATGAGTCGCAGAGAAAATTTTCTGGATTGGCCGTCAGGGTTTTTAGTAAGATTTTGGTTCTGCATGACTTTCTCTCAGGTAGCTAGAGATTTTTGAAAATGGGATGATTTCTTGACTGAAAACCCGCCAAGCAGCTAAGACCTCCTCCTCAGAGGAGGTACCTTTTTGCAGTAAAATTACCCCATCAGCAAAGTCTCTCGCCCCATAGGTGTTGCTGGCCAGCAGATCGTCGATCAGCTGCACTGCCTGCCGCAATTGCAGGCGATCGTGCTTAAAAGCCACCTGATATTCTTTTAGCTGCCACAGATCTGCCAGACAATAATCCACATCAACAACTTGACCGTCATCATTGCGCAAGCGAAACTGGGCCGGAAAGCGAACAATTTCCCTCCGACCGGAAAGATGAGAGACAATATATGTAGTAGCAGCCACGCTAGCATCAGCAGGAATTTCTGCCAGCATGGGGCGAATATGACCCACATGTTGCCATTGGCGGGTTAAACTAACATATACCCAGGGTTGGAAAGAATCGGGAATCAAGAAATAGAAAGTGCGATTCGGATTAGAAGTGAGAGTAAACAGCAGCGACAGGACAATACAAACTGTCCAAAACCCGCGCACAGAACGGGAAATGTTGCTAGGCTTTCTTAACTCCTCATGATTCTGAAGCCCGCGCAGGCGGGCTTTGTAACTGTAGCCCCATCCCTTTAGGGTGGGGCGGCCCGGGTGGGAGTGTTCCTGAGAGTCATCATTGTGAAGCCCGCGCAGGCGGGCTTTGTAACTGTAGCCCCATCCCTTTAGGGTGGGGCGGCTGGGGGGGTGAGGTTGTGGGTAGAGGTTAAACCACCAAAGGCGAAAATCACTTTTACCAGCCCACCAGAGGATCGCCCCATAAAACAGTCCCGGCACGGGAGTTAAAGCATAGCGAATATTAATAGCCAGGACCGACTCTCCCTGAGCTAAAAACAATTTGAGCAGGGGAAAGCCAGCGATACACCAGGAAGCCGGAGAAAAGGCGGGGACAAAAGCCAAAGGCAACCATTGCCCCAAAAGATATTTAATCGTCTTAAAAAAGGGGGTGAACAATTCCTGCACCAAGCGCAGGGGGTTAGAGATCATCCCCCAAATAATATCCAGAGTCGAAGCTTCCGCCTCCGTAGCATATTGACCGAAGCGTTCCATCATGAAGCGACGGGAAATATCTGCCGAAAACAGGGGCATAATCAGATTAGTCAGCATCAGCATATAGGCAAAACTGAGGGTACAGACTGCCAAACCAACCCGAGGATATCTGCCACTGACAACCAGGTAGAAACCGACGCCAAACAGAACAATTCCCGAATCTTCCCGGATGGCCAACACCAAAACCGCCAGCAGCCAGAACAGCCACCACAAGCGTTTTTCCATTGCCAGCAGCAGTCCGAAAGCAAACAGAGGCAACTGACAATTATCATGGAAATTCCCCAAGGTCGGACCCAGCACCGCATTAGCAGCGTAATAGGCCAGAGTAATCATTCCGGCCTTCTGGGGTGGCAGATGCTGTCTGGCCAAGGCGTACAAAACCAGTCCCGCCAACCCTAGCAAAGTCACCTGCAATACAGTTAAAGTTGCTGCGGAAGGAAACAGGGCATATATCGGTAGCCACAACAACAGAGCTGGAGTGAAATGTTGGCCCAACCTGTGGTAAGATACGTCCGGCACATCCCCACCATGGACGACATTGGTAGAAAGACTCGAAGACAGGGAACTCTCGAAGAAGTTGCCATGGATCCCATTCCAGAAGACTTGGTTGAAAATCCCCTGATCGAAGCTGGCGTAAAAGCTGTAGTATCTGTGCAGCGTGCAGACTAGGGCGAAACTCAAAAAAATACTGACAGAGGCGATCGCCATCCTGGGCCCCGGTTTTTGCAGCCAATTGAGCACCATCACCTTAAAAGATATTTGAACTATTTTAGATTATCCCATTCACCAGTAGCTCAAGAAACCGGATTTTGGGAAAAAACCTGGTTTCTTGATTCTTTCATTACTGGCGATCTGCCATCATCGATTGCCAATATTTGCTAAATTATTAATAAAATCTAAAATTTTTATTGAACAGTACCGGGAAGTGACCGGTAGCCTGAGTCAGCAACCATACCGACAACTGGTACGTGGTAACTGGTACGCGGCAACTGATAACTGATAACTGGTAACTGAAAATAGCTAAATGCAGGCATCTCCTGAAAAACTGATCGACTCGGAAGCGCCTTTACATCTGCTGCTATTTGTAGACAAACGTCCCATTTCCGGGGAGCAGATCGGGCAAATTAGTCGCCAGCTGAAAGAATTGCATGGTGACTGCGACTATGAACTGATGGTAGTTGATGTCGGGGAACAGCCTTACTTGGCCGAACATTTCAAGCTAGTAGTTACCCCGACCCTGATCAAAATCTATCCCGAACCTAGACAGACTTTGACAGGCACTAATATAGCAGATCAGTTGACGAACTGTTGGCCCCGCTGGCGACGGGAGGCAGAAGCATATCTCGCTCACCAAAAGGCCGTTGGTAATGGTGCGAAAACCGGTCAAACCCTAACTGCCATCAGTGCCATTACCATGGAAGCAGAACTGATGCAGCTATCTGACGAAATTTTTCGCCTCCAGCAAGAAAAAGAACAACTCCAGGAGCAATTACAGTTTAAGGACCGGCTTGTAGCCATGTTAGCTCACGATCTGCGCAATCCCTTAACAGCTGCCTCCCTGGCCATAGAAACTATAGAGTTAGGTCAATCAGATCCGGACAGTCGCGCCTCTCGCGTCACCCCGGCCCTTACCAGTCAGTTACTCAAACATGCTCGCACTCAGATCCAAGGGATGGACCGGATAATTACTAATATCCTGCAAGCAGCGAAAGGGAGTATCAGCAAGCTGAACATCCAACCCCAAAAGATGGATTTAGGTCTACTCTGTCAGGAGGCGATCTGCCAGCTGCAAAAACAATTTCAAGCCAAATCTCAGCGAGTGGAAACGGATATCCCCCAGGACTTGCCTCCGGTGTATGCCGATCTAGAACAGGTCCGCCAGGTGCTAGTCAATCTTTTGGACAATGCCATCAAGTACACTCCTACCGACGGCACCATTGCCGTTTCCATTCTCCATCGCACCACTCAGAAAGTGCAGGTGAGTATTTGCGACACTGGTCCTGGCGTGCCGGCGGAAAATCGAGAGCGCATCTTTGAGGACCGCTTCCGACTGGAACGGGATGAGGCCAAGGAGGGATATGGCATTGGTCTTTTTCTGTGTAAGCGGATTATTCGGGCCCATTACGGTGAAATTTGGGTGGATGAGGCTGCTCATACCGGTAGCTGCTTTAATTTTACGCTGCCGGTTTACCGCTCCTAAACCCCTTTTCCTACTTCGCCAAAAATTTTTTTGGGAAATTTAGCAAAAAGGGTTGACAATCTCAGATCGGGTTAGCTATATTATTTAAGGAAGATAAATCAAGCCCCCATCGTCTAGAGGCCTAGGACACCTCCCTTTCACGGAGGCGACAGGGATTCGAATTCCCTTGGGGGTATTAGTAGGGTGGGCATCGCCGGCATCGCCCGCCTTTACCATCTTTAAACCCAGCAAGTACCGGATATGCCTTGTGCATACGCCGGTCTATATCGAATCAATTTTCTAGTGACCAGTGACCAGTTTCTAGTGACCAGGGTCTCCCTGGTCACTACCGGTTGAGGCTCTGCCTCCGTTTCCAGTGACCAGTTTCTGGTGACTAGGGTCTCCCGGGTCACTGCCGGTTGAGGCTCTCGCCTCCTTTTGAGAGTCAGACTACCGTTTCTACTCATTCGAGGCTGTTCAGCGCACTCACAGGAGGCTCCCGCCTCGTGACTTCCATTCCCAGGGAGACCCACCGGAACGAGGGCGTGAGTCTCAAGGTTGAGCAGCACCTGGATTGGTGCAATAATGCTGGTGTTGAGGGAGTAGAGCTGATGAGAACTGTTTTGAGGGTGGCGATTGAGTATATACCAGTTGTGGGCGGCTTCTTTCTGCTGTTCCACAATCAGACAATACCAGCCTTTGTGGCTTTTGCTTTGTATGTGCCGGTTAATCAGCTGATGCGCTATCTGGAAGTTAAGCGGCTTAGGAATGGTGTTGATTCGTCGGGGATTGAACAGTATAATACTCATCTTTTTGAGATTGGTGGGGACATTGATGTCATTTCTCAGGTTTCTAATCAGTTTAATTCTAAGGTTAAGCAATATAACAGAGCTTTTGTTAGAATCGGACGCCAAATCAGTTCCCTTGAGCAAGTTGTTAATCAGCATTCAAGCGATATTGCTTCTTTGCGGCAGTTTTTAGATGAACTTTCAGCATCTTCGGTAGATAAGAAAACTCAGGTGTGGTTAAAAACAGTCTTGCAACAGTCCCGGCCTGAATATATTCCGCTGTCGGATCGCCATGAAAGTCATCCAGTCTTAATAAAATCTCTGTCGGAGGTGCGCCAGCAGATGATTTTGGTTTGTCCGTGGCTGAACGATTACGTGTTTAATAATTACAATATTTATAGAGAATTTCACCGGTTGCTAGAGCAGGGAGTACGGATTAAGGTTATTTATGGTTACACTGAAGATGTTAAAAGTATTCGTTATTCTGGTAGGAAAGTCGATCGCTGGACTTTGCTGGAGACGGTAGGTAAGGACGCTTGGAAGTATGATGCTCTCAGAGAGCTTGATAAACTCCAAAAGCAATTTAACCAGCTTTTGAGATTGAAACTGGTGGGTACTCATGAAAAGTTTCTCGTGCAAGATGAACGGATTGCTATGATTGGCTCCCACAATTTCTTGACTTCTGGACCTAGCGATAAGCGGGAGTTTGGTATTCAAACTACTGATCGCAATCTTATCCATTTATTGATCGATCGGGCTCACTCTGCTCAGAATTTGGAACTTGATTGATAGTTGGGTTTAACGAGTGAATGGCGGCAGTTCTCACTCGCGTTCCCAGGGAGACCCACCGGAACTAGGGTATCAATTCTCAATTCTCAATTCTTATTTTTCTGCCAGTCGGTCAAGTTTTTCCCGGGCGGCGAGGGTCGTAAAAGAACGCAGCAGCAGCAGGAACCAGAGTCCGGAAAAGATAAAGGCCGCGATCGCCCAGTGGCCGGGCTGTACGGCGATCAGCACAGCACCTGCTAAAAAGGAGAAACCGGTCAAGCAGGCGTAAATGAGGCTTTTCAGGGCCAGGTAAATGCGCTTGAGGGCCCGATCGCTTTCCAGGGAACGCACCCGCACTTGCAATTCGCCCAGTTCGATCCGTTCTTCAAAGCGTCGGAATAAAATTTCTGTATTGCTCGGCTGTTGGAGTTTATATTTGACGAAATTCCGGGCCTGTCGGGCTATTTCCCCGATCGCGCCTCCTTTAGAGACAGTTATACTGGTGACAAAAGGTTGAGCTAAGGCCGCAAAATTATATTCCGGATCGAGAGCGCGAGCAATACCGTCCAGAGTTGTTAAGGACTTCATCACAAACATCATCTCTGCTGGCAAACGGAATGGTTGCTGCTCGAACATGAGATATAGTTCGTCCTTGATTTCATTAAAAGTTTGGAAATCTATAGGTTTTTCAGTAAACTTATCTAAGAGGAAGGCGAGCGTTCGTCGGACTGGGGTCATATTAGCAACCCGCTCAATCAACCCCATCTTAATTAAAGTATCCAGCACCTCATCCGTATCTTTTCTCAAGACTGCAAAAAAGGACCTGACCATTTCATCTTTAGCCAGGGACTTAACTTCGCACATCATCCCGAAGTCGTAGAAAATCAACTGGCAATCTTGACTCACCGCCAGATTCCCGGGATGAGGATCCGCTTGAAAAAATCCATCCAGTAATAATTGCTTCAGGTAACAAAAAACTCCCAACTGGTTAATCTTCTTAGGATTTAAACCACAGGCTACTATAGCCGCGCGATCGTCTATTTTAATTCCTGGTAAATATTCCAGGGTCAAAACTTTGGTAGTAGAATATTCCCAGTATACCTTGGGGACGATCGCCTGAGTAACATCTCCAAAGTTCTGGCGAAAGCGTTCCGCATTTTCTGCTTCTTTGTGGTAGTCTATCTCTTGATATAAGATCGTAAAGAACTCGCGATAAATAGCATCCAAGTCATACTTATTAATCCAAGGGAAAGCCCGCTGACAAAAGCGCATGACTTTATGCACGGCTTTGACATCAATGTCAAATAACTTTTTTAAGCCCGGACGCTGGACTTTGACTACCACATATTCTCCCGTATGCAGCCGTGCTTTGTGAACCTGTCCCAGACTAGCAGCAGCTAGGGGAATTGGTTCAAAATCCCGATACAAGGCATAGATCCCACTGCCCAGTTCAGATTCAATCAGGGCGATCGCTGCTTCGGTGCTAAAGGCGGGCACCCGGTCCTGCAAGTCGGCCAGGGCATCTACATACTCAACGGGTAGCAAATCAGCACCAACCATCGGGCCCGACTGAGAGTCTGCGAGTTATTACCAACTTTTCCATCCCACCAGAGATAGAACATGAACTTTCCCGCTGCGGTAAATACGTCCATCTGACGTTCCAGGGGAGAATACCGTTCGCGTTGCCAACGCAGGGGTTTGGGCTTAGCTTTGATCAGCATAATCGGTTAGGGTGTGGTCTTGCACCAGTTGGTTTGGGAAATTTATTCGGGGGGCGAGCGCGTGGGGGCCAGAAACCGGGTTTCTTAGAGGCTGTTTTAAGGGCGAACAGTGGAGTCACAAAAACCACATGGTTTAAACTAAAGATACGCAAACCATTAGCCCCATATGAGCCATGCGTTCCCAGGCGGAGCCATGGGAACGAGGCATACACCAGTAATCTGACTTTTGACCAATATGAATTGATTAAACCGCTGATTCCACTGGCGAAACCTGGAGGTGAGAAGTAGGCATGATGAAAAATATCTTGACTCTCTCGCCAAATATTTATATCACTTTTGGGACCTCTTTCTCCAGGTACAATCAACAATATCTGCACAGGCTACCAGGCAACAGGATAAATTGATTTTTTCGATAGCGCAGCGCTATCCGACTCCAGGACGAATCAATCTTTCTTTTTGTTTTTCGACATCTTCTTTATAAGCCGCATCCAACTTTTTGGCCAAGCTTATAAGTTGTATTAAATTTTCATAGCTGCTCCCGAGCGGCCGCTTCGCTGTATCCTCTTGTTGGGGGAGAAGCAATACTTCCAAGTTTTGGATATAGATTGTCATTGCTTTGTTCATGTAGCCGGACCCCTCGTTCCCTGGCTGCTCTCCTCTGAGCACTCGCTCTCCGCGCTCGTGCTTCGGGAATGCGCCGCCTGGGAACGGGTTCGGGCTGTGCTTGCCTTTCTATGGCATAATTGGGGCACTCACAAGATCGCTCCAGGGCCCTGGCTTTCCTTTCGGGTTGACCCAGCGCAACCGGTAGTAGGCAATTTTGCCCGCATCTTCGCTATCAAATTTCGATATATAGGGAGTGCGGGTATCGAGGCCGAAAAATCTCAACTCATCTGTATTCGTCGGCGGTGCGTCCCCGATCTTCACCCAAACTTCTGCCCCCATGACACCAGCAGGTTTAGCCCGACGGTTAGGAGTGGTTTCGTCGAAGAAACGCACCGTGTGACTCAAGGGTTTGCTTTCAGCGATAATCACGATGGGGCGCGTTGTGGGGACGCTAATGGGAGTGCGGTTGCTTTCGGGGACGGTGATACCCAGGGCGGCACGGTGGGCGTTAGTAATGGTATCGCTAGCTTGCAGTTTGCGGACTTGGCTGCGGATCTCGTTTTCCCAGGCTTGGCGGTCTTCGTTTTTTTGCTGGCGCGCGCTTTGGGCCGCTGCTTGGGCGTTGAGATGGACTTCGTAGGAGGTTTCCCAGCCAGATTGAGTAGCGATGAGGGTGACAATATCCTCGTTGCTGACCTTAAGTTCGGCTTTATTAGTTTGCAAGTAGCTGAGGAAATTTATTTGCCAGTTATTGAAATCATTGTCAGGGGAAGGAATGTAGTCGGCCATTGAGATATCCTGTTCGCGATTAATTTGGTAAAAATACTGAGCCTGATGCCAAGCAGTTGCTCTGGCGGGACAAAATGCCGCCTCCAAAGGGCTTTCTCGCTTTTAGGCGTTGGCTGAAAAGGTCGCTGTGCGATGCCTAGTGCTCAGACAATGTCTCCACCGGTAGTGCGAATACGATGTCCTCCAGGTTTCGACGATGCCTGAGCGATGCCTTCCGGGTTTTCGCCGTGCGTCCGGAAGGCATCGTAGGTTGCCTGCGTTGCATCCCGATTTTTCCGGAACGGTAGGCATCGAAGTGCGTCCGGGAGACATCAAGCTCCCAGGAGACATCGAGCTCCCAGGAGACATCGAGCTGGACTGGCGACATCGAGCGCGCTTTAGACATCGAAGCCAAAGCGATCGCCCCTTAACAATAGATATATTTTATCATGGAATAACTCAGTCATGCCCCTCTGTGACTGAGTTATTCCTTGGGGTAATTGTTCAGTTCCTGAAGTAACTGTTCAGTTCCTGGAGTAACTGAGTCATGCCACCGAGTACGAGAGTCATGCCCTGGCGGCACAAAGTTTTGCTTTGACTTGAAACAATGTTACCAAGGGCGATCTGAGTCACTCTCAGGCCGGAAAAAGTCCCTCCCAGGCCAAAGTCAAATCCGATCGCGTAGCGTGGCGTCAGCCATGTCTCTGCCAGAGCTGTTGTCCCAGGGGACATGGCTGCTTCGATGTCTCCCGGACGACGAAAACCCGGGAGACATCGCTCCAGCAAGGGATACGGCACACAGGAGACATCGCTGCAACATTTTTCTCGATCTCTCCGGAATGCTGCCAAGTTTAAGTGTAGGGATTAGTAATAGCAAAAGTATCCGAGTATACATAGTTGATGAATGGCGAGTGCTAGCGAGGGAGAGCAATGGGCAAGCAAGATAATTTAGCAGATCTGCTGGTTAGAAGAGCGCTCATAAAGCCAGAAAGCACAGCTTATATGGCTGCAAGACGGGGAAAAAGAAAGCGACATATTGACTTATTTTGACTTGGACTCTTCTTCCAGGGCGATCGCATCCCACCCTCAACTCGCAAAACAATGTTAGCCATTTAGGTCTTGACTCTTTAATGGCGCTCCAATTTAATCAGCAGCTATTCATGGATCTGGGAATAGACATCTCAATGGAGAAGTTGCTAGAAGGAATGACCATTGCTGATTTGGCCAGCTATTTAGAAGCTCAAATTGGAGCCAGTATTGGAGGAGAAGAACTGCCAACCCAGGCGACAGCTACTCCCTTACCAGTAATCTCCCCTTCCCCAGAGCAGCGCTACGAACCATTTCCCCTCACAGACATTCAACAAGCTTACTGGCTCGGTCGCCAAGGGATATTTGACATCGGCAATAGCACCCCACGCTTACCTGGAAATTGACAGTAATGACCTCGACCTGGAACGGCTGAACCAAGCTTGGCAAAAGCTGATGGAACGGCACGATATGCTGCGGATGAGGCTCTTACCAAATGGCCAGCAGCAAGTGAGCGAGGTTGTCCCTCACTATCAGATTCCCATTTTGGACTTGGGGGGAGACCCAGAGGCAATAACGGCCAGGCTGGAGCAGATTCGCTCAGAGATGTCTCACCAGGTATTGCCAGGGGCAGATGGATTTCTATTTGACATTCGAGCAACCGTGCGGTCCTCGCAAGTGCGGCTGCACTTGAGCTTCGATCTCCTCATAGCTGATATCTGGAGCATGTTGATGAAACCCGGCCAATTCTTCCTGTTCATCTCGCGCTGCATGCATGGTTCTGAACCGAATACTTCTAAGTCATCCACACGTTACGGCTGGTCAACCCGCTTTGTGACCACAGACGTGAGGGTATATGCAGATGGTGGGGATTCTTTTCATCACTTCGGGGAAGATTTATCCCTAGAGCGGTATGCGGCTGTTCTAGTTGCCGCCAACTCCCGTATTATTTGTACTTTTTTGTATTATTTAACTGGCTCATCTCCTCCAATTTGTGCTATAATAACACGTAATTCAAGACTTCGCGTATTATCTGTACTTTTTTGTATTATCAACCCGACCCTCCAATTCCGGAAGTTCGTGTAGCCTTGGTTGTTAAATCTAGCAGGGGCTAAGACCTGTTGTTGCAAGGCCTATTGTTATAGCCCCGACAGGGGTTAGGGGAGGGGGGGTGGGGGGGTAGTGGATTATTGTTTGGGTTGGTTTAGATTTAGAGGTAGATTTGGCTTTGCGAGTAGATTTAGATTTTTTTAGCTGGGGGCGAGTCATAACCTCCCAGGGATAACCTGGCACCGAAGCGGCCTGTATACACGGGTGCTAGCAGGTGGCGATCGCCATCAATAAGGTGCCATTTGCTCGCAATCACCTCGCAGCTTGCGAGAGCATCGTTCAGTACGCCGGTGCCAGCAGGTGGCGACTGCGAGTCATAACCTCCCAGGGAGCAATAACCTCCCTGGGAAGCGGCCTGTATACGCCGGTGCCAGCCCTCTGATTTAGGCTCCCTCAGCAAATTGCGACACCTCTGGCCGATTAGGGACAAGTTAGATGATAAGCGCAAGCCATTGGGGGAGTTGGGGGAGAGATGTCCTAAGAAGCCAACGCCTGGAGTAATGTCCAGGATAAGCTGACGTGGGACGGATATGATGGAAAGTCAAGGGAAAAAGTAACTTTGAAAATAATTTCAACAACTGCTTAAACTAGCCTTGACAGCGAAAAATACAACAGACTTCCTGAATTGTCAGCATAGAAACCCATAACATCCCGAGACTGCTGCACCAGTGGATAATTATCGGCCTCCGGGTAACTTGCGAGTTCCGCTATTGAGGCAGTCCGATCATTGTGGTCTAGTACCCATACGAACTTCCGGAATTACTAGGAGTGACCAGGGAGACCCTGGTCACCAGAGAATATGTCGATAATATGTCGATTCACAGATGTCTGAATTTGTCAAGTTATATTAATGGACCGACGCTCTAGAGCGTCAGTCCAGTAGAGGGGGATTGACAAAAAGAAAAAAATGTGTATATGCTAAGCTGTCGCGCATTTACAATGCATAGTCCAAAATGGCCATTATGGCGCAAACGCTTATGTCTACAGGGTTGCCACGATTTATCCCGATAGGGAAATATGCAATTTAGATGCATCACAGCTTACCCTGGTTCCCAGGGTCTCCCTGGAAATGGGAAGTCACGAGGCGGCCGCCGCCTCGGGGTAATTATCGGCCTCCGGGTAACTTGTGAGTTCCGCATCTTGGGTCGTCTATTGAGGCCAGGAGGCAGAGCCTCAACTAGGAGTGACCAGGGAGACCCTGGTCACCAGAGAATATGAAGATTCGTCTAAGAACAATTGGAGTTAGTGCTAGCAGTTTGCTACTAGTATTATTCCTAGCGCCAGGCGATTGTGCTATACCACATCAATGCAGAGATTTGCTATATGCCCTTTCCCCTTTATCCCATTCTGTAACAGCAATTGCGGAAGTTCGGACAGATATTAGACTACAACAGAGAGACGGCAATTACATACTATTATCTGACTCTGGTAATTGCCCTTGAGGGTCACTTGACAACCGAGCCAAAAATTCATCCCGTTCTAAAGAAGACAACTCTAGCATCAGATTGGTCACTTCTGTCATCGACAACTTTAGCAAGGGCTCGATCGTTGCCGCCAAAGTTTCATCGATCGCGCCAAATCTGGCGAGGAGGAAGTTTTCGATAAACTGACGCTTCATCTGGACTTGTCCTCGTTCGATACCTTCTTGTAAGGTAGCTTCCCGCCATTCCAAATATGCTGAGGATAATTCCATAATCAACTCCTGTTCTTCTGATGTTGTCGCTTCTTTTTTTTGGAGATTGGAATACCACATCCCCACGAGTTCCAATATATTTTTACGCAAGGGCTCGTCTTTGGGCAGATCGGAGAGTTCTTTAAATGCCTGCTGCTGAACCTGCCCCTTTCCTAGTATTCGCAACCATAAGGTTTCTCTGGTTGCCGGAAGTTGGTTGATGACGACGATCGCCAGTTTATATCCATCCGGTGCAAAATATACCCCTTCTGGCCAGCCTTCTTTCTCCTTGGCCCCGAACTGCGAGAGCACCGACTCCGATACTGTGGGACAAAGAATCCACAACATGGGGAATTCTGATTCACTCAGAGTTCTTTTTTCTCTTTTTTCTCGCGCTGCTCGGCGCTGCAATTCTCCATAGAATATTAACTGTCGGCGCAGACAGTTGCGGATTTCTATTGGCGATAGTTGTGCTCTCACCGGTTCTAGTAAGCATTCTTTCTCTACTATCGATCCTAGCAATCCCAGTCGGGACCGTTGTGCTTGAGAAGATGGATCGGGTACGAACCATGCATCTATTTGCCGTGGTTCGTCTTTCACTTCCAAGGGAGCCTGAAATTGGCCTAAGGATTTTAGGAGTTCCTCCAGACAATCCTTGGCAAAACGGTCATGGGGTGTTCGTGTCATAGCAATCTACCGGTTTTCAATATATTATAGTTCACTTCACGATCCGGCAGCATCATAAATTTTCCGCTCTTGGGAAGCTGGGGTGATATTTTTTCTTGTCGCCCTCACTGACGTAACTGGCGATCGCCCCCGATTGAGATCTACGTACTCGCTCCATTAACTCCGAAATACGAGCGATCGGCACAACTTCCAGCCTAAAACTCATCATCTTCATCGGATGCCTCAATCTCCATGGCTACAATCTCTCGCCATAATGATACCACAGATTCATCCACGTCTGCTGCCACTAACCCATCTAGCACTGCTCCTGACTCCACCTTTAACTCCGGAAATGTCAATAATAACATCGCCAAATCCCGCCAATCTGTACCCGCCTTGGGCTTTCCACGGCGCTGATGGTATGAAATTACCTTACTCACCACCAACTCTGCTGGAGCCATCACTAAAACTTGCTCGATACAGCGATTTGCTGGTAACATCTCTACTTGTCGAATATCCATCAAATGGCGATTTTCCTTTTTCCGATCCTGATATAACCGATAACCCTTTCCTCCCTTTACCATTCTCACCCGCACCGCAATGTAAAACCTTTCGCTCAAATAACTCCGCAACTCTTCGGCCAAAGAAGCTGCTTGTAGGGACAACACGTCAATATCCTGTGTCATACGCGGCTCCCCGACATAAGCATTTACTGCCTGGGCTCCAAAGACAACAACATCTTGGCGATCGCGCAAAAACTCAAACACTGCACGATGCAAAGTCGCCAATGGCAAAGATTCGCGATTCATAAACTCTTGAAAACTTAAGGCATCTGCAATTAAAACCATAATCGTCCCCAAATTCCAACTTATCTCACGAACAACTCACTCGTTCGGAGTACGCCCACTACTTCTCGGTTAATAACCTGTCCGGAGCGAGGGGGGCTCAAACCGACATTCTAGGAATCGTCGCTGGGATCCCCCCCGAAGCAATCTTCCCGATGACGCCAAGAACGCTCTTCATATCATACGAGGCGGGGATTGCTTCGGGGGGGTATGTAGCAATTTCCCATAAGTTAATTGCTACATACCCCCCCCTCGCAATGACAACCTATATCCAAAACCTTGAAGTATTACATCTACGCCCACTACTCAATAATTGTAGGTTTTGCAAGTGACAAGTAAAAGAACCCACCAGAGCGCAGTTGCGCTCGACTACGGGATTTCAGCATTTGGCTTTCTTGGTTGTGGGATGGTAGTGTCAGGCCAGTATAATGCTACTGGGTCGGCAATGCTCTCCTCTCCGCACTCGCTGGAAGCGCTCGTGCTTCGGGATGCGCTGGACCGCGACGCGCCAGCACGGTAGGTTCCCGACCAGTCGGCATCAGCGCATCCCGGAGCGTGCCCTGAGGCGCGCACGCGCAGAGGAGAGCAGCCCCGGGTGCAAATGTAACGGGATAGAGCCACAGAAATTACTGCTGACTTGCTACAAATTAGAAGAACATTAAACAGAACAACCGATTAACGACCTAGCCATGCTGGATAGCTTAAGACTAGACGAAGCAGTAGAATTTGCCGAAAACCCAGAGCCTCGTTGTCCCTGCGTTCTCCTCCTGGATACCTCTGGCTCCATGCAGGGACCGGCTCTTGATGCCTTAAATCAAGGACTGCAAACTTTTAGAACCGACTTGATTAAAGATTCCCTCGCGGCCCGCCGGGTGGAAGTGGCGATCGTCACCTTTAATAACGATATCAGGATCGAGCAAGATTTCGTTACTGCCGACCAGTTCGAGCCGCCTATTCTGACAGCCCAAGGCCAGACTTTCATGGGTAGCGCCATTCACAAAGCCCTGGACACGATCCAAGCCCGCAAAGCTGAATATCGGGCCAATGGCATTGCTTACTATCGCCCCTGGGTATTTATGATTACCGATGGGTCGCCCCAGGGAGAAGGGGAAGATGTGGTCAGTAAGGCCGCCCAGCGCATTAGAGATGAAGAGGTTCAGAAGCACGTGGCTTTTTTTGCTGTGGGGGTGGAAAATGCGGACATGGAACGTCTGGCGGAAATCGTGACCCGCACGCCTGTGAAGCTCAAAGGACTAAACTTTGTCGAGATGTTCCTCTGGCTTTCCGCTAGTATGTCAGCAGTGTCTCATTCTAAGCTAGACGATCAGGTGGCCTTGCCGCCGCCCGGTTGGGGAACTGTCTGATGAATAAAAGTAAAGCGCAAAATTTACACCGGATAGATTACTGGCGGGTGGTGCCAGCATCAGTGCAGGGCACTAGCCATGAAAAGCGGGGACAGCCTTGTCAAGATGCCTATGATTGGGCTAGATTGCCAAAAGGGATCCTGGTAGCAGCGGTGGCTGATGGTGCGGGTTCGGCGGCACTCTCAGAGGTGGGGTCTGCTGTAGCGACTCAAACCGCTGTAGCTACCCTGGGTAACAATACTGCAACGTTACAATTGCAAAAGGACGATCGGGCTTGGCAGTCGCTCTTGAGTGAGGCCCTGGCTGCCGCCCAACAGGCGATCGCGGCGGAAGCTGTAGCGCGGGATGTGGAACTGCGTGACTTAGCGACAACTTTAATTATCGTAGTAGCCGCGCCAGGACTGGTTGCTGCGGCCCAGGTGGGTGACGGGGCGGCGGTGGTGCGGGATAATGAAGGTAATCTCAATGGGCTCACTACTCCTGAAACTGGTGAATATGCGAATGAAACTGTATTCTTGCTCTCACCAGAAGCGGTAGAAGGGGCCCAAATCAAAGTATGGCGGGGGGAAGTCTCTCATCTAGCGATCTTCTCCGATGGACTACAGCGACTGGCCTTGAAACTTCCCGAAGGAACGCCCCACCCACCGTTTTTCTCGCCTCTGTTCCAGTTTGTAGCAGAAGCAACAGATGAAGAGTCAGCAAAGGTGGAGTTGATGGAATTCTTGCGTCACCCTCGGATTACAGAACGCACGGATGATGATTTAACGATCTTATTAGCAACTCTGAATCCAAAGATGGCTGATGACTAAACGGTGTCTGGACCGTGCCGCGTCCTTCAGGACAAGAGCACGGGGAAGACGCCGCCGGGGGAAGCGATAAATGTAGGGTGGGCCAATCCCCGGGTAACGACCCCTACGCTGCCCGACCAGGATGGGTGAATACCAGACTTGCTTTCATCATGCTACAATTATTTTAACAGTCTGGTAGTCATTAAAACAGAATTTAGCTATGACGCGAGGGTGTAAACACCCTCGCGTCATAGCTAAGAGAGGATTCATAATTAACAATTGGCAATGAAAAATTAACAATTAGAAAAAAGAAAGCTATGGGGCTACAACGGCAATCTAATGGACAATTAATAACTCTAGATAATGGGTCAGAACTAGGGGCAGGCGGTGAGGCGCTGGTATTCGCTGTCCCCGGAGAACCCAGTTTAGTAGCAAAGGTTTATCGCCAGCCAAAACAGATGCATGGCCACAAATTGGCGGCGATGCTGGCAAACCCGCCGGATAATCCGACGGCATCACAAGGACATATGTCCTTCGCTTGGCCTGTTGACTTACTGTTAACTACAGGGACAGCTCAAGTGGGGGGTTTTCTGATGCCGCGAGTGACTCAGATGCGCCTGTTGATTGATTTTTATAACCCTAAAAGTCGCCGCGAGAAATGTCCGTTGTTCAATTATCTTTATCTCCATCGCACGGCCCGCAACTTGGCAGGGGCTGTTGGTGCCCTCCATGCTAGGGGCTATTGTATAGGTGATGTGAATGAGTCGAATATTCTCTTGACAGAGACGGCCCTTTGTACTTTCGTGGATATGGATTCTTTGCAGGTCCCCGATCGCGAGACTGGGGCGGTTTATCGCTGTAGAGTAGGCAAGCCAGAGTTTACACCACCAGAGTTGCAGGGTGGTAAGTCTTTTGCTGATTTCGACAGAAGGCCAGAACAGGATATGTTTGGGTTGGCGGTGCTGATTTTCCAACTGTTAATGGAAGGTACTCATCCTTTTGCTGGTGTCTACAGGTTGCCGGGCGAACCGCCCCCGATCGAGAAGCGCATTGCAGCTAATCACTTTCCCTATGGCAGTCGAAAGGTGCCGTTCAATCCGATGCCAGCAGCACCGCCGATAGAGTTACTGCATCCGACATTGCGACAGTTGTTTTTGCGCTGCTTTGAGGACGGACATTCTCACCCTAGCGTTCGCCCCAATGCTAAGACTTGGCAAATCGCACTCAAGGAGGCGGAAGATAGTTTGGTAACCTGCGCTAAAAATGAACAGCATCGCTATGGCAATCATCTGCGCAGCTGTCCTTGGTGCGAAAGGACTCGGATCTTAAAAGGACGGGACCCTTTTCCTTCAGTAGCGGCAGTGCAAAGCGGGCAGCATCTGCAACCGCTAAAACCGAAAAAAATTCCGATCGTGCCAGCGCCATTACAGCATTTGCCTGCCTATCCCCGGGTGCAGGCACCTGTTGGATATGGACAGAATTCCTATAAACTACCGCAACCACCACCAATAGCATATACCCCCACGCAACTGGGCAGACCCAGAAGAATGGAGCTAAAATTGCCGTCAGTTAACCCTTTGGTTGCAGGTTTGTATATCCTCGCATTGGCAGGTGCAGGGGTTTGGTATGGCAGAAATGGCGGTCTTCCTATTTTCTCGATCGCACCTTTGCTGAAATCGATGCCAGCAGGAAATAACTCTCCAACGGCATCTACTGGTATCAATATTAAGGTTACCCACAGGATCCAGTACCAAGAGGCAGCAGTTCAGGCGATCGCCTTCAGCAAAGATGGTAAGATTTTAGTGAGCGATAGAGAGGATGGTACGATCTTGCTGTTGGGGCTGGAGGGGATGCCCCAAATTAAGCCAATTGGTGCTTTACTCGGAAAATCGGCGGTCAGCGCGATCGCCATCAGTCCCGATGGGGAAATATTAGCTAGCGCGAGTCGGGGTGACAATCAAATCAAGCTGTGGCAAATGGATACGGGCGAACTCCTACCCCAGATTGCAGCGAAGGAAGGTATAGTATCTCTAGCGATCAGTCACGATCACCAAATTATAGTAACGGGTAGCAGAGACACAACTGTTAAACTCAGGAATCTTTCCAATGGCACTCTCAATCTAACTTTTAAGTGGAATTCTGGATGGGTGAATGCTGTGGCGATTAGTCCCGATCAACAAACTTTAGTCGCAGGGACTGAATCTGGTACTATTCATATAGTTGACCTCAATGCACTGAAAGAAAAACAATCTCTAAAAAATGGTTCTCTGCCAGTTAAATCTGTCGCTTTTACTCCCGATGGCAAAACTCTTGCTAGCAGTCACGGTAGCAAAATTAATCTTTGGAATATGGCTACAGGACAACGAAAAAGCACTATGACCGGACATATTGGCGAAATTAAGGCGATCGCCATCAGTCCAGATGGTAAGATTCTCGCCAGTGGCGGTGCGGATAAGAGTATCCAAATTTGGGACCTCCATACTAGCAAATTGCTGACTACTCTCAATAATCATGAAAGCGAGGTGAAGGCGATCGCCTTTAGTCCCGATGGAAAAATGCTTGCTAGTAGCAGTGCCGATGGTATGATTAGGCTTTGGGAAATTAAAAATTGAAATAAAAATTGAGGTATTTGAAATGGGAAGTTCAAACTCCTTGACTACGCTGTCATCCCGCCGGGGGTTCAAACCCCCGGCTAATAGCTAAAGTCGGTTAAAACCGACTAATAGCATTTGGTAATTTGGCTGCTAGAAATAAACGAAAGTCTGGATAAGAGTAGCATTACGGTCGGATTTATTTTTAACTAAAATAGTATATTTTTGATAATTGGCAAGCAGAATGAATTTTTATCTAGGAATTGATTTTGGTACTTCAGGGGCGCGGGCAGTGGTAATAGATGCTGCTGGTATTGTTCAAGCTGAGGCACAATATTCTTTCGGTGAAGAAACCCTTAACTTATCAGATAGCTTGGCTACTAACTGGCAGCAGACTTTATTTTATCTGATCGAACAAATTGCTATAGATGTACGACGGCATGTAAAGGCGATCGCCCTGAATGGGACTTCCTCTACAGTATTGTTATGCGATGCTGATGGATTACCCGTTGAAGACCCCATTCTCTATAATGATGCTAGGGGTGTGGTAATGATGGAAAAACTGAAGGCGATCGCCCCTCCAAACCATACAGTAATCAGCGCTACTTCCAGCTTCGCAAAACTCCTGTGGTTAATGGAAAATGCCCCAGACCCAACTCAACATTATTATTTCTTGCATCAAGCTGATTGGTTAGCATTTCACCTGCACGGCAAGTTGGGTGTTAGTGACTATCATAATGCCTTAAAACTGGGTTACGATGTGGAAAATTTATCTTACCCAGCTTGGTTAGCAAATCTGCAATTACCCTTTCATTTGCCTCAAGTGCTGGCCCCCGGATGCCCGATCGGGCCAATCAAACCAGCAACTGCCTCTGCGCTGAGTTTACCTCGTGATTGTATCGTCTGTGCGGGCACAACAGATAGTATTGCGGCTTTTCTCGCTAGCGGGGCCCGCCGTCCTGGGGAAGCGGTTACTTCCTTGGGTTCTACTTTAGTGCTAAAGTTGTTAAGCACTTCTCCCGTACATGATGCCCGATCGGGGATTTACAGTCACAGGTTAGGTAATTTGTGGCTAGTCGGTGGTGCTTCTAATACGGGAGGGGCAGTTTTGCGGCAATTCTTCTCCGATGGGGAGTTAGAATACCTCAGTCAGAAGATAGATCCCGCACGAGAAAGTCCCCTAGATTATTATCCCTTACCCCAAACGGGCGATCGCTTCCCCATCAACGACCCGCATTTACCGCCCCGACTGGAACCGCGTCCCGATAACCCGGTAGAATTTCTGCATGGGTTGCTCGAAAGTATGGCCAGAATTGAAGCCCGGGGTTATCAACTGCTGCAACAACTCGGTGCCACGGTCCTGAGTCGCGTTTATACTGCCGGTGGTGGCGCGAATAATCCCACCTGGACTGCTATTCGCGGGCGTCATCTACAGGTACCTATGGTGACGCCCGTCAACACCGCTGCTGCCTATGGCACGGCCTTATTGGCCTTGCGGGCTAGAGCAGCTTTTTCTAATTGATGGCACGCCCTAGTTGACATAAAAATAAAAAAAATATAAAATATAGATTAGAGACTACAAAAAATCTATTGTAATTGTGCTAGTATTATAAGTATGACACCAGCACTTCAAAAATCAATAGGAGCACAAAGCATGATTTGGAATTCTAATAGCCCGGACAATGAGTTGTCTGTGCAGCAACCTGAGTCGGGTAAGCGCCGGCGCTACGGAGATTCGAGTAACAACATCCTCGGCGGATCTGGAGACGACTCCTTCCACGGTGCAGGTGGACACGACTCGATCGACGGAGGAGATGGACACGACACCCTCGACGGTGGACTTGGAAGAGACACGCTCTTGGGCGGAGATGGGAACGACAAACTCGACGGTGGACATGGATATGGACACGACTTTCTCTTCGGCGGTAAGGGATTCGACCATCTCTACGGCGGAAAGGGACACGACATACTCAGGGGCGGCGATGGGAACGACAGCCTCTGGGGCGAAGAGGGGAACGACGAGCTCCACGGCGGTGAGGGGAACGACTTTCTCTGGGGCGACTTAAACTGGGGCGTTTCCGGGAACGACGACTTTCTCTGGGGCGGTGAGGGGAACGACTATCTCTGGGGCGGTGAGGGGAAGGACGAGCTCGACGGCGGATCGGGGAACGACACCCTCCACGGCGGTTCCGGGAACGACTTTCTCGACGGCCGATCGGGGAACGACTATCTCTGGGGCGGATGGGGGAACGACGAGCTCTGGGGCGGTGAGGGGAACGACTTTCTCAGCGGCAAGGCGGGGAACGACGAGCTCCACGGCGGATGGGGGAACGACGAGCTCTGGGGCGGATGGGGGAACGACTTTCTCTGGGGCGGCGGATCGGGGAACGACAGCCTCTACGGCGGTGACGGGAACGACGAGCTCGACGGCGGATCGTGGAACGACACACTCTATGGCGGTGAGGGGGACGACAGCCTCTACGGCGGTGAGGGGAACGACGAGCTCGACGGCGGAACGGGGAACGACGAGCTCGACGGCGGTGAGGGGAACGACAGCCTCTACGGCCGATCGGGGAACGACGAGCTCGACGGCGGTGAGGGGCGCGACACACTCTATGGCGGCGAGGGGAGCGACAGCCTCGACGGCGGATGGGGGAACGACAGCCTCGACGGCGGATCGTGGAACGACCAGCTCGACGGCGGATCGGGGAGCGACGAGCTCGACGGCGGTGAGGGGAACGACTTTCTCTGGGGCGGTGAGGGGCGCGACACACTCTATGGCGGCGAGGGGAGCGACATACTCAGGGGCGGCGAGGGGCACGACTATCTCAACGGCGGCGAGGGGAGCGACCAGCTCTATGGAGGTTCTGGAAACGATACCCTCATCGGAGGTAATGGAAACGATTTCCTCATAGGGGGTAAGGGTGCAGATGTATTTGCCACAACAACTGAAGCCTTCACTCGGATCCGGGACTTTGAAGATGGTACGGACAAAATCATGTTACCAGAAGATGTGACTTTTAATGATTTAAGGATTACCGGGGTTCTCGATTATTCTCGGATTTCTGTCGGGAATGAAATCTTAGCATTGGTGCTGGGGGGAATTGAGCCTTCGCAGCTCACCGAGGCCGATTTTATAGGTAGCTAGTTAGCTAGTTGGTTAGGCGCTGGCGCCGCACGCGACCACACTATCTTGAAGGCCCGGTTTCTGGCCGAAACCGGGCCGATCGAATTATTCTAATTTTTGCAACTGGTCTAGTTGCGGGTCGATAATCTTTTGGCCTGCCCTGGGAAATGCGATCGCGACAGAGATTTTCTGGCCTTTGCCAAAGACGTGAGTGATTTCGCCAGGGCCAAAGCTGCGGTGATAGACCCGATCGCCCTTACGCCAATTTTGAGGACTGCTTGTCCGATAACTGGCAGCAGACTTTATTTTATCTGATCGAACAAATACCTCTAGATGTACGACGAAATGTAAAGGCGATCGCCCTGAATGGGACTTCCTCTACAGTATTGTTATGCGATGCTGATGGATTACCCGTTGAAGACCCCATTCTCTATAATGATGCTAGGGGTGTGGTAATGATGGAAAAACTGAAGGCGATCGCCCCTCCAAACCATACAGTAATCAGCGCTACTTCCAGCTTCGCAAAACTCCTGTGGTTAATGGAAAATGCCCCAGACCCAACTCAACATTATTATTTCTTGCATCAAGCTGATTGGTTAGCATTTCACCTGCACGGCAAGTTGGGTGTTAGTGACTATCATAATGCCTTAAAACTGGGTTACGATGTGGAAAATTTATCTTACCCAGCTTGGTTAGCAAATCTGCAATTACCCTTTCATTTGCCTCAAGTCCTGGCCCCCGGATGCCCGATCGGGCCAATAAAACCAGCAATTGCCTCTGGGCTGAGTTTACCCCGTGAGTGCCTCGTCTGTGCGGGCACTACAGATAGTATTGCCGCGTTTCTCGCTAGCGGGGCCCAAACTCCTGGGGAAGCGGTGACTTCTCTCGGTTCTACTTTAGTGCTGAAGTTGTTAAGCTATACTCCTGTAAATGATGCCCGATCGGGGATTTACAGTCACAGGTTAGGTAATTTGTGGCTAGTCGGTGGTGCTTCTAATACGGGAGGGGCAGTTTTGCGGCAATTCTTCTCCGATGGGGAGTTAGAATACCTCAGTCAGAAGATAGATCCCGCACGAGAAAGTCCCCTAGATTATTATCCCTTACCCCAAACGGGCGATCGCTTCCCCATCAACGACCCGCATTTACCGCCCCGACTGGAACCGCGTCCCGATAACCCGGTAGAATTTCTGCATGGGTTGCTCGAAAGTATGGCCAGAATTGAAGCCCGGGGTTATCAACTGCTGCAACAACTCGGTGCCACGGTCCTGAGTCGCGTTTATACTGCCGGTGGTGGCGCGAAGAATGCCACCTGGACTGCTATTCGCGGGCGTCATCTACAGGTACCGATGGTGACGCCCGTCAACCGTGCTGCTGCCTATGGTACGGCCTTATTGGCTTTGCGGTCCGTAAAGCAGTAGGAATTAATCGTTATCCCATTTTTCATGACCGATCAGATCGCCAATGGGGTCTCTGAATAAAAAGCCACTTTCTTCCAGTTCGCACTCCATAAAATTCCATTCACGGGCTGGAATTGACTTACAGAGGTTATATATGGGTTGCCGGCGACAGACAATTCCTTCGCATACCAGCTGACGCGCTTCGTCCTTGATCGCTTCTATGGAGTATTTCACATTAGCTTTAATCATAGTTTACCTCTCTTTCTTGTTATACCCTAGAGTATTTCCCTCGTGAAAAATGCTTATTAAATGGCTCTAACCTTTCATTATACTCATTATAGCTGCGGGATACTCGAAACGGGCTCAATTGTAACAAAAAGAAATATTATGGCCGCCACAGTATTTGAAGGCCCGGTTTCTGGCAGAAACCGGGCTCGTCGATTTATTCTAATTTTTGCAGCTGGTCTAGTTGCGGGTCGATAATCTTTTGGCCTGCGCCGGGAAATTTGATCGCTACGGAGATTTTCTGGCCTGTGCCAAATACGTGAGTGATTTCGCCAGGGCCAAAGCTGCGGTGAACGACCCGATCGCCCTTACGCCAATTTTGAGGACTGCTTGTCCGAACAGCGCGTCCAGGAGATCCGCCCTTCCTACGGGAACGGCCTAGATGAGGGGAACTCAGCACGTCGCGAGGTAGTTCGTCCAGAAACTGAGAAGGAATAGCAGCTTCTCGGTAACCCCCCCAGAGGCGACGTTTCAGGGCATGGGTGATACACAGCATGTCTTCAGCGCGGGTAATGCCCACATAACACAAGCGGCGTTCTTCCTCCAAGGCTGGCGGATCTTCGATGCTGCGGTGATTGGGGAATAATCCCTGCTCTAATCCTACTAAAAATACTACTGGAAATTCTAGTCCTTTGGCAGAATGCAAGGTCATGAGGGAGATGGCATCAGTTCCTTCTTTTAAGTTATCTAAATCTGAGGCCAGGGCCGCCTCGGCAAGGAAATTCTCTAGATTCGCTTCTTCATTATCTTCTTCAAATTGCGCGATAGCGTTAAACAGTTCAAAAACGTTTTGCAGTCGATCTTCCGCTTCATCCGTTCCCTGTTTTTTTAAGTCTTCTATGTAACCTGATTCTTCCATTATCCCCCTAGCAATTTCAGAAGCAGTCATGTTATTTACTTCCTGCTGCCATTTGGCCATTAACTCGGCAAACCGAATTACTGCTTTGGCCGATCGCCCGGCCAGGGTATTCACGGATGTGGCATCGTTAATGATTTCCCATAAGGGTACTCCTAATTCGATCGCCGCATTCATCAGCTTGTCAACTGTGGTTTTGCCAATGTTGCGTTTGGGAGTATTTATTACCCGGGTCAGACTAATACTATCTGCTGAGTTTACCAGGATCCGCAGGTATGCTAGGGCGTCTTTTACTTCTTTGCGATCGTAGAATTTGAACCCCCCTACTATTTTATAGGGCAGGTTCGATCGCACCAAAATTTCTTCAAAGGCGCGGGACTGGGCATTAACCCGATAGAGTATGGCGAAGCAACCCCAGTGCATTTCGGGGTTATCCCCGTTCATCTGGCGAATTTTCTGGATGACAAATTCAGCTTCTTCCTGTTCGTCATCGGCGCTATAATGATATATTGGATCCCCCTCACCCCGAGTTGGTCTGAGCACTTTATCTATTCTTTGCTCGTTTCTGGCTATCAGGTGATTGGCCGCTGTTAAGATCTGTTCTCGCGATCGATAATTTTCTTCTAACTTCACCATCGTCCGGGTTGACTCATCCGGCAGGCGATCGCCAAAATCATGTTGGAAGTCCAGGAGAATGGTAAAATCTGCCATGCGGAAACTATAAATGGACTGGTCGGCATCTCCCACTACAAATATGGAACGCTGTTGCCAATCATTGAAGCTATAGGAATTGACTCCTCCTGTGGTGAGCAAACGAATCAGGTCATACTGGGTATGATTGGTATCTTGATATTCATCCACGAGGATGTGACGAAAGCGGCGGTTCCAGTAGGCTAATACCTGCTCGTTTTGCCGAAACAACTGCACGGGTACCAGAATCAGATCGTCAAAATCTAGGGCGTTGTTTTCGGCGAGTTTTTCTTGATATATACTGTATACTTGGGAAATAACCCGACCTTTATAATCTGGCTCTGCTTCCTGATATGCTTGGGGCGACCAGCCTTTATTTTTGCCGTTACTGATGCTATAGCGCACGGTCTTATGGTTAAACTTTTTCGGATCTAGATTCAGTTCCTGGGTGACAATTTGCTTGACCAGTTTTTGGGCATCATCTTCGTCAAAGATCGAGAAGTTTTTATTCCAGCGGTGTCCTCGTGCATCTTGGTATTTTTCGATGTCGTAGCGCAGCATCCGCGCGCACAGTGCATGGAATGTTCCCACCCACAGGGGTTTGATGTAGCTGTGGTAAATGCGCGATCGCAATTTCATCTGTTCTTCGGGGGTCAAAGCTGACCGAGGTTTATCGTAGCGGATGAGAGCCAGATGTTGAGCAAACAATTGCTCGATGCGATTTTTCATTTCCCGTGCGGCCTTATTGGTAAAGGTGACGGCCAGGATATTTTCGGGATCGACGCCATGGTTGAGAATGAGGTTAGCGATGCGATAGGTTAGGGCCCTGGTTTTGCCAGAACCTGCTCCAGCGGCGACCAGCAAGGGACCGCAAAAATGTTCGGCTGCTTGGCGCTGACTGGGGTTGAGGGAACTGAGGATGTCATTTTTCGTTTGTGTCATGGCTATGTTATTCGTTATAGTGTGCCGTTCGTAGTAAGCACTTTAGTGCTTACCGTTCGTAGTAAGCACTTTAGTGCTTGCCGTTCGTAGTAAGCACTTTAGTGCTTGCCGTTCGTAGTAAGCACTTTAGTGCTTGCCGTTCGTAGTAAGCACTTTAGTGCTTGCCGTTCGTAGTAAGCACTTTAGTGCTTGCGGCGCTGGGTGGCTATTATATAAGATTCTATCAGCAGAGTCTGTGCTTGTCTAACCCGCGATCCGGAAGCTGAAGAACCGGTGCGATCGCCTAGATGATATGTTTGTAACTCTACCATAACCGTCCTATGCACCAAGTGCGATCGCAGCGCTCCCGCCTCCGATGGTGGCATCCGTGCAGCATAAGCTACCGAATATGTTTAATCAAATGGTATAACATTAAAGTGCGATCGCCCTTCTGCTCTCTTCGCTGTTAGCCCGCCTCTTGTTCAAACCCCCGGCGTTACCAGGCTGCGCCAGGTTTCGAGGCGCCAAGTCGATTAAAATTAAAACCGACTAAGGTACCGAATATGTTTAATTAAATGGTATTAACATCAAAGTGCGATCGCCAAGATGATTTATTCGCTGTTAGCCACAGCCTGACCTGTATCGTGGGAGCGCGGTTGAGCAGGTTGAGCACTACCCACGATACACGGAGGGTTCAAACCCAAAGGCTAGAGGCTAAAGTCGGTTGAAATTGAAACCGACTAATAGCATTATGATTTAATATCATGTCCGGATGATTAACCATAATAAAAGATATTTTCGTAGGTTGGGTTGAGCAAAGCGCGAAACCCAACCTACGGGTGATAAAATTTTTTATTATGGGTATTTAATCAGACATAATATAATTTGGGTGCTTAACTGCAAAGTGCGATCGCCCCTATGTTCTGCTTGTAACTATACCCGGAACGAGGTCGGCTTGCGCTTTTTTCTGGTCTGACCGAGATCGGGGGGCTAGGGGGTGAAAGCCCTTGAAACCGGGTTTCTTTTACTATCTCCAGCGGGGATGGGAAAATCCCCGCAGAAACCCGGTTTCTGGTCCAGAGCGCCATCGCCCCCTCAATGGAGTTCTGCGTTCGGAGTGAGACCTACGGTCCGCGGACGGCCCGAAAAATCGGAGTCAGGGATCTCCCTGACTCCCGGAATCATTTATGGAGCTCCCGGAATCATTTACTGGGCTACCAACCCCCAGCCGGGAAAGCCGATGATGCAAGGCTTCCAGCCCACAGGGCATAAAGGCCCCTCCAGTTGGCCTCTTTGTCCCGCGAATGCCTTGGTAGCCCCGATCTCTCTTGTTATATTTCACTATACTCACAAAGATCGATATTGCGCAAGATTTATCAGCGACTCCCTGGCCCCACGGGTATGCGGGTTGTTGAATGCCCGATCGGGGTTGCTTGCGGGGCCAAGCGATCGCTTATGGGTAATTATTAGGGTTATCAGTCACCAAACCTTCAGTCTGGGCAATATTCAGGAGACGATTATCAGCCGAAACAAAAACCAGTTGAGTACCTGGCGTCTGAGTCAAACCCGATCGACAGCGCAGCGCCGATGCCAATTGTACAGCATCATAGGCTCTTAGCGGGTATCGGATAACCAGTTGACCAGCTCTTTCAAACAGCGCTTGGTCAACTTCTATAACTCTGTACTCAAGATCGAAGTCTTCGCGAAAGTCGCGGCATATTGAGTCAAAATCGGACTCTGACAGACTACCCTCCCGCTGACGGCGTGACATAGCGCTGAGTACCTCTACCCAAGTAATTTGAGCGAGCGCTAACTTACTGTTCGTAGCATTCTCTGTAATAGATTGAATCCAATTACTTCCCGTTTCAGCAATATAGCGTTTGACCAAAGCACTCGTATCCAGAAAGTAAGCATTTACCACGATCCGCGCTCCTCTATAATAGTTTCTGATAGAGGTTTGCCCTGGATCTTCACCAGTTTTCTAGCGCGTACACGCCGCGCATGTTCCGCAGGCTCGACTTGGCCATGTTTCGGTGGAAGTCTCAGCCATCCTTCGTCAACCATCAACTGGAATGCCTTATCTAGCTCAGTCTTTGGTGGGTCATGGGCAACTTCTCCTACCACTCGCAGTCGCACTTTTTGACCCTCGCTCAAGGATACAGGATCTTGCGGGCGCAACATGCCATTCTCGTATACTGCCACAATTATTTCCGGCTTCTTTTCCATATCAGTCCTCCCGTGCTTTTACTCCACAATATCTATTATAACTTTCTCCTGTCCGTTTGACAATTTTTTTCTCTTAAGGGGGCGATCGCGTCAATCTCCCTTAGCCATTAGCGACGATCCTCGATAATAATTTCTGACAGAGGCTTACCCGGTCTTTCCTTGAGCTTTTCAAACACTGTACGCCACTTTTATTCTAGCTCTGGATATATTTTACCTTGTTCAGTTGGAACTGTCATCCATCCTTGGTCAACCATCAACTGGAACGCCTTGTCTAGCTCAGTCTTTGGTTTTCCACGGGCAACTTCGGGCACCACTCGCAGTCGCACAGTTTGGCCCTCGCAAAGAGATACAGGCACTGCTAAGTAGTTTTTCACAATTATTTTTATATTTGTGGTTTAGGCTATCTTGCAGGAAAATTATGGCTGAAATTTATATCCCATAAGGCTTTCATGGATTGAACTTCTCTGGTATAGTCCGCTCTGAGAATATAAAAATAATTTTGCATATCTACTTATCGAGTAAATAAGCGTTTGCCATCAGCGACGATCCTCAATGATAATTTCCGAGAGAGGCTTGCCCGGTTTTGCCCCAAGTCTGTTAGCCAGTTCACATACCTCTTCTTGGGAAACTGGTTTGATATTAGGATCGGTATGTGGGAGAGTCATCCATCCTTGATCAGCCATCAACTGGAATGCCTTATCTAGCTCAGTTTTTGGTGGGTCATGGGCAACTTCGGATAACAATCGCAGTCGTACCGTTTGACCCTCGCTCAAGGATACAGGCACTTTCGGGCGCAACATCCCATTCTCGTAGACAGCCACAATTATTTCCGGCTTCTTTTCCATATCATTTCTCCCGTGCTTTTACTCCACAATCCCTATTATACATCTGACATGTCCGTTTGACAATTTTTTGCTCTTCGGGGGGCGATCGCGTCAATCTTGGCCATTATCGACTATCTTCAATAATTATTTCCGAGAGAAACTTGCCCAGTCTCGATCCCAGTCTAGCAGCCATTTCACGCAGTTAATATCCGATACTGGCTCAAGATCACCCCGTTTGGTCACCACGAGCTTTCTGCACTTTTTCCATTTCATTATTCTCGTGCTTTTCATCCACAATACCTATCAGACATCGGAAATTTATATTTGACAAATATTTTTCTCTTTGGGGGGCGATCGCCATGACACAAACAGTTCATCGACATCTCCAAGAAGACATAACATGATGCTCTGATGCTGATCGCGCAGCGTGGCGCCAGCCATAGAACGGCAAAACAAAACCAAAAGTCTTTTCTAATGACGATAAAGGGATGGAAGCCACCAGTACCGCTGCGCGGAATTCAAAATTCTTTCTTCAAAATTCAAAATTCTTATGGCTGGCGCCACGCTGCGCGATTGGAGCAAGGCTTTAAGCCACTATCTGGCTGGTGGATTATTTCTGCCGCGCTGCACTAGCATCTATGGTGAAGCGTTGGCTGAATTTCTGTACAATGCTGGTTGTCATATAGCGATCGTCGTTAATCCAGTGAGGATGCGCTCAGGAGAACTGCTTCGCACCAAAACCCCGAATGCGGCCCCGATCGCCCGCTTCTGTGAGGCAGTCCGTCCAGTGGCTTGGGTGCCGTCCCACTGTCTGGGTCAATACGCGATTCAACTTGCCACTGACATATCCTTCTAAGTCGAGGGTAACGTAGAGGAAGCCAAATTCTTGAAACGCTGCCACTAACTTCGGTAACTCCGTGCTGGAGACAAATTCGGTAATCTGTTCTGGTGGTAATTCTATCCTAGCCGTGTCTCCTTCGGAACGTACTCGAATATTTTGCCATCCCAGGGAACGCAAATATCTTTCTCCTCTACCAACCCGCTGCAATTTCTCAATAGTAATCTCTTCTCCATAGGGAAAGCGGGAACTGAGACAGGGTTGGGCAGGTTTGTCCCACCAGGGTAAACCTAGCAGCTGGGATATTTCTCGCACTTCCGCTTTCGCGACGCCTATTTCTGCTAAGGGCGATCGGGCCCCCCGTTCTTGGGCCGCCTGTATTCCCGGACGATAATCTCCCAAGTCATCGGCATTCACCCCATCTACTACATAAGGATAACCCCGTGCTAAGGCTAGGGGTTTGAGGGTATCGTGCAATTCACTCTTGCAAAAGTAACATCTATTGACTGGATTAGAGGTATAATTAGGATTATCCATCTCATGAGTTGCGACGATCTCATGGGCAATGCCAATTTCTGCTGCTTGCCTGCGGGCATCTGCTAACTCTTCTGGCAACAGAGATGGAGATGCTGCCGTTACTGCCAAGGCCCGATCGCCCAAAACATCGTAAGCTATTTTAGCCACCAAAGTGCTATCTACCCCACCCGAGTAAGCGATCAGCGCCTTATCCATCTGGGCAAACAAACTTTTTAATTCTTCCAGTTTTTGCTCTTTATCCATTCTCCATTCTCCATTCTCAAAATTCCCGCCTTGAGAAAATCGCGATCGCGATCGCCAGCAGTCCGATGGTGTAAACCAAACCATAGCCAGCATTGAGTAGCAGAGTCAGGCGATCCGGCAAAGCGGCCATGCCATAGACCGCCATATTTTTCAGGTCCAGGCGGGACAGGTCTGGGAAGATCAAATATATGCCATCTGTCATGCGAGAGAAACTGGGATTATTCACCAACTGATTCAGCCGGACCATATCCTGAGACAAGTTTCCCATCAAATATACCCCAAAAGTGAGCAGGGTGGCCAGGAGGGGTCTTGTCAACACTCCGAACAGGATCGCTACCGCCGTAATTAATGATAATTTGATTACCAGAAACCCCCCTGCGATCGCCAAGGCCGCCAATGATGGGTAAGCCGTTTTACTGAGGGCACATATCCCCAGATAAAGCACCATCATCGCCGCCACCAAGACTGCCAGTGTTGCAGATAAACCTAAGTGCTTGCCCAGGATCAACTCCCCATAGCTTATTGGTTTAGCTACTAAAATATAAACCGTGCGTTTTTCTATTTCTTTACTTATCAGTCCCGTTCCCACAAACACTGCCACGATCGAACTCAAGACCGTCATGGCCCCTAGTCCCACATCTAAGAACATTTTATCCTCTGTTGCCGCCGCCACCTCTGGCAATATTTGCCACGACCCCACTAGCAACAACCCGAAGAACAAGATCGAGTATAGCACCCGATCGCGGAGCGCTTCGGCAAACACATTCTTCGCTATTACCAACATTCTCCTTGGATTCACCCTACCTTCTCCTTTTATCCATTTTCAATTGTCAATGGTGAATTATCAATTGTCAATTTTAATTCACCATTCTCCATGGCACTGGTTCAGTTTTATTAATCAAACTGCTGAAACCCTCACAGAAACCCTCACGTTTCGGTACTTGAGGATTCGCGTGCGCACGCTACGCGATCTAAGGGCTATATTCCTTACTGGGTGAGTGTTTCAGGCCATCCTTTTAATTATACTGAACCAGTGCCTTATCCATTCGGAAATCTCCATCCACCATTTTGGCCATTCAACTTTCACCACAAATGAACTTTTACTGAAGTCCTGCTGCATCAGACTGGGGTCGTTTTCTAACCATTCCTGGATCGTAAAGGTGAAATTTAGCCAACAGCCGAGCACCAAATAGCTGAGAAATAGAATCACTAGCTTTTGGCGCACCTCTGGTGCCGGAATCTTAAACTTGTTTTTTGACTCCATAAACTCCGGTATAGCTGCGATCATTGCTGCCAGAGGGGGACAGCTTATCCACACCCTGCTTGTCACTTCTCCTGGGAACAGCTTCAATAGCCATAGGCAGATTAAGATACTCATCGCCCAGCTATTTACAGAAATTCCCAAAATTTTCAACGGTTTTTCCTTTGTGAAAAACCATATCACGATCGCTATAAATATCACATACAATACTGCTAATATTTCTTTATTTATGCCCTCACTCACTAATATTAACACCATGGCAAACAGCGTTAAAACACTTAATTTTTTCCATGATGCCAATCTTTCTGGCATTATTTTTTTTGCATTCCTAATATATTCCCAGAATTTATCCATTCCTCTGTGTTAACAATAAATTAAGAACTAGCAGCAGTAATATTGCACTATAACTAAAAGAATGTGCTTGCATAATTGTCATCCCTCTCACGCTCTCCGGATTGAAAAAATTGGGATTTTTGATGTAGTTCTCCTTTGATTCCGACTCATATTCAAATAATACTTCATTCCGGAAATACTCTAATATTTCCCAGCCTTTTATTTTAATAGCCAAGGTGATTAAAAATGTTAAAAATACCGCCACAAACACAAACAGTAAGAGCAAAATATTATTATAGTATTGATTGAACAGAATAAACTGCATCAGACTTGATTTCATCTCCGAGGGAAATGTGCCGAAAAACACAAAGAACAGATACCAACCGGCAAACAGGGTGAGTAGATTGAGAGAGACAGCATATTCTAGACTGGTTTTACGGCTCAATTTTAGCCGTCTGTGCAGGATAAAGGATTCAATGGCGATCGCCACCAAGGTTAACAAGAGTTGAAAGAAGATCGCCCGCAAAGGCAAGATCATAGCTAGGCTCCCAGATGTGGTAACGATATATTATTATAGACTATGCAGGTAAAAACTGGAAAGGCCAGGTGGTTATGACCAGAAACGGGATTGGCATTCGCACGGCTGTGGTGAGAACGGACAGGTTTGCAGGTCAGATTCACGTTTATGATGGCGCAGGCAAGGGCAAGTCCCAGGCCGCCCTAGGTGTGGTATTGCGATCGATCGGTCTGGGAATCAACTCCGATGTCGAAACCCGTGTTTTATTGTTGCGGTTCCTGAAAGGACCGGGACGCACCTATGACGAAGATGCGGCGATCGCCGCCCTGCAACAGGGGTTCCCCCATCTGATCGACCAGGTTCGCACCGGCAGATATGAGTATTTTGGTCCAGAGGAAATTACTCGCTTCGATCGATCCGAGGCATTGCGGGGCTGGGATGTGGCCAAAGGGGCGATCGCCTCTGGTCTGTACTCGGTGATTGTCCTTGATGAAATCAATCCCGTGCTGGACCTCGGGTTACTACCGGTAGATGCCGTACTTCAGACTCTCAAGCATAAACCAGAACATACCGAAATTATTGCCACCGGCAGAGCTGCACCCCAACCTCTCTTAGATATTGCCGATCTGCACTCAGAAATGAAACCTCACGTCCATCACACGGCCCAAGAATGGGGCATTCAGGGCATTGAAATCTACACTGGCAGCGGTAAAGGTAAATCTACCAGTGCTTTGGGTAAGGCCCTGCAAGCCATTGGCAAAGGTATTGGTCAGGATAAGTCTCACCGAGTGCTGATCTTACAATGGCTTAAGGGAGGGACCGGCTATACCGAAGATGAGGCGATCTCCGCTTTGCGCCAGTCCTACCCTAACCTGGTCGATCATCAGCGGTGCGGTAGCGATGCCATTGTCTGGCGGGGCAAGCAACAGGAAATTGACTATGTCGAAGCCGAACGGGGTTGGGAAATTGCTCGGGCCGCGATCGCCTCGGGACTTTACAAAACCATTATCCTGGACGAACTCAACCCTACCGTAGATTTAGAACTACTGCCCCAAGAACCCATTGTCGAGGCCCTCTTGCGCAAACCTAAGGACACTGAACTTATTATTACAGGTCGCTGTCTCAATCCACCTGCTTATTTCGATCTGGCCGACGTTCACTCAGAAATGGTTTGCCATAAACATTATGCCGAAAAAGGCGTTGATTTGAAGCGCGGCGTAGACTTTTAATAGCTCTCGTGTCTTCCGCGTACTCTTGTCCTGAAGGACACGGCTGGCGCCGCGCTGCCGCGATCGGTACGCGGAAGACACTACAAAGTCATTCGTCAGCCTTAAAAAACTTTAGGGCCGCCGAGTTCATGCAGTAGCGTTTTCCCGTTGGTCGAGGACCATCCTCGAACACGTGACCCAGGTGAGCATCACAGGCCGCACACAGCACCTCTACTCGACTCATGAACAGACTGCGGTCCTCTTCATAGGCTACAGGATCGCCATTTAAGGCTGCCCAGAAACTCGGCCAACCCGTGCCCGAGTCGTACTTCGTCTCTGAACTAAACAGGTCGTTCCCACAACAGACACATTTATATATTCCCTTCTCCTTATTGTCGTGGTATTCTCCCGTGAAAGCTCTTTCTGTTCCCTTCTTTCTGGTAACATAAAACTGTTCTTGTGTCAACTGCTGCTTCCACTCTGCTTCCGTTTTTTTGATTTTCTTAATCATGCTTTATCTCACCGAAAAATTTCCCACATCAACATTGCACGGTCCGCGGACTTTCGTTTCCGGAGCACCCACCTATGTTGTGCGCAGGATGCGACACAACAGGGTGGGTGCTCCCGGAAACGACCGAAAAATCGGCCATCGCCGCTCAAAAATATTTCCGATCTACCTCATTTAAGCAAAAGTGAGATGCACCCAGTTAATTTTCTTGTCACTCCTGCCGTCATTATCTTACCAGTGGTAACGAGTGTTACCCCAAACATCATCCAGTGTCTCCTGGGTAGCGCCACTAGCGGCCCTGGCTGCGCCAGACCCAGGAGATGCATGGAATGGATCTCCAACCCCAAAGGCCCTTCGATATCTCTGCCAGAACTCTTGTCCCAGGGGAGTTGGCACACAGGAGACATCGCCAATGGACTCTTCTTGGAGCTGTTTTAGTCAAGGATTCCTGTAGGACATTAACCAGATTATGCCATGAAAGTTGTTTGTGGGCGGCAATTGTTGAATCTGTTCCAGAGCTGCAAGGGCCACCTGATATTCCGCCTCTTCTTCTCGTGTCAGAGGGGTCGCTCGTCTGAGAGGGTCTCGTTGTACGGCGGCAAATGGCGCCAGATCCCCAACGCCCCCTCCGCTGCTGTCGCAATCTGATTATTATAACCTAAGTTGCGACCTATTTAAAAAAATATGAATTACCCACTTAGACTTTACAGATATTTTGAGGGTTTTTGTAGCCCTAGATACAAAATTATATTTTTATTGTGCTAGGCGGCGGGTTGGCTGTTTAGAGGTTATAATGTACTAAAATAACAGTTAATTGCTGGTTCTGTAGATTATGGAAGATATGATTACAACAATTTTTGTTCTTTGCGACGAGCTACTAAAAGCTTTGAATATAAAAGAAGATCCACAAGTAAAAATGAACAATGCAGAGGTGATGACGGTAGGATTGGTTGCTGCATATTTTTTTGTCGGACACGCTTCGCTACGAGCGCTCTTGTCAATTTATGGTGGAACACAATTATCTAAAAAATCTGTTAAGTAAAAGTAGATTCAATAGGAGATTACATAATATAGGCGAACCAATTTGGATGCTTTTATTCCAAGTCAGAGCGCAAACATTTAAACAGCTCAATCCAGGTCAAGAATATATTATTGATAGTTTCCCTGTGCCAGTCTGTGACAATATTAGGATTGATAGATGTAAAATTTATAAGCAAGAAGAATATCGAGGATATATTGCAAGTAAAAAACGTTATTTTTATGGATTAAGGGTTCATATGTTAGTAAACAAAAGTGGAAATCCAATAGAATTTCATCTAGCCCCGGCTAGTTATAATGACGTTAAAGTTCTGCAATCTTTTTGCTTCGATTTACCATCAAAGTCTCTAGTTTATGGAGACAAAGCTTATAACGATTATCAATTAGAAGATTTACTAAAAGAGTCGGCAAAGATCAAATTAAAACCTTTGCGAAAAAAGAATTCAAAAAGAAAAGAATCTCCTTGTTTTGACTATATACAAAAAGTAACTAGAAAACAAGTTGAAACATGTTTTAGTCGGATAACTAATTTGTTCCCCAAGTCAATTCATGCCGTTACATCCAAAGGATTTGAATTGAAAATAATTCTCTTTATCATCGCTTTTTGTATTCAATTTTTATAGGTCGCAACTTAAGTTATTATACTCTTGCTTGCCCCGCACTCGTTGATGACATCGACCTTCTTGGGAAGAAGCGTAAAGCGGTGGCAGACGATCGAGGGCATAGGTTGCCACTTCTACCCGATTGATATAATCTGCTAATTCTGGCGGCAACTGCTTCATTTGCTAGCTCACTTCCTCGTTCACCAGCACCTCCATGACATTTTGGTATGTTGGGACTTGATTTGCTTGCGTCGCTTTCATAGCTAAATTTACCTGTCGTAATTGCTTAATGCACTAACTCAACTACTAATATTTGACTAATTCCGGAAGTTCGTAAAGCGACTAGACCATAACAACAAGACAGCGAAGAGACAGCAATTTTATCCGTATTTATACTTATTTTGAGATCGAGATTAAATCAGTACCATATTATCAAATAGTATAGTGAAGATCGAATTTGCAGCCAGTGGAAAACCAGACGTAAACTAGATGGCAGGCAAAAGCAAAGAAGAGAAAATGCGTTCATGGCGTATTCGGAAAGCCCAGACTAGTAACTGTAGGGTAGGAGAGCAGCTTAACTGGAAGTGTAAGCTTGACAGGGGTAAGAAAACATGATAGAAGAATGTTAAGCTGACATAAGTGGAAAGTTGGTACTCTCAGGCGATCGCATCTCTCATGGAGTTAACTAATGACCAGTTGGTGTATCCCGCCGGTGCCACAGACCGATGGCTGCTCGCCGTGTCTCCCAGGAGACACAGCACTAACACTAACCCCCCAAAAAAATTAAAGATCGTACCAAAAACTAAAAATAAGGAGAAGAAATTGTGGCAACTACTACCCTTTTCGACGGAACCCTAGGAACGCGGCCAGCAGACCAAGGAGAGCTGATTTTAGTACAAATTCCTTTGGCCCCTACTGCTAGCGAAACATTAATTGATAACGCAGTTACCCTAGATAGCGATTTGATTGGCGATCGCTATACGGGATACGCAGGCTACAGGAATTACATATTTGATTTGGCGACGGGGCAGGCAGAACCGATAAATTCTGTATTCCCCCCCCTGGACGCGGAAGCGGGCTTTACCGTATCTTTTAATCTGGCGATCGACTCAGAGGCCAGTCTTTCTAACAATCGGGCGGGTTTCAGTGTCATTGCAGTCAGCAGCGACGGCCAGAATGAAATAGAACTGGGTTTTGACGCAGACCGGATATTCGCTCAGGCCCAGGGATTCGTCTCTGGGGAGGAGGTGGAGTTCGACACGACGAGTCCGACGGACTATGAATTGAAGATAGAAGGCAGCGATTACACCCTGTCGGCTGACGGTGAAGAAATCTTGAGTGGTCCGCTAGAAAACTACGACTTTAACTCAGCAACCAGTCAGCCTCCTTTACCCTTCAATCCCTATGATTTGCCAAACTTCGTCTTTTTGGGAGATAACACAGACCAGTCAAGTGCAACTTTCACTCTGGGTTCTGTGGAGGTAGAGACAGAGGATGACGAACCACCAGAACCGGAACCAGTGGAAGTAAGGGTGACGATTGAAAACCTAGCGCCAGAAGACGGGACTTTTCTGACTCCGGTATGGGTAGGATTTCAGGATGGCGGGTTCGATACTTACGACTCGGGTGCGCCCCTGACACTGGGTGGAGAACGCTTGGCAGAAGATGGCAATGTCATGGTGCTGTCTGAGGAATTCCTCGATAGTGGTGCGGGTGTGGTAGATGGTGCAGTCGGGGACGGCCCGATCGCCCCAGGACAAACGGTGATGGAAACCTTCATCCTGGATAGCAATGACGAGCGTTCCCGGTTCCTAGACTACTTCGCCATGGTGATCCCTTCCAATGATGCCTTCATCGCTAACGGAAATCCCGAGGCCCACGAGATCTTCGATGAAGATGGCAATTTCATCGGTGCGGACTTCCTGGTGTTGGGCAATGAGGTGAATGACGGGGGCACGGAAGTAAATGACGAACTGCCTGAGAACACGGCATTCTTGGATCAGACGATGGGAAACACGGGGGTAACAGAAAGTGGAGTAGTGACAGCCCACCCCGGTTTTAATCCCGGAGGAAACATATTGTCCGATCCGATGTTCGCCAATGCAGATTTCACAGTTCCAGGTTACGAGGTAGCACGAATCACGGTCACGGAGGTAGAGGAACCGGAACCGGAACCAGTGGAAGTAAGGGTGACGATTGAAAACCTAGCGCCAGAAGACGGGACTTTTCTGACTCCGGTATGGGTAGGATTTCAGGATGGCGGGTTCGATACTTACGACTCGGGTGCGCCCCTGACACTGGGTGGAGAACGCTTGGCAGAAGATGGCAATGTCATGGTGCTGTCTGAGGAATTCCTCGATAGTGGTGCGGGTGTGGTAGATGGTGCAGTCGGGGACGGCCCGATCGCCCCAGGACAAACGGTGATGGAAACCTTCATCCTGGATAGCAATGACGAGCGTTCCCGGTTCCTAGACTACTTCGCCATGGTGATCCCTTCCAATGATGCCTTCATCGCTAACGGAAATCCCGAGGCCCACGAGATCTTCGATGAAGATGGCAATTTCATCGGTGCGGACTTCCTGGTGTTGGGCAATGAGGTGAATGACGGGGGCACGGAAGTAAATGACGAACTGCCTGAGAACACGGCATTCTTGGATCAGACGATGGGAAACACGGGGGTAACAGAAAGTGGAGTAGTGACAGCCCACCCCGGTTTTAATCCCGGAGGAAACATATTGTCCGATCCGATGTTCGCCAATGCAGATTTCACAGTTCCAGGTTACGAGGTAGCACGAATCACGGTCACGGAGGTAGAGGAACCGGAACCGGAACCAGTGGAAGTAAGGGTGACGATTGAAAACCTAGCGCCAGAAGACGGGACTTTTCTGACTCCGGTATGGGTAGGATTTCAGGATGGCGGGTTCGATACTTACGACTCGGGTGCGCCCCTGACACTGGGTGGAGAACGCTTGGCAGAAGATGGCAATGTCATGGTGCTGTCTGAGGAATTCCTCGATAGTGGTGCGGGTGTGGTAGATGGTGCAGTCGGGGACGGCCCGATCGCCCCAGGACAAACGGTGATGGAAACCTTCATCCTGGATAGCAATGACGAGCGTTCCCGGTTCCTAGACTACTTCGCCATGGTGATCCCTTCCAATGATGCCTTCATCGCTAACGGAAATCCCGAGGCCCACGAGATCTTCGATGAAGATGGCAATTTCATCGGTGCGGACTTCCTGGTGTTGGGCAATGAGGTGAATGACGGGGGCACGGAAGTAAATGACGAACTGCCTGAGAACACGGCATTCTTGGATCAGACGATGGGAAACACGGGGGTAACAGAAAGTGGAGTAGTGACAGCCCACCCCGGTTTTAATCCCGGAGGAAACATATTGTCCGATCCGATGTTCGCCAATGCAGATTTCACAGTTCCAGGTTACGAGGTAGCACGAATCACGGTCACGGAGGTAGAGGAACCGGAACCGGAACCAGTGGAAGTAAGGGTGACGATTGAAAACCTAGCGCCAGAAGACGGGACTTTTCTGACTCCGGTATGGGTAGGATTTCAGGATGGCGGGTTCGATACTTACGACTCGGGTGCGCCCCTGACACTGGGTGGAGAACGCTTGGCAGAAGATGGCAATGTCATGGTGCTGTCTGAGGAATTCCTCGATAGTGGTGCGGGTGTGGTAGATGGTGCAGTCGGGGACGGCCCGATCGCCCCAGGACAAACGGTGATGGAAACCTTCATCCTGGATAGCAATGACGAGCGTTCCCGGTTCCTAGACTACTTCGCCATGGTGATCCCTTCCAATGATGCCTTCATCGCTAACGGAAATCCCGAGGCCCACGAGATCTTCGATGAAGATGGCAATTTCATCGGTGCGGACTTCCTGGTGTTGGGCAATGAGGTGAATGACGGGGGCACGGAAGTAAATGACGAACTGCCTGAGAACACGGCATTCTTGGATCAGACGATGGGAAACACGGGGGTAACAGAAAGTGGAGTAGTGACAGCCCACCCCGGTTTTAATCCCGGAGGAAACATATTGTCCGATCCGATGTTCGCCAATGCAGATTTCACAGTTCCAGGTTACGAGGTAGCACGAATCACGGTCACGGAGGTAGAGGAACCGGAACCGGAACCAGTGGAAGTAAGGGTGACGATTGAAAACCTAGCGCCAGAAGACGGGACTTTTCTGACTCCGGTATGGGTAGGATTTCAGGATGGCGGGTTCGATACTTACGACTCGGGTGCGCCCCTGACACTGGGTGGAGAACGCTTGGCAGAAGATGGCAATGTCATGGTGCTGTCTGAGGAATTCCTCGATAGTGGTGCGGGTGTGGTAGATGGTGCAGTCGGGGACGGCCCGATCGCCCCAGGACAAACGGTGATGGAAACCTTCATCCTGGATAGCAATGACGAGCGTTCCCGGTTCCTAGACTACTTCGCCATGGTGATCCCTTCCAATGATGCCTTCATCGCTAACGGAAATCCCGAGGCCCACGAGATCTTCGATGAAGATGGCAATTTCATCGGTGCGGACTTCCTGGTGTTGGGCAATGAGGTGAATGACGGGGGCACGGAAGTAAATGACGAACTGCCTGAGAACACGGCATTCTTGGATCAGACGATGGGAAACACGGGGGTAACAGAAAGTGGAGTAGTGACAGCCCACCCCGGTTTTAATCCCGGAGGAAACATATTGTCCGATCCGATGTTCGCCAATGCAGATTTCACAGTTCCAGGTTACGAGGTAGCACGAATCACGGTCACGGAGGTAGAGGAACCGGAACCGGAACCAGTGGAAGTAAGGGTGACGATTGAAAACCTAGCGCCAGAAGACGGGACTTTTCTGACTCCGGTATGGGTAGGATTTCAGGATGGCGGGTTCGATACTTACGACTCGGGTGCGCCCCTGACACTGGGTGGAGAACGCTTGGCAGAAGATGGCAATGTCATGGTGCTGTCTGAGGAATTCCTCGATAGTGGTGCGGGTGTGGTAGATGGTGCAGTCGGGGACGGCCCGATCGCCCCAGGACAAACGGTGATGGAAACCTTCATCCTGGATAGCAATGACGAGCGTTCCCGGTTCCTAGACTACTTCGCCATGGTGATCCCTTCCAATGATGCCTTCATCGCTAACGGAAATCCCGAGGCCCACGAGATCTTCGATGAAGATGGCAATTTCATCGGTGCGGACTTCCTGGTGTTGGGCAATGAGGTGAATGACGGGGGCACGGAAGTAAATGACGAACTGCCTGAGAACACGGCATTCTTGGATCAGACGATGGGAAACACGGGGGTAACAGAAAGTGGAGTAGTGACAGCCCACCCCGGTTTTAATCCCGGAGGAAACATATTGTCCGATCCGATGTTCGCCAATGCAGATTTCACAGCGCCAGGTTACCAGGTAGCACGCATCACGATCGAACGGGTTATTCCTCCAATTGACGATCCTGTAAACCTGACATCTGTATTGACAGGGGACCAAGAGGTTCCCCCTGTAGAGACCGAGGCAAGGGGGACTGCCGAAATGACCCTGAATGAAGCGGGGGATGCCTTCAGCTACAGCATCACCGTTTCAGGTTTGGACTTTGGCGAGTTGATCGACGGCACGCCCCAAACACCTTCGACAGATGATGATGTCACTGGACTGCATATCCACAATGCTCCTCGGGGTGAAAATGGTCCAGTTGTCTTTGGGCAAATTAACCCCAACCAGGATGATGATGACATCAGCTTTGTGCTCAACCAGGATGGTTCAACTACTATATCGGGCATTGGGGAACCGGGGGAAGAAGCAGACCCAGAAGGGGTACCATTTAGCGATTTCGTCGATGTGCTGCGGGGGAACCAACCAGGAGACGAGGTTGACCTTTACTGGAATATCCACACTAATGAGTTCCCATCTGGTGAGATCCGGGGCCAGTTTCAGATCTCCTCCGATATCCTCCCAAACACTCCTCCCGTCGCGTCTAACGATCGCGCTCGCACCAATATTGACACACCGGTGGAAATCGACGTACTGGCCAATGACATGGATGCGGATGGAAACCCTCTGACCCTCAGCATTGTCACAGCTCCGAGCAACGGTACGGCCTTGGTGAATGACCAGGGCACTCCAGATCCAAGTGATGATGACATCAACTACACCCCAAATTCGGGCTTCCAGGGCACAGACCAGTTCGCATATCAGGTGGATGATGGGAATGGCGGCACTGACACTGCCACTGTAACTGTCAGGGTGGGGACAGCAGGAACTCGGGATCGGATTAATGGCACCGAGCAAGACGATGTCCTGTTCGGCACTCCGAATGACAATGACATCCGTGGCGGCGCTGGCAATGATGAACTCCGTGGAGAACAGGGCAATGACTTGCTCGTAGGCGGTCAGGGTGATGACACTATGACTGGTAGTTCAGGCAACGATAATTTCTTCGGAGGTCCAGGAAATGACTTTTTTGATGGTGGTGGCGGAGATGATATGATCAAGGGTGGCTCAGGTCGAGATCTGATGGACGGCGGCAATGGCGCAGATATATTTATCTTCTCAATTGGTGACGCAGTTGATAACCTATCGGGTGCCGATGTGATCCTGATTTTCGAGTCTGGTACTGACTCGATCGGCCTCACGGACGGGTTGACAGAAGCAGCTCTGGATCTGCAGCAGCTGGGCACTAATACTCTCATCCGGCTCGCATCGAACGGGCAATACTTAGGTCTCGTTAACCGCACGTCAGTCGCAGATATAGAGGGAAATTTCCTCTCTCTGTGATCCGTCTGACGATCCCATCTCAAGCGCGTTCCCAGGCAGAGCCGTGGGAACGAGGCGCTCCTTCAATGCCTGAGGGATGCAACGCAGGCAACCCCTCAGGCATCGACGTGGCCTTACGCGCAACGTGCAGCACTGCGTATAAAGAAACCCGGTTTTTTTGCTCATACCGGGTTTCTGGGTCGGGCGCAGCCGGGGTACTATGGTAAATTTAATGTTAATGATATGAATGCAACTAAACAGGAAATCAAGGAAATGCTCAAATGGTTGAACCGCAACGAGCAGCAGATACAGCAGTATGCCCATGAATATGTTGCCTACAATGCTAATGGCATTATTGTTCATGGTGAAAACCTGAGTCAAGTATTGCAGTTAGCAGCAGAAGAAGCGGATATTTTTTCTATTTACTTAGTTCCTGGTTTCACTGGATCTATTGTAATTTTACCCATTAGCTTTCGGACAGTTAGTCGTCACGAGTGGTTGCCAAAATATCAAGTGACTCTCAAACACAAAGAGGTGGTAATACCGGGTACAATGATAGTTGATTCAGGGGCAGACTTTAGCGTGATATCCCTGAAAAATGGTCTAGATTTGGGATATAGGTTAGCGGATGGAGAGGAACTATTAGTGGCACAGACATTAGGGGGGAGTGTGGAATATGTTTTACGAAGAGTTGAAATGGCGATCGACGGATATAGTTTGACAGCGCCTTTCGCCTGGTTACAAAATAATAAAACTGATGTGATGCTTTTGGGAAGAGAGGTTGTCTTTGATAAGTTTAATATTGAGTTTAGGCAAGCAGAGGAGGAAATAATTTTTACTTGGCGAGAAGGTTCTCAGTAGAAGCTTTATGGGGGCTTGTAGTAAGCACTAAAGTGCTTCCGGGGCTTGTAGTAAGCACTAAAGTGCTTCTGGGGCTTGTAGTAAGCACTAAAGTGCTTCCGGGGCTTGTAGTAAGCACTAAAGTGCTTCCGGGGCTTGTAGTAAGCACTAAAGTGCTTCCCTCGCGCAAGGGCTAAAGTCTTTACTACGAACAATGGCGGATGAGGAACTCGTTCCCTACACTGTTCCGGAAAATCGCACACCGTTCCGGAAAAATCGGACGATATAGCTGACAACCGACCGACAGGCGCTCCCCCCCAGCGTTCCCAGGCGGGAGCCAGGGAACGAGGGCATCTAAATCCTGGAAGCCTTTCCCAGTAAGCATTCTGAAATTCTCTAAGTATAAATACTCCGGATGCTCAAACCCTTGTCCTGTAAGCGTTTCAAAAATAGGATGCGTTTGCCCTGCGCTCCCCCCGGACTACGCAACTAACAACTAACGATTGGTGCATCTCACTAATGCACGGAGCATAGATGATGGCCGATCGCAAAGCGTGCGCAGGCTCCCGGCCCCCACCGCTGCGCGAATACCCCTAACAATACTCCGGACGCTCTTAGGAACGAGGAACGAGAAGGAAGGCTTGCAGCGTAAGCCTTTGCCCGACAGAGCCATTTTTTGCAAGTTAGCCCTGGGGCTGACATTGAAAAAAATGATGGCAGTAGGCCGCAACCATTGCCCTCTGGTCGTTCTGGGGTCTAAAAACTGTCCGGAGTATTGCCCTAAGGAATGAGGATTTAATAACCTGTCAAATTCCTCTAAAATGATCCTGTGACAAGACTTTATGGCTTCTCGGATGAGCATCTTGTTTAATCGGAGTTCCTAACGATAACAACTAATATGTCTCGTTTCTTGATGTTACTGCTACTGCTGTTCCCTCTGACAGCTGCCTCGCACTACACTAGGGGAAACACTAAAGTGTTTACTACGAACGGGGTAAACACTAAAGTGTTTACTGCGAACGGGGGAAACACTAAAGTGTTTACTACGAACGGGGTAAACGCTGAAGTGTTTACTACGAACAGAGTTTCTTCTGTGCCTGCGGAAAAGCTTGTCCGCACTCAAACATTCTCGCCCACACCAATTAGAATCGGCATAGATGATTTACCGCAACCTTTCGATAGTAATAGTGCTGTTAAACCTCCAAATGTCTCGTGTCCGAGAGCGCCCACCCTGTGGGCGTCTCTGGACACGAGCCTATCCCTGACTCGCCAGTGCTGCGCGTCCCCCCTGGTTTCACAGTTAATCTGTTTGCAGAAAACTTGGATGCGCCCCGTTGGTTAACCCTCACTCCTTCTGGAGATGTATTAGTAACTGAAACCAGGCAAAACCGCATTCGCCTGCTGCGCGATACTAATGATGATGGCGTCGGTTCCTGGAACCGCAATGCTGGCACTGGCTACAAAATTGTCTTTGTCCCCTTTGAAAATGGGCGTCCCCAAGGCTATTATGAAGATTTCCTGACTGGTTTCCCGATCGATCCATCGGGACCAACTACTTGGGGACGCCCGGTAGGTTTGCTAGTTCTCCCAGATGGCAGTCTGCTGTTGACTGAGGAGGCTAATAACCGCATTTACCGCGTTCAATATACTGGAAATTGAGAATAGTGAATTGTTAATAGAAAATTGAGAATCGAAAAGGATCAATGTTCTATTCTCAATTTTCTCTTTTCAATTCTTCCAAGTCTGCTGGCGTGTTACAATTAAATAGCATTTCGGGGTTCCCTAGGGGGAGTTCTGCTACTGTCTGGGAGGCGAGGAACTGCTGGAACGATCGCCCCCCTTGTTGGATAAATTGGGTTAACTCTGGCAGGCACGATCGCCTGTAAAAGCCGCACAGGGGTTCCCATCCCCATTCCTGTTGCACCAAGAGGGCGATCGCCTCTCTTTGTACCGCTGTTAATTTTACCACCCAGTCTTGCAAGACATCAGCACGCAACTGGGGCAAGTCACAGGCAAGTAATAATACCCAATCTGATTCTACATGAACTAACCCTTGAACAAACCCCACTAGCGGTCCACTTGGTTGGCTTTCTCCTGCTATTGGGACTTCCGGGATTAAATGACAGTCATTAGGTATAATTTCTCGATATCTTTCTGGCCAGGAGGTGACTACATAAACCCGATCGCTACAGGATTTGGCAATGTTACAAATCCTACCAATTAGCGGCATTCCTTCAATAGGAATTAGGGCTTTATCTTTACCCATGCGCCCACTTTTACCTCCGGCGAGGACGATCGCTGTCAGTTTGATTGCGGAGGATTTTCGATGTCTCCGGAGACATTGAGGTAGCATTTTACGAATCAATATCAATTTCCACTAGCTTATTTCTGGATGACAGACCTGATTTAATTAAGATGCTGGACTTGGGAACATTAAATTCATAGCCCGCGAGGGGAATTAACTCTTTATTCGCCTTGGGCAGGCATGGACTGGCGGTGACTTCAGCTGGATGCTACGCTATCTGACTCTTCTGCGATCTCCTGCTTTTTGGAGTTGGGTTTTACCTTGACTTTTTTGTACATTTATGTCATGTTTTATGAGATCGATATCATGGTATCTGTTCGCTTTATCTATCATAGATGATAAATCTTTGTTTGTCAAGCAAGGGGCCGATCGCACGGGCCCCCTCCGCTACGCGAAGAGATAGAGGATCTTAAAAAAAGACTCGCGCCGTTCCCAGGCGGTCCCCAGGGAACGAGGTTGATGGTTAATGAAGAATGTTAACCATCAACCATTACTGAGTGCTCGATCGCCCTTCCAAAAAGCCAAATAGAAGATAATGTTCTCGCCCGCTGGCGAAAGCGCCAGCCTCTACGGCGATCGGTCCGCGGACGGCCCGAAAAATCGCAACATCGGGGTTTTGGGCGAGATAGAAGGCTTCATCGAAGTAACGAGATGAATTAGGGCTAGGCAGACGACCTTCAAATTGTCCAAACTGAAGATAATGTTCCAGTCCAGTAGAAAATATACCACCAAGTACGGCAGTGGCAACATCGGGATACTGGGCGAGATAAAAGGCTTCGTCAAAATTGAAGTTCTGGCTAGGACTGCGACCTTCAAATTGTCCAAACTGAAGAAAATGTTCCAGTCCACTGGCAAAAGCACCGGTAGCCACTGCCGCCGCGACACCAGGGTTTTGGGCCAGATAGAAACTCTCGTCAAAAGCAGGTAGAGAGGGTGGCGCTGGCGCTGGCGTAGGCCTTGGCACATCTGGGAGGTAGATCGCCTGAGAGTCGTCATCATTGATAATCGTACCTCGGGCTTCCACAGTATTCGGCTGTCCATTGGTAATATCGGTCAGCAGCACCGAAAAGGTCTCATCTGCTTCTAAGGAGGTATCGCTAATAATAGGCACCGCGATCGTCCCTTGGATCTGACCGGGATTAATAGTCAAAACTCCTATAGTCTGTTCGTAATCGCTGCTAGCTACTGCGGTGCCATCCTGGGTACTATAGTTAAAGGTTACAGGATCGATCGCCTGTGCTGACAGACGCACCTGGAAGACCGCATTATTAGCACCCCTGTCTCCCTCAGTCACCTCTATATTGGGAATAGACAAACTGGGGAGATCGTCATTGGCGATCGTCCCAGTTGCCTCGTTGTCAATAATTATCCGCGCAGCACGCTCCGGGAACCCTCCGCTACTCAGCAGTAGTAACAGGGTCTCTTCTGATTCCACCTCTTCGTCACCCAAAACGGGCACGGTGACTGTTTTCTCAGTTTCCCCGGGTGCAAACACCAGGGTATCGGCAGTCAATTGGTAATCACGTCCAACTGTTGCCGACTGGTCTGCGGTTTCATAATCCACCGTTACAGGCACTATAGTAGGTTCTGACAGCAGCACAGTGAATTCCAGATTAGCAGTTGGCCGATCCGGGTTGTCCGGATCCCGATCGCCCTCTTGGACAGAGGCATTCTCCACTGATATTTCTGGTATGGCAATCTGGAAATTGGCGAAATCAGCTGCTGTAATTGGTTCTTCCGCATTCAAGGTCAGCCGGTAAAATCTCCCTGACTGCACATCCACATCTGCTGGCGCACCCGATCCGAAGATGGTGGTAGTAGTATAGACTGTTGATTCGTCTGGGTCAAGGCTAAAGCTATTTCTCAAGGCCAGACTGACATCATAACCCGCCCCAGCATCCACAAATCCATCATTATCCCGATCGCCATTCACAATATCGTCCAGTCCGGAAGCTCCGGTGAGGTAAGTAGTTGCGGCGACCGACAGGCTACCGGTCCTGTCTCAGCCTCTAAACCAGTCCAGAGATCGATCGTCCTTTCTGCAGTCAGTGTCAGTTCTGGTTCTGTTGTTTCAGGTAAGAACCGTTCCGGAAAAATCGGACAACAGTCATCTTCTCTGCTGGTGATGCGATTTAATTCCATGCTTGCTAAGGCACAATTAATCATTTTGTCTATCACATCTGTTACTCCTCACAGCAACGCCCTTCTGTTTGAAAATAATTCTTTAATTTATTTTGAGCCCCACAATCTAGCCAATCACCGATTATACCGCGTTCCCAGGCTCCGCCTGGGAACGCGGGGGCGAGCGATCCCCAGCAAAATACTCACTGGTACCGGAGTTACTTTGCTGCCGGTGGCTATTTTGTGCTCAAACCTATAAATGCGATTTTCCGGAAATTACTAGCTTTTAGGCTCCAGGCTAAGGGCTGCTGGACGATCCAGCGAGCGGTTTACCATTGGAAAAGCGGGTAGCGGGAATCGAACCCGCATCAATAGCTTGGAAGGCTATGATTTTACCACTAAACTATACCCGCATTGGTTGCATTTGCTCCTTCGATGTCTCCGGAGAGCGCTATTCGCACTGCTCCGGAGACATCGAAGAGTCATCTTCAACTAATTTAGCACAACTTTGGCCAATGTCAAACAGAAGAAGGGAAAATTCTCATTTTTTTGAGTCTTGCCAATCTGAGATCGCCGGTCACTGCGACCGGTAAGGTAACAGGTCTAAGAAGCCCTAGGTCTTCCTTGTCTAAGAAGCCCTAGGTCTTCCTTGACGGTTTTCATTATAACAAACCCATCCTGGGTATTGTCAACCGAGTTTAACAATACTTAATATTTTTGCTATCTAGTCTATGCTCGTCAATCCGCTCAATGAGAGCACTCCGGACCGTATAAGTAAACACCTGTACCAAATAGCAGCAACAACACTGCTGTCACAGCCGAATACCAGAGGGCTAAACGGCTTCAATGTCTCCTGGGAGTTCGATGTCTCCCGGGAGCGCTAATCGCACGTTCCCAGGCAGAGCCATGGGAACGAGGGGGGAGACATCGACGGGTGGTTCGCACGTTCCCAGGCAGAGCCATGGAAACGTGGGGGGAGACATCGACGGGTGGTTTAAAATATCTGGTGGTGCCAAAGGCTAATCCCAATCAACGATTAACGATGAACAATCAACCTGACTCGGTGATAATAGGGGACAGTGTGAGGTAACAACTGGGTTATGTGTGAGATTCCCCAAAAAGTTTCGGTTTTCGATCTGCCAGTGCATTTGTTAGCAGACTATTCAAGTTTGTTAGTATCCTATATGCGCCACAACATTGGCGCTCATGTGGTGACATTGAATGCAGAAATGACCATACAGGCAGAACGTAATCCGGCTTTAGCCAAGATCGTCGAGCAAGCGGATTTAGTGATTCCCGATGGTTCTGGCATTATACTCTATTTGCTGCTTCAGGGGAAACATGCTCGGCGTTGTCCGGGAATTGAATTAGCCGAGTCCCTGTTGCACCAATCTGTAGCATGTGGTAAACAAGATGCCGACGCGAGTCGGTCGGTTTTTTTCTATGGGGGCGTACCTGGGGTAGCTGCAGCCGCCGCTGCAATGTGGCAGCGGCGGCTGCCTGAATTGGCGATCGCCGGTACTGAGCACGGTTATCTTTCACCGGCAGAGGAACAGAAATTACGACTTACCCTTCAACAGCAACAACCTCGCTTGATTTACGTAGGTATAGGCGTACCGCGCCAAGAAATTTGGATTGCTAAACATCGCTATTTATGTCCGCAAGGGATTTGGATTGGAGTTGGCGGTAGTTTAGATATCTGGGCAGGTCGCAAACAAAGAGCGCCAATCTGGTTACGCGATCGCCATCTAGAATGGGTTTACCGACTATACACCGAACCAAGTCGCTGGCGGCGCATGTTGGCTCTACCCCAATTTGCTTGGCGATCCTTATTACAATCACCGCTGTATTTAACCCTCACAAAGCACATAAAAGCCTTGCGCCAGAATAACATCAGCATCAGAAATTGAAATTGTTCCATCTCTAACGCTGAAGGCTATAGCCTGCAATGCTCTCAACATGATGTTAAGAGCGCCTACCCAATCCTCGCAGCGGAGGAGGCCCGGAGCGTGCTTTGTGACCGCTTGCTGGGCATTTGTGAACTTTCGATCCACCAAGTTTCTTGTGGACGTGACCGCAAAGGGGGCAAGTTTTGCTGGTATATGCTTCATTTCCTAGACGCAGCCAATGATACCAACGGTTGCTTCCGAAGTATGTTTGTAGCGTTGAACATAGAATACCTGCCTTTGAAGAAATACACTCAACGCTCATATCAAAACAGTGTGCAAACCGATGATTTCACCTCTGGGAAATTGTTGCGTTTGCACACTGACTGAATATGAGCCTATATTCAATAGTCCAATACCTGCTAATGTACGCAAGTTGTACAAAATCCGTACAAATATTGCAGAACATACTACTTTGTCAGAATTTATTTTTATGCAAAACCGCTTACAAAAAAGATTGGGAAACTTGATATTGAACAGTCAAAGACAACATGCAAGTCTTTCCAACGTCTCATCGCTATATGGACTCTCGCCGACAAACAAAAAATGAGCCAAGTCGCTCAGTAGTAGAAGCGATTTTTCGTAATACTCCTGTTCTGGCCTTGGAAAGTTTTCATGTGTAGTCCAATCCCGTACCCAAGTGTCGCAAAACCAAAACCCATGAGCTATCCACGTCGGAAGCGAGTCTGCACCTTGATAGTCGAGTGCTACATGATACATAGCAGAGGTGAGGTTTCGGAATGCCTGTTTATCCCATCTCAATTCAGTCCTGAGAGAGAGTAAAAAGCTTCCATCTTCTGCATCCAACTCATATTTGAGTTGTTCTTCTGCCATCATTAGATCAAAGTTCTTTTGTCATAAAAATGCTATTTGGATCATCCGTGTAATCACCAAAAGGCCCACAACGCGTAAATCCAGCCCACTCATAGAGGCGATGCGCTGGTTGAAACGGCCCATGCGCACCCGTCTCTAAACTCAAACGACGATAGCCACGCCGTTTTGCTTCCTCAATGATGTGTGTCAACACGGCTCTAGCAACACCCTTTCGCCGATGCTGCGATGAGGTGCGCATTGACTTGATTTCACCATGTGTTGCATCCAGCTCTTTGAGCGCACCACAGCCTATGAGCACATCTTCATCGCCTATATCATCCCAAACCGTCCAGAATAATATCTCTGGCACGCGTAACCCTGACAGATCAAGCGCGTGGATACTTTCTGGTGGCGAAATCCGATGCATATCATCCAGATGCTCCTGTAAAAGTGCATGAATTTCTGGTCCTGTTAAATCATCCAATTTAATTTTCATAGCTGTTTCTCTCAATCATACAAAAGATGAATCTGGAGTCAATAAGTCAGTGGAGTGGTAAGCGGGTAGATTCAATTGCTTCATTATACACGCTCACCTACTGCTGTATAAATCTCAACCGTCTTCCTCATCAGGCTCTGCGTAGGATGTCGATGCCTTGGTGATTAATGCTGCAACTCGATCAAAGTTTTACAAAATTGACACTCCTTAGTATTCTCCTGGGGTACTGATGAATTAGTTCTCATATATCAATGGTTTGTTCTTGCCAAATGGACAAAATTTCCAGCTCGGCCAAGCTAAAGATACCCTTGGACAGCCTTCCGAGTCAAGCCATTTAGCTAGCGGCAGGCAATTTACCCAACTTATTTTAACCCAAGTTGCTACCTATAGCGAGCCGGGGCGTCCTTGTGCAATCTGGTTTTGCCCAACTCCTTATCCTGCAAGGGTTTCAGTAGGGTGGGCGCCGCCCACCATCACCCGTGCGAGCGCAAACCTTGTCACCACTGCCCAGAAAGCGCTAAAGCGCTTACTACAAACATGGAAAGCGCTAAAGCGCTTACTACAAACATGACACAAACATGACAGACTACGAATGATAGAGTTTTTCATATCCACCTAGACCTAGCAACCAAATTACTACAATTAGCCAGTGAATAGCTATGGGCGTCCAGATTGAACCACTCTGCCAATAGGCGATCGTGCAGACAAGGCCGAGAAGTCCGGCTAAAGACAGAAAAACTGGATTGGTAAATGTCTTCAGTCTAGCCCGATAGAAGGTCAAACCATTCAGCGGATGAGAGATAATGAAAATTGCTAAACTGCCCAATCCCCACAGCAACTGGACTCCGAGAGAAGGGTTTTCTGCTGGGTGAGGCAGGAGTAAAACCCGAAACACTGTCTCCTCTAATAGCCCAGGGATTAGCAGTGTCATTGCCATTACACTGACAACGGTTTCCCATGCTGTCTCTACTTTTAGTTGGAGAAAATCAAACTTGAATCCCACGGGCAGGGAAATTATGGTAAATATGCATACTAGCAATGCCGCCCAGACCCAAGCTTCGGCATCAGGAATGGTGGAGAATGCCGCCGTGAGGCGATGAACTACGATCATGATTATCACTGATTGAGCATCTGTAGATAAGTTTATGGAAAAACCATCACAACCAGAACCAGAAATTGCTGTGTCCCCTGGGAGCGCTAAAAGCACGTTCCCAGGCTTCGCCGTGGGAACGAGAGGGGGGACACAGCAAGCCCATGTCTTCATTTCGGGCCGAGTCCAGGGCGTCGGCTATCGCTTCTCCACTCGCTCCCAGGCCAAACATTTGGGTGTTGCTGGTTGGGTACGCAATTTGCCCGATCGCCGAGTCGAAGCTGTCTTTGAAGGACCAGCACCTGCCGTTGAAGCGATGATTCGCTGGTGTTACCACGGACCCCTTGATGCTGCGGTCACAGATGTCGCGGTTGACTACGAACAGCCTCAAGGTTTACAGGGCTTTGACATCCTCTACACTTTCTAAATCCCTGCTACATATCTTCGTTATGCCCTGTGAGCGATGGTGGGCCGCAGCCCACCCTACTGGTTTTCAGCAATCAAAAGGCGGACTTGTATGATATATACTAGCGTTTTGATTACCCATGCTAGCTTTTTACTATATATACTAGCGTTTTCATCATGCCAACAAGCCTTTTTGCTATATGCTAGCGTTTTGATTATGTATTAGCGTTTTTGTCACCTCTAGCAGCGTTTAAGCTTTGTCAGCTTTCGGTTCCTGTAAAATCGCCACCTTCCGTTCGCGCAGCGTGGCGCAGCCATGTCTACTGTTTGTCAGGTGAGCAATGGGAACCCTATGGTAACTACCGGCGAGCCTCATGCGATCGATGCCTTAGAACAGTGGGTAGTGCGATTAGCGCGACCGCCCGACTTGTGCTCCGTCCGTACCAGGGCAGGGGCCCAGTTTCTCATCGGTATTCCCATTCTACAACCTCAACAACTGTTGCGCAAGCCTACCACATCTTAATGACTATAATTAATTAAGAGTTGAAATTAGTGATGCTGCGCGAGCAAACTTTTTTTGAATTTACTGACGCGACTGGATAAAAATGCTTGCGCTTCTTCTGGCAAAAAACTAACTTGAGGACGATCGCGAATTAGCAGCAACCAATGGCTGGCGCTCCCGTGAGGGATACGGGAATCTACTAGCTTTAATTTCCATTCTTCTATGGGAGTTTTTGGGATAATCTGCCAGTTGCCGTCAAGATTACATTTGCAAACGAACCCCCAGGCTATGGCTGGCGCCACGCTGCGCGATCGGCTTGGGTTAAGAGACTCTCAGTCATGGTTTTTTTGCTCCAATGTTGGCTCATGTTTTAATCTCAACTGAACTAATTTATGACAATTTGCTCATATTATTATTTTAGCGATCGCATAAACTTTTCTAACCTATCCATCCCCTTCTCGATCGTAGTCATGTCAGTGGCATATGATAAGCGGATATGGTCGTCAGCCCCAAAAGCAATTCCCGGAATCACTGCCACCTGCTGCGATTCTAACAGAGAATTGCTAAATTCCCGAGAATTCAAACCTGTTTTGCTAATATCTACAAATAGGTAGAACGCTCCGGTAGGTTTCACGACACAGCTGAGTCCGGGTATGGCATTTATCCTTTCTAGCATTACCTCTCGCCGTTGGGAAAAAGCCAGGCGCATTCGTTCTACACAATCTTGGGACTCTGACAAGGCCGCGATCGCCCCATACTGCGCGAATGTACAGACATTTGATGTACTATGTCCTTGGAGCTTACTACAAGCTTTTATCAGTTCTACTGCACCCGCTAGATAGCCAACCCGCCAACCCGTCATCGAGTAAGCTTTGGCAAACCCATTGCTGACGATCGTGCGGACAAAGGCTTCGTGGCTAACCGCACCGATACTCAAATGTTCTGCACCCTGATAGAGAATCTTCTCATAAATCTCGTCCGAAACTACCAGAATATCCTGCTCCACCACCACCTCTGCCAGGGCAGAGATCTCCGCTGGCGTATAAACCATTCCCGTAGGATTGGAAGGAGAATTGAGCACAAACAGCTTCGTTTGCGGTGTTACAGCCTGACGCAGCTGTGCGGGAGTGATTTTATATCCAGTAGCGGCAGTTGTCTGTACCAACACCGGCGTTCCACCGGCCAATTTCACCATTTCCGGGTAACTCACCCAGTAGGGAACGGGGATAATTACCTCATCCCCCGGTTCGATCAGGGCCATCATCATGTTGTACAGAGAATGCTTGCCACCGTTGGTGACAATCACATTTTCCGCTGTATAATTCAGTTGATTATCCTGTTGCAGCTTGCGGGCGATCGCCTCTCGCAACAAAGGTTCCCCTGCTGCCGGGCCATACCTAGTTTTGCCCTCATCCAGTGCTTGCTGGGCTGCGGCCTTAATATGGGCCGGTGTATCAAAGTCCGGTTCCCCAGCGCTGAAACTACAGACATCAATCCCTTCTGCCTTCATCCCCAGGGCCTTGGCGGTAACACTCAAGGTTAAGGAAGGCGTTACCCGATCTACTCTTGCTGCCAGCTTCATTGTGACCAAACCCTCACAGACTTCTATAAATGTCGCTTTCTAGTGTCCCAGAGTCCCTTGAGACTGGCTCGGTGATTAAAGTTTTTTTTATGGTTCGAGCACTTCCGGACACCGGCAAATAATCAAACGTTAACTTAAGTTAAACAAAACCTTGATATTATATATTTTTTTAACGATATTTGTCTAAATTGCTTCAGTCAGATCAAATCAGAGCAAACTACGATTACTATATGTTTGCTCCTGTGAGGGCTGTTGCTTATGACAGATGTAGCTCACTACTATAGAATCCTGGAACTACAACCGGGGGCTTCCCTAGAGGAGATTCTCCAAGGTTATAAGGATTTGGCAATCGTCTGGCACCCCGATCGCTTTGTCCAGTTTCCCCGGTTGCAACAGAAGGCTCATGAGAAAATGAGACAAATCAATGAAGCTCGCGATCGCTTGCGATCTTTACTGACCGTTCCCCCAACCCGGGCCCCCCAACCGCCCAAAACCCGCAAAGGTGCTGGCCATTCGGGCCCTGTCCGAGTCCAGCAGCCCAAGCCAGCCGACTATCAGCGGACCCTGGATGATTATATCAAAGCAAGGTCGAGCCAACAACCGGTGTCTCCTAAGAGCCCTAGTCGCAGAAAAGAGAAGACACCACCCGATCCTTGTGAGTGGTTGGATTGAGCCTTTATAGCATGAGTTTTAATTTTAGTCAAGTATTTGTTACTCTAGCAGCTGAGGATAGGTCGAAAATGCTGGCATTCTATGTCGGGCTGCTGGGACGGCAACCGGATGCCATCGTCGGAGAGCAGTATGCGGAATTTCAGCTGCCGGGGTTGCGCTTGGGGATATTTAAGCCAAAAAACTCCCACGCCGGTGAATTTGAGAGCAAATCCAGTGGTAGTATGAGTTTATGCTTAGAAGTGGATGACTTGGAAAGGGCGATCGCCCATCTACGGACTCTAGGTTATGCACCAGCTGGAGAGATTATAGGTGCATCCCACGGCAGAGAAATCTACGCTTACGATCCGCAAGGCAATCGGTTAATTCTACATCAGTCGGTTCTCAAGGATGCCAATGTCGAGCAGGCAAATTAGAATATTGACAGGATAAAACGCTAGTTTTAGCCCATTTGCGTAGCATTCGGCAGAAATCTCCCTCATTATCGTGTCAAACCCAAACTACCAGATCTTAAAATCTCCTTCTGAGTATCGCCGTTGTCAGATCTGGGTGCCGGATCTGACGGACCCCTTAGCAGCAATTAATGTCGGGGACAAGTATTACAGTCTGCTGAAAGTCGTCCCCGACGAGCAAAAAGCCCTAGAATTAGCAGAAAAGCTAGTCAAGCGGGGAGATAATGTAGTGCTGACCGCTACACCAAAAGGCTCTGCTATCTGGGTCTGGGAAGCACAAGCATACTTAAAATCCCTGCAAAAATCCTCTGCACCTGCCAGTCCCCCGACTCAATCAGCAAATTCGGCAATCTTAGACCGATCGCAGTATCAACCCTGTAAGATTAAGGTGCCCGATGTGAAAAAGCAATTGGCCGCTATTGAGGTCTCGGGCAAATATTATAGTTTCCTCAAAAACGTTCCCGATCGGGATAAAGCTTTACAAATTGCCGAGAAATTGACTAATGAAGGGGATAAAGTATTGTTGACCCAAACTAGAAAAGGTTATCTGATCTGGGTTTTTGAACCAGATGCATATTTGTAAATAGTAAATTGATAATTTTCAATCCTGCTGGTTCCCAGGGTCTCCCTGGGAACCAGGGAAATTCTCAATTCAACAATTGCCTCGTGGGGTCTCCCTGGTCACGTTCCCTTGAGGCTCTGCCTCGTGACTGCGCTCACTCACAGGAGTCCAGTGCAGATCGCAAGAGGCAGAGCCTCAGACTGTTGGTTCCCAGGGAGACCCTGGGAACCAGGGAAGGTTGCCTCGTGACCATGGTCTCCCTGGTCACGTTCCCTTGAGGCTCTGCCTCGTAACGGCGCTCACTCACAGGAGTACCATGCAGCTCACAAGAGGCAGAGCCTCAGACTGCTGGTTCCCAGGGAGACCCTGGGAACCAGGGAAGGTTGCCTCGTGGGGTCTCCCTGGTCACGTTCCCTTGAGGCTCTGCCTCGTGACCTAAAGTGCTCACTCACAGGAGTACCATGCAGCTCACAAGAGGCAGAGCCTCAGACTGTTGGTTCCCAGGGAGACCCTGGGAACCAGGGAAAATTCAACAATTCTCAATTCAACAATTCTCAATTCAACAATTGGTCAATCACTCGACTTGAATGCGGGCAAGAGATGTTTTGGTATAGTAATGCAGTAAAATCTGCTGGTAGTTGTATCCCCGTCGAGCTAAGGCGTTAGCGCCATACTGAGACATGCCCAGTCCATGTCCGAAACCGCGACCGACTACTTGGAAACTGCTTGGGGGAGACTCGGCCTCCTCGATATTTTTCTCTTCGGTGGCATCTTCGACTAGCACTTCCCTGTCGCGCCCTTCGTATAGGGGACTGATAGTAAATAAAGTGCTTTTCAGGTTTAGCAGTTTCCGCAGTTCCTTGCCAGTGACGACTTTGGACCCTTCATCACCGATGACTTTCATGGTGATAATCCGTCCGTGAGGTGTGGTACGCTCTGGAGTTAGGGATAAAATCTTGCCGATCCCGCTAATTAAACTGCTGAGTTGTTCGCTGGAGAAGGTTTTTTTCCATTCGTACACGGGTGCTTTCTGATCGAAGTCGGGAACTGCTCGCAAGTAGGGTAGGGGCGCTGTCCAGATATCTTCGACATTTTCCGTGTGCCCTCCTGATGAGGAGTGGAAAACGGCTTCGATAATCTTACCATCGTGGATGAGAACTTGACCAGCGGTGGCATTTACGGCTTGTTGGGTGCTGAGATATTCATCTTCGACGCCTTTGTAAACTTGCCAAGTAGTGGTATTGCCGACATCATAGATTGTATTGGCGGTCCTCTCCCGCCGATACAAGGCGTAGGAACGGGCGGACACTGCTTGGGCTTTCAGGGCTTCCAGGGGCCAGCTAGCGGGCATTTCCCCTCCTAAGACGCTGTACAGATAATGTTCGATGTCTACGTAGTTGACAGCAGTGAGTCCTTCTTCACTGGGTACTAGGAGGACGCGCCCCCGATACCAGCGATCGCCTATCCAGACTAAACCATTATCTGCGGGTTCAATCCAAATTTGACTGGCTTGCCATTTGGATAGGGCAACAGTGCTATCCTGGGGTTGAGCGACAAACCCCGACATCGCCTTCAGTTCTCCGAGGGTTTCCCCAGCAGCATTCTTGACTGTGGCCGCCGAGGAACTGCCCACTTGCACTTGCTTGACTTCTCGTTCGATCGCAACTCGCATTTCTAAGGCAGCTGCTAGGTTGGGATTGAACATCGCTATCCACAATAGCAGAGTCACCCACCAATGTTTTCCTAACTGGGCAAATAGGAAGTATCGTCGAAATATCATCTGTGTTTTTTCCCTCATGCTAACCAGAGAAGCTGAGACGGCCCCTAGGGGCGCGATGGTTTCGGCCCGGATCGCCTTTGTGACTCAATGCTCGCCCCACAGACGTGACCGAATTTCGGGTTAATATGATAAAATCATCTCAGAACTCACATCAACTCTCTATTATAGATATAAAAGCGTTTTGCAGATTACATTCCTAGGAACCAGCTCCGGTGTACCCACCCGATCGCGCAACGTGTCGGCGATCGCCCTACGCCTACCGCAAAAGGCAGAGGTCTGGCTGTTTGACTGCGGGGAAGGCACTCAGCACCAGTTTCTGCGCAGCGACCTGAGAGTCAGTCAGTTGCGACGGATATTTGTCACCCACATGCACGGGGACCATATTTTCGGCTTGATGGGTCTGTTGGCCAGTTGCGGCTTGGCGGGTAATATGGATCGGATTGATATCTACGGTCCGCCAAAGCTGAATGAGTATCTGCAAGGTTGTCTGCGCTGCTCCCAAACTCATTTATCTTATCCCCTAAAGGTCCACGAGGTGGAGCCGGGAGTGATATTTGAGAATGAAGAATTTACTGTCACCTGCGGTCCTTTGCACCATCGGGTGCCCGCCTTTGGTTACCGGATCGCGGAAAAAGACCGACCGGGACGCTTTAATGTGGAAAAAGCTAAGGCTTTAGGCATTCCCTCGGGTCCGGTTTATGGTAGGCTGAAGCGCGGGGAATGGGTAGAACTGCCTGATGGTCGCAAGATTAATGGTGCTTCTTTGTGCGGTCCCACTCAACCGGGACGCAAGTTTGTCTATTGTACCGATACTATCTTCTGCGATCGGGCGGTGGAGTTGGCCCAGCAGGCAGATGTCTTGGTTCACGAGGCGACTTTTGCCCATCAAGATGCTCAAATGGCTTACGATCGCCTGCATTCTACCAGTACAATGGCGGCCCAAGTGGCTCATTTAGCCCAGGTGAAGCAGTTGATTATGACTCATTTTAGCCCCCGCTACGCTCCCGGTAATGCGATCGGGCTGGATAATTTACTGGAAGAAGCGCGGGCGATTTTCCCCCACACGAAAATGGCTTATGATTTTTTCACTTATGATGTGCCCGTGTCCCGCGAGTAAGATTGGTTCGCAATGAATGCGGATAAAATGATTCACATTTTACAGGCAAATAGATTGATGCGATCGGCCTCTGAAATCGCAGCGTTTGAGAACGCCTTAACTGAACTGGCCCAAAATCCCGAAAACCGCTGGTTACCCGAGTTGCATCTAGTTTTAGACGATCGCTGTCAGCAGCAGGAAGTGATGTGGGATTTGATCCATTTTCTAGAATCCTTTGATATGAAAGCACAACTGCTCGCTTTTGTCAAGGTTCTGCCGGAGTTGATGGCGCGGGCCCCAGAATGGACAAAGATCCTCCATTACCGCATTTGTAATGATGAATCTGCTAGAGTTTTATATGAAGAAATTTTGCTAGACCAAGACCTTGAAGTTGGGAAGATTCTAGAATCATTAAAGGCATATATCTCGGACAATGATAAGGCGATCGCGTGAATATTCAGAAACCGGGTTTCTTTCTGAGATCTCGGTTGGACTGCCAAGATTGTCGCAGAAACCCGGTTTCTTGCTTGGGGCGATCGCATCCTAGCGCCGTGGCCCAATTTGATGGCTTAGTTGTTCGATCCAGGAATCTATTCTCTCTCTTCCGGTCTTCACAAAGAAGCTAATCACATCTGGTTGCAGATTTTGTTCTATCTCGTCAACCCCAAACTCGATGAAATAACGCTCGATCGCCCACCATCTATCGAAAACTGCTAAACTAATCTGATGAGATTGTAAAATCTTGGAGTAGAGATCTCCCGATAAATAACCTGACATTAAATTAGCGAGAAACAGCAGTTTTACTTCGGCAATGTCATCACCTGTACGAGATTTACTTTCACTAACTTCCTCATGAGTCCAGAGTACAGTCTCCAATATAAGTTCTGCCCGATCGGGTTCTATATCTAGAGTCTTCAACCTTTCTTTGAGGTATGAATTTGGTTTGATTAGGTAGTAGCCTGGTATCAGCATCGTTCCTTAGTTTCTTCCGTTTCTCCTTCTACGACTACCAACAATCTAACCATGTTAAGGTCTGCCACCAAATTGATTTTTTTCCCAAAGTTGTCCCAAGCTATAGTCTTCCAGCCATGATTTTAACTCACTAGATTGCAAGCGGGTGAGAGTTGTGGCCCCATCTTCTAATTCTGTTACCAAAATATCTTCTGGTTCAAAATGATCGAGAAGCAGGGGTGATTGTGTAGAAATAATAATCTGAGTTTCTGTAGCAGCAGCTTTGACCATGCTTGCCAACATTGTAATGGCATAAGGATGTAAACCCAGTTCTGGCTCATCTAAAATGATCGGAGAAGGGCGTTCTTGGGCAGGTTGCAGTAATAAGGTCGCCAGACAAATGAAGCGTAATGTCCCATCAGATAGAGACGAAACATCAAAATATTGGTCTGAGAGTTTGTGCATCCATTCTAGGCGAATTTTATTTGCATTGCGACGCAAGGGAACTAATTGAAAGTCATCGAAAAAAGCGGCTACCCTTCGCACTGTATTGCGGATTAAACGATACTTAGACGGATGTTGTTCTCTTAATAGAAGTAGATAGGCAGGAAGATTTGAGCCATCCGATCGCAAAAAATGATGATCGTTAACATCTGCAATTCGTTTCATGGGTGACTGTGCGCTCGTATCGTGAAAGTGATAAATTCGCCAATCATCAAGACTTGACTGTACCCAACTAACATTCCCTTCACAAGCTTGACTAATGCCAGCTTCACCGTTAACCGCCTTTAAGGACTCATAGTCTGGTTCTGAGTAGCCTTGTTTATCCCAAAACCAACAGCTTTCATCTTTGATATAAAGTTCATCGATATCTGTCGAGCATAACAATATTTTATACCCGTTTACCTCGGAAATAAACGATATTTCGATCTCTATTTCTGGTGTAATTTTCGAGCCAAAGTGCAAAATTTTATCGGCTCCACCCCTTTGGGCTGTATAATTTCTTAATTGACCACGGCGAATAGCATTTAAGAAGGAAAATACTTCCACAAAGTTAGATTTTCCCGACCCGTTAGCCCCGATCGATATATTGATGGGGCGTAGTTCTAGCTTCTCGATCGCCCGGATACTCCGGAAGCCCTTGATGGAAATATAATCTAGGTAATGTTCCATGGTGTTAGGGCTCTTCGGTACTTGGGTTGCTAAACTATTGCTAATTTTGAAAAGCTAATAAACATCTTAGCTCAAAATTTTCTATGTTACGAAAACAAAATCCGCACCGTTTAACTAACTTAATTTTTTGGTTAATACCTTCAACAATGCCATTAGTTGTTTTTTGCTCAAAATCTGCTGTTATCTCCACTAACCAGCGACGGATTGTTCCTTGACTTTTGGGAAATAATTCTGCTGATTGTTTCAACCATTCTGCTAAATTCAATAAGCCATCAAACCAATTTATGCTCTCTTCAAATACTTTCCTAAAATTTTCTTTTAATTCATGCATCTTTTGCAGCTTCGGGAATTCTTTATTGACTTCTTCTAATTGGCTTTTTTGAGCTTCATTTAAATCATCGGAATTAGCAAGAAGGACATATTTACTGTGATGAAGCACCTTGAGTTTTGCAGTTTTTTTCTTCTTATCATCCATGTTATTAACTTCTTTTTTTGTTTGCTTACGACCATTGTCTAATTCTTCTTGAACCTGGTTCATTACATGAAATCTATCAGCTACTACCTCGGCGTGAGGCATTAATTTTTCTACCAAAGTTTTATAGGGACGCCATAAATCAATGCTAACCTCTTCTATGCCTGATAACACGTCTATTCCCCAAGATAGCAACACTTTTTCAATGGCTTCTTGGGTTCGATCGGGGACTAAAGCTAGAAGTTGACTATTGTCCAAATCTACTAATACCGCACAATAATTACCTTGTCCTTTTATCAGGCTAATTTCATCAATCCCCAATCGTTTTAAGTCTTGAGGTTTTTGACCTACCAAACTTTTTTTTAAATCTTTTAACATAGTTTCAATTTCTGACTCACTTACCCCGGTTCTTTCGGCAACACTTTTAATATTACTATGTTTTACCTGATTCAATATATCGTCGGCAAGTCTTTTAGTATAGTTGCGTTTTGGTTCACAAAAATCCAAAGGCTCACTAAAAATTTTTAAACAATTTTCACATTTCATTTTTCGTTTATTTACCTGTAAATAAACATTTTGACCATTCATAGGCAAGTCTTTAATTAGATGTGAATAATAGGAGTGAATTTTCTGACTCATTTGACCGCAATGAGGGCAGGCTACTTCTGAAGTTAAACTCGCTACGGAGAGGATTTTTCCTAGAGATGTATCTTGTACGAAATGAGTAACTTTAACATCTGGGATGTTCAGAAAATCTGTTAGTAGTTTGAGTTGTCCTTTTGAAGCCATGATAATTTTACCTCAGTTTTCACTTTGTCCTCAATTTCAGTAAAGCATTAAAAATGCCAGAAGTCAAGTACAGCAATATGTTTACTCTTCAAGTATAACAATTTTAGTTTAATTTGACGAGTATTTATTTGATAGTTTAGCAACTCAGGTACCGAAGAGCCGGTGTTAGTTTTAGCTGATGCTGGCATGTCTCAATCATAGCACCTAAGTTAGCTCTCATGCGATCGCGATTTCAAGACCATCCTCATCAACACCTCATGCAGCAACAATCCTACCACAAAACCCGGCAAAATTTCGTTAAGGATGTCGCTATATCCTAAAACTCGCCAGACGATAGTAGTAGTTAATCCAGCTAGCATCGTCGCGCTTAAGGCGATGTAGTTCGTGCGGATTTTGAGTAATGCAATAAGCATAGCTGGACCAATAGAACCTGCTACCGCACTGACAGCAAAGATCATTAAAGAAAACACAGTGGAGGAAATAGCCAGAGTTGCTATTACGGCGAGTAAGCCGACTAAGAGAGTCGAAGCTTGCTCGTATTTTAACCCATATTTACGGGACATTTTGTGATAAAAAGAAGGCACGATGTCTCTGGCTAACGCGCTCGCACAAACCAGGAGTTGGGAATCTGCCGTCGAGGCAATAACTGAAAACACCCCTGCTAGCACAATTCCTACCAAAACTGGAGGAAAATTTTGCATTGCATAAAGGGGCAAGGCTTGTTCGGGGTCCTCAATACCGGGAATCAATACCCGACAAGTAATGCCAAATATTAGCATCACAATCCAGGTAGAATAGCTATAAGCCAGGTATAGCCACTGAGCTTGTTTGGTCTCCTCTGGACTGCGACCCGCTAGGAACCTGACTAGGACTTGGGGCTGAGAGAGATTAAATCCAAAGCCATAAAAGAAAAACCCCACCATCAGAGCCAGTAATGTCCAGGGGGTAAATCCAGCTGTCAAATTGGTTAGGTTCGGGTCGATTTCATGAAGTTTTGAGAGAATTGCAGGTATCCCGCCTCCAGCAATAACGGCTACTGCTAGCATCCCATAGCAAACAAACATCACTACAAATGCCTGTACTACGTCGGTCCAGATGGAGGCTCGCAGTCCTCCCGTCACGCAGTAGACCATAATTGCGATCGCGGCAATGAGAGCACCAATCTTGGGGTCAAGGCCAAAAAACACGTCCAGAGTCTTAGCAGCAGCAGCAAATTGTGCAGCGGTATAGGCTCCAATAAAGACGATTGTGATGAGCGCAACGATGAGGGTAATGAGGCGTTTGCCTTGAGGCTTTTTGACCGTGGCACCCAGAAATTCGGGCACGGTTTGGGAGCCTTTCTCGACAGAAAGCTGGTTGATTTTATCTGGAAAAAATGTCCAAAATCCCAAATCACCCAAGAACATGGGAAGAACGATCAGAAAGGGTGTAATTAAAAGTGACACTCAATCATGAACCGGCGATGTCATCAAAACTAATTGGTAGGATCAAGCGTTAATATCGCCAGTGAATATCTGGCAATATTGACCCCCGAGATTTATATTATTGCGTTTCTCAAATTGATGTGATATAACATGGTGCGATGAAATTCAGACAGGATAAGGTTTTCAGCGATTTACCCAAATATCACACTTATTTGATAAATGCTATATATATGTTCAGAGCGCTCTCATGGCAGAAAAATGATGGTCGTCTGGTGACTGGTGAGAGTCTCAATAACTGTTAGACGGCGCCGATGAGGGGAGTCTCTTGATAATAATTGAACCAATAGGATTGCCAATCATTATTAACTCTTAATATCCTTAAAGCTAACATATCATCAGCTTTTTCAACTGTCCACCAAGAACCTGTTAATTTCAAACGGTTTTGAATTACATAACGATGTGCGCTCTCAATTTCTCCAGAGCCAATTGGTAAATCAGCATCAATAGCACTTTTGTAGTCTAAGTATTCAAGCCGGTTTTTGATGTATCGTGTACAAACTCGGACGGGAGCAAATTTATCAGCTAGATGTTCTGGTTCCATACGAGTTGATAAATTCTTTAATACTTTGAGGAGCTGATTTTTTTTGAGATCTTGCTTTTGTTGTTTCAACCATTTTTTTTGTTGCTGTTCATTTCCAGGAGCAGCGGCGGCTAAATATTCACACAGATGATAAAAATCTATTAGATAGCTAGCACGTTCTCCAAACAAGCGCCTTACCTGATTAACAATCCAACTGGCTCCATCTCCAATGGCATGAACTTTAGTATTGCTACCTATACCAGCCCGAATTGCACTATGCAGTAATTGGTTTCCTGCATCATTAACAGTACCTACTGTACCTCCAATAAGTGACTGTTTTTGGCCAGGAATTTCCACAAGTGATAGGCGAGCTTCTTTCCAACTAAGCTTTCGGTTTTTTCGGCGATCGACAATTTGAACATCATCGGTTGCTGGCGTCGTGTTCACAATTGGAATCATCGTGCCATCCATTTCTGTAATTATCTGATCTACTCCATCTCGATGGGGGATTTCGGATGCTAAATTTTGAGATAGTTTAACCGCATGTGCATGTTTTTGAGTAATCGCTTGTGCCGAACTAATCGGTACAGTTATACCGTAATGTTCTTTGAGCTTTTCAGGGATTTTTCCAAAAGATACATCGGCTCCAAAATCTGTAATTGCTCGTTGTAATGGTAAAGAATAACCTCGACAATGTATTTGGGCCGATGATGAAAACGGTCTAAATACTTTTTCCGTTTTTACGCAAATAAATGTTTGTTCTATAACTTGGATAGTTCCGAACAGGCTATACCAATATAGTTGCTTTTTTCTCTGACGGCGCATCTCAGGAGATTTCTCACAAGCTAAGGCTTTTTTTTTCTCTTGGGAATTGGCCCAATCTTGAAGAGCATCATTTCCCAGTTTTTGGAGTTCCGAGACAACTTCTAATTCCGCAAAGCTCGCTGTTTCACAATTATCATCCGGATTTTCAACAAGATCTAAAATAGATAAAACACGAGCTGATATATTGGGATGAGCCTGCAATCTTAGAGCTAATTCATAAGCGCTACTGGTTAGTTCAACCGTTTGATTATGATTCATGAATTCAGACATAGGACTTTAGCTCCATAGTAAACTTATATTGCATTTCTCAAATTGATGTGGTATATTTTCGATCGCCTAGCAAGTCATTGCGAGGGGGATGACCGCGCTCAACTTATGCTTTCATAGAGTTAACCCCCCGAAGCAATCTCACCAATCGCATATCACATTAATCTGAGAACTGCTATAATAATTATATAACATAAGGGTAAAAAAATCTCAAGGGTCAAGGCAGAATTCACCTAAGAAGTGGTTCCATCCACTGGCCATCACTGGCGGAGATCTGATACCGCCGGTCATACAGAGGTAAAACCCCCGGACCGGTTAATAATGCCTAAGTGTCACTTTTAATTACACCCGATCAGAAAAGATGAAAAACCCGTGGTGTAGGCCATTCCTACCGCTCCAACCATAATCCAACCGCTATTGGCGGTAGCGCCAACACTGAGCCCGATAAAGAATTTGCCAAAGGAGCGATTTCCCAGCAGGTAGTCGGTCTCTGTATTCTTGGAGGTCTTGGCTGCTAGGGCACCAATCCACAAGAAAATAACAACGAAAACGGTGAAAGTCCCAATTGTAATGATAGAGTTCATTCGGTAGTTTTCTTTGGTAATAGGTTACTGGACTAGAGTAGAAACCGGGATGGGAGAGTGCCTCTAAGCAATTCAAAATTCAAAATTCAGAATTCAAAATTGGGAAAGTCCCTGAGAACAAGGAACTCGGCGGATCTGCATATGCAATTTAAATGCACGACAGCTTATCTTAGAGAGAGCGATACTCTGACAAGAGAAACCCGGTTTCTTCACCGACTATGATTATTATACTCGATTCAGGCAAGTTTCCAGCTCTTGAGCCAGAACCCGGACGTGGGGCTCGCGCATCATAGCATAATGGTCGCTAGGAATCTTATAGGTTTCCAACTCCCCGGCGACTAGAGAATTCCAGCCTCGATCGACCGCTTCATTCCTGGCACAAAACAGAACTGTCCGACCAGAATAAGCGTGAGGTTGATAATCGTACATGGCTTTGAGATTAGCTTTGAAGACCTCGAACAACCGACGGATCTGTTCGATGCCGATTTCTGGCGGCAAGATCCCAAGGCGTTTGGCTTCTTGCCAGATGCGTACCAATTGCTCCTCGTATGGAAGTTGCTGGAGTTCGTGGGCAGAAATTGATAACTGCTTACCAAATATACTCCCAAGATCGGTAAAGAGAGAATTTGCCAGCATTGCCTCATCTATCTGTTTAAGAGAAGTGCTTGGTGCATAACTATCGATTAAAGCCAGCAGCGCCACTTCCTGCCGGGATGCTTGCAACTGCTGTGCCATTTCCCAAGCAACGACACCCCCTAAAGACCAACCCCCCAGATAATACGGTCCTTGGGGTTGAACCCCTTGCAAGGCTTCAATGTAACAGGCCGCCATATCCTCTATGCTTGTTATTGGCCTCCTGTTTCCATATAAACCAGGCGATTGCAAACCGTAAAAGGGTCGGTTATTTCCCAGATGACGGGCTAAGGCAGCGTAACACAGAACGTTACCTCCCACCGGATGCACGCAGAAAAATGGCGGCAAATCACCTGCTTTGTGAATGGGGACTAAGGCCGAAATTGGTTGTCCATCGGTGGCCTTTTCTAGCAAACTGGCTTGGCGGGAGATGGTAGGTTCGGTAAACAGAGTTGCCAAAGGCAGTCTCGTTCCCAACTGTTGTTCTATACGAGCCATCAACCGTGTTGCTAATAGGGAATGACCGCCCAAATCAAAGAAGTTGTCTCCCACTCCCACCCCAGGAATATTGAGAACTTCCGACCAGATTTGTACCAGTTGCAGTTCTGTCGTGGTGCGGGGGGCTGTTGCTTCTGCTTCCCGAGTAGAAGCATCCGGTGCGGGGAGGGCGCGGCGATCGACTTTGCCGTTGGGTGTCAGGGGCATTGCCTCTAAAAAGACAAAAGCAGAAGGCACCATGTAGTCCGGTAGCTTGGTTTTCAGGAAGCCGCGCAACGAGGCGATCGCCACTTCTTCTTTGGTAACGATATAAGCAACGAGGCGCTTGTCTCCTGGGGAGTCTTCGCGGACGATCGCCACTGCTTCTCGTAGATCTGGGTGTTGAGTTAAGGTAGCTGAGATTTCCCCGAGTTCGATGCGGAAGCCTCGGATTTTTACCTGGTTGTCGATGCGTCCGATAAATTCAATGTTACCATCCCGAAGATAGCGTGCCTTATCCCCGGTTTTGTAGAGGCGAGATCCCGCTTCGTTGCTAAAGGGGTTGTCGATAAACTTTTGGGAGGTTAATTCGGGGCGGTTGAGATAACCTCTGGCCAAAGGAGCGCCGCCGATATGCAGTTCCCCGGGTACGCCGATGGGGACGGGTTGGAGATGGTTGTCCAGAATATAGATTTGGGTGTTGGGAAGAGGACGCCCTAGAGGAAAAGTTGAACAGCTCTCTATCGATGACTCTTGCTCCAACCGATAAGTTAACACGCCCACGGTAGCTTCTGTCGGTCCGTAGTGGTTGAATATAATACATTGGGGAGCTTGAGATTGAAGAGAACAGACCCAATCCGCACTAGAAGCTTCGCCACCTAAGATCAGAACTTGACGTGGTAGCAGTTGCTCCGGACGAGACGAGCTTTGCAAAGCCATTATATGGGAACTCACTATTTTTAGGCAATCAATTCCTTCCTGCTGCATATATTCAGCTAATGCATCTGGTTCCGATGCTCGTTCTTGGGAGATAATGTGAAGACATCCTCCCGTACATAAGGCGGGAAAAACAATGGTGTTGCCTAAATCTGTAGTAATACTGGAGACTAAAGCAAATTGGCTACAAGAGCTGAGATCGAACTGCCGAACAATCCCATTAATGTAGTTCGTCATCGATTTGTGTTCGATCGCTACTCCCTTGGGTTGACCTGTTGTTCCTGATGTGTAGATGAGGTAGAGCAAATTTTCCGGTCTGACTCCCTTGAATAAATTGCGATCGCTCTCTTTTGCTATTACCATCCAATCTGCATCTAAGAAAACCTGACGCACTCGAACTTGTGGCTGTACCAATTTTTTCTGAGTCACCAAAACTGATATCTGGGAATCTAAGATTTGATATACTAATCTCTCTGGAGGAGAATTTGGTTCTAACGGCACATAGGCCCCACCTGCTTTGAGAATCCCCAACAATCCCACCACCATTTCGATGGAACGCTCCACGCAAATGCCCACCAGCACCTCTGGCCCGACTCCCAAGCTTTGCAGGTAATGCGCCAATTGATTTGCTTGAGCGTTTAACTCTCGATAGGTGAGTTGTTCCCCTTCAAAAACTACTGCCACGGCATCGGGAGTGCGTTCCACTTGCTGCTCAAACAACTGATGAACGCATTTGTCCTGGGGATACTCTGCTTGGGTATCGTTCCACTCTACTAACAACTGATGGCGTTCTGCTGCTGTCAGCAAAGGCAGTGAGCCAACTCGCGCCCCTGGGTTGGCTACTATTGCTGAGAGCAAGGTCTGAAAATGCCCTATAGCTCGACGGATGGTTGCGGCAGAAAACAAATCGCAATTGTATTCCCAATATCCAATTAATCCTGCGGATGTCTCCTCCATCGACAAGGTGGCGTTGCACAATCACGGGATGATAGGTCTCTTTGCATAAGTCTTAAACGTATACTATAAGCCACTTTTAGTGATGTGCAAACAATGGCATCATCCCCAAAATGTGCAACGCCGACAAGGTTATATCGAACTTGGCTTTCGCACTTTCCATCTGTAGCCACTTAAAAGTCACACCCGGTAAATCCAACGGTTCCATCGGTGCGTTTTGCAGGGCAAACATCACCTGAAATATGGGCGAGTGCGAGAGACTGCGTTCCGGTTGCAGTGCCGACACCAATTGCTCGAAGGGCAAATCTTGATTATTGTAGGCATCCAAAGATGTCTGCCGTACCCGATGCAACAATTCCACGAAACTGGGATTCCCCTCAAAGCCCGATCGCAACGCCAGCGTATTGACAAAAAAGCCAATGAGTCCTTCTATTTCCCGGCGGTTGCGGTTGGCAATAGGCGTCCCCACTACAATATCTTCTTGACCGCTATAGCGATAAAGTAAGGTGCTAAACGCGGCAAACAACGTCATAAACAGAGTCGCGCCCAATTCTCTACTCAAACCCTGGAGCTGTTGGGTGAGTTCGGCGCCAACCTCAAAAAACTCTTTGCCCCCTCGTGAAGTCTGCACCGTGGGACGGGGATAGTCCGTCGGCAGTTCTAATAGGGGTGGCGCTCCTGCCAACTGTTGTTTCCAGTAAGAAAGTTGAGGTGCTAGGATTTCAGCAGTCATGGGTTGCCGTTGCCAGCAAGCAAAGTCGGCATATTGGATCGGCAGTTGGGGTAAGGATGAGGGTTTTCCCAGAACATAAGCCCCATAAAGCGCTTCCAACTCGTGGGCAAATACCCCCGTTGACCAACCATCGGTAATGATGTGGTGCATCGTCAGCAACAGCACATAGTCATTTGCTGCCAACTGCAAGAGAGTAACCCGCAGCAAGGGATCCTTTGCCAAATCGAAGGGTTCCCGAATTTCGCGATCGCCCAAACCCTGCACTTCTTTTAGTCGTTCCTCTGGTGGCAACTGCTGCAGATCGACAACGGGCATTTTTAGCTCTAGTTCGGGGTGAATTACTCGGACTGGAGAACCATCCACCCCTCGATAATTAGTCCGCAAGCTCTCGTGACGGCGGACTATTTCTCCCACCGCCCCTTGTAGCGCTTCTACTTTCAGCGAACCGCTTAGGCGCAACGCTTCTTGCTCGTTATAGGTGACGCTGCCTTCCTGCAATCGGTCTAAAAACCACAGGCGTTGCTCTGCAAAAGACAAGGGCAACTCTCCATCTCGCAGCACCGGTTGGATGGGAGCTAGTTTTTTGCGAGAAGTTCCGTCAACGATTTCGCCAAATTCTGCCACAGTCGGGGATTCAAACAACCGATGCAGGGACAGTTCGATCCCGAAGCGGTCGCGTATCCGTGAAATCAGTTGAGTTGCACCGATGGAATCTCCTCCCAACATAAAGAAGTTGTCTAATACGCCTACCTCGTTGAGACTGAGAACTTCGGCCCAAATGCCTGCGAGGATTTCTTCTGTGGGCGATCGCGGTGCCACCAGTTCTACATCCAGAAGCGGGCGAGATTTATCCGGGGCGGGTAGGGCGCGGCGGTCTACTTTGCCGCTTGGTGTCAGGGGCAGTTCCTCCAGAATCACGAAGGCCGAAGGCATCATATAGTCCGGCAGTTTTTCTTGCAGGAACCCGCGCAACTGAGGGATTAATTGACTGTGTTTCTTGCCAGTGTAGGGCTGATTGGCATAAGCATTCCAAGGTTTTAGCTCCTTTGGTTGAGAGTAAATAATGCTGCTGTCGGCAATAATATTAGTATCGCCTCGCACAAAGATGACATCATAACAACCATCGCCACCGTTGCCAGACCAAGTAACGTTTATTCGATAACCCACCTCGGACTGCAACTGCCACCAGTCTTCCGGTTCGATCCCTTCTGCGGTAATGCGATCGCGAAGTTCCCCTGCGGTTTGAGGGCAATCTCGACTGGCTAACAATTCCATTGCCCCCAGGTCTCCCCCTATCCGGGCATTGAGAACGCCAGTGACAACGAGTATTTCTGGGGAGGTTTCTAGCAGTTGTTGGCGAACGGCAGTTAAAGTCAAATTATCCTGCTGCCAGTTGAGAAATACTGGAGGAGTTGTCGGAGTCGAGACTTTTTTCCCAAGATGGAGAACGACATCGTAACGGAAGCGAGTCAGTTCGTTTCGATCGCGCCCCCGCTTCAATTGTATTTCTACATGACTGATTTGGGGCAAATGCTCTTTGAGGGCCATAAAGAACTCGGGGTCCACTAGCAGTCTTTGTTCTCCCAATAGGCGATCGGAAATCCGCTGCCTTAATTGGGCTACCGACAGCTCACTGGGAGCTTGATATAACTGCACCGATGTATGGAATGCTTCGAGCAACGGCAAACTCAGCAGGTCCCCTAGAAAAATTTGACCGCCTGGCTCCACTAAGGACACCGCAGTTTCGATCGCCCCTACCAAATAATCTATATTGGGGAAAAACTGAATCACCGAGTTGGAGATTGCCGTGTCAAATGGTTCCCTGACTATCTCTGCTAAACCATCCGCAGGAGTCTGACGCAGCGTCACCTCCGAAGCTGACAGGCAAGATGCCTGTCCTACGCCGATTTGCCGCTCTAGGTAACGAATCGCTTCCCCAGACAGATCCGTAGCGTAGTAATGCTGGCATTTAGGCGCTATTCTAAACAACAGCAAACCCGTCCCGCACCCGATTTCTAGCAAACGGTTGGGCTGCAAAGATAGAATCCGCTCTACGGTATGCTCTACCCACGAGAGCACCTGTTCCGGGTCTAGGTCTTTCCCGGTATAAGAGTCGTTCCAGCCCCCTATATGAAAACTCCCGTCTTGCGTCTCCTCTGGTTGGATGTAAGCTTCATCCCAGATTTTCTCCCATTGCTCTGTCTGTTTGCCTGTATCTTCTGGCTCTGATGGGCCACCGGGAACAATGTATGCAACTAGGCGTTGGCGATCGCGCTTATCTTCCCTGGCCATGACAACAGCTTGCTTTACTTGCGAGTGTTGGCTGAGGGTTGCTTCTATTTCTCCGAGTTCGATGCGATAGCCCCGCACCTTCACTTGGTGGTCTATGCGCCCCAAGCATTCAATATTGCCCTCCCGAAGGTAGCGTGCTAAATCTCCTGTTTTATAGAGACGGGAGTGAGGTTCTTCGCTAAATGGATTGGCAATAAACTTTTCTTCCGTTAGTTCCGGTCGGTTCAGATATCCTCGCGCTAGACCTGCACCGCCAATGTGCAATTCTCCGGGTTCGCCGATGCCGACGAGTTGGAGATTTTCATCCAGAATATAAGTTTGAGTATTGGCCAGCGGGCGTCCGATCGCGATCGTTCCTGCACCCGGTTTCACTTGGTAGAGGGTTGCCCAAACGGTAATTTCCGTGGGGCCGTATAGATTCCAGAGCTCGCCACATTTTTCTAATAACTTGTCCGCCAGCTCTGGAGATAAGCGCTCTCCAGTGGAAATAATTTTCACCTTTTTGCTACCTTCCCAACCCCCGTCTAGCAGCATTCCCCAAGTAGCGGGAGTCGCTGACATGACCGTAGCGCCTTGTCCGGCGAGCAACTCCATTAACTGTGCTGGGTCTTTGGTCACTTCACGAGGGGCGACAACTACCCGCCCTCCCACGGTTAAGGGGCCGTAGATTTCCGGTACTGAAACGTCAAAGGATATGGTTGTAACCGCAACCATCGTATCCGAGGCGCTCAATCCCGGACTTGCCGCGATCGCCTGTAATAAGTTAACGACCGAATTATGGGCAATCTGCACTCCTTTTGGTTTCCCTGTCGAACCCGATGTATAGATAATGTAGGCGAGGTTTTCCGGATTTACTGGAGTCTCAGTATTTGTCCGTTCCTGTTGGCCGACGATCTCGCGATCGCGGTCTAGACATACCAGAGATATATGAGGTTGCTGTGTTGCTTGGGTCGATCCTAAAAATTGCTCTGGGGCTAGAAATTCTTGAGTAACTACGATTGACAGACTGGCATCTGAGACCATGAATGCCAAGCGCTCTGCTGGATAAGCTGGGTCTAAAGGCACATAAGCGCCACCCGCTTTCAGAATTCCCAGCATGGCCACCACCATTTCTTCCGAACGCTCCACGCAAAGGCCCACTAGCACCTCTGGTCCTACTCCCAACCCTTGCAAGTAGCGGGCCAGTTGATTTGCCCGATCGTTCAATTCCCTATAGGTTAGTTGTTTCTCATCAAACACCACCGCCACCACCTCTGGCGTTCTTTCTACCTGGGATTCAAACAACTGATGGATGCACTGGGTCTGCGGATACTCATTAGCAGTATCGTTCCACTCAAATAAGAGGCGATCGCGTTCTTTTTTTGTCAACATCTGCACTTTTTCTGCTTCTTGCAATTGCCGCAACCACTTTCGTTGCAGGCACTCTACCACTATAACAGGCGATTTCCCCATTGTCAACCCCGCCCTAATTTTTAACATTTTTTTTCAGTTTGTTCCTAGTGACGCCTCAAATAACTGTGGGAATTATCAATGTAGCCCTACTACTACTTTTACCTGGTTTTGTGGGCGATCGCCGGTGCCATACTGTGAATTACATGCCCGCATTTTACCATGATTTCCCAATTTTACTGGGTCAACTTGTTTCTTTTAATCTAGCCAGTTTGATTGATATATTACATGGAAATAGACTGATGCAATCGCCCCTAGAAAATGGCCGTGCTTCTATATGGCGATCGCGTGATAATTCAGAAACTTTTTTTCTTCTACATTATCTCGGTTTTCCTGCCTTTTCGCAGAAACTAGGTTGATTGCTGGGGCGATCGTATGTATGAAGCTTGTAGAATCATTAAATGCAGATATCTCACAAACGGGCAAACACGCTTTGTGTTGACTACAAACAGTTGACTACAAACGACAAACGAGCAAACAGGCTTTGTGTTTACTACAAACGGTGCGATCGCCCCTGAAATCAGCAAACAGCAAAATCGGTAATCTTGCGCGTATCTGGGTGATAAAACCCTAAGACTATGGGATCTTTAGGGACACCTGCTGCTAACAAATCTCCTGCTACACCATCTTCTGTTCCGTCCCGATGAATCCAAATTTTATAATCTGCGATCGCTATATTAAACAGCAGTGAACCATTTCATGACCATATATTCCGACAAGCATTAATAAATATTGGTGATTTTCTCGATCGAACACGGGTTGTCTCTCTACTTCCCCGTGAGAGTAGCGCAATTGAGCATATTCGCCGATCATCTTTTCGATCGGCTGTCGCGCATTTAAATTGCACGGCTCCAAATGCTGAAACCCTTGCCCTCAAATACTTTCCCAATTTTTAATTTTTAATGAGAGAATTTAGCAATTGCTTAAAATACGTCCTACTCGATATAATATAAATTGTAGTGCGAAAGGTGGGTTTTCAGGGATCGCGATGAACCAAGCAAGTCAAGTAGGTCAAGCAGGTTGGGACGTGCGAGCGTTAGAAGGAGGCGTGAGTCAAACTTTCCGGGCACTAGAAGCGGGAATGCAGGTGGTCTCGATCGCCAGCTTAGACTTGCAAACTTGTCAGGTCTCCGACAAGGTGGCAGAAGTATTAACTCGGCCAGCACTAGAAAGATTTGACTATATTCCCGCGAGCGATCGCGGCCAGATTGTCGGAGTTTTGCATCGCGTCGAAGCTGGCAAAAGGCCAGGTGGTCCGGAAATCTCGGGGACTATCTCCGTCGGGGAAGCAATGCAACCCTTAGACCAGTTGGTCCCGATCTCTGCCAATGCTAGTTTGCTCTCTTATATAGAAAATGCCGATCGCTCTTTTTACCAATTGGTTGCTAGAGGAAAAGATATTATCGGCATCGTCACCCCGAGCGACTTGCAAAAATTCCCCGTGCGTCCTTTACTTTTCAGCGCGATCGCTGGCGTAGAACTGCTGTTAGCCGAATGGTTGCGTCAAAACTATCGAGAACAAGACTGGCTAGCAGTTCTGTCTGAAAAACGTCGGGCAATCATCGCTCAAAGATGGCTGGATTGGGGATCCGATAACACGGCCCTAGATTTGGTCAGCGTAACGGAATTTTGCGACAAGCGAGATGCAGCTCTTCATCTGGGTGCCTTTGACAGCAAAAGTGCCGCCAGAAAAAAACTCAGAGATATTGAATGGTTGCGTCATGCTGTCATGCACTCGGCAGATTATGCTCTGACTCCAGAAAATGCCCAGCGGGTATCGCGAACCATGCGTCAAGCCCGAGAAACGATCGCAATTCTCCAGGACGCTCTGGAGTAAAGATGCGATCGCCCGATCCCTACTATAATTTCCATGCCCGTATTTTACCAGGATTCATCCCATCCCCATTTTGAATTTTGAATTTTGAATTTTGAATTGCTTAGGCCCCACCATTGTAGGTTCCGTGTATTTTACCATCTAACCAAAGTTGTTGCAATTGTCCCAATATCTCTTCCGAAAGATTCGGTAATGCAGCCACAGAAGCATTCTTGCGAATATGTTCCCTGCTAGATGAACCCGGAATCACTGAAGTAACCGTTTGATTGTGCAAAATATATTTTAACGCTATCGCCGACATCGATAAGTCAGTGTTTTTGACGATCGGTTTAATCCGATCGACCATTTCTACCTGCTCGGCCACCCAATCATCCGGCGTCCATAGACCTCGCCAGTCTCCTTCGGGAAACTTCTGAGAGGATGTCCAATTACTCACTAATGCACCGGAACTAAACGGACAGCGTGCTACTATCCCCACCTGATGTTTTTTTGCCATCGGAAACAGGGTATATTCTGGCTCCTGTTCTAAGATATTGTACACGGCCATCACCACATCAATCCTTCCTGCTTCCATATGACTGTTCGCTTCAGAAGCACGCCGATCGCCCACCGATATCCCGATCGCTCTAATTTTTCCCTCTTCTTTCAGCTTCACCATCGCTTCATACCATTCCGTGCGATCGCCCCAGGCCACATTCCAAGTATGCAAAAATAAAATATCAATGCACTCTCGCCGTAAGTTTTTGAGCGTCGTCTCGCAACATTTACTTATCCAAGCAGGGGAAAAATAATCATCAATGTTACCTTGAGGTTTTGCCGACCATTCATCGCATTCAGGCGGGATTTTACTCGAAATTACCACTGATGGATGTCCCTGTAATGCTTGTCCCACCACCTGTTCGCAATAGCCATTTCCGTATTCTAAAGCCGTATCAAAATAATCGATACCCGCTTCTATTGCTACCTCGATCGCCTGGATATATTCTGCTTCCGTTTTTTTCCCCCACACATCCCCTGACATTTGCCAAGTACCCAGTCCAACTTCACTAATGCTGATATCTGTTTTTCCTAATTTACGCTTTTTCATGGTTACCTTTTCTGATTTAATTTGTTATTTCAGGATCCCAACGGGACAAATTTGCCCAAGGTAAAGGCTGAAGTCCCGGTGGGCTTCAAGTTGGTAGTCGTTATTTCAGACCTCTAATGTAGAGAACAAGGTTGATTTCCGGGTCGATTTTATGATTAAGCCAATAAAGTGGGTACAAGTGCCCTTCGCGAGATGACTGGAGTAGATACTCGGTCACGCCAGCCCAACGGGGTGCATCCCAGTTTGGCAATGAGTAAAAATACTTCATTGCGCAACTGTCACCTTGAGAATACTCCATTAAGATAAGCGCAGCGATGCAGCAGAACCTGGGGAACATTGACGGCTTTCCATTGCGATCCTGAAAGCTTTAGCCGTGCCGCCTTCTGTGTACCGTTGATTCCACCTCTCCCGAACCAATGGAAATCCCCTCGGCTTGATAATAGCTATAGTTCACAATGCGATGGCGATGCTTAGTAACATAGGCCCTAAAATTGTCCACCCGTGGATGGTCCCAGTCGTCAAATTCCTTGAGGGCCTCTGGCACCTTGCCAGACCAGAAAAGGGCTTTCACTCGTGCCAGTCGCTGGCCGGACCCGCCGATTTTTTCCAGATTTTCCATTAAGTGATACCAATCGAGGATTTCTTGACGAAAGATGGTCGGACCAATCTCGACAAACAGGTTCCAGATGCCATCATGGCCATCCCCGAGACACACAAGCGGATTCGCCAAGGGCTGCTGATTTACCCATTTGACCAGTCCTGCATTGTCTCGAAAAAAGGCCGCTACCCCCTGGTCATGCAGATTGACAGCCTTGTAATCGCGCCACTCACAGGGTTGACCAAGGGGAGTCCGTAAGCGCAATATCGGAAGTATATCTAGCCTTGGGTGTTCTACCGAGATTGGCAAGGGATTCTGGCAAATGAGTCAACTCAAAGGAAGGAGTGCGCTCTTTGTCCTGGTCGATGCTGATTTCTTCAATGGCCTCGGAGACCGTCGGGAACTCAAAATCATGGCGCTGCACCAGCCGTTGCTGAGTTCCCCGGGAGACGCTAATCCCCGTGAGCACCTTAAGATCTTCCGAGGCGTGCTCATAGGAAGAGTTTGCACTTAGCAATAAGCAACATTTCTCCAGATAGGGGCTCCACTGGCTATAGGGCTTTACCTCAAAATAGGCCGCTTGTTTGGAGGTGATTGAAATCTTGCCCACAATGCTATTTAAAGCTCTGGCTCGTCCGGCAGTGGTACCACTGCTACTTTGGATAAAAAAAGGGCAATCTCTGGACCGACGTATTGAAGCCACTGCCTGCGGATGGTGCCTTCTATCCCTGAGAGCGTTTTCAATTCCTCTGGAACAGTCGCTTGAGCCTCCTCGTACAACAAGGCGGCCATGGCCAAGGCATAAGTTTGTATTTGAGCCAACTTCTCTCTATTCATCGTTTCAGGGGGAACGTTTGTCTGGTATCTCAGCCTAACATCATCTCGTCAGTTGCTCGACTAAGCAAAAATACTCATTACCAAACTGGGATGCACCCG
>RFFC02000009.1:206757-212644 GCA_005518205.2 Hormoscilla sp. GUM202
CGCTGCCCCCCGACGGGAAAAAGGGGGTCTGACAGGTATCTCAGGGGGGTGTAATTAAAAGTGACACTTAGGCATTATTAACCGGTCCGGGGGTTTTACCTCTGTATGACCGGCGGTATCAGATCTCCGCCAGTGATGGCCAGTGGATGGAACCACTTCTTAGGTGAATTCTGCCTTGACCCTTGAGATTTTTTTACCCTTATGTTATATAATTATTATAGCAGTTCTCAGATTAATGTGATATGCGATTGGTGAGATTGCTTCGGGGGGTTAACTCTATGAAAGCATAAGTTGAGCGCGGTCATCCCCCTCGCAATGACTTGCTAGGCGATCGAAAATATACCACATCAATTTGAGAAATGCAATATAAGTTTACTATGGAGCTAAAGTCCTATGTCTGAATTCATGAATCATAATCAAACGGTTGAACTAACCAGTAGCGCTTATGAATTAGCTCTAAGATTGCAGGCTCATCCCAATATATCAGCTCGTGTTTTATCTATTTTAGATCTTGTTGAAAATCCGGATGATAATTGTGAAACAGCGAGCTTTGCGGAATTAGAAGTTGTCTCGGAACTCCAAAAACTGGGAAATGATGCTCTTCAAGATTGGGCCAATTCCCAAGAGAAAAAAAAAGCCTTAGCTTGTGAGAAATCTCCTGAGATGCGCCGTCAGAGAAAAAAGCAACTATATTGGTATAGCCTGTTCGGAACTATCCAAGTTATAGAACAAACATTTATTTGCGTAAAAACGGAAAAAGTATTTAGACCGTTTTCATCATCGGCCCAAATACATTGTCGAGGTTATTCTTTACCATTACAACGAGCAATTACAGATTTTGGAGCCGATGTATCTTTTGGAAAAATCCCTGAAAAGCTCAAAGAACATTACGGTATAACTGTACCGATTAGTTCGGCACAAGCGATTACTCAAAAACATGCACATGCGGTTAAACTATCTCAAAATTTAGCATCCGAAATCCCCCATCGAGATGGAGTAGATCAGATAATTACAGAAATGGATGGCACGATGATTCCAATTGTGAACACGACGCCAGCAACCGATGATGTTCAAATTGTCGATCGCCGAAAAAACCGAAAGCTTAGTTGGAAAGAAGCTCGCCTATCACTTGTGGAAATTCCTGGCCAAAAACAGTCACTTATTGGAGGTACAGTAGGTACTGTTAATGATGCAGGAAACCAATTACTGCATAGTGCAATTCGGGCTGGTATAGGTAGCAATACTAAAGTTCATGCCATTGGAGATGGAGCCAGTTGGATTGTTAATCAGGTAAGGCGCTTGTTTGGAGAACGTGCTAGCTATCTAATAGATTTTTATCATCTGTGTGAATATTTAGCCGCCGCTGCTCCTGGAAATGAACAGCAACAAAAAAAATGGTTGAAACAACAAAAGCAAGATCTCAAAAAAAATCAGCTCCTCAAAGTATTAAAGAATTTATCAACTCGTATGGAACCAGAACATCTAGCTGATAAATTTGCTCCCGTCCGAGTTTGTACACGATACATCAAAAACCGGCTTGAATACTTAGACTACAAAAGTGCTATTGATGCTGATTTACCAATTGGCTCTGGAGAAATTGAGAGCGCACATCGTTATGTAATTCAAAACCGTTTGAAATTAACAGGTTCTTGGTGGACAGTTGAAAAAGCTGATGATATGTTAGCTTTAAGGATATTAAGAGTTAATAATGATTGGCAATCCTATTGGTTCAATTATTATCAAGAGACTCCCCTCATCGGCGCCGTCTAACAGTTATTGAGACTCTCACCAGTCACCAGACGACCATCATTTTTCTGCCATGAGAGCGCTCTGAACATATATATAGCATTTATCAAATAAGTGTGATATTTGGGTAAATCGCTGAAAACCTTATCCTGTCTGAATTTCATCGCACCATGTTATATCACATCAATTTGAGAAACGCAATAATATAAATCTCGGGGGTCAATATTGCCAGATATTCACTGGCGATATTAACGCTTGATCCTACCAATTAGTTTTGATGACATCGCCGGTTCATGATTGAGTGTCACTTTTAATTACACCCTTTCTGATCGTTCTTCCCATGTTCTTGGGTGATTTGGGATTTTGGACATTTTTTCCAGATAAAATCAACCAGCTTTCTGTCGAGAAAGGCTCCCAAACCGTGCCCGAATTTCTGGGTGCCACGGTCAAAAAGCCTCAAGGCAAACGCCTCATTACCCTCATCGTTGCGCTCATCACAATCGTCTTTATTGGAGCCTATACCGCTGCACAATTTGCTGCTGCTGCTAAGACTCTGGACGTGTTTTTTGGCCTTGACCCCAAGATTGGTGCTCTCATTGCCGCGATCGCAATTATGGTCTACTGCGTGACGGGAGGACTGCGAGCCTCCATCTGGACCGACGTAGTACAGGCATTTGTAGTGATGTTTGTTTGCTATGGGATGCTAGCAGTAGCCGTTATTGCTGGAGGCGGGATACCTGCAATTCTCTCAAAACTTCATGAAATCGACCCGAACCTAACCAATTTGACAGCTGGATTTACCCCCTGGACATTACTGGCTCTGATGGTGGGGTTTTTCTTTTATGGCTTTGGATTTAATCTCTCTCAGCCCCAAGTCCTAGTCAGGTTCCTAGCGGGTCGCAGTCCAGAGGAGACCAAACAAGCTCAGTGGCTATACCTGGCTTATAGCTATTCTACCTGGATTGTGATGCTAATATTTGGCATTACTTGTCGGGTATTGATTCCCGGTATTGAGGACCCCGAACAAGCCTTGCCCCTTTATGCAATGCAAAATTTTCCTCCAGTTTTGGTAGGAATTGTGCTAGCAGGGGTGTTTTCAGTTATTGCCTCGACGGCAGATTCCCAACTCCTGGTTTGTGCGAGCGCGTTAGCCAGAGACATCGTGCCTTCTTTTTATCACAAAATGTCCCGTAAATATGGGTTAAAATACGAGCAAGCTTCGACTCTCTTAGTCGGCTTACTCGCCGTAATAGCAACTCTGGCTATTTCCTCCACTGTGTTTTCTTTAATGATCTTTGCTGTCAGTGCGGTAGCAGGTTCTATTGGTCCAGCTATGCTTATTGCATTACTCAAAATCCGCACGAACTACATCGCCTTAAGCGCGACGATGCTAGCTGGATTAACTACTACTATCGTCTGGCGAGTTTTAGGATATAGCGACATCCTTAACGAAATTTTGCCGGGTTTTGTGGTAGGATTGTTGCTGCATGAGGTGTTGATGAGGATGGTCTTGAAATCGCGATCGCATGAGAGCTAACTTAGGTGCTATGATTGAGACATGCCAGCATCAGCTAAAACTAACACCGGCTCTTCGGTACCTGAGTTGCTAAACTATCAAATAAATACTCGTCAAATTAAACTAAAATTGTTATACTTGAAGAGTAAACATATTGCTGTACTTGACTTCTGGCATTTTTAATGCTTTACTGAAATTGAGGACAAAGTGAAAACTGAGGTAAAATTATCATGGCTTCAAAAGGACAACTCAAACTACTAACAGATTTTCTGAACATCCCAGATGTTAAAGTTACTCATTTCGTACAAGATACATCTCTAGGAAAAATCCTCTCCGTAGCGAGTTTAACTTCAGAAGTAGCCTGCCCTCATTGCGGTCAAATGAGTCAGAAAATTCACTCCTATTATTCACATCTAATTAAAGACTTGCCTATGAATGGTCAAAATGTTTATTTACAGGTAAATAAACGAAAAATGAAATGTGAAAATTGTTTAAAAATTTTTAGTGAGCCTTTGGATTTTTGTGAACCAAAACGCAACTATACTAAAAGACTTGCCGACGATATATTGAATCAGGTAAAACATAGTAATATTAAAAGTGTTGCCGAAAGAACCGGGGTAAGTGAGTCAGAAATTGAAACTATGTTAAAAGATTTAAAAAAAAGTTTGGTAGGTCAAAAACCTCAAGACTTAAAACGATTGGGGATTGATGAAATTAGCCTGATAAAAGGACAAGGTAATTATTGTGCGGTATTAGTAGATTTGGACAATAGTCAACTTCTAGCTTTAGTCCCCGATCGAACCCAAGAAGCCATTGAAAAAGTGTTGCTATCTTGGGGAATAGACGTGTTATCAGGCATAGAAGAGGTTAGCATTGATTTATGGCGTCCCTATAAAACTTTGGTAGAAAAATTAATGCCTCACGCCGAGGTAGTAGCTGATAGATTTCATGTAATGAACCAGGTTCAAGAAGAATTAGACAATGGTCGTAAGCAAACAAAAAAAGAAGTTAATAACATGGATGATAAGAAGAAAAAAACTGCAAAACTCAAGGTGCTTCATCACAGTAAATATGTCCTTCTTGCTAATTCCGATGATTTAAATGAAGCTCAAAAAAGCCAATTAGAAGAAGTCAATAAAGAATTCCCGAAGCTGCAAAAGATGCATGAATTAAAAGAAAATTTTAGGAAAGTATTTGAAGAGAGCATAAATTGGTTTGATGGCTTATTGAATTTAGCAGAATGGTTGAAACAATCAGCAGAATTATTTCCCAAAAGTCAAGGAACAATCCGTCGCTGGTTAGTGGAGATAACAGCAGATTTTGAGCAAAAAACAACTAATGGCATTGTTGAAGGTATTAACCAAAAAATTAAGTTAGTTAAACGGTGCGGATTTTGTTTTCGTAACATAGAAAATTTTGAGCTAAGATGTTTATTAGCTTTTCAAAATTAGCAATAGTTTAGCAACCCAAGTACCGAAGAGCCCTAACACCATGGAACATTACCTAGATTATATTTCCATCAAGGGCTTCCGGAGTATCCGGGCGATCGAGAAGCTAGAACTACGCCCCATCAATATATCGATCGGGGCTAACGGGTCGGGAAAATCTAACTTTGTGGAAGTATTTTCCTTCTTAAATGCTATTCGCCGTGGTCAATTAAGAAATTATACAGCCCAAAGGGGTGGAGCCGATAAAATTTTGCACTTTGGCTCGAAAATTACACCAGAAATAGAGATCGAAATATCGTTTATTTCCGAGGTAAACGGGTATAAAATATTGTTATGCTCGACAGATATCGATGAACTTTATATCAAAGATGAAAGCTGTTGGTTTTGGGATAAACAAGGCTACTCAGAACCAGACTATGAGTCCTTAAAGGCGGTTAACGGTGAAGCTGGCATTAGTCAAGCTTGTGAAGGGAATGTTAGTTGGGTACAGTCAAGTCTTGATGATTGGCGAATTTATCACTTTCACGATACGAGCGCACAGTCACCCATGAAACGAATTGCAGATGTTAACGATCATCATTTTTTGCGATCGGATGGCTCAAATCTTCCTGCCTATCTACTTCTATTAAGAGAACAACATCCGTCTAAGTATCGTTTAATCCGCAATACAGTGCGAAGGGTAGCCGCTTTTTTCGATGACTTTCAATTAGTTCCCTTGCGTCGCAATGCAAATAAAATTCGCCTAGAATGGATGCACAAACTCTCAGACCAATATTTTGATGTTTCGTCTCTATCTGATGGGACATTACGCTTCATTTGTCTGGCGACCTTATTACTGCAACCTGCCCAAGAACGCCCTTCTCCGATCATTTTAGATGAGCCAGAACTGGGTTTACATCCTTATGCCATTACAATGTTGGCAAGCATGGTCAAAGCTGCTGCTACAGAAACTCAGATTATTATTTCTACACAATCACCCCTGCTTCTCGATCATTTTGAACCAGAAGATATTTTGGTAACAGAATTAGAAGATGGGGCCACAACTCTCACCCGCTTGCAATCTAGTGAGTTAAAATCATGGCTGGAAGACTATAGCTTGGGACAACTTTGGGAAAAAAATCAATTTGGTGGCAGACCTTAACATGGTTAGATTGTTGGTAGTCGTAGAAGGAGAAAC